>NZ_AP026437.1:2227500-2241872 GCF_055382365.1 Agrobacterium sp. 5Ca39 | reverse complement strand
GGCTTTTTTCTCATGTACAGAGACGCCGCTAAAGCATTGTGGAAGAATCACTTTTCCCTTCTTGGCGTTTTCTGGTTTGCCGCGGCTAACTTGGCCTCGTTTTTCCCCTCGCTCCCTCGCTCCCTCGCTCCCTCGGCTTGAGTTATGACAGCAGGTGGGCCGGAAGTTTGCCGCGGCTAACTTTCGCTATCTCGCTAGGGCGGGGCAGTTGGGAAATTCAAGGGTGGACATTCGCAGCTGGTTAATCTCTACTGCATGACTAGAGTATGGGAGGCCTCGCGCTGGTTGCCGGGCAATTCCATTGTCGTTGGTTGGAGGATTGAATGTCCTATGACGTCGCTCTAGTCGGTTCGGGTTTCTCGGCCATTTGTACAGCAGCCCATCTCCTGTTATCACTGCCAGCGGAGGCGTCGATTGCCATCGTTGGTGACGAGTCGGATTTTGGCCGCGGAACCGCCTATCGCACGGAACTACCCTATCATCGGCTGAATGTGCCTGCGGGGCGTATGAGTGTCTTTCCAGACCGCCCGGACGATTTTGTCGAATGGTTGGCGCAGAACGGGCTGGGAAACGATCCCCTTCTATTCGCGTCGAGGGGCGATTATGGGCTCTATCTGCGGGACCGGCTCGCCAGTCTTCTCAGAAGCCGGGAACAGCGGGCGCGTGTGGATTTTATTCGGGCGAAGGCATCCGCTTGCCGGCCCGAATCACAAGGCGGCTTTACCTTCACCCTGGAAAATGGCGAGACATTGCAGGCACGCAATGTCGTTCTGTGTCTCGGCGTTGGTGCTGCAAGTTTGCCGGTGCAAACTGTCGCAAAACGTGAAGAGGGCGTGCAGCGCGTGGTGAGCCATTGCTGGCAGCCGGGATGGTTGTCCCGGGTGAAGAGCGGGGATCGTATCTGTATCCTTGGTTCCGGCCTTACGATGATCGATCAGGTGTTGACGCTGCGCGGAAAAGGTCACCGGGGCCCGATCCATGTCCTGTCCCGCCGCGGGCTCATTCCGCATCCGCATGTTAGTCCGCCTGTGCCGCCTAGCGCTCCGCGTCTGCCTGAAGGTTCCACTGAGATAAGCGAGCTATTACGATCTCTCCGTCAACAGGTGACCAACGGGGCGCCATGGCGCTCGGTTATGGACGGTTTGCGGCCAAAAACACAATCGCTATGGCAGAGCCTCAGCTCACAGCAACGCGCAAGGTTTTTGCGGCATGCGCTGCCTTGGTGGAATATCCATAGACATCGCATCGCGCCTGAGGTGCATGACGCCTTTGACAAGCTGTTGTCAGACGGCGTTCTCACTATCCACGCGGGTTATCTCCAGGCGATCGATGAACAGGAGGAGAGCATCTCCATTCGTTATCGCGTTCGGCATACGCAGATGATTAAGGAACTGCAGGTCGATTGGGTCATCAATTGCACCGGCATGGAACGCGCGGGTATCGGCCACTCTCGCCTTCTGGAAAGCATGCGATCTGACGGGGTGCTTCGGCTCGATTCCTTTGGCCTTGGTGTCGAGGTCGACGGCGATTCCCGGCTGCTGCGCACGGATGGCCAGGCATGGCCAGGTCTCTTCGCCGTCGGCGCGCTGACGGCAGGCCGGTTCTGGGAAATTACCGCCGTTCCGGATATACGGATCCAGGCTCGTGATATAGCGCATTTCATCACTGACAGAGTGATCGGTAAGCGCCTCATATCCGCACAAGGCTGATGCCTGTTGCGGACCCAACAATGGTGCCGGACTCTCCGGCCTCCTCATTTATAATGCGTAGTTTGCCGCGGCAAACTCGTCGGTTGAGTCACGGTCACCGCGTGGATGACGCTCTTTGGCCTGGATGCAATAGGTCATATTCGACGCGTAGCGAAAAATCGCCGGCCGTTAAGTAAATATCCGCAACATTCAAAAAATGTCGCGAAAAGCGAATGAATCTCATCATTTGCTAAATAATTTACATGGGTTATGGAGTATCGTCGTTAAACCGGCTATAAATGCAAGAAAAATTGAACATCATGAAAATAATTTGCGAGGCTTGAATGGTGAAAAATAAGTTGGTGCGGTTCGAGGTCGCAGATAGCCAGGCCGGCGGGCAGCGTCGACCCTTCGCCAAGGCCGTCCGGGCCGGTGATTTCGTCTATGTGTCCGGACAGGTGCCCACCATTGACGGCGAAGTGGTGACTGGCGGTATCGTCGCCCAGACCGAGCAGGTGGTGGCCAATCTCAAGGATGTCCTGGCGCTGGCTGATTGTACGCTTGCCGATGTGGTGAAGGTGAATGTCTGGCTGGATGACGCCAGGGATTTCTCCAGTTTTAACGCCGTGTTCCAGAAACATTTCATCGATCATCCGCCTGCACGCTCAACCGTACAGTCCCCGCTGATGGTTGACGCCAAGGTGGAAATGGACGTTATCGCTTATAAGCCTTTGGCTTAAGTATCTGATTTATTTCGCTTAGAGAGATATGATGACCTATCCATGGCCTGACGAGGGCGCAAAGCTTGATGCCATTTCGACGCCAATGCCGGTGATCGACGAAGACCGGCTTGCCGCAAATATAAAGAAGGCGCAGGCCTATCTCGACAGTCATGGCAAGGCCTTCCGGCCGCATATCAAGACACACAAGATACCGGCCATCGCCCGACAGCAGCTTCAGGCCGGCGCCATAGGCATCAATTGCCAGAAAGTTAGCGAAGCGGAGGTTTTCGCAGACGCCGGTTTTGACGATATCCTGATTACCTACAATATTCTTGGTGCCGCGAAACTGTCGCGGTTGAAAGCGCTGAATTCCCGTATAGCTCAGCTGAGCGTTGTCGCAGATAGCGACGTGACGGTTGCCGGCCTCGCTGCCACATTTGATGAGGGGCGGCCGCTCGGCGTGCTCGTTGAATGTGATACCGGTGGAAAGCGTTGCGGTGTGCAGACACCGGCGGCGGCAGCGGCACTTGCTGAGAAAATCGTCGCCGCGACGGGACTTATATTCAAGGGTATCTTGACCTATCCGGCACCGGGCGGAGCTGAAAAGGTGGAAAGCTTCCTGCGCGACACCATGGTGCTGCTTGCGGCAAAAGGCGTGGACTGCCCGGTTCGTTCCAGCGGCGGCTCGCCGGACTTCTATGCAGCGCATCTCGTTCCCTCTGCAACCGAACACCGGGCAGGCACCTATGTCTATAATGACCGGGCGATGTTGCGTGCCGGCCATTGCACGGCCGATGATCTGGCAATGCATGTTCTCGCTACCGTTGTCTCGCGGCCTGCAGCGGACCGCGCCGTGCTTGATTGCGGCTCCAAGGCTTTGACCTCCGATCTCCTCGGCTTCAACGATTATGGGCTGATCGAAGGCCATGAAGGCGCAAAAATCATCTCACTCTCTGAAGAACACGCGGTTGTCGATCTTTCCGGCTGCGCGTCCGGCGGTCCCCGGATCGGCGATGTCGTCAGGGTCGTGCCGAACCATACATGCGTCGTCAGCAACCTTTTCGACAGGATGGTGTTCCATCGAAACGGCGTTGTTACCCGCGTCGAAGAGGTCGCTGCACGCGGTACGGTCTGGTAATGTTACCCGGCTAATTAACTTGAGGAAACGAGCTCAGCCCGCAGGCAGCTCCGGCAACGAGACCCCATAAATGCGCATATTCACGGCGTCGCTCGCCACCGAAACCAACACGTTTTCACCTGTTCCCACGGATATGGATGCCTTTCGTGCGGCTTTCTATGCCGGGCCGGGTGAACATCCGGACACGCCGACGCTATGCTCCTCGCCGGTCCCTATTCTGCGGCGCCGCGGCAAGGCGGAAGGGTTCACGGTCATCGAGGGCACGTCCTGCTGGGCGGAGCCTGCCGGCCTCATCCAGCGCCAGACGTATGAAACACTGCGAGACACCATTCTTTCGGAGCTCCGGGCAGCCCTGCCGGTCGATGCTGTGGTTCTTGGCCTGCATGGCGCCATGGTGGCGCAGGGCTATGACGATCCTGAAGGGGATTTCCTGTCGCGGATCCGGGCAATGGTGGGCCCGAACGTCTTAATTGCGGCGGAGTTCGATCCCCATAGCCATCTCACGGCATTAAGGGTTGAAAGCCTGGATATCATGGCGACGTTCCTGGAATTTCCCCATACCGATTTTGAGGAACGCGGCGAACATGTCGTCGAAATGGCGTTGCGTACTCTGCGCGGCGAAATCAGGCCCGTCATCTCGACTTTCGATTGCCGGATGATCACCATTTATCCGACCAGCCGTGAGCCGATGCGTTCTTATGTGGACCGGCTGAAGGCGATGGAGGGCAAAGACGGTATTCTCTCCATCTCCGTTATTCATGGATTCATGGCGGGTGATGTACGGGACATGGGCACACGCATCGTCGTTGTTACGGATGACGACAGGACCAAAGGGGACGCGCTGGCCGAAAAGCTGGGCCGTGAACTTTATGCCATGCGCAGGCTGACCGCCATGCCGATGCTGGATACGGAAGCCGGTCTCGACCAGGCCGTTGCCATTCGCAGCGAAAATTCGCAAAGGCCGGTGGTGATCTCGGATATATGGGATAATCCCGGCGGCGGTGTCGCGGGTGACGCGACCCACATTCTGCGCCGCATGGTAGAGCGCGGCATGGACAGGATCGGCGTCGCGACGATCTGGGATCCCATCGCAGTGTCTTTTTGCCATGCAGCGGGGGAGGGCGCAGAGCTCGATCTTCGCATCGGTGGAAAATCCAGTCCGCAGGGCGGCGATCCGCTGGATTTCCGAGTAAAGGTTATGCGCACCGTCGAGACGGGCTGGCAGAGTTTCCGTAATAGCCGCGTTACGCTCGGCCGCGCCGCCGTTGTCCGGCCGCTCGGCACCGAAATCGACATCATTCTCATCACCAGTCGAACGCAAACTTATGAGCCGGATATCTTTTCCAATCTCGGAATCGATTTCGCGAAAAAAGACCTGTTGCTCGTCAAGTCGACCAACCATTTTCACGCGGGTTTTGCGCCGATCGCTTCAGAGATCGTCTATATCGCGGCCCCGACCTCCTATCCCACCGACCCGGCAAAAACACCTTACCGCAAGGCAAGCCTTGGCCTATGGCCACGGGTTTCCGACCCGCTCGGTCTCGATTGAGGGAAGCAGCTTAGACCTGATCAAACGTCACGACGAAGAAACGACCATCCTCTTCCATGCCCTTCACTGCAAATCCGGCGCCGCGCTCCAGCAAGAGGCTGTCGCGTCGCTGCAAATGCACCGTTTGGCCGGCCGATGAGACGCTGACGGGATCAACGGCAAAAATTATTGTCGCCGTTGAGCCTGTCGACTGGACAGTGAGTGTGGTGCGGTGTCTTTCGACGCGATGCGAATATTGCTCGCGACGGGACATGACATTGAGATCGACGATGGGACCGTCTGCCAAAACGGCGTCCACCGGAACATCCGCGGCGAAGGGCAGGGGATCGCTTGCCATCGTCAACACCACCGGCTCGCGTGCGTCGATGCTGAGGCTCATGCCTTTCCCTTCGAGGATGCAAAGGGTGCGATCAACTCCGGGAAATATGGAAAAAGGCCCGTCTTGCGCAACGTTCGCCATGCTGATGCGCCAGTCGAAATCCGCCATCGGGGCTTTTGCGGGATGAACGATGATCTCTGTCGTTACACCGCCGCCGTTTTTCCAGGGCATTGATGTATAGGCGGTGTTTTCTAGGTGTCTCATCTTCTGCATTCCCTGGTCGTTTGTCTGGACGATGGCACTATTTATCGCGGTCGCCAGCGATACGTTGTTCAAGCTTTTTTTGCGCGGCGCGTAGATCAACACTTTTTCCGGCGAGTTTTTCGATTGCCGCGACCACAAGATCACGCGCAACGTAGTCCGACTTGTGTCCGAGATTCCTCACAATGATCAAGCTCGACCCATCAATAGCGCGTGCAAGCTGGCGGGAATGAATTTCCGGTGAAACAACATTGTCGGTGTCGCCGGTTATAATGACGGTCGGCGCCTTGATTTTGGAGTAGTTCGGTGAGGCGCTCCGCGCCCATGTGTTCAGCGCGGCGACTTCCTGCGCGTTATGGCGAAAAGCCTGCGGTCTCAACGCCCCCCGTGCGCGCGTTGCCTCCACATAGCCGGGAGGACGATGATTGGGGGCGAAAACCCCGCGCGTCGCCCGGTCGAGCGCAAGGAAACCCACGGGCGGTGCGACGAAGATCGAAAAAAGCGGGCCTGTCACCCGGGCGCTTGCCGCCGTGTAATACCAGGCGATGCCTCCAGGCCAGGGGTAAACCGCCGGAGAAAGAAACACCAGGCCCGACACCATTTCCGGGTGGCGAAGCGCGAATGCCGCGGTAATGGCTCCGCCAAAGGAGTGGCCGACGATGATGGCCTTGCGGATGCCGCGCTTTTTCATCAGTTGAGCCACGGCGTCGGCCTGTCCGTCGGGCAGGATATTATCTTTGCCGCCGATGTCGGAACTGCCATGGCCCGGCCTGTCGACGAACAGAAGTTTTGCGCGGCCGCGGAATTTGTCCGCAAAGGACAACAGCGGGTCGTAGAGACTTGCGCTCGCGCCATGCAGGAAGACGATCGGTGGCAGCTCCGCCTGCTTTTGCGGCTCCAGCAACAGGCTGTTGAGCTTATATCCGCCAACATCGATTCTTACCGGCACAGCCTCTTGGGCCTGGGAGGATGCAGGGACGGTCAAAGAAAAAGCCGGAAAAATTGCACCAACCAAAAAGCTGAAGGCAAGTGAAGTACGCCGCGGTGCCATGCTGTCGTTCGCACTCCATTAAAAGCTTGCCGCGCCGTTATAGACGCTAAAAATGATCGGCTATGACCGACCAACAGCTAACAACGAGAAAATCGAACCGGAAGTTTCAGTCAAAGGAGCGTTGGGTAATGCCCTGAGGCTTTGCCGACGCAAGGTCGGAATGCCGCGCGGCGATGGACCGCGCGGCACGCTCATTAATTGCCGAGAATACCGGGGAGACGCAGTCCCTGCTCCTTGGCGCATTCCACGGCAATCTCGTAACCTGCATCGGCATGGCGCATGACGCCGGTTGCCGGGTCATTCCACAGAACACGCTCGATCCGACGCGCGGCGTCGTCGGTGCCATCGCAGCAGATGACCATGCCGGAATGCTGGGAAAAGCCCATACCAACACCGCCGCCGTGATGCAGCGATACCCAGGTTGCACCGGATGCAGTGTTAAGCAGTGCGTTAAGCAGCGGCCAGTCCGATACGGCATCGGAACCGTCCTTCATGGATTCGGTCTCGCGGTTGGGCGAGGCGACGGAGCCAGAATCGAGATGGTCGCGGCCGATCACGATAGGCGCCTTCAGTTCACCGTTCCTGACCATTTCATTAAAGGCAAGCCCGAGACGATGGCGGTCGCCGAGCCCCACCCAGCAAATGCGGGCAGGCAGGCCCTGAAACGCGATGCGTTCGCGCGCCATATCCAGCCAGTTGTGCAGGTGTTTGTTGTCGGGCAGTAGTTCCTTCACCTTGGCGTCGGTCTTGTAGATGTCCTCCGGGTCACCGGAAAGTGCCGCCCAGCGGAACGGCCCGATGCCTCGGCAAAACAGCGGGCGAATATAGGCCGGCACGAAGCCGGGGAAAGCGAAGGCGTTTTCCAGCCCTTCGTCCTTTGCGACCTGGCGGATATTATTGCCGTAATCGAGCGTCGGAACGCCGGCGTTCCAGAAATCGACCATGGCCTGGACGTGAACTTTCATGGAGGCGCGAGCGGCAGCGGCAACCGCCTGTGGATCACTCTCCTGTTTGGCGCGCCATTCGGCCACGCTCCAGCCGGCAGGCAGATAACCATGGATCGGATCGTGCGCCGAGGTCTGGTCGGTCACGATATCGGGCCGGATGCCGCGACGGAAAAGTTCCGGGAATATCTCCGCTGCGTTGTCGATCAGGCCGACGGACTTGGCCTCGCCGGCCTTCGTCCATTGATCGATCAGCGCCAGCGCCTCATCAAGTGTATGCGCCTTCGCATCAACATAACGGGTGCGCAGACGGAAATCGACGCGGGTTTCATCGCATTCGACGGCAAGGCAGCAGGCGCCGGCCATGACGGCGGCGAGCGGCTGCGCGCCGCCCATACCACCGAGACCGCCGGTCAGGATCCATTTGCCCCTGAGATTACCGCCATAATGCTGGCGGCCAGCCTCCACGAAGGTTTCGTACGTTCCCTGCACGATGCCCTGGGTGCCGATGTAAATCCACGAACCAGCGGTCATCTGGCCGTACATAGCTAGGCCCTTCTTATCCAGCTCGTTGAAATGATCCCAGGTGGCCCAATGCGGCACCAGATTCGAATTGGCGATCAGCACGCGCGGCGCATCCTTGTGGGTGCGGAAGACGCCGACCGGCTTGCCGGACTGCACGATCAGGGTCTCGTCCTCGTTCAAATCCTTCAGCGTCGCGACGATGCGGTCGAAATCGTCCCATGTGCGGGCGGCGCGGCCGATGCCGCCATAAACCACCAGCTCATGCGGTCGCTCGGCCACATCAGGGTCGAGATTGTTCATCAGCATGCGCAGCGGCGCTTCCGTCATCCAGCTTTTGGCATTGAGCTCGGTGCCCTGCGGTGCGCGAACCTCGCGAATATTATGGCGCGGATTGTTCATAAGATTTCCCCTTATCGTTTCGTGTCGAGCGCAAATTCTTCCATGCGCGTGAGAATCGTCTTGAGATGCTGGCGAAGGCGTTCGGCTTTGCCCGCGTCATAAGCAAAAGGCGGCACCTCGCTTTGCAGATGCGTGGATTGTGCCAGCTCCATCTGGATTGCGTGCACACCTTTCTGCGGCTTGCCATAATGGCGCGTCGTCCAGCCACCCTTGAAGCGGCCGTTCAGAACGCTGTCGTAACCTTGCGCGGCGGCGGTGGCCTCAACGGCGATGTGCTCGATGGCGGGATCACAGGTTCTGCCCATATCCGTGCCGATGTTGAAATCCGGCAGCTTGCCTTCAAAGAGGAAGGGGATGTGCGAACGGATCGAATGGCAATCATAGAGAATGGCGATCCCATGGATGCCCTTGATCCGCTCGATCTCGGCCGCAAGAGCTGCATGATAGGGCGCGTGGAAGGTTTCCAGACGGTCCGCAATGTCATCCGGCGTGGGTTCCTGCCCTTCATTCCAGATAGGCTTGCCGTCGAAATCGGTGTCCGGAACCAGCCCGGTCGTGTTCTGGCCCGGATAAAGGCTCACCCCGGCCGGGTCGCGGTTGGCGTCGATGACATAACGATGGAACGTCGCCCTCACGGTTGTCGCGTTTTCCAGAAGCCCGGCATAAAGCTCATGGATGTACCAGTCCGTATCGGCCAGAATTTTGCCGTTGTCGTTGAGGCGGCTCCAAATCTCCGCCGGAACATCCGTGCCGGTGTGAGGCAGACCGAGGATGATCGGCGAAGTGCCTTGGTGAAGGGCAAAGGGAGTCTTCATCGATTGCCTCTCTTTTCCGTGGGTTTAGCCCCTGCAAGAACAGAGTTGGCGAAGGTTAAAACGTGCCTCATCTCAAGCCTCCAGCTTCGGCAGGATGCCGTCCGAAATCGTGGCGACCAACGCACCGGAGGCGATCAACTCCGCCGCCGCCTTGAGATCCGGCGCCATATAACGGTCTTCCTCCAGCGAAGGGATTGCGGCCCGTAGCACAAAAATGGCCTTTTGCAGTTCCGGGCTGGTTTTCAGCGGCCCGCGCAGTTCCACGCCCTGAACGGCTGAAAGCGCCTCGATCCCGAGGATGGCGAATAGATTGTCGGTCATCGGCAAAAGTCGCCGCGCTCCGTGGCAGGCCATGGAGACATGGTCTTCCTGGTTGGCCGAGGTTGGCGTCGAATCCACCGAGGCCGGATGTGCCATCTGCTTGTTCTCGCTCATCAGCGCTGCGGAAGTGACTTCGGCGATCATGAGCCCGGAATTCAGCCCCGGCTTCTTGGAAAGGAAAGCGGGCAGGCCATAAGAAAGCGCCGGATCGACCAGTAGCGCGACACGGCGTTGGGCGATGGCCCCGATCTCGCAAATCGCGAGCGCCGTCTGGTCGGCGGCGAAGGCCACCGGTTCGGCATGGAAATTGCCGCCGGACACGACGGAATTGTCAGAAAGCACCAGAGGATTGTCGGTCACCGCATTGGCTTCGATTTCCAGTGTGCGGGCCACCTGCCGCAGGAGGTCAAGGCAGGCGCCATCCACCTGCGGCTGGCAGCGGATGCAATAGGGATCCTGCACCCGCTCATCGCCTTCGATGTGGCTGATGCGGATTTCGGAGCCGTCGAGCAGCCTGCGAAGCGCAGATCCCGCGTCGATCTGCCCCTTGTGGCCCCGCAGGCTGTGAATATCCGGGTGAAATGGAGCGGAAGACCCCATGGCGGCGTCCGTGGAAAGTGCGCCGGTAATCAGCGCAGCCTGCGCGGCGCGATGGGCGCGAAAAAGCCCGGCAAGCGCCAGTGCGGTGGAGGTTTGCGTGCCATTGATCAGGGCAAGCCCTTCCTTGGCGGCGAGAACCACCGGCGTCAGCCCGGCTTTCGTCAGCGCCTGGCCGGCGGGCAGCAGAGCGCCCTGATAAAAAGCCTCGCCCTCGCCCATCATCACCGCCGCCATATGGGCAAGCGGCGCGAGATCGCCGGAAGCGCCCACGGAACCCTTTTCGGGAATGACGGGAATAACGCCCTGTTCCAGCATGGCCTCGATCAGCCGCACCAGTTCCAGCCGCACGCCGGAAGCGCCGCGGCCAAGCGAAATCAGCTTCAGCGCCATGATCAGCCGAACCACATTTTCAGGAAGGGGCGCGCCTACACCGCAGCAATGCGAAAGGATGAGATTGCGCTGCAGCGTTGCCACGTCGGCTGCATCGATCTTGATGGAGGCAAGTTTTCCGAAACCGGTATTGATGCCATAGACGGGGGCATTACCCGCGGCAATCTCGGCAATGCGGGCAGCCGCCTTTTCAATGCCGGCGTCGAACGAGCGGTCCAGCTTCGCGGAGCCGTTGTTCCAGTAGATGCCGGCCAGATCGGCCAGGGCCACGTTGCCGGGGTGAAGCGTAATGATCGTCATGGTCATGGAGAAACCTTCTGTCCCTTGAATATGCGGGCATGGAGCGGATTGAAACCGATGCGATAGACAAGCTCGGCCGGGCGTTCGATATCCCAGATTGCAAGATCAGCGGATTTCCCGGCCTCCAGCGTGCCGGTTTCCGCAAGCAGGCCAAGCGCCTTGGCGGCATTGCGCGTTGTCGCTGCCAGGCATTCCTCCACGGTCATGCGGAAAAGCGTTGCACCCATGTTCATGGTCAAAAGCAGGGAAGTGAGCGGTGAGGTGCCTGGATTGCAGTCGGTGGCGAGGGCGATTGTCGCGCCTGCATCGCGCAATGCCTGCATCGGCGGAGCCTGTTTTTCACGAAGCGCATAAAAGGCGCCAGGCAAGAGTACGGCCACGGTTCCCGCCTTGGCCAGTGCCCTGGCGCCTGATTCATCCAGATATTCCAGATGATCGGCGGAAAGCCCGCCGCAGGAGGCGGCAAGCGCTGCGCCACCCAGGTTGGAAAGCTGCTCGGCATGCAGCTTGACTGGCAGACCAAGCTGCCGCGCCTTTTCAAAAACGCGTGCGATTTCTTCGACGGAGAATGCGATGCCTTCGCAGAAGCCGTCCACCGCATCGACCAGCCCTTCGGCCTGTGCCTTTTCCAGCCCGGGCAAAACGACATCGGTGATATAGTCACCATTCCTACCCTTATATTCAGCGGGTGTTGCATGGGCGGCCAGATAGCTGGTGACGATCCGCACCGGCCGCAGCGTCTCCAGCCTGCGGGCAACACGCAGCATTTTCAGTTCGGTATCTATATCGAGGCCGTAACCGGATTTGATTTCGATCGTCGAGACGCCCTCGGAAAGAAGCGTATCGAGACGGGGCAGCGCTTGCGCCATCAAGACATCCTCTGAAACCGCGCGCGTGCTGCGCACGGAGGACACGATGCCGCCACCCGCCTTGGCGATCTCTTCATAAGTCGCGCCATTCAGCCGCATTTCGAATTCCATGGCGCGGTTGCCGCCAAAGACCAGATGGGTGTGGCAATCTATCAGAGCGGGAGTGATCCAGCGCCCGTCGCAATCGGTGATTTCCTCCGCGGCGGCGAGATAAGCGGGCAGATCGCTCTCCGGGCCAGCAAATGCGATGCGACCGCTGCTGACGGCGATCACGCCTTTTTCGACTGCGCCGATGCCTTCCCTCAATGGATCGAAGGTGGCCAGCCGGGCATTACGCCACAAGGCCGTTGCGTTTCCCATCGCCGCTCCCTTTGCAGATTTGTTCCCGGGCATTGCTTTTCGCCTTTCCTTTATGGCGTAAATGTATATACATAATAATCGGCTTGGCAAGCCGCATTTTCTGTCCGAAATGGCCTTGCCCGATGTCGTAACAAGAGGAGAGGGTGGTATGACGGCAATTCACGCAGGTGCGGCACTTCTCAGCGGCGGGTGGGCGCAGGATGTCCGTATCGTCTGTAATGGCGGGGTTGTTTCATCGGTCGAAAGCGGTGTTTCTCCCGAGCGGCAGGATGAACGCCATGCCGTCATCGTTTCGGCCATGCCCAATCTTCACAGCCACGCCTTCCAGAGGGCCATGGCTGGACTTGCCGAAATCCGCGGGCCTGCCGACGACAGTTTCTGGAGCTGGCGCACGGTCATGTATAAATTCGCCCTCTCCATGACGCCTGACCATGTCGAGGCCGTTGCTGCACAGCTTTATATGGAAATGCTGGAGGCCGGTTTCGGCAGGGTCGGAGAATTCCATTACCTGCACAATGACAGGGACGGTTCACATTACGGAAATATCGCCGAAATGGCGGAGCGTATCGGCGCTGCCGCCGCCCAAACGGGCATAGGCCTGACATTGCTGCCGGTCTTTTACGCGCATTCCGGTTTCGGCGGTCAGCCGCCAATCGACGGGCAGAAACGTTTCATCCATTCGATTGACAGTTACGAAAAGCTGATGCAGGGCGCACAGGCTGTCGTCAAATCCCTTCCGGGTGCGGCGCTTGGCATCGCGCCGCACAGCCTGCGCGCTGTGACCGGTGATGAGCTTGCGGCCATCGTGCCGCTCGCAAAAGACGGGCCGATCCATATTCACGTGGCGGAACAGATCAAAGAGGTCGAGGACTCCCTCGCTTTTTCCGGTGCGCGGCCAGTGGAATGGCTTCTCGGGAACGCGCCGGTCGATAAGCGCTGGTGCCTCATACACGCCACGCATATGACGCAAGCGGAGATACGCCGTATGGCACGGAGCGGCGCGGTTGCGGGCCTCTGCCCTGTCACGGAGGCCAATCTCGGCGACGGTGTCTTTTCCGCTCCGGATTTTCTCGCGGAAGACGGACATTTCGGTGTCGGATCCGACTCCAATATTCTCATCTCGGTTTCTGAAGAGCTGCGCACGCTGGAATATTCCCAACGTCTGTCTCGGCGCGCGCGTAATGTCATTGCCGATGCGGGCAGTTCCACCGGGGAAAAACTTTTCCAGGCGGCGCTGGAAGGCGGTGGCGGGGCACTCATGTCAGAAAGTAGAATCGAAAAGGGAAAAAGCGCCGATCTTGTCGCGCTCGATATTTCGGCCGTGCCCTATCTTCCCGCGTCAAAGATCCTCGACCAATGGTTATTTGCAGGCAATGTCCGTGTCGATACCGTTTGGGTCCGTGGCGAAAAACAGGTGCAGGCGGGTCAGCATATCCGGCGCCGGGAAATATCGGATCGTTTCAACCAGGTCATGGCCGAACTTCTTAATAGCTGATATGGGCTCGGCGAGAACGAGAAAGAGCCCGTGCGGAAAGGTATCACGGACGTGACAAAGGCATCGGCCGGACAGACCCTGCATCAGACGA
Source organism: Agrobacterium sp. 5Ca39 (assembly GCF_055382365.1). NCBI lineage: Bacteria > Pseudomonadati > Pseudomonadota > Alphaproteobacteria > Hyphomicrobiales > Rhizobiaceae > Agrobacterium > Agrobacterium sp. 5Ca39. The sequence goes on along the minus strand of NZ_AP026437.1, from coordinate 2,228,035 downwards.
TCCTCAGCGATATAGAGGGGCGGATCGTCTCGGGGGAATGGCCGCCCGGTTACAGGCTGCCGTTCGAGGTCGATCTTGCCACCCATTATGACTGCTCGCGCATGACAGTGAACAAGGTCATGAGTCAGCTCGCCAAGGCGGGTTTGATCGAGCGACGCAAGAAATCCGGCAGTTTCGTTCGTCAACCGCAGATCCAGTCGGCAGTTCTCGAAATTCACGACATCAGGGCCGAGGTTGAATCCCTCGGTCTTGATTACGGTTTCAAGGTTCTGAAGTGCACGCAGCGTACGGCAACGAAAGACGACCGTACACGGCTTGACATGGCAGCTGGCGCGCCGCTGCTGGATATTGTCTGTCTTCACTTCGCGGGCGAGCGGGAATTCTGTATCGAGCAGCGCCTTGTCAACCTCGTAACGGTGCCGGAGGCTGCAGAAGCCGATTTCGGCGGCGTCGCGCCCGGCCCGTGGCTGCTCGGCCATGTTCCGTGGAGCAATGCCGAACACCGCATCAGTGCCGAAACGCCGTCGAAAGAGAT
>NZ_AP026437.1:360000-2222500 GCF_055382365.1 Agrobacterium sp. 5Ca39 | reverse complement strand
AAGCTCTGAACTGAAGCCCCAGTAAACGGCGGCCGTAACTATAACGGTCCTAAGGTAGCGAAATTCCTTGTCGGGTAAGTTCCGACCTGCACGAATGGCGTAACGACTTCCCCGCTGTCTCCAACATAGACTCAGTGAAATTGAATTCCCCGTGAAGATGCGGGGTTCCTGCGGTCAGACGGAAAGACCCCGTGCACCTTTACTATAGCTTTACACTGGCATTCGCCAAGGCATGTGTAGGATAGGTGGTAGGCTTTGAAGCAGGGACGCCAGTTTCTGTGGAGCCATCCTTGAAATACCACCCTTATCTTCGTGGATGTCTAACCGCGGTCCGTTATCCGGATCCGGGACAGTGTATGGTGGGTAGTTTGACTGGGGCGGTCGCCTCCGAAAGAGTAACGGAGGCGCGCGATGGTTAGCTCAGACCGGTCGGAAATCGGTCGTCGAGTGCAATGGCATAAGCTAGCCTGACTGCGAGACTGACAAGTCGAGCAGAGACGAAAGTCGGTCATAGTGATCCGGTGGTCCCGTGTGGAAGGGCCATCGCTCAACGGATAAAAGGTACGCCGGGGATAACAGGCTGATGACCCCCAAGAGTCCATATCGACGGGGTTGTTTGGCACCTCGATGTCGACTCATCGCATCCTGGGGCTGGAGCAGGTCCCAAGGGTATGGCTGTTCGCCATTTAAAGCGGTACGTGAGTTGGGTTCAGAACGTCGTGAGACAGTTCGGTCCCTATCTGCCGTGGGTGTAGGAATATTGACAGGATCTGTCCCTAGTACGAGAGGACCGGGATGGACGTATCTCTGGTGGATCTGTTGTCCTGCCAAGGGCATAGCAGAGTAGCTATATACGGAATGGATAACCGCTGAAGGCATCTAAGCGGGAAACCAACCTGAAAACGAGTGTTCCCTATCAGAGCCGTGGAAGACGACCACGTTGATAGGACGGGTGTGGAAGCACAGCAATGTGTGAAGCTTACCGTTACTAATAGCTCGATCGACTTCTTCGTTCCCATTGTTCATGCTCATCAAGCGAAGCTTGATGATCTGTTCTGTCTTCACGCTGACGTGGCCTTCGGCCACTACGCTGCAGACGGCGCGCCAAACGATTGGCGACGGACTAGCGTCCTGTATGGGCGCCACGCTCGACCTCGAGCAAGGCAACATACGGATAAGTCACAGAAACGACGTGTAAATTAAATAGAGCCTTGAGCTCTCCAGCTTCTCGAAAACAACGTTCATGTGAAAACATGAACAATGTTGCGTTTTGCCGACCTGGTGGTTATCGCGGGGCGGCTGCACCCGTTCCCATTCCGAACACGGCCGTGAAACGCCCCAGCGCCAATGGTACTTCGTCTCAAGACGCGGGAGAGTAGGTCGCTGCCAGGTCTGCAAAACGCATCAAAATCTTCTCATCACATCCCTCGGCCCAGCCGAAAAAAAAGGGCCGCCAAAAGCGGCCTTTTGCAGTTTAAGACAAAACTTAAGGAAAACGCCAAGTGCGTCCCTTACAGGAGATAAATTGCTCCGCAATTTACTCCGGCAAAGATCCGTCGTCGCTAAAGCAACGACGTAACCGCGACATTCGGCCTTGCCGAATGCGCTGGACGCGGGGTGGAGCAGCCCGGTAGCTCGTCAGGCTCATAACCTGAAGGCCGCAGGTTCAAATCCTGCCCCCGCAACCAAAACCCTACGCTACAGTATCCCACAATAGCCAAAAAAACTACGATCCAGCGCGCTAAACAGCTACGATCAAGAAGGCAAAATTCTCGTCTTAACAAAGCTCCTCCGCGTCAGCGTCGAGGAGCTTTTTGTGTTTCTGTTGCGTGTCGATCTCTTAACCTCCATGACCTTTGACCCTGTCCCCAGACTTTGTCCAGTTTTGAGTTCGCTCCAGCGGTTTGGGTTGCTGTATTCTGGACGGTAACGGCGGGTTGAGGTGCGGATCCATTATCGCAGCACCTCATCACGTCACGTCGCGGGTTGATTGTCTGAGCGAAGAACTCGGCGGATGTCAGCCACCGGAGTCCAGAGTTTAGTCGATCATCGTTGGAATCGCTGCGCCAGTTTGAAAGCGCTGGTCGGGCGTATTGTCGATAGGCCAACTGCATTGTTATAATTCTGTCAGTGGCCGTAGCAATCGGTTGTTTCCTGCCTCGCCGTTCTGTGCGGCCATACGGGCGTATCGAGCAGGAGGGATGCCGGTGCGTCGGGCAAAAGCCACGCTGAACGTACTTGCTGATCCATATCCCACCCGCTCGGCTACATCGTCGATTGCGAGATCACCACTCCGCAAGAACTGCCTTGCCAATGCCATACGCCATGTCAGCAGGTATTCCATCGGCGCAACCCCGACTATTCGGTTGAAGCGCGCAAAAAATGCCGAACGGGAGAGCGCCGCCTCTTTAGCGAGATCAACGACGGTCCAGGGATGGCCGGGACGGTCATGCATAGCCCGAAGTGCCGCCGAAAGGCGCTCATCACCAAGCCCTCTGCCGAGGCCCTGTGCAGAATTGGTGTCGGTTGAGGACCGTAGTGCCTCGATCAACAGCACCTCGATAAGTCGTTCCAGAACCGGTTCGCGCGCTGCGCGCCGTTCCTGCGTCTCCTCGTCGATCAACTGCATCAACGTCGCAAGCCGGGGTTTGTCGCGAACCAGAATCACGTCCGGCAACAAAGAAACGAGCAGGGCCGCATCCGGCGTGCCGAAGCTGCAATGTCCGATACGCATTCGTAGCGCGGGTGGGCCGTCATGTGGTCCCACACGAAAATGTCCCTCATTGATCTTTGTCGGGACCGTTGCCGGCAAGTCGGCTGTGGCGTTGGAGCTTTCATTGACGAGATCGCGCATGGCAGGCGCGAGAATGAAGTCTCCGGCCTGCAGGATAAACGTTTGTCGGCCACCGAAAGTGACCCGGCATTGCCCTTCCAGGATGGCACAATAAAACGGCTCGCCTGTGCCGTCACGACGTATACGCCATGCACCGGCGCACTCCACCAGTTTCGAAGCCCGGGCGGCGGGTTGCAGGAGTGTGACGATCTCGGTGAGCGGGTCTGTTGTCATATCCAGGACTATTACTAAAGAAATGAGGAGCCTGGAACATATAAAGTCTCCCTTCGGGTCGCTACCATAATGACACAGCCACTTATGGAGAAAATAATGCCCGCAATTCTGATAACCGGTTGTTCCTCGGGCTTTGGCCTGGAAACTGCAAAACTGTTCCTTGAAAAAGGCTGGGACGTGATCGCCACGATGAGAACGCCCGACGAAAGCTTACTCCCAGCGTCGCGGCGTCTGCGTGTTCTAGCACTCGATGTCACCGTCCCGGACAGCATCTCACAGCTTGTGAAGGCAACGGGTCAGATCGATGTTCTCGTCAATAACGCCGGGTTCGGAGCACCATCTCCTGTCGAACTGACTGCATCCCAGACCGCACAGGCACTCTTTCAGACGAACACGATAGGCACTCTGGCGATGATCCAGGCCCTCGGCCCGCAAATGCGTCGTCGCCGGGCTGGCGTCATTATCAACGTTACGTCCTCGGTCACACTGAAACCGCTACCGGTCATCGGGGTTTATCGCGCCAGCAAGGCCGCAGTGAATGCGCTCAGCGAGTCCCTTGCGATTGAAATGGAGCCCTTCGGCGTTCGCGTCCACATCGTTTTGCCCGGACGTTCGCCGGAAACGAGTTTTGGCGCCAGTGCCCGCCCACACCTGCGCGGCATGGACGATGCGGACTATGCGCCTCTTTTGCACCAGTTCGTCAGGAATGTTCAGGACGACAAGGGCCCTGTGACCCACGCGCGCGATGTCGCGGAAGCGATCTGGAAGGCTGCCACCGATCCGTCTGCGCCACTGCGCATACCGGCAGGTGCAGACGCAGCGCTATGGATGGCTGAGGCGGGCCTGTAATCAGCGAAATTGCGATCCGTCGCTTCTCTGTCGAGCGTTTGCTGTACCCGGTCATTCCAGATCGGGTACAGCGTTTCGAATTCTGGCTCAGACCTGCCGCAAGCCGCCATCGATGCACAGTTCGGCACCGGCGATGTAACTCGCCTCATCGCTTAACAGGAACAAGGCAGCTGCAGCCACCTCGGCGGGTTGCGCCATCCGTCCCATCGGGATCGGAGCGACAATGGCCGCGCGCATGTCTGGCTGAACCGCAGCCATCATTTCCGTATCGGTTGGGCCCGGTGCGACGACGTTAACGCGTATACCCTTGGATGCCAGTTCTGCAGTCCAGGTTCGTGCATAGGAACGCACGGCTGCCTTGGTCGCAGCATATGTGCCATAGGAAGCATAGCCGCCGCTGTCTGCAATTGATCCGACGAGGACGACTGAGCCGCCGTCCCTCATCGCCGGCAGAGCCGCCTGGAAGCCGAAGACCATTCCTCGAACGTTAACGTCGAAGTGGCGGTCAAAGTGTTCAGGCGTTATCTCCGTGATCTGGGCGGGCTCGGAAAGACCGGCGTTCAAGACCAGCGCGTCGATACGGCCGTGTTCCCTTCTCACTTTTTCGACCGCCTCCCGCATATCTTCGGGGAGCGCGGCATCGGCGACAATGCCGACCGCACCATGACCGATGGCAGTTGCCGCCCTTTTGGCATCTTCGCTTCGGCGACTGGTGATGAAGACCATCGCTCCTTCGGCCGAAAGCCGCTCTGCAATTGCCAAGCCGATACCCTTGGCGCCCCCGACAATCAGGGCAACCTTGTTACTCATCCGAGCCATCGTAAGTCCTTTCAATTGATGGTCGCTGCATGATATACATTAGATATCTGGTATCAATTACGCACCTTAAGTAGCCTAGATATGGACGAGTATACTGACCTTGAAGCACTTTCTCAGTGCGCCCTTAGAGACATGGCGCAGGTTCGCCCCGTGCTCGACAAGATCGCGGACAAATGGACAATCCTGATCCTGACGGTGATTTGTCCCAGGCCCTCGCGCTTCAACGAGATCAAGCGCCGTCTCGACGGTATCACCCACAAGGCCTTGGCCGATGCTCTAAAGAGGCTTGAGCGGAACGGTCTTGTGACGAGGACCGTCCTGCCGACCCAGCCGGTGGGTGTAGAATACGCGATCACCCCTCTGGGCCATTCTCTGCGGCAACCGTTTGAGGCCCTGTGCTCATGGGCAGTAGCTAATGGCGATAAGGTCGAGGCCGCTGCGCTTCTTTATGACAACAGGGCAAATCATCGCTGATATCGCGATGGCCGCAGAGCCATACCCCCGCTAAGCAGGACGTTTCCGATAATCGTAGGCTGGTTCGGATCTGCGGTCGCCGAACAGTTCACCTCGTTGAACGAGAGGAGATCGGCACTATCTAGGAGAGATGCGGAAACTCGAGAAGAGCGATATCGAACTGATCAGGACGTGGATGTTGTCGCCTGCGGTGACGCTGGGATCGTCCGTGCGAGCGAAAGGCATTCTGCAGGAAATGCAGGCCCGACTGCCTGCGGCTTTGAAGAAAGCGATCAGCCTGGAGGGCAACGAGATCACGCTCGCGATGCCAGCCCGCGACAAAAACGCCTTCGACGCCGCTGCGAGGACCGTGGCCGGCGTGATGATGGAAGCCGAAACTCTTCCGGTGATCCCGCGCGAGATACAGGACATCCTCGCCATCAAGACGAGCGAGCGACATCGCTGGCTCGCGGATGGGCGTCTCAAGAGCGCCGGGACGAGAACCGTGCGGCTGAACGGCCGTGCCCGGCGCATCACCTTCCATGTCTTCGATCCGAAGGTGGTTGAGGACCTTCTCGATCGCGGGGTCGTGGAAGAGTGGCGGGTGGAGGACGCTGAGGCGAAGGCAGAGAAACGACAGAAAGCCGCCTATCAGAGGCGGCTGGCTCGATCGCTCAAAAAGAAGATGAAACCGGGAGAAAAGGCGGGTCAAAAGGTCGACGAAGGTGCGGCCGACCTTCGTGGATGGGGAGAGTTCGATCGGGATGGGTTCCTTCGCTAGGCAATCGCACCAAACATGGTGCCTCCAGCGATTTCGAGAGGCTGTCCCTCCAACGTTACGGAACGTTCTGTTGTTATCACGCAGCATTAATCGTGGCCGCGGGCCTGGGTCGACCTTCGCGGAATGGAAGGTGGCATAGACTTCCGGCCGGGACATAATGGAAGCCGCGCCAGCACAATGTGGGAGAAACTTCTGATTGAGGGAACAAACAGGGCAAAATCCCCGTTGCTCGTCACAATAATTTCTCTGGAGGCGCGTCATGAGACTCAAGCTGGCTTTAAGCGTGGTTCTAAGCGTTACCTTTACGGCGGCAGCGGCGGAAGCGCGGACCCAATTGCATCTTTACGGTACCGTTCCGGTGACGGGTAACCATGTACTGGAGATGGCCTATCAGGCAGCCCTCGACAGATGCAGTTTCGAACGTTACCCATCATATGGCGACGTGGGTTTCTATGCAGGTGCCTATGGCTCCGCCCACGTGCGCAGTTGCATGTATCGCAAGGGTTTCGTTTTTGAGAATGGTGAGCCTTTCGCATATCCTGTGAGAAAAGCGACCTACCTTTCATGGTGACGAGATCACGAAGCGTCTGACGGCGGAGCGCCCGAGGGTTGCAATCTCGGAGTGAGGCCGTCTTCGCAATTCACAAGTTGCGGGTTTCAGGAGCATGTGATTTTTCAGTCGAGTGGCCCGAATCCGTATTGAAAACCGGCGGCAGAGTATCGATTTCAGGGGTAACCTGGAGGTCGGAATGATCTACGTTATTTTCGCGTTGTGCGCGCTCGCGGTAACATTCTTTGCCTGTCGGTATTTCGCCGCCAAGGCTCTCCTTGTCGAACGCGAAATCGACAAAGCGATCGCAAGGCGGTTTGAATCGAGCGGAAAGGTTATCGAACTGGCGGAGCTGCGAGAGGAAAACGCGGTCATGCGTAATCTTCTGCTGGACCTTCTGGAAAACGAAGCCGTTTTTCCAGTCCAGTCAGCACCTCCATCAAGGGTCGATTTGCGCAGGATGGGCGCCGCAAAGGTCCAGAGGTATCGCGAAATACTTGCTGAAAGTCAGTACGTCTTGCAACAGCGTGGAGCCATTGGGGTCTTCGAAGACCATGGCGCATTCAAGGACGATCAACGCAGGTCTTGAGTTTAGGAACAGCTCACGGAGCTTCCTCGTGGGAGTGCGGTAGGAAGAAAGGCCTGAAGTTTTCCTTGTAGAGCGAGGCATCTTCACGCTCCTCGATTGCTTTACCCGATGCGACCGTCTGACGAACCGGTTCTGCGTGGACTCCATCTGGAATTCCCGACGTGTTTTGACTATCAGGGTAGCGCCTCGCGTCGCAGCTGAAGCGAAGCAAAAAGTGTATTCGCATGAGAGCTGACAAAGGAATCCGGATGTCGATCACTGTACAGAGAACAATTCCTGCCGAGCGGATGCGCCAGTTCCATCAGATGGTTGATCGCTGGCTGGAAGAAGGTCCGATCAAGCTCGCGACGAACGCAACGATAACCGCCATGGAGAACGCCGGCATCCCAAAGGCCGAACAGGCAGCGATCATCGAGGACCGCGACATCATCATGAAATACAATATGCGCCTCGGTGTAATCAGCGAGGTTTTCGGCCCCGCCATCGAGAAGGCGGTGGGGTCGTACCGCTCGGGAAGTGAAGCACAGGACGAGATCGCGCGTTTGATTGTAACTGCCATGGGTCTCCGGCAGGACGATGACAGCGAACTGGTGACGTTCACCTTCACGACCCAGAGTGAGGCAGATGTATTCGAAAATGCCACTTGAAACATCAAATTCTGCCCGCCGCGCGCGGTCGCCTGCGAATCAGAGCTTGTGAACGTGACCGTCAATGCGGCCGAAGGGCAGGCAAGATTAGCTCGGGCCTCTATCGATCAATCCATCAATCGGAAAGCGCGACTGGAAACCGATATCGAATTGCCAGACGGATCGTTGGAAGCGTCTCCATAAATTTCGATCGTGACCGGCTCGTCCGCGACATAGATCATTATGTAGCCAACTTCATTCGACGTTCCTTCTGCGGTTCAGATGCATATGCATCCCTCTAGTCGAACGCGCGCAACTCGCGCCGCATCAGGAGCCACCATGTCAGGGTCAAGAGAATGCCGATCACAGCGACGAATATGGCGCTGAACGAAAACGATACCCAGCGCATGAGCCCGACAGTCAACGCCGCACCGATGCCTATGCAGATCTCCTTGATGAACATGGTTTTCTGCCGGACAGAATAGTAGTCGATATGACCAAAGGTACATTCTGCCAGCGAAATCAGGAACACCCAGACCACAGCGCCGGTGAATGTATGGACGTGGAATGCACCCGGAAAAGCCAGACCGCTGAAGCGAACTGCGGTTTCGTCGGGCTTTCGGCAGGTCGGATTCCGTATGCGAAAGCGGCGGTCATCTTGTCGAGTTTACGAGAGGTTGCCGACTGATCTGCGGGGCGAAAGGAGATACTCGTGGATGAAAACAGCCTCGACGTCCATCTTGCGCCGATCACCAGGCGGTCGCCGAGGGTGCATTCGTCAGCCATGGCGCTCCAGTGCTCCAGCCGATTGAAATCTATCGCGACGCGCCGACCGTTGAGGTCACGTGGCATTACGCATGTTCATCGCGCCATGCGGCGCAATGCCAGGGGGTCCCATATGTCGTCGAGCGGACCTTCGAGAGCGGTTCGCGGCGAAATGAGCGTCGGTTCGATAATGGTGACTTCGGGTTCGGTCCGGTTCTCTGCCAGAAGTTCGAACCCCTTGTTGAGCATTTGCGCTATATCGGGCTTGATCATGTAGACCGGGAACGGAAGGAACGATGCGAAGGGGTCGTAGTCAAAACAGCCGACAACGATATCGCCAAACGCCTCGCCGTCATGGCGCCCCATGAAGCGCAGCAATCCTTCGAAATTGATCGATGAATTGACGAAGAAGCAGCGGGGCAGGCGGCCTTTGCGTTCAAAGAAACGTTCGAAAGCGAGTTCCGTCATGCGTGGTGAATAGCCGGTGATTTCGATATCGTCCCCGTTATCGACCCCGAAATAGGCGGCCTTGGTGGCGTGGAAGCCATCTATACGGGCGCGGCTGGCGTGGTCGTCATGACCGCCGAACAGGATGACGTCGTCAGGGCCGAGAGGTCCGTGTTTTTCCGCATGGGCAAGGATTGCCGATGTCAATATTTCCGCACCATGTCTGTTGTCGGAAATGACCGAGGGTACAAATTTGCCGGGAAGGTCAATATTGACATGCGGCAGTGCTGCGCGGGCGCAGACCTGGTGCACGCCGTCGGGATCGGTCGCGCCCGCGATGAAGAGTGCATCGATCGAATAGGCGATCAGGGTCTCCACCGTGCGGCGTTCTTCTTCAGGATCGCGCCGCCCCGATACAACCATCGGCGAAAGGCCGCGCTTGCGTGCCTGTCCCTCGAATGTTTGTGCCATCGAGGAAAAGAACCGGTTGTCATAAATCGGGACCAGTAGGCCAATAAGTCCGGATTTCGAGCTCCTCAAACCTCTCGCCTGCAGGTTGGCGGTGTAGCGGTGCGTCTTGGCGAGCGATAGAATTTTGTTGGCCGTTTCCTCGGAAATCCGCCTTTTTCGCCATGATCCATTCAGGACGGCGCTGACCGTCGACGCTGATGCGCCGGACAATATCGACAAGTCGTATATAGTGGCCTTCTTGGAACTCATGCCCGTCATTGTGATCTCCCCAACTGATTCTAATTATTAGAGTAGGCGTCCCCTTGACGGAAGGGAGCTTCATGATATGGTTATTGCACCATCGATTGTGCAAGTTGGCAATATCGATTGTGCAAGATGGTTGCTGTGGGAGTGGCAAGGGAGAGTCTCGAATAAGCGAGATGAGAAATTTTGAACGCGCCAGATGAAAAATGGCTGCGGCGGGTTTCGTTTGCCTGTTTTTTGAGGAGGAACATCATGAAGAAAATTATTGCTGCAGCGGTTGGTCTGTCGCTCGCGCTGCTCTCGTCCGCAGCCTTTGCCGAAGGGCCGAAGGTGGGCGTCGTCGTCAAGATCGGCGGCATTCCGTGGTTCAACGCCATGGAGGCCGGGATCAAGGAGCAGAGCAAGAAGCTCGGCGTTGACGGTTTCATGGTCGGCCCGACTAGCGCCGATCCCGCCCTGCAGGTCCGCGCCATCGAGGACCTGATCGCCCAGAAGGTCGATTTCATCGGCGTCGTGCCGAATGATGCCAAGGTGCTGGAGCCGGTGCTGAAAAAAGCCCAGGCCGCCGGTATCAAGGTCATTACCCACGAATCGCCCAAGCAGCTCGGTGCCGACTGGGATTTCGAACTCGCCTCCGCCAAGGGTTTTGGTGAAGCGCATGGCAAGCTGCTGGCGGAGAAGATGGGCGGCAAGGGCTCCTATGCCGTGTTCGTCGGTTCTCTCACCGTTCCGCTTCACAATGCCTGGGCCGATGCCGCCATCGCCTATATCAAGGCGAACTACCCTGACATGAAGCTCGTCGGCGATCGCTACGGCGTGGCGGAGGACCTCGACAAGAGCCGCTCGACGGCGCTTGACCTTATGTCCGCCAATGCTGACCTGAGCGGTTTCCTCGCCTTCGGCTCGCAGGGACCGATCGGAGCCGGGCGTGCGGTTGAAGAGCGGCGCAAGGATGGCAAGGTCTTCGTCATCGGCCCGTTCTCGCCGGGGCAGGGCGCCAAGCTCATCAAGTCGGGGGCGCTGACGGGCGGCTTCATGTGGAACCCGAAGCAGGCCGGTGAGGTCTTCATCACGCTCGCGGATCGCATCGCCAAGGGTGAGACACCCAAGGCCGGCGACAATATCGAAGGTCTCGGCACCATCAATCCCGAGGGCAACACCATCGTCGTCGATCAGCTTCTGAAGATCGACAAGGAAAGCATCGACAAGCTCGTTTCCATGGGCCTCTGATCCTCCCCAAGGCCAGGGCGTCGCGCGAGGTTTCATACTCGCGCGACGCCTCATCTGGAAAACATGCCGAGCGCCCCGTCTGCAATGCTGCCGCGGCGAAGGAGATTTACGTTATCATGAGCGCAGAACCGCTCCTGTCCCTCAAAAATGTCAAAGTCACCTTCGGCGGTGTTCGCGCGCTGAAGGGTGTTTCTTTCGAGGTCAACCCGGGTGAAGTGCATTGCCTTGCCGGCGAAAACGGCTGCGGCAAGAGCACGCTGATCAAGGTCATAACGGGCGTTTACACGCCCCAAAGTGATGCTGAACTCTATTTCGACGGCAAGCCGATAGCCGCAATGACCCCAACGCTTGCGCAATCGCTTGGCATTCAGGTGATCTGGCAGGATCTGGCGCTGTTCGATGAAATGACGGTGGCTGAAAATATCGGCTTCCAGTACGCGGTGAATGCAAAATACGGGCTGGTCGACAAGCGCGCCATCGAGCAGGCTGCCGAAAAGGCGTTGGCCCGGCTCGGCGTCGAGATCGATCTCGACAGGCCGCTCAAGGAACTGCCCATCGCCCAGCGTCAGATCGTGGCGATTGCCCGCGCGCTGGTCGGTGAGGCACGGCTCGTTTTCATGGACGAACCGACCGCGTCGCTCACGCAGTCGGAAACGGATTACCTGATCGACATCGTCCGCAACCTGTCGGCCTCGGGTGTCGCGGTTGTCTTCGTCTCGCACCGCCTTGCGGAAGTGCTTGAGATTTCAGACCGCATAACCGTTTTGCGGGATGGCTCGCTTGTCGGTGTCTTTCCCGTTGAAGGCATGACCCAGTCACGGGTGACCGAGCTGATGACCGGCCGCAATTTCGACAGTGCCGTCATTGCCGCCGATCACGATGACAAACCCGTCGTTCTCTCGGTGCGCGGGCTGAGCCGTGCCGGCGAGTTCGAGGATGTTTCGTTCGATCTGCGGCGGGGCGAAACGCTTGGCATAACGGGCCTACTGGGAGCCGGCCGCACGGAACTGGCTTTGACGCTGTTCGGCATGCATCGGCCGCAATCGGGTGAAATCCTCATCGATGGAAAGAAGGTGGATTTTCATTCCAACCGCGATGCGATCCGGGCAGGCGTAGCCTATCTTTCCGAGGACCGGCTTTCGCTTGGTCTCAACCAGCCGCAATCCATTGCCGACAATCTGGTCATGGCCTCGCTCGACCGGCTGCTGCGCGGCGGCCTGATCTCACCGTCGAAAAAGGCGGATGTCGTTTCCCGCTGGATTTCTGCGCTCGGGGTGAAGATCGGCCTGCCCGAAGACCCGATCCGAACGCTTTCGGGCGGCAACCAGCAGCGTGTGGCGATCGCCAAGTGGCTGGCGATCGGGCCGAAAATCCTCATTCTCGACGCGCCGACCGTGGGGGTCGATGTCGGCGCCCGCGCCGGCATCTTCGAAATCGTCCGCAAGCTCGCCGCAGAAGGTCTCTCGATCATCGTGATCTCCGACGAGCCGCCGGAAGTTTATTTCAATACAGACAGGGTCATCCACATGGTCGAAGGCCGGTTTCACGCCACCTATGATCCGCGACGCCTGTCGTTGACTGAACTGGAGGCCGCCATCTATGCGTAGGCTCATCCTCGGACATACGACCGAATTTACGCTGCTTGTGGTCATGGTGCTGCTTTGCACGGGACTGTCCTTCGCCACCGACCGGTTCCTCACCATCTCAAACGCCTTCGATGTACTGAATGTCTCTGCGGTCAACATCATCTTTGCGGTCGGCCTGCTTGTGGTGCTGATCTCGGGCGGTATCGACATTTCCTTCGCGGTCGCCGCTTCCGTCGTCCAATATGTGACGGTGCTGGCGCTCAATGCGCTCGGCGGCGGCAACTGGGCGGAAGGTTTCATCATTGCCGGCGCGGTAGGCCTTAGTCTCGGTTTCGTCAACGCTTTCCTCGTCTGGCGGCTCAACATCATTTCAATCGTCGCGACGATCTCCACCTTCAACATCTTCTTCGGGTTGCTGATGTTCTTCACCAAGGGTGTGTCGATCTACGACCTGCCGGAATGGCTGTCCACGCGTGTGGTATTTTACGAACATGAAATGCCTGATGGTTCATGGGTAGAGCTGACGCTGCCGGTCGTGGTCATGATCCTCTGCTGTATTGCAACCTGGTTCATGATTTCGCGCACCACTGTTGGGCGCAAACTTTACGCCTTCGGCGACAACCCGGAAGGTGCTCGCCGCTTCGGCATCAATATCGGCGCGATGCATTACATTTCGTTCGGCTGGCTCGGCCTGATGGCGGGCATTGCGGGTCTTATGCAGGCGCATTATGCGCAGGAAGTGGTGCCCAACGCGCTTTATGGCCGCGAGCTGGATGTTCTTGCAGCAACGGTCCTCGGCGGTGCGCGGCTTGGCGGCGGCAAAGGCTCTGTCATCGGCTGCGTGCTCGGCGTTCTCATGGTGTCGATCACCCAGAACGGTCTTAACCTCATGGGCGTGTCACCCTTTGCCTTCAAGATGATCGTCGGTGCCATCATTCTGATCGCGATCACCCTCTCTTCCACCCGGTTCGACAAGCTTTTGCCGAGTGCGCTTCGCACGTCCACGAGAAAGGGGAGCGCCCAGTGATGAGCAGCCTTGTCAGGAAATTCAACGCCATTTTCGGTGCCGATATGGCTGGACCGGTGATTGCCTTCATCGCAGTCATGCTCATCTTCGGAACGTTCGCGGATAACTTCCTCTCGCTTGCGACATTCGGTTCGGTGGCCTTCCAGCTGCCGGAACTCGGCCTTCTCACGCTGGCGATGCTGCTGCCACTGCTGACGGGGGGGATCAATCTGTCCGTCACCTTCGCGGCCAATCTCTCAGGACTTGCCGCAGCCTGGGTACTCCAGGCCCATGGCGGCGTAGATGCACCGCCGAGCGCCTTTCTCTTCGCCTGCCTTGCTGCATTTGTCACCGGCGGGGCTGCCGGTGCCATGACGGGTGCGGCGATCGCTTATACCCGCGCGCATCCCATTCTGGTGACGCTGTCGATGATGATTTTCCTGCGCGGCCTCGGCGAATTTCTGACGCGCGGCGGTGACGTGTCAGGGTTTCCCGCCTACATGGCGCCGCTTGGCCATGGCACGCTTCTCGGTCTGCCGATCCCGCTTCTGATTTTCGTCGTCTGCGTGGCGCTCTGGCATGTGCTGCTGACGCGCACGAAGCTCGGCTTCGGGCTGTTGATGATCGGCTCAAATATCGAAGCCGCGCGTTATTCCGGCCTCAACACGCGCAAGATCCAGGTGCTCGTCTACACGCTCTCGGGTCTGATGTGCGCGGTCGCCGGCATCATCATGCTTGCCCGTTTCAATTCCGTCCGTGTCGGCCACGGAGAGTCCTATCTGCTGATCACGGTGCTCGCGGCCTTTCTCGGCGGCATCAATCCCTTTGGCGGTTTCGGTCGTGTGCTTCCCGTTTTTGTCGCGCTCATCGTCCTGCAGCTCCTGTCCTCCGGCCTTAATCTTCTCGGCGCCAACCAGCATCTCGCCACGGCCCTTTGGGGTGTCCTGATGATTGTCGTCATGGCGGCGCGCGGCCTGTTCTCCAGCTACTTCGGATCTCTCAGAAAGAAGGTATGACGTGAAAGGCTTCGGTGTTCACGCAATGATGTGGTCTCTGAAATGGGACCACGAAAACGCCAGACGGTCTATCGCCGCTGCTGCGGATTACGGTCAGGATTTCATCGAGATTCCGCTTATCGATATCCCCTCCGTCGATGCAAAACACACGCGCACGCTGCTGGAGAAATACGGATTGCGCGCCGTCTGCTCGCTGGTGCTGCCGGAGCCCGCCTGGCCGTCCATACGTCCCGATGCGGCAATCGACTATCTGAACACCGCGCTCGGCAAGGCCGCCGATATGGGGGCTGAAGCGCTGACGGGTGTCACCTACGGCGGCACCAATGAGCGAACCGGATTTCCGCCGACACAGGGTGAATATGACAACCTGACAAGGGCGCTTTCGCGGGCTGCCGGCCACGCAAAAACACACGGCCTGCAATTCGGCATTGAGACCGTCAACCGCTACGAGAACCATCTGCTCAACTCCGCCGAACAGGCGGTGGCGCTGGTGGAGCGCATCGGTGCGGACAACGTCTTCATCCATCTCGATACGTTCCATATGAATATGGAGGAAAAGGGCATTGCCAATGGCATCATCGCCGCCCGCAACCATCTGAAATACATGCATATGTCGGAAAGCGACCGCGGCACGCCGGGCTGCGGAAACGTTGCGTGGGACGAAGTGTTCTCAGCGCTCGCAGCCATCGGCTTCAAGGGCGTGCTGACGCTCGAAAGCTTCGCCGCGATGCCCAAGGAGGTGGCGGGCGCGATTTCAACCTGGCGCCCGGTTGCGCCCAGCGCCGATGAGGTTCTCGACAAGGGACTGCCATTCCTGCGCGACAAGGCAAACCAGTACCGCATTTTCTGAAAGCACTCATTATCGGGGCAAGTACCTTGAACACTATTGACGATAATGCCCGCGAGATTGTGGGCCTTGCTCTTCAGCGACTGGAAGGGTCAAAGGCCCGGCGTGTGATGGTTGCGATTGCCGGTGCCCCCGGATCGGGAAAATCAACCATCGCCGAGCGTGTGGTCGATGCGTTGAACGCGGGCGAAGGCGTGTCCGCCGCACTGTTCCCCATGGATGGCTTTCATTATGACGATGCGGTGCTTGAGGAGATGAACCGCCGGCCCTTCAAGGGCGCCATCGATACGTTCGATGTTCACGGCCTGCGCCATATGCTTGAGCGCCTGAAGGCCAATCAGGACGATGTCGTTGCCGTCCCCGTCTTTGACCGCGCCATCGAGATCGCCCGCGCCGGTGGCCGCCTGATCCCGCAATCCGTCGATATCATCGTCTGCGAGGGCAATTATCTCCTCGCCGGCCAGTCGCCATGGGATCGCCTCAAGCCGATCTTCGATCTCACTGTCTTCGTTGATGTCGACGAGGACGATCTGCGTGCGCGGCTGCGGGATCGCTGGCGGAGCTTCGGTCTCGGCGAGGGGGAGATCAACCGGAAGGTAGAGGAAAACGATCTCCCCAATGGCCGCTTCATCACATCCACAAGCACGGAGCCGGACCTTCGCATCGGAAATCCGGGAAGCACTCCCGCGTCGTGAAACGGCCCGAAGGGCTGCGCCTCCCCACCCAAAGTCAAGCAAAACAGAAAAGCGAAAGAGACCCCCATGAAACACGGCATCTATTACTCTTACTGGGAACATGAGTGGAGCGCCAAGTTCGGCCCCTATATAGAGAAGGTTGCCAAGCTCGGCTTCGATATCATCGAAGTAGCCGCTCATCACATCAATGAATACAGTGACGCCGAACTCGCCGTCATCAGGCAGAGCGCGAAGGATAACGGCATCATACTTACTGCCGGTATCGGCCCTTCGAAAACGAAAAACCTGTCGTCAGAGGATGCCGCGGTTCGCGCAGCTGGCAAGGCGTTCTTTGAACGCACCCTTACCAATGTCGCCAAGCTCGACATCCATACGATTGGCGGCGCGCTGCACTCCTACTGGCCGATCGACTACTCGCAGCCGGTCGACAAGGCAGGCGATTATGCGCGCGGCGTGGAAGGTATTCACGGCATTGCCGATTTCGCCAATGACCTCGGCATCAACCTTTGCATCGAAGTCCTCAACCGCTTTGAAAACCACGTGCTCAATACGGCTGCCGAAGGCGTCGCTTTCGTCAAGGATGTCGGCAAGAACAACGTGAAAGTCATGCTGGATACGTTCCACATGAATATCGAGGAAGACAGCTTTGGCGAGGCCATCCGCACGGCTGGCCCGTTGCTGGGGCATTTCCATACCGGAGAAAGTAATCGCCGCGTACCGGGCAAGGGCAGGATGCCCTGGCACGAAATTGGCCTCGCCCTGCGCGATATCAATTACACCGGCGCGGTGATCATGGAGCCTTTCGTCAAGACCGGCGGCACGATCGGCTCCGACATCAAGGTGTGGCGCGATCTGAGCGGCGGCGCCGATCTCGCGAAAATGGACGAGGATGCGCGCAATGCCCTGGCATTCTCCCGTTTCGTCCTTGGCAGCTGATGCCCCATGGCGCGGATGGAGCGGGATGACTTGATCAAGCGTGAGCCCGATCCGCGAGACAAGCGGTCCAGTCTGGTATCATTGACGCAGGCGGCACTTGCGCGGTTGCCAGCTGGCCGCGCTTTTTGCGCCAGGGCAATCCGGGACATGACCAAGGGATTATCGCGGGAAGAGGTGGACACACTGGTGTCTTTGCTTCGGCGGGTGCTTGATAACGTAGAGGCACTTGAGGCGTGAGTAGCTCTCCAAACGCCCTTATATGCACATTGGTGACGCATGCAATGCAAGAGGGTCACCCATGGGGCCGAGATCGCTCCACAAGGGGTCTCGATCTGCCAGTGCGATTGCCAGAGATTAACGGGAACCGCCTAGGAAGCGAGAGCATGCGGCTCGATCGGGACGACGGCTAAAACCGCTCTTCCAGAATTTGGTGTCAAGAACCGATGTCCTGACCCGCCCCACAATCGGGAAGGAGCCTCGATCTCCTAGCCGGTCCTTTCGCGCTATGAACAAGGCCTATCGGGAACTCCTTCTGCTGCTCATTCGTTCACGGGTCAGTTTTCAATGATCCGCGTTCTCGCCCCTTGATGCGAAACCTTTGATTTCTCCAATCGATGAAGTGGAACTGGCGATGCCAGGCACCGGCATATTTGAACTTTCACGCCGAAACTTACTTATATCTTCGGCCGCGACCGTCGCTGCCACCACTGTCACCAGGGGAGCAGCAGCCCAGTCAGGAGGAGAAATCATGAAACACACGTCAAGCGTATCGTTGAAGGTCAACGGACAGGTCCGAGACCTCGATGTTGACAATCGCACGTCCCTTCTCGACGCACTGCGCGAACACCTTCACCTGACCGGAACCAAGAAGGGTTGCGATCACGGTCAATGCGGGGCCTGCACCGTACTGGTCGGTGGACGCCGCATCAACTCGTGCCTCTCGCTTGCCGTGATGCATGATGGTGACGACGTGACGACGATCGAGGGCCTGGGACAGCCCGGCAATCTGCACCCGATGCAGGCGGCGTTTGTCAAGTTTGACGGCTTCCAGTGTGGCTACTGTACGCCGGGACAAATCTGTTCCTCCGTGGCGGTGCTTGAGGAGATCGCGGCAAACATTCCGAGCCATGTCACGCTGGATCTTAACGCGCAGACATCGGTGAGTGAGGGCGAAATTCGCGAGAGGATGAGCGGCAACATCTGTCGCTGCGGCGCCTATTCCAACATTGTCGAGGCTATCGTCGAAGTTGCGGGGACAAAAGCATGAAAGCCTTCACCTACGAAAAGGCCTCATCTATCGAGGCTGCAACCAGGTCCGCCTTTTCGAACTCGCAAGCAAAGTTCATTGCAGGCGGCACCAATCTCCTCGATTTGATGAAACTGGAGATCGAGACGCCGACACATCTGATCGATGTGAATGGTCTCGGGCTCGATACAATAGAAAAGACGTCTGAGGGAGGCCTGCGCATAGGAGCGATGGTTCGCAATACCGACCTTGCCGCCGATCCAATTGTTCGACGTGATTATGGGCTCCTGTCGCGCGCCTTGCTTGCAGGGGCTTCGGGCCAGCTTCGCAACAGGGCAACAACCGCGGGTAACCTCTTGCAGCGAACACGATGTCCATATTTCTACGACACCGCACAGCCCTGCAACAAGCGTTCGCCGGGAAGTGGCTGTTCCGCCATCGGCGGCTTCAGTCGCCAGCACGCCGTGGTGGGTGTGAGTAATAGCTGTATCGCCACGCATCCCAGTGACATGGCCGTTGCCATGCGCGCACTCGATGCGGTTATCGAGACGGTAAAGGTCGATGGTAGCCGCCGATCAATCCGAATCGCCGACTTCCATCGCTTGCCGGGCGATACCCCTGAGATCGAAACGGTTTTGGAAAAGGGTGAGTTTATCACCGCAGTAGTGCTACCGCCGCCAACTGGAGGAAAACAGATCTACCGCAAGGTCCGCGACCGCGCTTCCTACGCGTTTGCTCTGGTCTCTGTGGGTGCAGTCATTCAGCCTGATGGTACTGGCCGGGTGGCAATCGGCGGCATTGCTCATAAGCCGTGGCGCGTGGAAGCTGCGGATGACGAACTCTCAAAGGGAGCGAAGGTCGCAGCGAAAGCTCTCCTCAACGGCGCTCGTCCGACCGAGCAGAACAAGTTCAAGATCGATCTGGTGGAGCGCACACTCGGCGCCGTGATCGCCGAAGCGAGGGGGTAATTGCCATGAAGTTCGATACACCCGCAACGACCAATCCGATCGACCAGCTGAAAATCGTCGGTCAGCCCGTTCACCGCATCGACGGTGAGCTCAAGACAACGGGGCGGGCCATGTACGCCTATGAGTGGCATGATCCGAACCTGGCCTATGCCTACGGTTACCCCGTCGGATCGACCATCGCCAAGGGCCGCATCATCTCGATGAATATCGAAGCTGCCGAACGCGCGCCGGGCGTGCTTGCCGTGGTAACGACGCTTGACGTCGGCAAAATTGAGAAGGGCAAGTACAATACTGCGATACTTTTCGGTGGCGATGAGATCCAGCACTATCATCAGGCGATTGCCGTGATCGTCGCCGAAACCTTCGAACAAGCCCGCGCAGCGGCAGCGCTAGTAAAGGTGGATTACGCGGAAGAACAGGGTAGTTACGATCTCGCCGAGGCGATGGGTTCGGCAGTCAAGCCAAAAGACGCAGGCGGAGCTCCACCCGATACCGCCGTTGGAGATTTCGAAGGGGCGTTCAAGTCCGCCGAGGTAACGTTGGACGAGACCTACACAACGCCGGACCAGTCGCATTCGATGATGGAGCCGCATGCCTCCATCGCCGCCTGGGATGGCGACGAGCTGACGGTCTGGACTTCCAGCCAGATGATCGACTGGTGGCGGTCCGACCTTGCAACGACGCTTGGTGTCGACAAGGAGAAAATCCACCTCATGTCGCCGTTCATCGGCGGCGGCTTTGGCGGTAAGCTGTTCCTGCGTGCCGACGCTGTTCTGGCCGCGTTCGGCGCGAAGGCAGCAAGGCGGCCTGTAAAGGTGGCGCTGCCGAGGCCTTTCCTCGTCAACAACACGACGCATCGTCCAGCAACGATCCAGCGCATCCGCATTGGTGCAGCTCGCGATGGAAAAATAACGGCAATCGCCCATGAAAGCTGGTCGGGCGATCAGCCCGATGGCCAGCTTGAAACGGCTGCCATGCAGACGCGGCTTCTCTATGCCGGTGAAAACCGCATGACGGCGATGCGGCTGGCGACGCTGCACCTTCCCGAGGGCAACGCCATGCGCGCACCCGGGGAGGCGCCCGGACTGATGGCGCTCGAGATCGCCATCGACGAGATGGCCGAAAAGCTCGGAATGGACCCAGTGCAGTTCCGTATCCTCAACGACACACAAGTGGATCCGGAAAAGCCCGAACGTCCGTTTTCGCATCGCGATCTCGTCGGTTGTCTCAAGCTCGGAGCAGAACGGTTCGGCTGGCCGGGGCAAGCTCAACCCGGCTCTCGTCGCGAAGGCAACTGGATGATCGGTTCCGGTGTTGCGGCTGCGTTCCGCAACAACCTTCTGGTGCCGTCGGGCGCTCGCGTCCGTCTGGACAAGGAAGGGGTCGTCACCGTCGAAACCGACATGACGGACATAGGCACCGGGAGCTACACGATCATCGCCCAAACCGCGGCGGAAATGATGGGCCTACCGATTGATAAGGTCGCCGTGCAGCTTGGCGATTCTCGCTTTCCCGTATCTGCAGGCTCCGGCGGGCAGTTCGGCGCGAACTGCTCGACCTCAGGCGTCTACGCAGCCTGTGTCAAGCTTCGGGACGCTATTGTCAAGAAGCTCGGCTTCAACGAACAGGACGTCGTCTTCGAAGATGGTCAGGTCCGTTCCGGTTCGCGTTCGGTTCCGCTGGCCGAAGTGGCGGGTTCCGAAGGGCTCGTCGCCGAAGACACGGTCGAGTGGGAAAAGCTTTCAGACAGTCATCAGCAATCGACCTTCGGTGCGCATTTTGTGGAAGTGGGCGTCGACCTTGCCACGGGCGAGACGCGGATTCGCCGGATGCTCGCGGTATGTGCCGCCGGCCGCATTCTCAATCCGATCACGGCCCGCAGCCAGGTGATTGGTGCGATGACGATGGGCGCCGGTCTGGCGTTGTCAGAGGAACTTGCCGTCGACACCCGTCGCGGGTTTTTCGTCAACCACGACCTCGCTGGCTACGAGGTGCCGGTTCACGCGGACACCCCGTACCAGGAAGTCGTGTTCATGGATGAGACTGATCCAGTTTCCTCGCCAATGAAGGCGAAGGGTATTGGCGAACTCGGACTATGCGGAGTTTCGGCAGCGATCGCGAACGCGATTCATAACGCAACCGGCATCCGCCTGCGACACTATCCGATGACCTTGGACAAGCTTATTGGGGGCCTGCCAGACGTTGCGTAACTGCGCCATGCCCCCGGAATTCGCCATGCTCAAGCCGCTTGGCGTACAGGCGCACGCCGCTGCGTAGGCTCTGAAATCGGCATATGTCCCAAGCCCTCTGTTCAGGTTCAACATCGTCAATCACAAGATGATCCGGAAGGCGGGGTCAAAACGACGCTTATTTTCCTGCCAGTGGGCGCGTGGGTAGATTTGCCAGGACACGCGCGCTCGTCATCAATGGTTCGCCCTACGTCGCCGCCTGATTGATTGCCGAGACAACAGTTCGAATTCTCAGCGTACTCCATGGCGTGCTTGCGTCGCTAACGGTCGCAGTGCAAAGCCGCAGTCCGGAAACCGTCATGCGGATGATGTCGCTCAACGTCTGGGCAGTCACCACCGGGGCACGCGACGTTCGTAATCTGGTTCAAAGAGCTTCATGTAGGCCGTGTCGTCTCGCTCTTTCATGGCCGTCTGTTCGTACAAACCAGCGAATATTGATAGTTTGTGTCGATCTAACGAGATCCCCAATCCTGGATTCTTTGGCACCTCCAGGCTGCCGCGTTCGAAGACAAAAGGGACTCCTTCAGTCACATCAACACCAGTCCAAGGAAAATGCGTATCGCAGTCGTAGCTTAGATTGGGTGTCGCCGCAGCGACATGGGTCATAGCAGCGAGCGTGATCCCGAGATGCGAGTTGGAGTGCATCGACACTCCGAGCCCCAATGTCTCGCAGATTTTGCCGAGATGCGTTGAAGCACGAAGACCGCCCCAATAGTGATGATCGGACAAGACGATTTGAACGGCGTTCTTTCGGAAGGCTCGAGCAATCTGGTCAAACTCAAGGACGATCATGTTGGTGGCGAGCGGAATTGACGTCGCCGCTGCGACCTGTGCCATCTGGTCCATACCGATGACAGGATCTTCGAGATACTCCAGAACGCCTTCCAATTTGCGCGCTATGTAGATAGCGGTGTCGATGGTCCACCCCCCATTGGGGTCGATCCGCAAAGGGTGATCTGGAAAGGCTTCGCGCAGTTTCAGCATCGTCTCGATTTCGAGATCGGGATGCAAAACACCCCCTTTGAGCTTCAGTGACTGGAAACCGTATTTATCCACCATCCGTCGGGCTTCCCCGACCATCTGGTCTGGCGTCAGCACTTCCCCCCATTCGTCCGGTTCTTCTCCAATATGAGCGGCGAATTTGAAAAACAGATAGGCGCTGAAGGGAACCCTGTCGCGAACCGCACCACCAAGCAGGTCACACACCGGTCGCCCGAGCAGCTTGCCCTGAATATCGAGGCATGGAACTTCAAACGCCGAGGCGACAACGTCCGTCAGTTTGTGGTCGGCAACGGCGCTTTTTGCATTGATGCCACCACCACCTGGCAAAGCGGCAAGGACCCGTGCCTTCAATTCGTGAAGGTGAAACGGATCGAGACCGATCAATGATGGAGCCGCACATCTTAGACCGTCCAGTGCTTTGATACTCCCGTAGCTCTCTCCCAAACCAACGGTGCCGTCATCACAGGTGACTTCAATGATGGTTCTCAGGGCGTGAGGCTGGTGAACACCCTTGCAGTTCAGCAATGGTTTGTCGGGAATGGCAACCGGCGTTAGCTGAATGTCGGCGATACGCATAAGTACTCCTATCGCCACCAGGCGCGCGCTGCGATCAACGCGTCATCCAGACGTGGCAGTTCGGGATGCCAGTGGCGCTCCCATTCGAGACTGAGAGGGAGGTGTCGGTCATTCGATCCGACAAACGACAGAAGATCCGCCATGGGGAAGTTACCCTGGCCTGGAAGCACGTAATGGCGTCGGCCGTCGTCTCCCATCTTGCTGTCCTTGACATGTAAATGAACGACATTGTCGACAATATCAGGCCAAAGGCGCTTGATATCGGAACCCTTGGCCCAGGTGTGATGGGTGTCCCATAATATCAGGGCATTTGGCACAAGCCTGATGAAGGTAGAGAGTTGCGTTGCATCCGCTAGAGCATCATGGGTTTCGATCATCAGATCGACATTCAGCCCCCGTGATTGCCGGTCGACCTGCCATTGATCGAGCACTGCACCTGCACGTGTCATCTCGCCGGTCGTCAACCGATTTCCGCCGTCAAATATCCTGAGATGTGCAATGCCTGCCGCTTCCGCCCACGCAATGAAGGGCTCAACGGCAGACATATCGTCGCTATCAAACAACCGGATCGATGTATTGAGGGCCGTGACCTTGAGGTCACGTTGCGCCAGAAACGCAGCAAAGATTGAAGGGCTGCCAAACTCACCCTCCAGTGCCGAAATCAGGTCGACGGAACCGCAAAGCGTGCGCAATTCCACGGACGAAATACCGTGCCGTTTCGCCAGGTCAGCGGTTTCATGCAGGTTGAGTTCAGAGCAGCCAAGCGTGGAAAAACAATAGTTGAAAGCCCTCATGCCATGCGCTCCATGTCATGTTTGCGAACGGGGTAGAGCGGTGGAAGACCCGCAACAAAGCGCTCGATTTCAGTGATTGCGACATCAGAAAGCGCGCGCAATTCATTGCCCAACGCACCGGCGATGTGTGGGGTCAGCACGACATTCGGCAAGTCGTAAAACGGGCTGTCGACCGGTAGCGGTTCGGGTTCCGGCGTATCGATCAGGATCCGCAGGCGACCGGATCGCGCCTCTGATAACAGTGCTTCGTGATCGACCAGCCAGCCACGCGCCGTATTGATGAACACCGTATGGTCGGCCATCAACGCAAGCTCTTGCGCACCAATCATGTGACGGGTTTGCGGCAGGATCGGTGCATGCAGCGAGACGATGTCGGACCATGCGAGAAGCGTATGCAGTTCCATTTTTGTCGAGCCAAGTTCCGTTGCCTCAACCGCGGACAGGAATGGGTCATAAACGCCGATTTCGAAACGGCCCCGTGTCAGCATATCGATGACCAGTCGCCCGATGCGGGAGGCACCGACAATGCCGACCTTGCGGGAATAGCTTCCAAGCCAGGGCAGGTTCATGCCACGGCGGCTGCCAAACCCACCGGTGCCGCGCTCAGCCCGGTGTTCATCTCGCAGGCGAAACACGTCCTTGCTGCACATGATGATGGCCGCATAGGTAAATTCCGCCACCGGCACGGCCATGGCAGGCGCTGCGGTTGTCACCAGAATATTGGAGTTGTCCCAGAATTCAGCAGGCGCGACGACGCGAACGGATGATGCCGCATAGGCCAACATCTTGAGGTTAGGTGCTCGGGCAAGGCGTTCTTTTGTCAGCGAAGGTGTCCCCCAGGCCGCCAGCAGAATGTCGGCCTCGGCCAAAGCCCGGCGACCTTCCTCCGTGTCGAAGTCCGTATAGGGAAATCCGTCAACGATATCGGTCACCGCATTCAGTCGCGCCCATTCGCGCGCGCCGAAAAACCCTTGCGGAAGCTCGCTGCGCATGGCGATCAGCAGCTTCGGCTTTCCACCACCCTTGCTCATGCACACACCGGACTTGAAACGGGCCGTACATCAATGCGCGCAATATCGATGCTGATCGGCTTTGAACCAGCCTGCAGCAGGACATCAAGATATAGCTCCGGCGGTGCAGCACCCGGCCGGAGTTTTAACGGCGGCGTCCGCAAAGCACCTTTCCAATGTGTATCAGGGAAGGGGAATACTGAGCCGTCTTCGGCACGAAAGGGACTTAGCGCACATGCCTCTTGCCCTTCCTCGGCAATATCTTTCAAACGTAGTGTTACGCCGAGAATGCCTGAATGCGCTGGCACGTCGATATCGCAGATTGCCTCAACCCAGTTACCGGTTCCAGGATGCACAATCTGCCCACCAAGACGGTGGCTTTGCTCCAAGCTCTCTGTCAGAGTTTTCGCGGACATTTCGGTTGCCAGATTGCCGGTCGGGTTGTTGACGGCGTCGAAACGATCATCTCTTGGCAAAACGCGGTCTGCCGCACGCGGCACAATGTTTGCGAGATAGCCTGCCAGCAGCTTGCCGACGGCAAAGGCACCGCGCACCGAAAAATGCGTTCCATCGTCGGAGTAACCGGGATAGGGCTCTCCAAACTCGCTGTTCGGATCGACCCATGCTGCGTTCCAGTCGAATACATGGCAATTGGCGTGACTGGCGGCAAATTCAGCACTCTGGCGATTGATCCAGTGTGCCTTTGCGCGTTCGGAGCCATGCGCCGGCCATTTACCCACGCCACGCGCCAGAATGGGCAGCAGAACGACCGTCTTTCCAGCCGCCAGTAAAGTGGACGCAATCCGTGCTCTGGTATCTGCAATTGTCTGGCGCGTTTCCACCATCATATCGTTGGTGCCGGCATCCAGCAGGATCAGATCGAAATCTGATTGCAGCAATCGCGGCAGTCGTCGTTCGATTTCGATCGCCTTCTGGCCAGAGACACCGAAGTTGAGGCCGGCAAAAAACCGGCTGACGCCCGGCCGATTGCTCGGCTCCCAGCCCGCTGGCACCGATGGATCGTGATGGACCGGGCAATGCAGCCTGCCGTGAGACAGAACCTCGGCCCAGCTCATCCAGCCGCGTGCCGATGTCGCAAGCATCCTGGCATCGCCAATGTGGTTTTGCTGGACGAGCGACGTGCCAAGAATGGCAACGCGGCTCGCTCTCGGTAACGATACGGACATGGTTTTACCAGGATATCAGGAGAACAGGACGCCGCCATTGATGTCGTAGCAGGCACCAGTGATGTAAGCGGCATCATCAGATGCAAGGAAGGCCACCAGACCGGCAACGTCCTCACTCGATCCTTCGCGCTTCAACGAAGTCGCACCGGCCACTTTTTCACGTACTTCGGGTTTGGTGAAGGTGTCGTGGAACGTGGTCGAGATCATGCCCGGGCAAACTGCGTTGACGCGAATATTGGGACCAACTTCCTTGGCGAGACCACGTGTGAAGGTCATTACCGCACCCTTGGATGTCGCATAAGCCAGGGCGCCGGGACCGCCGCCGTCACGACCGGCTTGCGACGAGAAGGTCACGATGGAACCGCCTTTTGCCATCTTCGGCACGGCTGCCTTGGCGATGAGGAAAAGCGACGTTAGATTGACATCAAGAACCTGATGCCAGAAAGCTTCGTCCATATCGGCCAGAGATTTCCGGGCAATCAGACCGCCTGCCACATGCACCAGACCGTGAATGTCTCCGAACTTGTCGGTCGCACCGGAAATCGCAACCTCTACATCGGCCGCCTTGGTGAGATCGGCCTTGATGGCCAGTGCCTCGCCACCGAGCTTCTTGATCTCGGAAACGGCCGATACTGCACCTTCCGCCGCGCCGTTATAGGTCAGCACAACATTGGCGCCTTCCCGAGCAAACCGGATAGCGCATGCGCGACCAATATCACGACCTGCGCCTGCGACGACGACCGTTTTGTTTTTGAAACGTAGCATTATGGAAACCTCGTATTGATTAGAACTGCTTGGCAAGAGAGAGTTTGAAGCGCTCGTCATCGACATCGCTGAAGTAGATGTCCGTCGAGAAACCCTGATCATCGATGAAATTGAAAATACGCTTGGGTTCGCTCAGGATGTAAGGCACCAGAAGAGTGACCAGACGGTGCCGCGTTGCTGCCGGCACGGTCGCGCAAACGTGGTGATGAATTTCGAGCCCTTCAAATTCCTTCGGGTCGATACCCTGGAAACCTTCAACGGCGGAAATCTGCGGTGCGCCAGAGGATGAATAAACAAACTGGCCGTAGAAGCCGGCTTTTTTGCCGGTGTAACGAAAACTGGAACGGCCGGTCTGGGGGGCACCGATCGTGTGGCAAAGCCATTGCAGTTCCTGTGGCTCACTGCACTCAACCTCATCGACGAACACAAAATAGCTGTCGTTGACGAAATGGATTTCTCGCTCTGCCTTGAGCACCAACGGGTTTGCAACCTGATAGGCCGCCGTTGCATCGCCGACGATTTTGATATGGCCAGGTTGCTCGTCTACCGAGACGATACGCCCGGCTGCACGCCGCGCCAGCGCCTTGTCCTTTTCGGCATATTGGCCTTTGCCACCGATCAGCACCGCATTTTTTGACCGGGTCTGACGGCGCCAGTTCACATGCATCTGTGAATTGAAGGCAACGTAATGACCGGATTGGATCGCGAGGTCTTCGCCGTAGGCGTAAAGCACAAAGGCGTTCTGATCGCCGTGGCTGTGGCTCAGCGAACCGTAGGGACTGGACTTGAATACGAATTGCAGATGCCGGTCCGGATCTTCCATGTGTTTCTGGATTGTCACCCAGCCAATATCGTTGAACACGGAAAGGGCTGGAAGATCGGTCGGCGCAACGGCCGCCACCTGCTGGTAATCGTGACGATAAACGAGATCGTCGAAATTCAGGTCCCACCAGCCGTAATTGTAGAAGGCCATTTCTGTGCCGGTGGCATCCTGCTTAATGCGATCGAAATACCATTGGTAATGGCCATTGCCGGTCACACCAGCAAACTGGCGCACATTGTAACCAACCTTCAGACCGGGCAGATCGCCCATGGTGGAATCGTCACCAAAATTGGCGCGACGTGTTCCGGGCGCCTTGGTGTAGAGAGGGAACCGGCCGGTGTTCTGGAAGAAGGGGCGCTGATAGAGATCGTAACCGATATAGGACCGGATCAGGTTGGCCGCTTCAATCAGATAGGCCATGCCAGTCATCCAGTAGTGCGGACCTTCGGCCCAACCACCATCGGTGCCAGCCCATGGAGAATAAAGTGTCGACAGGAACTCAACCGTATAGTCGAGCCATTCGCCGCCTTCGTCGCTTTCACCCAGCAATGAAATGCAGGCAGGTGTCAGCACGGCAGACAGGGAGCGTACTGCGTGGCTGTCATAGGGGAAGACGTGGATACGCGCATGCGAGATCACATGGTCAGCGACCTCACGCGTACGGCGCAGCAGAACGGCTTTGACCGTTTCGCGCTCTTTCGCACTCAGATGGTCGTAAAGCCAGTCATATCCCCAGGCCAGTGCAACAACGACACGAAAGGCGGCTTCATCATTATAGGCGCGGGAGGTCGGGCCAGACGGATCCCAGCCCGCCACGGTCAGCAGCCAGTCACGCGACCTGTCGAGCAGGTCTTCCCGCCCCAGAACACGTCCCGCAATCGCCAGATGGCGAATGGCATAAATCACTTCCTGGCAATCAATATACATTTGCCGCCACAAGGTCGCGACGCGGACATTGTTGGGGTAGGGTTTCGGTTCCAGGATGATCGGCCGGTCCAGCCAGGGCTGGACAGATTTTTCGAAAAAGTCAGACCACCCGCAATGATCGGCATCCTTAGCAACAGCAGCCGAGAAAGCTTTCAACTGGTCGCCATTCAGCCAGAGCCTTGGATGGCTCGTATGGGCGGCGGCACGTCGCGCCGCCCGGCCGGGTAACGGGGTTTTTGGCAATGCGGCAGTGATTTCGAAGCCCCGCGCCTTGCTCCAGTTGGAAAGAGGTTGCCGTGCATTCTGGTCCCAGAGCGCGTAGCTCCAGTGATAGTGGCCATCCTCCAGCGCCACGTCTGGGGTGAAGAAATTCCAAGCCAGATCTTCAAACACAGTTGTCTGTGCGTCAGGGAAATTGGGGTCAGTCGAGATGCGCAGCACATAGCGCGCACCATCATCAATATCGGGAAGCCAGGAAAAACGTGGGGGATTTTCGGTAGGCGGTAATTGCTCACTCGGCATGTAGCCAATGGTCAGGGAACCTGGGCGCGGTTCATCGAGATGAGCTTGTCTGGCAATCGCCGAGGCAGAGGGACGCATTGCGCTCTAACTCCTATAAGAACAAAGAGAGGAGATGGCGGCGACAGGGCCGCCATCACAATAGCCTGATTTATTGGGCCGATTTGTACTGACGGTCGTAGGCTGACTGCATCATCTTGATGACCTCATCGTAACCGAGTGCCGTCAGCCTTTTCTTGTAGGCATCCCAACCGGCATCGACGTCCTGCGCACCAAGGATCCAGGTTTGCTGCATCTCGGTCATGTATGTGAGAATGCTCGGCCAATAGCGGTCGAAGGTTGCCTTTTCCTCGGCGTTCAGCGACACGCCCATGAACTCGTCCTTAAGGCAATTGCACTTGTCGTACATATCGATACCTTCAAGCGCGATTTTGTTGGTCCACTGGCGTTCATATTCGTAGTCCATCCAGTAGCCGCGCGGTACCTGCGCACCCACAGCCCACAGCTGGGCATTAACCGGGTCCTTGTTTTCAAGAACTTCCTTTTTGAACTGCGGTTTGCCGTCGACCATCTCATAGGTCAGGCCTTCGACACCGAAGTTCGACAGGACACGGCCTTGCTGGGAGAACCAGAAATCGAAGTACTTGATCGTTTCGACCGGATGTTCATTGGCGGCCGAGATCGCCCAGCCAACCGGCTGAACACGCAATCTGCGGGCATCTTCGAAACGTTGACCGGAGACGGTCTTCGGCGGCAACATTGGCTTCAGCGCGAAACCTTCGATCTTTGGCGACAGCGCGTCGTTATAGGTCGAGGTGCTGGCGAACCAGTCATGCGTCATGCCGCCGAGATTGTTGCCTAGAAGATATTCACGCGACCGGGCGCCCCGCGTGAAGATTTCCTTGTCGATCAGGCCTTCCTTGTACCACTTGGCGACGTTCGAGATGCCGGTCCTGTAGTTTTCTTCAGCCCATGGATGGCGCAACTCGCCGTCATAGACGGCAAAGTCACCATAGCGTTCAGAACCTGAAACCCGGGCATCCCAGAGATTGATAAGGCGAACCGCGTCGATCTCTTCACGGGCAAAATACGGTACTTCGTCCTTCTTGCCGTTGCCATTCGGGTCCTTGTCGCGGAAGGCTTTCAGGACCTCATAGACTTCTTCAGGCGTTTCCGGCTGTTTCAGTCCCAGTTTGTCCAGCCAGTCCTGGCGGATGAACCAGCCACGGGAGTATTTTCCGTCCGGCACGTAAGGAATGAAATAGAGCTTGCCATCCGGTCCGGAAATCGCGTTGCGGATATCCTTGTGGCTGTCAAAGAATGCCTTGAGGTTGGGGGCGTGTTCCTCGATCAAATCATCAAGCGGAACAAATGCACCTTCCAGCCCGTAACGAATGAAGTCTTCCTTCAGGCCGCCCGACGCATCACCGCCGACGATGTCGGGAAGGTCACCCGAAGCGATCAACAGGTTGAAGGCATCGCGGCTGCTGGTGGTTGCCAGCGATGCGACGTTGCGCACACGGATATTGGTGATCTCCGCAGCCTTCTGCTCCACCGGCCACTTTTCCGAATAGACGTATTTGTCGCGGAAGTGGAAGTGGATCGTCAGCTCCAACGGGTCTTCTGATATTTTGCCCGTATCTTGCGCGAAGGCCGGCAAGGCCATTGTCGCTGCAGTCATCAACGCCAGAAGGGGCGTGCCTTTTCGCAGTTTTCTCACAGGTTCTCCTCCCTTGTGCAGCTACTCTTTGACCCCGCCCAGCAAAATTCCCTTTGTGAAATACTTCTGGGCGTAGGGGTAAATGATAAGGACGGGGATGATCGACGCGATCATGATGGCGGAGGTCACCGTCTCGAATGAATAATGGGCTGTGAGCAGGCTCGAAGCGAACTCGTCGTTCGAATTGAGGTCGACGATGACGCGCTTGAGGTAGACCTGCAGCGGGATTTTCTCCTCGCCACGCAGGAGCACCATTGCCCAGAAATACCCGTTCCAGCGCGAGACGATGCAGAACAGCGCCACCGTGACGATGGCCGGTTTGGAAAGCGGAATGAATACTTTCCACAGCAGTTGCAACTCGCTCGCGCCGTCCATCTTGGCGGCTTCCTCGAAGGATTTCGGCACGGCTTCGAAGAAGTTTCGCAACAGGATGACATTGAAGGCGCTGGCCGCGAACCCGATGATGATACCAAAGCGGCTGTCGAGCAGGCCGAGATCCCGCATGTTCAGGAAGAAGGGGATCATGCCGGCATGAAACCAGAGCGTGAAGGCAATCGCGATATTGAAGAACGTGCGACCGCGCAGACGCTTGCGTGACAATGCATAAGCGCCCGGGATCATGATCAGCAGGCTCATGAATGTACCGCCGAACGTGTAGATGAACGTGTTGCCGTAAGCGATCCAGAACATCCTGTCCGAGAGGACATGTTCATAGGCCGCCAGCGTGACATCGACCGGCCAAAGGGTGACGCGACCGGCAGTCACCGCGGCCCCTGAGGATATCGAAACTGCTGCGACGTAAATGAACGGGTAAAGCGTCGACAGAACGAATAGCCCTAGAAGAATGGCGTTAGCCCAGCCAAAAATCCTGTCGCCACGCGAATAGAGATTGAAACTTGTCATTTTCAGTTCCTCACCAAAGCGATGTCGACGAGACTCGTCGGCTGATGCGGTTTGCCGAATAGACCAGCACGAAAGCGATAACCGCATTGAACAGGCCGGCGGCCGTTGCCAGGTCGTACTGGGTACCTTGCAGACCGGTGCGGTAGATGAAGGTCGAAACGACGTCGGCAGTCTCGTAGGTGGAAGGGCGGTAGAGAAGAATGATGTATTCGAAACCGACCTCGACCAGATTGCCAATGCGAATAATGAGCATGATGACAATCGTGGGGAGAATGCACGGTAGCGTGATCCGCCACATCATCTGCCAGCGCGAGGCTCCATCGACCCTCGCGGACTCGTAAAGGGTTGGGCTCACACCGGCGATTGCTGCCAGATAGACGATCGATTCAAACCCCGACTCCTTCCAGACCGACGAGCCGATGAACACAGGCCGAAACCATTCGGGCTGCGTAAGGAAATATATCGGTTCAAGCCCGATGCCCTTCAGCAGAAGATTGACGATGCCGATGGATGGGGAGAGGAAATTGATGACGATACCCGCAACGATCACCACGGAGATGAAGTGGGGCAGGTAAACGATCGTCTGGGCCCAGCGCTTGCCGATTTCGCTCTGAACCTCGTTAAACATCAAGGCCAGAATGATGGGGACCGGAAAAGCGAAGATGAGGCCGAGGCCACTGATGGTGATGGTGTTCCAGAATGCACGAACGAACATGTCATTCTGGAAAAGCTCGATGAAATTCGCAAAGCCGACCCACGGACTTTTCTCGATGCCACGGAAAATCGAAAAATCCTGAAAAGCGATGACCAGGCCGTACATCGGCTTGTAAAGAAAGAGTGCAAACCAGATGGCCATGGGGGCAAGAAGCAAATAAAGCTGCCAGTCACGGCGCACATCTTGCCAGAGCTCGTGTAGCGACTCCTGAAGATACTGTCTCATGGCCGCGCCCTGCCGGCGGCCTTGAGAGATCTGCCGCTTGCGGCGTCAAAAACATGGATGCGCGCCGTATCGATACCGAGCCGGGTAACGCCGTTTAGCGAGTGATCCGCATAAAGCGTTTCGGCTTTGGCGATGAAGGACTGGCCATCGGCCTTCCCGTGCAACAGTGCCTCGGCACCAAGCGGTTCAACGAGGTCGATGCTGCAATTGAGCACGTCCTGTCCATCGGCCACTTCTACGGACATGATTTCGGGTCTGATGCCGAGTTTCACCGGCTGGCCTTGCACCGCGTTCCGGGCAAAGGCATCGGGGATCGTCAGGCTTTGTCCGGCATCACCCGTGAGCACGGCTTTGGCGTAGCCACCCTGCTTGTCGATTGTCGCGTCAAAAAGGTTCATGGGCGGAGAGCCGATGAAGCTGGCGACAAAAACATTCGCCGGCTCAAGAAAGACTTCCATCGGCGAGCCGACTTGCTCGATATTGCCGCGGTTCATGATGACTATACGGTCGGCCAGTGTCATCGCCTCGACCTGATCGTGGGTCACATAGACGCTCGTCGCCTGCATGCGCTTGTGCAGCTGCTTGATTTCAGCCCGCATATGGGTGCGCAGCTTGGCATCAAGATTGGAAAGTGGCTCATCGAAGAGGAAAATCTTGGGGCGACGTACGATCGCGCGCCCCATGGCAACACGCTGACGCTGCCCGCCCGACAGGTCGGCTGGCTTACGTGCCAGATATTCCGTCAGACCAAGGATTTGGGCGGCTTCGGCAACGGCCTTGTCGACCACATCGCGCTTTTCACCGCGCACGCGCAGGCCGAAAGCAATGTTCTCGGCGACGTTGAGATGCGGATAAAGCGCGTAGTTCTGGAACACCATGGCGACATCGCGATCTTTCGGGGCGATCTTGTTGACCACCCGCCCATCAATCGCGACGGTGCCGCCGGAGATATCCTCAAGACCTGCGAGCATGCGCAGTGTGGTGGATTTTCCGCAGCCCGAGGGGCCGACGAGCACGACGAATTCTTGCGGTTGAATGGAAAGGTTGATGCCATGTACGACTTCGAGAGCACCGTAGCGCTTGACGACGTCGTTGATTTGAACTGCGGACATGAAAGGCCCCTCCTCAAAAGCCTTGAATGTTCAGTCAGGCAGGGGCCTTGGCTCCTCTTGACACACGCTTCCTGGTGACGCGCGTATTGACCTGTTCGATGAAGGTCCAGATTTTGGGGTTCTTGGAGAGCTCTGCGATTTTGGATTCCAGCGATCCCAGATGACACTGTATGGCGTCACGCGCTGCCTCGACGTTGCCAGACTCGATCGCATTCACGATCGCATCGTGCTCTTCGATAACCTTTTCCGTGCGACGTACAGCAAATACCCTTTTCAGGTGGCGCATGCGGTCCATTTCACCTTTGGCCTGATTGACGACGCTCCAGGCGCCGGGCAGGCGAGCCGCTGCAAAAATCGTGCGGTGGAATTCCTCGTCGAGCAGGAAAAAGTCAGTAAACTCTTCATCGGCCGCGGCGGTACGCTGCTGCGAAAGACAGGTCTTCAGGCGGGCGATATCTTCAAGTGAGTGCCGCTTGGCAGCCTCTATCACCGCGCCTTCTTCAAGCTTGAAGCGGATGAAACACGCTTCCATGTAACGCTGCACGTCGATCGGCGAGATATAGGTACCACCCTGCGGTACAACCGTCACGAAACCTTCCTCTGCAAGGCGAATGATCGCCTCGCGCACCGGCGTCTTGCTCACATGCAACAACGCCGCGATTTCCTTTTCGGACAGAGCCCGACCCGGCAGCAGCTTCACTTCCACAATCAATTGGCGAAGCAACGCGTGGATCCGATTGGTCATGTTTCCCTCAACCGGCAAGTCCTGCGGCGTCACAAGATCGGACAGAGGCAAAGATGGGAATTCAACGGTTTTAGACATATCAATAACCAAACTGAGATATCAGAATCTAAGTTGACATATCTGTTGATTTTTCGAAAGTCAAGCTTGTGATGAGGATGGAGATGTCGACCTACCCACAATTCATCCGGATTTTCTACGGAAAGCATCTTCACCCGCAGGGGCTAACACCTTGATTAAAAAACTTTTTCAGTCCGCCTGTGAATGGCTCGAAATATTCCATCCCAAAGCAGGGCGTCCGGGAAAGTTTGAATATCCGGCACAGTTGTTCGGGAGGCTTCGACACGTTTGATCGCTGCAATCGAAGCTGGCGTGGATTCAGGCGCTGGCTGAATTCGCCACAGCAAGGTTCGTTGACAAGCTGATTTTGGGCCAGCCAACATCAGTTCCGCCAACATTGCTTCCTCAACCTTGGCTCCTTCGAAGCATGGAGCAGAGGCCCATCTTGAAGACGTGCGATCACAGCGCGCGATGATGCCGTCCAGAGGCAATATCAACGTTCCATCCATCGTACGTGCGGCGTTCTACCGGTTGATGAAATACAAAAGTCCCGAGTCCTATTGCGGGAAAAGGACGCTTAACAAGAAAGTGGATATCCAATCAGGAAATCAATTGGATCTGGATTAGTCCGCCGGAGCGCTTGGTTCGAATCTCGACAAGTGTTGATCTATTGGCGTTCGAGAGCTCCTCGCCGGATGTCTATTGAGGAATATTCGCGAAAGCATGAAGCGCCACGCCAATCTTCTGAGCCGCAGCGGCGAGGCGTTCATCCCTCGTCCACAAGCTTGATCGTCGATCGGGGAGGATTGAGGTCAACCGATGGGCATCAGTATGCCAGCGTCAGTCAACGGGCTATACCGTACGGATCGCTAAGCCTGCTCAAGTGCTGGTGCAGCCGATCTATAATCGCGACGCGCGTCCCGGCTCGCCTTTGCACGAGCCCGATAGGCCGAAATATCTGCGGCTCACCAAATGGCGCCGAGACAATCGGCACAGCGATATCTCTAAGCGCGATCCAGGGCACCACGGACACGCCGAGACCATGAATTACGCAAGAGACCACCGACGCGATCGTGTCGATCTCGGCTATCAGGTTCGGGGCGACGCCGGTTTTTGCAAGCTCGGTCTCGATGATCTGGGCCAATCTGAACCGACTGTTGAACCTGACATAAGGCATGGTCGACAGCATGTCGATGCCGGACATTCGGGGAGTGCCCTTGGGAGCGATCACGAGCAGGGGTTCGTTGATAAAGGGGTGCCACCTTAGCGCTGAAGGGATTCCAGAGTACTCGGCGACCATCGCGCAGTCCAGGCGGCCGGACAGGACGCCGCTCATCAATTCATCTGTATTGGCGACCTGTAGCTTGATCCTGAGATCAGGATAATCTGCCTTGAGGGCGACGATTGAGAGAGGCAGGAGCGAAAGCGCACTTGAGCGAACGGAGCCGATTGTGAAGGTCCCGCTGATGGCTCTGCCGGAAATCGTGTCAATGATGTTGTCTGCATCACGCACCAGAGTACGTGCTGCTTCGAGCATCTGCAGCCCATGGCCGTTAAGCGTGATCGGCCGGCTCGAGCGATCGAAGAGTTCTCCGCTGACCTCTAATTCAAGTGCCTGCATTTGCTGACTGACTGCGGATGGGGTCAAACCGACGGCCTCAGCAGCCTTTGCAAAAGTTCCGTGCTCAGCGATCGCGATGAAGGTCTTCAGTTGCCGCGTATCCAAACCATCCTCCGACTAATTAAGATTCTCTGTTCATCTTGGCCAGAATTATTCGCTTTAATCAAGAGAGGCTTATGTTAACTTCCGCTCAGGAGACGCCAGGAGGAGCTTTGGCGTATGGGAGGATGGCTACGCTGCGCGCTCAGCGCTCGCGTCCTCGCGCATTCCAGTTCGAGGTACGCATGGGAAGCCGAAACATCCTGGTCACTGGACCAGCCATCAACGAACAAGCAGTCAAGCTGATCGCCGAGAACGGCTATCACGTGTCTTACGTTCCCCCTTACACGAGCGAAGACGACCTGGTCCGGATTGTGACGGAACTTGATCCTGTCGGCGTGGTGGTGCGCATGGGGCGGTTCGGCTCCGCAGCGATTGAAGCCGCGCCTTCGCTACGTGTCCTTTCCAAGCACGGGGTTGGGGTTGACAACATCGACGTGGACGCCGCGTCTCGCCGCGAAATCCCCGTTGTCGTCGCCGCTGGCGCAAATGCGCTTTCGGTCGCTGAACATGCGATTGCACTACTTTTTGCCGTGGTAAAGCGGATTGTGCCGCTCGACAGCAGCCTGCGCGCTGGGCGCTGGGAGAAGGCGGGCTTTGCTGGCAAGGAACTGGCTGGCATGACTATCGGCCTTGTCGGGTTCGGCGCGATTGCTCGGCAAACTGCCTTGTTCGCTAAGGGTTTTGGCTTGAAGGTCCAAGCCTTCGACCCCTTTACAGATGAGGCGGCGTTTGCCGAGGCAGGTGTCCGCCAGGTGACTGATGTCGACCGCCTCCTCTCCTCGTCGGATATCTTGAGCCTGCACTGCCCTTTGACGCCCGACACGCGGAATTTGCTTGATGACCGCCGGCTCGGCCTGATGAAGCCGGGATCGTTCGTTATCAATACAGCCCGGGGCGGCCTGATCGATGAGGATGCCCTTCTTCGCGCTGTCGAAAGCGGACAGATTGCCGGGGCCGGGCTTGACACGTTCCAGACAGAGCCTCCTGGAGACAACCACCCGTTCTGGCAGAATCAGCGGATCGTCGTCACGCCGCATATCGGCGGCGTAACCCAGGAGGCGAACGTTCGCGTCGGCGTCGATGCCGTCGAGGGCATTCTTGCGATCGTGGAAGGTCGTGAGCTTGGCCGCGAGAGGATCGTGAACCATCGCGCGCTGGCAAAGACACCTGCCTGAAAAAGACAATCAAGATCATCGAGGAGAATACGTTGACTATAGGATTTAGGGTTCGCAACAGGGACAGGATCGTCGAACAGGAATGGATCGACAAGTTCAGGGAGCTTCCCGTCGCCAACATCAGCGATAGCATGCACCGCATGTACGCGGGCGGCGCTCAGCTTCGCCCGATGCACCGCCACGGCAAACTTGTCGGCCGCGCACTGACCGTCAAAGCGCCTCCGGGCGACAACCTTATGCTCCACAAGGCGATGGACATGGCCGTGGACGGCGACGTCATCGTCATGGATGCCGGCGGCGACGTGACCCACGCCCTGATGGGGGAGATGATGCTCGACTACGCTCATCGCCGCGGTGTTGTGGGCTTCGTTCTCAACGGTGCGATCCGCGATGCGGATGCGTTTCTCGAAATGAACGTCCCCTCCTACGCGGTCGGCGTGACCCACCGTGGCCCCTACAAGAACGGCCCAGGCGAAATCAATACGCCCATTGCCATTGGAGGAATGGTTGTGATGCCGGGCGACCTGATCGTAGGCGACGCGGACGGGGTCGTCGTTGTTCCGATCGACGATGTGGCGGAGGTTTACGAACGGACGGTTGCCAAGCACGCCGCCGAGCAAAAGCAGATCGAGAATATCAAAGCTGGCACGCACAAGCCGACTTGGTTCAACGACGCCCTCGTCAAGGCCGGATGTGAGCTACCGCCGACTAACTGAACGAAGCTGGCCGATGTTCCGGAGGGGAAACGTCGGCCGGTCACCGAGACCTTGGACGGTACCGTCCAAATACAAACTATCCTGGGAGGATAAGATGAAGCATTTGATTAGAAATACCGCACTGGCAACGACGCTGCTTCTCGCCATAGGCGTAGCCCACGCTGACTGGCCAACGGATCGCCCGATCGAATTTATCGTGGCGTTTGCTCCGGGCGGCGGCACTGATGTGATGAACCGTACGCTTGCTCCTTATGTGGAAAAGGAACTGGACGCGAAGATAACCGTCCTAAACCGTCCAGGTGCGTCCGGTGAAATCGCCTATACTGCGATGACCCAGGCTCGCCCCGATGGCTACACCGTTTCCTCGCTAAACACGCCTGGCTATCTGACGATGCAAATGGATCGCAAGGTGCGGTTCGACCCGAAAAAGCTCTGCCTCGTCGCGCGCATTGTCGAAGATCCCGGTTCGTTCATTGTCCAAACCAATTCCAAGTTCAATACGCTCAAAGACCTCGTCGCCTATGCGAAGGAGAACCCCGGGGCTGTTACCGTCGGCACAACTGGCCTCGGAACCGACGAGCATCTTGCCATGCTTCAGTTGGAGAAGTCTGCAGGTATCGATCTGACTGCGGTCACCTTCAATGGGGCGAACGAGGCTCGCACCGCGCTTCTCGGCGGGCACGTGGACACGATCGGCATCAACGTCGGGGAGTTCGTGGGCAGCGATCACTCCGCGTTCAAGAATCTCGGCCAGTTTGCCGAAGAGCGCGCCTCCATCGCTCCCGATCTCCCAACCGCAAAAGAACAGGGTTTTGAAGTCCTGATGAGTTCTGAGCGCGGAATCGCAATGAGCTGTGACGTGCCGGAGGAAATTCGGACGAAGTTCTCCGCCGCGGTGAAGAAAGCTCTCGACGATCCAGAGTTCAAGGCAAAGGCGAAGCAGATGTCGCTGGCCATTTCCTATCGCTCGTCCCAAGATTGGGACAAGGAGCTTCCCGTGCGCGCTGAGCGCCTGGGCGCGATCTGGAAACTGGCCAAGGAACAGAAGTAATGGCCGCTCCCCGCAAGGCTGGAGGCACCGGTGACCGGCCTGACCTCTTCACCGCAGCGTTATTCATGGGATTCGGCGCGCTTGGCCTATGGGCCGGGCGCGACCTGACCATGGGCACGGCATCCGCCATGGGCCCAGGTTACCTGCCTCGAATAGTGTGCTGGCTTCTTATCATCATTGGCGCCACGATCGGCGGGTTGGGCGCGGTCCGGGCACGGGTCGACATCGACAAACCGAAGATCTGGCCGCTTATGGTCATCCTTGCAGCAGTTGTTGGCTTCGCCTTCATCGCGGAGTTCTTTGGTTTCGTTGCGGCGTCCGTATGGTTGCTTCTGGTCGGCAGCATCGCTGACCGCGATTCACGGCTTCGCGAGGTCATCCTGCTGACCGCTGGGCTGACAGCGTTTGGCGTTTTGGTCTTCATTGTCGGCCTTGGCGTGCAAATGCCTATCTGGCCGTTCTGAGGGAGGTATAATTGAATTTCGTTGACCTTCTCATGCTGGGCTTCAGCGAGGCCCTGACGCCGACGAACCTGGGCTTCTGTCTGCTTGGCGCTCTGCTTGGCACGCTGATCGGGGTGTTACCAGGTATCGGGCCGACGGCGACGATCGCGGTTTTGCTGCCGATTACGTTCTACCTTCCGCCTCTGGCGGGCCTCATCATGCTCGCCGGCATCTATTACGGCGCGCAGTACGGTGGATCGACGACGGCTATCCTCGTCAATCTTCCCGGAGAGGCGTCGTCGGTCGTGACCGCTGTCGACGGTTACAAGATGGCTCAGAAGGGAAGGGCCGGGTCGGCGCTTGCCGTCGCGGCGCTCGGTTCCTTCTTCGCCGGAACGGTCGCGACGTTCGGTATTGCTATCGCTGGTCCGACGCTATCGTCTTTCGCCCTTTCCTTTGGCCCGGCAGAATACGTGTCGCTGATGCTGTTCGGCCTTCTGGCGGCCACTATCCTCGCCCGCGGACCAGTCCTGAAGGCGATCGGCATGATCCTTCTCGGTCTGCTGCTCGGTATGGTCGGGATCGACGCCAGTTCCGGGGAGGAACGCCTTACATTCACTGCAGTCGAACTCTTCGACGGCATCGACTTCGTGGTCATCGCCATAGGTCTGTTCGGTTTCGCGGAGATCATCGAAAATCTTGAGAACGTCGAAGCTCGTGGTGTGCTTGTCAGCAAGCTCAGCCGCCTGTGGCCGACCAAAGAGGACTTCAAACGGGCCTGGCCGGCTGTCCTTCGCGGCACGGGTGTCGGGACGTTTCTCGGCGTACTTCCGGGCGGCGGAGCCACTCTAGCCTCATTCTGCGCCTATTCGGTAGAGAAAAAAGTATCCAAGCGTCCCCAGGAGTTCGGCGAGGGTGCCGTTGAGGGTGTCGCCGGACCGGAGGCTGCCAACAATGCCGGCGCACAGTCCTCGTTTATCCCGCTTCTCACCCTGGGCATCCCATCGAACAACATGATGGCGATGATGCTGAGTGCGTTCATCATACACGGCATCACCCCGGGACCGACGGTACTGGCAACCCAGCCGGAAATCTTCTGGGGACTCGTTGCCAGCATGTGGATCGGCAACCTGATGCTCGTCGTGATCAACCTGCCACTGATCGGCGTGTGGGTGAAGCTCCTGACGGTCCCGTATCGTCTGCTGTATCCGGCAATCCTTCTCTTTTGCTGCGTCGGTGTCTACAGCATCAACAACCGCATATTCGACGTGGTACTGGCTGCCGGGTTCGGCCTGCTGGGGTATGCCTTCCGCAAGGCCAAGTGCGAGCCGGGTCCGCTACTTCTGGGGTTCGTCCTGGGACCGTTGTTGGAAACCAACATCCGTCGCGCCCTGACAATTTCGCACGGAAACCCCAGTGTCTTCGTGGAGCGGCCGATCAGTCTGGTCCTGCTGATCGCGACAGCCGGCGTGCTTCTGCTGATGATCCTGCCGTCATTCCGCAAAACACGCGAAGAAGCGTTTCAGGAAGAAGAAGCCTGAGGCTGATCTTAAATTGAGCGGCCGCTTGAAAGCGGCCGCTGTTCTCCCTCTGAACCTGGTGTCCCCCAATGCCTCATGCTTCCAGCAAGCCTCTTCGGATCGTCCTTCTCGATCGGAAGACCTTACCCGACGATATTTACTTTCGTGCGTTCTCCTTCGCTCACGAGCTCGTTCAGTTTGACCAGACGGCTCCCGACGAGGTGCCGGAGCGCATCAAGGATGCCGACATCGTCATTACCAACAAGGCCCCTGTGCGCGGCTCAGCGGTCGCGTCCGCTCCCAGACTTAAACTGGTCGCCGTAGCGGCGACGGGCACCGACGTCGTAGACGTCGCAGCATGCGCGCAGCATGGAGTCATCGTCTCAAACATCCGCAACTACGCCGTCAACACCGTACCCGAGCACACTTTCGCTCTGATCCTTGCGCTTCGCCGCAGCCTGCTCGCCTATCGCAATTCGGTGCAGGCCGGACGCTGGCAGGAAGCAAACCAGTTCTGCTATTTCGACTTCCCGATTAACGATCTCGCCGGTTCGACGCTCGGCATCATCGGTGACGGTGCCCTCGGGCGCTCGGTGGCCGATCTTGGTCGTGCTTTCGGGATGAAGGTTCTTTTTTCGGACTACAAGGGCACCAGCGG
Source organism: Agrobacterium sp. 5Ca39 (assembly GCF_055382365.1). NCBI lineage: Bacteria > Pseudomonadati > Pseudomonadota > Alphaproteobacteria > Hyphomicrobiales > Rhizobiaceae > Agrobacterium > Agrobacterium sp. 5Ca39. Next base: position 2,180,695 of record NZ_AP026437.1, on the reverse strand, counting down.
AATGGGGCCGCTCTATACGCCGTTCGAGAAGGTCCTCGCGCTCAGCGACATCATCACCTTGCACTCTCCCTTGATGCCTTCGACCCGCAACATGATCTCGACCGCGGAGTTCGCACGGATGGCTAGGCGGCCTCTTTTGATCAACACCGCACGCGGCGGACTCGTCGATGAGGCCGCGCTGGAACACGCCTTGAGAAGCGGCCAGATCAGCGGCGCCGGCTTCGACGTCGTCACCACCGAGCCGCCTGCACACGATCATCCGCTGATGCGGCTGCTCGATCTGCCGAACTTCATCCTGACGCCGCATGTGGCGTGGGCGAGCCGAGAGGCTGTGCAGTCGCTGGTCGACCAACTGATTGATAATGTCGAGGCGTTCGAGCGCGGCGCCCCCACGAACACCGTGGCCGCTTGATCATGGCGGCAGTCGCGGACAAACGCGCGCAGCCTTCGGGAATATCTCTGCCTCGATGATTTCGCGGAAGGTATCCGCCCATTTTATTGAGGCGAAGTAAACCTCTCGACAAGGGACTTTTGAACTTTAGCTGTGTCCCAGCAGTCAACCGGTTCAAATAGCTTCAAGAGTTTAAGAACGCCCAGCGTTCACTGGCATCGAACATCTGCATGCCGGTCATTCTCTTGCAAATTCGCGAGCAGCCTGAATAAATGCGGTGAACGCTGCAGGGGGGGTCTTCCTACCAGGGTAATACAACGCCAGCGGGGCCAACGAGGGCGTCCAGTCCTCAAGAACGCGCACCAGTCGCCCAGCCTCAATATCCTCTCGAACATCCGCTTCCATGAGATAACCAAGCCCAACCCCATTTTGGGCTGCTATCGTAACGAGGCTTGGCTCGTCCAGAGTGATCGCGCCTTGCACGTCGATCTGGAGTGCATTTCCGTCTTTCTCGAATTTCCACCGGAAAAGCGCATTGTTCGGAAGGCGCGCGCGAATGCAGCGAAACCTGTAGAGGTCAGTTGGTACAATTGGCTTGCCATGTCTGCGCAGGAATTCCGGTGATGCGACGACCGCATTGCTGCGCTTCAAGCCCAAAGGCACGGCGATCATGTCGGCAGGAACGAGATCGGCCGGTCTCAGACCCAGATCAAAACCCGCCGCGACAATATCGACAATCCGTCCCTCCGTGACAAGGTCGATATGCACTTGCGGATACTTCTCCAGAAATGACAGGACGAGCGGCGCCATTACTTCTCGTGCTGCCGTGGCGAAGGCGTTGATGCGCAATGTTCCGCTCGGGGTCTCCTGAAGCGACTGGGCCGCGAGCATTGCGTCGCGGATGTCGGTCACCGCTGGTCCGACCCGTTCTACAAACGTCTTCCCCGCATCGGTCAGGGACACGCTTCGCGTCGTCCTGTTGAACAGCCGGATACCGAGGCGCTGCTCCAGCTTCGCGATGGAGTTGCTCAAGGCCGTTGTTGACATTCCAAGGTCGAGAGCCGCTGCGCGGAAGGTTCCAAGGCGGGCGATGCTGAGGACGGCATCAAGGTCAGCAAGGACGGAACGGGTCATTTATCCCTCTTTTCGCAATACCTCATCCTTGTTTATCCTGCTTATCCCGTCAATAAGCTTCATCTATCTTCCAGCCAGTGGATATCGCGAAGGCGGAGCCACAGCCCAAGATACCAAAACGACGGGAGATACTACGATGATCGAACTACCCAGCGCTATCGAAGCCTATTTCGAAGCCGACAGGTCAGGCTGTCCGGACGCCATCGCTGCCACCTTCACCGAAAACGGGGTCGTCAAGGACAAGGGGAAGATTCACATCGGGCAGAAGGCCATTCGGGCGTGGATGACCGATGAGGCCCAGCAGTACAGCTACACGGTCAGGCCTTTCCTGATCGCCGTCGAGAATGGAAAGACCCAGGTGATGGCCCACGCAGCCGGCACCTTCCCCGGAAGTCCGATCGACCTTCGCTTTATCTTCGTCCTTTCGGGCGACAGGATTGCTGAGCTGGAGATCACCCTATGACGCCGTTTCTGACACTGGAGGGCCGTCGAACTCTCATCACCGGCGGGACGTCGGGCGCTGGCGCTGCGACTGTGGCTCAGTTCAAGGAGCTCGGCGCCCGCGTGCTGACAACCGCACGCAGAAAGCCGGAGGACTTTTCCGGCGCGGCCTTCGTCGAGGCCGACCTGACCACGATGGATGGCGTTCAGACAGTTGTTGACGCAGTCCACCGGGAGCTCGGCGGACTCGATATCCTCGTCAACGTGTTGGGCGGATCCTCAGCACCTTCTGGCGGCTTTGCGGCGTTGACCGAAGAGGAATGGGAAAAGGAATTCAACCTTAATTTCTTCCCTGCGGTGAGGCTGGACCGCGCCCTTATCCCCGGAATGATCGCGCAAGGAAGCGGCGTCGTCATTCACGTGACGTCGATCCAGCGCGTCCTTCCGCTGCACCAGGCGACGACCGGATACGCCTCCGCAAAGGGCGCGCTCAACACCTACAGCAAGAGCATCTCCAAGGAGGTTTCTCCCAAAGGTGTACGGGTGGTTCGGGTTTCTCCCGGCTGGATTGCAGATCCGGGCTCCAGCGGTCTTGCGCTTCGTATCGCGGAGGAAGCCGGCATCAGCTACGACGAAGCTGTGCAGACGATCATGGACTCGCTTGGTGGTATACCGCTTGGCCGGCCGGCCAGGCCTGGAGAAGTCGCCGACCTGATCGCGTTCCTTGCGTCGGATCGAGCGTCGTCAATTACGGGTACAGAGCATGTGATCGACGGTGGGACCGTACCGACCGCCTGAGCGGTGAGGCGATTTACCACTATCGAAGGTCAGGCGGGTGCGTCCCATCCGCCGACCTGGGAATAGATCGCGTTACGGAGATACCGGACATCGCGGTTAAGAGCAGCGAGTTCCTTTGGCGTCTGTGTAGAGGCCGCGAGCAAAGTGTCGCTGAGGCAGCCGGCCTTGTGCTGCAAGGCACGGCCGTCGTCGGTCAAGGCGATGACAACCTGCCGCTCGTTGCTAAGGTTGCGCGTCCTGCGCAGCAAGCCGGCAGTCTCGAGTCGCTTCAGCAGCGGTGTCAGCGTGCTTGATTCCAGAGCAAGGGTCTGGGCGATGGCGCCAACCGTCTGTCCGTCCTGGCTCCATAACACGTTGAGTACGAGATATTGCGGATAGGTCAGGCCCAGTTCATCGAGAAGAGGCTTGTATGCACGCTGGATCGCAATGCCGGCGGTGTAGATCGCATAGCATAGCTGGTCGTGCAGAGGCGGTGGATCGTTATGGCGTTTTGTCACTGTGAACTCCTGTTGCGTCAAATGTAACGAACGAAAGTACGAAAAACAATATCGCGATAATAATTATGTTGACGCGCAACTCCAAATCTGACAGCCTGAATATATCGCGATAAATGTTATCGCGAGTAAAAAGAGGAAAAAGTCATGACGCGCAAGATCCCGCCCACCGTCGCAGCAATTGCAGCCGTAGCCACATTAACTGCCGCATTGCCGGCAAACGCAGCCGATACCATCCCCAGGGAGCAGTCCGTCAGAAACGTTGTCCTCGTTCATGGAGCCTTCGCGGACGGCTCCGGCTGGAAAGGGGTTTACGATAATCTGACCAAGCGTGGTTACCGCGTGACCATCGTCCAGAATCCACTGACGTCTCTCGCTGATGACGTTGCCGCGACTGCCCGCGCGCTTGAGCGCCAGGATGGTCCGGTCATTCTTGTCGGACATTCCTGGGGCGGCACTGTCATCACGGAAGCCGGTATCGATCAAAAGGTTGCCGGCCTCGTCTACGTCTCCGCACTTTCTCCGGATGTCGGCGAAACGACGGCTCAGCAATACGACGGTTTTGCTCCTGCATCGGAGTTCGTCATCGAAACCACGAAGGATGGATTTGGCTATGTCAGCCCGGACAAGTTCAAGGCTGGGTTTGCCCATGACGTCAGTGACGCCGATGTTGCGTTCATGAAAGATGCCCAGGTCCCGATCAATATGTCGGCGTTCAGCACGAAGCTTGAACATGCTGCCTGGCACATGAAGCCCAGCTGGGCTGTTATCGCAACCGAAGACAAGGCGTTCGATCAGGCAATGCTGATCCATATGGCCGAGCGCATCAAGGCAAAAATCACAAAGGTCTCAGCAAGTCACGCACTGTTCATGACCCAGCCGGAGGTCGTGGCCGATACCATTGATCAGGCCGCCAAGGCCGTCTCCGCGAAGAAGTAATGCCAGGCACGGCGTCATCGCAACAGCCAAATTCCCTGGTCGAAACAGGTCTGGAAACACCGGAATATGGCTGGACGATGTTCAACGGACTTGCCCATCCGAAGAGTCGGGGCCGGTTGCTACTCTCCGGCTCCGACGCAACTGATCCGATCCTGATCGAATCGAATTCACTCAGTGAGCCGGAAGACATGGCTGCCGCCTTGGCCGCCGGGGAATTGTGCCGCATGCTCGGGAATAGTGACAGTTTCGCACCTCCGGTGAAAGGCGAAACTGCTCCGGGCGCGCGCGACCGATCGGGCATGATCAATTTTATTCAGCGCTCTGCCGTCACCTACTGGCATCAGTCCTGTACTGCAAAGATGGGTCGTGACAGCATGTCTGTTGTCGATAACAAGCTGAAAGTCTACGGGATCGGCGGCCTCCGTATTGCGGACGCCTCCGTCATGCGGGCATCTCAGGTCTTCATGTGTCGGCGTTGAAGTGGGTCTGGCTAGAATCTCGGACGCCGAACAGTTCGTCTCCTTCCAGATTGCACAGAGTATTTTGCATCCTCACCGAGCTCGAAGAGCAAAACCTTCGGAATGCTGATGTGATTACGGACGAGATCACAACGACTGGAGAGGGGCGGCATTGTGCGACCGATTGTTCTGCACGGTTTCGACACGTCGTTTAGCATCTTGTTTCTGCTGCGAGTGTGCGCCATGGCGGCGAGGAGGTGGGGACTTCCGATGTATAGCCCAGGTCGTCTCGCCTTTCATGGCTTTCTCAAACAACGTGTGGTGAGCGTTTTTCCTGGTAGGTTCACACGCCCGTAAGCAAGTCTCGGATACTCACTCGGCAATCCTAGTTGTGTATTCCGGGTTTCGCGCCTTGTAGACGACAGCCTCCAAAGCGGGATCTGCGTAGGCATTCACATTGGTCAGGTGACCATTATATCCGCCGACTTTCGTAAGCGTCGCACCGTTTCGCCAAACCATCATGAGGCCACGTTCGACATCCCAGCCGCACTCAGCCTGCATCACGACGTACCAGTTTTCATCCTCCTTTCGCCCTTTCTTGACGGTAACAGGTCCGGGAGTGACATGATCCCATATATCGGCGGGTGATTGTGGAACGCCCATTTCCGCGTCCAGCCATTCTGGTTTCCCGGCCTCTTCGTAATAGTCCTTGTAGAAGGCAAAAACGTGCCGCGTGTCCAAGAGCCTGTCCGCCTCCGTCAGCGCAAGAAACGAGGCCAGAGCAGCAGCGGACTCAGGAGCGTCAGGATCAGGCTCTTCGTCCAGTTCAACTTCAGCGCCATCAAAATAAGAAACGACGATCGTAGTCATAAATCTGCACCTTCAATCCTGCCGCAAGCCGATTTTCAATGCGCCTCCACGGGAGCGTCGGAGGCGCACTGTATCATGATGTTTCGCTGCCGGAAGGGATAGAGGGCGCAGGCAGCGCAGGCCGCGACGGGCGGCCTAGAGGCAAGACGCCTCTATCAGGTCCTCTGTATCTCCTTAACGGCCAATGTAACGAACATGGTCTAACTGCAGTAACTGAAAGTTCGGGGCAACTTCAAGCGCGGTGATGGGGTTGGTTTTTAGAAGACCGGTTCGATTTTGCTCAATGCTGCCAGTCAAGTTAAACCGGCCTCTGCGTGCACCAGTTTTCATCTAGGTGCTGTGGTCGAAACAGATGATTTTGGCGATGGATTAAAGGCTCGACAAGTTTTTTACCCGCCGTTCACGGGTTTCGCCGTACTGGTCACGACTTCTGAGAATGGGACATCAAATGCCCGACTTTTATACGCTCTTTCTCGTTGTCTTGCTGCTCGGTCTTTCTCAATGCCTTATTTGGGGTCTGGTGGTCTATCGCTACGGCGAACTGAAGGCGGCACGTTATTGGTTCTCAGGCAGCGTTGCCAGTGTGCTCGGAGGAGCTATTCTGGCCCTCCAGGGAAATGATGGTCTGCTCATCCAGACTGTACTCGGTAACAGTTTCATAGTTCTGGGATTTTATCTGAACTGCGTGGGCGCCCGCTGTTTCCACGGCGCTCGATTAAAGTTGCTTTCTGTCGCTTGTCTTTTCGTGATCAGCGTAGTGCTGATGCTGGCAACTTTTTGTCCCTGGTACGCGCGCAATCCTGTTTACACGGTGGCGCAGTTGTTGCCGCTAGCAATCACCGCAGTCTTTCTCTTGCGACACCATGGCGGCGAACTCGGCGCAATTGTCAGCAGCGGTGCAATGATCGTGGCCGTTTCCTCGCATGCGATAATTGCTTGCGGCAACATCTTGATCGTCACCCGCCTAACGCCAGAACTGGACCTCAAAGCGGCAGCCGCTGTTGATCTCTTGGCATTCCTTTTTGCCGCAGTGGTCTGGAATTTCGGGTTCCTGTTGTCGGCTGTCGATCGGCTTCGAGGTGAAGTCGAACGCCTCGCCAATGAAGACGAACTGACGGGTCTCGCCAATCGTCGAATGCTGATGAACAAGCTTGCAGATATGTGTGGTCCGTCCCATACCAAACGTGTTTTTAGCGTCATGCTTTTCGATCTCGACCGCTTTAAGGCGATCAATGACAAGTATGGGCATGCTGCCGGGGATGCTGCGCTCCGGCATGCCGCTGCCGTTGTTTCCGAGAAATTATCTGCCAACGATGTTTTTGCTCGGCTTGGCGGGGACGAGTTTTGTCTGCTTCTACCCGGCGTGTCACCCGTCGATGCCGCCGCCAGGGCGAGGACGATGATCAAGGCGCTCACGGCAACACCGATGATATGGAATGACTGTCCCTTGGTGATAAAGACAAGCATTGGCATTGCCTGCTGCACGACCCTGGATAAAATCGATCCCGAGGAACTTCTCGACCAGGCGGACCGTGCATTATACGAGACCAAAAAACGTAGTCGAAACGGATACTCTGTCTATAGAGGTTCGTCTGGCGCTGCGATCAGCGGTAACGTGATACAGCTTAATGATTTCGTCGCAGCAGAGGCAAAATCCAAGTCTTGAAAGTGGAAGCCGAGGGAACTCCCACGACTTGCGTCGCTCCCTCGACCGAAAACCCGCTTTTAATCTGCAAGCGAAGTTTCCGATCCAAGGCACTCGTGATGATGATCAACGGCCGGGCGGTTGGTCTGTCGCGCCGCGGCCGTAGATTTTTAGAACTCCTCCCAGCTGTCTTGCGCAACCGCGGCAGCCGAACCACCCCCGAACGCGTTCGCAATCTTGCGGCCAAGGGCTCTAGCCGGTGATGCTGCAGGTCGTGAAGCTGGCGATGCCGAGCGAACGGCCGCAGGGGCTACAGACGAACGACTTGTGCTTGCGCCATCGGCTAGATTGAAACGCGATAGCAGCTGGTTGAGGGATGCCGCCTCCTTGGCGAGGCTGTGGCTTGCGGCTGTCGACTGTTCGACCATGGCGGCATTCTGCTGTGTGCCCTGGTCCATGGTGTTGACGGCCGTGTTGATTTCCTGAAGGCCAACCGACTGTTCGCGCGAGGATTCGACAATCGCGGCGATATGACGGTTAATCTCTTGCACTTCCGTGACGATCACTTCGAGTGCCCTGCCGGTTTCACCCACCAGTGTCACGCCGGAGCGAACGTGTTCACCGGATGTCGTGATCAATGCCTTGATCTCTTTCGCAGCCTTTGCAGACCGCTGGGCAAGTTCGCGGACTTCCTGTGCGACGACCGCAAAGCCCTTGCCGGCCTCGCCGGCGCGGGCGGCCTCAACGCCTGCATTCAAAGCCAGAAGATTGGTCTGGAAGGCAATTTCATCAATAACGCTGATGATGTTGGTAATTTCACCGGATGAACGTTCGATTTCGTTCATGGCGGTAACGGCCTGACGTACGACTGCTCCGGACTTTTCCGCACCCTCACGGGCCCTCGCGACCAGATGGCCGACTTCTTCGGCACGGTTGCTGCTGTCCTTCACGGTCGTGGTGATTTCCTCCAGAGCGGCGGCTGTTTCTTCGACTGAGGCAGCCTGCTGCTCAGTGCGCTTGGACAGGTCGTCGGCGGCAGAGCGAATTTCGTTGGCACCGGCATCGATGCCGCGAGCGTTCTCGCCGACGGCGCGCAACGCGTCATTCAGATTCGCGACCGAGCCATTGAAGTTGTTCCGCAGAGTATCGAGATGGGCAACAAACGGTGTCTCGATGCGATACGCGATATCACCATCGGCGAGACGGTCGAGCCCCTTGGCCAGTTGGTCAACGGCAAATTGGGTGTCGGCAGCGTCCTTCGCCTTTTGGGCCTCGCGTTCCAATCGTTCCTGTTCGGAAAGGCTGCGATTGGCATCAGCTTCTTTTTCCAGACGGATTTTCTCAAGAGCATTGTCGCGAAAAATGGAGACCGCCTTTGCCATCTGACCTACTTCGTCCTTGCGATCCTGACCATCGACGAGTGCAGTGGTCTCCCCCTGCGCCAGAGTGATCATGCGCTCGCGCAAAGAGGCGATAGGCGTCGTGATCCCCTTGGCGGCAACAACGAGTGACGCGATGATGCCGAGTGTGAATGTGATGCCGACAACCATCAGCGAGGTAAAGATGGTGGAGTTTGTTTGGTCGGTCAGTTCGTCACTTCTCGCAGCCACGGATTTCAAGACCTGGTCCAGAAACGCTGCGTTGTCGGTCGTCAGGGGAAGAATCAAAGAGTCCGCTTTTGCCAGGGTCGCCCTTGCCGGTTCGTCCTGATCAGCTTTACCCAGTTGAACGGCCTGGTCAGTCAAGACGATGACTTCTTTCGTTCTCTCAATGATTTTGTCTATCGCAGCGCTCTCACGTGGGAGAAGTTCTTTCGTGTGCTGGAGACGCTCAAGAAGCTTGCCTTTGCTATCGCTGTAAAAGTCGATAGCTGTTTTCATGGCCGGATCGTCTTGGCGGTAGGTCAGGATTTGATAGGCGGCGTAAGCAGTTGCGACGACATTTCGGTTTACGCGCGACATCTCGACACTGGCGCCAGCATCATTGGAAATGAAATCGGAGTAGCTCGTATCTGCTGCTTTGTATCGGGTTGCGATAAACGCCGTGGCACACAGGCCCACCACGCACAGAGGGATGATCAGGGATAGAATTTTCGTGCGAATGCTCGCATTTTTAAGAAACGACATATTTCCTCGCGGTTCTGTTTTGAAATCGCGAACACGAAGCAGGGAGCATTGCGACCGGGAACTGGTCGAATGAAAAAAGAACTCTGCTGCAGGGGATTCGGCATGGATATGAAGAATTACAGAAGGTGCATGCCGTCATGGCAACCTGATTTTGCTCTGTCTGCTGTTATGGTAAATTAGTTATCGTTTAAATGTAATTAAAGAAACGGCGGCGCTCATAACAAAAGCCGAGGAGACAGGACTTCGCTTTTCGAGCCGAAGGGACCTGTATCCACGAAGTGCAATTTGGCACGTCACCGGATCATCTCTTCAAGATCGAGGACGCCGAAACGGCATTTTCTTGCGCGGTATGCCGACCGCCAGTTGCGACCGTTTTGCGCCTTCATGCCGGCCAAAGAAACCAGCTTGGCCGCTGACCGAAAGCAGACGTCACCAGCGATGCGCGCCTTGACATCCGACAACCGTCGGAGCCCGGCGCGCTGCTGTCACCGGATTCCGTTGCTTGGGGAGTGTCACAATGTGCCCATGCCACCGTCGATCATGATCTCGCTGCCGACCGTGTAGGCGGCTTCGTCCGATGCCAGGAACACTACCGCCTTTGCAATCTCGGACGGTTCGCCAAAGCGGCCGGCCGGGACCAGATTTTGTATGCTCTCAGCGACATTCTTCAGGTCAGTCTCGGTGAAACCCAGCTTGCCATAGAGCGGTGTAGAAATGGGACCTGGGCTCACCGCATTCAGCCGGATACCGCGTGTGATCAGTTCGCCGGATAACGTGCGGATGAATGACTGTAGTGCCGCTTTCGAGGCGGCGTAGACACTCGAGTTAGGCATGCCGATGTGGGCATTGACCGAGGTGTTCAGTACGATCGAAGCCGGATTGGCCAGTATCGGCAGTAGTGCCTGCAGCAAAAAATACGGGCCTTTCACATTGATGTCGAAGACCCTGTCAAAACCTTCTTCGTCCCATGCTTCCAAAGGCTTGAGAAGGGCGACGCCTGCATTGATGAAGACGATGTCCAGGCTCCCGAATGCCTCCCTGATCGTTTCAGCGACGACCTTCTGGCCCTTCACGTCGGCAGCGTCTGCCTTGATGACCAGTACACTGGAACCAAGCTCCCGCCGTGCAGCTTCCAGCGTCTCGGGATTGGTTCCCGTGACTGCTACCCGCGCAGCCTCACTGATGAATTGACGTGCTGTCTCAAGTCCGATGCCGCTGGTGCCACCGGTGATGAGCGCCCGCTTGCTTTTGAGCCTACCCATAATCCGAATTCCTTCTCGTTGTGTGGGTTTTCGTAAGTGCGAATGTGGCGCAAGCATGCTGTTCGTACTACTGTGCCAATGGCGGACGTACCTTTCGGAAAGGCCGAACAATGAAGCTGGATGGCATTTCGAGTTTCGTGGCTGTCGCCGAAGAGGGCTCGATCAGCGGGGCGGCACGCACGCTCAGGCTGTCAAAATCGGTCGTGAGCGAACGTCTGGCGGAATTGGAACGCAGCCTCGGCGCTACTTTACTCCACCGTACGACACGTCGCGTTTCGGTGACGGAAGATGGCGCTGCCTTTCTCGAACGCGCCAAGCGCATCCTGCGAGAGGTCTCTGAGGCAGCGGCGGATTTGTCCGAGCGGCGTGGAACGCTGGGCGGTCCAATCCGCATTGCTGCGCCTGTTACCTTCGGGCGGATGCACCTGGGACCGGCTCTGTATCCGTTTCTGGCTGCCAATCCCGAAATTGAGATGTCGCTCGAACTCGACGATCGGCGAGTCGATATTGCATCAGACGTTTACGATGGCGTTGTGCGCCATGGGGCGATTGACGATTCGAGACTGATGGTCTGGCGTTTGGCGCCAAGCCGCCGTGTCCTGGTGGCCTCCGAGGCCTATCTGTCGGTCAACGGGATGCCTGCAACAACTACCGAACTCGCTGCCCATAAGGGTTTGTTCTACACGAACCGGGGTGTTGCGGATTGGCGTTTCCTTACGCCTGGAGGCATTGAAATCGTTCGTGCACGCATTGGATTCAGAGTGAACAACGGCGACATGCTGCGAGATGCGGCAATCGCCGGTCTCGGTATTGCACTCCTTCCGCTCTTCATCGCAGGACCGGACATTCGCGATGGGAAGCTCAAGATCGTCGATGTCGGCGTTCGGCCGGATGCGGAATTCGTCTTTCTTGCGCACCCCGAGGGTCGCCGTCCTTCGGCAAAACTGCGCGCACTGGCGGCTCACTTGAAAGCGTCGTTCGGGGACCCGCCCTATTGGGAGGATGGCGTGGGTTAAGGGACGCATCATAACGGCCCCGCGCGCCTGCGCCTCGTCAGAGAGTTATATATACTAACCCGATGAAAAGTTACGTATTGATCGTCGCGGTGGCATAGGGTGGATTAGATCAAATATCTTCATCGATCGGCCGGTGTAACGTAAGTACGGTTGCCGGCCGGGCGCAGACAAGCTGGGTCAACATAGCTCGCCGCTGAATTGTCGATGGTGATCCAAATTCCGAATGTTGAGCTGGAGTGGATCTGGTCGCTTTCACGGATTTGTCAGGCCCTGAACACGCACATTATAGATTCGTACGGTGCCACGCTGATTTTCAGCGTATGCACGTAGCGAGCCTGCAATTCCGGTTTTGATGAAGGCTTCGAACATCGTCTTCGCATCTTCAAGGACCGAAACCTGCGTCGAGAGGTAAGCCTGGTCGAACTCACTTTGTGAAGCGGTTTCTAAAGCTCTCATCTTCTCGGCATATTCGGCGCTCAGGTCCGTCGGGACCGAGGTACCGTCCTTTTTAGCAGCATCGGCGAGATCGACGAGCGCTTTCTCATGGTCGCGCATGATGTCATTAGCGAACATTTTCGTCGCGTCATCCTGCGCGCTTTTAAGCGCCAGCCTGCTCGCCTCCACCTCAAACTGATTGAAGGAAGCCGCCTCGGCAGTGAAGTCCGCGGGTGATTGCGCGTTCGAGAAAGCGGGCATTAACATCGAAAGACACAGAGCGGCGCAGCAGGCACGGAATGGCTTCATGTTAAACTCTCCCTCAATGACTATTGTGGTCAGGGCGTCGTGTTCTGGCTGCCCGGCAGCGCATTCCTGTCAGCAGGCCCCGCAGGTGCTTGGTCTTCCGTCTGCCCCCTGTCTGGTGAATTTGACGGTGCTGTATCCGGAGTCGTCCTGACGAAGTAGACGGCCACGATCATCGCGAGAGCCACAGCCGCAGCCCCTACCAAGGGCCATATGGTTCTATAGTTCATATCAGTCTCCGCTTCCGGTTACTTTCCGTCGTAAAGCTTATGAACCTTGCGAGCTTGTTCTTGTTGCTCCTTGGCGGATAACCTGCGCTGACGCAGCAGGACATAAACGACCACGGCACCCAGCAGCAATGGGCCTCCAGCGACAACAACCAGCCAAAATACATCCGCCATAATCCGTCCTGTCAGTTCAAGAGGTTGGTGCCACGACGAACCACAGACGAGGGCCAATGTTCCTGGAAATTTGGAAAGCAAGCAGATGGGACAAAAATCGCCTGTCGGATGAGGCGCTGAAGCAACGCTCAGACGGTGGATTTCATCGCGGAAATTTCGCCAGCCCTTTGGCCAAGATCGGTCCGGTCGGTCTGCCTGTCGGCGATCCTCCCGCTTGTTCGAGCGTGATCTCGTATAGCTGGTTGTCACGCGGGGTGGGCAATGCGGGTCCATCAAGGCGAGCCGAGCGAACGCCTTTCAGCAATCCGAGCGAAACAGGCCCAATTTCTCGAGACGGAAGCGTCCATACCTCTATCGTCTTATCGTTCGGCACCGCAAAGTCGGCCAGTATACGGATCATCGCCCGTTCATCGCCAAAGTCCTCGACAACCGCCTGAATATCTCCAGCCTCATTGATCAAAACGGCGACGACAAGCGGCTCCGCCTTGTGAATGAGGCTGTATCCAAGACCGATGGCAAGCAACAATGCGGCGGCAATTGACGAAAGCGCAGCGATCTTCCAGCCTTTGCTGTTATTGTCATTCGCGAGCGTGGAAACAGACATGTAGCGGGTCACAGGCTGCGAAGTCAGCCCAGATTCAATGCGATGCCACAGGCTCTCGTTGACGGTTGCCGGTGTGATAGCGGTGTCGAGCGGCAGGAAACGCTCACGGCTTGCAGCAATCGCGGCCTTGAGTTCGGAATCTCGTTCCATGGCGTCCTCGATTTCCGCGGCGGCGGTGCTTTCGGTCAAGCCCAACACATACTCGTCAGCGAGGTTCGGTATATCCTTGCGGTCGTAGATCATCCCATGCACTCCCGAAGCGTCAGAAGCCCGCGCCTGATCCAGGATTTCGCTGTGCCAAGTGGAACGCGCAGCCTTCCGGCGATCTCGCCGTGAGAATAGCCTCCAACATAGGCCATCAGAATACCGTGCCGCTTTGTCTCATCGAGCGATCCCAGGCATTCGCGCAGGCGCGATTGTGTGTCCAGACGGTGCCACGCACCCATGATCGCGTCTGCCTGTTCGGCTTCCTGAAGCGCTTCTACCTCTTCGACCGAATGTTCAAGTTTGCCATCCCGCAGGAGATTGAGCGCTCTGTTTCGAACAATGGCATAAATCCATCCGCGCGCGGAGCCACGGTCCGCACTGTATTGATAAGCGTGGGTCCATATTCGGATAAAGGCTTCCTGCACGACCTCTTCGGCAAGTTCGCGACGTCCAACGATGCGTTGCGCCACGGCGACCAACCGCCCGGCCTCCTGATCGAAAATTCGGCGTAATGCCGAACGGTCACCCTTAGCGCAGGCAGCAAGCGCCTTATCCAGATCGTCCGGCCCGGAACCCATTAATATCCTTCCATGATCCAGCGGTGAAAATCGTCAGCTTTCACGAACTATACCCATCCGGCGATCAAATGGATGCATCCTGAGAATTATTTTTACGACCTGCATCCATTCGCCTCCCTTGCGGTGTCTTCAATGATGAAGGGTCAAGCGCCGAGTGCCTGACGCCTTCTCGAATGTTAAACGCACGGGAGAAAGACATGAAGACCATCCTTTTCGCACTGACCGCCTCCGCCGCCTTTGCTGCCATGGCATCGACAGCCTTTTCGGCACCCGTTCTCGGGCTGACGAGTGACAAAACACTTGTCATGTTCGATACCGCGAAGCCCGCCGTTACAAAGACCATGGAAGTAACCGGCGTCGATAAGCTCGTCGGCATTGATTACCGCCCCGCCAACAAGACAGTGATCGGTGTTACTGCGGACCATCGTATCGTTACCATCAACCTTGAAAGCGGTGCTGCCACTGATCTCGCAAAAATGGACAAGACGCTGACGGTGACACAGGCTCCGATCGTCGTCGATTTCAATCCGGTGGCTGATCGTCTTCGTTTCATGACTGGCACCACCAACCACCGTGTCCATCCTGACACCGGTGCAGTGACGGTCGACGGTGTCCTGGCCTTCGAAGATGGTGACATGCACAAGGGCGAGACGCCGAACATTGTCGCAGCCGCCTATACCAACTCCATCGGCAAGCCTGAAAAGACCGCAATGTACAATATCGATGCGACGATTGGCGCCTTGATCCAGCAGACCAAGCCGAATGACGGCACTTTGAAAGCAATTGGCAAGCTGGGTTTCAAAGACAAGCCAGCCACCTATGCTTTTGACATTCAGGGCACGGAAGCCGGAAAGAACACTGCCTATCTCGCTGCAAACAAAATGCTTTACACCGTTAATCTCGATACCGGCAACGCTACCGAAGTAGGCGCTATCACCGGCACGGACAACGAAGTCCGCGACATCGCTGTTCTTCCCGAAATGTGACACAGGAAGACGGGCGGAGGCTGATGACCGGCAATCTGCCTCCGTCCGATTTACTCTTCAAGTAATCAGGCCTCAATTGTCCTTGCGAGCTCGACCTGTCAACGGTCGAGCCGAGCCTTGCAGGTTTTTGCCGACCTCAGGACAAGATCCAGGTCTGCGGCACTCGCGATGCAATCCTCAACATGCGAGAAGTGCTGGCCATTTTTGTCGAGAGTAGCCCGAATCATGGCGCAGTTGCGATCGCCGCAATTACCAGCTGTACAAATACTTCGTATCCCCCGTTTGCTAGTTGCGCTGGCTTGCGCGCCTGGAAAGCGACGGAGCTTGGCATTCAGCCAGCGGAATGGGTCGAGACCTCACTGGCGCGAGGCTCGCTTACCGCGGAGCGATATCTCCGCCGCGCGGGCTTCCTGCCGATCTGGAAGCTTTGGGTTTGGGGGTGGTGCGAATGTCACCCGCACCGTGCGAGGATCGGCTTTGAGGAAAAAGGCCTCCTTCCGTTCCGGTCGAATAAGTCCCACCCAAATTTGGGCACTAAGTCCCAATCGATGAACCCCTCCGCATAATGAGTGTTGATTGTTTGGAAGTTGTCGCTCGAGGAACTCCAGCCGGAAACGATCCGGAGAACTCGACACAAGCCAATCATGGGCGCATTTCGCGCCCGGCGTCTCGGATACGCAATCGATCGCACAGCATCTGATTGCAGAACGTAAAGAGGATAAGATGGACCAGAGCTTACGACCCGAGCCTTACACCGTTGAGCAACTTCAACAAAAATACTCTCTGAGCATTTCGAAGGCAGTCGACATTCTGGATCACTGTAACGGAGACAGGGCCCTGATCGACAAAATGTTGAAGAGATGCCACCAGAAGCAGCTCGATGCTCATCCGAAAAGCGATACGGACGGGAGCTGCTGACGCTTACTTTTGAGACGACGTTGCTTTTTTGGTCGCGCTGAGCCAGCGGGAAAGTGCAGGGTTTCTTCACTTTGTTTTACGCGCGGCTCTTGTGCAACCATCACGTCAGTCGCTTTCAGACGGCGATTATTTCAGAACAAGCGGGTTCAAGACTACCCCAGGTCAGTTCTCAACCGAGCCAAACTCTGGCAGCCTGCGCAGAGATAATTGGTTCGCGTCCATTCCGGCAGGACGGCAGATATGGAGAACGGAGTGCGTACAAGAAGAAACATGCTTAAGTACCTCTTCACCTTTCCCATGGTCGGACGGCCCGTGGTTGCGTTGATCGCTGTCCAATTCTTGCAGGCCGCTGGTGTTCGGGTTGCTGTCGCTCAAGGCAATGGCGGCGGCAACGGTAACGGGAATGACGGCGGTAATGGCGGAGGGAACAACGGCGGCGGCAACGGTAACGGGAATAACGGCGGTAATGGCGGAGGAAACAACGGCGGCGGCAATGGAAACGGAAATGGCGGTAACAGCGGCGGAAACGGAAGCGCGAACGGTGGCGGCAACGGCAACGGCGGCAGCAATGATGGCGGACATGGAAATGGAGGTGGCAAAGGGAACGGAAACGAGAGCGGAAGCGGAAGCGGGAAAGCACCAGATCCTGGAGCAGCCGGAAATTCCGGTCAGAACCGGGCTGGCGTTCAGCAGTCTGGCCAGGCTCTCGAAGTGCGCCACGCCAATGGCATCACCGAGACTTTACGAAAAGGCCGGTATTCGATGCGCGACAATAAGGGCCGTGTCATCGTTGATCGGCTTGCGACGGTCAAGGATCGTTCAAGGTTTCAGGGCTCACGCTGAGCAGAGATACGATCTCTCCAAAGAAGTGCCGCCTCCGTGCGATTGCTGACCTTTAACTTGGCAAAAATCCTTGTCACGTGATGCTTCACCGTTTTCTCGTGGAGATCCAGTTTGCGGGCGACAAGCTTGTTGCTCATTCCGATGGCGATGAGGTCCATGACTTGCCGCTCTCTTCTGCTCAGATCCTGACGCTGCTCGATCAGTTCCGATGCGGCCTTTCTTTCAGCCAGCAACTTGGCGCCCAGTTCGGGTGGAATGTAACGCCCGCCGTCTGCGATGGTCCGCAGCATCTGTACCAGCTCACGAGAGCCGACGCCTTTCAAGGCGTATCCCGCCGCGCCCGACTGGATTGCTGTCTGAAGATCATCCACGCTCTCAGATGCTGTGAGAATGAGAATTCGAATGGACGGAGACAGGCTCAATATGGATTTGATCGCCGCTAGGCCGTTGCCGGGCATCGAGATATCCAGAAGGATGATGTCCGGCGCTAATCTGGTCGCAAGGGCTAGTGCGTCGTCGGCGTTTTCTCCTTCGCCCAGGACGTCGAAACCACACTCTTTCAGGCTCTGCGATACACCCGAGCGAAACATCGGGTGATCATCAACGATGACGACCTTTATATTTTCTGTCATGGATCGCTCACATCGACGGTGTTCAGTCTCATGGTGAGGTGCGTTCCGCGTGCCGATGTCTGCACTTCGAAACGGCCTCCCAGACTTTCAATTCGTTCTTTAAGGCCTGACAACCCGATGCAATCGGGTCCAATCTCGTCGAACGAAAAACCACTGCCGCCGTCTGAAACAGTAGCGACGATCTCTGTGCCTTCCTGTCGGAGTGACACGCATTGATTTGTTGATGCTGCGTGGCGCCAACCGTTGTTCAGACCCTCCTGGACGAACCGATAAGCGCAGATTTTAACGGGAACTCCGACTTGCGCGTTCACATCCTCAATTGAGGTCGTTATTCGCGTACCAGCACGGGACTGATGATGTTCAACTGCCCGACCAACAACGTCTTCGATGGGCAGATTTTCTATATCCGGCAAAACAAGGCCGCGGCAGATGTTGCGGATATCCCGGATAGCTTCATCCAGACTGGCCTTGATCGATGTCGTCTCGGATTCTCGTTCATTCCGACTTGTCTGGTCACTGACGAGCTTCTCGCTGTCCACCCGAAGTGCTGCGTAGGCGATGAGCTGTGCAGGCCCATCGTGCAGATCGGCACCGATCTTGCGCAACAGCCGCTCGTTCAAGGCCACCGTGCGCTGCGATCCTTTCTGCACGCGACGCGCCAGGTCCTCGATCTCACGCAGTTGATGCCGGATCATCCTGCTGCCCTTGAGCACAATTGTGGAAAGAACGGCGAAAAATGCAGAGGCAACCGCGATGACGACGATCCAGCTCTTCCAGCGCGCTCGCGCCAGGCTTTTCTCAAGATCCGTTGCCCGCTCATAAAACTCTGCGACGGCAACCACCTCTCCCGACCATGGCTGCAAGACGGGATTATATATCTCCAGGAGGGGTTCCCCGAGCGCTCGCTCCGCGTCGCTCTCTGGGTCTCCTGCCTCTTCGAAATTTGCGACGAGCTCGCCGGCAAACGCTTTTGTCCTGTTTTCGCCAGGTGGCACGACCATGTTCATCAGCCGCTTGTCGTTCGAGTAGATAATGGTTCCGTCTTTCGTCCACAGCCGGAAGGAAACCAGTCGTCTGCCCAGTGCACCCTGTCCCAGAGTTTCATCCAGCGTTCGTTCGATGGAATCGTCGAGTTTTGCCGCGCGGGTAAGATCCGGCAGGATAGGCGCAATGATGCTGTCGACATAAAGCGCGGTTGTCGAGCCTGCATTCCTTGTTACAGTCTCAACAATCTGATCTGTCACCAGCAATCCAATCAAAACCGTCGCACCCAACGTAACAAGACCGCCGGCGAGGAAAAACTGTTGGGCGAGTGACAATGAGCCCAAGGTCTTCGATGAAAGACGAGTGATTGTGCGACCTGACATAGTGACACGCGTGCCTGTGACTTTGCCGCCGAGGGTCAGCCCAGCGAACTTCAGACAACAGTAAATTATGATCTCGAGGACGGAAAGCGAAGCCTGAAGGCATTAAGATTTTTTATTTCTGAAAATACTAATTTATTCCCCCAGGAAAAGGCCTGCCGGGAAGAAAACCCGGCAGGCAATGCCATCAGTTGATAACCTGCACGACTTTGCGCGTGGTCGGTTCAACGATTACTCGCTGCTTGTTGACGATGGCATAAGAATATTTCGGTTCGTCCGGAACCTGATGAATGACCACAGTCGAAGGAAGCGGCTCGCCCACAACGACCTTTTCCTTCACGACAACTGTCTCGGCCGGCATCGGAGCCTCCCGAACATAGGTAACGACGCGCGGGGGCGGCGGATCGATAGCTGTGCCTGCGACGGCGCCCACGACGCCACCAACGGCTGCGCCGACCGGGCCGCCTACGATTGCCCCGGTAATCGCGCCGCCAGCGGCGCCGGTTACAGTCGATTCCTGAGCCTGAGCTCCGCCGGCGACCAGTATTGCGAACGTCAGGAAAGAAAGCTGTTTCATCTGCATGGGTGTTCCTCCTTCAGGCAGAATTTCTACAGCCAAACAATATTTTTCGATCTGCATCAGTTCCGGGCATAGGACTTTGTGCCCTGTCTGGAACACTTTCCGCGCAATTTGCTTGAAATCCCACCTGCAACCGCAGGCAAAAAGCAACACTTGCCAAGGTGGAATGATATGAAAACCCGAGTCCTCGCAATGACGGCTGCAATGATCGTTATGGGCACGTCGAGCGTTCTGCACGCGCAGACCGTCGTGATCAGCCCGGAACAGGAAGTTGTGATCCAGAAATACGTGACTGCGCACACGGTCACCTCAGTGGATGTGCCAAATGTCGATGTCGTGGTTGGCACTGCCCTTCCGGAAACGGTGGAGCTGCACAGGATTGATGCACCGGATGTGACCTACAGCTACGTCGTCGTTAACGGAAAGACCGCGATCGTCGATCCCGGCACCCGCAAGGTCATCAGGATCATGAACTAAGCCGGTAACCCGGGCGATCGATGGAGGCGAGATGTCACGTCGTCGTTCATCGATCCTGCAGGCTGTAAGATCATCGACGTTCTTTCGATCTGACAGCTTTCCCGGCCACTCAGCGTTGGTCGCGGTGGCGCGACCAACAATTTGATCGGCTACCCGTGTGCCGAGCGGCACGAAATTTTCCGTCCTGCTGCTCTGGCGATATTTCGATGCTTTTTAGTGATGCGCCATGCAAAACGTTATCGTCGGCTCCCTACTGTTTCTCTGCTCATTACCCGTTGTTGGCGGTGGAATGAGGATTGCATCCGATCTCAGGTCACAGTCCCAGCCACCTGTCATTCTTGATGTAAATGAGGAGCCGTTGTGGACCACGCAGGTCAAGCGTGTTGATCCAAATGAGCAAGCCTATGAGCGTTTACCGGCTGACGTTGATGACGCGCTCCTCGCTTCCAATGATGTCCCGCGAAGGAAGCCATCCATAGAAGATAGCGGTCTACCGCTTGGAAAAGCGACTGAGATTGATGTCGCGGAGCACAAATCAGATGAATGGTGCTCCCGCAAATACCGGTCGTATGTGAAGGCCGATAAAAGTTACCAACCCTTCAGTGGCGGGCCGCGCAGGCGCTGCGTCCCACCGATAGATCTGGTCGAGACGGAGAAGCGACCGCAAATCGCCTCGCTGAACGACGACCATGTTGCCTGGTGTATGAGCCGGTATCGGTCTTACCAGCCTGAGGACAATTCTTATCAGCCGTTTTCAGGTCCAAGGAGAAAGTGCCAATCTGGTCTAGAAACGCCAGATCAGCGCTACCGGACAACTCTACTCGCCCAACAGGTTCCCAATTAGACAGACGACCTCTGCCGTCCTCGATGGCGGCTCTTTCAGTAGGCCAGCCAGCCAAGAAATTGCCGATACTCCAACATCATTGTCTGAATTCCATTGGTTGTCTCCTTCCCCTCGCCGTTGCGCGCTGTCATGAGGGCGCATAGAGGAAGAGGGAATGCCGATGCGCCGGGCGAAGGCCACGTTCAAAGTGCTTGCTGAGCCATATTGGAGCTGTTCGGCTACATCCTTAACTGCAGGTTCAGCGCTAAACTAGCAGGTATTTCACCGGTGAGCCCTGGTGCTGACAGTTGCAGTCGGCAGCCATGGACGGTCGGTCGAAAACTGGTTTGCCGATCATGGTTGCCCCTCATTATGGCTTCGGCTCGATGTCACTGCTCAAGCTGTGAAACCAGCGCCTGCATGGTCACGCGCAGTCCGTCAGGATCGTAATTGATCTCGACGCCCCCGGTTCCCAGAAGGCCCATGCGGATCAGCTTCGATCCAAACCCTTTTGCCGACGGCAGTTCCACCGGCGGGCCGTCCTGTTCGTTCCACTCCACAACAACCATGCCATCGCCACCGACGGGCTCAACCCTCCAGGTCACGATGACCTTTCCACTGTCGCTCGACCAGGCGCCATATTTCAGGGCGTTGGTGCCGAGTTCGTGCATGAGAAGGCCAAGGCTGAGCGCAGTCCGCGGCCCGATTTCAAGGTCGGAACCTGACAGACGGTAACGATCCGGAAGAGAGAGTTGTCGAAGTGAGGTATCGATCACGGTCATCATACGCGCCGATGACCAGTCGTGAGTGAGCAGTACTTCATGCGCTTTTGAAAGTGCGTGCAGTCTGCTGACAAACGCTTCGACGGGCGCTCTGTCGGTGACGGGCCGAAGGGTCTGGGTCGCAATTGCCTGAACCATCGCCATCGTGTTCTTTAGCCGATGGCTTATCTCATGGTTGAGAACCTGCTGTTCCTGTTCCGCACGTATCCGCGATATTGCTTCGCGGGTGCGATCGGCAATCGTCCGCACGAAATCCCGTTCTTCTGAAGAAAATTCGTGCGGCTTTTCGTAATGCACAAACATGACGCCGACGAAAGCGCCCCGCTCAAGAATAGGGACGTTGACGAGGACGGAGATGCCCAGCGAGTTCAAAAGCTCCGCTGACGCCGAGGTTCTTGGATCGGCCGCAACGTCAGCTATGATGACCAGTTCGCCACGCTTCAGGTCTTCAATATAGGAACCGTAATCGCGAAATTGATGCTGGCCGGCAACGGTGAACATCCCGGGCGCGCGCCAGTCAGGCAGCATCTCCACGGTCTCGGCGATCGGATCGACGATGCCATAACCGGCTCGCGTTGCCCCTTGCAGGTTTCGAGCCATGATTTCCGCTGCTGCGAAAGCGACCTCGGCGACCGAGTCGAGTTCGCGGATCTTTTCGCCCAGCTCCAGAAAAGCGAGCTGCCGGTCTTCCGACAGCTTTTGGGCTGTCGCGTTTCTCGCAACCTTGATGAAGCCGGAAAGATGGGATGAGGAGTGATTGGGCATCGGGCGTATGGTGCCGTCAAGAAAAACCCGCGTACCATCGGCGGCAAGATGCCATCGGCGATCAAGTGCAACACCGTCGCGGCCCGCCGTTTCGATCTCAAACTGCGGAATATTCGCCGCCCGATCTTCCTGTGTAAAAATTTCTTCGAACGGTCTGCCGAGCATCTGCGCTTCCGACCAGCCGAAAGTCTCCTCCGCGCCGCCGAACCAGCTGGTGATGCGTTGGTTTTCATCAAGCGTCAGGATGATGTAATCCTTGGCGCCTTCGACGATCAGTCGCAGCTTCGTCTCGCTGTTGCGTAGCGCCTCCACCGCCCGCATCCGATCGGTGACGTCAACGAAGATGATGACGAATTTATCGTTGCCAGTCGCCTGGACATAGCCGTCGAACCAGCGATCCAGGGAGCGAATCTTGCGAGTGAAACGCTTGCTTTGCCTGGTCTCCATCGCTTCGGCGACATCGGAAATCCATTCTTCCTCGAAGTCGGGGAAGACATCCCGCATTGTTCGGCCCGGGACACCATCTCCGGGCAAGCCAAGGAGAACACTCCAGGCCGGGTTGATTGTATCAAACCGCCAGTCGATGATCGATCCTTCAAGATCGCGGATCACGGAGCCGACGACGATGCCTTCTTCCAGCTGTTGAAAGAGTGTTCCCCATCGACGCTCGGAGAGGAAGGTCGCAATCTGATTGGAGACGACGCGCCCGATCCGGCTCAGCAACTCCAGCTCGCTTTCGGTCCAGTTTCGCGGCTCTCCGTCGATTGCCGCGAGCGCACCGATTACCAGGCCATCCGGCATGGTGACCGGAACACCCATGTATGAAATCACGCCGAGATCGGCGATGGCCAGATTGTCCCTGACGAGGTCGTGGAGCGTAGCATCCCCGATAATGAGGGGTATCTTGTCGCGAACCACGTGCTGGCAGAAGGAATGCGTCAGCGGCGTTTCTGCCGCCTCGGCCCATTTTTCCGGAAGGCCGAGATGGGCGATGAAGACCTGCCGGTGCTCATCAAGAATGGAAATCAGTGCCACCGGAGATTTCAGCCCGGCTTTGACAACCTCGATAATATCCTGGAATTCGGATTGGCCCTGAACATCAAGCAAACCAGAATTGCGAACGGCTTCAATGCGTTCAGATGGTGAGTTCAAGGTCAATCCCTAATCACGGGTGCGTTTCACGCCGACAGAGCGGCGAGCAAACGGGGTGACAAAACGAGGCTAGGAGGCGCGGTGACGGACTGGTGCTCACCGTTCACAATGGTGTCGATGAATTCCAGCGCATTTTGCAGTCCGTTCATGGTGTAAGGTTTTTCGATCGCACCAAGGGCGCCCGCAAAATCCTCAGGAATCCGCTTCAGATTTCCGGAAACGAAGACATAGGGAATCGAACGGGACGCAAGATGACGGCCGACGTCGATACCCGTGGGACCGTCCAGCAACTGAATATCCACAAAGGCGAACTGTGGCGAGGACTTTTCGATCAAGGATAGAGCCTGCTTGCTTTCGGCGGCGACGCCGACGATCTCGTGCCCGGCCTCTTCGACCTCGCTCTCAAGCTCCATAGCCAGCAAAGCCTCGTCTTCAACAATCAAGATTTTCACGCGATATCCTTTCAGTCTTTTACAGAGAGCGTGACCCGCACGTCAGTACGGCGACCATCGACGGTCCTTACGATCGTTGCACGCAACTGCTTTAGTGACGCTTCCAGCATCTTCTTGCTGAAGGCGGCTTGTTCGCTATCCACTTCCACCGGGACAACGGTGTCAACGACCCGAATGAGGAAGTGACCGTTGAGTCGCTTCACTTCCAGATGCAGTTCACCACCGCCTTCTTTCAGTCCCCGGCCAATCGCGTCTCCAATGAGTTCGTTGATGATCAAGGCCAGAGGAGATGCCTTGGTTGCTGGAACCACGACCTCGTGAAGGTCTGTCGTGAGACTGATATCGGTCCGTTTCAAGGCACCGATTTTGTCCAGCATCAGGGTGTTGGCGAAATCCGCCACGTCGAAATGGCCAACATCCTCATCGTTCAGAAGTTTGCGTTGAACGGTGCTCAGTGCTTCGACGCGGTTCAGCACGGACATCAGTGTCCGCTCGACGACCTCGTTATCTGTCATTCGTGCCTGGAGCTTGACGATGGAAGCGATCGTCAGAAGATTGTTTTTCACGCGGTGGTCGACCTCATGGACGAGCGCCGTTTTTGCGCGCAAGGCCTCGGTCAGATCGGCCGTTCTAAGCGCTACTTCTTCCTCGGCAATGTGCCGGGCGCGGGCGAGTTCGGCTTCCTTACTCTTGATATTGGTGAAGTCGAGCTGCGAGGCGAAAAAGTAGATCACGGCTCCGGACACGTCGCGCACCGGGCTTACGAAAAGTGCATTCCAAAATTTGGATCCATCTTTCCTGTAGTTGAGGATATCGACGGCAATGTCTTTTTGCGATGCAACGGCGTCACGAAGTTTGGTGACTGCGTCCGGATCGGTCTGTGGTCCCTGCAGGAGTCGGCAGTTGCGTCCAATTAGCTCGCCAACCTCGTAGCCGGTGAGGGTGCAGAACGCTTTGTTGCAGAAAATGATGGGATTGTCTGGCTGCCGTGGGTCCGTAATCAGCATCGGCATGCGGGTGGCCTTGAATGCGGCCGCAAACGGATCTTCTGATGCATGGGCTGACACAAGACGCTCACCGGCGTCTTTGGCGTCCTGCCGGGAGTTCTGGTTGTCGATCATTCAGCGCCCTGAGAATTGTACGCCGATGAAATGGGCCACTTCCGATTTTGTTCCAATGTCGCGGAAAAAAGAGCTTCGGCCCTTCTTGGATGCTCCAACGGACTCGCTTCTTATGACGCCTGCGACAAGCTGCCAGTACACGGGACCAATTGGAGGGGCGTTCCCCTGGCGGGATTTGTCGCTCCAGGCCAAGACGCCTGGTTTCCAAGCCAGGTTAGGGAGGCCGTCACGCCATCTCAGGATGCGGGGATGCCGTCCCCTGAGCGACGAGCGGCGCAGAAGACTCAGAATGCAGGTGGGAAGCGTTAAGTCGCCGGGCAACAATATCGTGATTGAGCCAGAGGACGGGACCCGCGGGTTCAGACGATTCGCTAAAGATCAGTTGCCCTGTTGCAGTCACAACGAGACTGCTCAGGAGATCACTAATCATCGTCTTGCCATCCCGATGCATCCGGGTGATCTCGTTTGACGTGCCGATGGTCAAATCGGCCTGTGCCTGGCTGTTTGCCATTGGCCATGCCGAAAAATCATAGAATGGACGCATGACATCGCTGGCCTGCATGTCGGTGATCTTCCGGAAAACATCGTTCATGGTTAAGCCGTCCATGAGTAGCTGCTCGCAGGCCTGCCATTGTTCGTCGGCCCATTCGCTCCCGTTTTCCTTCTTCAACGCAAGCAGCAGCGGTATCAGGGGCAGCTCGATACCGGTGAACACGTCGGACGAATTGGTCCGGATTTCAGGGCAGTTGTAGACGGTTGCCTTAATGCCTTTCGCCCAGGCATCCTCGGCGATGCCTTCGAGACGCATCTTCGCATATCCCTGGGTGTAGTTGGTATAGGTTTGCCAACGATAGCTCCCATCGATCAGGACCGCCGATCCGTGATAGCCATAGGCCGTATATCGCACTTGTCCGCCCGAGGCTTCGATGCGCTCGCGGATCGCTGTGCTGAAGTCGATGAGATGGCGAAAGGTGTTCGCAGAAACATCGTCAAAATTCTGCAGAATGAGCTTTCCCATATCGCTGTCGAGCAGCGTCTGAGAAGACATGTGGCGGGGGCCGGTTCCCTTGTAGATTCGATTGGCGACGACCAGGAATGTCTTCGCCTTCGGAATGCCGCCGGCCATTGTGTGGGCGAAGAAAACATTGCGGCCATTAGCGATCATTCCGTCCAGAGCGGTCATGACCTTTGACAGCGATGCCTTGAAACGCGCAGTGGCAATGTCACGGCAGTGCTCCAGATAGTCCCAGTCGAGCCTGTCGTGTTCCCAGCTCTCAAGCGTCATCTTTGCCAGAAGGTCGGTTGGAGTCGGGCCACCTGCTGGCGCATCGAGTTCGAAACCCGCCATAAGCGGTATGTTGATGATCCTACCGCCCAACTGGGCCTCCGCAGAAGACAGTTCCTCGGCGTCGAGCGGCCGCAGGGCGTTATTCTCGTCCCGCCGTCCGACGGTGATCCCCACAATCTCCATTTCAGCCCGTCTGGCTTCGTCTAGCAGGCCGGTGGCATACCCGCGACCGAACAATTCGCCGAAGAGTACGAAAACATCGCCCTTACGGAAGATCGTGTTTTCGGAAAGACGATTCAACGCAACCGGATTTTCCATATTGTCAACTCTTTGCTTCGCGTTTCGTCGAGCAGGTGCCCATACGATCTGAGCAAGACATGACCGCATAGTTCGCCGATGGGAACTCATTTTCGGTGACTGCTCATTTCAAAACGTGAAGAGCCGCGCAATCCGAAAACACCTCGGGATTACATCCGCCTTTCGCCGCGGTTGCTTCAGTACGAATTAGCGACAGCATTGCCGGCGAAGAGTTGGGAATGATACCCATATTGCCGGTTTTCTATACGCAGACAGATTTTCGCTAAGCGGTTTCAGCGCGTTATTTCTCGGCGGCCGCCAACCTGCTCTTTTCACGAGTACTCGGAAGCGCCGTTGACCTTGCCCCCAAGTTTTATCCAGTTTTGAGTTCGCTCCAGCGGTTTTGGGTTGCTGTATTCGGGGCGGTAGCGGCGGGGTGTGGTGCGGAGCCATTTCGGCTGCGCAGCACCGCATCACGTCGCGGGTTGATTATCTGAGCGAACTCGGCGGGTGTCAGCCAGCCGAGGCCAGAGTGTGGGCGGTGATCGTTGTAATCGTAGCGCCAGTTTGAAAGCGCTGATCGAGCATGAGCTAGCGACGAGAAGAGAGTCTCATTCAGGAACTCGTCTCGCAACCGCCCATTGAAGCTTTCGATGAAGGCGTTCTGGATCGGCTTGCCCGGTGCGATATAGTGCCATTCCACCTTGGTCCGATCCGTCCATTGCAAGATCGCGTTGCTGGTGAACTCGCTACCATTGTCGCTGACGATCATCTTCGGCTTGCCTCGTCCCTCGATGATCCGGTCCAGCTCACGGGCAACCCGCAGACCGGAAAGCGACGTATCGGCGACGAGAGCCAAGCACTCCCTGGTGCAATCGTCGACCACCGTAAGCACCCGGAACCTGCGACCATCGGTGAGCTGATCCGACACGAAGTCCAGTGACCAGCGATCATTGGCGGCAAGCGGGATCAGCATCGGTGCTCGTGTGCCTATCGCTCGTTTCCGACCGCCGCGCTTGCGCACCGTCAGTTTCTCTTCCCGATAGAGCCGGAAGAGCCGCTTGTGGTTCACAAGGTGACCCTCACGCCTGAGCAGCACGTGAAGGCGTCGATATCCAAAGCGGCGACGTTCATGCGCCAGCGCCTTCATCCGCTCACGAAGGTCATAGTCATCGCTGCGCCTGGTTTCGTAACGGATCGTCATCCGGCAAAAGCCGATGGCTTTACACGCCCGCCGTTCGCTCATCTGGTGGTGATCCATCAGATGAGCGACAGCTTTTCGCCTTGCTGCGGGCGTCACCACTTCTTTCCCAAAAGGTCTTTCAAAGCCGCATTGTCCAGCATCGCATCTGCCAGGAGCCGTTTCAGCTTCGTGTTCTCGTCTTCCAGCGTCTTCAAGCGCTTGGCTTCGGATACGTCCATGCCGCCGAACTTGGCTTTCCACTTATAGATGCTGGCATCGCTGACGCTGTGCTTGCGGCAAAGCTCCGAGACCGGCGTGCCAACCTCGTGCTCCTTCAGAATGCCGATGATCTGTTCTTCTGTAAAACGATTGCGCTTCATTCCCTGGTCCTCTCATTGGGCCAGACCTTACTTCAAAATGGATTATTTCAACGGGGCAAGGTCAATCCGCACAAGCTGGCCGAGTTCGAAGATTACGCCAGGCTCTGGATTCCCATCGTCAATCGCATGGGCGGCACGCACCACGGATATTTTCTGCCAAGCGAAGGTGCCAACAATATTGCGCTCGCGCTTTTCAGCTTCCCGAGCCTTGCTGCCTACGAAGATTATCGCGCACGAATGGCCGTCGATCCGGAATGCATCGCCGCCTATGAGCTGGACAAGCGCAACCGCAGCATCATCAGCTTCGAGCGCAGCTTCATGAGGCCGATGCTCGGTTGAGCGCAAGCAGCCTCGTGGAACTGACCGGCTAGTTCTCGAACGAAAACACCTTCTTCCAGTCATTCTTCATATCCACCACGAGCCAGTTGCGGCGCTCGGCTTCGTTCAGCGCCCTGTCGAGCTTTCCGAAGGCTGATTGCCGATCATAGGCGTATTCCCTGTCGGCATCGGTGTGATGTACGAGCATGGCAAAGCCGGGTCCTTTTGCTGCGGTCACCCAGCGCATCATTTCGTAGTCGCCGTCGGAATTTCCCGCGACAAAGATCGGTTTCTTGCCGATAAACTTGTTTATTCCTGCCGGCTTGCCCGGACCGTCATCGATGAAGTCGATTTTGGGTAGCCGCTTCAATACCGGAACATCGCCTACGATCGCGTATTGCGTTGTTATGGTGCTACCGATCACCTGTTGCGGAGGTATGCCGTAAAGCTCTCCGGTGACAGGACGCATGAATTCAACGCCGCCGCCGGAGACGATGTAGGTGGTGAAACCGTTCGAGCGCAAAAAGTCGAGAAGTTCCCGCATCGGCAGGTAGGTCATTTCCGTGTAAGGCTTGCCGGTCTTCGGGTGCTTTGCCTGCGCAAACCAGTCCGTCACGATCTTGTTGAACTGATCTGTCGTCATCCCCGCATGTGTGGCCATGCCGAGTTCAACGATACCTTTCTCCCCGGCTTTCGCGATGCCCTTGAGATCGCCTGACAGGATACTTGCAAACGGTTCTTTGGTTTTCCACTCCGGGTGCTGGGGCGCGAGTGTCTTCACCCGGTCGAGAGTAAAGCCAAGCTGCGTGTAAAAAGGCTGCTCCGTCCAGAGCGTGCCGTCATTGTCGAACACGGCAATCCGGTCTTGAGGGGCGACATAACCTTCACCGCCTTCGGTTGTCGTCGCTTTGACGAAGTCAACGATACGCTGTTTTGATGCCGTTTCATTCCATGAGGGGAGCACTTCCTGCGCGAACGCCGGGAATGACAGGGTGCCCGCCGCAAGCATCCCGCAGAGGACGGTTGCGGTAAAGGCTCTGCGCGAAAGTTTGGCGTGTCTCGTCATTTTCCGTCTCCTGAAGAAGCAATCCGTTTCACGCAACGAAAGCCGACATGGCTTGTCGATGTGTCCTCCGGCTCTGCGTGTCGCGCAGCCGGCCTGTACCTGCGGCAATAGTTCGGAGCGCAAAGATGCGAGCCGCCTTTCAGCACGCGGCGAGCAATCCTTATCTGTGGCTGCCGCGGATCATAGCTCTGTTCCATTCCACCGCCGCGAGGATTGGCGGGTATGCAACAGGAGTGCTTTGCCGGTTCGGGATGCCGTGTTGTCCAGTAGTCAGCCGTCCATTCCCATACATTGCCGATCATGTCATAGAGGCCGTAGGCGTTTGGGGGAAATGAGCAAACGGCGGATGTCCGCTCTTGCCCCTTTGGCTTTGTCGTATGCGTCGGGAATGTGCCTTGCCAGGTGTTGGCCATGGCTTTGCCGCCCGGCATCAGTTCGTCACCCCAGACATATTCCGCCTCGGATCCGCCTCTGGCGGCAAACTCCCACTCGGCTTCTGTCGGCAGTTCGAGCCCGGCCCAATCCGCGTAAGCCCTGGCGTCGGACCATGCGACATGGACGACGGGATGATCGAGCTTCCCGCGAAGATCGCTGAGCCCACCGAGTGGACGCCGCCAGTTCGCGCCGAATTTGAAATTCCACCATTGCGATATGTCGGAACCGCTTACCGATTTCGGTTGAACAAAAAGAAGGGAACCGGCACGCAGCATTTCAGGGAGCGCGCCGGGATAATTTGCGGGATCCGGCGCTTTTTCAGCCACGGTGACATGGCCGGTCGCCTTGACGAATGCCATGAATTTTCTGTTTGTCACCGGGGTCTCGTCAATCCAGAAGCCATCGACGCTGACGGGATGGGCGGGGGCTTCTTCGGGATAATGCGCATCGGAGCCCATGATGAAGGTGCCGCCCGTAACCCACTGCATCCCATCGGGTATGGTTTCTGTCACGTCTTCGAATGCAAGAACCATAAGAGCCTCCGTTCACCCTCCGACCATCACGTCTGAAGCGGGTGAGCGGAAGTACGCAACTGTAAATGCAACGTTGTTTACGCGGCAGGCGCGTAAAACAGCTAGCTGGACGGATTGAGTTCAGGAAGCGGAGAGTTGTTCATCTGCTTTCTTGGGCGCGCCCTGGCGGATAGCGAGTTAGCCGCAATCCTCCGGTCGAAATATCCATGATGCGTAGAAAAGAGCATACGCTCGAGTTCATGAACTTCGTTCGAAAGCTCCGGAATATCCGCAACGCGATCCCGAAGGGTGCGAAAACCGTCTGAAACTGCCCACGCGTGAAGGGCGGAATAGACGGCCGGTAATTCGCCGCCAAGCACTGTTTGGCGCAGCACGTACAGCCGGTACCTTTCCGACCGCAAGATGGTTTTCCTGATGTCTTCAAGCCGGTTCAGTATTAGTTTGGGTAGACCACGCAACATCCAGACGAGACATGCCAGCCCAAGCGTAATCAAAATCCGGAGAGCGATCTGCCGTCGATGTTCTGGGAGAGAACGGTGTTCGGCGACCGGCTCCGGCGCAATAGCTGCACGAAGCTTTGCTTCGGCCACAACGATGTGGACAGCTGGAAGCGCGGCGTTGGCCTTGCCGGGCCGGTCGAGATCGTACCATTCATATCGGATCTCAGGCAGCGTGAACTCGCCCTTTTTTTGGGTCGTATAGACGACTGTTTCCGTCCGCCTGCTGAGGGTTTCGCCCCGCCCCGCCGCGACGCCATCTGCAAGCTGCGCGGGCTTGGTATATTGTTTCAGTCCGGTCACCGCACCGGTATCCACTGGGGGCATGAGCATTGCCTGCGTCTGTTTTGCGGTGACAATGATCGTTCGGACGAAGGCATCACCTTCCCTGAGTTCAGCAAGGCTCTTGTCGAAAGACTGGGAGATTTCGACATCTTTCGCCGAAAATAGAGAGGGTGTGGTGTTCGCGTCGGAGACTTCGAAGCCGGTCATCGCAGTTGTCACCGTCCCCCTGGTGGGTGCGCCATCGGCTGAGTAGGCAAACTTGATGCTGATCGGTGGAATTGAGAACGGTCCGGCGCGCTCGGGAACAATTGCATACTGGCGACGGATGCCCGCATATTGAACACCATCAATCGTCTCAACGAGGTTCTGTGCTCGCTCCTCGGGAAGCGTGACAAGCGCATCCTCCATTTCGAACAAGGGGAGATCGGGAGGTGAGGTGAAAAAACCGGGCGCGAAGACATCCACCGTCAGCCGCAATTGCTGGCCGGGAACGATGGTGTCGGTTTTCTCGATGGCGCTCCGCGCGAACGGTTCCGCTGCAATGGCGGGCAGGGCGCTCAACGCCAGCAGGAGCGCAATGACCTTCCTCACGGGCTTTTCTCCGCGGCTTCGATGGCGAATTTCCGCGCCATCAGATCGGCCGGGTTCGCCTGGATGTTCTTCATCCACATCTCGGAGGTTTCCTCGGCCATATCGAGTGTTGCAGCCTTGCCCTTCTTTCCCTTGTCATCGAACTGCACGCCATCGGGTTTCTCGTTCGGCTGATCGGGCTCCTCATTGTCCTGCTGTTGCTTCAGCAGCCGTTTGGCGAGCGCCAGATTGGCATCAGCCTCCGGCCAGCCCTTTCGCTTTTCCAGGGCATTTTCGTAGGCAGCGATCGCCTCCTCGAAACTGCCCAGATGCAGAAGTGCGTTACCCTGATTGAACCATGCCTGCGCAGTGTTGGATAAGGCGAAAGCGTTGGCAGCTTCCTTGAACTGTCCGGCACGGTAATAGGCCGTTCCTTTCCACATGGGGTCCTTGAACACCGCAGCCGCAGTTGCATAGTCACCGCGCTCATAGGCAAGACGTCCCTGCTGGTCCGGTGTCAGCCAGATATCCTCGAAAGTTGCAGATTGTGCCGGGTCCGGAAGCACGACCCGGACTGCAACCAGCAGGACAGCAACGCGCGTCACCCAGCCCCGACGGAAGGACAGGGCGTAGAAAAAGGCGGTGGGAAGCAGAAGCCACCAACCAAGGTCGCGCCACCGCTGCCCCTCCGAAGCAGACTGCTGGCTGAAATTTGTCGCAACACGCTGAACGATCCAGCGAATGTCGGCATCGTCGTCGGTCATGGTTGCGACCGAGGCTCCGGTGTCGCTGCCGAACCTCTTCAATCCTTCAATGTCGAGTTTCGAAACGCCGCCCCCGGCAATTGCGCCACCCTCCTGTGTGCCAACCCCCAGGATAATTAGATTACTCGCGATTTCTCTGGCAGGGGAGGCGGCGGCATCCTCGATCCCGTCGGTCAAAAGGAGGATGGTTCCCGAGCCCCCGTCCTCCCGGAGCAGGCGATCGGCAAGCTGAAATGCCGCTCCCGTATCCTTGCCGGGTTTGGGCATCAGTCGTGTCGCCAGGGCATCGGTGTAGGATTCGACGAGTGCCGCGTCCTCCGTGAGCGGGACGACGAGGTGGGCCGTACCCGAATAGGCAATCACGGCGGTTCGTGCACCCGCCCGTGCAGCCAGCACATCCCGGATCTTGAGTTTCACACGTTCGATCCTGCTTGGGCTGATGTCCGTGGCGTCCATTGTCGGCGAGAGATCAACGGCGATGACCAGTGACGCGGTGTCGGAAACGAATGGCGGTGGCTCCCGCTGCCATGTGGGTCCTGCGACACCCAGCACCACCAGCATCATCACCATGCCGAGCAGCCAGACGGGGCGAAGCCGGTTTTTATGATCCGGTTCGACGATGAGGCTTTCAAGCAGGTGCGGGGCTATCATGCCTTTCCATCTGTCACGTATGTCACCGGAGCGCGATGCCATCCAGATGAGCAGAGGTGGCAGCAGAAGCGCAATCAGCCACCAGGGGCGCAGGAAGTGAAAGTCTGCGATCATGTCGCAACCCTCCGGCGTCGAAACATTCCCCTGATGCCATCGAAAGCGTACCAGCCACCAAGCAGCGTCAGCGCGGCCGCCAACGGCCAGTGAAAGAGCTCAATCCGTGGTCTCCAGGAGAGCTTTTTCTGGTCTTCGGGTGTAATCGCGTCAAGCACGCCGTAGATCGTCGCAAGATCTTGTCGGCTACCGCCAAAGAAATAGCGACCGCCTGTTTCAGACGCGATCTTTTCCAGCGTGGTGGTGTCGAGTTTATCTTCGCCCGTTGCTGCGGGGTCTCCTATCCCAATGGTATGGATGACGATCTGCTTGTTTTTCACAATCTCCGCGGCCTTGAGCGGCGGCATGCGGCTAGCGGTGTCGTTACCGTCGGTCAGCACGATCAGAACTTTTTCCGGAACAGTCGTATTCTCGAACATCCGGATCGCCAGGCCGAGAGAATCACCGAGGGCCGTTCGCGGCCCCGCGATACCCGGCAGCAGCCCGTCGATCATGGCGCGGACAAGGGCGTGATCCATGGTGAAAGGTGCAAGCGGATAGGGGGCATCACCGAAGGCGATCAGGCCGATCCTGTCACCGGTACGTTTTGCGACAAAATCGGATACGACGCTGCGGACGGCATCGACCCTCGCTTGTGAGCTGCCATCCGGTCCACGGAAATCCTTCAGGTCCATCGATTGGGACAGATCAAGCGCAAGCAGAATGTCGCGCTGCGGTTCGGATTTCTCGACAGGAGGTTCCAGATATTGGGGCCGCGCGAGCGCCAATACGATCAGGCACCACGATATGGCTTCGATTACCGTCTGCACTCGGCCACGTTTGGGAATGACAGATCCTTCCGATGGATTTACGCCCGCGGCCTCGGCCACATTGTCGAAAAACGGCAACCGTATCGATGCGGAAGTCTCCCTTCGGGCGGGCAGAATCCACCACACCAGAAGGGGGACCGGCAGCAGAACAAGAAACCAGGGCAAATCAAGTTGATACATGATGCCTCTCGATCCATCCGCGGGCTTCCTTGAACACCCTGTCGCAATCCTCGGACGAGGCAGCCACTTGAGACGGCGCATTCCGGTATTCGGCATCATTGAGCAGATTGGCCAGATGATTTACCTGCGGGCCTTTCGCACTGCCGTTCAGAAAGCCGACAAACGAGCCGCTGCAAAGCGCGGCCACGCGATCTCGCGGCCATGCTGCCAACGCCGTTCGTTTCAACAGGCTGGCAAGCAGAAGCAGGGCACCATCGCGCCTTGTCTCATCCCGAGCGGCAAGGGCTGCTGTTTCGAGTTCGTGCAATGCTTGCCTTCGATAGGCGTTGTGCCGGTAACGCCGTGCCGCAAACGACGCCCAGCTGCACAGGAACAACAGCAGAATTGTCAGGATCGCAGCCCAGCCCCAGGTTTGTGGAAGCCAGGAGACTGCGGGCGGGACAACGATGTCGTGCATCGTGCGCAAGGCCGTTTCAACAGCCGGATCGAGTTTCGGCGTCTCCATCAGCGTCTCCGTTGCTGCCAGGCGGATTGCTCCAGAAGCCGGCGAAGCTGGGGCGCCGTTTCCTCGGCCGCAGATATTGGCAGCATCGGCAGACCGAGTTCCCGCTGCCAGGCACGCAGTTCACGCCCGCGATCCTTTGCGAAACCTTCAAGCGCCTGACGGACAGGCCTCTGGCCGAAAGTAAGCTCCGCCTGCAGTTTTCCGCCGCTGACGACAAGATCTCCCTGGGTAGGCAAATCGAGAAGGAAAGGATCGAAGATCAGAAGGCAGATGACATCGTTGCTCGCCGAGAGCCTAAGGAGTATGTCCCGCGTGACGTTATCGTGGCCGTTCAGATCGCTGACCAGAATGATCAGATGATCGTGATGTGCAACTGCAGCAACACGGTGAAGAACCTCGTTCAGAATATCGGGTGAGGGGGGACGGGCGTATCTGGCCGAAAGGGCCAGGTTCTTCTCGGCAATCCGGTCGGCAAGCGCGATGACCGCATTGCGGCTGCGATGCGGTTTGATTTCCTCGATAGCGTCATCGGAAAAGACAAAGCCGCCGACGCGGTCACCCGATCCAAGAACACGCCAGGCGCAGAGCATCGCCGTTTCCGCCGCTGTCACCGACTTCATCGAGCGGCGGCTGCCAAAGAACATGTTGATGCGCTGATCGACGAGGAGGAGCGTTGGGCGTTCCTTTTCCTCACCATAAATGCGGACAACGGGTTGGCCTGTCCGCGCCGTCACGCGCCAGTCGATGGAGCGAATGTCGTCGCCGGGCAGATATTCTCGTAATTCCTCGAAAATCAGGCCGCGACCGCGCAGCGCCGACTGCATGCGACCCGCAAGCCGCTGGTGGCTTCTGGCTTTTTGGACGAAGGAAAGATCACGTGCAAGGCTTTCGAGAGCGACGAGCTCAGCTGTCGCGACGTGAACGCCGCTTGTGGCCTTGC
This sequence comes from Agrobacterium sp. 5Ca39, assembly GCF_055382365.1. Taxonomy (NCBI): domain Bacteria; kingdom Pseudomonadati; phylum Pseudomonadota; class Alphaproteobacteria; order Hyphomicrobiales; family Rhizobiaceae; genus Agrobacterium; species Agrobacterium sp. 5Ca39. Next base: position 2,144,880 of record NZ_AP026437.1, on the reverse strand, counting down.
CGTGCGCCTTCATGAAACGGCGACCAGTTCTGTAATCCGGCCGATCACCTGGTCGGCGCTCGTATTGGAGGCGTGCGCATCGTAGGAGAGGATTATCCTGTGCCGGAAGACATCTTTGACGACGGCTTTCACATCGTCGGGAGTGACATAGTCGCGGCCGTCGAGCCAGGCATATGAGCGCGACACCTTGTCGAGTCCGATCACGCCCCGCGGGCTCACGCCCACCTGCAGCAACTTTGCAAGGTCCTTGTCGTATCGATCAGGATATCGCGTCGCGAAAACCAGTGCGACGATGTATTTTTCCACCGGATCGGACACCGTGACGGTGCCGATCTCCTTGCGGGCCTCGAAAACGATCTCAGGCTCAAGCCGCACCGGCGTCGCACGTTGAGCGTTTCCTTGCGCCGCGTTTTCCTCTTCACGATTGAGCCGCATGATCGCGCCTTCGGCAGCCTCATCGGGGTATCCGACTTCAACATGCATCAAAAAGCGGTCGAGCTGCGCTTCCGGAAGCGGGTAAGTTCCTTCCTGCTCGATCGGGTTCTGCGTCGCCATGACCATGAAGAGGTCAGGGAGCGGGTAGGTCTTGCCGCCGACCGTCACCTGTCGTTCCTCCATCGCCTCCAGTAGTGCCGATTGCACTTTTGCCGGTGCGCGGTTGATTTCATCGGCGAGCATGAGATTGGCGAAGATAGGGCCCTGCTGGAATTTGAACTCGCCCTTTCCGCCTTCCGAGAAATAGATCTCCGATCCGGTGATGTCTGCCGGCAGCAGATCGGGAGTAAACTGCACGCGTGACAGTTCCGAATTCAGGTTTTTGGCAAGGCTCTTGATCGCGCGCGTTTTTGCCAGGCCGGGAAGCCCTTCCACCAGCAGATGGCCGTTGGCGAGGAGGCCAAGCAGCAACCGCTCCACCATTGTCTTCTGGCCAATGATGGACTGACCGATGCGCTCGCCGAGGGCGAGAATGTCGTCACGTGCCGTCATATGAGATGTTCCATCGCGAAAAGAGAATGGCCATTGGCAGGGCGCGAAAGGCGGCCCATCGTGAAAATGGACCGCCACTCTGGTTTATTTTTCGATGCCGCGTTCCTTGAAGGACTGATCGATCGCCTTGTCGACCTGCGCGCGAACACCTTCGATGTTGAAGCTCGCTCCACGCTGGCTCGGCGGGTACTTCACAAAGGTCTCGAGGAACGCAACCGCCTTCAACTGGGCTTTCACCAGCAGAAAGTCGTTGCGAGCAAGCCAGTCGTTGTACTGGTCAGACACGACATCGGCGCGCTCGTAGGGGTCCATGCGCAGGTTAAAGAGCTTCGGTACACGCCATGTCACGAGCGGCGTCTGCCAGACTGCAAAACCGCCGGGAGCGGGTTGCTCCTTGAACACGACTTTCCATTCGTCGAAACGTGTGGCCACAAGTTCACCGTCATCGTCGAAATAGAAGAATTCCTTACGAGCGCTTTTGTCAGATTTGCCAGTCAGGAAGTCTATCTGATTATAGCCGTCCAGATGGTTTTTGAAGGTCGTTGTACTTCCCTCGGGGCGCCATCCCTCAAGCAGCCTGTTTTTGACGTCGGCATCGCCGGCCGCAGCCAGCAGCGTCGGAAACCAGTCCAGGCCGGAGAACATTTCATTTGTGACCTGATCGGGCTTGATTTTGCCCGGCCAGCGAACCATGGCTGGCACGCGGAATGCCCCTTCCCAGTTGGTATCCTTTTCGGAACGGAAAGGCGTCGTCGCCGCATCTGGCCATGACCACTGGTTAGGACCATTGTCGGTCGTATAGACGACGATGGTATTTTCCGTGATGCCGAGGTCGTCGAGCTTCTTCAGAAGTTTGCCCACGTCGCCGTCGTGTTCGATCATGCCGTCGGCATATTCGTTGTAGGCCATGCCGCTCTGGCCGCGCATGGATTCACGAACGTGCGTAAACGCGTGCATCCGGGTCGTGTTCATCCAAGTGAAGAACGGTTTTCCGGCCTTGACCTGCCTGTCTATGAAGTCGATAGCGGCAGCGGTCGTCTCGTCGTCAATCGTTTCCATACGTCTTTTTGTCAATGGCCCGGTATCCTCGACCTTGCCATCTGCGGAAGCCTTCACGACGCCGCGGGGTGAATATGCCTTGAGGAATTCCGGATCGTCTTTCGGCCAGGCAGCCTGTTCGGGCTCTTCCTCCGCGTTCAGATGATAGAGATTGCCGAAAAACTCATCGAAACCGTGCTGTGTCGGCAGGTATTCGTCTTTGTCACCAAGGTGGTTCTTACCGAATTGCCCGGTCGCATAACCGAGCGGTTTAAGCGCCTGCGCGATTGTAATGTCGCCAGCCTGAATCCCGACCGGCGCGCCCGGTGCACCAACCTTGCAGAGACCGGTTCGAAGGCACGCCTGGCCAGTGATGAAAGTCGAGCGACCCGCGGTGCATGAGTTTTCGGCATAATAGTCCGTGAACTTCAAACCCTCCTTGGCGATGCGGTCAATGTTCGGGGTGCGATAACCGACAAGGCCTTCGCTGTAAGCGCTGATGTTGGTCTGCCCGACGTCGTCGCCAAAGATTACGAGAATGTTTGGTTTCGCGGTTTGCGGGGCTGTCGCCTGTTGCGCCTGTGCCGGAGACAGGAACGTGGTTGACGTCAGCGTCATGGCGACGGCGAGGGTCGCCGAAAAGAGCTTTCTGGAAACAAAGGTCGTCATAGCGCCCTCCGAGTGATGTAGTCGTACGACATTGCGGTCTCCCTTGGTTCGCGCAGGTACGCCCTGCCGATGTGGACGGTCGTCTATCGACGCCGGGAGAGACTTGTTCTTTCGAGGGGCCTTCGGAAGTACGCAACAGTAAACGTCCGCGTAAATAGCAGTAAACAAAGGTTATTGAGTAAGCAGTTCGGCTTTTGCGTTGCTCCGCAACGTGCTTTCGATGTCCGTTGACGCCCTGGTTTTTTGCGACTGTTCCATTACAGTCAAAGGAGCGGCGACAGCGGCTCCTGCGACATTGCCGACCGTCCGGACGGTGCCGCCGATGACGGTCGCGACGCCTTCGCCAAGGGTGATGTTGCTGTCCGTCAACGTCTGCCCCGTCATCAACCTTTGGCCGATAAGCTGGACGATCTCGGGACTTTCGGCAAACTTGCCATGGTGCAGGCCATCCCCCGCATCGACTTTCGTCAGGTCGATCGCCGTAATTCCGGCTTGCTCGAGTTTGGTTCGGTAGGGTTCGCTGGAGGGATCGATCGCTCCCAACCGCGAGACATTTCCGGTTATGAAACTGGAGGCGGCAAGAGCCCTGTCGTCCTGTGAGACAAACACGGTGAATTTCGGTCTTGGCGAACCCATTTCAACAAACTGTTTGGCAAAAACCTGCGTATCGATATCCGGTGAGGCGAGAATGACGTTGCGGATCTTTGCGTTCACCCGACCGTCACGGATGCCCATCTGCCGCAGAGATTCCATCGCCAGCCACGTCCCCATCGAATGAGCAAGGATTGTGATTTCCCGGACGTTCGGGTCCGCGGCAAGAACCCGGAGCGATTGCTCGAGCGCAGTCCTTGAATAGTTCGTGCTTTCCCTATCGTATTCATAGGCCGTCAGCTGGGCGCGCGATGGCCAGGTGAAGAGCACAGGTGTCGCCTTCATGCCGCTGTCATGGACGATTTGAGCAAACCGGAAGACCGAATCCTCATATCGATTATTGAAGCCGTGGATGAAAACGAGGGCATGTCCGCCTTCGATGTGCTGCCGGAACCAAGCCCGTCCCTGCGGTATGGTTTCGATCTGCCTGACCCTTGTCACCGCAAAATCGGTCGCGGGATTTGCCGGCAGCCGGCGCGGCCATTGTACGTCGCCGGCCTTGCGGTTCGGCGGTATCGAAACGGCGACATCGGTCAAATAAGGTTTCGGGCTGCGCTCGCCGCTAAAGAGCGTTGCCGGATCGCCGGATGGCTGCCGCGTCGTGGCAACAAGCATGTCAACCTGTGAGGTCTTCGGGGAGGTGCCTTTTACCTCGACGGGCGCCATTACGCCATGTGGGTGGCCGCAGGACGAGAGGAGCAGCACTGCTGCAAACGCGATGATCGTCTTCATTGAGGCTCCTTGGATGCGCGGCAAGAACACTACGGATCGACACGCGGCGCGGTAGTACGCAACCGTAAACGACGGATGATTTACGGTTGCGGAAAAGCCGTTTACCGTTGCGTACTTATTCGCGCATGACGGATGTGGTCGTCTCTCATCGACATTGAGGGGCGACCATATGCACGTCAAAGATACAGTGATCCGCGGTACGGCACAGACAGCTCCTGCGTGTCTTGCAATCCTGCTGAGTGCCGCCACCCTATTCGCCGCCGACTACAGGATGACGACGCCCCGCACACTGTTTTATTATGCGGCGACGATAAACACACCCGCCATGGCGGTTGCAATGCCGGGGGTCGGCTCTCAATACGCGGCAGCCAATCTCGACAGCGAGGGTAACCCCTTTAACGGCGGCAAGACATACGTGCTGCATGTGCCGGCAAACGTTCCCGCAAAAGATTTCTGGTCGGTCGTCATTTACGACACGCAGACGAGATCAATGCTGCAGACTGACCAACCGTTCCCGAGCCTCTCCAGCGAGAAAGACCTGAAGAGAAATCCCGACGGCTCCACCGATATCGTATTTGCTCCCGAAAGGCCCGCTGACAGTCCAAACTGGATTCAGACCATTCCGGGCAAATCCTGGTTCACCATTTTCCGCCTCTACGGTCCGCTTACGCCATGGTTCGACAAGACGTGGAAACTCGAGGACATCGCCGCAGCAAGGTAGCGATCGGTAGACGGCCTATTTCACCGGAGGAAAATCCTTATGAAAGCTCAGATTATTGCGGCCTTGCTGCTGTCTTCGTCCTTTATCTCGCCTGCGCTTGCCCAACAGGCAGCAACGTACACCTTCGAAAAAGGCTATCCGGCCGCAGAAACCTCGAAAAAGGCGCGGGATGACGCAGACCTTCAGCGAGCTCTCGTCGCCTATCGCTTCTGGTATCCGACCGTTTCAGTCGAAGGAATCTTCAATGGCAACCGGGCCGTCGGCATCAACGATAATGAAGCCTATGGCGGGGCTGCGGCGGGGCCGCGTCAGGTTGGTTTCACGCTCAATTCGGACACACCCTATGGTTCCGCAACCCTCGATGTTTCGAAAGGGCCAATGGTGGTTGAATTGCCGCCCGGGGCCTATATCGGCCTCGTCAATGACCACAATCAGGGCTGGGTGCTCGACATGGGCATTCCCGGACCGGACGCGGGCAAGGGCGGCAAACATCTGATCGTCGGGCCGGACTACAAAGGCAAGATCCCCAAAGGCTATCTGGTCGGTAAAACCCCCACTTACAAGAACCTGCTCGCAGTTCGCGCGCTTCCCGTTGGCGGCGATCAGGAGAAGGCGCTGAAGGCACTGCAAGCAATCAAGATTTATCCGCTTGCCAGTCCGAAACAGCGCCTGAAATTTGTCGACACGACCAATATGGACATCGACAGCACGTCGCTGAAATGGGAGGACAATTTACAGTTCTGGCAAAAGCTGAATGAGATCATTCAGCTGGAACCGATCGTGGCGAAGTTCGAGCCGATGTATGGGCTGCTTCAAACGCTCGGCATCGAGAAGGGCAAGCCTTTCAGCCCCGACGACAGAATGAAAGCCATCCTCGAGAAGGCCGCCCGCGATGGTCGCGATCAGTTGCTAGTATCGGCATTCGATAGTGCCAGGACCGACAAGCTCGCCTGGCCTGACCGCCAATGGGAATGGGTTGGCCTCGTGCCGGGAAGCGCGCAATTTGAGACGGCCGCTGGCATTGATCTTGAAGCCCGAGACCGCTGGTTTGCTCAGGCAATCGTGACATCCCCTGCCATGTTCCGTCGAACAGCAGGAGCAGGGTCACTTTACTGGCTGGGTTCCCGCGATGCGTCGGGTGCCTGGCTGGATGGCGGAAAGACCTACAGGCTTTCGATCCCACAACCGGTGCCGGGTAAGCTTTTCTGGTCCGTCACGGCATATGATGCCCAGACACGATCTGAAGTGCAGACCGATCAAGCCAAAGCGGCGCTTCGTTCCCTGTTTGAATTGAAGGATGCGGACAAGGCTCGGGCGACCGAGCTCTACTTTGGCCCCACTGCACCGCAGGGCCACGAAGATCGCTGGATAAAGACCGTGCCCGGTCGCGGGTGGTTCGCATATATCCGCATCTATGGACCCGATGCACCCGCCTTCGATGGCAGCTGGAAACCGGCTGATTTCGAGGAGGTCAAGTGAGGGCCTTTGCCGCGACCGGCGGAAACTGCTGAACGTCCGGGTGGAATCTATAGGATTTCCACCCGTGCCGTCGTTGAATGCGGCCCTCTTCCCCCAAAGGCCTGGGCCAGAGACTGTCACAGGTGATGAAGGGAGCGCTAAACATCATGTTTCTGGACTATCTGGCTCTGGCGATACTGGTGTTCATCGTGCTCGTGTTCATCTATGGCATCATCGCGATTCACGACATCCCCTACGAGATCGCAAAACGTCGCGACCATCCGCATCAGGATGCAATCATGGCGGCTGGATGGGTCAGCCTCTTCACGCTGCATGCCATCTGGCCGTTCCTCTGGATCTGGGCGATGGCATACCGGCCCGGACGCGGCTGGGGCGGCGGGGTCGATCCAAAGCTGGCCGAACGTGTCGCCAAATTGGAACAGCGCTTGGTCACGAGGGGGCCAAGCGAATGACGACGCTCCTCTGTTTGATTTACGTGGCAATCTGCATCGTCACTTTTCGGTTCGTAAGGGTTCCGCTGACGAAATGGACGGTAACCACGGCGGTCGTCGCGGGCGTTATCCTCGTTGGTGGCATCGTTGTCGTTATGAACTACAATCACCCGTTTTCAAGGGACGGGCGGATTTACTTCTACGCAACGCCCATAAGCCCCGCCGTGAATGGTCAGGTCGTCGAGGTTCCGGTAACACCAAACTCCCCGGTCAGGAAAGGTGACGTTCTCTTCCGTCTTGATCCCCGGCCTTTTGAATATGGCGTAGCGCGCCGCAAGGCGGCCCTTGCTGCCGCAAAACAGACCGTTTCGGAGCAGCAGGCGGCGCTGAAGGCCGCCGATGCGTCAGTCAAGTCCGCGACAGCCAACCGCGACCAGGCAAAAGACGATTATGAGCGGCACAGAGATGCCAACAAGAATCCGCGCATGTCACCGTTTTCCACGGAGCAGGTCGATGACCTCCGAAATGCCTATCTCGCTTCGGAGGCCGCGCTGGCGACAGCGGAAGCCCAGGCTGAACAGGCGAGGCTGGCCGCCAATAACCAGATAAACGGTGTCGATACGAACGTCGTCCAGTTGGAAGCCGAACTGGCGCGAGCGGAGTTTGAACTCGAGCAGAGCGTCTACCGCGCGCCAACGGACGGGTATGCGACACAGGTATTTCTGCATCCCGGGATGATGGCAGTCTCGCTGCCACTGAAACCCGTGATGACCTTCGTTCATACGGACAGGAAGGTTTTTGCATCTTCGTTCGACCAGATTGCGTTGCAGCGTGTCAAGGAGGGTGACGAGGCCGAGATTTCCTTTGCCGGGGTACCGGGAAGGGTCTTCAGTGCGAAGGTTCAGACGGTGCTGAAGTTCATGGCGGAAGGTCAGCTCGAACCCTCGGGCACGCTCCTGACCCCCAAAGCGCCCTTCGGTTCAGGACGCGTGATAGCTGTGCTCGAACCGACCGATGACCTCTCGGCGTTCGAACTTCCGGGCGGGGCGACGGCGGAGGTCGCCATCTACACCGGCCACTGGACCGAGTTCGCGCTGATCAGAAGAATTCTGCTGAGGATCCGCGCATGGGAGAATTTCCTGGTCTTTGAGCGATAACGCCAAGCTTCTTCCTCATCGCAAAGTAGCTTCGGTGGCACGCTCGCTCATTGCATGGCGGTTTTCTGCGGGAAAAGGAACGTCACGCCCGCCTTGATGCCCCATTGAGGCCCATCGTCAGGGCCTTCTATATAGTACTTGGCACCGAGCGAAAGGCTGAGGGTCTGCTCGCCGACCTTGACGATCTGGGAGAATGACAACGACACCGGCAGGGTGTAATCGCTTTCCACCCAGTCGTAATTGAAGTCCAGATTGGCGGAAATGGTCTTACCACCGCCAATGTGCCACGCGATGAATGGCTGCAGTTCGGTCTGGCTGACGCGTGGTCTGTCGCCCGCACCGGCGACCGACCAGAGATGGCTTGCCGATAAACCCAGGCTCATTGATTTTGTCTGAAGAAGTAACAGCCCTGAAGGACCTATCGACAATTTTCCGGTTCCGAAACGGTCGTCCGTGGCCGTCGGAAGGGAGAATTCCGGTCCAAAGGCCCATATAAGCGGTCCATGCCGCGCGGGTGTGAAGGAGAGGTTCTGACTGATATCCCCGAGCCCCAGTTTTCCCCCCGGCGTACCGATTGGATCATTGTAGACAATCGGGAAATCTGTGTGAGAAATCATGTTCCAGTCGTCGTTCAGCGCGAAGGGTATGACCGGCTCAATGTCCAGGGTTGCCGAATATGTGTCGCTACCGCCCCAGCGACCGATGTCGAAATCCGAATGGACAGGGACGCTTATCATGAATGATGCAGGGTTGGAGACCTTGCGGGCCAACTCGTCGACGTCATCTTCCGCTGCCGATACCCCTGACATGGCACTCAAAAGGAAAAGCAAGGACAGACCTGCGTGCACTACCTGACCCCCGTTGACGCTTACATCCTGCTTGAGATGAAAAGGAAGGATAAGTACGCAACAGTAAACAGGGCTCTGTTTACGCTGCAAATGCTGGGAATCGCGGTCCGTCTCAGAGGGTCACCCTCGTCGAAATAGTCGTCGGGAACCGGATGCCATGTCTGGTTACCCGTCCGGGAGGCGTGACGGGCCGATCAACCCGTCCTGATGTTGAGTACACGAAGGGCATTGAGAATGACGACCACGTCAATGACCTGCTGCAATAATGCGCCTTCAACGGCTGTGAGGTAACCAAATGCAGCAGCAAGCATGCCGAGCGTCGACAATCCCATGCCGGCGACGACGCTCTGTGTGGCAATCTGCCGACACCGTCTCGAAATTCTGATGCCTTGAACCACCAGGTCAAGGCGGTCCACAAGGAGGACGGCATCCGCGGCCTCGGTTGCTGCGGCTGAGCCATGGACCCCCATTGCAAGGCCGATATCCGCTGCGGCGAGGGCTGGCGCGTCATTGACGCCGTCGCCAATCATCAGAACGGGCTGTTTCCTTTTTTCTGCGTTTACGATCTCGATCTTTTGTGCCGGAGAAAGTTCCGCACGGACCTCGTCCAGAGGCAGATCCGCACTGATCATTTTTGCGACATCCTGCCGGTCGCCGGTCGCAAGGATAATGCGGTTTACGCCAATCTCCTTGAAGTTTCTGAGAACGGCATCGCTTCCGTCTCGGAGCCTGTCCGAAAAGAGCAGAATGCCACCGAAGTTGCCATCGATTGCGACCGCAGCTGCCATGGTTCCGGGGCGATCGGCGTGTGGTATGTCGATGCCAAGCTTATCGGCGATATAGGCTATTCCCCCAATCGCCACGTTTCGACCGTCAACGATGCCGGAGACACCTTCGCCAGGATTTTCGGCGACGTTCGTCGGTTGTGAGAGTTCCATGGTGCGGGCCTGGGCTGCCTGCACCAGGGCTTTTGCCGCCACATGGTTCGATGCCTGATCCAGGGATGCGGATAATCTCAGAAGCTCTGCCTCAGGGATTGCTGCATCGATCCCCGAAAGTGTTGGTGAACCTTCCGTCAGTGTTCCAGTCTTGTCGATAACGAGGATACGGATCGTTCCAAGGCCTTCCAGCACACGGGCGCCTTTTACGAGAAGCCCCAGACGCGCCACCCTAGATACGCCGGCCGTCCAGGCGATTGGAACGGCCAATATCAGCGGGCATGGGGTAGCGATGACGAGAACTGCAACCGCGCGAACGGGATCTCCGGACAGCATCCACGCTAGCGAGGCAAGCCCAATCGTCACCACCAGGAATAAAAGTGCGTAACGGTCAGCCATTCGCGCCATGGGTGCCTTGCTGCGTTGGGCGGTTTCCACCAGGCGCAAAATTCCGGCATATGTGCTGTCCGCGGCGCGTGTCGTCGCGGTCATTTCGAAGAGGTCGCCGGCGTTGGCAGCGCCACTCAGAACTGTTTCACCCCTGTTCCGCTTGACTGGCAGCGGTTCGCCCGTCAGGGCAGATTCATCGAGCGTTGCGATGTCATCGCCAATTATCCCATCGACGGGGACAAGGTCGCCACGGCGTACGACGAGGACATCGCCCATGTCGATTTCCTCAATTGAAACTTCCTCGATGTGATTGCCGTTTCGCCGGTTGGCTTTCCTGGGGGCTCGCGACAGGAGGGCGGTCATCTCGCGTCTGGCGCGTCCTTCAGCTGCATGCTCAAGATATTGCCCGCCGGAATACATGAGCGCCACGACGGCCCCCGCCATGTATTCGCCAAAAACAAGCGCGCCAGTCATCGATATCATGGCGATCAGGTCGAGCCCGAGTTCACCCGCGCGGAGACTTTTCAGGATTTGAAAAACCAGAGTGAGGAGAACCGGAATTGTCCCGGCGATCAGCGCGAATTTTGAGAGTCCGATAAGATTGCCGTATTGTGCCCCGACGCCTACCGCGAGCCCGAGGATTGGGAAGATTGGCAATAGCATCCGGATTATTCTTGTCGTTTCATACGGAAGCATATGCGACCTTCTGACGATTGCTCGACATTGAACAGGTATTTTACATATATTAAAAATTGCATTCGAAAAAGATATCCACCTTAAGACTTGATATGTAGGAGTTGTCGAAAGAGCGGTTGAGCAGGATGCCAGGGGCGGAGGGCGGCAGTGACAGACCTAGCTATTTTACACGTATGCAGTCCCAATATTGGCGAAGCCCAAATATTGTCCGTGGTAAACGCCACGAAGGCCCTCTGCGGATATCTTTCCGTTTTTGTTATTGGCACATCCGCCGTTCCTCCCATCGGTGCACACGTCAGCAATGTCTCTGTTCCCTGGATGAAGGAAAGGCAAAGGGACCAAGCGCAGATTGATAAGACGGTGCGGGAACTCGAAGGTTTCCTGGCTGGCACGGGTATCCCCTACAATGTGGAAAGTGCCTATACGGAAGTGTTCAGCGTTGATAACGAGGTTGATCGGAGGGCGAGACTAGCCGATCTTGTCATGATCGGTGCCGATCTTCTCGGCGATCAAAACACCTTGGAGGCCGTTCTTGACGGTGCCTGGTTTCATGCCGACGTGCCTGTGCTGTTCGACCCCGCAGCATCGCTGGTTTTCGACAATCCGACTGTAATGATTGCCTGGCAGGAAACCGCGGAGGCGTCTTCTGCGGTGAGGGCCAGCGTGCCCCTTCTGAAGCTCGCCGGGTCGGTCCACATTGTCATCGTTGACGATAACCGCGATCTACGCGATCCGGCGGCAGGCTTATTATCCTATCTTTCTTCTCGCGGCGTCGAAAACGTGTCAGCAGAAGTCGTGCCGCGCAATGATCGCCTGGTGTCTCACGTTTTGGATGATCACGCCGAGAGAGTAGGTGCGAATCTTGTGGTGATGGGAGCCTATGGCCACGCAAGACTTCGGGAATGGGTGTTCGGCGGGGTTACGCGTTCCGTTGTCCAGCATCTGACAAGGCCGACATTTATGGCCCGCTAACCGGCGCAGGCATCGCTGGAGCCTGCCCCGCTCGGTTCATGCCCGGCGGAACAGCGGGATGGCGGAAACCTCTAGCCAGCTTTCTGCCCGTTGACATGAGCTGCAGCCCTTTCCGGTACGAAAAGATTATCAGCCATGAAGTCAACGAACACGCGGATTTTTGGCGATAGATAACGGCTTGTCGGCCAAAGGACGCGGAAAACACCCGCTTCTGCTGTGAAGTCTTGGAGTATCGAGACCAGCGTGCCTTGTTCGATCTGTTGAGCCACGGCGAAGTGTGGCAGGCAGGTTATGCCAAAGCCGTTTTCTGCAAGGTGGATAAGCGGTTCAAGCGTGCTGGCAACCGTCGTCGTCGGCAGCGCGATGCGCAGATCTTTGCCGCTTCTGGCCAGCGGCCATGGCTCCAGTTTGCCCGAGTTGGCAAATCGGTGATGCATGCAGCGATGACTTGACAGGTCCTCGGGAACGAGCGGGATGCCTTCTCTCTCCAGATAGGCAGGCGAGGCGACTATCCGGTGTCGGAAAGAACCAAGTTTGCGGCTCATCAGCCGCGTGTCGCGCACCTCGCCAGTGCGGACAACGGCATCGAAACCTTCTTCTATCACGTCAACCAGTCGGTCGGTAAAATCGAGATCCAGCGTGATGTCGGGATATGCTTTCATGAATGCGCATATTGCCGGCATAAGCAGCATTCCCGTCAGCGGAAAACTCACGCGCAACAGGCCATGAGGTTCGCTGTGGGACCTTGAAAGCTGCGCCTGCGCCCTGTCCAGCTCAGACAGAACGCGCCGACAGGTATCGAGAAAAAAGCTCCCTTCCTCCGTCAGCGTCATGCTGCGGGTCGAGCGATGGAAAAGCCGTACTCCCATCTCCTGCTCAAGCCGCGCAATGGCCTTGCCAACGGCGGAGCTGAAGAGCCCCAGCCTTTGAGAGGCTGCAACGAAGCTGCCGCCTTCCGCCGCCTGAACGAAAATACTCAGCGTCCCAAGCTTATCCATATCGTTCCCATTAAGGAATATTATTCCGCTCTGATTGGAATACGCGACTGTTTATCGCTTATCGCTCGGCCGATATCCAGTGGGACCCGACAATGGGTACCGATTTTCACGAAAGGAAAACATATGGACAGCACATTCACCGCCGGATTTGCCATCGCCCCGGAGCCGACAACTTTCATCGTCAATGTCATTCATGCCCATCCGGGCAAGCAGGATGAAGCGTTTCAAATCATTCAGGACGTGGTCCACTACGTGGCAGAACGAAAGCCCGGGTTTCTGTGGAGCAATCTTGCGAAGAGCACTGACGGGCTGACCGTGGTCAATATCGAAGCAATTCAGGGGGCGGGCAACGTAGACGAATTCTTTTCAGATCCGGTTTTCGTTGAAAAATTCCGTAAGCTCGACACCGTCTCCACCAGCGAATTCCATACATACACTGTCGGTGATGTCGTTTTGCCCAAATTGGGCAAGACGGGCTGACACCATGTCACATTCGTTCCCGGACAACCGCAAAACGGCCGCAGGATCAGATGGCAATCGATTGCCGATGGCGGCGCTGCTTGCCCTTGCCACGGCTGGCTTCATAACCATTTTGACGGAGGCCCTGCCAGCAGGGCTTCTTCCACAAATGAGCACGGACCTTGGCGTCAGCCCCGCTGTTGTCGGCCAACTCGTCACGGTTTACGCCATAGGGTCTCTGGTGGCGGCAATTCCGCTCACCGCAGCCACCCAGCGGTTTCGCCGCAAACCACTTCTCCTCTGCGCCATTGCCGGTTTTGCCGTTGCCAATACGATAACATCCGTCACGGACAGTTTTGGCATCCTGCTGATGGCGCGATTTTTTGCCGGCGTATCCTCAGGCCTGCTTTGGGCGATGGTTGCCGGTTACGCGGCGCGCATGGTTCCGGATGAGCTGAAGGGGCGCGCCATCGCTGTCGCGATGGTCGGTACGCCGCTGGCCCTGTCATTGGGTATTCCCGCCGGGACGCTGATAGGGTCTGAGATCGGTTGGCGAAGTACATTTTCGGCCATGACCGCGCTCACTGTGGTTTTGATCGGCTGGGTGTTGGTGAAGGTGCCCGATTATCCGGGCACCACGATCAACGAACGGATCACGATCAGCGGAGCGTTGGCAACAGGTGGGATCAAGTCTGTCTTGATGGTGACGTTGCTGTTCGTCCTGGCGCACAACATCCTCTATACCTACATCGCCCCGCTCGTGGCTCCCGCGGAATTAACTCAGAAGCTCGACGTTGTTCTGCTGTTGTTCGGGGTAACGGCCATCGCAGGGATTGGTATAGTCGGCTATCTGATTGGGCGCTGGCTGCGCGAACTTGTGCTGGCAAGCATCATGCTCTTCGCTGGCGCCGCCTTGACCTTCGGCCTCGGAGGAAACGTGCCTGAATTCTTCTGGCTGGCAACCGGTGTATGGGGATTGGCTTTCGGTGGCGCAGCCACACTGTTTCAGACCGCTGCCGCCAAAACCTCGGGAAAGGCGTCGGAGGTAGCGCAAGCCATGATCGTGACCGCCTGGAACCTTGCGATTGCGGGCGGCGGCATCATTGGTGGCCTGTTGCTCGAACACTCCGGCATCAACTGGCTCGCCTGGTCGGTTTTGGCGCTGCTGTCTCTCGCTTTTGTTATTGCTTACCTGGAAAAGGAGAGGGCATTTCCGTCGAAGCAGTCTACTTGATGACAGACGTGAGCCGAATGCAAACATGATTTCCGCAAACGGCTCACATCGTTCATAAAAGCCGTCATCGCGGGCGCCTCGGACCAACTTCAAGGCGCCGCGCCTGGTGTCTGTCGCCATCGTTGCAGCTCAGCAAGTGTAAAGCGCGGCGTTATGTGCTGGGGGCAGTTCCAGTCGAAAGCCTCTACGCCGATGAGGACAAGACGTTCCACCCGAGCGGAATAGTCTGGCATGGTCAGCCTCTCCGCCAGCGACGGGTCATCTGCTGCGTCGATGATCCGGATGCGTCCAAAGATTTTCAGGCGTTGCCGGTGCGCGTAGTCCATCAGGAACAGTGACACACGGTCATTTGCCGTCACATTACCTGTCGTAATGTATTGCCGGTTGCCGCGAAAATCTCCAAAGCCCAGGAGTGCCGGCTCGAGAACGGTGAGAAAACCGGCTGGTCCGCCCCTGTACTGGACGTAAGGCCAGCCCGTTTCCGAGACACTGGCAAGATAAAAACCGTCACGCTCCCCAATGAAGCCTGCCTCTGCGGGGCCAAGGCGCTGGCCCCGGGTCGTTTCATCCACGCCACCGCGCGCGGCAATCCGCGCCCATTGCTCCGCGCTTCCATACTTATCCTGCGCGGCCGCGACGGAAGGAGTCGTGGCAATATCGAGATATCTGCTCATTTTCGATCTGCCTTTCCAGAGGCCTGAACCGGCCTCAGTCTTGCAAAGCCCAGTCCGCAACCTGCCAGCGGATTTGTCCCCGATCGGCAACGACGTGGCCCAGCCCCGGGAACGGCATGTGCGTCGCCGCTATGAGTGTGCCTTCCGAAGCGGCGCGGGGAAAGAAGCGGTCGCGCATTGCCTTGGCCGCTGCCCGGTCCTGTTCGAACAGAAAGAACACGTCAGTCGCTGCCGGGTGTACGACCGGGAAGATCATGTCTGAAACCATGATAAGGCTCTTTCCCTCATCTTCCACGCGAACACCGATATGGCCGGGTGTATGTCCGCTCAGGTCGACAATCGAGACGCCCCGCACGATTTCGCGCTCCCCGTCGATCGCCTGAAGTCTGGGGTAGAGACGCACGACCTCTTCCGCCATCTGAAAGCTGGTCTGAAGGTAATCCGGTGCGCCACTACGCTTGGCCGGGTCGGTCCAATGCTTGACGTCGCGCCGATCAATATAGACTTCCGCGTTCGGATAGTTGTTCCTGCCACCGGCGATCAGGCCGCCCATGTGGTCCTGATGCATGTGCGTCACGATCACCGCGTCAATCTGATCAAGCCGCAGACCGAGCCTGGCGAGGGACTGCGGCAGGTTGCCGGTTTGCCCGATGGAGCCCGCTGCGCCGGCATCAATCAGGATGCGGCGTTGGCCATCATCGACGAGATACTGATTGAACAGAAATCGCACTCCGCTTGGCCTGGCGGTGAACTGGGCGGCAGCCGCCTGTTCCACCTCGGCCGGATCCCGCCCCGGGAAGAAGTTATAAGGCATATCCGCATAACCATCCGTCAGCGCCGTCACCGTAAAGCGGCCGATGCGGATCTGCGCCAGCGGGGTTACGCTGGCCAGCGTCGCGACCGGTTCCGGCGTTGCGGCGATGGCCTGCGCACTATGGATCAGTCCTCCCCCGAGGAGGCCAAAAAGAAGGGCGCTGGCAAAGGCACGACGCGAAAGATCGGGCATGATGTCTTTCTCCTTATTGTGGCAATGGGGGAAGATCCCCGACGTCATGAAAGCTAGGATATCCAAAACCGATAGGGTATCCTGCGATTTCAGGAGATTACCTCTCAATTTATGGAAGGATGGAATGGATCGGTTCGAAGCGATGTCAGTGCTGCTCGCGGTGGTCGATGCCGGCAGCCTCTCGGCCGGCGCACGTCGACTGCAGGCCCCGCTCGCCACGGTCAGCCGCAAGGTCGCCGACCTCGAAAAGCATCTTGGTGCCCGTCTGGTACTGCGTACCCGCCGCGGGCTGACCTTGACGGAGGAAGGGCGAAATTACGTCGCCGCTTCCCGGCGTATTCTGGGGGAACTGGACGCGGCTGAGCGGCAGGCAAGCGGCGATTACGGCGCGCTGCGCGGAGGGCTGCATATGACGGCTCCGATCGCGTTCGGGGAGCGCCACGTTCTGCCCATAGTGCTCGGATTCCTGAGGGAACAACCCGAAATCGACATGCGGCTGACGCTGACGGACCGTCAGATAAGTCTGGCGGATGAACCCGTTGACGTAGCGCTGCGTATCGGCCATCTGGCCGATAGCGCGCTGATCGCAACCCGTGTCGGTTCGGTCCGTCGGGTCGTCTGCGCCAGTCCTGACTATATCGCGCGACGAGGCGTTCCGCTTGATCCCGATGACCTCGCCCGGCACGACGGTATAAGCTTCCAGGGCTTCGCGACCGCGCCCGAAGTTCGTTACCGCCGCGACGGGACGACCTTCAATGTCGAACCCCGCCCCAGGCTTGCGGTCAACACGACAGAGGCCGCAATTCAGGCAGCCATGTCCGGTATTGGCATCATCCGGGTGCTCTCCTACCAGGTCGCCGATCAACTGCGTTCCGGCGCCTTACAGGAAATTTTGACCGAGTTCGCACCTGAACCGCTGCCTGTTAATGTCATTCATGGGCCGGCCGAGCCCTTGTCGATGAAAGTGCGGTGCTTTCTCGACTGGCTCACACCCCGCCTGCGCGAGCGGATGGCTCAATGAGTTCCGCTCCGGAGCCACGACCGAGCTTCATTTCTGCAGCCAACCGAGCGCAAGGTTGCCTGCCTCATGTCGTCGGAGGCGTCCGAGCGGTCAGTTTATTTCCATCGGGATCGCGAAGATATGCGACGAACGCCCCGTTCGGACGCGCCGTCGGCGGGCTCTCGATTGCCGTGCCGCCATGCGCGACGCCGGCGGCATGCCAGGCTAAAACATGATCGGGGGTCGCCGCCGCAATACCGATCGTTCCGCCGTTGGCGGCAGTCGCCGGCTTGCCATCGATCGGTTTCGTGATCATGAGCCGCCCACCCTCATGGGCGTAAATCAGTCGGCCTCTTGCATCCATTTCGCCGGGCTTGCCGCCCAGTGCGACAAAGACGGCATCGTAGAATTTCCTGGCCCGCTCCAGGTCGTTGCTGCCGATCATGACGTGGGTGAACATGTTTTATCTCCTCTCAGATGTTGCGGTGTTTTCTGACGTTCAGCGGTCGAAATTTCCCAGATATCGGGCAGGTGATGTGCCAAGCGCTTTCTTGAACATGGTTATGAACGCAGACACGGATTGATATCCAAGATCGCCCGAAACCTGCTGCACCGTTGCCCCCGCGGCAAGGCTTCGGATCGCGACAATCACCTGCAATTGTTGTCGCCAGCGGCCGAAGGTCAGGCCCGTCTCGTTTTGGACGAGGCGGGCAAGCGAATTCTCGCTCATCGCCATTCGTTTTGCCCATTGTGCCATCGTACTACGGTCGGATGGATCTTCCGCCAGTTCCGATGCAATGCGTGCAAGCCGGGGCTCATCCGTCAGCGGCAGATGAAGATGCTCAACCGGCATCCGCGACAAGGCCGACAGAAGCAGCGTTGCCATGACTTCCGAGTCAGCAGTCGCCACAGCGGACTGGTCGGCCATCTCGATGATCAACTCCCTGACGAGCGGGGACAGGGAAAGCGTGCAACACCGGTTCGGCAGATCGGCGGCCCCCGGCTCGATGAACAGGAAGAACAAACGCGCGTTGGCGGTCGCCACGTTGCTGTGACGCATGCCTCCTGGAACCCAGACGCCACAATGAGGCGGAACCATCCACATGCCGCTTGGGACGCGACATGTCACGCCTCCCCGCAGGGGCATGACAAGCTGGCCTTTGCGGTGCTGGTGTTCCGGAGCCTCGCGTTCGTTCTGCGACACGTCGATCCTCACAGCGCGAACGCGCGACGAGGAGCTTTCGAGATCATGGTCGGCGAGGGCGCCGGACAGGGATATCGGCGTCTGGTGGTATTTAGTGATCATTAGAGAGAATATCTAAATTCTTCTTCTGGTTTTGTCGATAGGGTCATCCGGAAAGATGCTGGAGAAGAAGATTATGGCACTTCAAAAATACGACGACCGCTGGTGGTCGGATATTATCCGGACTGAAATTCGTCTTCCCCTGAAAGGACCTCGCAGGTTCTGCGTCCTTCTCCCGTTACGACCGGGAGCAAGGTTGGCCCGCGCTACGGTGCTGAAAAAGATGACAGACGGGCTCGTTTCGAAAGCCCGAGCGCTCGTTGCCCGCCATCTACCGGCCATGTCGCCCGGTGAGTCCGCCGACCCGGCCGAAGCCTATCTGCACGCCTGCCTCGCCATACCCTTCTTTTGTTATGTGTCGCCAGCGACTTATGGCCTCGCAGACGAGATCACCAGCAATAAACAAGGCATTGAGCGCAGCGCCCCCGCGCCGGAGGATGCGGTGTGAGCAGCCGGCCAGTTGTCACCAGCGGGAACGTCATCTTTTCGCTAAAATCATTCCTTGCGGCCATGCTGGCATATCTTGTTGCCATCAGCTTCGATTTGAACCGACCGTCCTGGGCAGTTGCAACCGTCTATATTGTCGCTCATCCCCTCTCCGGTGCGATATCGTCGAAATCGGTATATCGGCTTCTGGGCACGGTCATCGGCGGCGGTGCGACGATCCTCATGGTCCCGAACCTTGTGAACGAACCGATATTGCTTTCCGGCGCGATCATCGTATGGGTCTCCGGGTGCACCTTTGTCAGTCTTCTTGATCGCACACCACGCAGTTATGTTTTCCTGTTAGCCGGCTATACCGTTCTTCTCGCAGGACTGCCGCTCGTCAACGCCCCGGCAAACACCTTCGATATTGTCGTTTCCCGCACCGAAGAGATCGGGCTCGCGATCATATGCGCGTCGATTGTCAGTCACGTTGTTTTTCCGGTTCACGTGGGGACAGCGCTTCTCAACCGGATCGATGGATGGATGGCCAGGGCGCAGAAGCTTTTCGAAGTCACAGCAACCGGCAAAATGGACGAAACCCAAAATCGGATGGAACGCCACGCCCTGGCGGGGGAGGCGGCCGATCTGCGGTCGTTCGCGGTGCATCTTCAGTATGACGGATCCAGATACCGAAGCAGAGTGGCGCTGGTGAAGTCGCTGCAGCACCGGATGGTTTCCTTCCTGCCCCTACTGAGCGAACTGGAGGATTTGCGACGATCGCTGGGAAGGTTGGACCCTGCCGGCCGGGACAAGGCATTGGCGATAGTCGCGGAGGCGGATTCGCGTCCGGGAGGCTCCTTCTCCACGATCGATGCGCTTGCCTTCCCCGCCTCGCTGCCGACATGGGAAAAACTCCTCCTTGTCAATTTCGCCCGAGACTTGCGGACTGTTTCTCGGCTCTCTGACGAGTGCCTTACTCTTCGAAAATCCATTGAAGATGAAAACGGAGCAAGAGGCGCCCGCGCGCCCGACAGAGCGCCCGCACCGCATCGCGATATCGGAATGGCGTGGCTGTCGTCGGTGGCGGTTGCAGTATGCCTCGTAACATCGCTCTTCTTCTGGATCGCCACCGGCTGGTCCGACGGAGTTACCTTCGCCCAGATATCTGGCGTCCTTTGCTGCCTCCTTGCCACCATGGACGACCCGGTTCCTGCCATGCGCAAGTTTGTTAATGTGACGATCGGTGCAGCCATTGCGGCATTCGTCTACGGCTTTGCAGTCCTTCCGGTAATCGACGGGTTTGCATCGCTCTCTGCTGCTTTGGGGTTGTTTCTGATACCGGCGGGCATATGTCTTGCAGTGCCTTCACTCGCCATTGTCGGCATGGGGCTTTGCATAAACTTTCCCCTTCTTCTCACCCTTCAGGCATATCCCGCGACAGACTTCGGCACATTCGTGAATGCCGCGGGGGCGACCATACTCGCAATGGTCTGGACGATCACGGTTTGCGGTCTCTTTCGATCCGTGCGAGTTGAGACAAATGCGAGAAGGCTTCTTTCTGTTGTCCGGAAACACGTCGCGAACATCGCCGTTGGTAAACAGACCGACGTTCTCGCCGCCCATTATCGCATGATTGACGTTGCCGGCCTGTTCGCCTCAAGACTGGCGAAACTGCCTCCGGTGTCGGAGGTCGGCGGCTATGACCCGTTAAGGGATATCCGGGCAGGGCTGCATCTGATTGCAATGCAGGAGCTTTTACCCAAGGTTTCGAACGGTATTCACCTTGCTGCACAACCGGTCTTTCAGGCGGTCACAATTCTATACCGCGGCCGTGCCGGTAAAGGTGGAAAAATCCTGGAAAGCGCCGTCCGGGCGCTGGATGATCTGATCCTTTCCCCTGTGGCCATCACCGTGATGGATAACGAACTTCTGCTGCGCGCCGCTGCTCTTCGCCTGTGCATTGCTCCGGACGCTGACGCGCCCGTTCCCCAGATACCCGGGTCTTGGAGGAAAGCCGCTTGAAGGAACAGCTCGATCTCTATGGCATTTTTCTGCCCTCGTTCGCAGCGCTCGCATTGTTTGCGTATGCAGGATTTCGTCTTCTCACATCACTTCTCGAAAAGATGGGGTTTTACCGGATGGTATGGCACCGCTCCCTGTTCAACCTTGCGCTTTACATTACCCTTGTCGGCGGATTTTCTGCCGCTATCGACTGGTTTCCATGATCATGAAAAATCTGATGTTTACCGCGGGTCGAGTGCTTCTCACCTTCTCCATGACGGGATGCGCTGCGGTGCTGGGCTGGCACCTATGGTCTTTCTACATGGAGGCACCATGGACGCGTGATGCCCATGTCCGGGCGGATATCATCCGATTGGCACCAGATGTTTCCGGGCCTGTCGCCGAGGTTCTGGTGTCGGACAATGCACAGGTGGAGAAAGGAACGCCGCTGTTTCGCATCGAAACAGATCGCTTCGAGCTCGCGCTGCGCGAGGCAGAAGCGCAGGTTACAGCGACAAGGGCGGCGGCGGAGCTGGCGAAAACCGATTTCGAACGGTATCAACTGCTTGCATCAAAGGAGGCGGCAAGCCTCAAGGAGCGTCAGTACGCGGAAAGCCGGATGTATCAGGCAGAGGCCGCCTATCAATCTGCGCTGGTTGCCCGGGATCTGGCAAGGCTCAACCTGGAGCGCACAACGGTCAGGGCACCGGCATCCGGTGCAATCACCAACTTTTCCCTGCGCAGGGGTAACTATGTCGTTTCCGGCAACGCCGTGGGAGCCCTGGTGGAAGAAGAATCCGTCTATGTCGCAGGATATTTTGAAGAAACGAAGCTCCCCCGGATCCACATTGGCGATCCGGTAACGATCAGTATCATGGGCGAAGCTCAGTCGGTCACCGGACGTGTCGCAGGCATTGCCGCGGGCATTGAGGATCGGGAGCGAAGCGATAATGCGGGTTCTCTGGCAAGCGTCGCCCCGACATTCTCATGGGTCCGACTTGCCCAGAGAATCCCGGTGCGGATCGAGATCGATGACGCCCCAAAGACGGTTCGGCTCGTTGCGGGAAGGACCGCAACCGTTTCGATCGAGCAGAGGAGTAACCGGGTGGCACTTCGTCATCCGTTACCCTCCGCCATCACACCCTGATCGCTACCGAAGCAGAGTTTTGAGCGGACCCGCGGTTCCAAGCCACGGCAGGCCGAGATGGAACCGCTGGTGGCAGAGACCGTTCGTTCCATGATCCAAGGGGAGCGCGATGTTTGAAAATTTCAGGCTGGAAATGATCAATGTCCCGGAAACGACACTTCGGGTTCGCCATGGCGGCAAGGGCCCGCCGCTTCTTCTGCTTCACGGACATCCGAGAACACACACAACCTGGTACAAGGTGGCTCCCATTCTGGCCGAAAAGTTCACGGTTGTTTGCCCCGATCTGCGAGGTTTTGGCAAGTCTGGCAAGCCGTCCGACCCCTATGATCATGAGGCGTCGTCAAAGCGGGCCAAGGCTCGTGACTGTGTCGCGCTCATGGAACATCTCGGTTTCGACCGGTTCTTTCTGGCCGGCCACGACCGTGGAAGTTACACGGCATTTCGCACCGCGATGGACCACCCGGCAAGAGTTGAGAAGCTCGCGATCCTCGACGGTGTTCCGATCCTCGAAGCGCTGGAGCGATGCAATCTTCGCTTTGCACAGCAATGGTGGCACTGGTTCTTTTTTGCTCAACACGACAAACCCGAGCGGGCCATCCTTTCCGATCCCTTGGCATGGTATGGCGGGAGCGAGGCTTCGATGGGAAAAGAAAACTTCGCGGACTTCCGCTCGTCCGTCGAAGACCCCAGGACTGTTCAGGGCATGCTGGGTGATTATCGCGCGGGTATGCACATAGACCATCTCCACGATCTTGATGATCGAAATTGCGGAAGAAAGCTGACATGCCCACTTCATGTCCTTTGGTCGCTGCAGGACGATCTGGAAATGTTGTACGGAGATGTCCTGTCGGTATGGCAGCCCTGGTCAACCCTTCCCGTTTCGGGTCTGGGAATAGACAGCGGACATCACATGGCAGAAGAGGCTCCAGCGGAACTGGCGCATGAGCTCATCTCGTTTTTCACCGCATGAGGCTATCGATTTCGTCCGCCCCTTGCTGTGTAGGCGATGGGCGTTGTCGCCGGATTTTACCGCCCCGCAGTCGAACACCCGAGACCATAGAGTTGCACCTCTTCCATTCGATCAGGACCGCGACCTCAATCCGGAACGGAGCAGCAGCATAAAGGCGGGCGCACCTATAATTGCGGTGATGATGCCCGCCGGAAGTTCAAGTGGCGCTATAATGCTGCGACCGATCGTGTCGGCGAAAGCGAGCATCACAGCGCCGAGCGCCATCGCGACAGGAAGGCTTTTGGCATGGCGCGCTCCGGCAAGGAGCCGAGCCGCGTGGGGCGCGAGCAAGCCAACGAAACTGACGGCTCCGATGGAAGAAACGGCGATTGCCACCGCGACGGCGGCATAGAGCATCGCGTATTTGCTCGCATTTTCCGTCGCGAGGCCCAGTGAGCGGGCTTTTTCGTCCCCAAGCAAAAACGCATCAAGATGACGGCTGAACAACAGGCCGATGGCCGACAGGGCGAAGACCCATGGCATCAATACGACTGCGTCGGCGTAACCACGGGCGTGCGTGGAGCCGATGAGCCATGAAAGTGCCTGAGCCGTTTGCAGGCGAGCCTCCACGACGATGATCGTTGCGGCCGCGCCCAGGCTTGCTGCGATTGCGACACCGGCCAGAACGAATTTCTCGGGAGAATATTTTGGCGCCAGCAACCGGAGCAGCAAGAGCACGGTAATGGCCCCGACCAGAGCGACCGCCTGGAAAGTTGGCGTTGCGGGCGCAAATCCCAACAGGAGCGCGACGAGGCTAAACAGCGCTGCTCCCTGTGTAAGGCCCAGCGTCTCCGGCCCGCACAGCGGATTGCGCGCCACCGCCTGAAGGACGGTGCCGGCAGTAGCCAGCAATGCACCACAGCCAAGTGCCACAAGAAGGCGAGGCGCGCGCAGGTCGAGGTTTCCCGTCACCTCGGCAATCGTCAGTGAAAGTCCGTCGCCTGTCGCGAGACTTGCCGCGATGACTATCAGGCCCAAGGCGGCAAGTGCTGTCGCGGCAAGGGGCAGGGGCGGGGGCGCTATCCCTACGGGCAAGCCGATTCGGCGCTCTCCCCCGATCTTTGCCTTCCGGAGCAGGAGCAGCATGGCCGGTGCACCAAGGCAGGCAACCGTAACGCCTGTGGGTATGCTCGTGCCATTGCGCGCGAGGGACTGCGTGACGATATCTGCGAGGAGCAGGGTGTTTGCTCCCCAAACCATCGAAAGCGGCAGATGGCGATGATGCCGCATTATACCCAATGCGCGCAAAACATTCGGGACTGCAAGGCCGATGAAGCCAATCGGCCCTGCGAGGGTAACGGCGGCGCCGCAGAGAAGAACGCCGACGAGCAGACCGAAAAGTGTGACGGCCCGCGTCACCCCGAGACTAGCCGAGGCCTGATCTCCCAGTCCCAGCAAGTCAAGGGCGCGCGCCATCACCATCAGCATCAGGAAAGACAGGAGCACCAAGGGGATCGCCGTGGCGACCCTGGCCCATCCGGTCTGGTCCAGGATACCGGAGGACCAGAGCAACAGACCGGACGCCCGTTCGTCGGCGAGAAGCACGATGGCCGATGATATGGCGGAAAAACAAAGTGATACGGCGATACCCGAAAGAGCCAGCCGGCCGGGCGCGGCTTGAAAGCCGCCTGCCAGCGCGAGACATGCAGCTGCGCCGGCGAGACCGCCCGCGCTTGTCGCGATGATGGGTGGCAGAGCCAAGGGCAGCAACAAGGTTGATATGACTAGGAAAAGCTGCGCGCCGCTGGTAACGGACAGTATATCCGGAGCCGCCAAAGGGTTTCGCAAGACGGTCTGGAGAACCGAACCTGCCAGCGCGAGGGCGGCGCCAGTTGATATTGCTGCGACCATACGGGGCGCCCGGGTCGTTTCCAGAATTGCCTGCGCGAGTGTTTCCGGGGCTGTCGGAAAAAGAAACACGTCCCTCCAGCCGACCAGCCTGCTCCCCACTCTGAGTTCCAGCGCCGCCAGGAGCAGCAAAAGGATCACGCCAACGGGCCAGACAAGGGATGGAGCCAATCGATGAAGGGCGAGGCGAGACAAAGTCATGGTTGAGCCGAAGCCGGGCGGTTTTGCCGATTGCCGGTGCCGACCCAGTCGACCATGCAATAGGTTCGCCCGCTTCCGTCGGGATGTGGGACGAGATCGACGTGGCACTCAAAGGCCTGCCGCAGCAGGTCAGCCCGAAGCACCTTGTGTGTCGGCCCAGCCGCGAGAACCTCACCCTTCTGCATCAGGACGACGTCATCGGCGACATCCATAACCTGATTGAGATCGTGAAGCACCGCGATGATCGTGAGCCCTTCCTCCGAGTTGAGTTTGCGCAGGAGTGTCAGCAGCTCGGCCTGATGTCTGATGTCGAGAAAGCTCGTGGGTTCGTCAAGAAAGAGGACACGCGGTTCCTGCGCCAGAGCCATGGCCAGCCAGGCGCGCTGCCTTTCACCGCCGGAGAGGGTCGTGAGTTGACGCGCACGTAAGTCCTGGAGGCCGACGCGAAAGATGGCGCTTTCGATAATTCCGCGGTCCCGTGTCGACAGGCGTCCCAGCCAGGGGCGATGAGGATAACGGCCTTGTTCAACGAGTTCCTCGACGCTCAGACCGATCGGAACCTCCGGCGTCTGGCTCATGACGGCAACCTGACGGGCGACGGTGCGCCGTGACAAAGCGTTGAGTTGCTGCCCGGACAGGTGGACCTCGCCCTCCGTCGGTTGTTCGAGCCCGGCGAGGCATTTGAGCAGCGTGCTTTTCCCGGAACCGTTCGCGCCGCATATGACGGTAATACGGCCTTCGAATGCGATCGAATCGACCTGCCGAAGCGCTTGAGTCTGATCATAGATGACGCTGAGACCAATCGCCTGAGCGGCGATTGTCTGCGTCTTCTGTCTGCTTGCGAGCCCCGTCATCCGGCAGCCTCGCGCATGGCTTTGCGCAGAGAGGACAGGCTGCGATAACCGACGTCTGCGGCCGCCTCTTCCAGGCGCGCTCCCTCCGCCTGCCGGCGCATGACATGCGCCATGCGCAAGCGACGCCGCCATTCGGCGAAACTCATGCCCGTCTGGATTCGGAATTTCCGGGTCATGGTGCGCCGGCTCATGCCGAGATTGTCTGCCCAGCGGTCAATATCAAGATCGAGCGATGGGGTTTCGGAAAGATCCCGGCACAGCCGCTGCAATCGCCTGTCACTTGGCGTTGGAAGCGCAAACGGGCCTTCCTCCGCATTGGCAATTTCTTCGAGTATCAGAGCTGCCAGATGTCCGCCGCGCCCATTTTCGTCATAAAGAGTTGGTTCCTTCAGGAACGCTCCAACCGTGGCCGAAAGGAGCGTCGAGGTCGAGATGACACGTGGCGGCTCCCACGGCATGGCGATCCCCGGGTCCGGCTCGATATAGACCGACTGCATGGAAACCCGCCCGTGTGAATGGACGGCATGTGGTATCTCCGGCGTTATCAGCAAACCGTAACCACAGGGGATGATGAACGAGGTGTCGGGGGTGCGGGCGGTCATGAAGCCGTCGATGATCTGGAGCAATTGCCCTCGGCGATGGCTGTGCCAGCCAAAATCGACGCTTTGCTCGTAGGTCCGCGCCATGGCAGCGACAGGCCGCGGCACATTTTGAAGATCGGCTGCCCTTTGCGGCTGTTTCATCGTGTTTCCAGGCAATGGGATTCCTCACGGGGGCCTTGCCGCCGCATCCAACGGGAAGAGCCATAGTCGCGTCGCGTCCGTATTTCAAAAGGAAAAATTGGCCCGATGGAGCAGAATAATATCATCTAACAGGATCGGGCCACAAAATGGCCCGCAAGAGCTCGATTTTGACCTGACAATGCTGATAAAAAAAGTCTAGTTAAGCGGCCAAGCGTGCGGGAAAAGAAAATCACTGCGGACAGTCCGGAGTAGCCCTTACGCAGTATTCCTATCACAGGTCCTCGAATGCAGAACACCCACCTTCGCCTTCGCACATCAACCTGCCACTTCACCAGACAGCAGCTCCTGTTTCTGGTGTCAGGCGTTGCGTTGGGGGCGCTTGTCCTCCAGCCGGGAAGGGTTGAGGCGCAAGAGGCAAATGGGTCCACCGTGCTTGAGCCAATCGTCGTACAGGGAAAGACGGGCGCCAAAGGGGCGCGTGTCGAACAGCGTGGCTACGTTGCGACGCAATCGGCTTCGGCCACCAAGACGACGACGGCGATTGCCGAGACGCCGCAATCCGTCTCCGTGATTACCCGTGGCGCGATGACGGATCGAGCCGTGCAGACGGTGGCGGACAGCCTGCTCTATAGCGCGAACGTCAACGGCCAACGCTACGGTAACGACCCCCGTTCGGATTACTTCAGCATCCGCGGCTTTAGCGCCGATCTCTATCTCGACGGCTTGCGCGTGCCGCAGATTGCAAACCAGACCGGTGGCTATGCCGGCTTTCGAGTGGAACCCTACTTCCTTAATCGCGTGGAAGTGCTGCGCGGACCAAGTTCGGCGCTTTTTGGACAAACGAATGTCGGCGGCGTCGTCAACATGATCAGCAAGGATCCGTCAGAGACCGCTGGCGGAGAAGTCTACGCGCGCTTCGGAAGTTATAATCAGAAGGAAGCAGGGTTTGACGTCACGGGCCCTGTCGGTGCGGATTCAAATCTTACCTATCGCCTGGAAGGCATTATCCGCGACAGCGAAACAATGAACGATTTCGGCAAGAACGACCGTTTCGCCATCAGCCCGACAGTCAGGTGGTCGCCGGATGAAGATACCAGTCTCACGGTTTATGGCGCCTATATGAAGGATGACGCCGGCCAGGTGCCCTCGCTTATTCCAGCACTCGGGAGCATCTATTTCAATAGTCTCGGTTTGACGATACCGCGCAGCTTTTCGGACGGCGATCGCTCGTTGGCGATTTACGACAAGGAAACGGCCTATATTGGATATCGGCTCGAACACGCAATTAACGACGATCTCGTTCTACGCCAGAATTTCCGGTACTCATATCTGGACGTCAATTATCAAAACCTTTTCGGCAACGGCCTTTCCGCCAACCAGCGCACGCTTTCACGCCTCGTTTACAATGCGCAGCCAACGCTCAACGCCGTGGCGCTGGATACCAATCTTGAGTACAAGTTTGACAGTGGGCCAATCAGCCATACGCTTCTCGGCGGTATCGACGTGCAGTGGCAAAACCTTGTGAACAGGACAGGATCACGCAGTGGCCCCACACTCGACCTGTTCAATCCGGTCTACGGCATTGGCGTACAGCCGGCAGCACTGACGACACGTCTTGATCAGACGCAGCGTCAGGTCGGTTTTTATCTCCAGGATCAAATGGAACTCGGCGGGCTTCGACTGACGGTTGGCGGCCGCCAGGACCATGTCAGCAACGATTCCGACAGCACCACGCTTGCCAGCGGTCTTACCACCCGATACCGGCAGGACGATAGAGCCTTCACCGGCAGGGTCGGTGCCGCTTATGTCCTTGATAACGGCCTTGTGCCCTACGCGCTTTATTCCACGTCCTTCTCCCCGGTGCTGACATTGGCGCCAACGCCGCTGAAGCCAACCAAGGGCGAGCTGAAGGAAATCGGCGTGAAATTTGCGCCACAGGGCGAGGACTTCAGCCTTACTCTTTCCGGCTTCGAGGCGACGCAGCAGAATGTCGTCAACCGTGTTGCAGGCGTTTATTACCAGACTGACGAGGTGCGCGTCCGCGGGATCGAACTGGAGGCCAACGCCACCCTTTGGGACAGTCTCAATGTTACTGCGGCGGCGAGCTGGCAGGATCCTGTGGTAACCGAGAGCCAGACGCCCACCCAGATCGGGAAAATGCCGTATACCGTTCCAAAGCAGCAGCAGTCGCTGTTCGTGAGTTATGATCTGCCGATGCCGGACAGCTGGAACGGCAAGCTGACAGTCGGTGGTGGTGTCCGACGCATCGGCAAGACTGCCGGGGATACCGCGAACTCACTCTTCGTTCCCGGTTATACGCTGGTCGATGCCTTTGCCCGTTACGAACATGATCGCTATTCGTTCCAGCTCAACGGCTACAATCTCGGAGACAAGACCTACGTCGCCGGTTGCAACACCACCACGCAGTGCTATTACGGGCAGGGTTTGACCGTTGTCGGAACAGTGAGCGTGAAGTGGTAGCGGGTATAGGCAGACGATCGTTCTTGAGTGGCGCGGTGGCTTTGATCGCGGCGCCAGGGTCGCTTGCCGCCTCAGGAACCTCACGCCTGGTCACGCTGGATTGGACTGCTACCGAGATTGCGCTTTCCCTTGGGATATCGCCGGCTGGATGCGCGGAAATCTCCGGGTACAGAACATGGGTCGATGTCGCAAATGAAGGCCTCTCCGATGCCGTCGACGTCGGACGACGACAGCAGCCCAGCCTCGAGGCAGTCCGCAAACTTCAGCCTGACCTCATCTTGACGTCGCGGTATCGGCACGCGTCCATCGCTCATGCGCTCGGTGAGATCGCTCCGGTTCATCTGATCGATGATCAGGAAAATGGCGGTGACATGCTGGCGAGCGTCTGTCAGAGCGCCCGTCAGGCGGGCGCAGCGCTTTCGCGATCGGATGACGTCGCAAGGCTCCTCGGACGTTTTGATGATGAGATCGAAAACCTGAAATCGCGCCATGCCGGGCAGGTGGCAGGCCGCAAGCTGGTCGTGGCGCAACCGTTGCCGGGCGTTCCGCGGTTGCGCGTCTTTGCGCCCAACGCCGCAATTTCCGGCCTTCTCAGGAAGATCGGCTTTGCCGATGGCATTGAAATGTCAGCGCAACCTTTCGGTTTTACGACAATCGATCTTGAAGGACTTGCCTCCCTTGGAAGCGACAGCACCTTGTTCATCCTTGGCGAGACCGTTCCGGCTGATCTTCTCAATGCTTCGCTCTGGCCCATGTTGCCGGTCGTAGCGCAAGGAAATGTCCGTTTGACCGGCATGCCATCCTGGCCATTCGGTTCCACGGCCTCACTGCAGCATCTGGCTCGCCAGATTGTCACCCGGCTCGTTTAGGCTGCGGGAGCGTATGCGAAGGTCGGAGGTTCTTGGCGAATTGCTGCGGCAGTCGGCACATTCGCAGTGGCGGGATTGCTTCCGGCGCAGGCGGCCCACTGATCTGGCTTTCACTGAATTGCTGGAGCCCGATTGTCTTTTGGCTGTCCTCAACAGTTACGGTCGCCGCCACGGGGCGAACGCGGCCATTGCCGCCGTTGCCGGGGAGTGGTCAAAGCGGTACTTCGCAAGGGTGATGAGACCGATTGCCACCGCAGCCATGTTACTGGATTGGCGGGTAACTCTGACGCCGGCGGACTTGAGCATCGAAATAAGCGGTGAAGGGGAGGTCGTTTCGCTCGGCCTGACTGATTTCGGCCACCCGGTCCGAGCGAAGTCCGCAGAGGACCGTTTTGATTTTCTGATCAGGGGCAATATCGAAGCAGTTATCCGAGCTGTGTCCGAGGTGAGCGGGCTGTCTCGCAACGTCCTTTGGTCAAATGCGGGCAACCTATTCGAAGGTATCGCCCGCGGTTACGCCGTGGATAATGATTGCCCTGGTGCAGGCGTCGTGGATGCACTGGCATTGCTTGAACTGCCTCAGATGGCAGATGGCTCACGTAACCCGCTTTTCAGACCTATCCTTTACCCTGAAAGCGATGGCCAGCCGGAGCGGCTCCGCCGCGTCTGTTGTATCCGATATCTGATCGACGGACTGGATTACTGCAAGACGTGCCCGTGCCCGGGGCGGCACTGTTCTTCGGGAAAAAATTAAGGGCCTGCCGAAAGCAGATAGCGTGCCCCCTTTCAACAAATTTGCAGGACCTCAAACAACCGAAACGACGGGGCGCTGGCTCACGGCACCACGCAGCGGCCCTGTCGACCAAACTGGCGCGCCATGGTACGGTTGCGATCTGTCCGGTAGGTAACGGCAAGTTGAGGATCAATCCGGGACGCCGTCGCGGCCGATCTTCCGGCTTTCCTTCGGACGTGTCGACCGAGGACGGCCCAGACGGGCAAGGGAACTGTCAACTGCGCATCAGCCGGGCGCC
The DNA here is from genome assembly GCF_055382365.1 of Agrobacterium sp. 5Ca39. Classification (NCBI taxonomy): domain Bacteria; kingdom Pseudomonadati; phylum Pseudomonadota; class Alphaproteobacteria; order Hyphomicrobiales; family Rhizobiaceae; genus Agrobacterium; species Agrobacterium sp. 5Ca39. The sequence continues at coordinate 2,113,887 of NZ_AP026437.1, read as the reverse complement.
GCGGCATGCCGATTTAGCTTAGGGGATCTGAATGCTCATTCTTCTCGCAATGCTGATAGGGCTTGTCGCCGGTCTGCGCACCATGACTGCCCCGGCCGCAGTCTCCTGGGGCGCTTATCTCGGGTGGTTCGATATTTCTCCAAGCGTTCTCTCCTTCATGGGCTCGCTCTGGGCTGCGGCGATTTCGTCTGTGCTTGCCATCGTGGAACTGATTGCCGACCAGCTTCCCGGCACGCCCTCACGCAAGGTACCCGTTCAATTCGGAGCAAGGGTTATAATGGGCGCTCTCAGCGCTGCGACGGTCGCCGCAACTGCAGGAATGGTGGTTCCCGGGCTTCTCGCGGGGGTCATCGGCGCTGTCGTCGGAACCTTCGGCGGTGCATCCGGCCGCGCTTATCTCGCCAGGCATTTCGGCCGCGACCTTCCCGCCGCCCTGATCGAGGATGCGGTAGCCATCCTGCTCGCGCTGATCGTCGTGGTGTCCGTGTCATGAGGGAGTATGACGCGATCTTCATCGGGGCCGGTCAGGCCGGACCATTCCTTGCCGCCCGCATGGCGGCGATGGGCCGCAAGGTGGTCCTGATCGAACGCAAATATCTTGGCGGCACCTGTGTCAACGCCGGGTGCATGCCGACCAAGGCATTGGTCGCCAGCGCCAAGACCGCGGAGGTTGCGCGGCGCGCATCCGAATTCGGCGTCACCATCAGCGGTGAGCCGATAGTGAACATGCCGGCCGTAGCGGCCCGCGCCAGGAAGGTGACCCTTGATGCGAGAAACGGTTTGGCATCCTGGTTTGACAGTCTCGAGACGATGGATGTGATCCACGGCCAGGCCAAATTCGTCGGTGCGAAGGCCGTGTCCGTGGACGGGACAGACTATACTGCGCCGCAGATTTTTATAAATGTCGGCGCGCGGCCACACATCCCCGACATTCCTGGCCTTGAGGACGTGCCATACCTCACGAGCACGTCGGTGATCGCGCTCGAGAAATTGCCGAAACATCTGATTGTTCTTGGTGGCAGTTACATCGGACTGGAATTCGCCCAGATGTATCGGCGCTTCGGCGCCGAGGTTACGGTCATTGAGCGTGGGCAGCAACTGGCGCCCAGGGAGGATACCGATATCTCGCAAGCCATTGCGGAGATTCTGAGTAGGGATGGCATCGAGGTTCTTTTGAACCGCAGACTCCTGTCCTTCACCAAGGAAGATGTGGGCGTCGTCGTGCGGACCGATCAGGGCGAAGTCAGTGGGAGCCATGTCCTGGTCGCCCTCGGACGGCGGCCGAACACCGATGATCTCGGTCTCGATCTTGCTGGCATCGAGGCTGATCAACGCGGCTTCATCACGGTGGATGAGCGCTTGCAGACCACCGCAGAAGGCATTTGGGCCCTTGGTGACTGCAACGGGCGAGGCGCATTCACGCATACGTCCTACAATGATTTCGAGATCGTCGCGGCGAACCTCCTTGATGGCGGCAACCGAAAAGTGTCAGACCGCACCCTCGGTTACGGCCTCTACATTGATCCGCCGCTCGGACGCGTTGGCATGACGGAGCGTCAGGCGAAGGAGGCCGGTCACCGGATCAAGGTCTCGACCCGACCGATGAGCCGCGTCGGCCGGGCCGTTGAGAAAGGTGAAACGCTTGGCCTCATGAAACTCGTCGCCGACGCCGAAACCGACCGGATACTCGGTGCCGCTTTCCTGGGGGTCGGAGGTGACGAGGCGGTCTATGGGGTGCTCGACGCCATCAACCTGGGGGCCACAACTGAAGAACTGCGCTGGGCGGTGCCAATCCATCCAACGGTCGGAGAGCTGGTGCCGACACTGATTGGCGACCTCAGGGAAACCTGACATCCAGCCGGCCCGGCGAGGAGCGCAAAGGCTTTTCCGGATCGATGAGGCGACTGTCGCTCGTTTCGTTGGTTCAACGTCGGCCTTACGCTCCACACGTGTCCGGCTGAGCTGCTCACTCGATTTCGGGAATGGCTTCTGCAGTATCCATAAACCGCAATCAGGAGCTGATATTTTCAGAAATAGCGATTTCTTTGCAACTTGCCAATCGGCGAGAAGTGAAGTTAGTGATTTGTTAAGCATAATCCTCCCACCATCGCAGTTGCTTGGTTCAATTTTTCAACTAGGTCTGCGATGCAGAACAGCCGTTTCCTCCATAACGTTCTTGCATCCCGCCAATGCCTCATGTCGACGGCACTGTTGGTCGTGGCGCAGGCGACGCTTTCGCCCGCCTGGGCACAGGTATCGATTGGCGGCGACAGCACACCATCGGATCCCGCGCTCGTCGATGGCAGTGTCGACCTGGACATCGGTTTTACCAGTTTCGGCAGCTTGACCGTTTTCAATGGCAGCATATTGACGAACAACGCAGGCTACGTCGGCGGCGATGCGGGAGGATTTGGCGTCGTAACGGTCTCGGGCCAGGATTCGCGATGGGACAATCTGGAGAATGTCGTCATCGGGCAATATGGCCGAGGAACCCTCGACATCCTGGCAGGTGGGCTCGTGACCGGGGAAACCGGCTACATCGGCGCCAGCACCGGCGGCATCGGCATCGTGACGGTTTCGGGCGATGACGGTTCCGGCACTGCATCCAGCTGGTCTCTCCGGCAGGACCTGAATATCGGAGAGGAGGGGGCCGGTACTCTGAACGTCACGCAGGGTGGTCATGTTTCTATCGCCGGGCGGGTCAGCGTCGGTTCCTGGGGGCAAGGCAATGTTGAGCTTTCCGATAGTGCCACAATCTCAAGCTATGACGCCATTATCGGTATCAGCGGATACGGAGAGGCCCTTCTAACGTCGGGCTCGTCCTGGATCGTCACGGATCAGTTCACGGTGGGGTTGTTCAGCCAAGGCGATCTGCGGATCGAAGACGGCGCCAGCCTGACCAGCAGCCAGGGCTATGTGGGCGCCAATTCCGGCGGCAATGGCAACGTCACCGTCACCGGCGCGGGATCGAACTGGGAAATGACCAGCTTCAACCTTAACCTGGGCAATTACGGAACCGGCGTCATGACCATCGACGATGGCGCGAGGGTCTACGCGAACAGCGGCGTCTATCTTGGCATATCGGACACCACGGCCAGCGGCACGCTGAATGTGCTGGGTGCGCCGGGCGCGCGCGGGGTTCTGGAAACCAGCGGTTTCCGAGGCGGGCTGGGCACGGCGAACGTCACCGTTAATGGCGGCATTGTCCGCGCCATCCGAGACAATACGAATTTTTTCAGCAATTATGGCGCGCAGCAGGTCACCCTGGGTTCCGGCGGCGGTATCATTGATACCAACGGTCACAATATCCGCGTCGCTCCGGTAATGACCGGACCGGGTAGTCTTACGAAGGACGGCCCGGGCACGCTGACGCTCACGGGTGCCAATAGTTATGGCGGCGGTACGACGATTGCAGCCGGCGTCCTGCAGCTGGGCGATGGCGGGACGCGCGGCAGCATCCTCGGAAATGTCGACAACAGCGGCGTCCTGGCTTTCAATCGCTCCGACATAGTGACCTTTGGCGGGACGATTACCGGGACGGGTGGCGTTTGGCAGGTGGGTCCCGGGCAGACCATTCTCAGTGCCGATAGTTCAGGCCTCTCGGGTGTCTCCAGGGTGTATGGTGGCATCCTTTCGGTTAATGGTGTGCTTGGCGGGTCGATCGAAGTCGTAGGCGGACGGTTGCAGGGTGTTGGTCAGGTAGGGACTACGACGAATTTTTCCGGCGGAACCATCGCGCCGGGCAATTCGATCGGCACCCTTACAGTCGCCGGCGATTATGCCGGCAATGGTGGCGTGCTGGAAATCGAAACGGTTCTGGGTGGCGACAATTCGGCCACGGATTTGCTGGTGGTAACCGGTGGTGCGTCGGGCAGCACAAATGTTCGCGTCATCAATCTCGGCGGCGTCGGTGCGCAGACCAGCGAAGGCATCAAAATCGTGGATGTCAGCGGCGTATCCACGGGCGATTTCCACCTGCTTGGGAACTATACCTTCGAGGGGGACGCTGCCGTCGTTGCCGGAGCCTATGCCTATCGTCTCTACCAGGGGGGCATAAGCTCACCCGCCGACGGTGACTGGTATCTGCGGTCTGCATTGCTCAATGGCAGCGTTCCGATTGGTCCGCTATACCAGGCGGGAGCCCCGGTCTACGAGGTCTACGCCGCGGCGCTGCAGGGGCTCAACGAGCCTGAAACATTGCAGCAGCGCGTCGGCAACCGTTCATGGATGACCGGCACGAGCGAGACAGGCGCGTTGACCGAAGCAGCGGGGGATAAAACCGGCATCTGGGGCCGCATTGTCGGCCGCCACGCCAGCATGGATTCCCGGTTCTCCACCACCGGCGCCAACCTCGACATCGACACATGGCAATTGCAGGCCGGCCTCGACCAGCAGCTGTTTTCAGGCGAGGCAGGCAATCTTTTCGGAGGGCTATCGGTACGGTATGGCACCATTGCAGGTGACGTGACGTCGATTTTCGGAAACGGTTCAATCAGGAGTGACGGCTATGGTGTGGGTGGATCGTTGACCTGGTACGGGTCTGGCGGCTTTTACCTTGATGCCCAGGCCAGCCTGACCTGGTATGACAGCAGACTTAATTCCTCAACTGCGGCAACCCGTCTGGCATCGGACAATGGCGGCTTTGGCTATGCGATTGGCGTCGAGGCCGGCCAGCAGATCGCACTTGCCGACAATTGGTCGATGACTCCGCAGGCGCAACTTACTTATTCCAACGTTACGTATGATCGTTTTACCGACGTCTATGGCGCCGCCGTTTCGCTGGACGAGGGTGACGATCTTACTATCCGGCTGGGCCTTTCGACCGACTACCAGAACAGCTGGAAGGATGAGGGCGGCGACACCAGCCGTATTCATGCTTATGGCATTGCCAATTTCTACTACAACAGTCTGCCGGATAGCAGGACCGAGGTCGCCGGCACGGCGCTCGTCAACACCCGGGACAACCTTTGGGGTGGTCTCGGGATCGGCGGGACATATGCCTGGGGTAACGAAAAATACGCCATCCACGGGCAAGTGGGCGTCAACACAAGTCTCGTCAGTTTCGGCAGCAGCTACAATCTTGTCGGCACGGCAGGACTGACCGTCAGGTTTTAAGACGGGCCAGGGAAATGCCGACACGCGGTTCAATTTTCCGGGAGTGACTTGGTCTTGCTCAGCGTGAAACCGTGTCTGAAGGTCCGTAGATCTTGAGAAAGAGGTCCACGCCCCTTGCAACCTTGTGCTGGATCTCGGCGTCCGTCAGAGGCTGGCGGGCTCCGAGCTTTATCTCCAGATTGACAAAACCCAGCCACAGTCCGGTCAGGTCGTCCGCAGCGACGCCGGGATCAAGAGCACATAGTTCACTTTGGGACAAAGCCTTTGCGATAATCTCGGTGAGCATTTTCTGGCCGCGGCCGGGGCCAGCGTCGAAAAATTTGCGCGGTAGATCAGGATGGGCCGTTGATGCCGATGCGATCAATCTGTCCCATCCGTGCAGTTCACGTCCATTTATGAAATTAAGATAGCGCGTGCCGAAAGCGATCAAAGCTTCCTTGATCGACAGTGACTCGGACGCTCGAAACTGCCCGCCGGTGATCGTGAGGTCGGATTCTCGCTGGATCACCGCTTCGATGAGTTCTTCCTTGTTTGCAACGCGCGAGTAGATTGTCGCCTTCGATACGTTTGCATGGCGGGCAATTTCTTCAAGCGTGACATCCAGACCTTTTGTCAGAAACAGATGGCGTGCGGCATCGAAAACAGCCGTAACCTTTGCCTGGTCCTTCGGGCGGCCCCGTTGCCGTTTCGGCTTGTCAGCGGTCTGTTTCAAGGTCAGCAAATCTCCGTTCAGAAGGAGAGGATGGCGGCCATCAGCAGGCCACCAACGACGGTTACATGTTCCAGTGCAATCTGGAATTCCTGTGTCTTCCTCGGCTCCTCAAATTTCCAGAAAGGATGACCGAGAGGAATTGAAAGAAGTGTGAAGACACCCAGCGCGCCTGCGCCCAGCCAGCCCAGACCATGGATGTTCGTAATGATCAAGGCGGAGCCAAGCAATTGGCAGATGATCATTGCTACCGCGCACGTCCTCGGAAACCGAAGCCCGGCATCCTTCATCTCCTTCAGCACGAGGGAAAAGTTGAATACCCCAAACAACCCGGCCATCCAGAAAAGAAGCGTCAGCAGCACTCTGGCAGCGATGAGTGTGAGAGGATTGTCTAAAATGAGTGCTATCAAGTCCGGCATATCGTCTCCAATATAATTATCATACTCAAGGGTTTAGAAATTATTTTCTGAACTGTCGAGTCTGAAATATTGGTGTCGATATCCACATGGGCGAAGCCGCTTTCCCGGCGAGATATATTCGCGCCGATCCGGTTCGATATGCTGAAAATGGAAAGCCTGAATTGACAGGGCTTGCGCGTTGCAAGCGGGCTTCGGATGTCCGATTCTTGTTTAACTCAACAACGGAGGATGCTTACAAAAAGAGCGCCGGTAAAGCCGACGCTCTTTTTGTGCTTAGGCAAGGTGATGCGGCTTGCTCATTCCGTATATGGGTGTCTCGATGCCCACCTGGCGGGCTTTCAACTGCAGCGACAGATATTGGGAATAATGGCGTGACTGATGCAGGTTGCCGCCGTGAAACCACAGGGCTTCCTGCTGTGTCGGTTTCCACATGTTGCGCTGCTCGCCTTCCCAGGGGCCTGGATCCTTGGTGGTGTTGGAGCCGAGGCCCCAGCATTTTCCGACCTTGTCCGCCACGTCGCGCGAGATGAGATCGGCGGCCCAGCCGTTCATTGAACCGTAGCCGGTGGCGTAGACCACGAGGTCAGCCGGCAGCTCCGTCCCATCCTTCAGGACGACTGCGTTCTCTGTCAGATGCGAGACGTCGACGCCAGACTTCAGTTTGATCGAACCGTCGATGACCAGATCGCAGGCCCCCACGTCGATGTAATATCCTGATCCCCTCCGCAGGTATTTCATGAACAGGCCCGAATCGTCGTCGCCGAAGTCGAGCATGAAACCGGCCTTTTCGAGCGCTTGGTAGAACTCGGCATCCCTTTCCCGAATCCTGTTGTAGATCGGGATCTGGAACTCATGCATGATCCGGTAGGGCAGCGACGCAAAGATCAGATCGGCCTTGCGCGTCGTCATGCCGCCCTGAACCGCCCGCTCGGAATAAAGATCGCCAAGGCCGATCTCCATCAGCGAGTCCGACTTGACGATATGCGTCGACGAGCGCTGCAGCATGGTGACATCGGCGCCGGCTTCCCAGAGCGCTGCGCAGATATCGTGGGCCGAGTTGTTGGAGCCAATGACGACCACCTTCTTGCCGGCATAGGCATCCGGACCCGGATGCTGGGAAGAATGCTGCTGCTCGCCCTTGAAGATGTCCTGACCGGGGAATTTCGGCACATTGGCCTTGCCCGACATGCCCGTTGCCAGCACGAGCTGCTTCGGCTTGAGGACGACCTCTCTGCCGTCGCGATCGACGACGACGGTCCATTCGCCGGTCTTCTCGTCGTATTGGGCGGATTTGCAGGTCGTGGAGCCCCAGTAATTCAGTTCCATCACCTTGGTGTACATTTCCAGCCAGTCGCCCACCTTGTCCTTTGGGGTGAATACCGGCCAGTTTTCCGGGAAGGGAATGTAAGGAAGGTGATCGTACCACACAGGGTCGTGCAGGCAGAGTGACTTGTAGCGCTTGCGCCAGCTGTCACCGGGCCGCTCGTTCTTCTCTATGATGATCGTCGGAACGCCGAGCTGGCGAAGGCGTGCGCCGAGCGCGATGCCGCCTTGGCCGCCACCGATGATGACGACATAGGGCTGGGACGTGTAACCGAGTTCCGCCGCCTCGCTTTCGCGCTTTTCCTTCCAGGTCGTGCGGTTTCTGTCATGGCCGTGCTCCGCCCCCATCGGGCGGCGGAAGCCCTTCGGCTCCTCATGGCCCTTCAGTTCGGTCATGGTGGTCAAGAGGGTCCAGATCAGACCATCCTTCAAACGGATATGGCCATAGCCGCGGGCAACCCCCGTTTCGAATTCGAACCAGCCTTCGGTAACGCCGCCCGCTTCGGAAGCGGCCTCCCTGGTGTCCTGCACAAAGTTGGACGGTTTGGTTGCGGCAAGCTGGCTGGAAAGCATGTCGCGGACCTGCTCGCGGCCTTCGAGGGTCTTCAGGTTCCAGGTAAAGGTCACCAGATCTCGCCAGTAGCAATCCGCCTGAAACAGGTTGGTGGCGGCGTCCACGTCGCCTTTCGCCAGCGCTCCTTCGAGCTTCGCAAGGGCCGTGTCGATCTTGGTTCCGGGGCTGATATCGAGCATTTATTCTCCTCCATGATTGCTTGGTGAGGGTCACGGAACGCCGCTGCCGGGCGTTCCGTCAAAGCCTCCAAACCGCCGCCTTCAGGGCTCCTCTCCCTTCAGGCCTTGGCCGAGATGCTTATTTCGAGAGATCGATCAGGATCTTCAGGTGGGTGCCAGCCGGATCGAGGAGGGCGTCGAAGCCCTCTTTCACGGCCGTTTCAAGCGTGACGCGCTTGGTGACAATCTTCGTCGCCGGCAGGAGGCCGGATGAGATCAGGCTGATGACACGCGGCCAGTAATGGGTTGGATAGGCCCAGGAGCCTTTGACCTCGAGATCGCGGAACGTGACCTGGAACCAGTCGATCGGATTCTCATGCGGATGCAGACCTGTCTGAACGACGACGCCCTGCTTGCGCACAGCATCCACGCATGCCTTCAGGGCGTGTTCGTTGCCGACGCATTCGATCGCAACGTCGCATCCCACCTGGCCCTCGGTCTGGGCGCGGACGACATCGCCAACCTTCTCGCGCTTCGGATTGATGGCGACAAGGTCGGGCAGGACTTTCTTGGCAATCTCGAGGCGGGCATCGTTCAGGTCCGAGACGAACAGCTTGGTGGCACCGGCCGCTCGGGCCGCCAGCAGCGTCAGCATGCCGATCGGGCCGGCACCCGTAACGAGAACGCTGTTACCGGCGGTGACGCCGCCACGGTCGCAGGCATAGACGGCAACCGCCGTCGGCTCGACGAGTGCGGCCTCTTCATCGGTCATCTCGTCTGGGATCTTCTGGACATTATATTCGTGAACCAGCGCGGCTTCAGCCATGCCTCCGCCATTCCAGCTGAGACCCACGAGTGCGAGTTGCGGGCTGAGATGGAAAAGGCCGCGGTCGGCGAAGTAGTCGCCGGAGCGCGGCATGACGAGAGGCTGGATCGAGACGCGGTCGCCGATGGCGACCGAGGTCACGCCTTCACCGATGGCTTCGACAACGCCGCCGAACTCGTGGCCGAGGACCTGAGGGCCGTGGGCGCCGGTAAACGGATGCGGCTCGGTCGGGATGAAGATCGGGCCATAGCTGTATTCGTGAAGATCCGTTCCGCAAATTCCGACGAAGCGGTTGCGGACGATGACCTGGCCCGGTCCCGCCTGTCTCGGCTCGGGGATGTCCTCGAGCCGCAAGTCCTTTGCGGCGTGAAATCTGAGGGCGCGCATGTTTCCTCCTTAAGGCTGCTTTTCATGCCATCAGGAGGAGCAACCGCCGTGCCAGCCGAGCCGACCGTCGAGAGGGCTGGAAATCACAGCGTTTTCAAGGAGGGTGATGACGATTGCGCCACAGCTGTGGCGCAACAGGTGTGGCGGATGCCGCAATGAATGGCTCAGTGCGGACGCTCTATACCGAACCGTCTCATCCGGCGATGGAGCGTTGTGCGATCGATACCAAGACGGCGGGCGGCTTCGGAGACGTTGCCCTTGCAACTCGTGAGGACGGCACGCAGGTCTGCTTCGACGCTGTCGCCGACGCGCACGCTGGCAGGCTGCGACAAATGATCCGGCAGGTCCGTGATCTCGATCACACCATCGTCGCACAGTGCTGCGGCAAAGGCGATGGCATTGTCGAGTTCGCGGATATTGCCTGGCCAGCGATGGTTGAGAAGCAGCAGCCTCGCTGCGCCCGATAACGTCAGGCGGCTGTCCTTCGTATTGTGTTTATGGAGCAGTTGCTCGAGGAGCCACGGCAGATCCTCGCGTTCATGGAGCGGCTGTAGCGACAGGACGGCGGCGTTGAGCCGATAATAGAGGTCTTCGCGGAACCCGCCTGCCGCGACCATGTTGGCCAGCGATCGATGCGAAGCGGAGACGACACGGAAACCCACCTTGCGCGCGACCGAGCCGCCGACGGGAAGCACCTCGCCCTCGGCGAGAACCCTGAGCAACCGGCTCTGGGCGGCATAGGACATGTCGCCGATCTCGTCGAGGAACAGCGTTCCGCCCTCGGCCTCCTCAATCAGGCCCTTTTTCCCCTTGGCCAGCGCCCCGGTAAAAGCCCCCGGGACGTAACCGAAAAGTTCGCTCTCGATCAGCTGCTCCGGAATGGCGGCGCAATTGACTGCGACGAAGCGGCCAGAAAGCCCGCTCATCTCATGAATGATGCGGGCAAGATATTCCTTGCCCGTCCCGGTTTCTCCCTGCAGCAATATCGGCAGTCTGCTGGGTGCAAGTTTGACTACCTTGCGCCTGAGGTCGTCGATCGCCGGAACATTGCCGCCGAGCCTGTTGATCGCCGGCGATCGGCCGGAAGTGCGGGCAGGCGGCACGCTGCCTGTGCGTTGCTGCGGTTCTATGGCATGGGCAAAGAGCAGCGAGCCGTCTCGAACGGCGATCCGCCGTTCCTGGGGCAGGCTGGCCCGGGTCAGCGAGGCTAACTCGTCGAGCCCCGCATGAAAGAAGTCCGTAACAGGCTGGCCGATCAGAAGCTCGGGCGTGCGCCAGTCGAGACCGCGCGACGCGGCAAGAAGCCGGGCGCCGCCGTGGGTCATGCCGGTGATGCGCCCCGCACCGTCTACGGATATCGCCGCTTCCGGATCGACGTCGAGAAACTCCGGCGCTCCCGCAAAGCGCAGGACCAGATCGTGACGGCTGTTTGCCATGAGATTGGCAAGCTCGATCCGCCGCACCGTCGACGAGACGAGATGACGCGCCATGTTCTGGCTGGCTTTCAGGATTGGCGAACTGAGGAGTGAAATGTCGAGAACGGCCGCCAATGATCCTTGCGTATCATAGATAGGGGCTGCCGTGCAGGACAGGGGTGTGTGGGTGATGTCAAAATGGTCGGTCTGGTGGATCGTCAGGGCCTCGCCCGTGGCAATGCAGGCGCCCACCGCGCAGGTGCCGGCCCGGGGCTCGGACCACTCGGAACCGAGATAGAGCCCCGCTTTGCGCAGATTGTTGTTGAAGGAGGGGTCACCCAGGAATTCAACGGTGACACCAAGCCGATCCGACAACAGCAACACGTAATTCTGTTCGGCAACCTGCCGGTAGAGCCGCTCCAGGCCGGAGCGGGCGATGTGTACCAGATCTTCCGCCTGCTGACGGTGTTCCCGCAGCCGTGTTTCCGAAACGATCACTGCCTCGCGCGCCTGCGCCGGATCGAGCTGGTAGGCGTCCAGACAGCGCCGCCAGGACTCCAGGACAACGGCGTCGCGGCCCGTGTTGGTTCCCTGTCCGACCCGCTCGATTTCCTTAACGTGGTCCGTAAAACCCATCAATCACCGGCCCTCGAAGGCCGCCTCCCGTGATCTGCCACAATAACATAGCCGCAATTGTTCAGTGTGACCAATGCTTCGGCGAATGCCGGACATCATTTGGAACCTCGATCTCCGCGCGGGACGGAATGAATGATTTCCGTGGCGCTCTCGTTGACTGTCCAGTCAACTTCGGCCAGCTTGCTGAACTCTGGGTCTGCCGGCGCCGGCAATGTCGAGCAGGCACCATGCAATCGCAACCGGCGTCTTAATCCTCCCGCAAGCAGCGGTGTGTAGTATTAGAGAATGAGAATAAGCGCGATCACCAACTGGGCTTACGGAGTGACAGTCGTCTTGACGGCTTTGTCCGGCGCGGCCTTCATCATGTCGTCTCGCAGCGCCATCGAAGAGCGTGTCGCGGTGGAGGAGCATCTGACGCTGGATAGTCTGGCGGAAGACCTCGCACTTGGCGCAGAGGTCCGGTCCGACGAGGCTAGGCTGTTTGTTATGCGTGGCGAAGAACGTCATCTCAACGCGTTCCGGGCCGAAGATGGAAGCGAGCGAAGCCGGGAAGCCGCAGTTGACCAGCTCTTGTCGAAGGCGCTGCCGAAGGCCGAGGTCGATGCGCTGCGAAAGATCGAAACGGATGCGGACGCACTCGACAAGTTCGAGATCGCGGCGGTCGAAGCATTTCAGCGCGGTGAGAGGAGCGCTGCCCAGTCCACGTTGTTCGGCCCCGAGCATGAAAGACTGCAAGAGGATCTTCTGGCGACTGTCGCGCATTTTCGCGATTTGACAGCCGCAAGAACCGGATCGCAGTTGGCCGCGGCGCGAGCGCGTAGCGACTGGTGGAGCGTGATCGCCAAGATCATGCTGGGGCGACGGGGGGGCTATTCTTGGCGGTGCTCTATTTCATCCTGAGACGCCGGATCGCCATGCCATTGGTGCGAATGAGCGGGATCATCGATCGGCTTGCAAAGCAGGATTATTCCGTCGAGGTGCTGCCCGACAGTCGCCGGGACGAGATCGGCGAGATGAACACCGCGATTGAAATCTTCCGGGCGAGCGGCATCGAGCGCGATCGGCTCGACGCGGAACGACGGGCAGACCAACAGACCAAGGACCTCATCCTGCAGATGATGCACCGCCTGCAGGCCTGCCAGAACCAGGGGGAGCTCGCCAGCATCGTCGCGCGCTTTGCGCCGCAAATCTTTCCCGGCATTGCCGGCGGCCTTTATATCCTGAACGAAAGCAAGAATATCCTCAACCGCAGTTCGGACTGGCTAGCGCCTGACAATGCCGGAGACAGTTTTCCTGCGTCTGCGTGCTGGGGGATGCGCCGCGGGCGGGCGCACGCCAACGGGTTCTCCGACACCGATGTGCCGTGTCAGCATCTGGATGATCCGGATGCTATCGCTCTTTGCGTCCCGTTGACCGCGCAAGGCGACATGATCGGGCTTTTTTACCTGGAAGAAAAAGAAGGGCAGGCGCTGCACCTCGATGCGTCACGGCTTTATCTCGAACTGATTGCCGAAAATGTCGGGCTTGCTATCGCCAATCTGCAGCTGCGTGAGAAGTTGACGCTGATGGCTATCGAAGACCCTTTGACCGGGTTGTTCAATCGCCGGCATCTGGATGAAAGGGTGCAACGTTTCGCGAGCGACCAATTAAAGACACCACTTGCCTGCCTGATGATCGATATCGACCACTTCAAGCGCTTTAATGACGAATATGGTCATGATGCCGGCGACAAGGTCATGCAGTATGTGGGCCGAACGCTTCGTGACACGCTGGGCGATCACGGTGAGGCTTACCGTTATGGGGGAGAGGAATTTACCGCGCTCTTGCCGGGGATGCTCAAGGGCGACGCTGCTGGCTTGGCCGAAAAAGTCAGAACGGCAGTAAGTGCTACAGCGATTTCCCATGTCGGGAAACTTCTTGGAATCGTAACAATTTCCGTGGGTGTGGCAACCTCGCCGGAGGCCGGGCCGCTGGACACGCTGCTGGCACGGGCGGATGCGGCCCTTCTGCTCGCCAAGGCACAAGGACGCAATAGAGTTGTGGCCTCGTGAATAACCGGCAACATCCGCGTCGGGCCAATTACAGCCATGACGGAAAGCGCTCACTTAGCTATGCCGTAACGATGGCTGAGCCTGCCCAGCTGCTCATGTAATCGATCCAGGACTGCGGTTTGCGTACCAGCCCGCCGTTGCAGGAAGCCGATCTCTCTCAGGATCTGCGGATTGCCAAAGGCCCGCTGAAAGGCCCTCGGCTCCTGCCGGTCGGGATCACGGGCGGTTCCTCTGCTCCGTTAAAATCCGCTCTCGCAAAGCTCCCGCAGCTCGCTCGGACCGAGATGATCAAGTGAAAGCTCCGGCAGCAGGTCATTGTCTGCCTCCAGATTGTGTGCGACCGATGCGGTAAAGATGCGAACGCCTGCCTCGTGCAGGATCGCAGGCCGGTTGACTATGCGGCCGAGAAGCACGGTTGGGAGTAGACCGAACGGCACATCTTCGAAAATGTAGCGGCTTTGGATGGAGGAAGGGCCCATTCCGCCTCGTCCTTCACGATGCATCTGCTGGTTCATTTCGGAAACAGAGGCGAGGGGCACGTGGAAGGAGAGAGAAAAGTGTTCGCGAACTGTTTTGACCTCCAGGCCGAAGCTCTCGGCAATTGACAGTCGCTCGGCGTCGAGCGCCTCAATCAACTGACCGACCGCCGGTGTGACATGTTCGCCCTGTCCCCAACTCTCCGCCTTTTCCATCCTTGTCAGATTGAGCAATGCGATCCCGAGATGATTTTGAGGATTGAGGTTTGAGAGCGCGATGGCAAGCAAACCGTCACGTTCGACGAAGCGATCACCGAAGAGTTCAGTGCACAGGCTCCGACCCTCAGCGGCTGCCGACTTCGGCAGGGTGGCAAAGTCCACCTTCTGGCGGATGGTGTTGACGACGACGCTGCGCCCGTCGGTTTGGCGGCGGGCCGTCAGAAGCGTGGTCCCCCAAGCAATGATCGGCAGACGGAGTTGTCGTTCGGAAAGCCGCTTCGACAGATAGAGCGCTCCAAAGGAGCTATGGGAGCTGATGATGACGGGCAGTCCCGACCGCAAATGCGGCAGCGCCGCGTCGATGGCGGCACGATGACCGTTTGCAGGCATTGCAATGATGACCGCATCTGCATCCGCAACAGCAGTCTCGCAGGTTGCCGCGACCTCGACCGGACCGACGAAGTCCAACGCGCCGGTAGCGACGAGCGGTTCGCCTTCCGACAACGGCTTGGCACTGCGGCCGGAGGGCGACCATAGGCACGGATGATGCCCCGCATTGGCGAGGAAAGCCGCCATGCCATAAGCAATCGAACCCGCACCGAGAATGGCTATCCGCATGTCATCTGTCCTTTCGGTTGTAGGAGTGGACATGGCGCCACCCTCTGGTCTCTATCTTTCGCGTAGAACACAAACCGGTTCTGTACATTGCCCGCCGATCGTTGCGCAAATGCATCATTTTTTCTGGCGCGCCAGAGGCTGTGTTTTCGGTTCCCCTGCCTCATTTATCCGCGCGCCTGCCTACGCCCTCAGCAAATTCTGGCTCCTTCCAGTAAATGCATGTGCTGCACGAGCAAAAGCCACGCCCCGAGGCTTAATTTTCTGCACAGTTCGCAGTCAGCAAGCCATCTTTTTCATCTTCCGCGTCCCAAACGAAAAATTCTCTTTTGTCACTAGCAGACATCATGCGTTTAATGCACATTAAATTTGTCATAATGCAAAGGATGCATGATAGCGATGGAGATACGCGAACTGGAGGCATTTCTTGCGGTTATGTCCGCAGGCAGCATCACCGGTGCTGCGCGCCTGCTTGACCGTTCGCAATCCCAGGTCACACGTCTTATCCAGGACCTTGAAACGTCGCTTGGATTTCCGCTGTTTGATCGCAATGGCCCGCGCATAACGCCGAGTGACAAGGGGATTGCTTTTCATTCTGAAGCGGAACGCTTCATCAGCGGCATCGAGCATCTGCGCAATCGAGCGCAAAGGATCAGTCTCAAGGAGCCCGAACCGGTCGAGATCGCCGCTACGCCAGCTTTTGCCACGGGTATGGTGCCGCTTGCTCTCGCCGAGCTACCGGAAGCCCTTCTTCCGCATACGGTCTTTTTAAGAAGCATGCCTGCCGAAGCCGCCGTTCAGGCGGTGCTGGGGCGTACCGCCGATTTCTGTGTGACGTCGCTCCCGGCCGAACAGCCCGGCCTCGAAGCGCACGGATATTTTCAGGGCCGCTGTGCAGCCGTTCTGTCCGTTCACGATCCGCTGGCCGCCAAGGATGTCATTTCCGTTGCCGACCTGGCCGGCCAGACAGTCATTACGCTTGCAAATCCGTTCCGTCTGCGTCGCCGGGTGGACAAGGCTCTGCAGGAGGCAAATGTTCGTGCACGACGGATCATAGCGACGAGCGCGGCGATGAGTGCGGTGCAGATCGCTTCGACCGGGATGGGGATCGCGATTGTCGAACCGGCAACCGCTTACGGTCCCCTGACCGCGGGCGTGACTGTGCGACCGCTCGACGTCGACATCCCGTTCCTCTGGGGAATCTTCTCGGCAACAGCGCGCCCGCTGTCGGCCACTGCCCAGGAGCTGATCCAGCTGATCATCCGTGTTGCTTCCGCACGCATGCCCGATTTCACCGCTCACGATCCTGGCGCATCAGGACGTGTTGCGGATGTCACCTATGGGGGAACCGTCGAAGGCGACGTTCCCTAAAAATGCAAGTGCTCTGCCCATCAAACCGGTCAAACAAAAACAAGGAGATTGCCATGAAAGAGTTTAAAGCGACCCGTCGTTCCGCCCTCAAGCTGCTCGCTGCCGGCTCTGGCATCCTGGCGGCGCCCAGCCTGATGCGCTCCGCCCACGCGCAGGGCAAGGTCGTCAATATCACGACATATGACAAGTTCGTACCGCAGTCTTTCATCGACCAGTTTCAGAAGGACACGGGGATCGAGATCCGCATCCGTCTGACGGACGATCAGGGCAAGCAATATAACATCCTTACGGCTGAAGGCGCCACACCATCGACCGATATCGTGACGGTGACCGGCCACCGGCTCTCCCAGTTCATCGGCTCCAATCTCCTATCGCCGCTTGATACCAGCCGACTGAAAAACTGGGACAAGCTGGCGGCGGCTTACAAGGGTGCGCCGCAGCTCACCATCAATGGCTCAACCTACGGCGTTCCGCTTTTGGCGGGCTTTGAAGGTCTGGCCCGTAACACGGAGTACACCAAGCCTTCCGATAGCTGGGGCATGATGTTCGATGACGAATACAAGGGGCTGACATCCTACATCATTTCGGACTTCCTTTCGCTGACCATGCTCTATCAAGGCAATGACGGCGATTATGTCACGTACGAAGGCAAGGAAGCCGTTGCCCAGGAAGCCACCAACAAGGCGCGCGACTTCCTGATCAGCCAAAAGGACAAGGTTCGCAAATACTACGATGCGGGCTCCGAGGTTCAGCAAATGTTCCTGAATGAAGACATCTACGTTGCGCAGGCCTGGTCCGGTCCGACGTCCAAGCTGATCATGGACGGTCACCCCATCGAGCTGTCCGTTCCGAAGGAAGGCACCTACGGGTTCCTCTACTCCTTCAACGTGGTGAAGAACGGTCCGAATGCGGACGCTGCCTATACCTTCCTGGACGCTATCCTCGCCTCGCCGGAAATCGGGGCTGCCATGGTTCGGCAGTCGGGCTTCGCCTCGGCCTTTGATGGCGTCGACAAGCTGCTCAACGACCGCGAACGGGCCGCCATGGCGCTTCCACAGGACCAGATGGAGCGCATCAAGTTCTTCAGCTCGGTCAACCGGGCCATGAAGAACGCGATGATCGACAAGGCAGCTGCCGAAATCAAGGCTGCCTGAGTTACGGCTGCGATGCGAACCCGACCTCGGCCGGGTTCGCAGGACCCCAATAAAAAGCTTGTCCAGAGCTGGGAACGATCATGGTGAACACGACAATGACTGAACTGCGAGAGGAAGGCGCGCCAGCCCCGGCGCGTTATTCCGGATGGATTGGCAAGGTGACAGGCTCAGCCCTTTACCGAACCACCATAGGCCGGGTGGCAGACAGTCGCCATGCGCGCCTCGCACTCCTTGCCGGTATACCCGTGATATGGCTTTTCGCCCTGCATGTCGGGCCGATCCTGCAAATGGCCAATATCAGCTTCACGGACAACTATCCGCCTCAACCGAACGAGGCCACGCGCTATACGCTCGCCAACTATGCCCTTTTCTTCTCGGATTCGATTTACGTGCTGCCCTTCATACGCAGCCTCGTATTTGCCGCCGTCGTTACCGTGTCGACCCTGGTGATCGTTTATCCGGTTGCCTATTACGTGGCGAAGGTGCTCCAGCCGAAGCAGCGTATGCGGGCGCTGCTGCTCCTGCTCATCCCGTTCTGGGCCGGAGAACTGATCCGGACCTTCTCGGTCATTATGCTTCTGGCCAATCGGGGAGCCGTCAACGTCCTGTTGCGCGAGATCGGCGTCATCGATCGGCCCATCCCGATGCTCTACACGTCCTTCTCGCTGAGCTTCGGCGTTATCTACCTCCTGGCGCTCTACATGCTGCTCCCACTTTATTCAGCCATAGAAAAGATCCCGGTACAGCTGGTGCATGCCGCTGCCGATCTTGGCGCAAGCCCTTTCCAACGCTTCCGCCGCGTTATCCTGCCGCTGTCGAAAGACGGTATCGTGTCCGGATGCAGCCTGGTTTACCTCACCGCCGTCGGCGTCTTCGCCGCTCCGCTGCTGCTCGGCGGGCCGAACGCCGTCATCTTTCCGGAGGTGATCGCGACGCTTTTCCACTCTTCCAACGACAAATGGCCTGAGGGCGCTGCCTTCGCCATGCTGATGCTAGCCGTGTCGCTGACGACGGTTGGTCTCTTCATGCGCGTCGTTGGCGGTCGCTCTGTCCGGCTGATGTAGGAGATGACGATGCGGTCCCCCTTAAACGACCTTCCGAAGACGGCACTTGGCGCCTGTTATGCCATTTTCGTTATCTATCTGCTTTTGCCGCTGGCCCTGATGATGGCGATGAGCTTCAAGGATGCAAACTTCATCGCCTTTCCTATCAGTAACTGGACCCTGGACTGGTATGGCAGGGTACTTCAGGACAAGCAGTTCATCGAAGCCTCGCTTTATTCGGTCGGGATTGCGTTTGCCACTACGATCGGAGCGACCGTCATCGGTGTGTGGATTGCCCTGCTGATTTCGACCGAGGGCATCCGCGGCAAGGCCATTCTCTTTGCGCTCGCCTGCCTGCCTGCCGTCGTTCCCGGTCTCATCAACGCCATCTCAATGCGGATATTCATCCGGATGGTCGATATCCCCACGGGCACCTTCGCGATTATCCTCTCCCATACCGTCCATGCGGTGCCGTTTGTCGTGATCATGGTGCTGACGCGCCTGCGTTCCATGCCCGCCAATCTCGTGGATGCGGCAAGAGACCTCGGGGCTGACGCATTTATCGCCTTCATGCGCGTTACGGTCCCTTACATCCTGCCGGCCCTGATCGGCGGCATGATTTTCTGTGTTTTGACCAGCATCGACGATTTCGTGCGCACCTTCTTCCTGGGTGGATACAAGCCGACGCTACCGATGCTCATCTTCGCCAAAGTCCAGGGCGGCATGTCGCCAGAGATCAATGCGATGGCGACCATCGTCCTCATCGTCACCGCCGCCATCGGCCTTTATGCCGAGCACTTCACCCGCCGTTCGAGGAGCTGAGTTATGCAGCCGGTTGTTCATTTTAAAAACGTCAACAAGGCTTACGGCGCTTCTCTTGCTGTCGATAACCTGGACCTGGCGGTCGCGCCGGGCCAATTCGTTACCCTGCTTGGCCCCTCCGGTTGCGGCAAATCCACGACGCTGAGAATGCTCGGAGGGTTCGAAACGCCATCTTCCGGCGAAATCTACCTCGACGGGCAGCCGATCTCGCATCTGCCGCCCAACAGGCGCAACGTCAATATCGTCTTTCAGGATTATGCCCTGTTTCCGCACCTGTCAGTTCAGCGCAACATTGCCTTCGGACTTGAACTGAAGGGGCTGGATTCGGCGTCCATCCACCGCCGGGTCATGGAACTCCTCGGTCTCGTCAAGCTGCAGGATTTTGCCGGGCGTATGCCTGAGCAACTGTCGGGCGGTCAGCGCCAGCGCGTGGCCCTCATGCGGGCGCTGGCGCCGGACCCGAACGTCTTGTTGCTCGACGAGCCACTATCGGCACTCGACGCCAAGCTGCGCCATGAGATGCAGATCGAGTTGAAGTCAATCCAGCAGACGACCGGCAAGACCTTCATCTTCGTCACCCATGATCAGGAAGAGGCCCTGACCATGTCTGACGTCGTGGTGGTGATGAACAAGGGGCGGATCGAGCAGATGGGCGCGCCTGATGATCTCTATGCCCGTCCCCGTAGCCGCTTCGTCGCCGACTTCATCGGTCAGAGCAACTTTCTCGAAGGCCGATTGGTGTCTGCCGAGGGCGATGTTGCAACAATTGAATGGCAGGGCAGTCTGATCCGGGCCGATCTTAACGGCCATCATCACGCGGTTGGCAGCCACGTCACGATCGCGCTGCGTCCGGAAGCCCTGTTCTGTCTGCCCGAGCAGCCGAGTGATCGTTTTGCCCTCAAGGGCCAGATCGAGCGGCGCGTGTTCAAGGGCGCGCATACGACGTTGACGATCCGCCTCGATAACGGCGCGCTCCTATCGGCCCAGCTCGATCCGGTGGCGCTCTCGCATCTTGATGGCGAGACGGTCTGGGTGGGTTGGCGCGATCGCGACGCCGTGGTGCTCGCCGATTAATCCTCATGCCCGTCGGTGCCGATGGGCAACAGTGAATTTCAGGAGATCACCTGATGACTTTAGAACAGCAAGACCGGACCGAGCAGCAGAGACTAGCTGCGCTCAACGCCCGGGTGAGGCAGGATTTGTCCTACCTCAACTATCCCGCAGCAAACTGGTCGCAACCGGTCTCGACCTCTGACGGTCAGCTTGCCAGCGATGTCGTGATCATCGGCGGCGGCATGTGCGGCCTCGTCGCCTGGCATGCCCTGACAAGGGCAGGGATCGCCAATATCCGGATTGTGGACCGCGCCGCAAAAGGTGAAGAGGGGCCCTGGGTGACTTACGCGCGCATGGAAACCCTGCGCTCGCCCAAGAACCTGCTCGGACCGGCGCTCGGTATGGCATCGCTCACCTTCAGGGCTTGGTACACCGCCCGCTTTGGCGAAGAGGCCTGGGAAGAACTCTTCCGCATTCCGCGACCGATGTGGATGGAATATCTCAGCTGGTACCGGCAGGTGATGGAAATCCCGGTTGAAAACAACATCCACGTCACCCGCGTCATACCACGGCCCGATGGGCTTCTGGAACTCGAGATCGACGGCGGGAAGGCTGACCCGATCATCACCCGGAAACTGGTGATGGCAACAGGCCGTGATGGCCTGGGAGAACCGACGATCCCGGATTTTGTGAAGGGCATGCAACGTCACGTCAGCTGGGCGCACTCCGCCGACATGATTGATTTTCAGCGTCTGAAGGGAAAACGCGTCGTTGTCATCGGGGTAGGGGCGTCCGCTGTGGACAATGCAGCGGAAGCGCTCGAGCAGGGGGCCGGTGAGGTGCGTCTTCTTGCCAGACGCAAGACAATGCCGACGATCAACAAGTTGATGGGCATCGGATCATACGGTGTCACCGCCGGCTTCGCGAAAATTGACCCTGAGTGGCGCTGGCGTCTCATGGATTATTCCGTCAAGCAGCAGACCCCCGCGCCACACAATTCAACGCTGAGGGTGAGCCGACATCCCAACGCCTATTTCCATTTCGACTGCGGTATCCAATCGATGAAGGAAGAGGGCGGCGAGGTTGTGATCACCACAATCAACGGCCGCGTTTTTCGGACCGATTTCGTGATTTTGGGAACGGGATTCTCAATCGACCCCGTCAGTCGTCCCGAACTCGAAATGTTCAACGGGCAGATCGCCTGCTGGGACGACCGCTACACGCCGCCACCAGGTGAGGAAAACCCTGGGCTCGGGCGATTCCCCTGGCTGCAAGACGACTTCTCTTTCACCGAGAAAGAGCCGGGTACCGCCCCTTGGCTGCAGCAGATCCATTGTTTCAATTACGGTTCATCGGTCAGTCTGGGCAAAGTCAGCGGCGATATTCCGGCCATCAGCGAAGGTGCGCTCTGGCTTGCGCGAGGTATCGCCGCTTCGCTGTTCATCGCCGACATCGATCATCACTGGGAGGCGCTGAAGGCTTACGAAAAGCCTGAACTCGATGGGTCCGAATGGACCGATGCGGATGCCGACCCCACCATGCAGAAGACAGCCTGAGGTTAAGGCGATGAGCAGAAAAACCGTTTATTATTACCATGCGCTCAGTTCGCCCTGGGCCTATCTGGGCTGGCCACAGTTCAAGGCGCTGATTGAAAAGCACGATCTCGATGTCGTCGTCCGCCCTACCCGCATCGTCACCGAAAACGGTGGTGTTCCACTTCGTTCCAGACCTCAGCCGCGGCAGGACTACCACGCCGTCGAACTGGAGCGCTGGCGCAAACGTCTGGGTATGCCGTTGGTGCTGAAGCCCAGATATTATCCCACCAACAACGAGTTTTCCGCGCGCATGGTGATTGCGGCCGACAGGCAGGGTTTGCCTGCACTGGAACTCAGTCATGCGCTTCTGCGGGCACTGTGGGCGGAGGAGCAGGACGTGACCGATCCGGACGTTCGCATCGCCGTGGCAAACGGCCTGGGTCTTGATGGTCGTGCGCTGCGTGCGCTCGAAGACACGCCCGAGATCATGGCGGCCTGGCATGACAGCCACGCCGAAGCACAGGCGCGTGGTGTATTTGGAACCCCCACCTGGATTTACCGCGACACGCTCTACTGGGGGCAGGACCGCCTGACCTTCCTGGATGACGCTCTTTCCGAGGATTGAAAAAACAATGACACCTACACCTCCAGAAGACGTGATCGACCGCGTCCTCGGCCTTGATGAAAGCTCCGATCTGCTGAAACTCCGCGAGCGGCGCTCTAAGCTCAAACACCTGACGCAGACCAGCTATCTTGCAGCTTTGCGGCCGGCAGAGCCACGCAACTTTTCCTACGCCCTGCGGGCGGCACTTGCCGCGCGTATGTCCGCTTTGTGGAAGGCGAAAGAACTTCATGCGCACTACATCGAGCGGCTTGCCGAGGAGGAGGGAGGCTCCGACCACGCATCAGTCGCTGATCCGTCATCGGTCCTTCAGCACGCGGATTCCCGCCTGCAAGCCATCCTGAACCACGTCGATCTCGTGACCCTTACGCCGAAGAACGCGACCCGGGAAAACATTGAGAAACTCTATGCCGTTGGTCTCGACGACCGCGATATCGTCACGCTCGCCGGCCTGATTGCCTATGTGAATTATCAGGTGCTGGTCGTTGCCGGCCTCAAGATGATGAGGGACAATTAATATGTCACAGCCCGTCCATGAATTCACCCTCGATGCACTTGACTGGCATCCTTACGTCCAGCCTGTGGACCTTGCAAACGCGACCCCCGAGCAATTGTCGGCCCTGAAGGTCACCCCTTCCAATACCAAGGTATCGGCCTATGTCCTCGTGCTCGCTAACGAGGCGGAGGCGCTGAACGAGCGCACCCCGCTCTTCAACGATATCATGTATAGTGAAGGCGGATTGTCACGCGGTGGGCGCGAGATCGGCGCGCTGGCGGCATCCTTCGTCAATCACTGCATTTACTGCGCCGCTGTTCACGCCAACCGTTATATCCAGCTGGAGAAACGGCCCGAGGTCGTGGACGAAATATACAAGAACGGGCTGGATGCGGACCTTCCTGATTTCGAGCAGGCGCTGTTCAATTTCGGTGTCGATCTGACCGCCCATCCAGACAATGTGGGGGTCTACCAATTTTATCACTTGCGGGAAATCGGTCTGGATGATCTTGAAATTCTCGATCTCATCCATTCCATCGCCATCTTCGGCTGGGCGAACCGGCTGATGCATACGTTGGGTGAACCACATCGGAAAGAATAAGTGAAGGCAACGGCAATCACGGGGACCGAGGCAGCTGTCCGCCCGTTCGGCGTCGCGCATCGCGATGTCCTCAAAATCGCGATACCAATGATGATCGCCTATCTGTCGACCCCGCTTGTGGGTCTTGTGGCGACGGGCGTCATCGCGCATATGCGAAACGAGGCGCTGGTGGGCGGGGTGGCGCTGGCCTCGGTTATCTTCGATGTCATCTTCGTGACATTCAATTTTCTGCGCGGTGCCACCACCGGCTTTACGGCACAGGCAATGGGTGCCGGCGACCGGGTAGGTGAACAGCGCATGTTGCTGAGCGGCCTTATCATCGCACTGGTGGCCGGTCTGTTGTTGCTGCTGCTCCAGGGCCCGATCGGTGCGCTTGGCATGAGCGTCATGGGCGCGAACGGGATTGTCGCTGAAGCCGCCTCGACCTATTTCCACTGGCGAATCTGGTCGGCCCCCTTCGTTCTCTTCAATTTTGTCGCCTTCGGCTGGCTCATTGGTCGCGGTGAGGCCATGTGGAGCATGATCCTCCAGACGCTGCTGAATGGCCTGAATGCCGCCCTCAGCGTTCATTGGGTCATAGGGCTCGGCTGGGGAGTGGAAGGTGTTGCGATCGCCACTTTGGTTGCAGAAGCCGTGACCGCTGTGGCAGGCGCAGCTTTGATCCTGGCCAAGACCGATCGCTCCTCCTGGCGGCTTCCTGATATACCGGCTATCAGACGATCCTTTGCGGTCAACGGCGACATGATGATCCGCTCGTTCGCATTGCTGATCGGCCTGTCCTTCTTCACACGCCAGAGCGGCTTCCTCGGGATCGACGTGCTTGCCGCCAACACCATTCTGCTGCGTTTTTATTTCTTCGGGGTCGCCTTCCTTGACGGTGTTGCTACGGCGGCGGAACAGCTTGCCGGCCGCGCTGTCGGTGCACGTTATCGGCCGGCCTTTGACCGCACGATCAAGCTGACGACATTCTGGGGCCTGATTTTTGCAGCGCTGGTTTCCTTGGCCTTCCTGGCTGCGGGGGATTGGGTGATTGCGCTGACGGCGCCCTCCGACGCCGTTGCGAGACTGGCCGATACCTACCTGATTTACGTGGTGGTTTTGCCTGTTGTCGGCATCATCGCGTTTCAGATGGACGGCGTCTATATCGGGTCCACCTGGTCTCGGCAAATGCGCAACCTCATGGTGGCATCCCTGATCATCTATTTCGCCGCCTGGGCGGTCCTGCAGCCGCTTTATGGCAATGACGGCCTGTGGATTTCGCTTCTCTTGTTTCAGGGCGCCCGCAGCATCGCCTTCCGGTTCATGCTTCCGAAACTTGCGGCGGCGACGTTCCGGTAAAGATGGGACAAAATGAGTTCCCCATCACGGCTGTTTCTTCCTTGCCAGATTGAGGAAGGCTTCCGACGCCCTCACCAGATGCTTATGTGAAACGTCGGCGCGGACAATCAAGCCCTGCTCAATTCCGCCTTTGTCAACATTTTCAGGGGTATGGCCGGCGTTTTCCTCCGATCCCTGATCGTAGGTTTTGACCTTAATGATGCGGCGATCCACGCCGATGTTCTCCAGATATTGGACGGCGCGCTTGGCGCCTTCTTCGTCTTCAAAAAGTCCCGTAACGATTGGCATTGTTTCCTCCTTCCTCGCGTCCCGGCTGATGGTGAACCACGGGCGTGCCTCATCGTTCCTTCACATCGATCACGGGTTGTTGTCCCGATCGTGAGCAAAGAGGGGAACGCATCTCCCCAAGCGGAGTTGGGTGAGGGGTAGAATTGACATGGGGGCTCGAGACTTTGAGCGAAACAACTGTTCCGTACTGCGGACCAGCACCTGATTTCACCGACCTTGCATATGCATGGAACCTCGATCCGGTTCTCATCGCAATGATAGCGCTCGCAACCGTTCTGCTGTTTGGGATAGCGACCCGACAGGGGTCCTTCTTGCAGCGTGCCGCCATAATCTGCATTCTTGTCGTTGCGTTCGTATCGCCGCTTTGTGCGCTGACGACGGCCCTTTTCTCCGCACGGGTTTTCCATCATTTCATATTGATTGCCGTTCTTGCGCCAGTGCTTGCGCTAAACCTTGAAGGACGCCTGCCGCGCTTACCCTCGCGGCTCCCAGCCCTTCCGGAAATTCCGTTTCTCGCGCATACCATCGTCTATTGGGCCTGGCATCTGCCGCCGGGTTATTCATTCGCGCTTTCAAACTCCCTTGCTTACTGGGGCATGCAGCTCGCCTTGATTGTAACCGCTGTCTGGCTATGGAGGACGATGCTCGTCTCTGCCGGACCGGGAAGGAGAATTGCGCTCGCACTTGCAACGATGGCGCAGATGGGCTTCCTCGCAGCCATCCTTACATTTGCTCCTTATCCGCTTTTTGCAGAGCATCTGCTCACGACCGAGTCTTATGGGATGACAGCGCTCGAAGATCAGCAGCTTTCGGGCCTGATCATGTGGACATTAGGTCTTGTCCCCTATCTCGTCGTTGCGCTTTCCTCCGTCCGGACCATGCTGCACATGACTGCATGGCGGGGGGTGGAATGATCGCGCTCTTCAAGTTTGTCCATTTTTTAGCGATCTCTGTCTGGATCGCAGGCCTTGTCAGTCTTCCCGGTCTCTACGTGCAACGTGTGCATGTCCAAAACGATGACGATCGTTTCCGCCTGCAAAAGATCGTGCGGTTTTCCTATGTAAAGGTATTGTCGCCAGCCGCTTTTTTTGCGATCGCGTCCGGAACCACGCTTATTTTCCTGCAATCCACGTATTTATCATGGTTCAGCGCAAAGCTCGCCCTTGTGGCTATTCTTGTGTTTCTACACGTGCTTACGGGCTTGGTCATTCTCCGTCTCTTTAACGACGGCGAGATCTATCCTGTGTGGCGTTTCATTGTCGTCACGGCGTTCACCAGCATCATAGCCCTTGGCATCGTCTATCTGGCGCTCGCAAAACCGGAGATACCCGCACTGCTGCCTGACTGGTTCCATGAGCCTGGGGCACTAAAGCGTAACATCGCCCCCCTCATTCCTTGGGAGACACCATGAGGCCGATGCCGTGATCGAATATCAGCTTTCCGCCGTGCCAGCCCGCGAGCGCAGTAAGGACCGAAGCAAGGAGGGACAGGCCGAGTCCATGCGGCAAAATCTCGATCATGCCGAATGTCCGCCCTCCCCAATTGGCGCCTGCCACGGAGATCAGCGCTATTGCGGCCACACCGTGCGCCCAGCTGGCAACCCGGGCGCGAATTCCCGCGACAAGAAGCAGTTCCGCCGTGCCGATGATGCCGGCTGCGACGCCGCTGAAAAAAGCGCCTCCCGATGCCCAGACACCGGCGCGAACCCAGAACTCGTCTGCGGACCACCAGTAAAGGAGGTCGCAAGCCAATGTCGTGATGACAAGGGCAATAGGGAAATGAACGGTCATTGCGTGCAGTGGATGGCCGGCAACGGCGATTGCGGAGTCGGTCGTCTTCTCCTCCACCTTGGAGATGACCGGGTTGGGTGCGTCGCTTTTTTCCATCTGATAGTTCCTTTTCGACCGCTAACCCGCGGGAGAAGCGCGGGGTTCCGTTTGATAGCGCTCATTCCTCTGCTTTTGCTGGTTTCCGCTTGCTCCGGTGACCTCTCGACACTGGCGCCGGCAGGCCCGGCCAGTCGCAAGGTCGCGCTGCTGTGGTGGATAATGTTGGGCGGCGCCTGCGCAATCTTCATGCTGATTGCCGTTCTGTTGGCGTTGGTCTTTTTCAGCCCGGCTTCCCTTGCTCGGGTGAAAACGCACCATTGGCTGGTCGGCGGCGGCATCGGGTTCCCCATACCGGTCCTGACGGCCCTGGTGGCTTTTTCATTCATGCAAGGAGAATCCCTGCTGCCACAGTCCGGGAGCGATCCGCTTCGCATATATGCGGTTTCGCGCATGTGGAAATGGGAGTTTGCTTACGAAACACCGACCGGAGAAGTTCGCATTTCCGACGTGATGCATATGCCGGTGGGCCGTGATGTCATTGTAGAGGTCACCAGTGACGATGTCATTCACAGCTTCTGGGTTCCAAGGCTTGGCGGAAAGATCGACGCCATCCCCGGACTTTCCAACAAGATTGCCCTCAGGGCGGATCAGACCGGCACCTTCGGCGGCATCTGCGCGGAATATTGCGGTACCGGCCATGCCGGCATGAGTTTCCGCGTTGTTGCTCACACGGAGAGCGAGTTTTCAAAGGTGATCGGGGGTTTGGGACAACGCTGATGAATGATGTGCGCACACCGAAGAAACACTCGTCATTAAGGCTTCACCGGGAACTCAATGAGGTCTGGAGTTCGGGCACCGGATTTCGGCGTCTCGCAGCGGTCAACCACACCGTCATAGGCAAACGCTTCATGGTGACCGCGCTTGTTTTCTTCGCCATCGGCGGGTTCCTGGGCATGCTCATCCGGACACAACTGGCCACGTCATCAAACGCCTTCATGGATGCCGAGCAATATGCGCAGGTCTTCACGATGCACGGCACGATCATGATGTTTCTGTTCGCAATTCCTTTTTTTGAAGGACTTTCGATCTACGTCCTGCCGAAGCTCATCGGCGCCAGGGACCTCGCTTTTCCCCGCCTGTCCGCCTATGGCTACTGGTGTTACCTCTTCGGCGGCGGAATGCTGATTTTCGCCCTTATTGGCGGGGCAGCCCCTGCGGGGGGCTGGTTCATGTACACGCCGCTGTCGTCATCGCAATACAGTCCCGGGATCAATGCCGACATCTGGCTTCTTGGCATTACCTTCGTGGAGATTTCCGCTATCAGCGCGGCGATCGAAATCATCGTGACGATCCTGAGGTTGCGTGCACCCGGCATGTCCCTCGACAGGATGCCGGTCTTCGCCTGGTACATGCTCGTTGTCGCCGCGATGATGCTGATCGGTTTTCCGCCGCTGATCCTCGGTTCGATATTGCTGGAAGCTGAACGGGCCTTCGATATCCCGTTTTTCGACCCGCAACGCGGCGGTAGCCCGCTTCTGTGGCAACACCTCTTTTGGCTGTTCGGCCACCCCGAGGTCTACATCATCTTTCTGCCGGCGGCCGGAGCCCTGTCGACAATTATCCCCGTTCTGGCAGGAACGCGCCTGATCGGTTACAACATCATCGTTGCGGCGTTGATCGCCATGGCTTTCCTGTCCTTCGGACTGTGGGTTCACCACATGTACACGGTGGGCATCCCCCATGTGGCGCTGTCGTTTTTTTCTGCCGCGAGCGCGCTTGTCACCATCCCGACAGCGATCCAGATATTCGCCTGGCTTGGAACCATCGCAAGCGGCAAGCCGACGATGAGTGTTCCCATGCTCCACATCCTCGGGTTTTTCTGCGTGTTCGTCATCGGCGGCCTGACCGGCGTCATGCTGGCCATGGTACCCTTCGATCAGCAGGCACATGATACACATTTTGTGGTGGCGCATCTTCATTATGTCCTGGTCGGGGGATTTCTCTTTCCCATGCTCGCCGGGCTTTATTACTGGGTACCGCATATCAGCGGGCGCCAGCCCGTCCAGCACCTTTCCAGGGCCGCGTTCTGGATGATCTTCATCGGCTTCAATCTCACATTCTTCATGATGCACCTGACAGGGCTGCTGGGCATGCCGAGGCGTGTTTTTTCCTATCCAGAGGCTTCCCCCTGGGAGTGGCTCAATCTTCTCTCGTCGATTGGCAGCTTCATAATGGCCGCGGGCTTCATGCTGGTGGTGCTGGACTTCGCGCTGCTGTTTCGCTACGGGCGCGCCTTCAGGCGCAATCCGTGGGATGCCGGTACCCTTGAATGGGCCATGCCGACCCCGCCAGCGGCCTATGCCTTTGCGTCACAGCCGGAAGTGACTGCTAGAGCGGACAGCCTTCCGATCAACCGGATCGCGGCGACGCTCGCCGCGGGTAAAGGGTACCTCGGCTTTGTGAGATCCAGGAAAATGGAGACCATGGGGACGGATGCCGTAACCGGTGCGCCGCTGCAGATCGTCGTGTTGCCAGGGCCAAGCTTTCTTCCCTTGCTGACCGCCATGTCCACGGCCGCCTTTTTCATCGCATTGCTTCTCAAGGCGTATCCGGTGGCGGTTTTCGCTCTCGTCATTATTGCTTTGCTCTTCTTGGCGTGGACGCCGAACGATGATGCCAGACAGGAACGCGGACCCGTCGTCGCGCGTGGAGAAGAACGTTTTCCGCTTCATTACGAATGCGCCGATGCTCCGTCCGTCATGGCGGTGAAACTTGCCCTGATTGCGGATACGACGCTTTTTTCCTCATTGCTTTTCGGCGGGCTTTTCCTCTGGATTTCCGCTGGTGGCGAAAAGATCGTCTGGCCGCAGTCGATACCACTGCAGACGGTTTTCCTGTTGAGCGCCGCTGTAGCCGCCATCTTTGGCGCACTGGCGAGACATCTGAGAGCGGCTGTGACGATGTCGATCATCAGCACGATTGCCTACGTGGCGGCGATCGTCTGTGGTGCAATGGTGCTGCGGGCGGAATATACGGCGGTAAGCCTTGCAATCCACGGCGTTTCGGTTGCGGTCAACGTTTATCTCCTTTTGCACGGATTTGTCGGCCTGATCCTTGTGGCATTCGGGTGTTGGCGTCTGTCGAATGGCTACGTCTCGGACCGTCGCCGAAACGACCTTCGCATAGGGACCCTCTGGCATGTTCACTTGCTTTTCGCGACAGGCATATCGTTTCTTTTCCTGCAGACACTACGGTCATTAACGGAGGGAGGCTGAGATGCGCTACCGAACAGGCTTCAGTCTTGCTGGGCCCTTCATCACCTGGGCCCTGTGCTTTCTCACATCATATGCTGTGCAATTCGTCGGCTGTGCCTGGGGGTGGGATACGCGCTCCTGGGCCGGTGTTTCGATCCTTCGATCCGTACTGCTTGCTCTGTTCGGCTTATCGCTTTTCCTGCTTGTGCTGTGGATGAGGAAATTGCGGAGCAATCAGAAGTTGGGGAGCGATATCCTTTCGGTAATCTCTCATGCGGCAGCGCTCGCGGCGTTTGCTTCCACCGCTTTGGTTTTTCCCGGCGTGTTTTGGCTTAGCCTGTGTTAAGGCGATAACATCCGTCGCCGCATGTTCAAAGCTGCATCTGCGCTTCCAGCGGGCGGGAGGGAAGCGGGGCGATGGGATCAGCGGGGTGAACTCTGAGCCAGAAGTCTGGCAACCGCGTTGGCGTCTATTGCCTCGATGCGGTATCGATCGTGGGGTGTGCCACCTGTTGTTTCCGCGGCGACCATCGCATTGACCACCGCCTCTTCCACGCTCTGCACCACGGCCTGATAGACCGGATCAAGCACATCGTCATTGATCATGTCGATGCTCAACAACGGCGCGGCCTTATGGCGCATCGGGTGTGGATTGGCCGTCGAAAAAGCGAGAAAAATGTCGCCGGAACTATTGCCGCCGACTGTGCCGTTGCGGCCGATGCCTATCGCGCCGCGCCGCGCCAGCTTCCGCAACTGGTGCGGCGCAAGTGGCAGGTCCGTGGCAATCACAACGATGATCGAGCCTCGTTCGGACAGCCCCGGGTTTTCTTGTTGCAGCAGTTTGCCAACGGGTAGACCGCCAATTGTCAGCCAGTCCCGCTGGCCGTGATTGGCCTGCACCAACGCCGCGACGGTGAACTCCTTGTCGTCAATTGCGATCAGGCGCGAGGCAGTGCCCGTGCCGCCCTTGAAACCGTAGGCAATCATGCCCGTGCCGCCGCCGACATTGCCCTCAGCGACCGGACCGCTTCTGGCAGCGTTCAACGCCTCCAGGACGTGCTCGACCGCGACGTGTTGGCCGTTGATGTCATTGAGCATGCCGTCATAGGTTTCTGCCACCACGGGCATGATCCATAGGTGGTCGTCTCCCTCGTAGGTCGATGCAAATCGGTCAATCATCCATCGCACGGCGCTTTGATGGGCGATACCTACGCTGTGCGTGTTGGTAATCAGGACAGGCCCGACAAAGTAGCCCCCGTCCTCGATCCAGTGAGATCCCGTCATCTCACCATTGCCATTGAAACGATGAATGCCAGCGAATACCGGTACTGGTTCGCCCGCTGCGGCGTGCGGCAGTATCGCCGTCACGCCGGTACGCACCGGCAACTTGCGACCGGGGCGGGGTATCTCTTCACGGATCGTCGAAAAGCCGACATGGATACCGGCGATGTCGGTGATGGCGTTGAGTGGGCCGGGCGTGCCGTCGAAGGCAATACCGAAGTCACGCGCGCGTTTTTTGCCTGCTGAGGTCGTCTCGCTGATCATTGGTCCCTCCGATTTTCAGGCAGCTTTCAACAAATGGTCAGTTTCACGTCGTTGTTGTCCAGGCTTTCTGTCAAATCTTCGCCCAGCGCCTTATCGGTAACGACGTGCGTGATGTCCCGCCAAGCGGCATAGCGCGCGGGGAAGAGGCGGTCGTGCTTGGAATGATCGGCGACCACGACGGTACGCGCTGCGCGAGAGACCATCGCGCTGTAGACCGCGCCACACTCCAGGAGGGCGTCCGAGGGGCCGTCTGGACCCAGACCGCTTGCGCCAAGAATGGCGAAATCGGCATAGAAGGAATTGAGGAATGACACCGCATAAGCACCGACCGTCGCGCCCTCGGTGGCGTGATAGTCGCCGGGGAGCATGACCACCTTGATTGTCGGGTTGATGGCAAGCACGGTCGCCACACCAAAGGAATGAGTGAGTACAGTGATGTTCTTCATCTCGACTGCTACGCGCCGCGCGGTGTGCACTGTCGTCGAGCCCGAGCCGATCATAAGCACCTGAGCCCCTTTAAGTATCTGGACGGCCGCCTTGGCGATCCTTTCGCGCTCGCCGACAAAGAGCGCATGGCGCTCGGTCACCGAAGGCTCGGTGGAAAGCGAGCGCACGGCGCCACCATAAGTGCGATTGAGCAGACCTTGTTCGGTCATCTCGTCCAGATCGCGCCGGATTGTCTCTGTCGAGACGTCTAGGCGCCGGGCAAGTTCAGCAACGCGCAGGCTCGGTGCCTGGTTAAGTTCAGTCAGGATGCGCGACTGGCGCACGCTTTTTGGTTTTTTCATCGCGCCTCACTCCCAATGGCTTTCCAGCGCAAAACTCGGCCGCGTGAGGAACAGCTCAGTGCGCCGTGTTCAACTGCAGCAGAGACGGAGGAATTCTTGTCGGCATAAAGGGCTTCGAGTGCTTTCATCGACCAAGTTGTGTCAGGAACACTCTGGGCGAACAAGCCCGGGGCGACTTTCGTCCCCGATTGTTTCATGCTTTGGCTGCGGCAGATAGCCGATCAACTCTTCCGTGGTCATCACGTTGGCATAGATCATGTGCAGTCTGGTCAGTTCACTGACGTGGAGTTCCATGGAGCCTGCTGCGCACGCGTCATCGACGACGATGACGTCGAAGCTCTCGTCAGCGAGGCTGCGGACGGTGGAAGATACACACTGGTCGGTAAAAATGCCGGAGCAAACAACGTGGGTGATGCCCATATTGGTCAGCAAAAGCCTGAGATTCGTGCCCGTCAGCGCACTGTCTGTGGTCTTGGTGACAACGATCTCGCCGTCCTGGGGGGCAACCTGCGAAAGTATCTGCGAAGCTTGCTCATCCTTCGGAAGCAAAAGATTGTTCCATCCCGGCTTCTTCTGGCTGAGCGAACGATCCCGGCCATCGGTGCGCAGGCAAGCAATTCGCGCGAAAAACACGTCGAGGCCGAGTGCGCGAAACCGTTCCATGAGACGCCGGGTATTGGGGATGACGGTGTCATGCATGCGCTCGTGAAACGGCGTCCAGGCGTGATAGCGGACAAGATCATCACCAGATAGCGTGTCGGGAGCTGGGCGATCGAGATACGTGTTCTGCATGTCGATGACGAGAAGCGCCACCTTGCCCTTTTCAAGCGTCGGATCGTCGGGCTCCGGAGCGCCCTGATAGTAGAAGGAACGGCGGTCGGTTTTCCAGTTCATCGAGGCGTCCTCATGTATCCGCCTGACGACGGCGAACCAGCATGATGGCGAGACCGCCAGCCAGCAACAATATGGCAGCCGATACAGTGCTCATCGTGCCGAGCGCCGGCACCATTGGCGAATACCCGGCGACCATCTTCGAATAGAGCCATTTCGGGATCGTAGAGTCGACGCCGGCTGTATAAAGCGACAACGGAAAATTGCCCCAGGAAAGCAGGAACGCGAAGAGCGCGCCGGACCAGATACCCGGCCACAGAATAGGCAGGGTCACCTCGCGCAGAATGAACCAGCGGCCCGCTCCGAGGTCACGCGCAGCCTCTTCCAGTGTTGGATCAAAGGAATAGACCTGGATGGCAATGACGAGCGTCACCACCGGAACGATCCAGACGAGATGCGCAATAACGGCCGTCTGCCAGCTCGGGTTGATGCCAAGCGCGTTGAACCACAGGAGGAGAGCGAGCCCCAGCACCGGCTGCGGAAAGAAGACTGGCAGAAGGATCGCCTTCTGGAAAAGCTTGCGCCCCTTCCAGTCGTAGCGGGCGAAGGCGAGCGCACCGAAGAAGGCGAATATCACGGAGACAAGCGTGACGATGAAAGCGATCAGGAGGGAGTTCTGCACGAGAGCCTGAATCTCGAGCGAGCCAAGGGTCTTGCCCCACCATTCGGTCGAAAAAGCGTTAATCGGGAAGCCGAAATAGCGTCCCCTGGACAGGCCGGCCATCGCTCCGCAGAGGATAGGAAGGTAAACGGCAAGGACGACAATGGATGTCCAGACCTTGACGAAGGCTCGGGCGCGGATTTGCGAGCGGGTTTCCATGTCTCACTTCTTTCCCAGAATGCGGTCGAGATCGAGCTTGGACAGAACGTAGAGGGCAAGCCCGCTGATGATCGCGACGAGCAGGAGGGCGAGCGCCGAGCCAAGCGGCCAGTTCTGTGCATACGTGAAAGCAACCTCGATATCCTGCGCGATGGTAATGACCGACTGGCCGCCGAGAATCTTGGATTCGGCGATCGCGCCGGCGCCGAGCACGAAGGTGAGCAACATGCCGATCAGGATACCGGGCATGGCGAGTGGGAGCTCGATCTCGCGCCAGATCGTCAGCCTGTTAGCCCCAAGGTCGCGGGCCGCATCGACAAGGTCCCGGGGGATCATGGCAATGCCAAGCGACATCGGGAACAGCATGAAAGGCAGATAAACATATGTCATGCCGAAGAGGATGGCGCCGGGTGTGTAAAGTATCTCGGGTCCGCCCGAGAAGCCGAGCCACTTCAGGCCGCCGTCGAGCACCCCGTTCTTGATAAAGAACAGCACCCAACCGTAGAGGCGTACGTTTTCCGAGACGAACAGCGGAAAGACGAACAGCACGCCGACCAGGCCAGACCATTTGCCGAACATGCGATTGAGACCGTAGGCGATGGGATAGGCGATCATCGCAAGCAATATGACTGTCGCAAAGGCATAGGCGATCGACCAGGCAAACGACATCCAAACGGTATTGGAAGGATCAAGGATCACCGTGAAGTTGGCGAGGGTAAAAGAGCGAAACACGTCGAAGCTCTTGGGCGTGGCGAAGGCATAGGCAGCTACCGTAAGAAGCGGTGCCAGAAAGCCAAGCAGCAGCAGGATCGTGACAGGAGCGGCCGCGCGCAGTCCTGCAGGGATAGACGGAAAATGCCTTTGTTCACCGGCCGCTTCAGCATGGGTCATGGTTACCATATCAGTCTCCCACCACGATCGCGTCGCGGGCGTCCCAGCCGATAGTGACCGTGTCGCCCGACGTGATGCCGGTCGCGGCGGCGCGTGCGGCCTCGACCAGATAGATCCGGTCGCCGGAATGAATCTGATACTGCATGCGCGAGCCGAGAGAATATTCGTTGTAGATCGTGCCGGAGATCAGATTGTCAGCGCTCGAGGAGCCGGTGACGAAGCGCATGGTTTCGGGCCGAACGATGACAGTTGCCGTCTCGCCAATCGTTTGTGCTACCGGGGCTACAGTGATCGGCCTGCCGTCGGCGAGCGTCCACACGCCTTGGTGGTCGCGCCTGACTTCAAAACTGTTCACCTCACCAAAAAATTCCGCGACGAAGCGCGTTGCCGGCTTGGTGTAGATTTCCTCTGGTGTGCCAATCTGAACGAGGCGGCCACGGCTCATTACCCCGACGCGATCAGACATGACCATGGCTTCCTCGAGCGAATGGGTAATGTAGACAAAGGTCTTCCCGCTTTCGCGGTGCAGGTCCTTGAGCTCCTTTTCCAGAACTTTCTTCAGTTTGTAGTCGAGCGCCGATAGCGGTTCGTCGAAAAACAAGACGTCGGGGTCATAAGCAAACGCGCGGGCGAGCGCCACGCGCTGTTTTTCACCACCCGAGCAGCGCATCACGTTCTTGGAATAGTAACTCTCAGGCAGGCGCACCATGCGCATGAGTTCGAGAGCGCGGGCCTTACGTTCGGCGGCCGGCATTTTGCGGACCTTCAGCGGGAACTCGATGTTCTCGCCGACGCTCTTGTGCGGGAAAAGCGCAAGCGACTGGAAGACGAGACATGTCGGACGCCTGTCGGACGGCACGTTATTGATCGTTTCGCCGCGCAGCGTGATATAGCCTTCTGATGGTGACTCCATGCCGGCCAGCATGCGCAGAAGTGTGGTCTTGCCGGACCCGGAGGGTCCGACAATGGTGACGAATTCGCCTTCTCTGATATCGACACTTATGCCATCTACCGCGGCAAAATCGCCGAAAATCTTTCGAACGTCGACAAGTTGCAGCACCGGTTTCGGCGTTGGATGGATCGGATCCTCGATTTTCGGCAAGACGTCGGATAGGGTGGGCGAGATCATCGCAAGGCTCATGTTCTGTTCTCCGTCGGGACAGGCTTTGCTCAGCCGCGCAGGCGCCTGGCGGCGGTCATCAGTTCCAGTGCCTTGTCATAGTCAGGCACGATGTCGTATTGCGCCGAACGCGCCATATCCTCCTCGAGGCTGTCCCATTGGATGGCTTCCATCTCGTCCTTGGTGAAGAGTTCGTAGCACTTCGGGTTGCCCATCTGGCTGACCGGGTTGAATGTGCCTTCAGCAAAGGCGACGGTGTGGGCGACGTGCGGATCCTGGACGTATTTCAGAAATTCCAGGGCGAGTGGCGAAAGTTCGGGATTGTTGACCGTCGAGGTGATCTCAATCCAGGAAATACCGCCCTTGCCATCCATCGGGCCCTTGAGTGGCGTAATGGCGCGCAAGTTCGTATAGCCGTCGGCACGCGCCGGAGAGACGGAATAAGTGCCACCGGTCATATAAAGGTCGATCTCGCCCGAGACGAGAGCCTGATTGAGTGACGCCATGTCCCCGACCATCTTGGCGCCCTTGAAAACTTTTTCTGCGGTTTCGGCAAAGGCCTTGAACTCCTCCTCCGTGTGCTCCCTGAAGGGGTCAATTCCGGCGATGAGGAAGATGTTGAAGACGTTCCAGTCGTCGGATTCCTGTATGCCGTACTTGCCGGCGATCGAGGCGTCGTTGAACAGGTCCCAGCCCTGTTCCTCCGCCGTTGCTTTGCTGACCTTGTCGGTGTTGACAACAAAGCTGTAGGGCCCGAAGCGCTGCGCCATGCCGAGCAGGTCCTTGCCGTCGTCGCTCATTGCCCAGCGATAAGGCGCCTTGAAGTTGGGGAGCATGGTCTCGAAATAGGGCTCGAACTCGGCGCGCGGCAGCGGCTTTATCAGCCCGGCCGGCCCCATCACCTTTCGGGCCCAGGGATTGTTGACGTTGATCAAGTCCCAGATTTTGGTCTCGCCCGCGCGCAGGCGGTTGATCATGGTCGGGTCGTTGGTCAGGCTTTCAGCCTTGACGGTCGCTGACTGGCTGGATCGGAAGGGATCCAGGACCTGTGCGGAATTGTAGCCTTCCCAGCACAGGATATTGAGCTCTTTTTCGCGACCCGCAAAAGCGCGGGTCGCGCTTGCCATTGGGCCGGTAAAAGCGGCCGCACCCATCATCTGCATCATGTTGCGTCTGGAGATTTTCATCATAATTGTTCCCCTTTTTCTTGGCCGCTTCCGTGGCTCGTGGATCGCTTATGTTGGAACCTTGTCGTAAAAATGTGTGATTTACAACATCTATTTTCTGCTTCATGGTGCGGAGCGTAATTGGAGCGGTAGCACTTGGAGACGAACGCAACTTCTGCAAAAATGGAGTCCTAAAGGCCTAATATTACTGTGCATTTGTTTTGTGCAGGCAGCGCCGGTCGTGTGCCGATGTTTTAATCTGACGCCTCAAATTAAAGCAGTGGCGGCACGTGAATTTGTGGAAATTACAACAAAAAAGTGAGTGGAACATGTTGAAGTCACTGCAAGGGAAAACGGTCATTGTCACCGGCGCAAGCCGGGGGATTGGCAAGGGCATAGCATTGCGTTTCGGGGAGGCCGGCCTGAACGTCCTCGTTGTCTCGCGCAGCCAGGTCGATGCCGACAGGGTGGCATCCGAAATCGGAGCCAATGGCTCGGGATTCGCGGCGGATGTGAGCGCAGAGGAGGGCTGCAGGGCGATGGTCGATGCAGCCATAACCCGCTATGGCGGCGTCGCGATCCTCTGCGCCAATGCCGGCATCTTTCCGGCGGCTAAGCTGGGCGAAATGACGGCAGCCGACTTCGACCAGGTGATTTCGACCAATCTTAAAAGCACCTTTCTCAGCGTTTCCGCCGTATTGCCAGCCATGACGAAGGCCGGTTCAGGCCGTATCATCATAACCTCATCAATTACCGGCCCGATCACGGGATATCCCGGCTGGTCGCATTATGGGGCGAGCAAGGCGGGCCAGCTCGGTTTCATGCGCACGGCTGCGATCGAACTGGCGCCGAAGAACATCACGATCAATGCGGTCATGCCGGGCAATATCATGACCGAGGGGCTTGAGGACAACGGCCCAGACTATATCGCCGCGATGGCGGCCTCTGTTCCGTTGCGTCGTCTTGGCGCGCCGGCGGATATTGCGAACGCCGCTCTGTTCTTCGCATCTGAAGAGGCTGCCTACATCACCGGTCAGTCAATTGTTGTCGATGGCGGCCAAACCCTTCCGGAATCGCTCGGAGCGCTCGACGCGATGGGCTGAAACCGGTGTACCTGAAAGATTTCAGGCGGCTCAACGCGCGTTCAGGATGCTGTCCAGCGTAGCCGAAAAAAGATCGGCATCCTCATTCGAAAAACACAGTGGCGGGCGGATCTTCAGCGTTGCGCCATACTTGCCTGCTGCCCCGATCAGGATACCGTTTTGTTTCAATTTATTGATCACTGTCGTTGCGAACGCCGTGTCCGGCTCCCCCGTGGCGGGGTCGACAAAATCGAGGCCGATAAAGAGGCCGGCCCCCCGCACGCCGCCGATGACCGGATGTCGGGTTTGTAATGCCTGGAGCGATTGCTGGAAATGACCACCGACAGCGGCCGAACGTTCGATCAGATTTTCTTCCTCGATCACCCTGAGCACGGCATGGCCAGCGGCGGCCGCCACGGGATTGCCGCCGAAAGTATTGAAGTATCCGGTTTCCTCGCAAAATCTCTGGAGTAAGTCAGGTCGCGTTACGACACCACCCATCGGGAAACCGTTCCCCATTGGCTTGCCCATCGTGACGATATCGGGTGTGACGCCGTGGCGCTCGAAGCCCCAAAGACTGCCTCCCGTCCGGCCAAAACCCGGCTGGACCTCATCGGCGATCAACAGGCCGCCAGCACGGTGCACCACATCTGTCGCCTCCCTGAGAAAGCCGGCAGGATCGGCGTAGATACCGTCGCTTGAGAAGATTGTATCAACGACCAAGGCGGCGAACTTGATGCCGCGCGATTTGAGTTCGTTAATCGCCTGTTCCACAGATGCGGCAAAGCTTGCAGCAACGCTCATGCCGTCACGGGGCGCCGGCGCCGGAATGACCGCCACAAAGGGTGCGGGCTTGCGCTTGCGCAGGGACGAGGGGGAAATCTCGGTCACAAGCGCAGTATTTCCGTGATAGGCTGCTTCGGTGACGACGAAACCTTCGGCGCCAGTTCCGATGCGGGCGATGCGCATGGCAAGATCATTGCTTTCGCTGCCGGTGCAGGTCAGAACCACATTGCTGAGCGCCGCCGGGAATTTTGACAGAAGCTCTTCGCTATAGGACTCGACGACGCGGCTGAGGTAGCGCGTGTGGATGTTGAGTTCGCCAATCTGGCGCGCAACGGCCTCGACCACCCGCGGATGGCAGTGGCCGACCGACGGTACATTGTTGTAGACGTCGAGATATCTGCGTCCGCCGGCGTCATACAGGTAGGCGCCCTGTGCACGCACCATCTCAATCGGCTGCTCGTAAAAGAGCACGGATGACGCTCCAAACGTTGCCTGGCGCTTGGCGACGCGCTGCGCAAGTTCAGCCGGGAAGCCCTCGGCACGGCTTGCATCAAAACGGTTGAGATCTAGAATTTCCTTGGTGGCGACGCTCATCGGGCTCTCCTCAACGGTGTTCGGCCAGATAGCGCTCCGCGAGCGCCACGGTACCATCGGTATAGCCTGTTCCCATGGACTGGGCCGTCGGCGTTTCAGCATGGGAAGCGATCCACGCGGTGAGTTGCATGCGGCGAAGCATGATGAACATCGGCAGGGCCGCCTCATGTTGCTCATCAAGAGCGGTGACGCGCCGATAGCCTTCGAGCCAGGCGGCTTTGAGGTCGGGGATGAAAGGCTCATGTTCCATGAAGCTGATCGAGGCTGCAAAATCGTAGGCGTACCAGGACAGACCGCAATCATCGAAATCGATCACTCCCAGTCTGCCATTATCGACCAGAAGGTTGGCGGCGCGCATGTCGCAATGAACGAGGCCGAAGCGGTCCTCACCATAGCCGTAAGCGGAGGTCTGGGCTTCGAGCAGCTTGTGCGTTCTCTCTAAAACGGACTTGCCGCCGAGCGTCAGTCCGAGGGCGTCACGCCAGTCACCCCAATAGGCACCGTCCCCCAGAATCCGGTTGAAGCTCCATGTCTTGCGGACGAAGTTCTCCGGTCGCGTCCATCTGCGGCTGTGGGCGTGCAGTTTCGCATTGA
Source organism: Agrobacterium sp. 5Ca39 (assembly GCF_055382365.1). Taxonomy (NCBI): domain Bacteria; kingdom Pseudomonadati; phylum Pseudomonadota; class Alphaproteobacteria; order Hyphomicrobiales; family Rhizobiaceae; genus Agrobacterium; species Agrobacterium sp. 5Ca39. The sequence continues at coordinate 2,073,281 of NZ_AP026437.1, read as the reverse complement.
TTTCACCGAGTGTCCTGTACCAGTGGACGAGGTCTGACTCAGCATCTGGCTCCTTGCCCGCCATATATTCGAAGGCGACGGCATGGCGCATGGTTTCGCCGTCCGAGAAGACTTGAAGGAGGCTGCCGTCGTTTGCCGTGACTGGCCGCGGCGTAACAACGACCCCATCTTGCCGTAGCGCATCAATCCATGCGAGCTCGGACAGTATCTCCGCTTCAGTATGGTAGTCAGGGCGATGCACACGCACGATCAGATCGCTTCCAGTGGTCTCGTCAGCGATACGGAAGGTCGCGTTCTCGGAGATCGTCAGGAGCGTCAGGGTTGCGTCCGGCGAGACGCCCCATACTGGCGAGAGGTCCTTGAGGCCTTGTCCCAACCTGGAAAGAAAATCTGTATGATACAACATTTATCGCGCCTGTTTTGATCATGATTGGCAAATCCAACAATATTAATGTTGTAATTGCAACATTTAATCCAAACCCATTGATGTTTTTTGGATGTTCAAAGCGGCTGCTCGTGGCGACGTTCGCGACATCATCGGAAGGCTGATGAACATCATTGGGGTGGTGACGACCGCCCGGCGTCCGGTCGCCATCAGCGGCCGCCTCGGCGCTCCGGGGGCGATCGATCAGGGTGGCCGCTCCGAGGACTCTCGGATACTGCTCTTTCCTCGCTTTGCCTGCGGAGGCAGCGACGCGATCAAGCCAACCCAGCTGACGCGCACGTCGCCTAAATCAACTCAGGCCCCGAAGCACATTCTTCTGATCAAAAACCCAGGCCCAGCTGCGATTGGTCCTCGTATTCAGCCTCTTTGTCATTGGTGAGCGACGACAGCGTTACCCCAAGGAGCCGGACCGGCCGTTTGAATGGATAGACACCGGCCAGCAGGGTATTGGCCGCGTCTAGAATGTCTTCGGCGTTCGAATAGGGGATGGCAGTTGTCCTGCTCCGCGTCGCCTGGGTGAAGTCGGAATATTTGATTTTCACGGTCACCGTCTTGCCGCTGAAACCCTTGGCCTCGCAATAGGACCAAACCTTTTCCGCAAGTGGCCGGAGTTCCCTGGTTGCGAGCTCGAGGTCATCGATGTCCGCGGTAAATGTATCTTCCGCGCCGACCGACTTACGCACGCGGTCTGGTCTGACCTGCCGCTCATCGATGCCCCGGGCAATGCCATAGAAGTACGGACCGGACTTCCCGAAATGCTCAACCAGAAACGGCAAGGATTTTGCTTTCAGATCCGCTCCGGTCTCAATACCAAGCCGGTGCATCTTTTCCGCCGTAGCCGGGCCGACGCCATGGAATTTCTTGACTGCGAGCTGTTCGACAAAGGCCGGACCGTTCTTCGGCGTAATCACCGCCTGACCGTTCGGCTTGTTCAGATCGGACGCCATTTTTGCCAGGAACTTGTTATAGGAGATGCCGGCCGAAGCGTTCAGCCCGGTCACCGCCTTGATCCGGGCGCGGATTTCCAGAGCGATTTCAGTGGCAATTGGCATATCCTTGAGATTTTCGGTGACGTCGAGATAGGCCTCGTCGAGCGACAGAGGTTCGATGAGCGGCGTATATTCCGCAAAAATCTCGCGTATCTGCTGGGAGACGGCGCGGTAGACTTCAAATCGTGGTTTCACGAAGATCAAATCAGGGCATTTTCGAGCCGCCGTGACCGACGGCATTGCCGAGCGCACCCCAAATTCCCGTGCCTCGTAACTTGCTGCTGCAACGACGCCACGGGCAGCCGCTCCGCCAACAGCGAGGGGTTTGCCGCGCAGTTCAGGATTGTCGCGCTGCTCAACCGAAGCGTAGAAGGCATCCATGTCGACATGGATGATTTTTCTGGCGGCTGAGGCGGTGGTGAGGTCCATTGCAACCAAGTTCGCGGAGAGAAACGAAACAAGAACATAACAGCTTGCGACGTGACATCCAAGTCACCATTCGCAGTTAGGGTCATAATGGTGTTGCCGGAACGGAAGCGACGTCGTCTGATTACAATGGGTTTCAGAACCCATACATTGCCGAAATCGGTCAGGGCGGCATCCCAGGAGGCGCGGACAAATTTGCGAGGATCGTGTGCCGTGCAATTCACTCTCCTTATGGCGTGTCCATGCTGTGAGGTTAAGATTCAGTTTGGCGGCGTGCCGATGAACCTGTTCATGATCACGATTGGCACGACATAGCCGTTGTCCACCATGAGGATCCGCGAGAGCACTCTTACACTCTCTTGATCATCAGGGTGGTCGGCGACAGAGGCGTCCCGCCATCTGGACGATGGCAGGAAGCGCGTTATCGATGCGTTTGCTGGAATTTCGCGTAGTACTCGTCAGCCATCTTACGGAGCGATCGGCCAATCGCCGCGTACTCGTACTCGTTGAGATTGGCAAGCGACGCCCGACCAGAAGGGTGCTGGGTTCCAAAGCCGCGTCCCGGCAGCAAAACGATTCCGGTCTCATCGGCAATTCTGAACAGCAGCTCGTTCGGCGAAAATTCGTGTCTGACCCATGCTGCAAACTCGTCGCCAAAAAGCCGGCGGGAAATCTTCTCAAGATCCAGCAAGGTATAATAATCGACCGAATTTTCGTCGTCGGGAGTGTCCAGGCCGAGCTCAGCGTAGAGGGCTGCCTGTCTGCGCCGGATAAGTCGCTTCAGTGTTTTCTTGTAGTTGTCGTTTTCGTCCATAAGCGCGAATAACGAAAACAGCACCGTTTGGACCTGCTGAGGCGTTGAGAGCCCTGCGGTGTGATTGAGCGCCACGGTACGGCTGTCAGCAACCAAGCGGTCGATAAACCTCAATGCCGAAACGTCTGTGACAATCGATGAATACCGCTTGTCGAGCGACGCTTTGTCTTCCTCCGGCAAGTTCCTGATCGCTTGATCGATCACGTTGTCCCGTCTTAATGCGATGGTTCCCAGCCGCCAACCCGTAGCTCCGAAGTATTTCGAGTAAGAGTAGACCAGGATCGTGTTTTTTGGGCAGACGGAGAACAGCGATTTGAAGTCGTCCGCGAAAGTCCCGTAGACGTCGTCGGTTAATATCATCAAGTCTGGCCGATGATTGTCGACGATGTCGGCGATCTTTTCCAGGCTCCGTTGATCGAGCTTTACCGATGGAGGGTTGCTTGGGTTGATGCAGAAAAAAATCTTGATCGAGGGGTCTTTAAGCTTTTCGAGTTCGGAGTCCGGATACTGCCAGCCAGCCTCTGGGTCCGCACTGATCGAAACCTCTTCAAGCCCGTATGCGTCCAGTTGTGGAATCTCGATATACGGCGTGAACACAGGCATACCGATAGCCACCTTGTCCGATTTTTTGATCAGACGGTTTTTCTGCAGCGTGTCAAAAACATACGTCATTGCTGCCGTTCCGCCCTCAGTGGCAAAAACGTCTATGTCCTGGGGCGATATTTGTCCGCCGATCATCTCTTTCGCTAAATACTGACGGACAATCTGTTCACTGACACGCAGCATGCGCGGCGGAACAGGATAGTTGCAGCCCAATATGCCTTCCACCATCTCGTGGAGGAAATCGGAAGCGGAAAGTCCGAGCTGGTCACGCACGTAACTTATGGCGCGACCAAGAAACACGACGCCTTCCTGGTCTCGATTGTCTGAGACGAAGCGTTCGAATCGCGCTTCGATGCCTTCTATGCGCGGTAAGCCACCTAGGTGCTGCTCCATGTAGGAGTATGAGAGCTCTGATTCCGCAACAGCGAATAGGCCGAGCCTGAAAAAGCCTCGCCGGGGCAGGGTTGCCAGAAAATTCGGGTTACCGCGTCCCGCGTTCAGCATTTGTTTTTCTTTTTTCGTGGACGCCAGTTTGATGAGCTCGTCTTTGAGTTCGAAGGGGCTGAGTTTTGCGAACTGACTGTAATCGTTCATACTTCTCTCTCCTGTCTGTTAAACGAGTGCCACCACGAGTGGGCCCAGCAACGTCAGGAAAACGTTGGCAAGTGCATACGTTATGGCAAAAGGGGTCGTGGGAATGGAGTTTCCCGCTTTATCGAGGATTTCTCCGAAGGCGGGATTGGCGCTTCGAGATCCACTCAGAGCACCAGCGAAAACCGCGACGTTGTCATACTTTAGAAGGTAGCGACCGACGAGCATTGTTATCAACAGCGGGAGCACCGTGACGACGACGCCTATCGCAAATATCGAAAGACCACTTTCGGCGACGGTGTGTACCGCTTGTTGACCTGACTGTAGGCCGACCACGGCCACGAACCCTGCCAAACCGAGATCTCTCAGGAGAGTTGATGCGGGTGTTGGCATGTTGCCAAGCGTCATATTACGGCTGCGATACCAGCCAAATACGAGACCGGCGAGCAAAGCCCCGCCGCCCGCGCCAAGCGTTAGCGGGACCGAACCGATCCGCAACACGAGAAGACCAACCAGCAGGCCGATGGCCACACCAAACCCGTGGTATACGAAGTCTGTCTTGTCACTCGGAGTTATGACGTTGCCAACTTTGTTCGAGAGGCGCTGTAAATCCTCCTGTACTCCGTGCACGGTCACTATGTCGCCGGCACGTATAACAGTATCGTTGGTCAATTCCAGTTTCACACCGGCCCGAGTTACCTGGATCACGTAGATCCCATGGCGCAGGTCTTTGCTTCGATCCAATATCCGGGCAACGGTTTGGCCGGCGAAGTCCCTGTCTTTTACGACGATGTCGCGCGTTGTGACCACGAGTTCCAGGCCTTCCGCCGCGGCCACCTCCCTGCCGATCAGGTTTTCAAGACCGACGACGCCCGCACGACGTCCGACTATCAGCACGAGATCACCGTTCTGCAGACGAAGCTCGGGTTCAATGCCAACCAGAGCGCTGCCGCGTTTCACGCGTTCGATCGTGATGGGCCCTTTTGTCGACAGTGCTTCCAATTCGGCAATGCTTTTCCCAGCCGCACCCTCGACCCTGAATATCCGTCCGACGAGGTCCGGAAGGGCAGGTGCTTCACCGACGCCATATACTCGGGCGCCCTTGAGCATCTCTGCTTCCGCTTTCACGGCGTCATCCCGTATCCCCCGTTTCATGAACCAGGGAAGAATATTCACGCAGACGATGATGGCTCCAAAAGAACCAAATATGTAGGTGACCGCGTAACCGATCGCGACGTTCGCCTGGAGCCTCTGCGTCTCATCGGCGGCAAGGCCAAGTTTTTCAATAGCGGAGCTCGCCGTTCCGATAATGGCCGATTGTGTCATTCCCCCGGCGGCAATCCCCGCGGCGATACCCTTATCAAGGCCTGTCAACTTTGCGAGCACGACCACGGTGGCAAGACCGCTGATCGCAAGAACCGCAGCCAAGACGATCTCTCGTATAGATTGTTTTCCCAAGGAGCGGAAAAACTGTGGCCCGCTTTCAAAACCGACCGCGTATATGAAGAGCGCAAAGAGAACGGATTTGATCCCATTGTCGATTTGAACTCCCACCTGGCTTATCACGACCGCTACGAGAAGGGAGCCCGCGACGCCTCCGAGCTGAAACCTGCCGAACTGGACCTTTCCGATCCAATAGCCAAAAGCCAGAGATAAAAAGAGCGCGATTTCAGGGGATTGGCGGAAAATTTCGGCAACGAACGACATTCGACATCCTCTCAAGATGTGTAATCAAGCGTACAAACCGGCCGGGCTAGAGCTACGCGCATGACGAGCAAATTGTCTAGGGAATGCCCTGCAAAAATCCCCTTCAGGAAGATCGTGGTTACCAAAACATGACGGCTAAGCGGTCTGTGCTACCAAATGCAGCTATCGAGACACAGGAAAACGTATCAGAAAGTATTTTAGCAACCAAAAGTTCCATGGCCTGTTCCTTTCGCGAAGCGATTAAACAACATCATCGACTGATGGCGAGCGAAAAGACTGACCTGAAATGGCGTGAGCCTCTTAGAGCGGCAGTCATTTTTTGATATGCGAAACGAAGCAACCAAGGCCCTTAAAAGTAAGCCGAGACAAGTCGGCACCCCGTCGGAACCACGCAATTTCGAGTGAAGGTTTGTATCACGCGTAGTCCATAGAATATTTGCGCCGACAGCTCTAATTAAAGATCGGACAGCGCGAATGTTATTGTTCCATCCGAGACATCAGATTTCTCGGAGACACCGTAGATAATTGTTGTGACAGATAATTAAGAATAACGGCGTATTATTTTCCAAGGCCGAACCTTGGGAACAGTGTCATGGCATCCATTCAGCAGAAGATCATCTTTGCGGGCGTGGCAATATTTGCAATAGCCGGGGGCACCGCCGGGGTGGGGATATGGTCGGCATCGACGCTGACGCACAACTCTGAAAACGTAACCCGATCGGCTCAGATCCTTCGCAACCATATGCAGGCGGACATGATGCATGACGCCCTGCGCGCAGATGTGTTTGCGTCTCTCCTTGCTTCCAATCCAGCGGCCGGCGTCGCATTCGACAGCGTCAAGGCCGATCTTTCAGAACACGTTGAGTCATTTCTCAAAATGATTGCCGCCAACAAAGCGCTTGCAACGGATGCGGCCACCCAGACGGTACTGGCCGGGGTCGAGAAACCCTTGCTCGCCTACATTGATAGTGCGAACAAGATCGTCGGTACGGCAGAAAAGGATCCGATCGTCGCCCTGGCGGCATTGCCCGATTTTATGAAGCAGTTCTCAGCCTTGGAAACCGCCATGGAGGAGACGGGCGACCAGATAGAGCAAGTGTCGGAATCTATCTCCGCCGAAAGCGCCCAGACAGCCGCTGCCATGCAGGATGTGCTGCAAGCTCTTCTCGGCCTGGCAGGATTGTTTTCGATCTTGCTCTTTGTCCTGTTCCGCCGCACCGTGAGCAAACCCATCCTCGCGCTCTCTGCCGACATGACAAGGCTGGCTGAGGGTGAGACCAACATCACCTGCGCGGGTACCGGACGGAAAGACGAGATCGGGACGATGGCGGCGGCTGTGGAGGTCTTCCGCAAGGCGGCAATCGTCAACAGGCAGCTGGAGGAGGATGCGGAGCGTGCACGCGGGCAAGCCGAAGCTGACAGGCTCGAGGCGCAGCAGCAGGCTGAGGCCGATGCCGCAGAACGGCTGCAGGTGGCGGTATCCGGTCTTGCCAATGGTCTCAAAAGACTGTCCTCCGGTGACCTTTCCTTCCAGCTCGATGAGCCTTTCGCTCCGGATTTCGAAGCCCTCAGGCATGACTTCAACACGTCACTGAAGCAACTTGGTAGGACGCTGAGCGCGATTTCCGAGAGCATTACGGTCATCGACAACGGCACGCGGGAGATCGCATCCGGTGCCAACGACCTCTCGCGTCGAACGGAGCAGCAGGCTGCCTCGCTGGAGGAAACTGCTGCTGCCCTAGATGAGATCACCGCCAATGTGACCAATGCCAGCAGACGGACAGAGGAGGCACGCGGGGCGGCGACGGAGGCCGATCGGAGCGCTTCCCGCTCGGCTGCAGTGGTCAGCCAGGCTGAGGAAGCCATGCAGCGCATCGAGAATTCCGCGCAGCAGATTTCCAATATTATCGGCGTGATCGATGAGATCGCCTTCCAGACGAATCTCCTTGCGCTCAATGCCGGCGTGGAAGCTGCCCGGGCCGGCGACGCCGGCAAGGGTTTTGCGGTCGTTGCACAGGAGGTGCGCGAGCTGGCGCAACGTTCCGCGACGGCGGCAAAGGAGATCAAGACATTGATCAATACCTCCACCGCCGAGGTCGACGGCGGCGTGAAGCTTGTGCGCGAAACTGGTGTGGCACTCAAGGAAATCGGCGAGCGCATCTCCGGCATCAACCGGCATATGGAAGCCATCGCGACGGCGGCCCGGGAACAGTCGACCGGTCTTTCCGAAGTCAATGGGGCGGTCAATACGATGGACCAGACGACGCAGCAGAACGCGGCGATGGTCGAGCAGTCAACGGCGGCATCCGCTGCGCTCGCGACCGAGGCGAGAAAGCTGCGGGAGCTCGTCTCGCAGTTCCACCTGGAGGCGGCCGGCTCCGTTACCTCTGCAGCGCTTAGACAAACCGCCCGCGCCATGGCAGAGCCAGCAGCTCGCGTTGTGCCCGTCGTGGCAGCCGTTAGGTGACTCATTTACGGTCTTTGGGGCATCCTGACTCAAGCGCAAGCGATATATCGGCAGGCTGGTCGAAACCATCCGGCCCGCCGAATGCCAAAAACTATCTCGAGAATACAGGGTGAGGCGAAATGCTCTAAGGCGAGCTGGCCGCGTATTTTACCGCAGGCGCTGCGCCGCATTGGCCTGCGCCTCGCGGATGAGGCCGGAATACATATTCTCCTTGCCCGGGTACCATGGCATCGTGCCGATGGAGCCGAACCCGGAAATTGTTTCCATATGCGCGACCATCCGGGCACGCATGCGCTCGTCCGGAAGCGGGCCTGTCATCGCCTGGACATTGTCACTCATATGGTCAGGGTTTGACGTACCGCAGAGCACGCTCGTAACGGCGGGGTGTGCCATGACCCATTTCAGAAAGAACTGCGCCCAGCTGGTCGCTCCAAACTCGGTTGCGAATCCGGGAAGCGGTCGCCCCTCGACGACCTTCATCAATCGTGCCTTTTCCAGCGGTAGATTAATGAGGACGCCAACGCCCTTGTCGGCGGCGGCTGGAAGGAGGCGTCGCTCCGCATCGCGATTGAAGATCGAGTAGTTCGTCTGAATGAAATCGACATCGTCGCGTTGAACAATCGCCAGCAGCTGGTCCTGTGCCGCCGACTCGTGATGGGTCACGCCGACATGCCGTATAAGACCTTCCTTCTTCCATGCCTTCATCAGCGGAATAACGACCGGCGCATTGGTGATGCTGTGGCATTGCATCAGGTTGATCGTGTCACGCCATGTCCGCATGCGTGATTGCCGAAAGCTTTCAACGGCATGGCTTTCGTCTCCGAGATATTCTCCTGTCGACCAGACCTTGTTGGCGAGGAACATCTCATCCGATCCCTCAAATTCGCCCATGAACTGACCGACGCTGACCTCCGCCGAGCCGTAGAGAGGCGATGTGTCGACCACGCGACCGCCTGCAGCGACGTATCGCTCAAAGACCTGTCGCAGGGCATCGCGGCGATCCCCGGGCTTTAGATCAAATGTCAGAAAGGTGCCGAGACCGAGGGCTGTGACCCGTTCCCCGGTGCGAGGCAAGGTCCGGGTCAGCACCTCCGGGTTCGAGGCAGATGCGGCCGACGACACGTTCGTGCCTTGAGCCTGCGCGGTAGTGCTGCTGGCGAGTGCAAGTCCGGTTGCCGCCGCACCCACCGTGCCGAGAAAGCCGCGACGATTGATCTTTGACTGATCCATGGGAGATTTCCTGCTCGATTGTTGTTGACGTCAAAACTGCCAGTTGGCGGGGACCCAGGCATAGCCGTCATCGGTCTTCAGCATCCGGCCAAGACCGGGGAAAGGATAATGAAAGCCAAGAACCGGCATACGCTCGGCGGCCGCCCTGTCAAATATGCGACGACGGGAGGAAAGGGCTGTTTCCTTATCGCGGTCGGGGCCTGGCACCCAAGGCCTGTCGACGTTGACGACAGGGTGATAGGCAAGGTCTGCCGTCAGCAGCAGCTGGTCATTTCCGGAATGAACGAGGAAGGTCGCCATGCCGGGTGTGTGGCCAGACGCGACGATCGTCGCCAGACCCGGCGCAATCTCGGTGCCGGCCTCATATAGTTCAACATCGTTCCTGAAGGGTTCGAGGCTATTCTTGATGTTTGCCGCAAATCGTGTCCGGAAATCCTCCGGGACAGGCATGTAGGATAGGTCCGGATCGGTGCGGACAAAGAAGTCCCAATCCGCCCTCGGGACAAAGACTGTGGCACGAGGGAAGGCCTTGCCACCGCCTGCAGTTCTTAGGTTGCCGACATGATCCGGGTGGGTATGCGAGATGACGATCACATCAATGTCAGCGGCATCGAGACCGATTGCCGCGAGGTTATCGAAGATGCGGCCACCGTTCGGACCCATGGTCTTGCCAGCGCCGGCTTCGATCAGAATCCGCCGGCCACCGGTTTCGATCAGCAGCGTGTTGAGATTGAGTGTCATGTGGTCGGTCGGCAGAAATGCCTGTCGCAGCACATCCTGAAGCTCGGCCTCCGGGGCATCACTGGCGTAAATGCGTGGCGGACCACCAATCACCCCATCGCTCAAGACGGTTGCGCTGATCTCTCCCACCCGAAAGCGATAATGACCGGCATTGCCGGCCGCTGCCGAAGCCGTCTGGGCACGGGCATTGCCCGGGCCGCCCAGGCTTGGGAGGATCATGCTTGACGCGCCTGCAACCGCGGACAGCATGATGGCACGTCTGTTCAGAGTGAAGGCGTTCATCTTTCTTTCCTCTTTCGTTGAGCGCACTGCCTCGGTTTGCCCCTCAATGGGGCAGAGGTGCACCAGAGCGCAGGCCTTAACTCAGGGAACCATGACATGACGTCATTGATCTGATAACCTGCATTAACTTTATCAACTTGATTAGAAAAACTTAGCAATGGACCCTGTTCGGCTAGACAGCTTCGACGTGTTTGTCGCCATCGTGCGCTGCGGCGGCTTCCGAGCCGCGGCATTTGAACGGGGGGTTTCTTCATCGGCCTTGAGCCAAACGATGAATGCTCTGGAGGAAGCTCTGGGCATCCGGCTTCTTAATCGAACAACGAGGAGCGTGTCTCCGACCGAGGCAGGGCAGCGTCTTCTCGAGCGTCTTGCGCCTGCGTTGAGCGACATCAGGCTCGCCATCGCAGAGGTCGATGAATTACGCGATAGCCCGTCGGGGACCCTCAGGATCAACGCGCCTGCGCCTGCAGTCGATCACTTCCTCTGCCCACTGGTCTTCGATTTTATGGAGGTATACCGCGAGGTGAAGATCGAAATTATCAGCGACGCGGCCGTCATAGACATCGTGGAACAGGGTTTCGATGCCGGTGTCAGGTTCGGCAAGCAACTGGCGCAGGATATGATCGCTCTGCCGCTTGGTCCTGCACTTCGTTATGCAATCGTTGCTTCTCCTGATTACATCGAGAGGTGCGGGCAACCACAGACGCCGCACGAACTTGTCAGTCATGACTGTGTCAAACGCCGCTTTCCCGGCGGCACGCTGGTCACCTGGCGATTTGCCGAGGGCGACGAGGAAATTGAAGTCACCCCAACCGGCCGCCTGACGGTCAGTTCGGCGCACAATGAACTACAGGCAGCACTTGCGGGAAGAGGTATCGCCCATGTCTTTGATGACTACGCCAAGCCGTACCTTCAGGATGGTCGACTGGTGGAGTTACTCCCCGACTGGAGCCCGACCCTGCCGCACTGGTTCCTGTATTATCCCAGCCGCCGCCTTCCGAGCGCGGCCATGCGTGCGTTCCTCGACTATATGAAGAACTATAAATGGGAGAAGGCGAGATCTTCAATCTACAGGGCTTCGTAAGGGTCCCTGACATTGCATTGATGAACAACGAGCGACGGGTCTTGCTACGGTGACCGACGATGGCGCTGGGACTAACCTTTCAGCGTTCCGCCCGCGGCGTGTATCGCATCGGGCGTGTCTACGTCGAGCAACGCACCTTCTCCGATCTCCACATAAATGATGGGTAGGCCGGATGTTTCCATGATCCGACGAGCCCCAACATCGCCTTCGAGGTGGGTGACGGCCTCAAACAGCGATTTAGGAAGTATTACGGGATTCCCCGGCTTCCCGTTTCCCGTCGCACGTACAACCGCCTCACCATCGGTCGTTCGAAAAGCCGCAATGAGCCGATCGAGATCGCCGCTTGCCAAGCCCGGCATGTCGGCAAGCTGGACCAGAACTGCCTCCGCTCCCCGAGCATGGCAGTGTAAGACCCCCGCCGCAATCGAGGTCGCCATGCCGCGGCCGTATAGCGGGTTTTCGAGACACTCGACTCCCAGGCCATCAAGCGCAGCTTCGATTTCAAACCGGCGGTGCCCCGTTACAACGACCACACTGTCGGCAGTCGAACCGAGCGCGACCTGCGCAGAACGTCGTACGAGAGCAACGCCGCCAAATTCCGCAAGCAACTTGGATGCACCTGTCTCTCCCATGCGACTGGAACGCCCTGCGGCAAGCAGGATAACGAAAACACGGGGGCCGACGGGGCGTTCTTTGGGCGGCGGCTCATTGTCGTCTCTGTTGGACACAGTTTTCCTCCCATGGTTTGTGGGCTTTCCATGAGCCTCTGTGACGAGGCGCTGCTGGAACCTGCAATATCCTATGGACGTGATCAATGGCTGGATTCCGCGGGGAGCGGAAGTCGTGCATCTCGTCGCTCAGCAACCGTTCGGTCTGTCGGTTTAACCTCGCGGGTTTGGCGGCCCCGTTACGGCGTTCAAGTTGTTGACCGGTGGTGGCGATGCGGATTGCACAGGGGTGGACGGATCAGCGCGACAAGCCGAATTCAGCCCCATGCGGGATTGACTGCAACTGAATTGCGGAGGCTTGATCGTCTGGCATGCAAACGCGCAGTCGATGCGCTAAACGAGGTGATGACCAGAATCCGGGCTGGCTTAAAAATAAGTGCTGGGCGGGCACCCGAGTGATCGGCGAAACACGGCAGAAAAGGCGCTTGGGCTATTGTAGCCACACTCAAGGGCGACATCGAGGACGCTTCTGCCTTCTGCCAGCATCGTCAAGGCATCAAGCATCCGGGCCTGTTGACGCCATTGCCCGAAACTCATGCCGGTTTCACGCCTGAATGTCCGCATAAAGGTGGCTCTGCTCATGTGAAGCCTGGTCGCTGCATCTTCGATGGAGAGATTTTCCGCCAAATTGGTACGGACCTGCTCGCACATTTGCGCCAAGCCGGAATGCTTCGGTATCGGCAGGTTGAGCGGCTGCGCTGGCTGAAAGGAAAGTTCCATCAGAAGCAGCCTGACGACGGCGTCCGCTTGCTCCCGACTTTGTGGCTTCTCAGCAAGCTCGGCAAGTTTCAGAATCAATTCCCGCAAAAGAGGGGTGATCGTCACCACAAGGCATTCGTCGGGAAGCCCCCCTATTTCGCTTGTGTCAATCAGAAGTGACCGGAACTGCACGCCTGCATGGCTCGACGTTTCGTGCGCCAGCTTGGGCGGTAGCCAGACCGCCCGGCTTGGCGGAACGACCCAGGTGCCCCGATCCGTCCTGATCGATACAACCCCGCTGACGGCATATAGAAGCTGAGCCTCTTCGTGACTGTGCCTCGGCCCCGAAAAGCGGTTTTCGTCGTGGGTGATGACGGCGATCTCGTTGGTAATGTTTATGCCGCTTTTCAAAACTGATCCTTTTGCGACGATCGATGATCATCCGGCGTTAGAATATCAGCTTCGCGCTCACTACGGTAGGCCATCTAACAGCAGAGAGTTTTCGCCAGGTGACCGACCGCAACCGCCTTATTGACTGCATCGAAGAGCCGTATCCTGCGGCGCTCGGCGTGGCCGTTGGACGCGCGGCCCATGCGTTTGCCTGTTTAACGGTTTGCGACGTGTTGCGACTTACCGGCGATCGTCGGGCCTGACGGCTTCCCGGCGATCGTAATGGCCGTGTCGAATCCTTCACAAAACGCATCGCAACGGATCACGCCATGTTGACCAATCCTGAAATCAAATACCGCCCTTTCGTCTCTCCCATCGAGCTGCAGGACCGCAGGTGGCCGTCCAACCGGCTCACGAAAGCGCCCCGCTGGTTGTCCACCGATCTGCGCGACGGCAATCAAGCGCTTGCCGATCCGATGGATGTGGAACGCAAGCTACGCTTTTACGACATGCTGCTCGCCGTAGGCTTCAAGGAAATTGAGATCGCCTTTCCATCGGCGTCACAGACCGAATTCGACTTTGTCCGTGCGCTGATCGAAGAAGATCGGATTCCCGACGACGTAACGATTCAGGTGCTTACCCAATCCCGTAAAGATCTTATTGTCCGCACCTTCGAAGCGCTTGAGGGCACGCGCCGGGCGATCGTTCACCTCTATAACGCAACGGCTCCGCTGTTCCGCCGCGTGGTCTTCGGCATGGAGCGGCATCAGATCATCGATCTGGCCGTCACCGGCGTCACGGCGATGCTGGAGGAAAGCCTGAAGCGACTCGACACCCACTGGACCTTTCAGTATTCGCCCGAAACCTTCTGCTTCACCGAGCCTGATTTTGCGCTTGAGATTTGTGAACGGGTGTTGGACGTTTGGCAGCCGACCTCCGAACGTCCAGCGATCCTCAACCTGCCGGCAACGGTCGAAGTCGCGACACCCAACGTTTATGCAGACCAGATCGAGTGGTTCGGCCGCAACATCTCGCGCCGTGATGCGGTGGTTATCAGCGTGCATCCTCACAATGATAGGGGAACGGCCGTGGCGGCGGCCGAGCAGGCGTTACTTGCCGGGGCCGACCGTGTTGAGGGATGCCTGTTCGGGAATGGCGAGCGGACCGGCAATGTGGACCTGGTGACGCTGGCAATGAATTTCTACACCCAAGGGATCGATCCGAAACTCTATTTTCCCGCGATCCGCGATGTCGTGAATACCGTCGAGCATTGCAACGGACTGCCGGTGCACCCGCGCCATCCCTATGCCGGCGAACTGGTGCACACGGCCTTCTCGGGCTCGCACCAGGACGCGATCCGGAAAGGGTTCACGGCCCACAGAAAACGCAATGACGGTATCTGGGAAATGCCCTATCTGCCAGTTGATCCGGCGGACATAGGCGAGACATACGAGGCAGTCATCCGCGTCAACAGCCAGTCCGGCAAAGGAGGTATTGCCTGGGTGATTGAACAGGACAAGGGTTTGAAACTGCCGCGCTCGCTTCAGATCGATCTCAGCCGCCGTGTGCAGGAGTTCGCTGAGAGCACCGGCAGGGAAATCACGGCCGCTATGATCTGGTCGATCTTCGAAGATGCTTACCATCTAACCGGGCCGCAGCCGTTTGAACTGGTTGATTATCAGGATGAAAGCCGTCGGAGCGCCGGGAAGGAACGCGTTTTTGTCGGGCGCATCCGTCACAGAGGTCGTGTGATTGCGATCACAGGCCGTGGGAATGGCCTGATCTCCAGTGCGGTCTCGGCGCTGGAGGAGGGCTGTGGGATGACGTTGGAAGTCCTCGACTATCACGAACATTCTCTGAAACGCGGCGCGAATTCCCAAGCGGTCGCCTACCTAGAATGCCGCACTCGTGATGGCGTCACGGTTTTCGGGATCGGCATCGACGATGACATCGCCACGGCTTCGGTCAAGGCCGTCCTCAGCGCAGCCAACAACGGCTAACCTCTCGCTATGACTGCCGCGTGATCCGCCCAGGAACACACGAATGCCGTAGGTCATGCCCGGAGCGCTAAGGAGGCCGCCAGAGCGGCCAACTCGACGGTATGCAAACCGCAAAAACCATAGGCGAAGGGTAATGCCGGTGGTCTCTGCGCTCTTTGCCGATGGGCAGGGCTTAATGCCCATCCAGGCAGACAGATTTTGTGGACTGTTTACCGACATTGCTGTCGCTTGCAGGCGGGGTCGAGGTCCAAGCTGGACCTCGAATTTTGGCGCTCCGTGTCGCGGCGAGCGGTTTGGACCGGGGCGGAAATGCTGAGGGCGTTGATGTTGTCGGACGCGTCAGTCGAGACGGGCCATCAGCTTGTCCAGGGTGACGGGCAGATCGCGAACACGAATACCCGTTGCGTTATAGACTGCATTTGCAACGGCTGCGCCAACCCCTGTTATACCGATTTCACCGATGCCGCGAGCGCCCATCGGCGCCTGCGGGTCGGGCTTGTTGGTGTAGAGGATTTCAATAGGCGGTACGTCCATCTGCACCGGCACATGATAATCCGCCAGGGAGGCGTTCACGATGCGTCCAGTCCGCTCATCGAAATAGGTTTCTTCGGTCAGGGCAAGCCCGATGCCCATTATGATGCCGCCTTTGAACTGGCTGGTCGCCATTTTGGGATTGAGGATCTGCCCGGCGTCAAAGGAACCCAGGAAGCGGGAGACGCGCGTCTCGCCGGTGAGTGTGCTGACGCGCACCTCGCAGAACTGCGCACCATAGGAATGCATTGAAAAAGCTTCCATTTCGGCTGGCGCTGGTGCCTCTGCCTCGCAGACGAGCTCTTCTCGACCCGCCCTCTGGAGGATCGATTGGTAGCTCTCAAACCGGCTGCTATCGCTCACATGCGATAGCCCACCATCTCTCGCCTCGACTTCAGGAAGCGACAGCCCCGCAAGGGGCGAGTCATTCCCGGCAAGCTTGATCAGCTCTTCCATGAAGACCTCGGTTGCGGCAATGATCGCCCCGCCTATGGAGGCGGTCTGAGTGGAGCCTCCGGCGATCACGCCTCTCGGCAGTCTGCTGTCGCCATACTCGAACGTGACATGCTCGAGCGGCAGGCCCAGTCGTGCCGCCAGGTGCTGCACCTGAGCCGTGGCGGTGCCCATACCCATGTCATGGACGGCCGTCGACACGGTAACATGGCCGTCTTCTGTCAGCTTGATCCGGGCCGCGCCGCCGGGAAAGCGATGGTAAGGATAGGTCGCGGTGGCGCATCCCATGCCGATAAGCCATTCGCCTTCACGTCTTTGACGTGGTGTCCGGCTCCTTTTATCCCAGCCGAATTGCTCTGCGCCCTTGTCGTAAGCTTCGATGAGATAGCGCGACGAGAACGGCTTGCCGGTCGTCGGGTCCTTTTCCGGCTCGATCCGCCGGCGCAGCTCGATGGGATCCAGTTCCAATTTCTCCGCGAGTTCATCCAGTGCACATTCAAGTGCGAAAGTCCCGACGGACTCGCCCGGCGCACGCATGAAAGTATTTGCCAGCATGTCCAGATCGGCGACATCCTGACCGATGCGGAACGTTCTGGCGCCATAGAGATGGCGGGCCGGAAAGGTGAATTGTTCCGGACAGGAATTGTGCGTCGTCATCGCCGCGGTTCCGGTGTGGATCAACGCATTAAGTGTTCCATCGGTCCTGGCACCCAAGGCCACGCGCTGTTCGGTTACGGTGCGACCGCCTATGATCCTGAAGACACCTTCCCGCGACAGCATGATGCGCACGGGGCGCCCCGCAAGTTTGGCTGCCGCGCAAGCCAGGATCTGATGATCCCAGAAACATTTCCCACCGAAGCCGCCGCCGACATAGGGCGAGGTTACATGGACCTTGCTGATATCGAGCCCGAATATATCCGCGAGCTGGCCTGTGGTGAGGTCTAGCAGCTGGCTCGCGTCATGAACGCGCAGCTCATCATCGTTCCAGACGATCGTTGCTGCATGCAGTTCTATGGCATTGTGATTGTGTCGTGGTGTTCTGTAGATGAGATCGACCTTCACCTCCGAATTTGCAAGCGCGGCTTCCGCGTCGCCGATTTCAACAAATGGAGGCTGACCAAGCAGGTTTTCGAGCTGCCTGGGCGATTTCTTGGCTTCATCGAAGGACGTGACCGCCGGCAGCAGTTCATACTTTGCCGTGACCAACGATGCAGCGTAATCCGCCTGTTCCTGCGTTTCGGCCAGAACCAGAGCGATCGGCTGACCGTTCCAGTGGATTTCGTCGTTTTGCATGACGGGAAGATTGCTCGCCCCGGCAGCTGTCGGAGACGACATCATCAGCGACGGCGCCTTCATCCTCGGTGCGTTTCTGTAGGTCATGACGAGAATGACGCCGGGCGCGGCCTCCGCTGCACTCACATTCAGCTCGGAGATGCGACCGCGGGCAACGGTGCTGAAAGCGAGCGCCGCATAGCTGATGTTGTCATAGGGAAACTCCGCCGCAAATCGCGTCCTGCCCTGAACCTTCATGGGACCTTCGATGCGCGATATGGATTGCCCGAGGGCGCCATGTTTGCGCAGCAGCGGGTCTTTCGTAACGGCAGGTTGCCAGCGACCTTGTCTGCCCGCTTCCGGCAGCGTGTGGGTATCAGCGCTCATGCGTTTTCTCCCTTCAGTTCTTCCAGAACGGCGACAATAGTGCGTTTTGCCAGTTCGATCTTGAAAGCATTGTCTCGTAAACCGACAGCGTCCGCGAGTTCGGCCTCCGCCGCAGCGCGGAAACTCTTCGCGTTTGCCGGCTGGCCTTTAAGATGCGATTCAGCCGTGAGAGCGCGCCACGGCTTGTGCGCGACGCCGCCGAGCGCCAGCCTCACGTCGTTCACGTTACCTGCGCTATCGACATCAAGCGCCGCGGCGACGGAAACGAGAGCGAAGGCGTAACTCGCACGGTCCCTGACCTTTCGGTAAGCGGATCTTTTTGCAAAAGGCAGCGCTGGGATTTCGACGGCCGTGATGAGCTCGTCCGGATGAAGTGCCGTTTCTATCTGGGGTGTGTCGCCCGGCAGACGGTGAAGATCGCGCAGCGGCAGGCTGCGCGTGCCGGATGGCCCCTCAAGGTGCACCATTGCATCCAGTGCGACGAGCGCAACGCACATGTCTGAAGGATGGGTCGCGATGCAGCTTTGAGATGCCCCAAGGATTGCGTGGTAGCGGTTGAAACCTTCCAGCGCGTCGCAGCCCGAACTCGGTTCACGCTTGTTGCAATGGGCGGCATTGTCATAGAAATACCGACACCGGGTGCGTTGGAGGATATTGCCTCCGACCGTCGCGACGTTTCGAATCTGCGCGCTTGCTCCTGCCAGGATGGCCCGGGAGAGAACCGGGAATTGGGTCCGCACCGCGCCATGGGCCGCGAGCGCCGTGTTCTTCACCCCCGCTCCGATCAGCAGGCTGCCATCGGTGCGCTGTTCGATGTTGCTCGATAGCCGCGTGACATCGATCAGCGTTTCCGGTCTTTCGACCGTCTCGCGCATGAGATCGACAAGATTGGTGCCGCCGCCCAGATATTTCGCCGCCGGCCCGGCCTGTTTGAGCGCGATCGCCGACCCAGCATCAGATGCCTGGTGATAGGAGAAGATATTCATGCCCGTGCCCTCTCATCGGTTTGGACCGCCGTCTGCTGCACCAGCGCTTCAGATATGGCTTCAACGATGCCGTTATAGGCTCCGCAGCGACAGAGATTGCCGCTCATGCGTTCGCGAATCTCGGTGTCGTCGACGGCGATGCTGTCGCTCGAAAGATCGGCGGTGACGACGCTCGGAATGTTTCGTTCAATTTCTCCCGCCATGCCGACGGCGGAACAGAGTTGGCCGGGTGTGCAATAGCCGCATTGAAAGCCGTCATGCTCTATGAAGGCTTTTTGCAGGGGATGAAGGTTGCCGTTTGCGGCGAGGCCCTCGACAGTCGTGATGTTACGCCCCTGATACTGGACCGCGAGCGCGAGACAGGAATTGATGCGCTCGCCATCCACCAGAACGGTGCACGCGCCGCATGCGCCTTGATCACACCCTTTCTTGGTGCCGGTAAATCCCAGATAGTTGCGCATGAGATCAAGCAGCGAAGTGCGGATGTCTGCCTCGACCTCCACTGCCGTTCCGTTGATGTTAAATCGCATTGGACATCTCCCTCGTCTGAAGGCCCGCGCTGGAGGATCTGTCGCGGCACCCATGGAACTCACGGTAATGGTTTGCCTGTGACCAGCCGTCGGCTTGTTGATTCGACGACCTTCTGCTCTAGCTGTTTGTTACGTTGAGCTGTCGCGACGCTGCGATGTCGGCGATGACCGACAGCGCCAGTGACTGAGCGTCTCTTGCCCGCCCGAAAACGCCGATCGGAGCCTTGATCCGGGCGATTGACTCATCCGAATGACCCCTCTGGCGCAATCGCTCGACGCGTTTCTCATGGGTGCGGGAACTGCCGAGTGCGCCAATGTAAAAAGGCGATGCGCGCAGAGCGGCCTCAAGTAACGGGATTTCCCGATCCAGGTCATGCTGGAGAACTGCAACGGCCGTGTCGGGATCAATCAACGATGCATCGATGTTGGTTCCCGGCGAATCCTCAAGGAGAACAACGTCGTATCCTGCAGCTCTCGCGACGCTGACGGCGTTTTCCACTTCGAGCGAGCGCCCGGAAAAAACCGTCCGTACTTTTGGCCGATAGTGGGTGACGAAGACATCGCCATCCCAGCCGGTCGGCTTGCTCTGGAGGCCGGGCGAAAGTTGCTCGAGACCCGGTGCATAACAAAGAGATGCGCATTGCCGGTGATCGACCTGCATGTTGGTGGAACAGAGCGGTTCAACGTTCCTGACAAGATGAATCGCAACCGTAATGCCGCCTCCGCAGGGCAGCACGATATCGAAGAACGGCGAGCCTTCGCCCAGCATGACGAAGCGATCATGGCCGCTCTTCATCGCTTGCAAGGCTTCGGCGGCGATAGCCGCTTCCGTGCATCCGCCAGAAACATATCCGCAGTACCTGCCATCCTCCGCGACCGCCATATGCGCGCCAAGCGGCCGGGACGAGCCTCCGCGTATTTCCACCAAGGTGCACAGCGCCACCTCAAGCCCTGCCTTCATGGTCTCGATGGCAAAGTTCAGGACGTCGTAGGCCCTGTCAGTGGAAAAAGCTTGCTGAGGTGTTGCCAAGATTGAGGCATCGGCACTGCGACGCAACCAATCTGCGGGATTATCGTTATGTCTGATGCTATCGGCCGATCGTGTCATAAGTGCCTCCTGCATTGTGACATCAGAATGAGCGACAGAAGGTTAAGTTCCTCAGGAACTCTGGAGTTGTCGGGAGCTCATCAGCGCCAATCGTTGATTTCGGCATGACATCCGCCTCATATCTGATTTAAAGAAGCGAATGGCGCACCCATAAACGGAGGCGCCTCCGTTTAACTTAGTGGCTTGCAGTCGTCCGTCAAGCTATTTTTTAATGGAGCGGCCTTTCACGTGCCCAAGGAGCAGACGCCTCCGGTTGAACCGGCCCCTTTGCGTGCAGACGCCCGGCGAAATCGGGAAAAGCTGATTGAAGTCGCGGCGCTGGCATTTTCAGAGCAGGGCGCGGCGGCTTCGCTGGAAGATATTGCCAGGCGTGCAGGCGTTGGCATAGGGACGCTGTACCGGCACTTCCCGACGCGCGAACATCTGGTGGAGGGCGTCTATCGGCGCGAGCTGGAAATTCTTGCGACGGCCGCGCGCGACCTGATCCGGGAAGAAGAGCCCGCGAAAGCCGTTGAAGAATGGATGAACCGGTTTGTTAGCTACATGGCGGCAAAAAGAGGCATGGCCAACAGTCTGAAACTCCTGTTCACCTCCAACTCCGCCCTTTTTGCGGAGGGCTCGAAGCTGTTGCATACGGCGTTCGAGGAGCTACTCGACAATGCCGTCAAGGCTGACGCCGTAAAGGGAGACATCGCAGGTGCGGATGTCCTGAACGCGCTCTTCGGCATCTATTCCATACCGGAAGGGCCGGATTGGCGTGACCGCGCGCACAGGATCGTCCGGCTGGTCATGGATGGGCTGCGGCGTTAGTCAGGTATCCAGATCATATGGGAACTGTCGCCTCGTGCCTGCAATCTTGGCGGATAGACACCCTCCACGCTGTTCTGGTGCTCGTGGCCGTGACGCATTCACTCTCCGACAACGGCTCCCTCGCGCCGGGGATCGGCGCTGCCGGCCAACCCCTTGGGGGTCATCTCAATGGCATGCAAACCGGAATTCATTTCACCCGGTTTTACCTCGTAACCCAGCGCCTTGAGCGATCCCACCAGATCTTCTGCGCTGGTGCCGGCCTCGATATCGTATGTGCCAAACCGGTTGATGAGATGTGGCTGGGCGACGATCGCCTCAACGGGCATGCCCCAGTCAATGTAGGCGATCAGCGCCTGTGCCACATAGCCGATGATCTGGCTGCCGCCGGGTGAACCAATGGCGAGCAGGGGTCTTCCATCCTTCATCACGATAGTCGGGGCCATCGACGAGCGCGGCCGTTTACCGGGCTCAACGCGGTTGGCGACCGGCAGGCCGCCGTCGTGAGTCTTGAACGAGAAGTCTGTCAACTCGTTATTGAGCAGGAAACCATTCGTCATCAGACGCGAGCCGAAGCCGTTTTCGATTGTCGTCGTCATAGAGACCACATTGCCGTCCTTGTCGGCAATGACAAAATGGCTCGTGGAGGGCAACTCGAGCGCCGCATCCCGGCCCAAAAGGAGCGCGTGGTCCCATTCAGGTTCGCCGGCCTTGACGGCATCCTTGGCCAACGCCTTGTCGCCATCGAGCAGCTTTGCCCTTTCGCTTAGGTAGCTCTTGTCCAGCAGGCCCTTGATCG
Source organism: Agrobacterium sp. 5Ca39 (assembly GCF_055382365.1). Taxonomy (NCBI): domain Bacteria; kingdom Pseudomonadati; phylum Pseudomonadota; class Alphaproteobacteria; order Hyphomicrobiales; family Rhizobiaceae; genus Agrobacterium; species Agrobacterium sp. 5Ca39. Next base: position 2,051,212 of record NZ_AP026437.1, on the reverse strand, counting down.
GCAGGGGGACGAAATCGGCGTCAGCGACATAACGCTCGCGGTCGGCAAAGGCGAGGCGTTGCGCATCGCCGATAATGCGCCAGCTTTCGACATTCTTCGGCCCCAGGCTCTTCAGGTCGAAATTCTCCGACAGGCCGAGTATTTGACCGACGGCGACGGCACCCGAAGACGGCGGTCCCATCCCGCACACATCAAGAGCGCGATAATTGAAGCAGACCGGTGCGCGCTCGATCACACGATAGTTGGACAGGTCGGTCAGCGACAAGACGCCCGGATTGTCGGCGGCTTCGCGCACGGTCTTGACGATCGCTTCGGCGATTGTCCCCTTGTAAAAAGCGTCGGCACCGCCTTTGGCAAGCACGGCAAGCGTTTCCGCATAGGCCGGATTCTTCAACACGGCACCGGTTTGCAGGGCGGCCCCTGAGGCGTCGAAGAAATATGACCGGGCTTCTGCATATTTCTTCAGCCGGTCGCCCTCCGAAGCGATGAGGGAGGCAAGACGCGGTGATACTTTGAACCCCTCGGTCGCCAGCTTTTCGGCGGGCTTCAGAAGGCTCGCCCATTCCGCTTTTCCATACCGTTTATGGGCTTCCTCCAGAAGTCGCACCGTTCCCGGCGTGCCAACGGAACGGCCGCCAATGACTGCGTCCAGGAATTTAAGCGGCTGACCTTTATCATCCAGGAAGAGCTTAGGCGTAGCTTCCCGTGGCGCCGTCTCGCGGCCGTCCAACGTCGTCAACTTGCCGCTTTTTGCATGGTAATAAACCAGGAAGGCACCGCCGCCGAGACCGGAACTCTGCGGTTCGACAAGGCCCAGCACGGTCTGCACCGCCAACATCGCATCTATGGCGTTTCCGCCCGCTGCGATCACCTCGCGTCCCGCCTCAGCCGCGAGCGGATTGGCCGCGGCGACCATGAAGCTCTTTGACTCGACACGTCTGGCAGTTGCAGCTCCCGTCGCTTTTTCGGGCGCGACAGTGTCAGAGGCCTGCTGAGCGGAGGCAATTGCGGTGGAGAGCACCAAAGCGAGGACAGTCCCACCGAGAAATCTCGTTTTCATTCGCCTTGTCCTCCAGCGCGGCGCACCGCGTTAACATGAGAAGAGCATCCAGCTGAGCCGGCAGGCCAGTGAATCCCATAATGGCCGAGGCAGGGATGGTTGCCCGAACTTTCTCTTCGCTCTCGGAAAGAGTCGGTCTCTGCCCGTGACGCCATTCACTGACGGACGGTGGCGTCGCTCTATTCCTGCACTATGATGACTGTTTCGGCCTGTGTCCATCATGCCGGAAGGTGACACATGCGTTGAGGGCGCGTCATGGAGCCTTCGCCGCCAGCATTATCGCGGTGGTGATTTGCCTGAGTGTCAGTTGTCTTGCGTGATCGGTCCGCTGCCGGACAATCTCATTCTGGTCTCGGCCCCAGGTCAATCCTCAAGAAGAATGGCGTCGCTCAGGAGCTCCCGCTTAAGCAGTGCCTCCAACCAGTCTATGAAGACCTGCAAACGATGGGAGAGGTGCTGCCTGTGTGGATAGAGCAGCGCCATGGGCAGGGATTGGGCCCTGTAATCCGGCATCACCTCGATCAGGGCGCCGTTTTGCAAGTGATCTCGGACGTCGTAGGCAGGTATCTGAATAAGACCCATTCCTGCCAGACAACATGCAATATAGGCCTCTGCACTGTTGACCGTCACGCGGGCACGCATAGACATCGAGCGAACGGTGTCGTTTTCCAGCCATTCCCAGCTTTCAATTCTCCCCGTGGAAGGAGATGCGTAGTTAATTGCCCAATGTTGCGACAGATCGTCCGGGGCGAAAGGTGTGCCATGCGCGGCAAAATAGGCTGGGCTGCCGACGTTGATGAGTGGCAGCCTGCCTATCTGTCGCGCGATCAAACCGGAGTCGGTCAATGCACCGACCCGCAAAACGCAATCCACACTCTCTTCAATGAGATTGACTGCGCGGTCGGTAACCCCCAGCTCGATATCGATCAAAGGGAATCGATGAAGGAAATCCGGCAAGGCGGGCGCGATTATCAACCGGCCGATCCGGCCCGGAACGTCGATCCTCAGCCTGCCCGATGGCCGTGAGATGGTTTGTCGGAAGATGTTCTCGGTGTCCTCGACATCCGAGACAATGCGCTGGCACCTCTCGTAAAAAGCCAACCCATCCTGCGTCGCTGAAACCTTGCGGGTGGTCCGGTGAAGCAGGCGGGCGCCGACCCGCGCCTCGAGTTCCAGAACGGCAGCCGAAACCGTAGACCGTGGCAGGCCGAGTGTGTCTGCTGCACGTGTAAAGCTTGAGCACTCCACAACGCGGGTGAACACACGAAAGAGGTCGATGCGATCCACAAGAGCCTCAGATTGTGCGGGGTTTCAAACAAGTGAAACCAGAATGGATGACTTTATCACGAAAATCCAGACGATACTCTGGCTGGCGACGGCGGGCGCAGATGCGGCTGCCCATCTGCAAAAGGAGGCCATCCATGACCGATCACAGCATCAAGGGTAAAACCGTCATCATCGCCGGGGGCGCCAAGAATTTGGGCGGGCTGATAGCACGCGATCTCGCCTCACACGGCGCAAAAGCAATCGCGATCCACTATAACAGCGCTGCCACCAAAGGGGAGGCGGATGCAACAGTGGCCGCAGTCAAGGCGGCCGGTGCCGAGGCAGTGGCATTGCAAGCCGACCTGACAACGGCGGGCGCCGTCGAAAAGCTGTTCGGCGAGGCTGTCGCTGCCATCGGCCGCCCTGACATTGCAATCAACACGGTGGGTAAGGTCCTTAAGAAGCCAATCCTGGAGATATCTGAAGCCGAATATGATGAAATGAGTGCCGTCAACGCGAAAACCGCGTTCTTCTTCATCAAGGAAGCCGGCAGGCACCTTAATGACAACGGCAAGCTGGTAACGCTGGTGACCTCATTGCTCGGCGCGTTCACACCTTTCTATGCGAGCTATGCCGGCACCAAGGCGCCGGTCGAGCATTTCACCCGCGCAGCCTCGAAGGAGTTCGGTGAGCGCGGCATCTCGGTCACGGCGATCGGGCCCGGCCCGATGGACACCCCGTTTTTCTATCCCGCCGAGGGAGCGGATGCCGTCGCCTACCACAAGACCGCGGCGGCGCTCTCCGGTTTCTCCAAGACGGGACTTACCGACATCGAGGACATCGTCCCCTACATCCGTTTTATGGTCTCGGATGGTTGGTGGATGACGGGCCAAACCATTCTCGTCAACGGCGGTTATACGACCAAGTAACGACTGGGGGAACGGGCTTCAGCGCCCGTTCTCGCCTGCGAGGCATGAAAGGTTGGCATCATGCATATGATGTTGGTGATTCTGGGCGGCATTGCCCTGTTCGGTGTATTCTGCCTGTTCGGTTGGCTGTGGGGCGAGGATCCGGCAAGTGTGGCTGTCGCCGCGAAAGCTTTCATTCCCCTCTGGCTTGCGATGGCGCTGGTTAATATGTGGGTGGGCGTGACCAAAGCGGGTTACACGGTGATGCAGGAACTGCCCATCTTCTTGATTGTCGCCGCAATACCGGCTGCAATAGCTGCGATCGCTGTATGGCAAATCGCTAGGGCCTGATACGCGGCGGCACGTGGCTGCCGGTTCGGCGCACGATTCCTTGTCTTGCGTATGGTTGGCGCGGGCGACAACAACGCCATTCCATTCGGTCGGCGGAACCTGATCGATAGCTGCAAGCGGCGTCCAGGCAGCAGCCTAAAGGTGAGGATCGGGAGAAACTGATACTGGATTGGGGCCGTTTGACCGTTGACTACGCAACGTGCGCAGAAACCAGCGTGCGCGTTCAACGGTCACCTGTGCGGGGTTCACGGTAAGATTTGCTTTCTCTCGAAAGCCGAAAGTCTTGTATATTCATCCGCCAGGAAGTCCAGAAGCGCGCGTACGGATGGCAGCAGCCCGCGCCGTGAAGGGAAGGCGGCATGGATCATGCCGCTTCGTAGCGCCCACAGGCGCGGCGCGATGATAAATCTGCCGAGAGTGCCGAAGCAAGATTCAACAGCAACTTCCAATGACTGCAAAGATAAATGATGCGATAATTCTTCTTGGGCGCCTTTCGATCAGCGCGCTCTTTCTGCAGGCCGGTGTCGGCAAGCTCTTCGAAATTTTCGGCTTTGCGGGTTCTTTGGCCGCAAAGGGCGTGCCTTTTTCCGGCCTCGTCGTATATCTTGTGATTTTGGTAGAAATCCTCGGTGCCGCTGCCTTGATATTCGGGGTAAGGGCCCGGGAAACAGGTGCGATACTGCTGGCTTTTACCTATGTCGCCACCTTGCTCAGCCATGCGTTCTCGTCTTTCCCGGAAGAGGCGCGCTCTGCCCAGCAGGGGCAATTCTTCAAGAATCTGGCTATCGTTGGGGCCTGTTTTTGTATTTCGTGACGGGGCCCGGCAGGTATCGTCCGCGGTTCGGGGCGAAGTAGCCAATCATAATACGGTTTGGCAGCACTCCGGTGCCGCACGGAGGTTTATTTAAAAGGCAGCGCGGTTATCGCTGACGTGACGCGTATCGTTCTTAAGCCGGGCCAAATAGCTTGCAAGCAGTTTCATCTCGCTCCTTCATGCGTGTGTTCATGCAGTGCAGCGAGACGGTCCAGTGACACACCAAAAAGGACTCTGGACTGCAAAAGTCAGGCGGAGGTGATCGGGGGTGGGCCGCTCGGATTGAGATATATGGGGCCTTGATTGAAATACGATCGGCCATGATGACTTTCGGCTGATATCGACGGTCAGACATAGGAAACATGCCGCAACCGTGACAGACACTTTGCTCGCACCCGAAAATTCTATAGGCTAACTTCTATAAATCCTCAGGTGGAGATCGTCGTCCTGGACAAGGTTAACACGCTCGCAGTTCCCGTATCCAGCCTCCTCGACACAGTGGACTGGGCATCAGGGCCACTTGGCCCGAAATCGGAATGGCCTGCCTGTCTGCATGCCGCCATCGGCATCATGCTTCCCTCACATGCGCAGATCGTGATGTTCTGGGGGCCGGAGTTTGTCGCGTTCTACAACGACGCCTACGCGCCAACCATAGGCAACAAGCACCCACACGCATTCGGCAGACCCGCCCGAGAATACTGGAACGAACTCTGGGATGACCTCGAGCCGCTGCTGCAGCGCGTCCTCGCGAAGGGAGAAACGGTCGCCGCAAAAGACAGGCCATTTTATATCGAAAGACACGGTTACCCCGAAACGGTGTACTTCGACATTTCGTATTCTCCGGTCGCGGATCAGGATGGCACCGTGCGTGGTGTGTTCTGCATCGTCAACGAAACGACCGAGCGGGTGAAGGCGGATGCGGCCTTGCGAGAGAGCGAGGAGCGTCTAAGGGCCATCTTCGCGCAGTCAGCCGCTGGCATAGCCCTCGGCGATCTGACCGGAAAACTCCTCAGCGTGAACGATCATTTCTGTCGGATCGTCGGTCGGCCGAGGGACGAGCTGATCGGCATCCGCATGCAGGAGATTACGTTTGCCGACGATCTTCCCGAAAACCAGCGCCTGTTCCAGCACATGGTTCAGACCGGTGAAAGCTTCGAGATAGAAAAGCGCTACGTCCGTGGTGACGGAAGTCTGGTGTGGGTCGCGAACTCGGTCTCCGCAATCCGCGATGACGGGGGAAACATGTCGCAAGCTGTCGCCATTTCGGTCGATATCGGCGAGAGACGACACGCGCAGGAGATCGAGAAACACCTCGCGTCGATGATCGCCTCTTCCAATGACGCGATTATGGGCATCGATCTCGATATGAAGATCACCAGCTGGAACGCAGCTGCGGAAAAGCTCTATGGTTATTCGCAGGATGAAGTCGTCGGCCGGTCGGTGCTGATGTTGGTGCCGGATGGGAGGCAGGAAGAGGAGCCGAGGATCCTCACGGAGGTCAGGGCAGGCCGTTTCGTTGAACCCTACGAGACGCAGCGTCGTCGAAAGGACGGGCGGCTTGTCGAGGTGCTTCTCAGCGTGTCGCCGATCCGCGACGCCAACGGACGTGTTATAGGCGCCTCCAAGACGGCGCATGACATCACCGCCCGCAAGGATGCAGAGCGGCTGAAATCCATTCTCGTCAATGAACTCCATCATCGCGTCAAGAACGTCCTTGCGACTGTGACGGCAATTGCGAGACAAACGCTTGGTCGCGACAAGGCAAACCACGAGGAGGTGGAAGCCTTCACCAGCAGATTGGCGTCGCTGAGCAGAGCGCAGGACCTGCTGGTGCACGCCGATTGGCAGCACGCAGATCTCAAGGCCGTCATGCAGCAGGCCTTGTCACCTTATCCCGTCGACGCCTTTCAGATTGGCGGGCCTAGCGTTCCCTTGCCCCCGAGAGCGGTCGTGTCACTTTCCCTTGCTCTCCACGAACTGGCGACCAACGCGGCAAAATACGGTGCACTGTCCGCGCCTGGCGGCCAGGTATCCATCTCGTGGCAATTCGAGCCTCTTGCAGACAACCGCCTGCGGATTGTGTGGGAGGAGCGAGGGGGGCCGGAGGTTGCTCGGCCCCGGCGCAGGGGTTTCGGTTCGACTCTCATCGAGCGGCTTCTGTCCGCCGAATTGAAGGGCGAGACGAAATTCGTCTACGAGAAGAGCGGTGTGATCTGCGTCATTGAGGCGGAAATGTCGAAGGATGATGATGGCGCGGCGTAATGAGGCCGAAGAGCGCGGAATGGCTTATGATCGGGGCCCCGCCCGAGACGGGCGGGACTCCTTTGCAGATATGAAGGGCTATCTCCTGTAGGCGAGTCCGCCCCAGATTCTTCCTTCATCCCTATGTCGACCACCGTGAACAGCGCCGATGTAAGCTGCTGCAGAGGACACGATTGCTGAAGCTGCCAATAAAAATGCGGTCAGAATGCCGGTGATTCGTGCTTTCTCCGCAACGTCAGCCGCCTGCCTCTTGGCATCCTCCAGCGCTTTCTCTGCCTGCGCCTTCATTTCGTCGACGCGCTTTTGGGCCTCATCGACTTTTTGCTGCGCTTCCGTCCGTACGGCCTGCACCCGCTCCACCGTCTGATTGACCCTGTTCTGGGCATCGGTCTGGCTGATGCCGGTACGCGTAGCAATCTGTGTCGTGAGCCAGTTTCTGTCAGCGTCGGAAATTTCGCCTGTCGACAGCAGATTTCCCAGGATGCCGCTTATTTGCCGCTGGTAGTCACCGACGGTTTGATCGGCCTGCGGCGACGCTGCCTGTCCATCCGTTCGCAACAGCGTATCAGTAAAATAATCGAGCGGATTGGCCCTGAGGCCCTGCGGAAGCATCTGCTCGATGCTGGGCGCTGCTGCCTGCCCGGCCCCTTGCGCGATACCGCCAGCGGCACTGCCGGCTCCTGAAACGATTCCCCCGGCGACCTGTCCGACGCCTTGCGCCGCTCCACCAACCGCCGTTCCGGTTGCCTCAATTGCTGTCTGGGCGGCGCTTCCAACAGCTCTTGCACCACCTGAAATAACGCCCAGGGCCAGGAATGCCGAGACGACCGTTCCAATCCCCCAAACCACCAGCCCATTCAGGCCGTCACGAACGGTCAATTCGTTTCGGTCCGCCTGCCCTGCGGGTCTGCGCATCCGGCCGGTGATGTAACCGCCCAGCATGTAAGAGCCGACCATGGAAATGACTACGAAGAGGCCGGTTATGATCAGCCAGACTGAACTGATCTCACCGCCATTGTCCGCCGAGATTGAACTCAGTCCCAATCCGCTGGCAAACGCGGTGAGAACCGCCATGGCCCCGGAGGCAATAAACGCTCCGGCAAAAATGGCAGGCCAGTCGACGTAGCTCCGATTGGCGTCAGTAACGATTGGATCAACCATTAGCGTAACCCCAACAGTGAGAGAATGAACAGGACGACCACGACCAGCCCGACTAGGTAAATGATAGAGTTCACGGTATCTCCTCCGAAAGGGGGCAGATTCTCCGCATGGCGGATGACTGCATGATGTGGGAAATGCGAGCTTCATTGCTCGTGAACCAAACTCGTCGCGCTCAAAAAAGTTTCACCCCCGATCGCCGTCGCTGGCAAAACCGGATTCAAGACGGATTCCCTGTCTGCGATGTGTCTTATCTCGCGTCGCCGGCCTCTAAAGAACCTTCGACAGTTAGACCCATTGACGGCGGCGTCTGACGAGGCGCGGTCCCGGTGTTGTGCGATAGCTGAAGCAAGTGTTCGCAAGACCCACCGGCCAGGGCTTTACGCGACGCAAAGCAATCATTCTTGCTGGAACATCCGAGAGAGGCGCGGGTTAGATGCTGATCAAGGAGGCTTCGATGAACCAAAATACCTTTCAACAACATGGCAGTTCTGTTCCCGCGGCATCAGAGGGCGACGGACAGCCGAACCCCGCGGGTGTCCAGCCGCAAATCTCCGACGCTCCCCTCGTTGACGCGGCGCTTGCAGAGGTAGCGGAGCGCGATGACAGCCTTGCAGCGCAATTGAGCGATGAGATAAACGCACTGCGCGCCGAGATCGACAGTTTGAAAGTCCGTGCTGGCGAAACCGCTTCACGGGCTTTGGTGTCTGTAAATGCGGTTGCCCGGATCAATCGCCGCGCCGCACGCCGCGCGATCGGCAGAAGTCCTTGGGCTTCACTTTGCCTGGCCGCGGGTGTGGGTTACGTGTTGGGCTGCAGCACGTTGCGAAAAGACGGATGGCGGTGGCGGTAAAATTGAGAACGGCCGCAGCAGCGCGGCGTTTCGCTTCAGATACGGCGGATCACCCTTGCCAGTCCTGGATTTTGCGCCATGCTGGACATGGAATTGCGTCTTTCTTTTCCGGCAGCAGCATGACAATACCACGGCTGCAGACGGCCCAGTGGGGCATCAACCCCACCGGGCGGTGCCGACAGCAATGACCGGACCGGTTGCCTGACCAGTCGGTGAACCACCGAATGGTTCGACACTGATCGCGAAAGTCGTACCTTCCTTTATATTGCCACGCATGTCGGCGGGAATGACGAGGTCGCCATTCGTGCCGGGCTGGAAAACGCCGAGCGAGCGGGTCTTGCCGCCGTCCATGACGAGCCACAGTTCCAGTGACTTTTCGTCCGTCTTTCCGGTCGCCACGGGAACGATACGCATTCGGCCCGATTCCGCGTCGTAGGACGCGAGGAGATTGACCTGGCTGTCGGTTGTCGCAAGCTCGGCCACAAGCGGGCTTGTGCCGTCCCGTTGTTCCGGGAACGCGGCATAAACGACGGCAGCCACGGCGGTTGCGCTGGTGGCCACAGATATCCAGCGCCAGAAAGATGCGGAGTTCCACAAGGTGCCATTCGTGTTGACCGCTCTGCTGCCGAACAGACGCTCTTGAATACGGGCAAGAATAGCGGCGCTGGGCGTCTCTTCCTGGTAATCGGCGTTAAAGTCTGAAAACTCGGTCTCCCAGCGCTGCACCAGTTGCGCGAAGACCCTGTCCTCCTGGATACGCTGTTCCACTTCGCGGCGCTTTTCAAGCGGCAGGACACCGAGCACATATTCGCCTGCGAGTATTTCATCGCGCGAGTGCATTCCGCCGCTGTGGTCGCCCGTCGTCATCGCTGCATGCACTCTCTGAGTTTGAGAAGACTGCGCCGCAGCCAGGTTCTAACCGTATTCAGTGGCACCCGTAATTCGTCGGCGAGTTCGAGATAGCTCAGACCCTCGACATAGGCCCGGCGTATTGCCTGTGCGTGCACAGTCTCAAGTTCCCGCATGCAGTCGTCGATCCTGCGACCTTCATCCGCCAGAACAACATGCTGTTCAGGATCGCGAACGCTTTCGTCGACGAGGTCATATGCCTCGTCAATGTCATCGCCAGCAGGTCTGCGGGCGCGAATCGTGTCTATGGCGTGGTTGCGCGCGATGGTGGCGAGCCATGTCGCCGGTTTGCCGGCACTAGCGGCAAATGTGCGGGCGCGCTGCCACACCTTGATATAAATTTCCTGCAGCGCCTCCTCGGCGTCCGTTCTGTCCCGCAGGATTTTCAGGCAGATCGCAAAAAGCTTCGGGCTTGTTGCCTGGTAAAGCGAGACGAATGCTGAACGATCACCCATGCCGACGCGGTGGATAAGGCTTGCGATCTCTGTGCCCTGCATTCGAACCTTCCTTGCTATTCTTCCTTTATAGGATCGTCTTTCGAAGGAAGACAAGAGATGCTTGGGAAGTTCGTTCCGGACACGCCCTGTGATCATCGGGCGCAGGCTGCAGGAGGCGACGGTCATCATGGCCAGCCTGCCGAGTTTTCCAACGGGCCAATGATGCGTACCGTGACAAGAAAGCCGATGACGGCCGCTGCCGCGGAGACGAAGGTGCCCCACAGCAGATCGGCAACGGTCAGGGTCGTCGACCAGCTTTTCAGCGTCGCCTGATTGGTCAGATCATATGTGGCATAAGCCATGAAGCCCACGGCAGCGCCGTAAAGCAGCGCCGTGCTCCATTGTCCCGAAATAAGTGCCGGACGCACGGCGAGAAAAGTAAGGCCGGCGGCGTAGATGAGATAAAAGATGATCGCCGGAGCGAGACGGAAATTTTCCGCCAGAAGATCGCCGATGGCCGGTCGATAAAGTCGTGACGCCATGGTGCTCAACCAGATGAAATCGATCACCAGAAAGGCAACCAGGGTGAAGAAATAGGCGGCAAGATATGTCTTCATCGATTTTTTCCTTTGCCATTGATCAGGCGACTTTTTGGTCTGGTTGACTCGAGAGGGAGGATCTGGGACGTGGCTAGTCGATCCTGGTCCAGCTTATGCCCTTGCACAGCAGACCGGCGATGATGCAGCCTTTCGTAGTCATGTTGTTGCCTGCCACCGTCACCGTTATCTTGTAGGATTTATCCCGCTGCGGGTCGAAGGCCGTGCCGGTGTAATTGCCCGTCTCGCCCGGCCTGATGTCCATGATCAGGCGGTCGCCGGTCTTCTCTTTCTGGGTGCCGGGTTTGATCCATGTGTTTGTCGCACATATTTTCTCGCCGCAGGGAGCGATCAGCACTTTCGCCTTGCCGTCGCCCCGCGCCCAGTTGCCGTTGATATCGGCTGCCGTCGCACTTGTCCCTGCCAGCAACGGAGACAGGGCGGATGCAATTGCCAATCCAAGGATCTTCATCGTGGTTCTCCGTTTTTTAGTCCCGCCTCATCCGTGTTCTATTGTGTACAGCCCGACGTTAATGGTTCCCTCGGCAAAACCTGCTTCGCAATAGCAGAGGTAATAGTCCCACATCCGCCGAAAGCGCTCGTCGAAGCCGAGCAGGGAAATAGTCTGCCACCGGGCATGGAAACGCTGGCGCCATTCCGCCAGTGTGAGCGCATAGGACTGGCCGAAAAGCTCCTTTTCCGTGAGTTTGAGGCCGGCTTGCCCCACGGCTTTTTCCAGAGCTGAATCGGAGGGCAGGAAGCCGCCAGGAAACACGTATTTCTGAATGAAATCGGCCTTGCGCCGATACGTATCGAAGCGGTTTTCTTCAATGGATATGATTTGCAGCACCGCCCGACCGCCGGGTTTCAGGCAGCGCTTCAGCGTCCCGAAATAGCTTGGCCAATAGGCTTCGCCGACGGCTTCAAACATTTCCACGGAGACGATGTTGTCGAATTGACCTTTGACGTCGCGGTAGTCCTGCAGCTTCAGTTTGATCCGGTCAGCCTTGTCTGCTTTTTCCGCAGCATTTTCCGCCCAGCGCAACTGGGAGGGCGACAGGGTGATGCCGGTCACGTTGGCATTGTGCTGCGTGGCGAGGTGAATGGCGAGCGCGCCCCAGCCGCAGCCGATTTCCAGCACATCCTTGTTGCCGGTCAACTGCAACTTTTCCGCAATACGCTCGAGTTTCTTCTGCTGCGCTGCCTCAAGGGTTGGTGTCATCAGGTCGAAAATCGCCGAGGAGTAAAGCATCGAGGGATCGAGCCATTGCCGGTAAAACTCGTTGCCAAGATCGTAATGCGCCTCGATGTTGCGTCGGCTGCCACGTCTGGTATTGGCGTTCAGCCCGTGCGCAAGCCGGTTGATGAGGCGCATGGGCAGGCTGCCGCGCATTGATTTCGTGAAAGCATCACGATTTTGCGCGGCGAAACGGATAAGCGCGGTCAGGTCCGGTGTGGACCAGTCGTTCTCAATGAAGCCTTCCGCAAAGCCAATATCACCATTGACGAACAGACGGCGGATTGCCCGCCAGTTATGCAGAACGAGAATGGCGTCGATGCCTTCCGATGTCCCCGATTTTTCGATGGTTCCGCCGCCGGGGAGGGTGATGCGAAGCCGGCCGCGGTGAATATTGTTCAGCAGCCGGGTGATGAGCCAAGTGCCGAGGCCCATACGGCCGCTGACGCGGGTGTTCTGCACCGGTAATTCCGAGAGATTGTCAAACGGGGTCATGAATTCTGGCCTCGATTTGCGACGATGAAGGGTGAACGAAGGATATTGGCTGTGCGGGTGGCGGCGGGCGCTTTCTCAGTCCCACCCCCTTCAGCCAGATTTTCAGCGCTTCCCAGTGAATGCCGAGAACGACTTTCAGGGTCAGGAAAGGAATGGTGACAAAGGCTCTCAGCAAGGCTCGATCGGTCAGTTCGACCCTTCGGGCAAGATGCCTGGCGGTCAGGACGGCGCCATCTTCGTCGAATGTTTCAATGACGATCTTCAGCCTCTCCCCAGGCGGGATGACGCGGAAAACATAGTGAAGGTCCATGTCCATGAAGGGCGAGACATAAAAAGCCTTGTCACAGCGCTGTACGATCTCCGCGCCCATGCCGGACTCTACGGGGATCAGATAGGAATGCCGTTGGCCGAAAGTGTTGTCCACTTCCCAGAGGATGGCTTTGAGTTCCATGTCGCGGCCATGGCAGAAGAACACACTGAGCGGATTAAAGGCCCAGCCAAGCAAACGGGGCATGGTAAGCAGGCGCACCGGCCCTCCATCCGCCGTCATGCCCGCCGCCGTCATTGCCGCATCTATCTGCTGGCGCAGCCCAAGCCCGCTGCCGTTGCCGCGGTCCCTGCGATGAAATGAAAACAGGTTGAACCGGTCCACCGAGAAAAACCGCAATTTCCGGTCCAGCGTCTCCAACTCATCGAGATCGAGAAACAGCGAATAGATTCGATAGTCCAGTTTGTGGGTTTTCGGCTTGAACCGGGCGTGGGTAACATGGCCCGGGAAAAGCGCAGAGACGAGGGGAGGCTTCATGCCGTCGCCTCCATGGATCGCGTGTCCCTGGCAATCGTCTCCAAATCGAGGCGGATGATCCGGCTGCTGTCGTCCGCCACCTTCCATGGGCGGGACAGGCGACCGAGATCTTCAGCGACGGCAAGCCCGGCCTGGAGGCCGTCTTCATGAAAACCGGAACCGAAATAGGCGCCGCAGAACCAGGTGTTTCGCAAGCCCTGCAAGGCCCATAGTTCCTGACGCATCTGTTCGGTTCCGGCGTCAAAGACGGGGTGGTGATAGGTTTCTTCGGCGATGATCTTTCCTTGATGCGGTTCCCGCGCCGGGTTCAAGGTCACGAAAATATCCTCGGCTTCGCCGAGCGGCTGGAGCCGGTTCATCCAGTATGTGATGCTGGGCTGGCCCGCTTCGGTGCGCGTGTCGGCCACATAATTCCAGCTTGACCAGGCGGCGCGGCGGCGCGGCATGAAGGTGTTGTCAGTGTGAAGCACGGCCCGGTTTCGCGTATAACCAAAGGCACCGAGAATGCGCTTTTCGACACGTGTCGCATCCGCCAGCAAGTCCAGGGCCTGATCCGCATGCGTCGCGATGACCACGTCATCGAAGCGGGCAATCTCACCCTGCGCAGTTGTAATTTCGACGCCGTGCGGCAGGCGGCGAATACGCGTCACTGGCGTTGACAGGCGAATTCTGTCTGCAAACGGTGCCGTGAGGCGTTTTACATATTCGCGCGAGCCACCAACGACGGTGCGCCAGACCGGCCGGTTGCGCAGCAACAGCAAACCGTGATTGCGGCAGAATTTGATGAAATGCGCCGCCGGATAACGGCCTACTTCCATGGCCGGTGTGGACCATATGGCCGCAGCCATCGGGTAGAGATGATCGTCGCGGAACGCTGCGCCGTAGCGATTACGCGTCAGATAATCGTCGAGGGACATGTCAGCCATCGAGTGCAGGTCACGCGGGGCGTTGCGATAAAATCGCAGGAGGTCCGCAAGCATCGACCAGAAGCGGGGTTTTAGAGCATTTCTCTTCTGTGCGAGCAGGCCAAACCCGTTTCCGCCGGAATATTCAAAGCCGCCATTATCAAGGGAAACAGCGAACGACATGTTCGAGGCTGCGGTCGGCACGTTCAGCTTTCGAAAAAGCGCGGTCAGATTGGGGTATGTCCAGTCGTTATAGACAATGAAACCCGTATCGACATGGATCGGGCCATTCTTCGTATCGAATGTCACCGTGTTGCTGTGGCCTCCGACGCGGTCTGCCGCCTCGAAGACCGTGACATCGTGCCTTTGCGACAAGAGCCAGGCTGCTGACAGACCGGAAATTCCCGTTCCCACTATCGCGATGCGGCGCCGGTTGTCTCGTCGCATTGTTTCGGTGTCGGTCATCGATCCTCGCTATCGCATTGTAGAAATTGTCTTTGGACAGCGCAGATACGAAGCAGCCGTCTGATAAGTTTCAACGGCAGGCGGTTTTTCGAATTTTTTTCGAACCCTGAAACTCTTTTGCTGGTTAGGCCGTATTTGCCATCACGAAACCCGGCCTCGATCGATTAAAAGTGGTGAGCGAAGTAGTGATGTTTTCCGTGATCCTGACGCTTGCCATTCTGATGTCGCTGCTGATGGCGGGAGCCTGGGCTCTACAAAGAGCGACCGGCTCGAGCGGCTGGATCGACACCGTCTGGTCGGCAAGCGTCGGGCTCGGCAGCATCTTGGCTGTGTTGCTGGCGGAGGGCGATGGCGGGCGGCGCAGTGTCGTATTCTGTCTCGTTGTCGTATGGTCCCTGCGGCTTGCTGGACACATAGGCCTGCGCACGCGGGGTGGTGGGGAAGATCCGCGTTATGCAAAACTCATGGAGCAATGGGGCGAAACCGGTCCCCGGCGGCTTTTCTTCTTCCTGCAAATACAGGCGGTTGCCGCCTTCGTGCTTGTTTTGGCTGTTTATCTAGCCGCCAGCAACGACCGGATTTTCCCGCGCACGATAGATCTTCTCGCCACCATGGTTGCGCTTGTTGCACTGGCAGGTGAAGCGCTCTCGGACGCCCAGCTGTCGAAATTCAGGAAAACCCCCGAAGCGAAAACCGGTATATGTGAAACCGGTCTCTGGCGTTATTCACGCCATCCCAATTATTTCTTCGAATGGCTTTTCTGGTGCAGCTTGCCGCTGCTGGCCCTTCAGGCGGACGGCTTGTCCTGGGCGTCGCTTGCCGCGCCCGTCATGATGTACTGGCTGCTCGTCCATGTCTCCGGCATTCCGCCGCTTGAAGAGCACATGCTGAAATCGCGCGGAGAAAAATTCCGTGCCCTGCAACGCCGCGTCAACGCCTTCTTTCCGGGGCCGCGCAAAAACGAGGAAGCGCCATGAATATGCTCGCCTTTGCCATCAATGCCGCAGAACGCGCGGCGCTCAACGACAGCGTTACACTCGCCGGAATAGATATGCTCTGCGCAAGAACGAAACGGCGGCTCGCAAAAATACCGCCGGATGCCGAGGCGGCTTTTGCGGCGGATATGGCGAAATTCCCCGTCGCCAGCCATACCGACGAGGCGAACAGGCAACACTATGAAGTCCCCGCTGAATTTTTCGCACTGGTTCTCGGAGCCCAGCGGAAATATTCCTGCTGCTATTATCCCAATAACCAGACAAGCCTTGATGAAGCGGAGACAGCTGCTCTCGCCGAGACGGTAGACCATGCCGAGTTGGAGGACGGCATGGACATTCTCGAACTCGGCTGCGGCTGGGGTTCGCTGTCGCTTTATATGGCAGCGCGTTTTCCCAATGCGCGGATCACGTCTGTCTCCAATTCCGCGTCGCAACGGGAATCCATCCTCGGCCGCGCGCGTGAGCGCGGGCTGTCCAATCTTTCCGTGGTGACCGCAGACATGAACGATTTTGCGACCGGCGATCACTTTGATCGCGTCGTATCGGTCGAAATGTTCGAACATATGTCGAATTGGCAGGTGCTCTTCGAACGCGTTCGTGCCTGGCTGAAACCTGATGGCAAGTTTTTCCTCCATGTCTTCAACCACCGCAGCCGATCCTATCGTTTCGACCACAACAACCCAGCCGACTGGATTGCCCGGCATTTTTTCACCGGCGGCATCATGCCCGCTTTTGATCTTCCCCATCGTTTCAGCGAGGTTCTTACCGTCGAAAGGGAATGGAACTGGCCGGGATCGCATTATCGGCGCACGGCTCTCGCCTGGCTTGAGAATTTCGATCGGGAAATCGGCCACATAAGGCCGATCCTGCAGCGGGTTTATGGCGCTGACGCGCGGTTATGGGAACGCCGCTGGCGTCTGTTTTTTCTCGCAACGGCCGGGCTATTTGGTCACGAGGACGGTAACGTCTGGGGTGTGGGTCATTATCTCATGAAGCCCGCTGTTGTTGCCGAAACCTGAGAGGGACGTGGCCGACGGCGAAACAATTTCGCGTAAGCAAACGTTTACATCCGTAGAATAATGGCTAGGCTGGCCGCGTTTTGAGCAGGCCGTCGATCACAGAGCGGCTGGAGAAAGTCATGAGTTCAGTCACGCCGAAGCTGGATAGTTGCGGCGCCGAGCCCATCCACATTCCCGGCGCTATCCAGCAACATGGCGCACTCTTCGTGCTGTCCGCGCGTCAGTTGGCCGTCGTGCAGGCGAGCGATAACCTGCAGGATTTTCTTGATGCGCCTCTATCGATCGGGGTGATTCCAGACGGGGGAACATTGCCTTTTATCGAGGCATTACCGGCTTGGTATTCCGGTGACGACAGCAGCTTCAGATATGTCTGGACCGAAAAAAAACTCGATGTCTCGGCGCATCGGTCGGGAAGCGTGATCATCGTCGAGCTTGAGAGAACAGGCCAGGGCGCATCCGCCGAAGCGCTGATGAGCGAATTGACAGGCCTCGCCCAATATCTCAACAGCACGCCGTCGCTGAGCGACGCACTGTCTCGAGTTGCACAGCTTGTTTCCTCGATCAGCGGTTATGACCGGACCCTCATTTATGACTTCGGTCCCGACTGGAGCGGTCATGTCGTGGCGGAAGCCGGCAGCGGGGCGTTGCCTTCATATATCGGGCTTCGCTTCCCGGCCGGCGACATCCCGCCGCAGGCGCGCAAGCTTTATACGGTCAACCGTCTGCGTATGATCCCGGACGTCGATTACAGGCCCGTGCCTGTCATGCCGCAGGTCAACTCGGAAACGGGCGCAGTGCTCGATATGAGCCTTTCACAGCTCCGCAGCGTTTCGCCCGTTCATCTGGAATACATGCGTAACATGGCGACGGCGGCCTCGATGTCGGTGTCAATCATCGTCAATGGCAAATTGTGGGGGCTGATCGCATGCCATCACGCCGCCCCGCACTCCGTCTCGCTCGCCGTGCGCGAAGCCTGCGATTTCGCCGCCCAGCTCCTTTCGATGCGGATCGCAATGGAGCAAAGTTCTCAGGATGCTTCGCGCCGGCTGGAACTTGGTCATGTCCAGGCTCGCCTGCTCAAGCGGATGGCGGCGGCACAAAGATGGGTTGACGGCCTTCTGGGCGGGGAGAGCGAAAAGGACGATCTGCTGGAGCAGGTGGGGGCTGAGGGAGCGGCACTCCTTTTTGGCGATGAGTACCATCTCGTGGGCAAGACTCCCTCGCAGGAGCAGGTCGAAGGATTGATCCGCTGGCTCGGCGAACGCGAGGTTGCAGACCTGTTTGCCACAGACAATCTTGCCGGCGATTATCCCGCTGCTGCGGCGTTTGCGTCCGTGGCGAGCGGGATCATCGCGATGCGGGTTTCGGAATTGCACGGAAGCTGGCTTATCTGGTTTCGGCCGGAAGTCGTAAAGACGGTGCGCTGGGGCGGGGATCCGCACAAGACAGTGCATGAGAGCGGGCGCATTCATCCGCGCAAATCGTTCGAAACCTGGAAAGAGCAGGTGCGTAACACGGCCTCACCGTGGTCAGCCCCCGAGCTTGCAGCGGCGCGGGAGTTGCGTGGCGCGATCATCGGCATCGTCTTGCGCAAGGCGGAGGAAATGGCGGATCTGACGAAAGAATTGCAGAGGACCAACAAGGAGCTGGAGGCATTTTCCTACTCGGTTTCGCATGATCTCCGCGCGCCCTTCCGTCATATTGTCGGTTTCGCCCAGCTCTTGCGCGAACGCAGCAACGCCCTGGATGAAAAATCGCTCCACTATCTGCAGATGATCTCCGAAGCGGCACTCGGCGCAGGCAGGCTCGTGGATGATCTTCTGAATTTCTCGCAGCTCGGCCGCACCCAAATCACAATGGTGCCGGTAGACATGGAGAAAGTCGTGAACGAGGTTCGCCGGTCCCTCGCTCATTCCATCGCTGATCGGCAGATAGAATGGCATATCGGCAATCTGCCCGTATCGCTCGGAGATCCGACCCTGCTTCGGCAGGTGTGGTACAATCTCGTTGACAACGCGATCAAATATTCCCGCCAGAAACCCGTTTCGATTATCACCATTTCCGCGGCAGAAACCGAAGGTGGCGTGACCTACTCGGTCGAGGATAACGGTGTCGGCTTTGACATGGCCTATTACAGCAAGCTTTTTGGTGTGTTCCAGAGATTGCAGCGGGTAGAGGATTTTGAGGGAACGGGAATTGGACTTGCGCTGGTAAGACGAATTGTTGAACGCCACCACGGTTCGGTCAGCGCAAAGGGAACTGTCGGAGAGGGAGCCACGTTCTCCTTCACATTGCCGGTTACGAAAGTTGAAGAGGAAAAAATTGCCTGAACTCAGACCTATTCTTCTCGTGGAGGATAATCCACGCGATCTGGAATTGACGCTAACTGCGCTGGAAAAATGTCAACTGGCGAACGAGGTCGTCATTGCGCGTGATGGTGCAGAAGCGCTTGATTATCTCAACGCCTCGGGTAACTTCCACAACCGGCCTGCCGGTGACCCGACCGTGGTTCTTCTTGATCTCAAGCTGCCGAAGGTTGATGGGCTCGAGGTCCTCCAGACCGTTAAGGGCAGCGATCACCTCAAGCATATTCCGGTCGTCATGCTGACCTCCTCCCGTGAAGAACAGGATCTCGTAAAGAGCTACGAACTCGGCGTGAACGCCTTTGTGGTGAAGCCGGTGGAGTTCAATCAGTTTTTTAAGGCGATACAGGATCTTGGCGTGTTCTGGGCCCTGCTGAACGAACCGCCGCCGGGCGCGCGCCGCAATGGTGCGTGAGGCGATGCCGCAGATGGAGCAAAGCAAGCTTCTTCTTCTCGAAGACAGCTCGGTCGATGCCGAACTGATCGAGGATCAGCTTTCACGGATCTCTCCGCCCCCTGTCGTAACCAGGGCGGTGGGTAAAACTTCCTTCATCGAGGCGCTGGAAAATCAGCAGTTCGATATCATTCTCGCAGATTTTTCCCTGCCGGACTTTGACGGCATGGCTGCGCTTGATGTCGTCATGCAAACGAGACCAGACACGCCCTTCATTTTCGTTTCCGGTGTTCTCGGCGAAGACGCGGCGATCGATGCCTTCAGGCGCGGCGCAACTGATTATGTCCTGAAGCAGCGACTGGCGAGGCTGCCCTCCGCAGTGGGTCGCGCTCTCGCGGAAGCACGGGAAAAGGAGGAGCGGCGACGGGCGGAAATGCACAAGGAGCTGCTCGTCCGCGAACTCAGCCATCGTGTCAAGAACACGATGGCGATGGTCATTTCCATCATTCGCCGCACTGCAAAAGGCAGTTCATCCGTAGAGGATTATCAAGAGAGGCTCGTGGCCCGCGTGAGTGCGCTCGCCGAAAGTCATGCCCTGCTTTTCCAGAGCAACTGGGGACAAACCGATCTCAAGGATGTCGTGAAGCGGGCAATTGAACCCCATAACACTTTTGCCAGCCGCGTCGAGCTCGAAGGTCCGGACGGGGTTAGCGTATCGCCTAAATCCGCATTGGCGCTTGGCATGATTTTACATGAACTGGTGACGAATGCGCAGAAATACGGTTCGCTTTCAGAAGCAACCGGGAAGGTGCAGGTCTTCTGGAAAAGGCTTCGTAACGATGAAGGCCGGGACCTTATCGAGCTGCGCTGGCATGAAAGCGGTGGCCCGCCCATTTCCGCTCCGCTGGAGACCGGTTTCGGAACGACCCTTGTTACAAGGGGAGCCCAGTACGAGCTGCAGGGCGACAGTGAAATCCGCTATGATCGCGACGGCCTGAAATATCGGGTGATTTTCCCTCTGGACTGAAGTGTCGCATATCAGCGTTACCGACGTTGCGCGTATTTTCCCGCTAGCCGGTATGCGCGAATTCGGTCGCCAGAACATTCGGGAGATTATCAAAATCGCACGGCTTGGAAATGATCGTCAGCCCTGTCAATTGCGTGCGAATACCGGGTATCTCGGCATAGCCGCTGCAGATGACGAAAGGTATGCTCTCGGCCCTCAGTCGTTCGATCACGGGAAAAGATAATTCGCCCTTGAGATTGAGGTCGATGACCGCTCCATCCAGATCGGTTGCGCTTATTTTCTCCAGCGCTGCGGCTATATCGGAAACCGGCCCGATGACGTCGACACCGAGGTCGGACAGAAAGTCCTCCATATCCATCGCCAGAAGGGCGTCGTCTTCAAGAACGAGGATATGCTTTCCCTGAAAATCATATTGCATAGCTTACCGCATTCACATGGTCGCAGGCGCGCCCGGACATTTTACCAACAGCGCTGAACGCCTGAAGATCGAGGCGGTTCCACCCTTGTGTAAAAAGAAATCATTCGCATCCGTCGCTTGCGTACTCTAGTTTGTGCCGCGAACTAACTGCCTACCGGGAATGTTACTGCTGTGACTGGTTTTTCACCGTTTGCCCAGCGAAGCCTTTTGATGCTTGCTGTTGGCGTTGCAATTTTGATTGGCATGGTCTCCACATCTTTGTGGCTGGTGCAGGTGAATAATCTCTATTCCCAGGAAACGGCGGAACTGCGCCGTGTCCGTGCCGCAATTCTGGATGTGCTGACGACGATGCAGGACGTCGAAACCGGCCAGCGGGGATATTTGCTTACCAACAATCGCGAATATCTGGGGCCTTACGAAGAGGCCCTTCAGGGCTTGCCCGAACGCCAGGCGCGACTTCTCGATCTTCTGAAAGGGGAAGAGCGATATAAGCAACCTCTCGCTGGCTTGAAGCAGGCGATCGACGCAAAGCTCTCCGAGACACGCGAAACCATCGATTTGCAGCGCGCGGGTCGCATTACCGAGGCAGCCGAGGTCGTTCGAAATAACGACGGCAAACGCTTCATGAATGAGATCAGGAGTGTTCTGTCGGACCTTCAGTCGGATACCGACGATCGCCTGCGCGTCATCGTTGCGGATCAACTGGGCGCCGCCAATACACTTCGTTGGGTAACGATTGGCGGTGCCGTTGCAATTCTCATCGTGGTCGGCGGGTCGATACTGCTCGTCTTTACTTATATTCGCGCGCTAAACAGGTCGCGGGAGGATGTGGACGAACTCAATCGCCATCTTGAGGAGCGTGTCGAGGAAAGAACACGCGATCTTCGCCGGGCCAACCAGGAAATTCAGCGCTTCGCTTATATCGTTACTCATGATCTGAGGGCGCCGCTTGTCAACATCATGGGCTTCCTTTCCGAATTCGATACGTCGCTGAAGCCGGTCACCAACTATGTCCTGGCAGATGGAAAAACGCTGACGCAGGATGTGATCCGAGAGGCACGGCTGGCGGTTGAGGAAGACATACCCGAAGCCATCGGGTTTATCCGTTCATCGACCCGCAAGATGGACCAGCTGATCAACGCCATTCTGAAGATATCCCGTGACGGCCAGCGCAAGCTTCAGCCGGAGAAAGTCGATATCGAAACTTTGCTCTCCTCGCTTTCAGAGACCGTGCGCCATCAGATCACGGCCAATGGAGGCGAGATTCATGTCGACACGCCCAAGCTGACAGTCGTGACGGACCGCATATCTCTCGACCAGATTCTAGGTAATCTTCTCGATAACGCGGTGAAATATCAGATGCCTGGGCGCCCTCTGAGGTTAACGGCACGCGCCTATCCGGCCGGGCGCGGCGCGATCGCCATTGAAATTGGCGACAACGGGCGCGGTATCGGTGAGCAGGATCTTGAGCGTGTCTTCGAACTGTTTCGTCGGGCGGGCGAACAGGACCAGCCCGGTGAAGGAATAGGTCTCGCACATGTCCGTTCGCTAATCAGAAATTTAGGAGGTGACATTAGGGTGGAGTCGCGACTCGGGGAAGGCAGCACATTTATCTTGCTGCTTCCGAGTGACCTCAGAAGAGTAACGAAGGAAGGCGACAAATGAAAGCGACCGGTCAGGAAGTAACGATCGTGATGATCGAAGACGACGAGGGACATGCCCGTCTGATCGAGAAAAATGTGCGCAGAGCAGGTGTCAACAACGAGATCGTGCCGTTCACACTCGGTGCGAAGGCGCTGGATTACATCCTGGGTCAAAGCCGGGACGGGCTCGTCAGCAAGGATCGCTATCTGCTCGTTTTGCTCGACCTCAATCTCCCCGATATGTCCGGTATCAGCATTCTCGAGCAGATCAAAAGCAATGAATACACCCGCCGTCTGCCTGTCGTGGTTTTGACGACCACTGATGACGAAACCGAAATTCAGAAATGCTATGATCTCGGCGCGAATGTTTATATAACAAAGCCGGTCGACTATGAGGGCTTCGCGAATGCCATCAAAAATCTCGGCCTTTTCTTTTCCGTAATACAGATACCCTGAAGGCATGATGGCTCTGCGCGTTTTGTATGTCGATGACGACCCGGCTCTGGCGCGGCTTGCGAGCCGCGTCCTTGGTCGCCACGGAATGGAGGTGGTCCATGCCGCGTCCGTTGCTTCCGGGCTTGACCTCTTCCAAAACGGGCAGTTCGATGTCGTCGTTCTCGATCACTATTTTCAGGCGGCGACGGGAATGGAGTTTCTGGCGGCTATCGAGACGGTGCCGGCCCGGGTTCCCGTTCTTTACGTAACGGGGTCCAACGAGGCCCAGATCGCTATAGACGCGCTCAAGGCTGGTGCCGCCGATTACGTCATCAAGAATGTTGGAGACGACTTTTTTCCGCTGTTGCTGGCAGCCATCAACCAGGCGCTTGAAAACCATCGCCTGCGCCAGACAAAAGAGGAAGCTGACCGTCTGCTGATAAAGGCTAAAGAGCATGCGGAAATGATGGTGAAAGAGATGAACCATCGCATCGCGAATAGTCTCTCACTGGTTTCCGCCATGATCCGGCTGCAGATCAATACGCTGAAGTCCCAGGAAGCAGAAACGGCGTTGCTGGAGACGCAGAGCCGGATTTCTGCGATCGCCGGCGTTCATCGCAGTCTCTACAATACCGCGAATGTGGGGCTCGTATCCCTGAATTCCTATCTCACCTCGATCATAAGCGACCTGTTCCAAGCTGTTCCGGGCTCTTCCTCCATCACGGTCGAAACGTCGCTCTGTGAGGTTGATCTGAACGCCGACCATGCCGTTGCGCTCGGTGTCATCGTCACTGAGCTTCTGACAAACGCGCTCAAATATGCCTATCCGGATCAAGAAGGCACAGTGCGCATTAACCTGTCCGCCCAGGACGGCCGGTTCATTCTTGTTGTGGAGGATGACGGCGTCGGTGTGAAACCGGATTCAGCCCCTCGCGGCACCGGTCTCGGCACCAAGCTGATCATGGCGATGGCGCAGAATATTGGCGCCCGGGTCGAGCAGACGCACACGCACCCGGAACTCAAAAAAGGCACCCGTTTCTCGATGATATGGAATGAACGGTGACGGCATGGCCGCCGTGCCTTGCGATTATATCTCGATATAACGGCTGTCTAGCGGAGAGCGATTGGACCTCCTGGCCGTCCCCATAGCCTTCAGCGCGAACGAATGGTCAAAATATTTTGCCCGAAGCACGGAAGAGTGAAGCCGCTTTCGGCGCTCAGAGCAGAGCGACCTGCCGCCAAAGCGATTCTTTAAAATTTTTCTCTCTGCCATAGTGGAAACGCGGTACATTCTCAGGTTGTGCGCCCCGGTCGAGCAAAGTGCACAAGGCGGGTGCCGGCTGCCGCTATAAAGGCACAGCTAATATGGAACGACTGAAATTTGACCCAGGAAGTTTTCATGGGTGAAATTTTGCGTCCATAAAGCCGGCAGATGCATAGTATTTCGGCAATCTCGGAAAATGTCTTAATGCAATCTTAACGATGTTGCGCTGCAAAAAAACTTGATGGACTATTTTAATACTGCGGGAGGAAATGCTGTTCAACAAAACAGGAGTTCGTGCCATGCTGTTCCGCAATAGAGATAAAGAAAAACCTCAAGGCGCCTCGGTCAGGCTGGCCTCATATACTGTTCTCGGTGTTGTCGCCACAGTGTTTTCCTCCTCCGTGTTTCCACCTGTCTTCACTTCGCAGACAAACCGCGCCTTGATCAATGCTCCCGTCATTCCGCTGACGACCCCCATCAGTGGCGTGGTGAAAATATCCGGTAACGGCAGGGCGGCTGTTGAAAACGACAAGGTCGACAACACCACTCTGATCGGCCTGAAAGTGCAACTGGCGGCACTCGACAATGAACTTCGCCAGAAAAACGCGATTATCGGCGATTATGCTAGCCGGGTCGACAATCTGAACAATGATCTTCTCAGCCAGCAAGCGGCTTTACTGCAGAGAACAGAATCCGACCTTGAAGCGGCAAAGGCTGCTTTGCAGATGGTGACCTATTCGACCCGCATCGCGAAAGCAGAAGCGGTGCGCAAACAGAAGCTGGTTGCCAAGGGTGTTTATTTCGGAATTGGCGACGACATCGCCGATACGATACAACTTGAAGATACAAAACTGCAGGCCGCGAAAGTTGCCGTCGACAAGCTGAACAAGGAAATGAGCTTCGCGCGCCAGGGCATCTATATCGGTTCCGACCTGCAATCCCTGCAAAATCTTCAGCAGGAAATCCGCACAAGGTCCGCCGATCTGCTGCAAATCCAGATGCAGATGACGACCATGCAGACGCGGAAAAGCGAACTCGAAGCGCTTGCCTCCGCGGAGGCCGCGCGTATCGACAGGCTGACCCGCGCCGATCTCGCCATTCCGCCGGGCACGACGCTTTATAAGCCGGTTGCCGTGACGGGACGTGAAGTGGTGGCCGGCGATACCTTGGCAGAGGCGCTCGACTGTCGCAACGCTTTCGTCGTGGCAATTTTTTCCGAACGTCAGGCGCAGGCCCTTTCCGTGGGTTCAAGGGTAAAGGTAAATGCCGATGCCTGGGCGCAGGAAGCGGACGGGGTGGTAGAGCGGCTGGTGCCCCGAACCACCGAACGCGTCGACCTCGATTATGCCGTACCGTTTCCCCCCACGGAGCGGCGGGAGCTTTACGCTTATATCCGCATGGCCGGGACATCCGAGAGCCAGTTTATGAAAAACGGCGTCTGTTCGGTCGGTACCTGGGTGAGTGTAAGTCTGCCGCGCGAATGGCTCGGCAAGACCCGGGAATATGTTCATGAGGCATCGGCAAGCCTTTTCCAGTTTGCGCAGGCATCCGCCAGCGAAATGCCCGATGTGAGGCAGGCCGCCTGGACGCTCATCGAGACATCACGAGAGAAAATATTCGAGCAGATGGGCATGGGCGGGCAGCCGCAACAGCCGCCGGGAATAGCGGCGCCCACTACAAAGCCGGATATCATCACGCAGCATGCGATCAGCGGTGCAGATGCCACCGCGAAAGCACCGCGCACCCAATCCTGACACCCGCATGGATTGGGCAAGCCCCTGCGGGCGCGTCCACGACGCCCGCAGGGCGACCCACCTGTTTCACACAGTCGAAGCAGCCTCATTCGCGCACGCTATCGGGCGCGGCTTTTGGGACGTATCCGGTCAACCATGAGGACAAGCGATGTATTTCACTTCAGAGGGCGATGTTCAGTCCGTCCTTTATGTCAATCTCATCATCGCCCTCTGCGCGATCCTGTTCACCATGCTTGCCGACCCGCGGCGAACGCTGGACCGGCTGGCGTTCAGCACCATCATGCTGCTCTCGCTCAGCGTCTATATTTTGTGGCGCGCCACCGATACGCTGCCTCCCTTCGAGCTTTCGCTGGAAACCGCATGGAATTATATCTACTTTACCTTCGAACTGATCTCCGTGCTTTATGCGATGGGATCGATCCTGATCCTGACAAGACGAACGGACTGGTCTTCCATTGCAGACGAAGCCGAAGCCGGGATTACGGGCGATCCCAATGCGCCACTGGTCGATGTGTTCATCTGCACCTACAATGAACCTTTGAACGTGCTTGAAAAATCGATTGTCGCGGCTCAGGCAATGCAATATCCGCGGTTGCGCGTTTTCGTCTGCGACGATACGCGCAGGTCCGAGGTTCGGGACTATTGCGAAACAGTCGGCGTCAATTACGTGACGCGGCCGGACAATAAGCACGCAAAGGCGGGGAACCTGAACAATGCGCTTGTCCACACCAATGCGCTGTCGGAAGTTTCAGATTTCATCATGGTTCTCGACGCTGATTTTGCGCCGCAGGCCAATTTCCTGTCACGCGTGACCGGGCTTTTTGCCGATCCCAAAGTGGCCGTGGTGCAGACACCGCAATTTTATTTCAACAGCGACCCCATCCAGCATAATCTCGGTATCCGCAATTCCTTCGTGGATGATCAACGGGTATTCTTTGACGTATTCCAGCCTGCAAAGGACGCAGTCGGTTGTGCGTTCTGCGTCGGAACGAGTTTCGTTCTGCGGCGGGCAGCGGTGAACGAACTCGGAGGTTTCCCGCATGATGCACTTTCGGAAGACATGCTGCTGACCTACCGGTTGATGGAACGGGGGTATGTGACACGCTGGCTCAATGAAAAGCTCAGCGTCGGATTATCGGCAGAAGGCCTGCCGGAGTATATCACGCAGCGCACGCGCTGGTGTCTCGGCACCATCCAGATTGGACTTTTGCGCACCGGGCCGCTGTGGCGCGGCAATTTCACCCTGACGCAGCGGCTGCATTATCTGCACGGCCTGTTCTGCTGGCTCTCGAAACCCTTCATCCTTTGCCTGCTGCTCGCGCCTTCCATCTATTGGCTGACCGGCGTTTCCGCGCTCCAGGCCGATGAGTTGATGTTCATGCAACTCGGTCTGTCATCGCTTGCGCTGTTCTGGGCCTATTCCACCTGGATATCGGGAAAGCGCACACTGCCGCTTTTCACCGAGGTGACACACGCACTGACCGCCGTTCCGATCACGATCACGCTTTTTCAGGCCATGCGAAAACCTTTCGGACGCCCTTTCAAGGTCACGGAAAAGGGCGGAGACAGGTCACAGGTGCGCGTTCACGGCCCGACGGCGCTATTCTTTGCCCTTGTAACCCTCACTTCGGCCATCTCCGTGCTGATTGCCGTTTATGGATGGGACGCACCCGTGGAATTTTCGGCGCGCGATTGTCTCAACCTTATCTGGTCGGCCGTCGCCATGGTGATTGCCTTCATCAGCCTTATCTGCTGCATCGAGTTGCCGCGTTTCGACAGGGAGGAGCCGATCAGCGTAAACCTTGGCGGACAATTACGGCAGGGCAATGCGGTGACAGGGGTGAAAATCGTGGCACTGTCGACTGAAACCGTGACGCTTGCGGGTTTCACTTCTTCTACAGAAGCGCAGGCCATATTCGTGCCGGAGGTGGGCTGGTTGCAGATCGATGCAACAAAAGACCAGTTAATACCCGGAAAATTCTGCCTTGCTGCAACCGCCGAGCAGCATCGGGCTATCCTGCGGCTGCTTTTCCGCACTGCACCGGAAAATGTGGCGGAACAGGGCGACCTGATAAAATCCATGCAGATGTTGCTCGCAAGGGCCTTCAGCTAATCAGGGGGCAATTAAACAGGACTTTGCCGGACACAACACGGTCCCGATGGCCGGCTGCCGCATTGAAAGGTTTCGATCAAACGGGAATTCCGCTCATGCCTCTCAGATCGATCATCCCTGCGATCCTGATGTCCTGTGTCATGACAGTGTTGGCTGGAGGTGACGGGCGCGCTGCATCCGGATCCGTCCGCGATATGCTCGCTTCGCGCTTATGCGCGGGTCTTGCCGGGAAGATGGATGGTTCTCCCGCGCCCTTCGTGTTCCGCAGCTTCGAGCCTGCGCCCGGTGGCAAGGCGCTCGATCCGGCGCTTTCGAATACGGGTTTCACCTATGACAATGCGCTGGCATCCATCGCTCTTTTTGCATGTGGGAAAGACGCAGAAGCAACAAGGGTTGCCGATGCGCTGCTGCTGGCCGTGAACCGTGACCGCCGTTACAGTGATGGCCGCCTGCGCAACGCCTATCGCTCCGGCCCGGTCGTCAGCAAAACGGAGGTTATGCTCCTGCCCGGTTTCTGGAATGCCGCCAGCAATGCCTGGGTCGAAGACGGCTATCAGGTCGGCAGTGCGACAGGCAATCTCGCCTGGGCGGCCCTTGCCCTGCTTACCGCCTCTGAGCGCTCCGACAATCCAGCCTATTTGCAGGCCGCGGCAAAAATCATGCGCTGGATCGATGCATATACCAAGAGTGACAGCGACATCGGTTACACGGGCGGCACATTCGGCCACGAACCGTCTCCGGTGAAACTCGACTGGAAATCGACGGAGCACAATCTTGACGTTTACGCCGTTGCCAGTTGGCTCACCGAGAGTGGGGACGATAAAACCTGGCGGACGATGCAGGACAGGGCAGGCAAGTTCCTCGACGCCATGTGGAATGAGCAGCAGGGTCGTTTTTATGTTGGTAGCCTGCCCGGCAGCGATCGGTCCAATTTAACCCAGTCGGGAATAGATTCCGAATTCTGGCCCATCCTCGCCGTTCCGGAATTCCGCGGCCGCGCCGAGCGCGTGCTGGAATGGGTCGACCGGCACTATGCGGTCGGGGAAGGCTTTGATTTCAACGATGACCGGGACGGCATCTGGCTGGAAGGCACGGCGCAGGCAGCGCTTGCGTTTCAGCATGCAGGCCACGCCGGGCGGGCCGAAGCCCTGCTTGCCACCATTGATGCTGAGGTATCGCCCGATGGTCTGGTCTATGCCACTGTCGGGCCGGAGTTGACGACGGGGCTGATGATCGGGCCTGCCTCGACCTCTGCCGATTTCAAATATTTCAGACTGCCGCATGTCGGCGCTACTGCCTGGGCAATCCTGGCGGCGAAAGACTGGAACCCGTTTTTGAGAGAAAGCAGTTGCACGCGTCCCTGTCGGAATTATGCCCGTCCCGGCAGGGGGTAAGGAGGATGTTGTTGTCGTGGGATCGCGAGAAGACCGGATGGCGGCGGGCCTTGCGGTTTAAGATGCCGGGCAGCCTTCAAAACGCTATCCCTTTATCCCGCTTGCTGCGATGCTGGAGATGAAAAGTCTCTGCAGACACAGGTAAAATATTAGCACGGGCAGGGTAATAATGGTGAGATAGGCCATGACTTCACCCCAGGGCGTGTTGAGCTGGAAGAAATACTGCAGCCCCACCATAACCGGCCGGTAAGCCTCGGACTGCGTGACGAGAAGCGGCCATAGATACTGCTGGCTGTACATGACGAGAAACTTCAAGATCGCAGCTGTTGCGATCACCGGCCCGCTGAGCGGCATTACCACCTGTGCGTAGATACGCAGCCAGCTGGCTCCGTCGATACGTGCCGCCTCCAGTAATTCCTTCGGCAGATCCTTGAAATATTGGACGAAGAGAAAAATCGTCAATCCG
Organism: Agrobacterium sp. 5Ca39; assembly: GCF_055382365.1. Lineage (NCBI taxonomy): Bacteria > Pseudomonadati > Pseudomonadota > Alphaproteobacteria > Hyphomicrobiales > Rhizobiaceae > Agrobacterium > Agrobacterium sp. 5Ca39. The sequence goes on along the minus strand of NZ_AP026437.1, from coordinate 2,021,406 downwards.
TCCGCGATCCATGGAATGATCTGCACATGCCAGGAATTGAGCCAACCCCAGGTAAACCCGCCGCTGCCGATCCATGGCAGATTGTTAACCTCCAGCAGCAGCGGCACTGCAATCGTCTCAAACGGAATAATGAGCGTGGCGAGAATGATCGAGAAGAGAACGTCCTTGCCGCGCCAGTTCAAAAACGTAAAAGCGAAGGCGGCAAGCGAGCCGAGCAGCAGGGCGAGAAATACGGTGACGCCAGTCACCATAACGGAATTGAATATGAAGGTTGCAATCGGCGCCCGGGCGAAAGCCGCAGTATAGTTTTCGAGCGAAAGATCTCCGACCGGCAGGAAGGCTCGTATCGAAGTCGCATCGCTCAACAGCTGGTCGTTCGGTTTTAGCGATGAGAACCCCATGAACAACAGGGGCAGGATGAAGATCGCCGCGAAGGCGAGCATGAGCGCGTAATTGCCGATGAGAAAAACGGGACTTTTGCGGCGTCCGGCCTGCATCATTGCTTCTCCCTTGTCAGGTAGCGCTGGGTCAGCGAAATGCACAGGACAAGCAGGAAAAGGACGACAGAAATTGCGGAGCCCGCGGCTATGTCCTGCTGGCGGTATCCTCGCTCAACCGCCTGATAGACGATGCTCTGCGTAGAGTCGCGAGGCCCGCCTTTGGTCATCACATCGATCTGCGCAAAAAGCGCAAAAGCCTGCATGGTGATGACGATGATAACGAGCACCGCCGTGTTGCGCAGCAGCGGCCAGGTTATCATGCAGAACTTCTGCCAGCGGCTCGCGCCTTCAATGTCCGCTGCCTCGTAGAGATCGGGCGAGATGGTCTGCAGGCCGGAAAGCCAGATGACCATATGGAAACCGACGCCCTGCCAGACTGACATCACCAGAATGGCCCATAAGGCGGTATCGGTTCTGCCCAGCCAGTCGACAGGCTGGAAGAGCCCAAAACTCATATAGCTCAGAAGGCTGTTCAATAGCCCATTATCGGCGGCATAAATAAACCGCCAGAGAAGCGCCACCACGACCACCGACAAGACCACCGGCATGAAATAGATCGCACGGAAAATCGTGACGCCGGGGATTTTCTGGTTCACCAACAGCGCAAGAAACAGCGCTAGCGCCGCCTGAACCGGCGCGACCACGACCACGAAGGAAAGGGTGTTTACGACGGCGGTCAGAAATACGACGTCGCGTGCTAGAATGACGATCCGGTTCTCGCCCCAGCTGAAGTTCTTATATTCCCGCATTCCGTCCAGATGAGGATAGTCGGAGTTGTTGCGGGTGAAATTACGAATTCTCGGATAGGAGATGGAGCCATCCGCATCCCGGCTGATGCTTCCATCGGCCTGCCTTTCCGGCTTGAGCGTCAGCACGCCGACGCCCAGCAGCCGGCTGTAGTTTTCAAAGCCGACGAACTCCGTCGGGTTGGGAGATGTGAGCCGCTGGTTGGTGAAGGAAAAACCCAGCCCCAGCAGAAATGGTGTGATCAGGAAGAGCCCGATCAGCACCACCGCCGGTGCGGCCATGAACCAGCCCGTGAAGCTGTCCCGGGCCGGTTTTCCCTGTGAAGAAAAGAGCGCCATCGATCACGCCCCTATTTGGGTTGGTAACCGGAATTGCGTTCCAGATTGTTGTTTATCTCGTCCGTTGCATTATCGAGGGTGTCGGCCACATCCGCACCGTTGGCAATGTCGGAAAGAGCCTTGGAGAAGACCGGCGAGATGAAGGCGTAGGCCGGAGTGACAGGACGCAACGTACCCTGGCGTCTGGATATTTCGAAGAAAACTTCGAGCGGGCCGCCCTTCTTGTAATTCTTCGTCATCTGGGCTGCCGAGGGCGTGGCCGGGATAAGACCGATCGCATCCGAGAACTGCGCGAGATATTTGTCCTGGATGGCGAATTCGATGAAGGCGGAAGCGCCTTCGGGATGCTTGCTGGTGGCCGAAACACCAAACTGCCATGACCCCGCGCCGATTTTCGGACCCTGCCCGAAATCAGGCGCAGGCAGGAAAAGCAGATCGTCTCCGTATTTTTCCAGAGCCTTCACCGCAACCCAGTTGCCCATCCATTGCAAGGCGTGGCGACCTTCCAGAAATCCGGTTTCGTGGTCGGCGGGTGATTGCGATGTCCCGGGGGCAAGCTTCCTGGCGAACAGGGATTGCCACCACTCCCCGAACTTGACGGCATTGTCTCCATTGAGGAAGTCCTCGGCGGTTCGATAATTCTCCTTGTCGATCAGGCTGCCGCCGAAACTTTCCAGAAAGGGACTGAAGGCATAGCTGTACCATTCGGTTTTATCGGCCATGCCGAGATCGATGGCATATTCGAACTTGCCGCTGGCAGCGAGCTTCTCAAGGGCTGCGTTGAATTCCTCGCCGGTCCACGGCTGTTCAAGAGTTGGAATGCGGATACCGTTTTCATCGAGCACCGATTTACGGGCGAAAACCGCCACGGCAGCGTCCCACAGACCGACCGAATAGAGCTTGTCTCCCCACCGGCCCACGGCGCCGGGCAGGAAATTCGCAAGCTTTGCCTCGTCGATCTTCAGTGGTTGCAAATATCCGGACCACGCCCAGTTGGGCATGTTCGGACCGTCGACATCCAAAATGTCCGGCAGCTTGTTGGAAAGCGCAGCAGCGGTGACGGATTCATTATATGCATTCTGGGGGAATTCCTGAAGCGAGACCCGCCAGTCCGACTGGGACGAGTTGAAGTCCTCGATGATACCGGCCAGAATCTTACGTTCTTCAACATTGCCTGCGCCGTGATACCACATCGTCAGGTCGGTCTGGGCCAGTGCGGCGGTGGAAAAAAGCATCGACAGGGCAGTTGCTGCCCCCGCAAAAATGGCTCTGCTGGTCATAGATGGTCCTCCTCCTCACGAAGGGTAACTTCAACATCTACAGATTGTTCCGCAGAAATTTGCGTCCAGACGCTATGCGGAGAACCGCGTTTTAAAAAATGCAGACAGGATCGCGGATTTGCCCCGCCCGAACCGCATCAGCAGCCAGGCGTTCAGATCCCGCCATTTGACGGCTCTGTCGCCGGTGCATTGTTGCTGAAGGAGAGAGCCTCTTTTACCGCCAGTTCTGCCATGGCCAACGCGGCGTCGCGGGTCTTTGCAGCTGCGACAAACCGGCCGTTATGGCAGAAGCTCGCGCCTTCCACGCCACAAACCGCTTCCAGATCCTTGTCAGTCAGGCCTGCCCAGGCCGCCGGCAGATCCGCCCGCAACGCGAAGCCCTCGTCGGCGCGCCGGATACCGGTCAGGCACCAGTCGTTGTTACGCGGATGAACGACGAAGAGCAGATGATCGGCGCCTGCCTTCACGATGGCGGGCCGGAACGGCATTCCCATCGGCAACTCGAGAACATGCCCTTCGCCAGCATCCACGATAGCCTGCTTTACTAGCGCTTCGGCGCGCAACTTTGCGGCACTGTTGGTTATTTTTGCCTCAACGAAGCTGCGGGCAATGCCCAGCGCCGCGTGGAAATTGCGATTGTCCGCTTCGGGATCGGTGTCATCAAAAACGGGTTTCAGAGTTTCCAGCAGGACGGGCAGGGTCAGTCCGGCGAGCGGTCCGGCGGTCGAGGGGCTGAGCGCCCCATTGTCAACCAGGTCAACAGGCAACACAAAACCGGCATCGAAAGAAGCGTGAATGGTTTCGATGTGGTCTTCTGGAACGCCGAAGGCAGCAAGATAATCGCGGCCGAAATGCTTCCAGATCAGCCCGAATGAACTGTAGGGCTGTCCGTCATCGCGTAACGGCGCGCCGCGCTGGTGGTGGTCGAACATTCCTCTTGCTGCGTCGTAGGCGCCGCCCACGTCGTAGATGATGCGGTCCGCACCGGCAGCGAGCCATTCCGGTGCCCTGCTGCGGATGAGGCGGGCCTGCGGGAAAAGCCGTGTCAGCACAACGCTCGACAGAAGTTCATCGGCATGGAAGCCACCGGAATGGGTGACGAGGAAGTCCGGGTTCATGTCAGGATGTGCCTTGTTGCTTGCGGAAGAGCCGCCCGAGAATGGGGCACCTGATACCCTTTGCCGTACATCATCTCAACCCGCCACGACCCTAATTCGGATCAAAATTTCCCCCGGAAGGTGCGGACAGCATGCCGCCAGCGCGACATTGTCCGCGCGTTACGACGACCAGATGCGCCGCGTCTTGATCGTGTTCATGACGAAGCTGGTCTCGATGGTGTCCACGCATTTCAGCTTCGCGATCTTGTCCTTGATGAAACGCTCGTAATCCTCCAGTCCGCCGCACATGACCTTCAGCATGTAGTCCTTCGTGCCCGTGACAAGATGACATTCGAGAACCTCGTCCCACTCAAGAACCGCCGCTTCGAACATCCGGATTTCATCATCGTGCTGGCGGCTGAGGCGAATGGATGCGAGAGCGGTCATGGTCCATCCCTCGATCGCCGGGTCGATGATGGCGGAATATCCCTTGATGGCACCCATTTCTTCCAGGCGTCGAAGCCGGCGTAGACATGCGGATGCCGATAGCCCCACGCGCTCGGCGAGTTCGTTATTCGTGATCCGTGCATCGGCGGACAATTCCCGAAGTATTCGCCGGTCGATCGGGTCTGCAATTTTCTGCGACATAAATTACAATTCTCCGCAATATATTGCTTCATGGGGCATATAAACGCTCCAAAATGCAAGGCATTTTGACTTCATTGCGTGTAACCTGCAGGAAGTTCAACGCCAGCTGAGGGATCATCGGAAATGACCGCGCCGCATCCGTCCAAAACCCATATCGGCAACCATGCTCTTCATCCCGAAACCCAGATGCTCAATTACGGGTATGATCCGGAGTTGTCGGAGGGAGCCGTGAAGCCTCCGGTGTTCTTGACATCCACCTTCGTTTTCAAGTCGGCAGAAGATGGTCGCGACTTCTTCGATTATGTCTCCGGGCGCAAGGAGCCGCCGGAGGGCAGAGGCGCCGGTCTCGTCTATTCGCGTTTCAACCATCCAAACAGCGAGATCGTCGAGGATCGTCTTGCAGTTTATGAACGGACGGAGAGCTGTGCGCTCTTCTCCTCGGGCATGTCCGCGATTTCGACGACGCTTTTCGCCTTCGTGCGGCCCGGCGATACGGTGCTCCATTCCCAGCCCCTTTACGGCGGCACGGAAACGCTTCTCGCGAAGACCTTTCATAATTTCGGCGTGTCGGCAGTGGGTTTCGCCGATGGTGTCAGCGAAACCTCTGTCATGGCGGCGGCAGAGGAGGCGATGGCGAAAGGCAGGGTGTCCGTTATCCTGATCGAGACCCCCGCCAATCCGACGAACAGCATTGTCGACATCGCCATGATAGGCCGGGTCGCCGAGGTGATTGGCAAAAGGCAGGGGCACAGGCCGATCATCGCCTGCGATAACACGCTTCTTGGTCCTGTATTCCAGCGGCCCATAGAACATGGCGCCGATATTTCGCTCTATTCGCTGACAAAATATGTTGGCGGGCATTCCGATCTTATCGCCGGGGCGGCACTGGGGCGCAAGGATGTGATGAAGCAGGTGAAGGCCCTACGTGGGGCGATCGGCACGCAGCTCGATCCGCACTCGTGCTGGATGCTCGGACGTTCCCTGGAGACGCTGCAAATCAGGATGGAACGGGCGGACAGCAACGCCAGGCTTGTGGCTGAATTCCTGAATGCCCATCCCAAGGTCGAAAAAATCCACTACCTGCCATTCAGCGATCCGGCATCCGCGGTTGGCAAGGTGTTTGCCGCCCAATGTTCGGGGGCAGGATCCACCTTCTCATTCGACATTGTCGGCGGGCAGGCCGCATCTTTCAAATTTCTCAATGCGCTCAACATATTCAAACTTGCGGTAAGCCTTGGCGGCACGGAGTCCCTTGCTTCTCATCCGGCAACGATGACGCATTCAGGCGTTCCTGCCGATGTCCGTCAGCGTATCGGTGTGCTTGATTCCACGATCCGGCTGTCAATCGGCATCGAACACCCCGACGATCTTATCGCCGACCTGACCCTTTCACTGGATCAGGTCTGACGCTTCACGTGCCAACCAAGAGGTTGTCCTGTGCAGGCGGATCGATATATCTGGGGGTAGTATAGTCACGTGAACCTTCAGGCATATGGAAACTTCGCTTTATCTGCCCGTGAAAGATTTCCTCGAAGAGGCGGGTTATACCGTCAAGGGCGAAGTCGGCGGCTGTGATCTTGTTGGCCTGAGCGATGACGATCCCCCCGTCGTCGTCATCTGCGAGCTAAAGCTGAGCTTCAATCTGGAGCTCATTTTGCAGGCTGTCGATCGCGCGGCTATCGCAGATGAGGTGTGGATCGCCGCCCGGGTCTCTGCCAGGGGTAAGGGCCGCGAGGCTGACAGGCGTTACCGCGATCTTTGCCGCAGGCTCGGGATCGGTATGCTAGGAATCTCCGATGCCGGTGACGTCAGCATCATCGTCGGCGCCGTTTCGCCGATGCCGCGAACCAATCCGAAACGGCGGTCGCGGCTCATGCGGGAACACCAGAGGCGGCGGGGCGATCCCACGGCGGGTGGGAGCACGCGCATGCCAGTAATGACAGCGTATCGCCAGCAGGCGCTTGGCTGCGCCGTGGCGCTGGCGTCGGGTCCGATGCGCGTGCGTGAGGTCAGGTCCAATATACCCGATGCCGGGAAGATACTGCTTTCGAATGTTTATGGCTGGTTCGTACGACTCGACCGGGGAGTCTACGGTCTGACAGAGGCCGGACACGAAGCCCTGCAGCGGTGGCCACAGCAGGACGTGTCGGCAAAGGCTGTCGACGGGATTGTGTGAGGAACGGTCGGCTTCGAAGAAACCTGACGGCGAAAAACCTTTCCAAGACTTCAGGAGATCCGGATTGCGGGGTCAGGGGCCCTCCCGGGCATCCCCGACCCATCAGGTGACTACTGTGTCTTCCAGGTCTCCAGCAGCAGCCGGACGAATTTTTCCGCGGCGGGCGAAAGGGCACTGCTTCGCCTTTGTACAATGCCAATCGTACGGGAGACGATGGGATTGACGATCGGTCTGGTGATGAGAAATGGATGTTCGTCTTGCGGCGTGGCCAGCCGCGGCAGAACGGAAATCCCCAGCCCGGCTTCGACCAGCCCGAGCGACGTATTGAGATGAGTCACCTCATAAAACCAGTTCAGCTTTAGATTGTGTCTCGCAAGCGCGCCGTCTAGAAGGGTCCTGTTGCCGCTCGAACGGTCCACGACGACGAGCGGATAGGCTTCCAGCTGATTCCATTCAATCGTTTCGAAATTTGCCAACGGGTGATCTTTCCTCATCGCCAGCACGAACGGGTCATCGATGAGCGGTTCGAATGACAGTTCGGGATCGGAATTGCCCATCAAGTTGATGCCGAATTCCACCTCGCCTCTCGCAACCGCCTGCAGCCCCTCATTTGCCGTCAGATCCCTGATGCGCAGCCTGATATTTGGATATTGCTGACTGAAGGTCTTGATAACCGTGGGAAGAAAGTAGAAAGCGGCGGTGGGAACGCAGGCCATCGTGATGAGGCCGCGCCGTTGCGCGCCATCTTTCATGGCGAACAGCGACCCATCGAATTCTTCCAGCATACGCCGGACAAGCGGCATCACCTCCTGGCCCATGGCGGTGGGAGCGACATGTCGAGTCGTTCTCTCCAGAAGCGGTGCGCCGATGGCCTGCTCCAGCTTCTGGATGCGGCGGGTGAGTGCCGGCTGGGAGATATGCAGCGCCTCCGCTGCCCTGTGAAAGCTCTCAAGCTCAACTACGGATTGAAATGCGCGCAAATCCAGTATTTCGCAATTGATGCTCATTTCGCAATAAACCTCCAAAACATTGCATTTAACAGATTAGACTCTTTTGCCCATATTGCAACAACGCGGCGCATTGATCCGCAAAATGCAAGATTGAGGCTAATCATGAACGATCTGATGAAGATACCCTGTGTGCTGATGCGCGGCGGAACGTCTCGCGGACCGTTCTTTCTGGCTTCCGATTTGCCCCGAGATCCGGCGGCAAGGGATGCGGCTCTGCTGTCCATCATGGGCTCAGGCCATCCGCTGCAGATCGACGGTATCGGCGGGGGCAATCCGGTTACGTCGAAGGTGGCGATCATCGGACCTTCCACGGTCGCCGGCGCCGATATTGATTATCTGTTCGCACAGGTGCGCACCGACAGGCAGCATGTCGACTATTCCCCCAATTGCGGAAATATGCTGGCCGCCGTCGGTCCCTTCGCGATTGAGGCGGGGCTCGTGCCGGCGCAGGGTAACGATACGCTTGTCAGGATTCACAACGTGAATACCGGCAAACTGATCGAGGCGAAGGTGCCGACGCGGGGCCGCGAGGTAATTTATCTTGGTGACGCATCGATCGACGGTGTTCCGGGTCTTGCGGCACCCATCGCATTGACATTCATGGATGCAGCCGGCGCGAAAACCGGCAGGCTGTTGCCGACCGGAAAACCCGTCGATGTGATCGACGGGGTGGATGTAACGGCGATAGATTGCGCCATTCCGATGGTTCTCATGCGGGCAGCTGATCTCGGCGTCACCGGCTACGAAGATCCGCAATCGCTCTCCGCCAATCGAGACCTGATTGAACGGATGACCCGCATACGCATCGAGGCTGGAAAGATGATGGGGATGGGAGACGTTCGGGATATGGTCATTCCAAAGCCGGTGCTCATTGCGCCGGCGCGGCGGGGTGGAACGTTTTCGGTCAGGTATTTCATGCCGAACGAGTGCCATCCTGCCCTCGCGACAACCGGCGCTGTCGGCATCGCGACGGCGGCCGTAACGGAAGGCACCGTCGCCTATAGTGCGGCAGGAGGGCTTTCCGTGCCGAACCAGATCCGAATCGAACATCCCGCAGGCCGTCTGGATGTACAGCTGGAAATGCGAAACGGAGCCATAACAGCCGGACTTGTAAGGACGGCGCGCAGGCTGTTCGAAGGCTTTGCCTTCGCCAAGCCGATGGCTGCGATTGAAGACGCAGCATAGACAAGGCCATAGTGGCTAAAATATCGCGAAACGGGAGGAGACCCTCATGCGTAAATACCTGCTTGCAACGGCTGCGCTCTGTGCGCTGGCGGCAACCGCCAATGCCGAATCTGTCAGAATGAGCGTCGGCTCATACAACCTCAACAACCTGCCTTTCCCCGTTGCGGCCAGCCTCGGCTTTTATAAGGAAGAGGGGCTTGATGTGACGACCGAGAACTTTGCCCAGGGAGGCTCGAAGGTGCTACAGGCGCTCGTCGCCGGCTCCACGGACGTCGCCGTCGGTTTTTATGACCACACCATTCAGATGCAGTCCCAGAACAAGCACGTCGTGGGCTTCGTTCAGCTCGCCCGCAACTCGGGTCTGGTTCTTGCAGGCAAGAACGATACTGACTTCGATCCCGCAAAGCCTGAGACGATCAAGGGCAAGAAGGTCGGCATCACCTCGCCGGGCTCTTCCTCGGACTTCTTCATTCGCTACTATATGAAGCAGCACAATTTAAGCGACAACGATATCTCCATCATTGGCGTCGGCTCGGGTGCTGCCGCCGTTGCGGCCCTGCAGCAGGGCAAGATCGATCTGCTCGTCAATTATGACCCGGCGGCCACGATTGTCGTCGAACGCGGGCTGGGCAAAATCCTCATCGATGCACGCAGCGATCAGGGCGCAAAAGATGTTTATGGCGGCATCTATCCGACCTCCGTGCTTTACGCGACCCAGGAGTATATCGACGCGAATCCCGAAGTGATCCAGAAGGTCACCAATGCCACGGTACGGGCGCTGCACTGGATGAAGCAGCATTCGGCGGAAGAAATCGTCGAGAAGCTTCCTGACGACTTCGTGTCCGGGGACAAGAAAACCTACATCAAGGCCGTCGAAGCCGCGAAGGCTATCTTCTCCGAAGACGGCAAATTCGAGCCCGGCGATCTCGAAACGCCGCTTGCCGTTCTCAAGACCTTCAACGAGGCAGTGGCAAAGGCGTCGATCGACCTCAACACCACCTATACCAACAAGTTCGTCGAAGCCGCGGCTTCGAAGGCTGCAAACTGAGAGGCCGCCATGTCATCCCCAGTCAGAAAGCTAGAGCCAGTGGCGGACTTCAAACCACAGCCCATGGTCGCGATTGAGAACGTCACCATGGCATTCGGTGCGTTTGTTGCAGTCCAGGACGTTAACCTCAAGGTCGGCGATGGCGAGTTTCTTTCCATTGTCGGGCCCACCGGGTGCGGAAAGTCGACCATCCTCAATGCCATTGCTGGCTTGCTGAAGCCCGCGCAGGGCACGGTTTCCATCGACGGTTCAGCGGTCCAGGGCGTGCAGAACAATATCGGATATCTGTTTCAGCAGGACGCCCTCCTTCCCTGGAAGACCGCATTTCAAAATGTCGAGCTTGGTCTGATGTTCCGGGGCGTTGCCGAGGACGAGCGGCGTGCCAAGGTCACGGCATGGCTTGAAAAAGTCGGCCTCAAGGGTTTTGGCGACCGTTTTCCGCATCAGCTTTCCGGCGGGCAGCGTAAACGCGTACAGATGGCGCAGGCGCTGATTACCGAGCCGAAGGTCATCCTGATGGACGAGCCCTTCTCGGCACTCGATATCCACACCCGCCATCTCATGCAGAACGAATTGCTGCGCCTGTGGCAGGAGGATCGCCGGGCGGTGGTCATGATTACCCATGATCTGGAGGAGGCTATTGCGCTCGGAGATCGGGTCGTCGTTCTGGCTGCGGGTCCGAAGAGCCGTGTCATCGAGAGCTTTCCCGTCGATCTCGAACGACCCCGCAACGTCGCTGAAATCAAACTCGATCCGAAATTCATGACGCTCTATCGCGATATCTGGGCGTCCCTGCGCGGCGAAGTGGAGAAAAGCTATGCAAGCCGTTAATGTTCGTATCATCCAGGTCGTTCTCCTGGTCGTGCTTCTTGGCGGATGGCAACTCGGTGTGTCCTCCGGCGTCATTGATCGCTTCTTCTTTCCCGCACCCTACGATATCGTCAGGCAGGTGATCGACTGGGTTGCGGATGCCGGCTTCTACAAGCATGTCGGCATTACCCTCAGCGAAACCGTGCTCGGTTATCTCATCGGCACCGGTCTCGGGGTGGGCGCTGGCGTCTGGCTGGGCCTCAGCCCCTTCGTCGCCCGCGTGCTCGACCCGTTCATCAAGGCGGTAAACGCCATTCCCCGCGTCGTCCTGGCTCCGATATTCGTTCTCTGGCTTGGCCTCGGTCTGTGGTCGAAAGTTGCCCTTGCGGTTACACTCGTCTTTTTCGTCACCTTTTTCAACGCCATGCAGGGTGTGCGCGAAGTAAATCCGGTCGTGCTGTCAAATACCCGCATCCTCGGGGCGCGGCGCACGGATCTACTGCGTCATGTCTATTTTCCCGCTGCGGCGAGCTGGATTTTGTCGTCGCTGCGCACCTCCGTCGGCTTTGCGGTGGTTGGCGCGATCATCGGAGAGTATCTTGGGGCTTCTGCAGGCCTCGGCTACCTCATTGCCCGGTCGGAAGGCAATTTCGATGCGGTCGGCGTTTTCGCAGGCATCATCATCCTTGCGGTCTTCGTCCTCATCATCGACCTCATTCTCGATGTCGCAGAGAAAAGGATGATCACGTGGAGGCCCAACGCAGGCGAAGAGCGGCCTGCATGAGGTCGGGGTAGCTGAAATACAGCGGGGCAGCCATTTGGCTGCCCCTTTTTTTGAACCGTCCCGGCGACATGGACCATGGCCTTTCCACATTGCATAGCAGAGCTTCGAGTCCGGGGCTGGACGATCGGGGATCGTCAAACCGAAGATGATCGGCGTCCCGCTTCGCTGCGGTTCACCGGTTTACAGGCCAGCGCCTGTCTCTTCATCGAAGAGATGCATATCGGACGGGTCAACGTCGAGGCCGATGACCTCGCCGGCCTTGACCGGGCTGCGGCCCTGTATCGCAATCACCAGTTCCGTGGATGTGCCGAGTGTCAGGAAAGTTGCCGAGCCCGTTGTCTCCACAGCGGAGACGGGCAGTGTCAACGCCGCTCCCGTTGCAGTAGCGGGGCTGATATGTTCGGGCCTGATGCCGACGATGAGATGTTTGCCCGGCTGCAGGGGGGCGGGGCTCCTGATCGACTGCAGGGGTTCACCGTCGCCGAACCGGAGCTGGAGCGATGCGCCATCCGGACTCACGGTCGCCGGGATGAAGTTCATGGCTGGGGAGCCGATAAAGCCTGCGACGAAGCGGTTGACGGGATGGTCATAGAGCTCCAGCGGTGTCCCCTGCTGCTCGATTACCCCGTCACGCATCACGACGACATGATCGGCCATGGTCATCGCCTCGATCTGGTCATGGGTGACATAGACCGAGGTGGCATGCAGGCGGTCGTGGAGGGCGCGGATTTCCTTGCGCATGTGAACCCGCAGGGCCGCATCGAGGTTGGAGAGCGGCTCATCGAAGAGGAAGGCCTGCGGATTACGGATAATCGCCCGGCTCATGGCGACACGCTGGCGCTGCCCGCCAGAGAGTTCTCGGGGATAACGCTTCATGAGCTTGGAAAGCCCCGTCGTGGCGGCAACCTCTTCCGCGGCCTTGCGGGCTTCCGCCTTGGCGACACCACGCATGCGCAGCGAATAGGTGAGGTTTTCCTCGACCGTCATATGCGGGTAGAGCGCATAGGACTGGAATACCATCGCCACATCGCGCTTGCGCGGCGGCACACCGTTCATCAGCGTGCCGGCAATGCGCATGTCACCGGCCGAGATGCTCTCCAGCCCGGCAAGCGAGCGCAGAAGCGTGGACTTGCCGCAGCCGGATGGTCCCACAAGGGCAACAAAGGTGCCCTTCTTGATGGAAAGGTTGATGTTCTTCAGGGCATGGAAAGCGCCGTAATATTTGTTGACGCCTGATAGTTCGATCTGAAGGGTCATTTGAGCGCTCCTGATGTCAGGCCGGATACGATGCGGCGCTGCAAGAGAATGAAGAGGGCGAGAATGGGCGTCACATACATGGTCGCATAGGCCATGATGTTGTTCCATTCGCTGGTGTTGGGCCCCATGAAGGAATTCAGGCCGACGCTGGCGGGCTGCAGTTCTGCCGCCTGGATCATCGATTTGGAGTAAACGAACTCACCGAAGGCCTGCATGAAGATGAGAATGGCGCTGACGAGGATGCCGTTTCTGGCAAGCGGCAGCACGATATTGAAAAACGCGCCAACCCTCGAGTTGCCGTCTACGAGCGCTGCCTCCTCCAGTTCCTGCGGCACGGCCATGAAGGTGGCGCGCACCAGCACAACGAAGAAGGGCATGCTTTTCGCCGCAATGGCGAGGATGACCGACAGGCGTGGATAATCCAGAAGCCCGAATTGCGAGAAACCGACGAAGATCGGCGTGATCATCAATGAAGCTGGAAGGACTTGCAGCATCAGGATGAGGAACAGGCCGATATCCACCCAGACATTGCGATAACGGGCCAGCACATAGGCGCAGCCGACGCCGAGGATGGTGATCAAAAACACCGCACTCGAAGCGATCAGCACCGAATTCCACAGGTAACGGCCCATGTTGCGGCTGTTCCAGACATAGGCATAGGTCTGCCATTGTGGTTCACCAGGCCAGAAGGAGGGCGGGTTGGCGAACATCTCCGAGCCGCTTTTGAGCGAGGTCAGATACATCCAGTAGAGCGGGAAGAGGTAGATGATGGCAAGAATGATGGCGATTGCCAGCATCAGGCGGTTACGGTTGTTGATGCTCATCCGCGTACCTCATGCCGTGTGGAGCGCACATAAACGATGGAGGCCAGCATGACGAAAACGATCATGATGACTGAAATCGTCGCGCCCTTGCCGAAGTCATATTGCCGGAAGGACAGATCCCAGGCCCAATATTGCGCCACGTTGGAACTGTTATTGGGTCCGCCATCGGTAATGGCGGCAAATAGATCAAATTGCTGCAAGGTGAAGATCAGCCCGAGCGAGATGATCGCGCCGATGGTGGAGCGCATCATGGGCAGCGTGATGGTGTAGAAGCGCTGCCAGGCGTTGGCGCCATCAAGCTCGGCGGCTTCGTAAAGATCGCCGGGAATGGAGGCGAGGCCGACGGAAAGGAGGATCATGTTGAAGGAGGTGCCGAGCCAGATATTGGCGATCACAACCGCCCAGAGCGAAAAATTCGCATCCGAACGCCAGAAAATATTGCCTGATATCAGTCCGCTTTCGCGCAGGAAGAAGTTCAGAACCCCGAAGTCGCCGGACAAAATCCAGTTCCAGATGGCACCGACAACGAGGCCGGGCATGACCCATGAAACGAGGAACAGGCCCCGCAGCCAGGTGGCGCCGGGGAAATTGACCCAGAAAAACAGAGCCAGACCGAAGCCGATGACAAATTGCCCCGCTATGGAAGCGACGACAAAGGTTACCGTATTCATCAGGATGGGCCAGGTTTCCGGCTGCCGGAACAGATCGACATAGTTCTTGAAACCGACGAACGGGCGCACGAAAGTGCCCAGGCTGAACATGTCGACTTCCTGAAAGCTCATGACGATGTTGTAAAGCAGGGGTAACCCCGCCATCACGAAGAGGAAAGCCAACGGAAAGGCGACAAGGGCGATATCGAAACCGCGACCATCGCTGATGCTGGAAAGCAGCTTTTTCATAAGAAATCCTCGCAAGCTCCGCTCGGGGCCGCCGCCGCTTATCACGGCAAGCGACCCCACCGGGAGGAACCCTGCGGATGGGGCCGGACATGCCGGCCGCCTCCCTGATCAGCCATCGACGAGCTTGATTTTCTGTGCAGCCTGGTCGAGTGCGTCCTTCGGAGACATCTGTCCCGTCAGCGCGGCCTGAATGGCATCCTGAATGGCCTTCGAGATTTTCGGCCATTCGGGCGAGGGGCCACGCGGCTGTGCATATTTGAGCTGCTCGACGAAGGTCTTGAGCGCTTCATCCTTCAGCGCATTGCCGGTGGGCGGTACGGGAATGTCCGAACGCGCCGGCAATTGGCCAAAATTCTTGAACATGTCCTTGTCCTGCGAGACAAAGAACTCGATCGCCTTGAAGGCCTCTTCAGGATGTTTGGTCTTCGAGAAGATCGCCCAGTTATAGTCCCCCATGGCCGATGAGCGCGGCGCATCGGGCGCCGGAACCGGCAGCAGCGTGACGCCCCAGTCGAACTTCGCGTCCTTCAGCATGCGGTCGATTTCCCATGGGCCCGAAATGACCATGGCGGCGTTGCCGGCGTTGAAGGTCGCGGTAGAATCCCACTGGCTGCGTGTCAGCGTATCGGGCGAAGCCAGTTTTTCGTCCAGCATCAGCTTCCACGTCTCGAGCGCTTTCACGGCTCCCTCGGTGTTGATGTTCTTGTAGGTGGCGCCAGCCATCTGCGCCCAGGGCAGGAACTGGAATGTGCCCTCCTCATTCGCCTTGGCGCTGAAGCTGATGCCATAGACGTTCTTGGAAGGGTTGGTCAGTTTGCGTGCCGCGTCAACCAGCTCATCCCAGGTTTGCGGCGGCTTTGCCGCATCCAGCCCGGCGGCCTTGAACAGATCCTTGTTGTAATAAAGAGCGATCGTGTTGGTCGCCTTCGGGACGCCGAAATATTTTCCATCCCACATCACCGATTTCAGCGGGCCGGGGAAATAATTCTCCGTCTTGATGACATCGGACTTGGCTATCATGTCGGTCACATCGAGGAAGGCTCCGCGTGCGGCGAACATGGCGTGGTTGGGGTTGTCGATGGCGATGATGTCGGGCGCATTGCCGGTCGAATAGGCGCGCATGGATTCGCTCACCACGTCATCGAACTGCAGTTGCCGGTATTCGATCTTGATGCCGTTATTGAGCGCGTTGAACTCCTTGATGAGATTTGGAGCAGGCTGGATATCCCGGTCCAGCGACCACAAGGTCAAAGTCACGTCCTCTGCCTGTGCCGCAATCGCGCCGGCGGACACGCCCGCCAACAGAAACACGCCGGCCATCATGCATTTTGCGATACCCATAATCTCCTCCTCTTGGTTATCGTCTCTGCAATCTCGGGAACCTTCTCCCAAAAGGTTTCCGTTATGTCGGATCGACGACGAAATCGCCGCCTCGGCATTTTTTCAGATAGTTCAGGCCATGCACCTGTCCGGTCATTTCCAGCGCATCGCGATAGACCGGGTCATGCCAGCCTTCGATATCGATCGAGCCGGACCAGCCGGCGAGGCGCAGCTCGGAAATAATGTCGGTCCAGTTGCTGTCGCCGAAACCCGGCGTGCGCATGAAGACGAACTTCTCCTTGCCGAAAATGCCGTGCTCGCGGATGACGTCCCATCGGATGGTCGCGTCCTTGCCATGCACGTGGAAAATTTTCTTCGCCCATTTGCGGATCTGCGGTAGCGGATCGATCAGATAAACCATCTGGTGGCAGGGTTCCCACTCGATGCCGATATTCTCGTCCGGCGTTTCGTTGAAGATCAGTTCCCAGGCATCGGGATTATGGGCAATGTTCCAGTCGCCCGTCTGCCAGTTGCCGTCCATGGCGCAGTTTTCAAAAGCGATCTTTATGCCCTTGTCGGCGGCACGCCTGGCAAGCTCGCTCCAGATTTCCTTATATCTGTGCAGGCTCTCCGGCAGCGGCCTGCCGCGCAGGCGGCCGGTGAAACCTGCCACGCAATTCGCACCGAAATGATGGGCGTTGTCGATGCAATCCTTCCAGCCCTGCAATGTCTGAAGGTCGATATCGGTTTCTTCCAGCGGATTGCCGAACATGCCGAGCGTACTGATGGTGATATCGCGGTCGCCAATTGCTTCAAGGCAGCGCTTGCCGAGTTCGGCAAGGTCCTGACCGTTGGTCGTCTGCCAGAAGAAGGGCTCGAAGCTTTCAAAGCCTAGATCGGCGATCTGCCCGATACGTTCGGCCGCCTGACCCTTGGTGGCGCTGACCATAGTGCCGATGCGGATGGATGTTGCCGGATTGCTCACGTCTGTCGGTCCTTATGCTGCAATGGAAACGCGCTGGCCAAGGCGCGCGCTTTCGATCGCGCCCATCACCATTGCGAGGCTGTTGATATTGTCGAAGGAGGCTGTTTCCGGCATCTCGCCGGTACGCATGGATTCGAGAAATGATAGAATGACGCTGGCATGGCCGCGCGTGTCCTTGTCTGACACGACATCGGAAACGTTTACGGTCTTGAAGCCACGCAGAAGACCCTGTTCGTTGCCAGCCACCGAGGCGGAAAAACCGTCTTCGCCATCCCAGAGAATCATGCCTTTGGAGCCGATCAGCCGCCAGCGTGCTTCCCAACTTGTCCGCTCGCCTTCAGCGCACCACGAGCCGCGATAGGTGAAGACGACATCGTTGGAGAACTCGAAAATCGCGTTGGCGCTGGCCCCATGCGCATACCATGAGCCCGCCGGGTTCTTCTCCACACAGAAGACGGAGAGCGGCTTTTGATTGGCGACGAAACGGGCCGCGTCGAAGGTGTGAATTGCCATATCGAGAAGCAGGACGTTTTTCATCTCCTCGCGAAACCCCCCGAAATGCGGCCCCAGGAAGAAATCGCAATGGATGGCGGTCAGATCACCGATGACGCCTTCCTCCAATGCGCGGCGTAGACGTCTGATGCCGGACACGAACCGACGGTTTTGCACCACGGCGTGAATTTTGCCGGCTTTTTTCGCCAGTTCCACCAGCGTCGCGGCTTCCTCCATCGAGGCTGCAAGCGGCTTTTCGCTCAGCACATGGCATCCAGCCGCGAGACCGGCTTCGACTACGGCAAAACGCGCCTGGGGGATGACGATGTCAAAAAGAATGTCGGCTTTCGTTTCGGTGAGAACCGCGCGAAGATCGGTGCCGATGACCGCGCCGGTGAGGGCGAATTCCTCGGCAAGCGCGCGGGCTGTGCCCTCGTTCAGGTCCACCAGACCTGCGATCCTGATTTCGCCGGCGATTTCCGGCGAGGACTGGATGGCGCGCAGCCAGCCTTTGGCCATGGCTCCGCACCCGCATAAAACGGCATTAAAAGTCATCTCATCTCCCCGGACTCTTTCGCAAACTCCTCTTTGCGCAGAGCGTCGTAAACGTTTACGAGACTATGCCGATGATGTTAGATATGTCAAGACCATCAAGTGGCGCGCAGATTGCGGGCCGGGATTTGGAGGGGAGCGCATGAAAGGAATTCGCCAGCTTGCCGATTACCTCGAGATATCGATCGGCACTGTTTCCCGTGCGCTGAACGGCAAGCCCGACGTGAACGAAGAGACACGGCGCCGCGTTCTCGAGGCTGCGGAAAAACTGGGTTACGTCGCCAACCAGTCAGGCCGCAGCCTGCGTCAGGGAACGACCAATGTCATTGGCCTGATGACGGGCAGCGACGCGCAGACGGTGGAGAACGCCGACAACTTCTTTCTCGGCTTGACGGATGGCCTGCAAAGCGTGTTTTCCGGTCACAACCTCGATCTCATCGTTCTGCCTTGCCCGGGAGAAGAGGACCCCGACGAATATCTCAAGCGTATGGTGGCGCGCCGCATGGTCGATGCGATGATCATTTCCGCCACCCGGCGAATCGACAGGCGTGTCGATTTTCTCAAGCAGAATCGGCTTCCATTCGTGGCGCTCGGGCGGACCGCCTCCAGCACGGATCATGCCTGGGTGGATCTCGATTTCGAGGGCGTCGCGAAAAGCGCGATCGATCGCCTCGTGGCCTCCGGGCATCGTTCGATCGCGGTAGCCGCGCCCGACAGCGATATCAATCTCGGGCATGTGTTCCTTGATGGGTACAGGCGTGCGCTGGACAATAATGGCATCACTTATGATTCCTCTTTGGTCATCCGGGCGAAATCGAGCGAGCAGGGCGGTTATCACGCCGCCAGCGAATGGCTGCAGATGCGGCCTCGGCCGACGGCGATTGTGCTGATCTATGAGTTGATGGCCGTCGGTCTTTATCGTCGTCTTGCGGAAGCGGGGCTCGAACCGGGGCGGGATCTCGCCGTCATCGGATTTCGTGACGGCCCGCGCGGACAGTTTCTCGAACCGCGCCTGACAAGCTTCCGCATGTCGCTGCATGATCTCGGCGTTACGGTGGCGCAGACTCTTTTGTCGACAATGCCGGCCTATGCGCCATTTTATCCCGCCCAGGCCCGCCATTGCATATGGCCGATGGTGCTCGTGGCGGGGGAGAGCGATCCAGGTCCGGTATCGTAGGTCAGCCAGGTGGGGTTCCGCGGCGGGCAGGATGTTTTGGCTGCTCAGGGGAGCAGGCCGTTCATGAGCACGTCGAGGTGAACCTTGATGACGGCCTCCTTGTCCAGACTGCGCCGGTCGTCGAAAATCAGCCTGAAAACCAATGTTCCGACCATTGGTGACATGACGACATGCGCAAGTTCGGGCGCGTTGGCCCTGAATCTCTTTTTCGCGACACCTTTGTCCAGGATAGCATTGATGCGGGCGAGCACCGGCGCCATCAGAATATCATGGTGGTGGTCTATCAGATCCGGAAACTTGGCTCCCTCGGCCACGACGAAACGAAAGAGTTCCCGCATACGCCGGTCATCCACCAGTGTTTCGAACAGGAATTCGAGAAGCAGGCGAAGCTCCTCGACGGGATCGTCGGAGGTGCGTTCGTAGGCCTCGAATGCCTCTTGGAACGGTCTGCCGACGTGCTCGATCATCGCGGCAAAAAGGGCTTCCTTGGTTTCGAAATAGACATAGACCGTGCCTTTCGTCACTCCCACCCGGTCGGCAATGTCTTCGACCCGCGTTGCCGTAAATCCCCTTTTGGTGAATTCCTCAAATGCGGCGTCGAGAATTTGCAGCGGACGTTGTATCTTCTGTTCTGCACGTGAGAGTTTCGTTTTCGCCATTACCCCGGATCCTTACATATTGTCGGCGCGTGCCCTTATACCCGTCGTGATCGGCGGAAATAACAGGTGGTCTGCCTATCGCACCAGTGCAAAAACCGGAACCGATTTCCGCAGGTGGTTTGATGCTCGGTATGTCAACATATGCCTTTGATTGCCAGCGAATGCGTCAGGCAGTCTGCAATGATCCTTCTCTAGGGGAGCGATACCCCGAACAGCTCCCAGAGCGACGGCATAAGAATTTCATTGACTATACAGTCAGTCAAATATTATGGAAGAGGGCGAAGATCAAGAGGTCAGCATGAGAACCATTCTTATCGCATGGGCGGTGGGCGGCGTTTTTGCCCTGTCATCCTGCAGCAATGAAGAGCCGCCGGCCGAAAAGCCGCTGCGAACTGTCGATGTGGTCAAGGCGGAGAAGCAGCCGATCGACCGTGGCAGCATCATCACCGGCGAAGTGAGGGCGAGGGTTCAGACGGACCTGTCGTTTCGCGTCAGCGGCAAAATCACCGAAAGGCTGGTGGATGTGGGCGCGCGGGTGACGACAGGGCAACTGCTCGCCCGCATCGATCCGGAGGAGCAGAAGGCCGACATCGATGTTGCCCTTGCCAATCTGCAATCGGCCGAAGCACAACAGACGCAGGCACAATTGGCATTCGATCGCCAGCAAAGTCTTTTCCGGACGCAGGTCACCTCGCGCTCGGCCGTCGACAAGGCCCAGGAGACGCTGCTTACCACGCAGGGCGCGGTCAGATCGGCCCAGGCGCAGCTCGATACGGCGCGCGACGCGCTGTCGTATACGGAACTCAGGGCCGATGCGGATGGCGTGATCACGGCGCGAAATGTCGAAGTAGGCCAGGTGGCGCAGGCTGCCCAGCTCGTGTTCACGCTGGCGCATGACGGGCCGCGCGACGCCGTGTTTGATGTCTACGAATCTCTCTTCCTGGAGCGCGACATCGACAATCTCGTCAATGTCAGCCTCCTTTCGGATCCCGCCCACGCCGTGGCGGCCCCAGTGCGGGAAATCTCTCCGACGATCGATCCGGACAATGGTACGATAAGGGTGAAGGTCGGTCTTAACGGCGATCTGACCATGCCGCTTGGTGCGCCGGTATCCGGCCATTTCCGCTTCAGGCAGGTGGATGCCATCGAGCTTCCATGGTCGGCAATGACGTCGCAAAAAGGCCGACCCGCCGTCTGGGTGGTGGATCCGCAATCCTCCGAAGTCTCCATGCGGCCGATCGAGGTTGCGGATTATGAGACCAGTCAATTCGTCGTCTCGGCGGGGCTGAACCCCGGCGATCTCGTGGTCACGGGCGGGACAAAATTCCTCCGGACCGGTGAAAAGGTCGCCTATCAAAAGGGGCAGGCACAATAATGTTCAGGATAAACAGAAGCTTGTTTTTGCTGCTGTCCACGATGGCGCTCTCGTCCTGTCAGGAAAAGCAGGAGGCCGTCGCCGAGGCGCCGCGACCGGTGCTCTCGGTGGTGGTCGAGGAAAAGTCGGCGGATGCGCTGCAGCTCACCGGAACGGTGGAATCACGCATTCAGACGGATCTCGGTTTTCGCGTCCTCGGGCGGATCATAGCGCGGAACGTCGATGTCGCCGATCTGGTCAAGAAGGGCGATGTGGTGGCCTCGATCGATCCGCTCGCGCTTGAACTGTCGGTGAAGAGCGCGCAGTCGGATCTTTCCAATGCCGAAGCGCAGCTCGCCAATGCCGTGACCACCGAACAGCGCCAGCGTGTGCTGGCGGAGGCGCGTAGCGGCACCGAGGCGGCGCTGGAGGAAGCCCAACAGGCGACGCGCACCGCCAACGCCTCCGTCGCCAAGGCCCGTGCAAACCTGGACAAGGCGGAAGAACAGCTGGGTTACGCGCAGCTCCATGCGGAATTCGACGGTGTTGTCACGGCCACATCGGGTGAAATCGGCCAGGTTGTTTCCGCCGGCCAGACGGTCGTCACCATCGCCCGCCCGGAAGTGCGCGATGTAGTGGTGGATGTTCCGCAATTTGCGGCGCAGCGTCTGGATATCGGCTCGACCTTCGAGATCGCCCTGCAGCTCGATCCAAAAATCCGAACCACCGGCGTGGTGCGGGAAATCGCCCCGGCAGCCGAAACGGCAACGCGCACACGACGGACCAAGATCAGTCTGCAGGATGCGCCGGCGGCATTCCGCCTCGGTTCCGTCGTCACGGCTTCCGTGCTTGCTGCTTCCGAACCGCGGATCATGCTGCCGGCATCGGCCCTGCTGAAAACGGAGGGCGGCTGGTCCGTCTGGATCGTTAATGCCGACACGGCGACCGTCACGGCGCGCCCGGTCACGATAGAGGGTGAACCTGCCGAAGGCGGCAGCGTGCGCATCACCGGTGGCGTCAAACCCGGCGAGCGCGTTGCCAGCGCCGGCGTTCACAAGCTTAAGGATGGACAGGCCATCAGGATCGATCAGGAGGTCCGTCAGTGAAGAAATTCAATCTTTCAGACTGGGCGCTCGAACACCGTTCGCTTGTCTGGTATTTCATGCTGGTTTTCGTTCTCGCCGGCGTTTTTTCCTATCTCAACCTCGGTCGCGAGGAAGACCCGAACTTCACCATCAAGACCATGGTGATCAGTGCCCAGTGGCCCGGCGCCTCGGCGGAGGAAGTGGCGCGGCAGGTGACCGACAGGATCGAGAAGAAGCTCGAGGAACTCGATAATCTCGATCATCTGCGCAGCCAGACGGTGGCGGGCCGCACGACGATCTTTGTGGAGCTGGTGCCGGAAACCAAGGCGCGCAATGTCGAACCGACCTGGGTGCGGGTGCGCAACATGATCGGCGACATCAAGGGCGAGTTTCCATCCGGCGTGGTCGGCCCCTTCTTCAATGACCGTTTCGGCGACGTTTATGGCAATATCTACGCCTTCACCAGCGACGGTCTCAGCCAGCGGCAATTGCGTGACCTGGTGGAAGATGCCCGCGCCAAGGTCTTGACCGTCGACAATATCGGCAAGGTCGATGTCATCGGCGCACAGGACGAGACGATCTATCTGGAATTTTCCACGCGACAGATCGCGGCGCTCGGCATTGATCAGCAGTCCATCATCAAGACATTGCAATCGCAGAATGCCGTCACCCAGTCCGGCTTCGTCAATGCAGGACCTGAGCGCGTGGCGCTTCGCGTCAGCGGCCAGTTCACGTCTGAAGACAGTCTGCGGGCGATCAACCTGCGCGTCAACAACCGCTTTTTCCCGTTGACGGAAGTAGCGACGATCCGGCGCGGTTATGTCGATCCGCCGTCCTCGCTGTTCCGTTTCAACGGCCAGCCGGCCATCGGCCTTGCAATCGGCATGAAAACCGGCGCGAACCTGCTGCATTTCGGCGAGGCGCTGGATGCGCAGATGAAACGCGTGGTGGCGGATCTGCCAGTTGGGGTCGATGTGCACCGGGTGTCCGATCAGCCTGCCGTCGTCGATGAGGCGGTGTCGGGCTTCACCTCGGCGCTGTTCGAAGCCATCGCCATCGTCCTTGTCATCAGCTTCATCAGCCTTGGCCTCAGGGCCGGCATGGTGGTGGCGGTTTCCATTCCGCTCGTGCTGGCGATAACCTTCGTCTACATGGAATACACAGGCATTTCGCTGCAACGCATTTCGCTCGGTGCTCTCATCATTGCGCTCGGGCTTCTCGTGGATGATGCGATGATCGCCGTCGAAATGATGGTCGCGCGGCTTGAGGTCGGAGACGATCTCAGAAAAGCGGCGACCTATGTCTACACCTCCACCGCCTTCCCGATGCTGACCGGTACGCTGGTCACCGTTGCCGGCTTTATTCCTGTCGGCCTCAACAACAGCGCAGCGGGTGAGTTTACGTTCACACTCTTCGTGGTGATTGCGGTTTCGCTGATCGTGTCATGGATCGTCGCGGTTTTGTTCACGCCCCTGCTCGGCGTGACGATTCTGCCGAAGACAATGAAATCTCACCACGAGAAGAAGGGCCGGTTCGCCTCGGCCTTTTCCTGGCTTCTCGGCCGGGCGCTGCGCTGGCGCTGGGTGACGATCATCCTCACCATAACCCTGTTCGGCCTGTCCGTGGGTGGCATGAGCCTCGTGCAGCAGCAGTTCTTCCCGTCCTCGGACCGTGTGGAGCTCATCGTTGACTGGAACCTGCCGCAGAACAGCTCGATTGCCGAAACCAACCGGCAGATGGCGCAGTTCGAGCAGGAAATGCTCGCCAAGAATCCGGATATTGACCACTGGACGACCTATGTCGGTGAAGGCGCGCCGCGCTTCATCCTCTCTTTCGACGTGCAGACTCCTGATGTCACTTTCGGCCAGACCGTCATCGTCACCAAGGGGCTGGACGTGCGGGACAAGGTGCGCGCCGAATTGCAGGAATATCTGGACCGTACATTCGTCGGCACTGACGCCTTCGTGAAACTGCTCGATATCGGCCCGCCGGTCGGTAAGCCGGTGCAATATCGCCTCAGCGGCCCGGATATCCAGAAGGTCCGTGAGCTTGGGCAGCAATTGTCGGGCATTGTCGGCGAACACCAGCTGTTGTCCAACATGGTCATGGACTGGAACGAACCGACACGTGTAGTGAAGGTGGATGTGCTGCAGGACAAGGCACGCCAGCTCGGCGTCTCCTCGGAAGATATCGCCAACGCCATGAACAGCATTGTCGAGGGATCTACGGTCACACAGGTCAGGGACGACATCTACCTCGTGAACGTGGTGGCGCGGGCGCAGTTGTCGGAGCGCGGGTCCATCGAAACCTTGCAGAATCTGCAATTGCCGGCGACCAACGGCAAGGCCGTGCCGCTTTCGGCCATTGCCAATTTCCGCTACGAGCTGGAGCAACCGACCATCTGGCGTCGCGACCGGATACCGACGGTCACCGTCAAGGCTGCCATCATCGGCCCGACGCAGCCCGCAACGATCGTGACGCAGCTGAAGCCGAAAATAGAGGCTTTCGAGAAAACGCTTCCTGTGGGTTACAAGGTGGAGACGGGCGGTTCGGTGGAATCCAGCGCGGATTCGCAAGCGCCGATCGTCGCCGTGGTGCCGCTGATGTTGTTTGCAATGGCGACGATCCTGATGGTTCAGCTGCAAAGCTTCAGCCGGTTGTTCCTGGTCTTCGCCGTGGCACCCACGGCCCTGATCGGCGTGGTGGTGGCACTGCTCTTCTCCAATGCGCCAATGGGCTTCGTTGCCATTCTCGGCGTGCTGGCGCTGATCGGCATCCTTATCCGGAACTCGGTCATCCTCGTCGTGCAGATCGAGCATCTGCGAAGCGAAGGTGTCTCGGCCTGGCGTGCCGTCATTGAGGCGACCGAACACCGCATGCGGCCGATCATGCTGACGGCGGCGGCGGCAACGCTTGCCCTCATCCCCATATCCCGGGAAATCTTCTGGGGGCCGATGGCCTATGCGATGATGGGTGGCATTGTGGTCGGCACGGCGCTTACCCTGCTTTTTCTGCCGGCGCTCTACGTTGCCTGGTTTCGTATTCCGCGCGAGGATGAGAAGCCGGAGGGCGCAGAAATCCAGGCGTGATATCGGATGCCGGGCGAGGTGGTGGCTGCACTGCCTCCTCGCTCCAATAAAAATATCCACCGTCGTTGTTCCCGCGTGCAGGATGATGTTAGGAAGGTCGGCTTAGCCGCGAGAGCGGCAGCCGTCCTTTTGTATTTGGGCGGTTGCGTCGATATCGCGGACATATTGAGAGTGCGGAGGATTTAAAGATGGGCGGTTTGTCGGATTGGCTTGCGGATGGACAGCCGATCAATCGCAAGAATGCCGCGGAAGCGGTGTTCGATGATATCCGTTCCGCCATCACGACAGGCCAGCTTGCGGTCGGTACCCGGCTCCCTTCGGAAGCACATCTCGCAACGCGTTACGGCGTCAGCCGGCCGATTATTCGCGAGGCCCTGCGGTCTCTCCAGACGCTCGGCCTGACACAGACGCGCACAGGCAGCGGCACGTATGTGATGACCCCGACGCCGCCATCGGAACTGAATTACGGTGCCTATTCCGCACGCGACCTGATCGAGGCCCGCCCCTTCATCGAAGTGCCGGCTGCAGGGTGGGCCGCCTTGCGTCGCACGGACGCCCAACTGCAGGTTTTGCTCGATCTCTGTAATCGCATGGAAACCGAGGAAAGGCCGCATCCCTGGGTATTGCTGGACGGCCAGTTTCATTGCGCCATCGCGGAGGCCTCCGCCAACCGCCTCTTTGCCAAGGTGGTGGCGGACGCCCGCGAGGCCGTCGCCCAGCAATCAGAGATGGTTAACCTTATGGCCGGTCGCCGCGTCGCTTCCAATTTCGAGCATCGCCGGATCGTCGAGGCGATCCGGCGCGGTTCAGCGCCTGAGGCGCGTGAGGCGATGGAGCTTCACCTCGGGCAGGTGAAGCAGGTAGTGACGACGATCATTGGCGAAGATCGGCTTCGCCAGCCGTGACCGCTGGCAGATTGGCAAGGTGCCGTGGACTAAGCGCTTGCTGCAGTTCGGCCTCTGTCATGTAACCACGTTCAAGAACCACCTGCGGCACGGTACGGCCGCTGGTAAGCGCTTCCTTGGCGACTTCCGTCGCCGCATAATAACCGATCAGCGGGTTAAGCGCCGTGGCGAGACCGATTGATTCTTCCACGCGCTGCGCCATGATGGCCGGATTGGCGACGATGCCGTCCACGCATCGCTCTGCCAGTGTGCGGCAGGCGGCGCTTAGCTGGCTGATGCTCTGGGAGAGCGCACGCACGATGATCGGCTCGAAGGCGTTCAACTGCAGCTGCCCGGCTTCGGCGGCCATGGTGATGGTGATGTCGTTGCCGATCACCGCATAGGCCACCTGGTTGACCACTTCGGGAATGACCGGATTGATCTTGCCCGGCATGATGCTGGAGCCCGCCTGAACGGAGGGAAGGGTAATTTCGCCAATCCCGGCGCGCGGGCCTGACGAGAGCAGGCGAAGGTCGTTGCAAGTCTTCGACAGCTTTACGGCAACGCGTTTCAGCACGCCGGATAGGTGCACGAAGGCGCCGGGGTCCTGTGTGGCTTCGATAAGGTCTGCGGCCGTCACCAGCGGCCGGCCGGTCAGTTCCGCCAAATGCCGGCAGGCAAGCTCGGCATAACCGCGCGGTGCGTTGAGCCCGGTGCCGATGGCGGTGGCGCCCAGATTGATCTCATGCAGCAGAGCGGCGGATTCGATCAGACGCGCCTGGTCTTCGCCCAGCATCACCACGAACGTGCGGAACTCCTGGCCGAGCGTCATCGGTACCGCATCCTGCAACTGAGTGCGCCCGATCTTGATGAACCCGGCGAATTCCTGCGACTTGCGGTCGAAGGCGTCCTTCAGAACGCCCATCGAGGCTGCCAGGTCGTCAATCGCCTCGATCAGGCCAACGTTCACCGCGGTTGGATAAGCATCGTTGGTCGACTGGCTGAGATTGACGTGATCGTTCGGGTGAAGCCGGGCATACTCGCCCTTTTCGTGCCCAAGCAGTTCCAGCGCGCGGTTGGCGATGACCTCATTGGCGTTCATGTTGGTGGATGTGCCGGCTCCGCCCTGGATTTCATCCACAACGAATTGCTCATGAAGAGCGCCGGCGCGGATTTCGCGGCAGGCTTCCGCAATCGCCTCCATCCGATCCCTGTCGAGCAGGCCAAGTTCGTGATTTGCACGTGCGGCCGCCTCTTTCACATAGGCCAAACCCCTTAACAGGTAAGGGTTATGGCCAATGGTCACCCCGGTGATCTTGAAGTTTTCCACCGCGCGCGCGGTGTGCACGCCCCAATAAACATTCGCCGGAATTTCCTTCGACCCGAGCAAATCATGCTCACTGCGCGTCACGCTCACTTCTTCCTCCACTGGCTTGAAGCGTTGCAAAATCTGTAAGGCTGTCTTACAGATTTAATGACCATATGCCTGCGGGGGAGGAAGGTCAATATTGGCGAACAGCTCTTGACGAAAGCCATTGTCTCGACTTATGACGGCAAAAATCTGTCATGCAGCTTTACAGCATGAGCGCATTCGCTGGCCATATTTCCAGCCTTGGGGACGACGCCAGTTCCACTTTGATTTCCGGCTAATTGCCGACTACAAGCGTTTTATCGGGAGGATAAATCCATGCATTCTGGAAAAACAGCACCCGCCGAACGTGAGGTCTTCGCCGAAGAGGATCTCGGTTACCATAAAGCCCTTAAGCCGCGCCAGATTCAGATGATTGCCATCGGCGGCGCCATCGGCACGGGTCTCTTTCTGGGTGCCGGCGGGCGTCTCGCACAGGCCGGTCCGGCTCTGGTTTTCGTTTATGCACTCTGCGGCTTCTTCGCGTTTCTCGTGCTGCGTGCGCTCGGCGAGTTGATCATGCATCGCCCCAGCTCCGGTTCTTTCGTGTCCTATGCCCGCGAGTTCTACGGTGAGAAGATGGCCTTTGCGGCCGGCTGGATGTATTGGCTCAACTGGGCGATGACCTCGGTGGCCGATGTCACCGCCGTTGCGCTTTATATGAATTTCTTCAAGCAATACGTACCGTGGCTTGCGGGCATCGATCAGTGGGTATTCGCGATGACGGCGCTGGTGGTCGTACTGGCGATGAACATGCTGTCGGTGAAGGTGTTCGGGGAACTGGAGTTCTGGTTCAGCCTGATCAAGGTGCTGGCGCTCGCGATCTTCCTCGTCGTCGGCGTTTATTTCGTCGTTTTCGGTACGCCCATCGAAGGCCACGTTACCGGCTTCAGCCTCATTACTGACAATGGCGGCTTCTTCCCGAATGGCATTCTTCCAGCCTTCGTCATCATCCAGGGCGTGGTATTCGCCTATGCCTCGATCGAGTTGATCGGTACGGCAGCAGGCGAAACCGAGGACCCGCGCAAAGTCATGCCGCGCGCCATCCGCGCCGTCGTCCTGCGTCTCGTCGTGTTTTACGTCGGCTCGGTGCTGTTGTTCACGCTGCTCCTGCCCTACACGGCCTACAAGGCCGGTGAGAGCCCTTTCGTTACCTTCTTCGGCTCCATCGGCGTGCAGGGTGCCGATGTCATTATGAACCTTGTTGTTCTGACCGCCGTCCTGTCCTCGCTCAATGCCGGGCTCTATTCCACCGGCCGCATCCTTCACTCCATGGCTGTCTCCGGCTCGGCCCCGGCAGCGCTGGCGAAGATGAACAAGAATGGCGTGCCTTATGGTGGCATCGCGGTTACTGCCGTCGTTACCGTGTTCGGCGTCGCACTCAACGCCGTTGTCCCCGCAGCCGCGTTCGAAATCGCGCTCAACCTGTCAGCGCTTGGCATCATCTGCGCCTGGGCCGTCATCGTGCTCTGCCAGCTCAAACTCTGGCAGCTTTCGCAGCGCGGTGAACTGGTGCGTCCGGATTTCCGCATGTTCGGCGCGCCCTATACCGGCATCCTCACGCTCGTCTTTCTGTTCGGCGTGCTGGTGCTGATGGCCTTCGACTATCCCGTCGGCTCCTGGACCATCGCTTCGCTGCTGATTATCATCCCGGCGCTCGTCATCGGCTGGTATCTGCTGCGTGACCGCATCTATCGCCTTGCGGCTGAACGCGCGGGAGCATCGCATTGAGCGGGCAGGGCGCGATACCTCTGGTGGCGGTCATCGCCACCGGCGGCACCATCGCCAGTCGGCGCGGTGCCGATGGTGCCAGCACGCCCAGCCTTTCCGGTGAAGATCTGCTTGCGCTGGTACCGGAAATCGGCGCCCGGCTGAAGCCGGTGGACCTCATGGCGAAGGATTCGTCCAGCCTGACGCTTGCCGACATGCAGAGCATCAGCGATGCCGTTCGTATCGAACTCGACGATCCCGAAGTGGCGGGTATCGTGGTTCTGCACGGAACCGATGCAATGGAGGAATCCTCGCTACTCGTCCATTTGCAGCACGCCATCACGAAGCCGGTGGTCTTCACCGGCGCACAGTTTACGGCAGACCATAAGGACGCAGACGGACCGGCAAATCTGGCTCGAGCCATAGAAACAGCGCTCGATCAGGCGAATGCTGCTAAGGGTGTGCTTCTCTCCTTCGGCGGTCGCTGTCTCTCGGCCTGGGGGCTCTACAAGCTGAGCGCGGACGAGGCAGACGCATTCCGCTCGACCCGGCCACTGGCTGCCGCCCGAACACCGTTGCTTGCCGCCCCGGTGGCCGATCAACGCGTCGATATCGTTGCCATTCATCCTGGCTGTGATGCCACCCATATCGATGCAAGCCTTCAGGCGGGCGCGAAAGGCATCGTTCTTGCTGGACTTGGTTCCGGGAATGCCAATCCGCGTATCGCCGAAGCCGTGAAGCGCTGCGCCGAACGCGGCGTTCCGGTCGTCGTCTCCAGCCGCGTGCCGGAAGGGCGGCTCGTGGCGAGTTACGGCGGCGGCGGCGGTGGACATGATCTCGTCGCAGCGGGCGCCGTGCATTCAGCCACACTTCGTCCGGGCCAGGCGCGCATTTTGCTGGCCGCGCTGCTGGCGGACAAAAGTCCGGCGGAAACCATCGTTTCCGCTTTCGGTGACAACAGCTGACTTGATTGGCGGAAGCGATGTCCGGTCAGCGGGCATCGAAATTCCTATAGGATTCCTATTTTATTGCCCCTGTGGCCGTCTCGAACCTTTATGCGGTTCGGGTGCATTCTTCTGTGCGGGAAGGGATGGTGTTTCTTCCCAGCCAGAAAGAATGAAAAGCGACGTCCCACATGACGGCGCTTTTCTTCCTGTCCGGCTCCTCGATTAAAAAGGAGTCCCATCAATGATGGATATTGTTCTGATCGGCGCAGCCACGGTGTTCTTCGCCCTCTGCTTTGCCTACACGCGCGCCTGTGACCGGCTTTAGACGGAGGCTGCGATGACGTTTGATTATATCCTGAGCGGCGCCGTCACGGTCTTTATCGCTGCCTATCTCACCTATGCTCTCATTCGCCCCGAACGTTTCTGATCGGGAAGCGGCGGCTGTTGAAAGTTTGATACCATGACCCTCAATGGATGGTTCCAGATCCTGCTTTTCTGCGGGATCATTTTTGCGCTGGTGAAGCCGCTTGGCTTCTATATGGCGCGTGTCTTCAATGGCGAGCGCACGCTGCTGTCGCCGGTTCTTGTGCCGGTCGAGCGCGGACTTTACGCCCTTGCCGGGACAAGTGAGCGTGAGGAGCAGCACTGGACGACCTATGCGGTCTCCATGCTTCTCTTCAATCTTCTCGGTTTCGCCCTGCTCTATGCCCTGATGCGCTTTCAGGCCTTGCTACCCTATAATCCGCAGGGAATGGCGGCCGTCGGACCAGAATTGTCCTTCAATACGGCCGTCAGCTTCGTCACCAACACCAACTGGCAGAATTATGGCGGCGAAAGCACGCTTTCCTATCTGACCCAGATGGCCGGTCTCACCGTGCAGAACTTCGTTTCCGCCGCAACCGGCATGGCAATCGCCATCGGCCTGATCCGCGCATTCTCGCGCGCTTCCGGCAAGGCGATCGGCAACTTTTGGGTGGATATGGTCCGCTCCACGCTCTACGTGCTATTACCCCTCTGCATCGTGCTGACGCTCGTCTACGTCTGGCTCGGCGTGCCGCAGACGCTCGGCGCCTATGTGAACGCGCAGACGCTGGAAGGCGCGCAGCAGACGATTGCCGTCGGCCCCGTCGCATCGCAGCTCGCGATCAAGATGCTGGGCACCAATGGCGGCGGCTTCTTCAACGCCAATTCGGCGCATCCCTTCGAAAACCCCGATGCCATTTCCAACATGATCCAGATGGTATCGATCTTCGCCATCGGCGCAGCTTTCACCAATGTCTTCGGTCGCATGGTCGGCAACCAGCGCCAGGGCTGGGCTATCCTTGCGGCCATGGGCGTGCTGTTCATCGCCGGCGTTGCCGTCACCTACTGGGCGGAAGCAGCCGGAAACCCGCTGATGCACAGCTTCGGTCTTGCAGGCGGTAATATGGAAGGCAAGGAAGTCCGTTTCGGATTGGCGCTCTCGTCGCTCTTCGCGGTCATCACCACGGCTGCGTCCTGCGGCGCGGTCAATGCCATGCACGGCAGCTTCACGGCCTTGGGTGGTCTCATCCCGCTCATCAACATGCAGCTGGGCGAGGTGATCGTCGGCGGGGTCGGTGCGGGCTTTTACGGCATTCTGCTCTTCATCGTCATCGCCATCTTCGTGGCAGGGCTGATGGTCGGGCGCACGCCGGAATATCTCGGCAAGAAGATCGAGGCGAAGGAAATGAAGATGGCGGTTCTGGCCATTCTCTGCCTGCCGCTCGCCATGCTGGTCTTCACCGCCACTGCCACCATCCTGCCCTCGGCTGTGGCATCGATTGGGACCGCGGGCCCGCACGGCTTTTCCGAAATCCTCTATGCCTACACCTCGGCGGCCGCCAATAACGGCTCGGCCTTCGGCGGCCTGACCGGGAACACGACCTGGTACAACATCACGCTTGGTCTCGGCATGTTGATGGGCCGCTTTCTGGTCATCATTCCCGCACTCGCCATTGCGGGTTCGCTGGTCACCAAGAAGACCGTTCCGGCCTCTGCAGGCACCTTCCCGACGGATGGCCCGCTTTTCGTTGGCCTGCTGGTCGGCACGATCCTGATCGTCGGCGGCCTTACCTTCCTGCCTGCGCTGGCGCTCGGCCCGGTTGCCGAACATCTTGTCATGGCGGCAGGTCAGCTTTTTTGAGGTGATGTCATGAACGAAGGCAAATCCGCACGTCGCCGCATCGTTCCCGCCCGCAACGGCGCTCCCGTCAGAGGCAGCGCCACGCCCGGCGGCTGGTGCGCCTCCAATCTCATTCTCGCGATGATGGCGGCTCTGTTCGCCGCCGTTGTCGCTCTCGAATTTATCACGGGCTGATCGACCCTCATCGGTCGCCCTGTTCAAACGCTGGAGCCTCTTCATGAGCCAGTCCAAACAAGTGAGCATCCTCGATTCTCGCATTCTCGTGCCGGCCATCGCCGCCGCATTCAAAAAGCTCAACCCGCGCACGCTTGCGCGCAATCCGGTCATGTTCGTTGTTGCGACGGTGTCAGTGCTGACCACGGTGCTGTTCATCCGCGATCTCATCACGGGCGGCGCCAATCTGGGGTTCTCCTTCCAGATCAATCTCTGGCTTTGGTTCACCGTGCTGTTCGCCAATTTCGCCGAAGCCGTCGCCGAAGGGCGCGGCAAGGCGCAGGCGGATTCGCTGCGCCGGACCCGCACAGAAACCCAGGCGAAACTGCTCACCGGCGATGACCGTAGCCAATACAGTATGGTGGCGGGCACCAGCCTGAAGGTGAACGATGTCGTTCTTGTAGAGGCAGGCGATATCATCCCTTCCGATGGTGAGGTTATTGAAGGTGTTGCTTCGGTAAACGAGGCGGCGATAACAGGCGAATCCGCCCCGGTCATCCGCGAATCCGGTGGCGACCGCTCTGCCGTGACCGGCGGCACGCAGGTGCTGTCGGACTGGATAAGGGTCCGCATCACCGCTGCTGCCGGCTCCACCTTCCTCGACCGGATGATTTCTCTGGTCGAAGGTGCTGAACGCCAGAAAACGCCGAACGAGATTGCGCTCAACATTCTTCTCGCAGGCATGACACTGATTTTCGTTCTGGCCACCGCGACCATACCGAGTTTCGCGGCCTATGCCGGCGGTTCGATCCCGATAATCGTGCTGGTGGCGCTGTTCGTCACGCTTATCCCCACCACCATCGGCGCGCTTCTGTCGGCCATCGGCATCGCCGGCATGGACAGGCTGGTGCGTTTCAACGTGCTTGCCATGTCCGGCCGCGCCGTCGAGGCTGCTGGCGACGTGGACACGCTGTTGCTCGATAAGACCGGCACGATCACGCTCGGGAACCGGCAGGCGACCGAGTTCCGCCCCGTCGCCGGCGTTTCCGAGCAGGAACTGGCCGATGCGGCCCAGCTTGCGTCCCTTGCTGACGAAACACCTGAAGGTCGCTCCATTGTGGTTCTGGCGAAGGAGAAATATGGCATCCGTGCCCGTGACATGCAGAAGCTGCATGCCAATTTCGTCCCCTTCACCGCCCAGACCCGCATGAGCGGTGTCGATTTCGAAGGCTCCTCCATTCGCAAGGGGGCGGTCGACGCCGTTCTTTCCTATGTTGACGGCGGCGCTTCACAACAGGGCAATGTGGCGCTTGCCGTCAAAACCGAAACGGATGCCATGCGCGGCATAAGGACAATTGCCGAAGAAATTGCCAAGACCGGGGGCACGCCGCTCGCCGTTGTTCGGGATGGCAAGCTTCTCGGCGTCGTGCAGCTGAAGGATATCGTCAAGGGCGGCATTCGCGAGCGTTTTGCGGAGCTTCGCCGCATGGGCATCCGCACTGTCATGATCACTGGCGACAATCCGATGACCGCCGCCGCAATTGCTGCGGAAGCGGGTGTCGATGATTTCCTCGCCCAGGCGACACCGGAAAACAAGCTGGAGCTTATCCGCGAGGAGCAGGCGAAGGGCAAGCTCGTCGCCATGTGCGGTGACGGCACCAATGATGCACCCGCGCTGGCGCAGGCCGATGTCGGCGTTGCCATGAACACCGGTACCGTGGCCGCCCGCGAGGCGGGCAACATGGTCGATCTCGACAGCGATCCGACCAAGCTCATCGAGATCGTCGAAATCGGCAAGCAGTTGCTGATGACGCGCGGTGCACTGACCACCTTCTCGATTGCCAACGACATCGCCAAATATTTTGCCATCATTCCCGCAATGTTCCTGGCGCTCTATCCGCAGCTTGGCGTCCTGAATGTCATGGGACTTTCGACGCCGCAGAGCGCCATCCTCTCGGCCATCATATTCAACGCGCTTATCATCATCGCGCTGATCCCGCTCTCGCTGAAGGGCGTCAAATATCGCCCGATCGGTGCAGGTGCGCTGCTATCGCGCAATCTGGTCATCTATGGCTTCGGCGGCATCATCGTTCCCTTTATCGGCATCAAGGCCATCGACCTCGCCATCACGGCGCTCGGTCTCGCCTGAGGAGTAAAGACAATGTTTAGACAGCTTCGTCCCGCACTGGTGCTGATCCTCGCCACCACGGCCATCACCGGCCTTGCCTATCCGCTCGGCATGACGGGCCTGGCGCAGGCGCTTTTTCCCGCGCAGGCCAATGGCAGCCTGATCGAAAAAAATGGCACGGTGGTCGGATCGCAATTGATCGGGCAGGCCTTCACTGGCGAGACTTATTTTCATGGTCGTCCTTCCGCCGCCGGCGATGGCTATAATGCGGCCTCGTCCTCCGGCTCCAATCTCGGGCCGACGAGCGCCAAGCTTATCGACCGGGTGAAACAGGATTACGAGGCCGCGAAAGCTGAAAATCCGGCCTCGGCGGTGCCGGCCGATCTGGTGACGGCCTCGGGCAGCGGCCTCGATCCGCATGTTTCGCCGGAAGCCGCCTATTTCCAGGTTCCGCGTGTCGCCAAAGCGAGGGGCATGGATGAAGCGGCATTGCGCGCCATCGTTGAGCGTCACGTCGAAGCTCCGGAACTCGGCTTCATGGGCGAGCCCGTTGTAAACGTTCTTGCGCTCAACATGGCTCTTGACGCAGCCGGCTCATGAATTGAAATGGCTATGGCTTGTTCGCAAGCCATAGCCTCGACCACTGGTGGTTAAATGCCTGACGATATCAGCAACATGCCCGGCCGGCCGTCGCCCGATGCGCTTCTGGAAAACGCCAGGCGCGAGGCGCGGGGCCGGTTGAAGATTTTTTTGGGCGCCGCACCCGGTGTCGGCAAGACCTATGAAATGTTGATGTCAGGCCGGGCGAAGCTTGCGGATGGCGTCGACACCATTATCGGCGTCGTGGAAACGCATGGCCGCAGGGAGACCGAGGCATTGGTCGAGGGGCTGGAGGTCGTCCCTCGCAAACGTATCGATTATCGCGGCCAGATGCTGGAGGAGATGGATATCGACGCGATCCTCGCGCGTCGCCCCGCCCTGGTTCTGGTCGATGAACTTGCTCACACCAATGCTGCAGGCAGCCGCCACCCCAAGCGTTATATGGATGTTCAGGAAATCCTCGCGCAGGGCATCGATGTCTACACAACGCTGAACATCCAGCATGTCGAAAGCCTGAATGATGTGGTGGCGCAGATCACCCGCATCCGTGTCCGTGAAACCGTGCCCGACAGCATCATCGACCGGGCCGATGATGTCGAAATCATCGATATTACGCCTGACGACCTCATCAAGCGACTGCAGGATGGCAAGGTTTACCTGCCCCGTACGGCACGGCGCGCCATCGAGAATTATTTTTCGCGTGGTAACCTGACGGCATTGCGCGAGCTGGCGCTCCGGCGCACCGCGCAGCGGGTGGATGAGCAATTGCTCAATCACATGCAATCCCATGCCATCTCTGGCCCCTGGGCGGCCGGAGACAGGGTTCTGGTCTGTCTTGATCATGGCGGCAACGGCCCCGGTCTTGTGCGTTATGCCCGAAGGCAGGCGGACCGGCTGCGCGCACCATGGACCGCACTGCATCTCGACACGCCGCGGTCGCAGCAATTGTCGGAGGCGGAGAAGGATCGGCTGGCCGGCACCATGCGGCTTGCCCAGCAGCTTGGCGGCGAGACGGTAACCCTGCCGGCGCTTGACCTGACGCGGGAGATCATCTCCTACGCCAATACAAACAATTTCACCCACATCATCATCGGTCGCCCGCGAAAATCCTGGTGGCAGCGAATTTTTCAGCGCTCGTTGACGCATGATCTGATCGACCATGCCGGCGATATCAGTGTGCACGTCATTTCCGGCGACAAGAATGAAGAGAAGCCGGCGCAATCCGTGAAGGCCGCACCGTCCCGCTCGCGCTGGTCGATAGGCTCCTATCTCAACAGCACGCTGTTCGTAGCGCTCGCCATCGTTGTCGGCATCGTGCTTGACCGGACGCTCGACGTTCAGAATCTGGCGCTCGTTTTTCTCATGGCCGTGCTGGCGGCCGCTGTTCGCGGAGGACTTGGACCTGCGTTGTATGCCTCGCTGCTTGGCGCCGTCGCATTCAATTTTTTCTTTCTGGAACCACGATACACGCTGACGGTCAGCGCGCCGGACAGCGTTCTGGCGTTGCTTTTTTATCTCGGAGTGGCGCTTGTTGCCTCCAACCTCACGGTTGCGGTGCAACGGCAGGCGGCCTCGGCGCGGGTAAGGGCGCGCACGACGGAAGATCTCTACCTGTTTTCCAAAAAGCTTGCCGGAACGGCCACGCTGGATGATGTGTTGTGGGCTACCGCTTACCAGATGGCTTCGATGTTGAAGGTGAGGGTGGTGCTGCTTCTGCCGGAGAATAACGCCATCGCCGTCAAGGCCGGTTATCCGCCCGATGACACGCTGGTGGATGCCGATATCGCGGCCGCGCAATGGGCATGGGAACACGACAAGGCGGCTGGTCGCGGCGCAGACACATTGCCGGGCGCCCGGCGGCTTTATCTGCCGCTCCGCACCGGCAGCGGTGCCGTCGGCGTCGTCGGGTTGGATGATGACCGAAGCGGGCCGCTTTTGACACCTGAACAACAGCGCCTGTTTGATGCGCTGGCCGACCAGGCTGCACTCGCGATCGAACGTATCCAGCTTGCCTCGGATGTCGACAAGGCAAGGCTGGCCGCGGAAACGGACCGACTGCGCACAGCACTCCTCACCTCCATTTCCCACGACCTCAAAACCCCGCTCGCGGCTATTCTGGGTTCGGCCGGAACGCTGAAGGACTTTGCCGAGGACATCCCGCCCGATGCGCGCGCCGATCTGCTTTCGACGATCGTTGAGGAATCCGAACGGCTGAACCGCTTCATCTCCAATCTTCTCGATATGACGCGAATCGGATCGGGTGCAATGGAGCCGAATTACGGGCTGCATTTCCTTGGCGACATGGTCGGGACAGCGCTTTCGCGTGCCGCGAAAATCATTGTGCGGCATGAGGTTGTCCTGGATATTCCGCCTGATCTGCCGATGCTTAGGGTCGATCCCGTGCTATTCGAACAGGTCCTGTTCAACCTCATAGACAACGCGGCCAAATATGCTCCCGAACACACGGTCATCGAACTTCGTGGCTGGCAGCAGGGAAGGCACGTCTTCCTGTCCGTGGCCGATGAGGGGCCGGGCTTTCCTCCCGAAGATGCGGAGCGGGTGTTCGACAGCTTCTACCGGGTGCGCAAGACCGATCAGGTGCAGGCGGGAACCGGACTGGGGCTATCCATCTGCAAGGGTTTCATCGAGGCCATGGGTGGCTCGATTCGTGCGGAGAACAGGCAGGGTCGGGGAGGTGCGCAATTCACGGTAACTTTGCCCGTTCCGGCCAACGCGCCTGTGCTAGATCATGAAAAGGGCGCCGCCTGAGCCGAAATGGCGACCCCGCTCCCACTACGCCGCCAAAGGAGACCCTGGAATGACCAATTCCGCCGTTAACATTCTGATCGTTGACGATGAACCGCCGATCCGCAAGCTTTTGCGGGTGGGGTTGTCGACGCAGGATTATACGGTAAGCGAGGCGATGAATGCGAAGGTGGCGATGGAGCTGGTCGAGCAGGACAAGCCTGATCTCGTCATTCTCGATCTCGGCCTGCCGGATATGTCGGGACACGATCTTCTGGCGAAATGGCGCAGCGAGGGGGTGGCGTTGCCGGTCATCATCCTGTCCAGCCGAACCGATGAAGCAGGTATCGTCAAGGCACTGGAACTGGGAGCCGACGACTACATTACAAAGCCCTTCGGCATGAACGAACTCGTCGCCCGCATCCGTGTCGCGCTGCGCCACCGGCTCCAGAGCCAGGGTGAAAGGCCTGTCTTTCAGACCGGCGATCTTTCGGTCGATCTTGTCCGGCGTATCGTCAGGGTGGAGGACCGGGAGGTGAAGCTCTCCCCGAAGGAATACGATATTCTGCGGGTGCTGGTTCAGCACGCAGGCAAGGTGCTGACGCACCGCTTCCTGCTGGAGCACGTATGGGATGAAATGACCGACGTGCAATATTTGCGGGTCTATGTGCGCCAATTGCGCCAGAAGATCGAAAAAATCCCCGATCAGCCCCGTTACATCCTGACAGAAACCGGGGTGGGTTACCGATTACAGGAGGTTTGAGGGCGCCGCAAGGCGACGCCCTCCGATATCTCAGACGGCAGCGCAGATGGACAGGAATTCATCTACATCGGCCTCGGTCGTCGCAAAGCTGGTGACCATGCGGATCAGTACTTCGTCCTTGCCGACTTTTTCCGGCATGTCGCGCGGCTCCAGCCAGTCATAGAACCTCGCGCCTTTTTCCGTCGCTGCTTGCGCGGCTGCCTTTGGCAAAATGGCGAAAACTTCGTTGGCCTGGGTCGGCCAGGCGAGGCGAGCGCTGTTCAGCGAGCCGAAGCCCGCGCGCAGCCGGTTAGCCATGGCATTGGCATGGCTGGCGAGACCGAGCCAAAGATCATCCTGCAGATAGGCTTCAAACTGCGCTGCAATGAAACGTGACTTCGAAAACAGTTGCGCTGTGCGTTTGCGCAGGAACGAGAAATCCCGAGCGAGCGAAGGATCGAAGAAAACGATCGCTTCCGCGCACCAGCAGCCATTTTTCGTGCCGCCGAAAGACAGCACGTCAACGCCGCGTTTCCAGGTCATTTCAGCCGGCGTGGTGTCAAGGGCCGCCAGCGCATTGGCAAAACGCGCGCCGTCCATATGCAGAGGCAGGCCGTTTTCCTTGGCGATTTTGGAGATGGCTTCAATTTCGTCGAGTGTGTAGACGGTGCCGGCTTCGGTCGCCTGCGTCATGGTGATGGCG
Source organism: Agrobacterium sp. 5Ca39 (assembly GCF_055382365.1). Taxonomy (NCBI): domain Bacteria; kingdom Pseudomonadati; phylum Pseudomonadota; class Alphaproteobacteria; order Hyphomicrobiales; family Rhizobiaceae; genus Agrobacterium; species Agrobacterium sp. 5Ca39. The sequence goes on along the minus strand of NZ_AP026437.1, from coordinate 1,981,906 downwards.
GCGGCACGGCCGTGGTGAACGGCATCCTGCGGATAGCGGGCAATGCGCTCGATCAGGTTTTCGGGCAGCATCTTGCCGTTCGGCCCTTCGACTGCGACCATGCGCATGCCGGAAAAGAAATCCGGCGCGCCGCATTCGTCCTCGATCACATGGGCTTCCGAATGGCAGAAGGTCAGGCCGCCGGCGCGAGCGATGCTGGCCAGCGAAAGCGAATTGGCCGCCGTGCCGGTGGCGACGAAAAACACCGCAACTTCGCGCTCGAATATCTCGTTGAAGCGCTTTTCGATGGAGAGATCGAGTTCGCTGGTGCCATAAGCGGAGGCAAAGCGCGTGGATTCCCGTGAAAGCCGTTCGTTGACGGCAGGGTGGGCGCCGGCCCAATTGTCTGAAGCAAAAAACATCTCTGAAGGCTTTCCGATGGCTGGGGTTCTGGTTTGGGAATGCGTGGCGCGATGAACGGCAAAGTTCTATGACCTAAGATTGCGATTGGCAAATCCGGCAATGAAAGCAATGGCTCTGCGGGTCTTGCGATAAGAAAGTTTCGCGCAATAGGTCAGTATCGAAACTTCGCTGCAAAATGGGGCTTTCACTAATTGGATTCGCACCCTTGCTAAATTCGCCTGTTTCTGCCAAAATCCTCGTGAATTGAGACAGCTTTGCTGTCCTAAATTTGATCGAGCCGGATTGAATGCGGATTTTGCGGGAAGCGAAAATTCGTGGTCGAGCCGGATCTTCGCATGAAACCATGCAAGTAATTTTGCAGGAGGGACAAAAATGACGAACAAGCCGCAGGCGGACATCGCCGCCGCAACCCTGACCACTGACTGTCCCACCGCGGCTGCGGCTGCACCCGTTTCTGCGAAAGCGCGTTTCGCGGGCGGCTTGCCGGAAAGGCAGGGTCTTTACGATCCCGCCAATGAACATGATGCCTGCGGCGTCGGCTTTGTCGCCCATATGAAAGGAGTCAAGTCGCACCAGATCGTCAAGGACGGCCTGTTCATCCTTGAAAACCTGACCCATCGCGGCGCTGTCGGCGCAGATCCGCTGATGGGCGATGGTGCGGGCATTCTCGTGCAGATTCCCGACCGCTTCTTCCGCGAGGAAATGGCCGCGCAGGGCGTGACATTGCCGAAGGCTGGCGAATACGCCGTCGGTCATATCTTCATGCCGCGCGATCCCTCCCGCATCGAGCACTACAAGAAGGTCATCGTCGACGTCATCGGCGAAGAGGGCCAGCAGTTCCTTGGCTTCCGTGATGTCCCGGTCGACAATTCCTCGCTTTCCAAGGCGCCGGATATCGCAGCGACCGAGCCGCACCACGTGCAGGTCTTCATCGGCGCCGGCCGCGATGCCGCGAGCAATGCCGATTTCGAGCGCAAGCTGTTCCTCATCCGCAAGGTTCTCTCCAACCGCATCTATGACGAAGGCGGCGGCAAGGAAACGCAGGATTTCTATCCCGTTTCCCTTTCTTCCTCGACCATCGTCTATAAGGGCATGTTCCTCGCCTATCAGGTGGGCGCATATTACAAGGACCTTTCGGACCCGCGTTTCGAATCGGCTGTCGCGCTCGTGCATCAGCGTTTCTCCACCAACACCTTCCCGTCGTGGAAGCTGGCGCACCCCTATCGCATGGTCGCCCATAACGGCGAAATCAACACGCTGCGCGGTAATGTCAACTGGATGGCGGCGCGTCAGGCTTCGGTTTCGTCCGCGCTGTTCGGTGACGACATCTCCAAGCTCTGGCCGATTTCCTATGAAGGCCAGTCGGACACGGCCTGCTTCGACAACGCGCTCGAGTTCCTCGTCCGCGGTGGCTATTCCATGGCCCACGCGGTGATGATGCTGATCCCGGAAGCCTGGACCGGTAACCAGTCCATGTCTGCCGAACGCAAGGCATTCTACGAATATCACGCAGCCCTGATGGAGCCGTGGGACGGTCCCGCCGCCGTTGCCTTCACCGACGGCAAGCAGATTGGCGCGACGCTCGACCGCAACGGCCTGCGCCCGGCCCGTTACCTCGTCACTGATGACGACCGCATCATCATGGCTTCCGAGGCCGGCACGCTGCCGGTGCCGGAAGAGCGCATCGTCAAGAAGTGGCGTCTGCAGCCCGGCAAGATGCTGCTGATCGACATGGAAAAGGGCGCGATCATTTCCGACGAGGAAGTGAAGCACGAGCTTGCCGCCAAGCATCCCTATCGCAGCTGGCTTGATCGCACGCAGCTCATCCTCGAAGAGCTGAAGCCTGTCGAACCACGCGCGCTGCGCCGCGACGTGTCGCTGCTCGACCGCCAGCAGGCCTTCGGTTACACCAGCGAAGACACCAAGCTCCTGATGTCGCCGATGGCGACGACGGGCCAGGAAGCCATCGGCTCCATGGGCACGGATACGCCGATTTCGGCCATGTCCGACAAGTCGAAGCTGCTCTACACCTATTTCAAGCAGAATTTCGCGCAGGTCACGAACCCGCCGATCGATCCGATCCGCGAAGAGCTCGTCATGAGCCTCGTGTCGTTCATCGGCCCGCGTCCGAATATTCTCGACCACGAAGGTGCCGCCCGCGCCAAGCGTCTGGAAGTGCGCCAGCCGATCCTGACCAATGGCGATCTGGAGAAGATTCGTTCCATCGGTCACACGGAAGACCGTTTCGACACCAAGACGCTCGACTTCACCTATGATGTGGAGCGCGGTGCCGAAGGCATGCCAGAAATGCTCGACCGCCTCTGCGAGCGAGCCGAATCCGCCGTCCGCGGCGGTTACAACATCATCGTTCTGTCCGACCGCCAGCTTGGCCCGGATCGCATCGCGATCCCCGCACTTCTGGCGACAGCCGCCGTGCACCACCACCTGATCCGCAAGGGTCTGCGTACTTCGGTCGGTCTCGTCGTCGAAACCGGTGAGCCGCGCGAAATCCACCATTTCTGCCTTCTGGCCGGTTATGGTGCGGAGGCGATCAACCCCTATCTCGCTTTCGATACCCTGCTCGACATGCACAAGCACGGCGCCTTCCCGAAGGAAGTGTCTGACGATGAAGTCGTTTATCGCTACATCAAGGCGGTGGGTAAGGGCATCCTCAAGGTCATGTCCAAGATGGGCATCTCCACCTACCAGTCCTATTGCGGCGCGCAGATTTTCGACGCCATCGGTCTGTCTTCGGAATTCGTCGAGAAATATTTCTTCGGCACCGCCACCTCCATCGAAGGTGTCGGCCTGACGGAAATCGCCGAAGAAACCGTGGCGCGCCACACAGCGGCCTTTGGCAAGGACCCGATCCTTGCCAACACGCTCGATATCGGCGGCGAATACGCCTATCGCATGCGCGGCGAAAGCCATGCCTGGACGCCGGACGCCGTCGCCTCGCTGCAACACGCCGTGCGTGGCAACAGCCAGGATCGCTACCGCGAATTCGCCGGCATGGTGAACGAAACGGCGCTGCGCATGAACACCATTCGCGGCCTGTTCAAGGTCAAGTCGGCGGAAGCACTCGGTCGCAAGCCAGTCTCCATCGATGAGGTCGAGCCGGCAGCCGATATCGTCAAGCGTTTCTCGACCGGGGCGATGTCCTTCGGCTCAATCAGCCGCGAGGCGCATACGACGCTCGCGATTGCCATGAACCGCATCGGCGGCAAGTCCAACACGGGTGAGGGCGGGGAAGAATCCGACCGCTACATGCCGCTGTTGAACGGCCAGCCGAACCCGGAACGCTCCGCCATCAAGCAGATCGCATCCGGTCGCTTCGGTGTGACGACGGAATACCTTGTCAATGCCGACATGCTGCAGATCAAGGTGGCGCAGGGCGCAAAGCCTGGCGAGGGCGGCCAGTTGCCCGGCCACAAGGTGGATGCGACGGTTGCAAAGACCCGTCACTCCACCCCGGGCGTCGGCCTCATCTCGCCGCCGCCGCATCATGATATCTATTCCATCGAAGATCTGGCGCAGCTGATCTACGACCTGAAAAACGTCAATCCGGAAGCCGATGTGTCGGTGAAGCTGGTGTCGGAAGTCGGCGTCGGAACGGTTGCGGCCGGTGTCGCCAAGGCGCGTGCAGACCATATCACCGTCGCCGGTTTTGATGGCGGCACGGGCGCGTCACCACTGACGTCGCTCAAGCACGCGGGTTCGCCCTGGGAAATCGGCCTTGCCGAAACCCAGCAGACGCTTGTGCTGAACGGTCTCCGCTCGCGCGTTGCCCTGCAGGTGGATGGCGGTCTGAAGACCGGCCGCGACGTCATCATCGGCGCGCTGCTCGGTGCGGATGAATTCGGCTTCGCCACCGCGCCGCTGATTGCGGCGGGGTGCATCATGATGCGCAAGTGCCATCTCAACACCTGCCCTGTCGGCGTTGCCACGCAGGACCCGGTTCTGCGCAAGCGCTTCAAGGGCACGCCGGAACACGTCATCAACTACTTCTTCTTCGTGGCCGAAGAAGTGCGCGAAATCCTTGCCTCGCTTGGCGTGACCAGGCTGGACGAGATCATCGGCGCTTCCGAACTGCTCGAGAAGGATGAGATGCTGGCGCATTGGAAGGCGAAGGGTCTGGATTTCAGCCGCATCTTCCATAAGGTCGAGGCACCCAAGGAAGCGACGTTCTGGACCGAACGCCAGAAGCATCCGATCGATGACATTCTCGACCGCAAGCTGATCGAAAAGTCGCTGCCGTCGCTGGAAAACCGCGAACCCGTGGTCTTCGAAGTGCCGATCAGAAACGTTGACCGCTCCGCCGGTGCGATGCTCTCCGGCGCGCTCGCCAAGCGCTGGGGCCATAAGGGTCTGAAGGATGACACGATCCATGTGACGCTGCGCGGCACGGCGGGCCAGTCCTTCGGTGCGTTCCTCGCTCGAGGCATCACCTTCGATCTGGTGGGTGACGGTAACGACTATGTCGGCAAGGGTCTTTCGGGTGGCCGCATCATTGTGCGCCCGCCGGAAAACGCCCGTATCGTCGCGGAAAACTCGATCATCGTCGGCAACACCGTGCTGTACGGCGCCATAACCGGCGAGTGCTATTTCCGTGGCGTGGCTGGCGAGCGTTTCGCGGTGCGTAACTCCGGCGCGGTTGCGGTTGTCGAAGGTGTCGGCGACCACGGCTGCGAATATATGACCGGCGGCATCGTGGTCGTTCTTGGCGAGACCGGCCGCAACTTCGCGGCCGGCATGTCCGGCGGCGTGGCTTATGTTCTCGACGAGAAGGGCGATTTCGCCACGCGTTGCAACATGGCCATGGTTGAGCTGGAGCCGGTTCCGGAAGAAGACGACATGCTGGAAAAGCTGCACCATCACGGCGGCGACCTCATGCACAAGGGACGTGTCGACGTTTCCGAAGACATGACTCGCCACGACGAGGAGCGCCTTTACCAGCTGATCTCCAACCACTTCCATTACACGAACTCGTCGCGTGCCAAGGATATACTCGATCGCTGGAGCGAGTTCCGTCCGAAGTTCCGCAAGGTCATGCCGGTTGAATACCGTCGTGCGCTTGAGGAAATGGAGCGCATGCGCATGGGCGTGGCGGCGGAGTAATCCGTCGCGTGAGGACACTACACCACCTGATCTCGCTGATAACAGCGGTCGCCATTCGTGGCGACCACTTGGACGGGCGGCGAGACCGGATTTGAGTTCATCGTGCTGGGGCGGCTTTGGGTTTCGCCACCTGGTACTGGGGCCCGACAGGCGCTCCGCTTTGATGTGAGGACATAAACGTGGGCAAGGTTACAGGTTTTCTGGAGATCGACCGGCAGGTGGGCAAGTATCAGCCCGCATCGGATCGTATCCGCCACTTCCGCGAATTCACCATTCCGATGTCGGATGCCGAGGTGCAGAAGCAGGCGGCGCGCTGCATGGACTGCGGCATTCCCTATTGCCACGGCCCGACAGGCTGTCCCGTGCACAACCAGATCCCCGACTGGAACGATCTGGTCTACAATAACAACTGGGAGGAGGCGATCCGTAACCTCCATTCCACCAACAACTTCCCGGAATTCACCGGTCGCGTCTGCCCCGCCCCTTGCGAGGAGGCCTGCACGCTGAATCTTGAGGATGCGCCGGTCGCGATCAAGACCGTCGAACAGGCTATTGCCGACAAGGCCTATGAGCTGGGCTTCATCGTACCGAAGCCGGCGACGATCCACACCGGCAAGAAGGTCGCCATCATCGGTTCCGGTCCCTCGGGCATGGCGGCGGCGCAACAGCTTGGCCGCGCCGGCCACGAGGTTCACGTCTATGAGCGCGAATCCAAGCCCGGCGGCCTGCTGCGTTACGGCATCCCCGATTTCAAGATGGAAAAGAACTTCATCGACCGCCGTGTCGAGCAGATCAAGGGCGAAGGTGTTACCTTCCATTGTGGCGTCAATGTCGGCGTCGATGTGACGGTGGAGGCGCTCCTCGCCGACCACGATGCCGTGCTTTATTGCGGCGGCTCGGAAACCCCGCGCCCGGCCGGCATCGGCGGTGCGGATCTGCATGGCGTTTATGATGCCATGCCCTATCTAGTGCAGCAGAACCGGCGCGTCGGTCGTGAAAACATTGACAGCGTTGGCTGGCCGGCCGATCCGATCCTCGCGGGCGGCAAGCATGTCGTCGTTGTGGGCGGTGGTGATACTGCATCCGACTGCGTTGGCACGGCGTTCCGCCAGGGTGCTGTTAAAGTCACCCAGCTCGACATACGCCCGATGCCGCCGGAAAAGGAAGACAAGCTGGCGGTTTGGCCTTTCTGGGCAACCAAAATGCGCACCTCGTCTTCGCAGGCCGAAGGCGCAATCCGCGAGTTCCAGGTGGCGACCCTCGAATTCGTTGGCGAAGACGGTGTGCTGACAGGTGTGAAGTGCTGCCAGGTGGATGACCGACGCAAGCCCATTGCCGGCACGGAGTTCATCATCAAGGCCGATCTCGCCTTCATCGCCATCGGCTTTTCCGGTCCCTTCACGGACAGCGTTCTGAAGGAAATGGACGGCAAGCTGACACTCAACACGGACCGCCGTGGCTCCACAAATGTCGTCGCCAACGAGACGGATTACAGGACCTCTGTCGACAAACTCTGGGCGGCGGGCGATGTGCGCCGTGGCCAGTCGCTGGTGGTCTGGGCGATCCGCGAAGGCCGTCAGGCGGCGCGTGCTATCGATGAAGCGCTGATGGGCGCGACCGTTCTTCCGCGCTAAGCCGGCAAATGGATAAAAATGGAAAGGCCTGTCGCACCCGCAACAGGCCTTTTTTTGATGTCAGAAAACGAGCGCTTCTTTTTCAGCAATAGGGAAGCGTAATCCGGAAGCAGGCCCCACCGCTGGAGGAATCGCCGATACTAATATCTCCGCCGTGATACCGCACGATTTCCTGCACGAGATTAAGCCCGAGGCCCGTGCCCCGGTCTCTGGGTTGCAGGCGATGAAAGGCATCAAAGACGAGTTCCCGCTCCTTTTCAGGAATGCCGTTGCCTTCGTCGGCGATCTCTATCACCCGATTGGCCGCCACTGTCATCGTTATGGTTCCGCGGTTGCCGCCGTGTTCTATGGCGTTTTGCACGATATTCATCAGGGCTCGCCGCAGGGAAGGGTCGTCCGCAAGTGCAAGGATCGGTTCTTCCTCCGGTTCAAATGAGAGCTCATAACCCTGCGAGATGGCAAGCGGTGCCATATCGGCAACAACCGATCTGCAGAGATTGACCAGATCGAGCGGCACCAATGGCGCCTTCTGGCCGCCGAGACGCTGCAGATCGAGCAATTGTTCGGCCAGCACGCCGATACGGTTGGCATCCGCCAAAATCCGGCTGCGTGCGGGCCCTTCCAGCAGAGTTTCGACACGCGTCTGTAGAATGGCGACCGGCGTGCGCAATTCGTGCGCGGCGTCGAGAATGAAGCGCTTGTGCCGTTCATAGCCATCGTCCAGGCGCTTGAGTGCACCATTGACGGCATGCACCAGCGGCTGCACTTCCCGTGGAATATCATTGTCGGGCAAGCGATATCCGCGTCTGTCGATATCGATCGCTTCCGCGGTTTTGGCAATCGTCGAGAGTGCCCGAAATTCCCTGCGGATGATCAAGGGAATTGCTATAGTGGTCGCAATGGAGATGAGGACGAGGACCGGGAAAATCATGATGTTGGAAAACAGCAGAACAGGGAGCGTCATGCTGAAAAGATCGCCTTTTCCGACCATCACGAACTCTCCGGCTGGCCCGGATGCACGGCGAACGACAGCAAGGTAAAGAACGGCAAAATAGGAGTAGGACATCCCGGCTTCGCGAATGTTCGAAATCTTGATGTCGTTTAACTCCTTCTCCATGTTGCTGTAGGCCTCGGGCACAGGGCCACCCTGGATGAGCTCATCCTTGTCGCTCAGCGCAACAAACCAGAAATCGGGCATTTTTTCCCGGAGTTTGGCATATTCGGCCGTCTCTTTCAGCGTAAGCTTCCCATCCGTATCGCGGATCAAAGCGTTTGCAGTTATCTGCGCCGCCTCCGAGCTAAGAAGAGCGCTGCCGACGCCGTCGCTCAACAGATAGGCAAAGAATGCGACGCTGACGATCAACAGACTGCCGATCTGGAAGAGGAGCAGTTGAATGGTCAATCGCCGCTTCAGTGACTTTCTCTTTGACAATCTCATCCCGTCGCCCTCAAAAGATATCCCACGCCGCGAATGCCATGCACCTCCACGGCGGCGTCCGCGGCCTGCAATTTGCGCCGCAAGCGGGAAATGTGGGAATCGAGCGCATTGGACTGGATTTCATCGTCAAAGTTATAGACGGCCTCTTCGAGCAGCGAGCGCAGCACTGTTCTGCCCTGTCGTCGCAGCAGGGCTTCGAGAATCAGCAACTCCCGTCTCGTCAGCGGAAGAAACGCGCCGTTGATACGCACTTCGCGCGTCTCGAAACAAAACTCCAGCCTGCCGAGTTTTGCCGTCATCGCCACGGTTCCGGCGGGTCGGCGCATCAGGGCGCGAATGCGGGCAAGTAGCTCCTCGACAGCGAAAGGCTTGGCCATATAGTCATCTGCACCGAGGTTCAGGCCCTTCACCCGATCCACGAGCCCGCCCTGGGCCGTCAACACTATGACGGGTGGGGTGACTGGCAGCAGACGCAGATTTTCTATCAGTTCGATGCCGTCACCATCGGGCAGTTGCCGGTCCAGTACAACGAGATCGTGGACGCCATCCATGATGGCGTGTCGAGCGAGATCCAGTGTTCCGACCGTATCCACGATAATATCGAACCGATGGAGCGCGGCAGACAGGGCCGCTGCCATCTCACGTTCGTCTTCAACAAGCAGCAGGCGCATGAATTCGTCTCGGCATTGTCGGCACGCTTAGGGTGAAGCGTACACATGAAGTCAAAAACGACGGTGCCGCTGACGCTCATGGCAAGCGACGCGTCGCCGTCGAATACATTCGCCGTGCGAAATCGGTGGAGCGGCGGAGGTTTGTGACCGATCTCCGCATTCCTGCAAAGCTGCAGCTATCCTGTCATCGTGGGACTGCCTGAACATTACGCCGACCGACTGGGCGGCAGACGGCGGGCAAGCTTCTATTGCTTTGCCTGTGTGGTATCGGGCGTCATCCGATAGTCATCGATGCGGCCTGCCGGCGCATCGGCCATTTCGCCACGCTTGGTCAGCCTTTCACGCGGGGATTCCACGACGGAGACGCGTGTTGGTGCGGCCGAAAGAGGGACATCCCCGAGCAGTTTGTCGCCGCCATCGAGAGCAGGATCGGTAAGGCTGATCGGCTGGGTGCGCACCTGTCCCGCATCGATGCCAAGTGCCGGCAGGGAGGTGAGTGCCGGCAGATTGCTGCCGTCCAGTTTCACAAGGTCCGGTCCGGCGCCGTCGAGGTGCCGGCGGACGAATTTCTCGACGTAAAAGGCAAGCTTGCGCTTTCCGGCCTGCGTCATGCCGATACCGTCGGCCTCACGCAGGCGGGCCTGCTGACCGTTCATGTCGTAACCGGTGATGACGAATTTGCCGGCTTCGTCGACAAAACCGTCCCAGACATCCACGAACTCGCCGCCGAATTTTTCCACATGGCTGCGGTAAAGCCGGTTGAACCCAACGAGATCCGCAGAAAGCGAGGGAGACTGGAAGGCGGGCAGACCCACCCATAATAGCGGCACTTTCGGGCGGCCGGCGAGGGTGAGAAGCTCATCGATCCGCCTCTCATATTCCTTGAGCCAGACCTCCGTGCCGAATTTTTCCTTGATATCGCCGATCTGCATCTGCTGGCGATCGTTCGAGCCCATCATGATGACGATGGTGGCGGGGTTGGTCTCGCTTATGAATTGCGGCAGGTTTTTGAACCAGTCGTAATAATCGGTGCGCACCAGGCCGGAAGAGCCATTGGCACGCACATCGACCGCAATTGCCGGCGAGCTGGCAAAGGCATTGACCAGCTCTTCCCCCATTCCGCCGGCGAGGAAATCACCGATAACAAGGACGCGCCTGGCATTTTCAAGCTTGGCGGCAGGCTCCGGCTTAGCGGTTCGCATCTGCACCACCGAAGGCGCTTTCCTTGCTGGTTGCGGGCGGGTAACCGATCTTTCACGCGGCGCGGATGGGAAATCGCGCCGGTTGCGGGGCTGGTATTCGCGGCCTGATCCGCCATCGCGGCCCACCGGCCTGCCGAACAGCATTTCAAACAGGGTGCGCCGCTGTTCCTGTGCCAAGCTCTCGGAGGGTACGAGCGGCATGGCAAGAACAGCGGAAAGAAGGACAGCGCAGAAACGCCAGCCGGTTCTTCCAGTTTTTTCCGCAGGTTTCGTACTCATGACATCGGCCCTTCCGGATATTTCGGCGGCGTTTCGTAACTGCCGCCGAACTCGCCGGCACATTATCAGTTGCGGAGGGCTCTCAGCAACCGCTGCGACGGCTGGCCGTCCGCGTCCATCCCCATGCGTGACTGGATGGCACTGATGGCGGCCTTGGAACCGGAGCCGAAGTTGCCGTCGACTTCACCGTCATAATAGCCGAGTTCCTTCATGCGGGTCTGAAGTTCGAATTTTTCGCGAATATCCAGCGTACCGTCCGGACGCGGCCACTTCTGCTGCATGCCGCCGTAACCGGCGATTTCATCCGCGAGCAGTCCGACGGCGAGCGCATAGCTGTCGGAGGCGTTGTATTTCTTGATGGTGAAGAAGTTCTTCATCATCAGGAAGCCCGGGCCGTTTGCCCCACCCTGCAGTTTCAGCATCGCGCGGTCGGAACCACGGGTGAAATTCTTGCCGTTGGGGCGGGTGAAGCCAAGCTTTGCCCATTCCGCGATGGTCTTCGTCTGGCCTTCATACCGCGCGCCGCCACGCGGAACGGCGGTTTCGTAACCCCATGTCCGGCCGGGCTCCCAGCCGTTTTTCGCGAGAAGATTGGCGGCAGTTGCGAGAGCGTCCGGGACGGAATGCCAGATGTCCCGTTTGCCATTGCCATCCGCATCTACCGCGTAAAGCAGGTAGCTTGTCGGGATGAACTGGGTATGGCCCATCGCGCCGGCCCAGGAGCCCGTCAGCTGTTTGGGGGTGACGTCACCCGCCTGAAGGATCCTGAGCGCGGCAATCAATTGCGTGCGCGCGAATTTGGCGCGCTTGGGATCGGAATAGGCGAGCGTTGCCAGCGCTTGCGGGATGTTGTGCAGACGCTCCGGCTTTTCGAGAACCGCGCCGTAATTCGATTCCATCGACCAGATGGCGAGAATGATGTGCTTGTCGACGTTGAAGTTGCGCTCGATCCAGTTGAGGGTCGTCGCGTGTTTCATCTTCATTTCGCGGCCAATCCGCACCGTGTACGGATTGACGCGGGAGTCGAGATAATCCCAGATTTGCGTTGTGAATTCCGGTTGGAAAGTGGCCTTGCGCAAAGCGTCGGGATCCGGCTCGCTAACGCCGGCAAAGGCTTTCTGATAGGTCGCCTTGCTAATGCCTTCTTTCGCGGCTGTTGCATAGAACTGGTTGATCCACTGACGGAATCCGGCATCGGCGCGGGCCGAAACCGGCGCCAGCGAGATTACCAGGCCAGCAGCCACCATGCAGCCGAATTTGCGGACATCTGAAAGGATCATCTTTGTCATCGTCTGTCTTTCGTTCTCTCGAATGTCATTTCGATTGCGAAAACGCATCGGGCGTCATCATGGATAACAAAAGAACGTCAACAAATTCTTTACCATTAATAGATGGTAGCGTCACCCTTTACAAAACGTTGTTGTTTTTGAAATAACAACAGCGTGCGGGGATTGTGATCAAGTGTTATCTCTCAGGAGGAATATGTGGTAGAACATAAGAAAATTCGGAAGGCCGTATTTCCCGTCGCAGGTCTCGGCACGCGCTTTCTGCCCGCAACCAAGGCAGTTCCAAAGGAAATGCTCACCGTCGTAGATAAGCCGGTTATTCAGTACGTCGTCGATGAAGCGGCAGAAGCGGGTATCGAGCATTTTGTATTTGTCACCGGCCGCGGCAAGGCGGTGATCGAAGATTATTTTGATATTCAATTTGAACTTGAACAGATGCTGCGCGAGCGCAACAAGAACGCCGAGCTGACACTGCTGGCCGGCCTTCTACCCAAGGCAGGCACCGCAAGCTTCACGCGCCAGCAGGTGCCGCTCGGCCTGGGCCATGCGGTCTGGTGCGCCCGTGATATCGTCGGCGACGAGCCCTTCGCCGTGCTTTTGCCTGACATGATCATGCATTCACAGAAAAGCTGCCTGAAGGGCATGGTCGAACTTTACGACCAGACCCAGGCCAACGTCATCGCCGTGCAGGAATGCGCTCCCGACCAGACGCATAAATATGGTATCGTCGGCGTGGGCGAGACCGTGGGTGAGGGTTTCAAGATCACCGAAATGGTTGAAAAGCCTGCAAAGGGTACAGCGCCTTCGAATTTCTACATTAACGGTCGCTATATTCTTCAGCCCGAGATTTTCGATATTCTCGAAAATCAGGAGCGTGGCGCCGGTAATGAAATCCAGTTGACAGACGGCATGCTGACGCTTGCCAAGTCGCAGGAGTTTGCAGGCTATCATTTCCGCGGTCAGACCTTCGATTGCGGCGCCAAGGATGGCTTCATTCTGGCCAATGTCGCTTTCGCTCTCGAGCGCGGCGATATCCGTCCGGCAATCGAAGAGCCGATCAAGGCCCTGATCGACGGGCTGAAGTGAGAGACCAAAGAATAGATGACAAAATCCCGGCCTTCGCGCCGGGATTTTTATTTGGCGCTTATCGCTTCAGGACAAGCCCTGCACCGACGCGAAGTTCGCTGCTGTCATAAACCGGTGTCCACTGGTAGCTGACATCGGCGGTCAGATCGAGATAACGGTTGAGACCCCAGGTCAGGCCGGCACCCGCCGTATATTCCACGGCGTCCTCCGTGTCGGAGGAGGGGAATGTGCGGTGCACGATTTGGCCGGTCAATCGCGCTACCAGATTGCTGCGCAATTCGTGGGTCAGCCCGGCATCCAGGCGATAGGAAACCCATCCGCCCTGCGGGCCGCCGGCGAAATCCTCTATTGTCGTGCGCAGGCCAAGATTGACATTCGTGCCGCGCTGGGGTGACCAGTTAAGTTCGCCGTCCAGCGTCAACGCGCCGATCGACGCAAGGCGATCATCGTCATATTGTTTGCGCAGATAACCGATGGCGGCTTCGCCACGGGTCTTTTCGCCGAGATCGACCTCTGCCCCAATCTTCGCCCCATAGGCATTGGATGAACGGGCATAACCGGAATTGTCGAGGCGGCTGTCATATTTCGTTGTGCCGGCGTTCAGTTCGAGGAAGGGGATCAGCGCTGGTGACAGCTCATAGCCGAGGCGTCCGCGCAGATTCGCACCATTCTGATCACGGTCACTGAGGCTGATCGGCCGGCCATCGAGACCCTTCGCGTCGGTATACACCGTACGGGACAGGTCAAGCGCGGCCAGGCCTCGCAGCTTGCCGAAATCCCGCTCTATCGATGCTCCGGCGCTGAAACGGTGTTCGCCACCCTGCACGGCGGCGCCGGTCAAAGCATTGGGATCGGTCGTGTCTTCACGGCTGAATTCGTAACCGGCCTTGAGGTTGGCGGTTGTTTCTGATCCGAGGTCAAGACGCAGATCGGCCTCTATCCGCGCCCTTGGTTCTTCTCCATCCTTATCACCGAAGTTTTTCTCCCACGCGCCGTCTCCGGTGACGGTCAAAGCATGGCGGGACCAGTCGCTGGTGAGCGTTCCGCGTATGCCCGTCGTCAGATAGTTTCGTCGCGAGGGACCACCCGTATTCCTCTGTTTTTCCGTGTTGATGGTCTGACTGATCGAAGGCCGGAGCAGAAGGGTGCCCAGCCGAATTCCCGGAGTCTGTCCGGGTTCGGTAACAACGCGTGGGTTTTCGCCCCCGTCCACGGTCGGCTCATAGGGGTTGTCTGCGTCGGCATAGGGCTGCCCCGCTTCGTCCTGCTGCTCGGAAATCGCGTCACCGGGATTATTTGAGGGACGCCAGAGTTGGGGCGTGGGGACAGGTGCCGTTGTGGCCTGGGCCGTACCCGCCATTGTCCCGGGGGTCGGCGCGGGAGCGGCGGAGCCAATGCCATCGGCCGTGGCAGCGGCGCCCGGCATTGCCGGGGCGGCAGTCGCCGTCTGTGCAGAAGCATCTTCGTGGTGGTAAAAAAGCGTGCAGGCGAGCAGCAGGGTTGCTGCTTTCCGCGACGTCGGCAGACGTGTGGCGGTGCCCTTCACAGTCATTCCTTTTCACCCGGCGAATGGGCCGAATGCCGGACCGACAGTCCGCCAATACATTGCCGCAGGCCCCAGTCAGAAAGGCCGACGAAACGACATGGACAAACCAGGGACCAAACAGTCGACGCAAGTTTTAACATCGCTTTAACAATAGGTTTTTTATGGTTAACAGTTGATAAAGATCACGGGAATTTCCTGATGTCACGGGGAGGCGTCCTGGAGTGCCGTCCACTCCCGTTACCTGCGCGCACCGGTCAGAGCTGGCGGCAGCGGGGCTGTTCGCAAATGCAAAATATTCCTAATATGAAAAGATTAAAACGTTTCAATTTGGCACGGAATCGCCCTATGATTAACGAAAGTTGACCTTCCATTGCCCGGCAAATCGTATTGAATTTTATTTTGTGTGACAGTGTCGTTTCATGAAAGCCGTTTTGAATATCAAACAGGTCGGTTTCTATTGTTGGGATATTACCAATGACCGCTTCTATTTGGATGAAGTGTGCGCTGAACTACTCGGAATTCCACTAAGACAGGCAATGCAGGGCATCAGTATTTTCCAGATACTCGAAAAAGTGGATCTGGATCATCGGAATCGGGTGATAGAGACCGCCTTGAACACCCTGAAGGACGCAAGCTTCTACAGTCAGGAATATGCCGTGCGCCGCACCGACGGTTCGGTTTCCTGGGTGAGGACCGCTGGCCGATATCTCGTCGATGAAGAAAACATTCCCTTTAAGCGGCTGGGAACCATGGAGGAAATTTCTCCGCCGGATTTGCGCCACTAAAGCAGGCGGCTCCCGGCAGGGAGTGGACTTATTCCGGCTGAAAGAGTAACAGTCGGCCATGATTACGCGCGCCGTCAACTTGGTCGAAGACAATGCCATCGAATCCGCCGTACGGACGATTTCGATGGAGCGGGCGGGCCTTGCCGCCCTCGAGACGGCTCTGCGAGACGGTCTCTCGGTCCCCTTCTGCAAGGCGATCGAAACAATCGGCCAGTCGAACGGCCGTCTCATCATAACCGGTGTGGGCAAAAGCGGGCATATAGGTGCGAAGCTGGCGGCCACCTTTGCGTCCACTGGAACGCCGGCATTTTTTGTTCATGCGGCGGAGGCCAATCACGGCGATCTGGGCATGATCGGCGGCGACGACGTGGTTCTGGCCATCTCCAAGGGTGGGGAAAGTGCCGAATTGCGCAGCATTATCAATTATTCGCGCCGCTTTTCCATTCCGCTGATCGCGCTGACCTGTTCCGAGACATCATCGCTGGCGAAGGCTTCCGATATCGTATTGCTGGTTCCCAACGAGCAGGAAGCCTGCCCGCTTGGCCTTGCGCCCACAACCTCCACATTGATGCAGCTTGCGCTTGGTGATGCCCTTGCTGTTGCGCTGCTGGAAGCGCGCAATTTTACGGCGGGCGATTTCAAGGTATTTCACCCCGGCGGCAAGCTGGGCGCCAGTCTCACGCTGGTCAGCGACATAATGCATACCGGTGATCGTGTGCCGCTGGTGAACAGGGGAACGGCCATGCCGGAAGCCGTGGGTGTTCTCTCCCGCAAGCATTTCGGCTGCGTCGGCGTTCTCGATGAGGACGGGCGTCTGTGCGGCATCGTCACCGAGGGGGACATGGCGCGCAACCTGTCGCGCAATCTTGCCGAATTGACCGTGGACGATATCATGACCCGGACGCCCAAGACGGTCAAAAAATCGGTCCTGGCAACGGGTGCGCTGGCAACGCTCGAAAAATTCCACATCGGCGCATTGATCGTGGTTGATGACGATAACCGGCCGATAGGGCTGGTGCATTTCCACGATCTGCTGAGAATCGGCGTGGCCTGAGGCCCGCCGATCCTGAGAAGGCTGATCCTGAAAACCTATCGCTCTAACGGCTCGACTGTCAGCGTTCGTCCCCGGGCGGAAGCGATCTTCACCCGGGTTCCCGCCGGCAGGTCTTCACCGTTGACCGGCCACCAGGTATCGTCCAGCCTGATACGGCCCCGCCCTTCGACAATCGGTTCCTGAAGCGTCGCCGTGCGGCCGACAAGGCTTGCCTCTCGCTGGTTGAGGAAGGGCTCGTCGCTTGTCGCCCGGTTTCTGCCGAAGTATTTCCGGCCGAGCAGAGCGAAAACGACGGAGAGCGCGGCAAACATCACTAACTGCAATTGCCACGCCCAAAACGCTGTTTGCCAAAGGAGCAGCGAGAGCGCACCGATGACCAGTGCGGCAAGGCCGATCCAGATCAGAAAGACGCCGGGGGCGATGAGTTCGGCAGCGAGCAGCACGAAAGCGACGATCCACCAGCTCCATGGTCCAAGTTCCGTGGCAAGCCCTTGCAGCATCGTCACTTCTCCGAGGAAGAACCGAAGGGATTGCCGGGAGCCGTGACGTTAATCGTCTGGCCCGAAGCCCGTGTCGGCGGCACGGAGCGGGAGGATGCGGGGGCGGCGGGAGCAGTGGGCGCGTCTCCGTCGTTGCCGAAGACCTCTTTAGCAATCGTGCCGATACCGCCGAGAGAGCCGATCAGCGCCGAGGCCTCCATCGGCATCAGCACGATCTTGGCGTTTTTGGCCGTGCCAATCTCTGCAAGTGCTTCGGTGTATTTCTGAGCAACGAAATAGTTGATGGCATGGACATTGCCGGCGGCAATGGCTTCCGACACCATCCGGGTGGCGTTGGCTTCGGCCTCGGCGAGACGTTCGCGCGCTTCGGCGTCGCGGAACGCTGCTTCGCGCTGGCCTTCCGCTTCCAGAATAGCGGATTGTTTTGCGCCTTCCGCGCGCAAAATCTGGGCATTGCGGGCGCCTTCCGCCTCCAGCACCTGCGCGCGTTTTTCGCGCTCCGCCTTCATCTGCCGCGCCATGGAATCGACGAGATCCTTCGGCGGCGCGATATCCTTGATTTCAATGCGGGTGACCTTGATGCCCCATGGTCCCACGGCCTCATCCACCACGCGCAGAAGGCGGTCGTTGATGGCGTCGCGGTTCGACAGCAATTCATCGAGGTCCATCGAACCCATGACCGAGCGGATATTGGTCATGGTAAGGTTCTGGATGGCGTTTTCCAGATTGGCGATCTGATAGGCAGCCTGCGCCGCGTTCAGAACCTGATAAAACGCCACCGCATCGGCGGAAACGCTGGCATTGTCGCGGGTGATGACTTCCTGGGTGGCGATGTCGAGCACCTGCTCCATCACGTTCATGCGGGCGCCGATGCGCTCGAAGAAGGGTACGATGAGGTTCAGGCCAGGCTCGAGCGTGCGCGTATAGCGCCCGAAACGTTCCACCGTATAGCGGTATCCCTGTGGCACGGTCTTGATGCCGGCAAACAGCACCAGAATGACCAGAACCACGGCTGCCAAGACGACGATGTCGAAACCGCCCAATGCGATCATCACTTTACCCTCCAGCACATCATGATCAGGGTTTTACCCCCGTATCGTTATGGCAAGATTACACCCAGCCTTGCAACTCCCGCCGCACAACCTTTTCGAGAACGGTCATGCCCTCGACACTGTCATTCAGGCATGGGATGTGGGTGAATTTCTCGCCGCCATTATGCAGGAAGATTTCTCCGGCTTCACCGGCAATTTCCTCCAGGGTCTCAAGACAATCCGATACGAAGCCGGGATTCATCACGGCTATACGTTTGATGCCTTCCGAGGCGAGTTTTTCCACGGTCTTGTCGGTATAGGGCTGGAGCCACTCTTCCGGTCCGAAACGGGACTGGAACGTGATCATGAAGTTCTTTTCGGTCAAGCCCAGAGCCTCGCGCAGCAGACGGGCGGTTTTCTGGCAATGGCAATAATAGGGGTCGCCCTTTTTGAAATAGGATTGCGGAATGCCGTGGAAGGAGGTGATCAGCATCTCCGGCTCCCAGTCCAGCGTCGCCAGATGGTTTTTGACGGAGGCGGCGAGCGCCCCGATATAGGCGGGATCGTCATGATAGGGCGGCACGGTGCGGATCGCTGGCTGCCAGCGCAGTTTCATCAGATGTTCAAACGCCTTGTCGTTCACGGTCGCCGTGGTGGACGCGGCATATTGCGGATAAAGCGGAAAAAGCAGGATTTTTTCGCAGCCCTGTTCTTTAAGCGCGTCGATCTTCGAGGCGATGGAAGGCTGCCCGTAACGCATTGCCCAGTCCACAACCACGTTGGGCAAATCCTTCAATGCCTGCGCCATCAACTCGCCCTGGCTGCGCGTATATGTGCGCAGGTAGCTTTCGTTGCGCTCGTGGTTCCAGATTTCCTCGTAGGCCTTGCCAACCTTCTGCGGGCGCTTGTTGAGGACGATGCCGTAAAGGATCGGGTACCAGTAGAGGCGCGACCATTCGATAACGCGCTTGTCGCTCAGGAACTCCGCCAGATAACGGCGCATCGGCCAATAATCCGTACCATCGGGCGTGCCGAGATTGACGAGCAGCACGCCCACCTTGCCAAATGCGACACGGGGATGGTTCGCGGGGAGTGCGGATAGTTCTGTCACCATGAATGATACCCTGAAACTCGAACTGGTTGTGCGAGGGACGCTCCGCCTCGGATAAAGGCTGGAAACGCTCCATCGTCTGTTTATTGACCCCAACGCAAACAGCAATGAAGTTTGGCTGGACGTGCCCGAGCTATACGCCCGTGGCGTTACTTTGTTCATCGTGTTCTAGACGAAATTCTTCAGGATTAAACCACCGCCACCGGCTATTTCCGCCATTCCGGCAGGCACATGCCTTCAGGCGGCAAAATCATTACCGTAAGTATCTGTTTTTAATTAGAAAAAAGAAGCCGGCCCAGAAATTCGAGGGCCGGCTTCGTGTCTGCGGCATATTGCCCTGTCTGCTGTAGCCCCGCTTATTGAGCCGGCAGTTCCAGCTCCTCGCCGATTTCGATGTGGTTCGGATGCTTCAGCGTGTTAGCCTTGGCAATTCTCTGCCAGAGCGCGCCGTCGCCATATTTCTCCGCAGCAATTTTCCAGAGCGAATCGCCTTTTTCCACCACATATTTGCTGGCGCCTGCAGCAGGCGTCGTTGTGGGCGGTGCGGGCGTGGCAGGGGCTGCAGGCGCGGGTGCCGGTGTGGCGGCCGGAGCGGCTGTCGTCGCTGCCGGCGCGGGTGCTGCGGGCTTCGCCGGGGCGACGTAACCTGCGGGCGTCACTTCGGCGATGCGGCCATCCGTATAGGGCTTATAGGGGCTGTTGGCGGTAATATAGGCCGCGACGGCCTCCTCGAGATTGGGGCCGAAATCATAAGCGTTGATGGCTTTGGTCGCAAAAACCTTGAAGCCGTCACCCCCGGTCCGCACGTAGTTATTGGCCGCAACGATATAGGTCTTGGCGGGATCGAGAGGCACGAAGGCATCGCCTTCCTTGACTTCGACGGAAACGACGCGGCTGCCGGCCGGCTTCGAGCGGTCGAAGGAATATTTCATGCCGGAAACCTGCATGAAGCGGCCCGCACCGTCATCGATCTGGCTGACGCCGTTTTCGAGGGCGGCACGAATATCCTCGCCCTTGAGCTGGAAGGTTGCGACGGTGTTCTGGAACGGCAGAACCGTCAACACTTCACCCATGGAGACATCGCCGCCATCGATGGAGGAACGCAGGCCGCCGCTATTTGCAAAAGCGATGGTGACGCCCTGATCCTTGACGCGGGCCAGCGTTGCGTCGGCCACCAGATTGCCCATCGAGCATTCCTTCACGCGGCAAATCTTGCGGTCGCCCTCGATCGGGCCCTCAGAAGTGCCGACCACCTTGGCTTTCAGGGCTTCGATCGGCGCCTTCAGTTCATCGATACGCTTCAGCGTGGCTTCATCGGGCTTGAAGGAGGAATCGACGAGGATCGGGTCTCCCTTGCTTTCCTTAGCCACGCCGTTGTCGTCGAAGACGACTTTGAGGTCGCCAAGATATTTGCTGTACTGGCCGGCCTGCACGACAGGAACCTTGTAGCCGCCGGGATTGTCAACGAGCGTCGGATAAGGGCCTTCGGCTTTCTGGTCGGTGTTCGACAGCAGCGTATGCGAATGGCCGCCAACCACAACATCGACATCGGGAATTTTGGCGATGAATTCCAGATCGCGCGGGTAGCCGACATGGGTGAGCGCGATGATCTTATCGACGCCGTCCTGCTTCAGCTTCTGTACCTGTTCGCTAATTTTCGCGACATCTTCGGCAATGGTGATGTTGGGACCAGGTGTTGCCAGTTCGGCCGTATCGTTGGCAACGGCGCCGACGATACCGATTTTCTGTCCGCCGACCTCGAGCACGACGGACGGCTTTACCCGGTCGCCGATTTTAGAGGCGGCGGTGGCCACCACGTTGGCGGTCACGATGGGGAATTGGACCTTGTCGAGGAAGCCGGCGAGCCCGTCCTCGCTATCGTCGAATTCATGGTTGCCGACGGTCATCGCGTCGAACTTCATGGCATTCAGCATTTCCGCTTCCACCGTGCCCTTGTAGGTGGTGTAGAACAGCGAGCCCTGGAAATTGTCGCCGGCATTGAGCAGCAGGACGTTTTTCCCCCCGGCCTTCAGGGCATCCCTTGTCTGGTTGATCGCTGTCAGCAGGCGCGCGGCACCGCCGAAGCATTCATTCTTGCCTTCCTCTTCCGCAGAGCAGGTTGAGTCGAATTTGTTGATCGATTCGATACGGGAGTGAAAATCGTTGATGTGAAGAATGTTGAGCTCGTAATCGGCCAGAGCCGCGCCGGCGGAAAGCGTTATCGCCGAAACGCTCAGCATGCCCAGTCCCAAAATTTTCTTCATGGTCCCTCTCTCCTGTTCAAAGCGGAAGCCCTGGCCGGTTGATCATTCTCCGACCGCGCTCATTCTTTAGTCCGAAAACATGTCAGTCTTTCGAAAACCGGATGTTTCCATTTAGCGGCAGTCGCCGCAAGCGAAATTATGACAGGTAGGCAATAAAGAAAAACGCACGCCAAAGGCGTGCGTCTGAGGGGTTTATCTTATTGAATAGGTGATATTATCAGCCCTGACGCGTGAGCGAGAACTGGCTGTTTGTGTCCGTCGTGCAGTTCAATTGTGACGGGGAGACGAGGGCGCAGTTGACGCGCGACTGCGTGTTGCGCACCAGCGACGTCATATTGATTTCGTAAAGCGTCGGCGAAATGGTGACATAGGTGCCGGAGGCCAGCAGCGTGTTGGTGTCGGTTGACCGGGTGGAGAAGGCGCCGTTCTGGAAGGTCGACACGATGCCGTTGCGGTCGATCCAGCGGCCGTCGACAGCCGGCCCGCGGGACAGGGACGGCGCCATCGAGGTTTGCTGCGATGGACCCGGCGCGACGCATGAAGACACCGCGATGGCGGCTGAAAGCAAAGCCGCGCTTGTCTTGAAGTTCATGAGCCTGTTCTCCTGCGATTCGATAAAAGCTTCTTGCTTCGACCATGCCGTGAAGCGTTCTTTATTTCAAGGCAACGTTGTTCGCTCTCCCCGGTTCCTGAGGTCGTTCAGGAAAGTCCCGGCGTGGCAAATATGAGACTCTTCCATCAGCGCACGAGGATGTTGCGGAACTGCCAGGGATCGGACTTGTCGAGATTTTCGGGGAACAGGCCGGGACGACCATCAAGCGGTGTCCAGTCGGTATAATGACCCTCGACCGGGCCGAGATAGGGGCGCTGCACTTCAAGGCAGCGGCGATAGTCCATCTCGTCGGCTTCGACGATGCCAACCTGAGGATTTTCGAGCGCCCAGACCATGCCGGCCAGCACCGCCGAACTGACCTGCAGTCCGGTCGCGTTCTGGTTCGGGGCAAGCGACCGCGCCTCTTGCAGGCTGAGCCGGGAGCCATACCAATAGGCGTTTTTTTCGTGACCATAAAGCAGGACGCCCAGCTCGTCGGCGCCATCGACAAGCTCGTCTTCGCCCAGCACATGCTGAACCGGCTGGGGAATGCCGCCATTGCCGAAGAGTTCATGCAGGGAGAGAATCGCGTCGTTGCAGGGATGGTAGGCATAATGACAGGTGGGTCGGTATGTCACGTCGCCACCATCATTGCGGACGGTGAAATAATCCGAAATCGAAATCGCCTCATTGTGCGTGACGAGAAATCCATATTGCGGCCCAAGGCCCGGGCACCATGTGCGTACTCTTGTGTTGGCGCCCGGCTGATCGAGATAGATCGCTGCCTTGCTGCCCTTCTTCTGTTTTTTTGCGTTTTTCGGCATCCAGTTCTCATGCGTTCCCCAGCCGAGCTCGGCCGGCTGAAAACCTTCCGCGATAAAACCTTCGACGGACCACGTGTTCCAGAAAGCGCCGAAGGGCTTGGGTTCTTTCGCCCGCTGGGTGTCGCGTTCAGCCACGTGAACACCCTTGACGCCAAGCCGCTCCATCAGTTTCGCCCAGCCTTCCCGGTCATGGGACTGCGGCTCCTCGATGTCGACGCCGATATCCTTTGCGAGATTGACGAGTGCCTGTTTCACGAACCACGAGACCATGCCCGGATTGGCGCCGCAGGTCGAAACGGCCGTCGTGCCGCCGGGTCTGCGCGCCTTTTCCTTGAGCATGGTCTCGCGCAGCGAATAATTCGTTCTCGCGGCATTGTCGGCATCGGCATCGAAATAAAAGCCGGGCCATGGCTCGACGACGGTGTCGATGTAGAGCATGCCGTGTTTACGGCAGATCCGCATGAGATCGACGGATGCGGCATCCACGGAAAGGTTGACGCAGAAACCTTGACCCCGCACGCCTTTAAGAAGCGGCTTGAGAACCTCCTTATAGTTCTCCTTTGTCAGGTGTGTCTGGATATGACGGATGCCCTTCTCGGCCAGAAACGGGGCGATGTCTGCGCGCGGATCGATGACCACGAGGCGGGTCCGGTCGAAATTGAAATGACGTTCGATCAACGGAAGAGTGCCGCGCCCGATGGAGCCGAAGCCGATCATGATGATTGGGCCATCGATATCGCCATAAATCGGGTGGTTTGCGTCCGTCATTCGTCAATTTTCCTTTTTCAGCCAATAAGTAAGCTAGATCACAAAAGCGTGCCACAATAAAGGGCAGGCAGATGACGGACATATGACGGTGCTGCCCGCAAGGTCAGTTCAGCTTCTCTTCCCTTCATTCTGCCTCTTCGCATTTTGGAGGGCGCGTTTATAATTGAACTCTTCTTTTCGCCATCGACCAAGGCTCGGGGAGGGCTTGACGGGATGATGGAGGAGGGATTTCTCCATCACAGGAGTTGCCTGTTGAGTGATCTTTTCGCGCGTGTAACAGCGCTTCAGAGTGCCACCCCCGTTTTGATCGCCCTCTATGATTCCGACGATCGGTTGCGGCATGCCAATCCGTCGTTTCGGGAGAGCTTCAGGCTTGCCGAAGATGATTTTCCGACCTGGGCGGATATCATGCGGCTGAACCACCGGCTGCGGACCGGTGTCGTCATTCGCAACAATGATTTCGAGGGATGGCTGCTGTCGGCGCAGTCCCGTCGCGGCAAGCTGCCTTACCGCGCCTTCGAGATGGACATGTATGACGGCCGCTGGTTCTGGATGACGGAAACGGTGCAGCAGGATGGCTGGATGCTGTGCGTTGCAAGCGATGTCACCGAATTGCGCCAGGGTTACAGAACGCTGAGGCAGGACAGGGATCTGGCCGTACGCGCCTCCCAGACGGACGAACTCACGGGAACGGCGAACCGTCGCTTCGTCTTCGCCAAGCTGGCGTTGCAGGTCGAGCAGGTCTCAAAGGGGCTGGAGGCCTCTTTTTGCCTTTGCACGCTCGATATCGATTTTTTCAAGCAGATCAATGATCGTTTCGGTCATAAGTGCGGTGACGCGGTGCTGCGCGATTTTGTCGGCGTCGCCCATTCCGTCATCCGCAGGGTCGATTGTTTCGGCAGGATCGGTGGTGAAGAATTCATGCTCGTCCTGCCGAGAACGTCTCTCGCCGAGGGGCGGGACATTGTCGAGCGGCTGCTGCAGCGAGTTCGGCTTTCGCGACCTCTTGCGGATTTTCCGGATTTCTCCTACAGCTGCTCGGCCGGCATGACGGCCTATCGGACGGCGGAAAGCGCGGACGATATTTTCACGCGTGCCGATCAGGCCCTTTATGCGGCCAAGGAGAAGGGCCGCGACCGGCTTCTGGCGGTAACGGTTTAGATGAGTTCCGCCGCAACCAGCCCATGCAGCGAATTGCCGACGAAGAGCCTGCGGCCGGCAATGTCTTCCGGCCTCAGCGCCTGGCCACGCGCCTTGCGTTCGCGGATCAGATCGGCGCGCAGCACGCCCGCCAGAATGCCGCTGTCGAGCGGTGGCGTCAGCAATTGCCCATCTGGCATTTCCACGAAAATGCTGGTCGATGATCCCTCGCACAATTCGCCGCGTTCGTTGAGCAGCAGCACCTCGTCGGCCTCTCCGGCTGAAAATTCAGCACGGGCGGCGTCATAGGGTTCGCGGCGCGAGGACTTATGGCGATAGAAGGTATCAGTGGAATCGAGTGTGACGTTCCGGGCGATACGAACCCGCCAAACCGTATCCTGTCGCAGGGGCTCGAACTCGGTGGTTTCGATGTCCAGTTCCCCCTTGTAGTTCATCACCAGCCTGACGCAGAGCGGCTTGTCGCCGCCCACCGCCTTTTCCAGCGCCTGAACCGCATTGACCGGGGCACGGAAACCGAGCGCGTCGGCAGAGCGCAGCAGCCGGCGGATATGCTGGTCAATGCGCTGAAAGCCGGTCTGTGGCTCCCAGCGCAGCGTTTCCCTCAAGGTCAGATCGGCGGGTTTGCGTTTCATGGCCTGTGCTCGTCGCCCGAAATTGATGACCGGCATCCTGTGCCGGCACTATCAACCGGCAAAGCTTATCCGGAACAGGATAGCCCTGCCGGTGGATGAGATTAAGCCTGCCTGTTATCCAGCGCTTCCAGCTCGTCGATCAGCCCCTCGATCATCGAAAGCCCCTTGTCCCAGAAGGAGGGATCGGTCGCATCAAGGCCGAAGGGCTTCAGGAGTTCCGAATGGTGCTTGGTGCCGCCCGCCCTCAGAAGCTCAAAATACTTCTCCTGAAAGCCCGACTCGGCCTTCTGGTAAACCGCATAAAGCGAGTTTACCAGGCAATCGCCAAAGGCATAGGCGTACACATAGAAGGGCGAGTGGATGAAATGGGGGATGTAGGTCCACCAGGTTTCATAGCCTTCGGAAATCCGGATCGCCGGACCCAGGCTCTCGGCCTGAACCGAAAGCCACAAGTCGCCGATCTGCTCGGAGGTCAGTTCACCCTGCTTGCGCGCAGTGTGAAGCTTGCGCTCGAATTCATAAAAAGCAATCTGGCGCACGACCGTATTGATCATGTCCTCGACCTTGCGGGCGAGCATGGCCTTGCGTTCCCGAACATCCTTCGTGTCATCGAGCAGTTTGCGGAAGGTCAGCATTTCCCCGAACACCGAGGCCGTTTCAGCCAGAGTGAGAGGCGTCGCGCACATCAGGGCCCCCTGTTCGCCGGCCAGAACCTGATGCACGCCGTGGCCAAGCTCATGGGCAAGCGTCATCACGTCGCGTGGTTTGCCGAGATAGTTGACCAGCACATAGGGATGGGCCGAGGGCACGGTGGGATGTGCAAAGGCACCCGGCGCCTTGCCGGGGCGGGCAGGGGCGTCGATCCATTCTTCATCGAAGAAGCGGCGGGCAATATCGGCCATTTCCGGCGCGAAGTCGCCATAGGCGGAAAGTACGGTATCCTTTGCCTCATCCCACGAAATGATCGTGTTCGACGTATCGGGAAGGGGCGCGTTGCGGTCCCAATAATTCATCTGCTCCATGCCCAGCCACTTCGCCTTCATGGCGTAATAGCGATGCGAAAGGCGCGGATAGGCTTTTTTGACTGCCGCCGCCAGCGCATCGACAACCTCGCGCTCGACGCGGTTCGCCAGGTGGCGGCTATCGGCAATATCCTCGAATTTGCGCCAGCGGTCGGAAATATCCTTGTCCTTGGCGAGCGTGTTGGTGATGAGCGTGAAGACCCGCAGATTGGCCTTGAAGGTGCCGCTCAGCGCTTCCGCCGCCTTCTTTCGGGTTTCCGGTTCCGGCTCCTGAAGCATGTTGAGCGTCACTTCCAGCGGCAGGCTTGCACCGTCTATGTCGAAACGCAGATCTGCCATCGTCTCGTCGAAGAGGCGGTTGAACGCCGCCGCGCTGGTCATCGATTTTTCAAGGAAAAGCTGTTCGAGCTGATCATCGAGCTGGTGCGGCTTGTCCTTGCGCAAATCCACAAGCCAGGGGCGGTAATGCCCTGCAGCCGCATCATTCACCATGCAGGCATCCATCGTGGCGTCGTCGATGCGGTTGAGTTCGAGCGTGAAGAACAGGAGGTGGGAGGAAATATCCGTCAGTTTCGCCTGGGCGTCGCCGTAGAGTTTGCCGTTTGCCGGATTGGATGTGTCGGAAAAATAGGTGAGCCCGGCAAAAGAGCCGATGCGGCCGATAAGATCGTCCAGCGCTTCATATTCCTTCAGCGCCGCGCCGATGCCCTTTTCGCCTGTCGCTTTTGCGGCGGCCTCAAGCTTGCCCTTCCATTTCTGCTCAAAAGCAGCCGCCATCGACGCCGCTTTCTCCAGGTCACCCCTGTATTCGGCCGAATCTCCCGACGGATAAAGGTCCGAAAGCTTCCAGCCGGGCAGGTCGCCGAGCAGTGGGGTGGCTGTTTCGGCGAGGGCGAAGACAGGCTGCGGAACGGGTTGGTTGAGGGTCATCGGATATGTCCTTCTGATTATGCTTTGCGCAGCATATGGGGCCTTTGTTTCCCGCGGCAATGGATAAAATGCAAGCAATTCTCAAAACTGGATGTTCAAGTCTCCCGTGCCAGAGTGCGGCACAAGGGACCGCATGACGCAGGTCCATAAACCGGAAACCGGAGCTAAAAATGACCGCGCATGTTCTTGTGATAGACGACGATCCCGTCCAGCGCCGCCTGCTCAAAAATGCGGTGGAACGTTATGGGCACCTGGCCCTGCTTGCCGAGAACGGCAAGGCCGGCCTGGAGCTCCTCAAGCAATATAGCGGTGAAATAAATGTCGTCGTCCTCGATCTCATGATGCCGGAGATGGATGGTCTCGGCTTTCTGAAAGCCGTCGGTGAACTGGGCGTCGACGTTCCGGTCATCGTCCAGACGGGGCAGGGCGGCATCGACACGGTGGTGCAGGCAATGCGCGCCGGCGCCTTCGATTTCGTCGTCAAGCCGGTCTCACCGGAAAGGATCGGCGCCGCCATCTCCAATGCGCTCAAGCTCGACAGAAGAGAGGCAAAGGCCCGCACGGGCAGGCGCGGACGGAGCAATGCAGTGAATTTTACCGATATCGTTTCCGCAAGCCCCGCAATGCTGAGGGTGATCGAACTGGCGCAGCGCGCCGCCCAGTCCAGCATTCCCGTGGTGCTTGAGGGTGAGTCGGGCGTGGGCAAGGAAATGGTCGCCCGGGCCATCCAGTCCGCCGGCGACCGGGCGAACAAGCCCTTTATTACAGTCAATTGCGGCGCTATTCCCCATAATCTCGTGGAAAGCATTCTCTTCGGTCACGAGAAGGGCGCCTTCACCGGCGCGACGGAAAAGCACGTCGGCAAATTCATGGAAGCGGATGGTGGCACGCTGTTCCTGGACGAGATCGGCGATCTGCCGCTGGACGTGCAGGTCAAGCTGCTGCGCGCCGTCCAGCAAGGCGAAATAGAAACCGTCGGTTCCGCTCGGGTGCAGAAAGTAAATGTGCGGCTGATCTCGGCCACCAACAAGAATCTCATCGAGGAGGTCAAGGAAGGCCGCTTCCGCGAGGATCTTTATTATCGCCTCAACGTCTTTCCGATTACCATTCCCGCCTTGCGTCGCCGGAAGGAAGATATCCCCCACCTCGCACGGGTGTTTGCCGAACGTTTTTCCGCGGAGCAAAAGCTGCCCAATCCCGTCGGCCTGGATGCCAGCGCGCTGGCGCTGCTGACCGCTTATGACTGGCCCGGCAATATTCGCCAGCTTGAAAATGCCGTCTTCCGCGCCGTCGTGCTGTCGCAGGGCGGGGAACTGTCGGATGCCGATTTTCCGCAGATCGCGCTGCAACTGCCGGAATTCTCGACAGGCGATGACGCGGAGGATGTCATCCGCTCGCCATCCGGATCGTCACTGAAGCTCGCAGCCTATTCGCCACCGGCACCAGCCGTCGAAAACCATGTCGTCACGGATGAACCGGCGGATGTTTCCACCACCATTTACAGGGGAGGAAGCCTGATCTCCAGCACGGATGAGACAGGCAACATCCGCAAGCTGGCGGAGATCGAAGAGGAGCTTATTCGTTTCGCCCTGCGTTTCTATCGCGGGCAGATGAGTCAGGTCGCCAGAAAGCTCGGCATCGGCCGCTCGACACTTTATCGCAAGCTGAAGGATTACGGCATCGATCCCGATGATCCGCTTCGAGACGTCGCATGATCGCGCAAGGCACTTATTCGAGGGCAGATCGCAAAATTCGTTAACTTCTGAGCAAGGATATCCGCTTACCGTCTATAAACCTCTTGTTAGTGGCTGATTCACTATATAGAGGAAGGTTGTATGTGTGTGGCAATTTTGCCATCGTGTCACCGTATTTGACGTTCATTTGAGGCAATGTGACAGAAATTGTCTTCCAGGCGGGGATCGAATTGCCATATCTGCATCGGAATAACGCGCTTTCAGGCAAGATGGCGCGCGGCTTGATCAAGGATATATGCACGAAGCTGTCGGCACGCGCTGTCACCTTTGCCTGCCTGATGCTCGCCGCAATGCCTTTCGTTGGTGTTTCGGCGACGGAAGCCGCCGCCGAAACGCGCAGTCTCAAGCTGTATTATATCCACACACGCGAGAAGGCGGTCATCACCTTCAAGCGCAATGGAAAATATGACCAGAAGGGTCTGCAGGAGCTGAACCGATTCCTGCGCGACTGGCGTCGCAACCAGCCGACACGCATGGACCCGCGCCTTTTCGATCTCGTCTGGGAAGTCTATCGCCGCAGCGGTGCCACTGATTATATCAACGTCGTGTCGGCTTTCCGCTCGCCTGAAACCAATGGTCTTCTGCGCACGCGCACCAAGGGTGTCGCAGAAAAGAGCCAGCACATGCTGGGCAAGGCCATGGACTTTTATATCCCCGGCGTGAAACTTTCCCGTCTTCGCGAGATCGGCATGCAGATGCAGATCGGCGGCGTCGGTTTCTATCCGACATCGGGATCTCCTTTCGTGCATATGGATGTCGGCGGCGTTCGTGCCTGGCCGCGCATGAGCCGCCAGGAACTCGTCCGCATCTTCCCGAATGGCAATACGCTGCATCTTCCTTCCGATGGTAAGCCGCTTCCCGGTTATGAGCAGGCGCTTGCCGATTACAAGAAGCGCGTCAGTTCCTCTTCCATTCAGGTTGCTTCCAGTGCCGGTGCCGGTCCGGCCTCTTCGGGCGGCGGCAAGCGCAAGACACTGTTGCAGGCCCTGTTTGGCGGCGGTGACGAGGATGAAGATCCCGATAGCATCGCAGCGCCCGAGCCCGCCGAACGTCCGGCGGTTGCTCGCCCGGCAGCTCCGCAGCAGGCGGCTCCTGAGCCCGAACCGACAATCGCCGTTGCTTCGGCCCAGGCACTTCCGGGTGTGACCGATGCCCCGTTGCCCACGGCCCGTCCCGCATTCGGCAACCAGCCGCCTGCCAATACCGGCCTTGCGACCGCGCTTTATTCGCCGGCGCGTAACGCAGCCCAGGATGCGCTGCAGGCTGCGACCACACCGACGCCCACATCCGCGCCTGCCGAGCGTCAGCAATTTGCCGATCTCGCCGAGGTTTCAGTTCCGGTGCCGACGCTTCTCGGGCCGCGTGGCATGAAGGGGGATGCCGAGGGTTCTGTTCTCACCGCTTCCGCTGAAGGCGCAACGCCCGCAGCAACGGGCGAACTGGCCTCTGTCCCGGTCCCCGCCAACCGTCCGGCTGTTGCGGAAGCCCTGCTGGCGGCCGCGAATGCCGATCCGGAGGGTGAAGACGACTTCGCCGAGACGCAGCAGGATACACTTTCACCAACAGTGGTCGCAGCTCTGGAACAGAGCGGTCAGGCTGCCCGGTCGCAGGTTCAGTCAGCCGTCACGCCGACAGCCGCTCCTTTCCCGGCCGCCGTCAATCACAAGGTCACGGTCGCACCTGCTGAAACGGCCAAGGCAGAACCACAGCCCGGCTTCGGTGACGCTTTTGATCTGAAACCTGCCATCAATAGTGGTCTCACTGCCGGCCTGCCGACCAAGGGTGCACGCCCGAGCAAGCAGGATGCTGCGGTTTCCCACCAGGCTATGGTCGGCGGCGGGCGTCTGACACAGGACCTGATTTCGGATTGGGCGCTCAATCAGAACAAGGGCACGACCGGGCGCTCGGTCAAGGCGCCGCGGGTTGTCGCCAACCGCATGCTGAGCCACGATATGTCGGCTTCCGCGACGTCGGCAAGCTTCAAGCCGGGCGCGGTCGCCATCGAATCGAGCCGCTTCAGCACGCCGGTCAAGATGCACTGAGCCTTCATTGCCAATGCGGCCCGAGAGGCCAATAAAAAACCCGCCGGTGACGGCGGGTTTTTTTGTTCCTGATATCTGTCCGTCAGACGCCGCTCTGGCCGTCCGAGCCAATATAGGCAATACGCACCATGTTGGTCGCGCCGGGTGTGCCGAGCGGAACGCCGGCGGAGATGATGATACGGTCACCCGGTTTGCCGAAGCCTTCGGAAACGACGATGCGACAAGCGCGGTTCACCATGTCGTCCAGATCGCTGGCGTCGCCGGTGACGACGCAGTGCAGACCCCAGACAACCGACAGTCGGCGTGCGGTCTGGATGATCGGCGAGAGGGCGATGATCGGAACCTGCGGCCGCTCACGCGACGCGCGCAGACCTGTCGTGCCCGACGATGTGTAGGTGACGATCGCCGCAAGCTTCAGGGTTTCGGCAATCTGGCGGGCGGCCAGTGAAATCGCATCGGCGCCTGTCGGTTCCGGCTGGGCGCGCTGCGCGTAGATGATGTTGGAATAATGCGGATCCTGTTCCACGGTGCTTGCGATGGAGGCCATGGTGGAAACGGCTTCGACCGGATAATCGCCAGAGGCAGACTCGGCAGAGAGCATGATCGCGTCAGCGCCTTCGAAGACGGCGGTGGCGACGTCGGACACTTCAGCGCGGGTCGGTACAGGCGCTGTTATCATCGATTCGAGCATCTGCGTGGCAACCACGACCGGCTTGCCTGCGCGGCGGCAGGCGCGGGTCAGCTGCTTCTGAATGCCGGGAACGGCTTCCAGCGGCATTTCGACGCCAAGGTCGCCACGGGCAACCATCAGGGCGTCAGAAAGCTCGATGATTTCTTCGATGCGCTCGACCGCCTGCGGCTTTTCAATCTTGGACATAAGGCCGACGCGGCCGCGTGCGATCTTGCGCACTTCAGCCAGGTCCTCAGGACGCTGGACGAAGGAAAGCGCGACCCAGTCTACCTCGTTGGTTTCCAGCACGGCATCGAGGTCGACGCGGTCCTTGTCGGTGAGAACGCCGACGCCGAGCAGAGTGTCGGGCAGGCTGATACCCTTGCGGTCGGAAATGCGCGTGCCGGAAATGACCGTGGTGACGATGCTCTTGCCGTCGCTCTTTTCAGCGCGCAGATGCAGCTTGCCGTCATCGATCAGCAGGCGATGGCCCGGTTTGACCGCCTCGAGAATTTCGGGGTGCGGCAGGAAAACGCGGGTGTTGTCGCCAGGTGCGTCGTTGTTATCAAGGGTGAAGGTCTGGCCAGGTACGAGCTCGACCTTGCCTTCCGCAAATTTTCCGACGCGCAGCTTGGGACCCTGCAGGTCGGCCAGAATGCCGATGGGGCGGCCGTTGCGGCTCTCGACCGAACGGATGCGCTGAATGAGCGTCCGCATCAGGTCGTGGCTCGCATGGCTCATGTTGATCCGGAAAAGATCCGCGCCGGCGAGATGCAGCTTTTCGATCATGGCCTCATCGGAGGAGGCAGGGCCGAGAGTTGCAAGAATTTTGACTTTGCGGTTACGCTTCATCAGTTTTGATTTCCCTGTGTGCCTGGCGTATCGGAAAGCTGGACCATCCAGCTGCCCTGTCTGCCCGTGTCATATTCCTTGAAACCCATTCTCTGGAAGCTGCGGGCATAACAATCATCCACACCGGTGATCTTGAACTCGTTTTCCGCCACGCACATGTTGACGTCACCGGTCCAGCGGCCGCCATGAGCGGCATCCTCGGCATAGAGATAATAATAACGTGACTGCAGTTCACCTTCGATCAGCGTCGCGCAGGTCGAGGCGGGGACCTGCCACCAACCTTCGCTGACCCAGCCCTCCTGTGCCCGATAGCCAATTGCGACCCCCACGAGATTCTGCGTGCTGTTGCAGACGCGAAAATCCGCATACGCGGGCGCCGCGATCATGAAAGGGGTCAGAAACAATGCCGCTATGGAAAAAAGACGGGCGAGGTGCCTGATGTGGCGGGGACGAGCGAGAGATGACTGAGTCACGGCTTCCATCCGGATTCCATGGTTATAATGAACACACTTCTTGGCGTGGCCGCC
The DNA here is from genome assembly GCF_055382365.1 of Agrobacterium sp. 5Ca39. NCBI lineage: Bacteria > Pseudomonadati > Pseudomonadota > Alphaproteobacteria > Hyphomicrobiales > Rhizobiaceae > Agrobacterium > Agrobacterium sp. 5Ca39. The sequence continues at coordinate 1,948,725 of NZ_AP026437.1, read as the reverse complement.
CAAGAAAGTCAACGCGAGTTTAATCGATTATATTGTTCGTGGGATCGTGAGTGCGATAAGGTAGATGGCTGTTCTTCCGCCGTAACTTGCGCCCGGCCTCAAGCCATGCCATCAAGCTTCTCTCCTCAATGCTGCCCCAGAAAAATCATCGATGAACGACTTCATACCCTATGAAATCATAGAAGGCGATTATGACAAAGGCATGGTTCTGCTGGCAGACCACGCCATGAACCTTCTGCCGGCACACTACGGCAATCTTGGTCTTCCGCAAACCGCTTTTCATCGCCACATCGCATTTGATATCGGTATAGAGGAGCTAACGCGCTCGCTGGCTGCGCGCCTTGGCGTGCCGGCGGTGCTCGGGCGTTTCTCGCGGCTGCTGATCGATCCGAATCGTGGTGAGGATGATCCAACTCTCATCATGAAAATCTCGGACGGAGCGATCATCCCCGGAAACCATCCCATTTCCGACCAGGAATGGCAAAGGCGGATCGAGACTTTTCACCGGCCTTATCACAATGCCGTGGACAGCGTGCTGACCCGTGTGGCCGAGGCCTCGGAAGAAGCGCCGCTCGTCCTGTCACTGCATTCCTATACACCGTTCTGGAAGGAAACGCCGAGGCCATGGCATGCGGCGGTTCTGTGGGATACGGATCATCGCGCGGTCGATCCGCTGCTGGCGCATCTGCGCGCTACCGGCGACATTCTCGTCGGCGACAACGAACCCTATGACGGAGCACTCAAGGGCGATACCATGTATCGTCATTGTATGGCGAAGGGTATACCGCACGCACTTCTGGAGGTCAGGCAGGATCTGATCGGCAACGAGGAGGGGATCGCCGAATGGTCAGACCGGCTCGCTCCCATTTTTGCCGCAATGAATGACGATCCGGTTCTGCATGAATATCAGCAGTTCGCTTCCCGCACCGGCCCCTATTGAGCCTGGAGTTTCGCCATGACAAATGAGAACGACAACGGGCAGATCGAGTTTGAGGCGGCCGCATTCCGGCGTCTCGTCAAACATCTTCGTGAACGCCACGATGTGCAGAACATCGACCTGATGAATCTCGCGGGCTTCTGCCGCAACTGCCTTTCCAACTGGTACCGTGAAGCGGCCGAGGAAGCGGGTGTTCCGCTCAGCAAGGAAAAATCCCGGGAAATCGTCTACGGCATGCCCTATGAGGACTGGAAAGAGAAATACCAGGGCGAAGCGAGTGGCGACCAGAAAGCCGCTTTCGAGCAGAACCGGCCCAAGGAATAAGTCTTCACCGACGGAATCGACTTGACGGGACGCCTTTCAGTGGGCAGTTCACAGGCCTGAATTTTGCTGCCTGCTGGCAGCGACCGGCGAACGCCTTGCCAGTTTGAATGAACAAGGCCCACATGCGGGCCGCCAATGAAGGATGATATGATGGACGAAACCAGCACCACCGAAACCGTCGCCGCCGCCGAACTGCGTCAGTTCATCGAGCGCGTCGAGCGCCTCGAAGAAGAAAAGGCTGCTATTCAGGGTGATATCAAGGATGTCATGGGCGAAGCGAAGGGGCGTGGGTACGATACCAAGGCGATCCGCACCATCATCCGCCTGCGCAAGAAGGATGCCAACGAGCGCATCGAGGAAGAAACGATTCTTCAGACTTATATGGCCGCGCTCGGCATGGAATGATCGGCTGAAAATGCCTCAATGAAAAATCGCCGCTTCTGCGGCGATTTTTGTTTAAACTGCCCTCGACATCAGCCGCGCGTGCCAGCCAGCTTTTCTGAAAGGTCGATGGCTTCCTTGCGGGCGTCCTTGTCTGCAGGATAAAGCGCCAGATAACGCTCCCAGGCTTTCAGCGCCAGCTCGTCGCGGCCGGAGGCTTCGAGGATGTTGGCCAGGCTTGCGATGGCCGGGAAATAGCGCGGCTCTTTTTCCAGTGTCAGGTTGATATCCGCCATTGCCTTGCGAGCGTCGCCATCGGCGAAATGGACCATGGCGCGGCGATAGGGCGCCTGGACATAGTCGGGATCGAGCAAAACAACCTGGTCGAGAAAATCGTAAGCGGCGGCGTTGCGCTTTTCGTCGGCAGCTTCACCCGCCCATTGCATCAGGAGATTGATCGTTGCGCTGCCGGAATCATTCCATTCGGAGGCGATCTGGTTGGCGATGCTGCGCGCCTTGACCGCATTCCGTTCCTTTTTCAGCGAAGCGAAAAGCGTGTCGATTGTCTTGGCGGGTGATGGCGCCGATTCGACAGTAACAGCTGGCTTTCCGTCTGCCGCTTGGGCAACAGCAGCCGTTCCCGCAAACGCGAGGCTTGAGACCATTAAGCCCTGAGCAATAATGAGAGCGGTGCAAAAACGATTTGGGCGCATGGGTTAAAGCTTAACCCGACTGCGCCCAATATCAAATGCAAACTTCTGGTCTGTCAACAAAGTGATCCGCGATCTGATCGCGAAACGCAGTCGCAGTCAATCAGCCCTGACGAGCCTTGAAGCGCGGGTTCTGCTTGTTGATGATGTAGACGCGGCCCTTGCGGCGAACCAGGCGGTTATCGCGATGACGGGCCTTAAGCGCTTTAAGCGAATTCTTGATCTTCATTTTACTGGTCCGCAGTTTTGCACGGTTTGTGCCGTGCTATTCAAACAATCAAAAGCGCGCAACGGGGCGCGCTCTTTTCGGTTGGCAGGCAGATACCTGTTTGAGCCCTGCCTGTCAACACTTGCCCGCGTCTTTGCCTTAAAAGACTAGGCTTTTCCTGTGTGCAGAAGCTGCGTCACGTGGCCCATCTTGCGGCCCGGCCGTGCTTCCGTCTTGCCGTAGAGGTGGACGAGACAATCTTTCTTCGACAGCCATGCCGGTACATCGTTGATGTCGTCGCCGATCAGATTGGTCATGATGCAGTCGGAATGGCGATCCGTGTTGCCGGGGTTAAGGCCCGATACGGCGCGGATATGCTGTTCGAATTGCGAGATCACACAGGCCGCCTCCGTCCAATGGCCAGTATTGTGCACGCGGGGCGCCATTTCATTGGCGACCAGCGATCCATCCGGCAGGACGAAAAACTCAATGCCGATAACGCCGACGTACTCCAGGGCGGCCAGGAGCTTTTCCGCCGATTGCACGGCAATACCCCTTGCGGCATCCGAAAGTGCGGCCGGCACGGTAGATGTGTGCAGGATGCCGTTCAGATGAACGTTCTCGGCCGGATCGTAACAGGTTACGGTCCCGTCCCGGAAACGGGCGGCGATGATCGAAATTTCGCGTTCGAAGGCGATGAAGCTTTCAAGAATCAGGGGCACGCCGCCAAGCGCTGCAAACGCGCCCGCGAGGTCTTCGCCACCCCGGAAGAGGCGCTGGCCCTTGCCGTCATAACCCATGCGACGGGTTTTCAGCACACCTTTGCCGCCAAAGGCGGCCAGCGCGGCTTCCAGCTCTTCCTGGCTATCCACGGCGTGGAAATCGGCGGTTGGAATGCCGCAATCGTTGAGGAAGCGTTTTTCCGTCAAGCGATCCTGTGAGGCGCTGAGCGCCTGTGCCGGCGGATAAACGGGAACCGAGGCGCTGAGTTTTTCTGCCGCGGCGACGGGCACGTTCTCGAACTCGTAGGTCACGACATCACAGCGGCTTGCGAGTTGCGCAAGTGCTTTTTCGTCATCATATGCTGCCACGATCTGGTCGTTGCAGGCCTGTGCCGCGGGACAATCCGCCTGCGGCTCCAGCACGATGGTACGGTGGTTGAGACGCGCCGCGGCCATCGCCAGCATGCGGCCGAGTTGCCCGCCACCGATGATGCCGATGGTGAGGTTGGTTGTTTTTGCCATGTCGTTTGTCGTCACTGGGCGCTGTCCATGGGGTATTCCGCGACAGCCGCCGACTGGCGCGCACGCCAGGCGTCCAAACGATCGGCAAGGTCTTCATCGCCAAGCGCCAGCACCGCGGCCGCGAGAAGGGCCGCATTGATCGCGCCGGCCTTGCCGATCGCGAGCGTGCCGACAGGGATGCCGGCGGGCATCTGCACGATGGAATAGAGGCTGTCCTGACCGGACATGGTCTTCGATTGGACCGGAACGCCGAAGACCGGAAGCGGCGTCATGGCAGCTGTCATGCCCGGCAGATGGGCAGCGCCGCCGGCGCCCGCAATAATGACCTTGAAGCCTTCGTCTTTCGCGCCGTTGGCGAAATCGTAAAGCCGGTCGGGGGTGCGATGGGCGGAAATGATGCGGGCTTCGTATTCGATGTCGAGCGCATCCAGCGTGTCGGCGGCGTTCTTCATGGTCTCCCAGTCGGACTGGCTGCCCATGATGATGGCGACGGGGGGCGTTTCTGCTGTCACGTAATGTCTCCGGGCTCAGGCGATGATATCGGGAATGACCTGATCTTCCAGCTGCGTCATCTTGTCCTTGACGGCCAGCTTCTTCTTTTTCATGCGTTGTATCCGCAGCGCGTCGCAGCTGGTCTGGATCATCGCATTGATCGCCGCGTCATAATCCTCATGCTCCTGGCGCAGCCGCGCCAGCGTGAGCCTGATGTCCGCCTGGTCCTGATCGGGCATCTTGTCATCCCCATTTTATGCCAGCCGGATAGCCTCCGGCGCGTATGTGATCGTTCACGAGCCTCTATCATCAAATCGCGGTAACGGGAAGTTATCCCTTGCGACCAAATTGCCCACTTATTGCCTTCATTTCGCCTTCGACAAGCCGATCGATCCGTGTCACATTGTCGTCGCAAACCTGAAACTCCAGCGATGGAGAGCTGGAGGTAGGTTCAAAAAGGAAGGACGTGCCGCATGACCATTCAGGCTCATATTGCATCGCTCGAAAAGAAACACGGTGCTCTGGAGGAGGAGCTCGAAAGTATTCTTGCTTCCCCGTCGTCTGACGATAGAGAGATCGCGGACCTTAAACGTCGTAAACTGCGCCTGAAGGATGAACTCCAGAGGCTCAAAGCCTCCACAAGACATTGATTTATGGCAGATCGCTGGCCCTCGATGAATGAGGGGTCGGCGGTCTGACCCTTTCGAGCTCTGGCGGCGAAAACCTGCTGCCAGAGCTTTTTTATTGCCGTATTAGAACGGCAGTCCGTCCCACAGCAGTTTCAGTGCCGCAATCAGCGCCATGGCATACATCAGCGGGTAAAACACGGATGGTTTAAGGTATTTCACCACTCTTGCACCGGCCAGCGTCGCCAGCATCGCGACAGGCAGCAGACTTGCCGATGTCTTGAGGTTGGTGGCGTCGAGCGCGCCAAGTGCGAAATAGGGTATGAGCTTGATCGCATTCATGATCGCGAAGAAGCGCACGCTCATGCCGGTATAGGTCTTCGGGTCGAGTTTCAGCGGCAGAACGTAGATCTGGAAGGGCGGTCCACCCGCATGGGCCACGAAACTCGCATAACCGGACAGGCTGGACCAGAGCGTGGCCGCGGCCGGCCTTTGCGGTTTTGCCGGAATTTCCTGACCGTTGCGGCTTTTGAAACTCTCATAAAAGTAACGCAACACGAACAGGATCGTGACCGAGGCGACGACGAGACGCATGGCATCTGCGGAGATCATGCTCGAAGTTGCCCAGCCGAGCGCAATGCCGGCGATAGCCCCCGGCAGCATGACAAGGAGCGTCTGGCGATGGTTGTAGTGCCGCCAGGCGAAGAGCGCGACAATATCCATGACGATCAGGATCGGCAGGAATATCGCCGCCGCCTGCACGGGCGATACGGCAAGCGCCATCAGTGGCACGCCCATCAGCGCCAGCGCGCCGCCCAGTCCCCCTTTGGAAAGGCCGACGAGAACCACTGCGGGAATGGCGACGAGATAAAAATGAAAATCGGTCAGCATGGATGTATGGTTGATCCTTTCGCCGGTCCGGTTTATCGGATTTGTCATATGAAAACGAGTGCAGATCGCGTCGGAAGCGTCGTCTGCTTGAAATGGACGAAACGATGAGCATTGTTGAAGACCGTTGCCGCCTTGTCCTGATCGTCCCGCAATCGGACGATGCGCAAAAGCAGGCGGCAGATGTGGAAGCCGCGCTGCGGGGAGGCGATGTCGCTTCGGTCATCATTCCGCAATATGGTCTGGATGACGCCGCTTTCCAGAAACGCGCCGAACTGATCGTACCCCTCGTGCAGGCGTCGGGTGCCGCAGCGCTCATTGCCGGTGACAGCCGTGTTGCCGGCCGGGTGAAGGCAGACGGGCTGCATGTGGTCGGTAACGCCGAGGCGCTTTCGGAGGCTGTGGAAAAATCCACCCCGAAACTGATCGTCGGCGGCGGAAATGCCGATGACCGCCACAAGGCGCTGGAGCAGGGCGAGGCCAATCCGGATTACGTGTTTTTCGGGAAGCTCGAAGGCGACATCAAGCCCGAGGCGCATCCCAAGAACCTGGCGCTCGGTGAGTGGTGGGCGTCGATGATCGAAATCCCCGCCATCGTCATGGGCGGCACGGACCTCTCGTCCGTGGTTGCCGTGGCGGAGACGGGCGTGGAGTTCGTGGCTATGCGCAGCGGCGTTTTCGATAATGTCGGTGGCGCCGCCCAGGCCGTTTCTGAAATCAACGCTTTGCTTGACGAAAAAGCGCCACGGTTTGACGGTTGATACAGGCGATGATCATGCGCTCGCTTCATTTCTGCCTCTCTGTTTCACTGCTGGCGTTTGCTTTCGCCGCGCCGGCGGGCGTCGCTCTTGCTCAATCCGGGCCGCAGAGTGAAAACAATGCGCTTTCCCGACAGCTGGAAAATGAGGCTCAGCCGACCCGTCAGGGCAGGGTGCAATCTGAAGAGCAGAAGGACTTGCAGCCCTCAGCCGGCGTGAACGTCTATCAGCGCATGGGTGCGGATCTGCCGGCACTGCCGCCTGAGAAGGAATTCAAGGGCCGGGTGGATGAGGCCTATGGCCATTTCCAGCGCGGCGAATATGTGCAGGCGCTTGATAAGGCGCTGAACCGCGCGCAGAACGGTGACGCACCCGCCCAGACGCTGGTGGCGGAAATGATGTCGCGCGGACTTGGCATTGCACGTGACGAGAAAACAGCCGCGTTCTGGTATCAGCAGGCCGCACAGGGCGGCGATCCCGTCGCCATGTTCAAATTTGCCCTTATCCTGATGGAAGGAAAATTCGTTACGCGTGACAAGGCGAAGGCCGATGATTTCATGCGTCGTGCAGCGGAAGCCGGCAACGCCTCTGCCCAGTTCAACTGGGGCCAGATATTGGTTTCGGAAAATCCGGGCGCCAAGGGTCTGCTGATGGCTTTGCCCTTCTATGAAAAATCCGCCGAACAGGGCATTGCCGATGCGCAATATGCGGTATCGCAAATTTACTGGTCCGTGAAGGATGTGCCTGCCGAGAAAAAGGCAAAGGCTCGCGACTGGTTGATGCGCGCCGCAAAGGCCGGCTATGACACTGCACAGGTCGATCTCGGTATCTGGCTGGTCAACGGATTTGGTGGCGAGCGTAATCTCGACGAAGGCTTCCGCTGGCTCTATGGCGCAGCACAGCGCGGTAATGTCGTGGCGCAGAACAAGGTTGCGCATCTCTATATTCAGGCACTCGGTACCCGGCCTGATCCGGTTGAGGCAGCCAAATGGTACGTGCTTTCCCGCCGCGCAGGATTGAAGGATCCGTCTCTCGAGGACTTCTATCTCGGCATCAATGACGAGCAGCAGAAGAAGGCGATCGAGGCCGCAAATCGTTTCCGTCCGACCTGATGGAAGGGTTGCGTTCCCTGGCCGCGGTTGACCCATGGGCTTTTTACCTTGAATTTCCGCGCGTTTTGTGGTCTTGAACCGCAAACTTTCAATTCAAGAAAATAATGACGTGCCTGCCCGGTGAGCTTCCGGGCGGTTCGCAAGCTTTCCAGGAAAAAACATCGATGGCCCGTTCAGCCCTTCTCAATGTCATGGTTCAGGCCGCCATCAAGGCGGGTAAGTCTTTGTCGCGTGACTTCGGTGAAGTGCAGAACCTGCAGGTCTCGGTCAAGGGACCGAGCGACTTCGTTTCGCAGGCGGATCTGAAGGCCGAGAAGATCGTGCGCGAGGAGCTGATGAAGGCGCGCCCTACCTATGATTTTCTGGGTGAAGAAGGCGGCGAGGAAAAGGGAACCGATGGTGCACATCGCTGGATCGTCGATCCGCTCGATGGCACGACCAACTTCCTGCACGGCATTCCGCATTTTGCGGTTTCCATCGCACTGGAGCGTAACGGCGAAGTCGTCGCCGGTGTGATCTTCAATCCTGCCACCGACGAACTCTACACCGCCGAGCGTGGCGGCGGCGCGTTCCTCAACGATCGCCGCATCCGCGTTGCCGCGCGCAAGGCGCTGACGGATTGCGTCATCGGCTGCGGCGTGCCGCATCTCGGCCGCGGCAACCACGGCAAGTTCCTGGTCGAGCTTCGTCACGTCATGGGGGAGGCTGCAGGCATCCGTCGCATGGGTGCGGCGTCGCTCGATCTCGCCTACGTTGCCGCTGGCCGTCTCGACGGTTACTGGGAAGCCGATCTTTCGCCGTGGGACATGGCGGCCGGCCTCGTGCTGATTCGGGAAGCCGGTGGTTTCGCCTCCGACATCAAGGGCGGCACGGATATCTTCGGCAGCAGTTCCGTTGCTGCGGGCAACGAATATATCCACAAGGCGCTCGTTGAGGTGGCCAACCGCCCTATTCCGGGCCGCTGATTGGTTTTCAGCAGAAAACCTGCCGTTTTTTACAAGTTTTCGATGCCCGGCGAATGTTCGCCGGGCATTTTTGTTTTCCCTCACCCGGCTCCATCCCTTCTTTCGTGAAAAGCCTGTGACGAAAGACCGGCTTTTCGCTTCAAATCGTCGCAATTTTCAAATAGCTTCCGCTGGATAGCTGACCAAAGGGAATGCGAACGTTATGGCGGATTCGGAGCTGCTCGATCTTGGCGTCGAGAAACCGGTGACCACACGGGAATACAGCCACAAGCTGTCCAGCCCCACACCGTTTCTCTGGACTATGGTTCTGTTTCTGATCCTCGTCGGCTTTCTGGCAGCGATTCTCTATCGGCAGGCGCACACCGCCTTCATGACCAATCCGGGGCTCAACGGCTTCATTCTCGGCGTGCTCGCCATCGGCATCATTCTGGTGTTTACGCAGACGATGAGCCTGCGTTCGGAAGTCCGCTGGTTCAACGCCTTTCGTGCCGCCGGCAGCGTCGAAAAGGTCGGTCGCGCGCCCAAACTGCTTGCGCCGATGAGCACGCTGATCGGCAAGCGTGGTGAAGTCCGCCTTTCTGCCGTTACGCAACGCACGATCCTCGATTCCATCGCAACGCGCCTCGACGAGACGCGTGATACTTCGCGTTATCTCGTCGGCTTGCTGGTATTTCTCGGCCTGCTCGGCACCTTCTGGGGTCTTATCGGCACCATTGGCGCCATCAGCAACGTCATCCAGTCTCTCGACCCAAGCGCCGGTGACAGCAATGATATTCTCGGTTCGCTCAAGGCCGGTCTCACCGCGCCGCTGGCGGGTATGGGAACGGCCTTTTCCTCGTCACTGCTCGGTCTTTCCGGTTCGCTTATTCTCGGTTTTCTCGATCTTCAGGCCGGCCGCGCCCAGAACCGTTTCTACACCCAGCTTGAAAACTGGCTTTCCTCGGTGACGGATACGACGGACGCCCCAAGGGAGTCCCGGGGCGACGCAGGGGCCGTGGTGAGCACCGAGCGTTCGCTCGCGGCCATGACCAGTCTTGCCGAAGGCATTCAGGGTCTGGTCAAGAACATGCGCAGCGAACAGCAGATGTTGCGCGACTGGATCGAGGCGCAACAGGAGGAATCCAAATCGCTCCGCCGCACGCTCGACCGGCTTTCGGCGCGGATTGACAGCGATACGAAGTCTTCCGGACGCACCCGGCACGATAACGGGAGCGAATAGCCATGGCGCTTGCGCGCAACCGCCGCCGCGACAGGGGTGTGGATTATTGGCCGGGCTTCGTCGATGCGCTGTCGACGCTGCTGATGGCCATCATGTTTTTGCTGACGGTCTTCGTGCTCGCGCAATTCGTGCTGTCGCGTGAGATTACCGGCAAGGACGAGGTGCTGACGCGTCTCAACAGCCAGATTGCCGAATTGACCGAACTTCTGGCCATGGAAAAGGGCAACAAGCAGGATGTGGAGGACGCCTTGGCGAGCCTGCAATCCACTCTTGCCGCGTCTGAGAATGAACGGTCGCGGCTGCAGGCACTGCTCGACGCCGGCTCGGGCAACAATGCCAGCGCCAACGCCCGTATCGGCAGTCTCACCGGTGAACTGGACGAGCAGCGGCAGGCCAATTCCCGCGCCTCCGCGCAGATCGAGTTGCTCAACCAGCAGATTGCGGCGCTGAGGGCGCAGATTGCCTCGGTCGAAGCCGCGCTGCAGGCTTCGGAAGCCAAGGATGCCTCTTCTCAGGTCAAGATCGCCGATCTCGGCCGCCGCCTCAATGTCGCGCTGGCGCAGCGGGTGCAGGAACTGAACCGCTATCGATCCGACTTCTTCGGGCGGTTGCGCGAAATTCTGTCCGATCGTGAAAACATCCGCATCGTCGGCGACCGATTTGTCTTCCAATCCGAAGTGCTCTTCCCTTCCGGCGGCAATGAACTCAATCCGGAAGGGCAAGCGGAAATGGCGAAGCTCGCAACCGCGCTGCTTGATCTCGCAAAGGAAATCCCGGCGGAGATCAACTGGGTCCTGCGCGTCGATGGCCATACGGATAATGTCCAGCTCTCTGGCTCCGGCCGCTACCGCGACAATTGGGAACTCTCCTCGGCCCGTGCCACTTCGGTTGTGAAGTTCCTGATCTCCAAGGGCGTGCCGGCAAACCGTCTGGTCGCTGCCGGCTTTGGAGAATATCAGCCGATTGCAGAAGGTGACTCACCGGAGGCACGGCAGCAGAACCGCCGTATCGAACTCAAGCTGACCGAGCGCTGAAATCGCGGACCGCATCTGGGCGGTTGCCTTCCGACGAAAGTAAACTTACGTTCGCGTAAAAGTAATTCCGTCATATCTGGGAGGGGCTGATGGAACGCTATGATGTGATCGTTGTCGGGGCGGGGCTTGCCGGACTGGTTGCGGCAACGGAGGCTGCCGAGCGAGGTCTCAGCGTCTGCGTGGTTGATCAGGAGGGTGAGCGGAACCTGGGCGGACAGGCCTTCTGGTCGCTTGGCGGCCTGTTTTTCATCGATAGCCCAGAACAACGTCGGATGCGCGTGCGAGACAGTCTCGACCTTGCGAGGCAGGACTGGTTCGGTTCGGCCGGTTTTGATCGCCCGGAAGATCACTGGCCGCGTCGCTGGGCAGAGGCCTATCTCGATTTTGCTGCCGGTGAGAAGCGGGAATGGCTGCACCGCATGGGTATGCGCTGGTTTCCCGTTGTCGGCTGGGCCGAGCGTGGCGGCGGTTTGGCCGATGGCCATGGCAATTCTGTTCCACGCTTCCATGTCACCTGGGGCACAGGCCCCGGGGTGCTTGCTCCCTTCGTTAAAAAGGCAAAGCTTATCGCGGCGGATGGGCGGCTATCCTTCCGCTTCCGCCACCGGGTTGATCGGCTGGATATCGCCGATGGCCGGGTGACCGGCGTTTCCGGTGCGGTTCTTGCAAGCGATCCCGTGCAACGCGGAGAGGAGAGCAGCCGGGAAGAGCAGGGCGAATTCAGTCTTTCCGCTGCTGCGGTCATTGTCAGTTCCGGCGGCATCGGCGGTAATCAGGAGCTGGTGCGGCGAAAGTGGCCCGTGGAACGACTGGGCCAGCCGCCGCAAAACATGGTTTGCGGTGTGCCGGCGCATGTGGACGGCCGCATGATCGCCATCACCGAGGCGGCGGGTGGCGGGGTCATCAACCGTGACCGCATGTGGCATTACACCGAGGGTGTCAAAAACCACGACCCGATCTGGCCAGGTCACGGCATCCGCATTCTGTCCGGTCCTTCGTCCTTCTGGTGCGATGCGAATGGTGACCGGCTTCATGCGCCGGCCATGCCTGGCTTTGATACGCTTGGCACACTGAAGATGCTGGGTGAACGTGGCAGCGGTTACAGCTGGTTCATTCTGACCAAAGCGATCATCAAGAAGGAGTTCGCGCTTTCGGGTTCGGAGCAGAATCCTGATCTGACGGGCAAGAATATGCGCCTGTTGCTGAAAAGGTTGGGAAAGGAGCCGCCTGGACCCGTGCGGGCTTTCATGGAACGGGGCGAGGATTTCGCCGTTCGTGATACGCTGGAAGAATTGGTGCCTGCGATGAACGCCATCGCCGGAAATGATCGTCTGGACACCAACCACATCCGCCGGCAGATCGAAGCGCGCGACCGCGAGATTGAAAACGGCTTTAGCAAGGATACGCAGGTAACGGCGATCCACGGTGCGCGCCGTTACCTCGGTGACCGGCTGATGCGAACGGCGAAACCGCATCGCCTGCTCGATCCTGCCATGGGGCCTTTGATTGCCGTGCGTCTGCATGTGCTGACGCGCAAGACCCTGGGTGGCCTGCACACCGACCTTGAGGCGAGGGTGCTGGACGCCGGCGGTGAGCTGGTGCCGGGGCTTTATGCCGCTGGCGAGGTGGCTGGTTTCGGCGGTGGCGGCATGCATGGATATAAAGCGCTTGAAGGCACTTTCCTTGGAGGATGCCTGTTTTCCGGGCGCGTTGCGGGGCGCAGCGTGCTGACGTAACTCAGGCCTGTGCGCGCAGTTCTTCGGGCCCCGTCTGGAATTGCAGACGGGCGAGCCGGGCATAGAGACCGTTCTGGTGAATGAGACTCTGATGCGTGCCTTCCTCGATGATGCGGCCTTCATCCATCACCAGAATGCGGTCGGCTTTGAGAACGGTGGCAAGGCGGTGGGCGATGACAATGGTGGTGCGGCTGCTCATGAGCTCATCGAGAGCCTTCTGTACCAGTGTCTCGCTTTCCGCGTCGAGCGCCGACGTGGCCTCGTCCAAAAGCAGGATAGGTGCGTTGCGCAGGATGGCGCGGGCAATGGCGATGCGCTGGCGCTGCCCGCCGGAAAGCGTCACGCCGCGCTCTCCCACCTGGCTGTCATATCCGTCGGTAAGGCGTTCGATGAAGCTGTCGGCCTGCGCGGCGATGGCGGCGGCGCGCACTTCTTCCCGTGTCGCGTCAGGCCGTCCAAAGGCGATATTGTCATGGATGGAGGAGGCGAATATCGCCACATCCTGCGGGACGATGGACAGGCGCGCCCGCAGATCGGCGAGCTTGACGTCGCGGATATCAGCGCCGTCAATGGTGATACGGCCCTGCTGCGGATCGTAAAAGCGCATCAGCAGCGAAAAGACCGTGCTCTTGCCCGCACCGGAGGGTCCGACGATGGCGACGGTTTCGCCGGCGCTGACTTTGAAGGAGAGGCCGGAGACGATCGGCCGTCCTGCCGCGAGCGGGTAGACAAAATCGACATTCTCGAATGCGGCTTCGCCACGCGGTGGCTGGGGCAGAGTGACGGGCGCGACGGGATCGAGAACCGGCGAGCGCTCGTCCAGCAGTTCGGACAGCCGTTCCGCCGCGCCGCCGGCCTGCGCCAGTTCTCCCCAGACTTCCGAGAGCTGGCCAAGGCCGCTGGCCGCGATGACCGAATAAAGCACGAACTGACCGAGCGTTCCCGCGGTCATGCTACCGGACAGGACGCTTTGTGCCCCATACCAGAGAATGCCGACAACGCTGCCGAAGACGAGCGTGATGGCGACGGCGGTGAGGATGGAGCGTGCGCCGATGGCGGCGCGTGCGCCCTGATAGGCCGCTTCCACCGAAGCGCCATAACGGGCATTCGCCAGCGTCTCGGCATTGAAGGACTGTACGGTGCGGCTCGCCGCAATCGTCTCGGAAGCATAAGCGGCGGAGTTGGCCAATGTGTCTTGTGTGGTGCGGGAGCGGGCGCGAACCGAGCGCCCGAAGGCAATCAGGGGAAAAACGATAAAGGGAATGGCCAGCAGCGCGAGTCCGGAAAGACCGGGGCTGGTATAGATCATCATCGCCACGGCGCCGCAGCACATGATGATGTTGCGCAACGCCACCGACGCAGATGAGCCGAATGCGGAGCGGATCTGCACCGTGTCGGCCGTCAGTCGCGAGGTGAGCTCGCCTGAGCGGTTGGCATCGAAGAATTGCTGTGACAGCGTGGTGAGGTGGGCGAACACATCGCGGCGCAAATCGGCAACGACCCTCTCGCCGATCGTCATGACATAATAATAACGCATCGCGCTGGCGAGTGCGAGAACAACCGCAATGGCCAAAAGCATGGCGAAGTAGCTGTTGATCATACCGCCATCAGGCGTCTGAAAACCGTGATCGATGATGCGGCGAACGGCGAGCGGCAAGGCGAGAGTCGTGGCGGAAGACAGAACAAGTGCAAAAAGAGCCGCAGCCATCAAGCCACGATAACGCCTGAGATAAGGAAACAGGCCAAGGAGCGGTTTCAGGCTTCTCTGTTTCACCGCTTTATGCTGTTCGATGTCTGCCACGTCCTCTATGCTCCTCGTTCTTCGCCATTTTTCGGCCTTTTGCGGGCGAATTTCCGGTCTGCGGTAAAATTCCCGCCCGGCAGCCATCTCCTTTCACAAGGGGATAGCAGGCTCTTGTTATCTCGGCGACCTTCATGTATAGGCTCCGCATCGAATTGGGAAGCCATAGCCCATCTGGACTATGGCTTCATTTATTGAATTGGCTCAGTTGACGCAATTGCGGCAAATGGACCGCACGTCACTTAACCAGGAAGATTGTCATGAAGGCTGATATCCATCCCGATTATCACACGATCAAGGTGGTCATGACCGATGGCACCGAATACGAAACCCGCTCTACCTGGGGTTCGGAAGGCGCCGTCATGAACCTTGAAATCGACCCCAAGTCCCATCCGGCATGGACGGGCGGCAACCAGCAGCTTATGGACCGCGGTGGTCGCGTTTCCAAGTTCAACAAGCGTTTCGGCGGCCTCGGCCTCTGATTCCCCTGCGGACGGATTGTTAAAAAAGCCCGGTTTTACCGGGCTTTTTTGTTGCGCTGTTTTGGCGATGGCATCTACCCGGCATGACCGCTGAAACAAAAAAGCAGGCCGGTGAGCCTGCTTTCAAATTGTCCACTCAATGTGGTGTTTTCTCAGTTGATCGAGAAAGCCGTGCGCAGAAGGTTGAGCTGCGCCTGAACGCTGTTCTCATTGTCCGGCACCTTCGCGGCTTCGGAGGGGCGATAGATTTCGCGGTCGAGCAGGGCGATGCGGTTCTGGAGACGCAGCGAGCGCTCGATAAGATCGCGGAAGGACTCCGGCAGGTCGTTCCAGCCGGGCGCGTTGCGGTCGACGTTGAAGCTGTCGAGGCGAACCTTATTCTTCTCGCTCAAAACCTGATCGCGGGTCATTTCACCGTTGTTGACGGCGCGCTGGAGCAGCAGCCAGGAGGCCATCTGCATCAGGCGAGTCGTGAGGCGCATCGATTCCGCGGCATAAAGCACTGAGGCCATGCGCGGCAGAACTTTCGAGGCAGCGCGGCCGGCGCCGTCGAGATAGCTCGCAGTTTCCTCCACCAGGGTCATGCCTTCGGTATAGAGGGTCTTGAACTGGTTGGAAGCAGCCGCGCGCCCCGCAAAGCTTATGGTATTTAAAACCTGTTCCGACATTTCTTTAAATCCCTGCTCACGCACCACACTGTCAGGCAACGACGATCCGGATATTTTGTTCCGGCCTTTAGTGTTTTCAGGATGGTATCTTTACCTGAAATGCGCAAGGCAATTATTAAAGAAGGGTTAATACCCACAGTTTTACCGAAGCCGGCGGCGGCAAAAAAAGAGCCGCGAAAGCGGCTCTCAAGGTAAAACAGGGAGAAAAATCAGACCAATTCGCCGAATGGAGAAGATGCCTGAAATCCAGAAGAACTGGACATGTATAGTAATCTCTCAGAAAGCTTAATTTTTGGTTAATGGTAAACGAAAGACTGCCCCAAAACCTCTTATTTTGGAACGCACGTTGAACCGATTCTGCCGTTAGGCACGTGCGGGCCGGGTTTATTGGTCACTGCGCGTCAGGATCGGAAAAGATTCTCCGCCGCCTGTCTTCCCGCGGATTTCCGCTTTCTTTCCTCTTCAAGTCGGGTGATTTCGGCCTGGAGAAGCTCGATCCGGCTGTCCAGTTCGTCCACGGAGAGGAGGCTGAGATCGCTGCCAATCTGGTGTGCAGCGGGTTTTTGCGGGCGGTCGTCGTCAAAGAGGCTCATATGCCTGCTCCTTTTTCCACGTAGTCCCCATCCTCGCCGGGATATTGCGGCGCGCGCGGGTCAAGCGCAATACTCTCCGGTGTCACCAGCGGCGAAGGCGTCGTCGGCATCATCGTCGAGAAATTGTCTTTCTCGTCGGTTGAAAGCGCGGCGCGCCTGCGGCTTCTGATAATGGCATAGGCAGTAATCAAAATATGGGCGACGGCTGTGACCAGAAACAGCGCATAGGGCCCGGAATAGGTCATGACAGCGCCGCCGAGCGTCGGTCCGATAATGGTGCCGACGCCGTAAAGCAACAGCAACCCGCCTGAAACCTTGACGAAATCCTCGGACGCCGCAAAGTCGTTGGCGTGCGCCACGGCGATGGGATAGAGCGCATTGGCGGCTGCACCGTAGACGGCGATCATCGGAATCAGAACGTAGACGTGATGCGGCTGCACGGCTGCGACCGCAAGTCCCGCGACGGCGCCAAGCCCCGCGAGGCCAGCCAGCACGTAACGACGGTCTATCCTGTCCGAAAGGCGCCCCGCCGGGAACTGCGCCAATGCGCCGACGAAAATCGTGACGGACACCATGATGGCGATCATGGTCGGATCCAGGCCTGCCCGGGCACCGAAGACGGCGCCGAGCGTGCCGTACGCGCCGTTGGCGATGCCGATCATCAGAATGCCGACGAAGGAGACCGGGGAGTTACGATAGAGCGCCGGCAAATCCAGTTTCACCTTCTGCAAAGGCTGTGGACTGGCCGCCTTTGAAAGCGTTGCCGGCAGAATGGCGATGCAATAAATGATGCCGCAGATCATGAACAGCGAGGTATTGCTGATATCTCCCATCGGCACGATCATCTGTCCCGCCACGACGCCCAGAAGCGTGATGGCGATATAGAGCGAAAAGATCATGCCGCGGCTTTCGTTCGTGGCACGCTCGTTCAGCCAGCTTTCGATGATCATTGAGGTGCCGGCGGTGCAGAAGCCGGTAAGCGCACGTAGCGTAATCCACCAGACGTCATCAACGATGAGACCGGTCATGAGCACGGTCAGGCATACCAATGCGACGAAAGACGCAAAAGCCCGCACATGGCCAGCACGGCGCACGATGGCCGGCGCGACAAAACAACCAACAACGAAGCCCGCAGCCCAGGAGGTTCCGAGGAAACCAAGGATCTCGTTGGAGTAACCCTCTGCCGAGCCACGCACTGGCAGCACGAGGCCCTGAAGACCGTTGCCGAGAAAGAGAAACAGAGTGCTGGATAAAAGAGCGAATACGGGTAGAAGATTTCTGCTCATGACAACACTCTCATGCGTTCGGACGGACGGTCGGACAGGTCATACAACGGGAGTTACCCGAATGAGTTGCACTCTTCTGGTGAACGGTAAAAATGTCCAGCCTGTGACGATGCAGAAATAAAGAAAAGGCTCAATAAATGACGAAGGCGATCGGCCTTTTTTTACTGCTGGCCATGGCCGTCCAGATTATCCGGCCGCTCGGCCTGCCGGGGCTGAAGAAACGGGGCGATTGCTGGAAGATAGCGGTTGCCGCCTTTGTCATCTGGTCGGTAACGCTGCTTCTGCGCCCATAAGAAAAAGCCGCCCCGGGAGGCGGCTTTCATTCACTAAAGCTCTGGAGCGAAGCCTCAGGCTGCCTTTTCGAGTTCCTGCTTCCAGTTGCCCTTGGCCGCCAGACTGTTCATGGCGGCGCGGTGCGTGAAGGCGCGCTGGCCGGCAGCGACATTCTCCTGCTTGCCGCCCCAGGTCTTGAGGGCCGTATCCTGAAGCGCGCGGCCGTAGGAGTAGGTGAGAGACCAGGGCAGGTCATAACCGGAATTCATGGCGGAGAGATGCGCCGTTGCCTCTTCGGAGGACTGGCCGCCGGAAAGGAAGGCAATGCCCGGAACGGCGGAAGGTACGGTCGCCTTCAGGACCTTCACGGTCTTTTCCGCCACTTCCTCGACGGAAGCCTTGCGGGCCTTCTTGCCGTCGATGATCATGTTCGGCTTGAGGATCATGCCTTCGAGGTTCACGCGGGCGTCGAAGAGGTCCGCGAAGACGGTCTGCAGAACCCATTGCGTGACTTCCGCGCAGCGGTCGATGTCGTGCGTGCCCGGCTCGCCGTCCATCAGGACTTCAGGCTCAACGATCGGCACGATATCCGCCTGCTGGCAGAGAGCGGCATAACGGGCGAGCGACTGGGAGTTTGCCTTGATCGAACCCCAGCTCGGGCGCTGTTCACCGATGGTGATGACGCCACGCCACTTGGCGAAGCGCGCACCGGCTTCATGGTACTTGCGCAGGCGCTCATAAAGACCGTCGAGGCCTTCGGTAATGAATTCATGCGGGTGGAAGGCCATCGGCTTGGCGCCGATATCCACCTTGATCCCCGGCAGGCTGCCAGCCGCCTTGATGATATCAACGAAAGGTGTGCCGTCGGCAGCCTTCTGGAACAGGGTCTCTTCATAGAGAATGACGCCGGAGATATATTTCTTCATGGCGTCGTCGGAACGGAACAGCATCTCGCGATAGTCGCGGCGGGCGGTCTCGGTGGACTCCAGATTGATGCTGTCGAAACGCTTTTTGATCGTTCCCGTGGATTCGTCGGCGGCGAGCAGGCCCTTGCCGTCGGCGACCATTTTGATTGCGATGTCTTCGAGACGTTCGGTCATTTGCTATTCTCCCAAGGCACAATAAATTTCCGATAACAGAAGTTCCAGGGCAGGGAAATGGCACGCTAACTCATTGAAACGATTGAAATGATTTCAATCGTTTGAAACTTTTCCTCCCGCGTGCACTTACCAAAAGACGAGGCCGGACAAGCATCGCTTGTCCGGCCTCGTGTCAGGCAAGTGAGATAAGTTTACTTGGCGGCGGTCAGGATGGCAACGCCCGGCAGTTCCTTGCCTTCCATCCATTCAAGGAAGGCGCCGCCGGCGGTCGAAACATAGGAGAAATCCTCGGAAACGCCGGCATGGTTGAGCGCGGCCACGGTGTCGCCGCCGCCTGCGACGGAGACGAGCTTGCCGGCCTTCGTGCATTCGGCGGCATGTTTTGCGGCAGCCACGGTGGCTGCATCGAAGGGTTCTATTTCGAAGGCGCCGAGCGGCCCGTTCCAGACCAGCGTTTCCGCGCGTGAAATCCAGGCCTTGATGCTTTCAACCGACTTCGGGCCGACATCGAGCACCATGGCGTCAGCGGGAATGGCATTGATGTCGACCGTTTCACTGGCCGCACCGGCCTTGAATTCGCGGGCAACGACGCCGTCTTCCGGCAGCACGATGGCACAGCCGGAAGTCGCGGCCTCGATCATGATCTGCTTTGCGGTTTCGGCCAGATCGTGCTCGCAGAGCGATTTTCCAACCTGGGCGCCACGGGCGGCGAGGAAGGTGTTGGCCATGCCGCCGCCGATGACGAGGGCATCGACCTTCTTGACGAGGTTCATCAGAAGATCGATTTTGCTTGAAACCTTCGCGCCGCCGACGATGGCGACGACGGGACGCACCGGCTGGCCGAGGCCCTTTTCCAGAGCCTCAAGCTCTGCCTGCATGGTGCGGCCGGCATAGGCGGGCAGGTGGCGGGCGAGGCCTTCGGTGGAGGCGTGGGCGCGATGCGCGGCGGAGAAGGCGTCATTGACATAGATATCGCCATTGGCCGCCAGAGCCTCGACGAAGGTGGGATCGTTCTTTTCTTCGCCCTTGTGGAAGCGCGTGTTTTCCAGAAGCAGGATATCGCCGTCATTCAGTTTCGCAACGGCTTCCGCCGCCGGCGCGCCGATGCAGTCGGACGCGAAGGAGACGGCATGGTCCAGCACTTCCTCAACTGCCGGTACGATCTGGGAAAGCGACATGTCAGCCACGGGTTCGCCCTTCGGACGGCCAAAATGGGCAAGCAGAATAACCTTTGCGCCCTTCTTGGAAAGTTCCAGAATGGTCGGCGCGACCCGCTCGATACGGGTCTTGTCCGTAACTTTGCCATCCGCGACCGGCACGTTGAGATCAACGCGGACGAGAACGCGCTTTCCGGCAATGTCGTTGAGGTCATCGATGGTCTTGAAAGCGGGCATAGGTCGATCCTGATTTGTTGCGAGTTCGGCAGGGACCATACTATGCCTGATTGCCGACGCAAGCCGGTCAGGCTTCATTTTCTCTCACGGTGTTTGAAGGTGCGACCACGTCTTGTGCGGTAGCGGTGGAACGCGAGTGACGCCGCTGCGCCAGATAGTCGCGCACCCGTTTGAAAATTTCCGAGAAGCTGATGAAGATCGGCAGGGTGGTAGCCGGTTCGACCGGCTCCAGCGAAATTCCGACACCCGCTATCGCCTCATGGTCGTCCAAAGTCCGCACGATCAGGACGATGGAGCCGAGGCGCACGCGGTCGGCATAATCGGCCCGTCCGGCAAGACGTGTCTCGATGAGTTCTGCGATGCTCATTGCCTGTTCTGCTGGCGCAAGCAGGCCGGGACCATAGGCGGCATCAAGCTCCTTCGCCGGCCGGGCGGGAGAGATCGCGAAGGTGCCGAAGAAATCGGCGTCGTCATCGGCGACGGGCAGGGCGCTCGCGAAGAGCCGGTCGATCAGGCGGGAATAACCGGGGGCGATGAAGAGATAGACAAGATCATTTTCACGCAGTCGCCCGGCATATTGGTAGCGAATCGATTTACCGTCACGCACCACCAACGAAGGCATCGCCCAGCGGGGAATGCGCTCGCCCTGCAGGATGGCGCTGCCCTTTGCCACGCGGTAGGAAATCAGTTCGTGATTGGCCGTGCCGGGAAGGTCAACCTCCAGCTTGTCCACCTCGCCCATGCGCGGCGGCACGATCAGCCCCAGCCTTGTTGCCACCGGTTTGATTGTCCAGCCCTGCACGAGGAGCGATACCAGCACGATGATGAAGGCGGCATTGAAATATATCTGGGCGTCATCAAGTCCGCCGAGGATGGGCATGATGGCAAGCAGGATGGAGACGGCGCCGCGCAGGCCCACCCAGGCGACGAAAGAGGTTTCCTGTTGGGTGTAGTTAAACGGCATGAGGCTGAGCCAGACCGCGAGCGGACGGGCGACGAAGATCAGGAACAGCGCCAGCAGGATGGCTGGAATTGCGATTGCAGGAAACTGCGACGGCGTGGCAAGCAGGCCGAGCATCAGGAACATGATGATCTGTGCCAGCCACGTCAGCCCTTCGTGGAAGCGACGGATCGTTTCCTTGGCGAAGATCCTGCGATTGCCGGCGACAATGCCGGCGACATAGACCGCCAGAAAGCCGCTGCCGCCAATCGTGCCGGTGAAGGAAAACACGAGCAGCGCCAGCGCAAGCACAAAGATCGGCGCCAGCCCGCGATCGGCGGCAAAACGGTTGACCACGGCGGCGATCATGAGACCGCCCAGCACGCCGACGATCACACCAAGGCCCATTTCCTCAACAAAAAGCAGTAGAAAACCGCTGTCGATACCGGCCAGGCCCTGTCCTTTGGCGATGATCTCGACCAGGGCGACTGTGAGGAAGATGGCCATTGGATCGTTGGTACCGGATTCGACCTCCAGCGTGGAGCGCACCTGATCGCGGATGTGGATGCCGCCGATGCGCAGCAGGAAAAACACCGCTGCCGCATCGGTGGAGGCGACGATGGCACCGAGCAGCAGGCCCTCTAGCCAGGAGAGCCCGAGCAGGAGGGCGGCTGCGCCCGCGAAAAAGACGGATGTGAGAATAACGCCGACCGTGGCAAGCGCCATTGCCGGTGCCGCGGAAAGCCGGAAAGACTGGATCGACGTGCCAAACCCGGAGTCGAACAGGATGACGGCAAGTACCAGCGAACCGAGCATATAGGCGAGAGGGTTGTTGGTGAATTCGATACCGAGTCCGTCCACACCCGCCGCAAGTCCAATCACAAGGAAAAGCAGCAGCAGCGGCGCGCCGAAGCGGTAGGCGATGAGGCTCGAGAAGGCAGCGACGAGGACAAGAACAGTTGCCACCAGCAACAACAGATAAAATGATTCCACGTCCACCGCCTCTTTCACGCCGCGCTGGCCACCGCAATGATTGCTCTGCACGTTCGCAGTCAATGCGCCACGGGTTGCGGTCTGTCAGCGCTCGGTCGGCGGCGTTGAAAGGTAACGCAAGGCGGGGTGTATCGAAAGATACGGCAGGGCCGAAGTGCATTGCGCACGACCGTTATCCCTGAGTCCCTTGTCCGTTTCAAAATGGACCAGACAAAGGCAGGAAATTGAAAACATGGCGGCACTGTAGAGGAAAACCGGGAATAAAAAATCCGGCGGGATCGCTCCCGCCGGAATGCATCGACTGATGGGTATTCGTTAGATGGTCTTCGCGAAGGCGACAGCCGTATCCGACATGCGGTTGGAGAAGCCCCACTCGTTGTCGTACCAGGACAGGACGCGCACGAAGTTGCCTTCCATGACCTTGGTCTGGTCATTGGCGAAGATCGACGAGTGGCTGTCGTGGTTGAAATCGCGGGAAACCAGCGGCTCGTCGGTATAGCCAAGGATGCCCTTCAGCTGGCCGTCGGAAGCCGCCTTGATGGCTGCGTTGATTTCGGCAACCGTCGTGCTCTTCTTGGCCACGAACTTGAAGTCGACGACCGACACGTTCGGGGTCGGAACGCGGATCGACGTGCCGTCAAGCTTGCCCTTGAGGTGTGGCAGGACGAGGCCAACAGCCTTTGCGGCGCCTGTCGAGGTCGGGATCATGGACAGGGCTGCAGCGCGGGCGCGGTACAGATCCTTGTGCATGGTGTCCAGCGTCGGCTGGTCGCCGGTGTAGGAGTGGATCGTGGTCATGAAGCCATGATCGATGCCAACGGCGTCATCGAGAACCTTCACGACCGGCACGAGGCAGTTGGTGGTGCAGGATGCGTTGGAGATGACGAGGTGATCTTTCGTCAGCTGGTCATGGTTGACACCGAAGACGACGGTGAGGTCGGCGCCGTCAGCGGGAGCCGAAACGATGACGCGCTTGGCGCCGGCCGTCAGATGGGCAGCAGCCTTGTCGCGGGCCGTGAAGATGCCGGTGCACTCAAGCGCGATGTCGACGCCGAGTTCCTTGTGCGGCAGCGTTGCCGGGTCGCGAACGGCCGTCACCTTGATCGGCTTGCCACCGCCAACGATGATGGTGTCGCCTTCGACCTTGACGTCGGCCGGGAACTTGCCGTGGATCGAATCGTAGCGCAGCAGGTGAGCGTTGGTTTCAACCGGGCCGAGGTCGTTGATGGCGACGACTTCGATATCGGTGCGGCCGGATTCGACGATGGCGCGCAAAACATTGCGGCCGATGCGGCCGAAGCCGTTAATGGCAACTTTTACAGTCATTTACAGTCTCCCGATCAAGAATGGGCTTGGTCTTTGCTGAATGGTGAGGGCTTGGGAAGCCCTTACGCAAGTTTTGCCTCGACTGCGGCGACGACAGCTTCTGCCGTGATACCGAAGTGCTTGAAGAGATCCTTCGCCGGGGCGGACGCTCCAAAGGAGTGCATGCCGACGAAAGCGCCATCGTTACCGATGAAGTAATCCCAGCCCTGGCGGATGGCGGCTTCCACCGCGATCTTGACCGGAGCCTTGCCGATGATGGCGTTGCGATAGGTTTCCGGCTGTTCCTTGAAGAGTTCGAAGCAGGGAACGGAAACGACGCGGGCGGATACGCCCTTGTCCTTCAGCGTTGCGGCCGCTTTCAGAGCCACTTCGACCTCCGAACCGGAAGCGAAGATCGAAACCTTGGCGTCGCTGGCGGAAACGAGTTCGTAGGCGCCGTAAGCAGACAGGTTCTTCTCTTCATATTCCTTGCGCGAAGGTGCAAGGTTCTGGCGTGTTAGGGCCAGCGCAGACGGACGATGCTTCTGTTCCAGCGCCAGCTGCCAGCATTCCGCCGCCTCGGTCTCATCCGCCGGGCGGAAGACGAGCAGGTTCGGAATGGCGCGAAGGGCAGCGATCTGCTCCACCGGCTGGTGGGTCGGGCCGTCTTCGCCAACGCCGATGGAATCATGCGTCAGAACGTGGACGACGCGGATGCCCATGAGCGCGGCAAGACGGATCGACGGACGGCAGTAGTCCGAGAAGATCAGGAAGCCGCCCGCATAAGGAATGAGACCGCCATGCAGTGCGATGCCGTTCATGGCAGCAGCCATGCCGTGCTCGCGGATGCCGTAGTGCAGGTAACGGCCGGAGAAGTCCGTCGGCGTGATGGACTTCATCTGGCTGGTCTTGGTGTTGTTGGACGGCGTCAGGTCGGCAGAACCGCCGATCATTTCCGGCAGCACGCCGTTAATGACTTCGAGCGAGTCTTCCGAGGCCTTGCGGGTCGCAACGGTCGGATTGTTCTCGATGATCTTCTTCTTGAAAGCATCGATCGAGCTATCGAAATTGCCCGTCAGGTCGCCGGCGAAGCGGCGCTTGAACTCGGCTTTCTTGCCGGCCTCAGCGGCTTCGAGGCGGGCTTCCCAGTCCTGACGCGTCTTGGTGGAGCGCAGACCGGCAAGACGCCATGCATCCAGGACGTCTTCCGGAATGACGAAAGCTTCGGCTTCCCAGTTCAGGCTCTTGCGGGCCGCAGCGATTTCTTCTGCGCCGAGCGGGTTGCCGTGAACCTTATGGGTGCCCTGCTTGTTGGGCGCGCCGAAACCGATGACGGTCTTGCAGGCGATGAAGGTCGGGCGGTCCGATTTCTGCGCGGCTTCGATGGCAGCGGCGATCGCATCCGGATCATGGCCGTCGACACGGATGGTGTTCCAGTGAACCGCCTGGAAACGGGCAATCTGGTCGGTGCTGTCGGAGAGGCCAACTTCGCCGTCGATGGTGATGTTGTTGTCATCCCAGAAGAGAACGAGCTTGTTAAGCTTCAAATGGCCGGCAAGCGCGATGGCTTCGTGGCTGATGCCTTCCATGAGGCAGCCGTCGCCGCACAGTACATAAGTGAAGTGGCTCTGCAGGTCGGAGCCGAACTCCTCTTCCAGCTTGCGTTCGGCGATTGCCATGCCCACGGCGTTGGCGATGCCCTGGCCGAGCGGACCGGTGGTCGTTTCGATGCCGGTGGCGTGGCCATATTCAGGATGGCCAGCGGTCTTTGAACCGAATTGACGGAAACGCTTGATCTCGTCGATCGTCATGTCCTCGTAGCCCGTAAGATAGAGCAGCGAGTAAAGAAGCATCGAACCATGACCTGCCGACAGCACGAAACGGTCGCGATCCGGCCAGAGCGGCGCCTTGGGATCGAATTTCAGGTAACGGGTGAAGAGAACGGTGGCGACATCAGCGGCGCCCATCGGCAGACCGGGATGGCCTGAGTTGGCCTTCTCCACTGCATCCATGGCAAGAAAGCGGATCGCATTTGCCATCCGGTTGTGTTTGTCGCGAGAAATCATGGCTTTTCCGTCTGTTTCCGGGTGAAAGGAGATAGTTTTACGCAACTATCCAAAAAGCGGGTTGATCCATAGCAGGTGAGGCAGGCAAGTCAATAAATCGACGGGCAATTGCGGTTCTGCGGTCGATAAAAATCGTTTCGCAAAGCGGGGGCTGGAACGGATTTCGTGTCCCGTCCGGCCCGGTTTCTTCGTTCATCCACAGAGCAAAACGCCACAATGCACTGGTTTGATTGACGGGATGGTAAATCGGGTAATAACCTCGTGAGCGTTTAAATGGCCTGAAACCGGACGATTCGGCCGGTGGCGTGCGAGTTGGAAAAAACGATGTCGGCTGAGAAGACCTTACAATCTGCGCTGACGGAGCTGAATGCTGCCATCACAAATCTCGAAAATGCCATCGATATGCGTATCGAGCGGCAGAGAGAGACCGGCGAGATCGATAACGAGGTGAAGCGCGTCCATGTCGACCGCGCCAGACTGGCGCAGGAACTGGACCAGGCCGAGTTTCGCGCTAACCGTCTTGAAGAAGTCAATCGCGAGGTTTCGCGCCGGCTGGTGACGGCCATGGAGACGATCCGCGCGGTGCTGGATCGATAGGAGCGGTATCATGGCGCAAGTTACTGTTATGATCGACGGAAAGGCCTATCGCATGGCGTGCGAAGCAGGCCAGGAAGACCACCTGACCGACCTTGCCACCCGTTTCGACCGGTATGTGGGGCATCTCAAGAGCCAGTTCGGAGAGATCGGCGACCTGAGGCTAACGGTAATGGCTGGTATCATGGTGATGGACGAGCTTTCCGAGCTCAACCGCAAGATCGAGAAGCTGGAAGGTGAGGTCGCATCCCTCTCCCGCAATCGCGATGGCATGGCCGAGCACAAGGCGAAGTCGGATGAGATGGTGGCGCTTGCCATCGGCGATCTGGCCGACCGGCTGAACGGCATTACCGAAAAATTGCTGGACCGCCCAAAACCGGCGGCACACTGATCGTCCGGAATCCGAAGCGATAAAATTTCGCTCTGCGCCTCTGGCGGTTTTTACCGATCCGTCCTATATCTTGAATGCGTTCTGCGCTTCTCGACAGGAACCACAATCCCTGGGGCCATACTCGATCCAAAGGGAGCTGTCCCTGGCCAGTCCCGTGGGGCTGGACACACGGTGCCCACCTACTTTTGTAGGCACCCAGGATCGTAAATCTCCATCGGTCGCCGTGGAACGCGCTTGAAGTTTCGGGACAATTCCGATGCTTCCCTGTACCCTCGATATAGTCGACAGTCATTTTTCATAACTGCCGGGCACGGCTTTTTTATATTCCTGTCATTGCAATGGCGGAACAATTCCCTATTATCCGGATTGGTATGTCTGTCATGCCCTTTAAAAAGGGGCGCTGCGGCCAAAACCGCGACGTGCCGTTCAACAGCCCAAAGAGCTAAACTTGTTTACTGAAATTATGATCGTGGTCCTGCTCACCGTATTGAACGGTGTGCTTGCCATGTCCGAGCTTGCCGTTGTCTCCTCCAGACCGGCGAGGCTAAAGGTGCTTGCCACGCAAGGCAGCAAGGGCGCCACACAGGCGCTCAGCCTTTCCGAAAACCCCGGACGCTTTCTTTCTACAGTGCAGATCGGCATCACGCTGGTCGGCGTCCTCTCGGGCGCATTTTCCGGCGCCACGCTCGGTGCCCGCTTTACGGCGTGGCTTCTGGAGCAGGGTGTTCCTGACCGTGCGGCCGATGCAATTGGCGTCGGCTCGGTCGTCGTCGCCATTACTTATCTGTCGCTGATCGTCGGCGAACTGGTGCCAAAGCAGATTGCGTTGCGCGATCCTGAAAAGATTGCCGCGCGTGTTGCGCCTACCATGATGCTGCTGTCCAAGGTCGGCGCGCCGCTGGTGTGGCTGCTCGACCGGTCGGGTAAGGCCATTCTGGCGCTTCTCGGCCATAGTGGCGAATCCAACGCGTCGGTTACCGACGATGAAATTCGCACCGTTCTGGCCGAAGCCCATAGCGCCGGCGTGATCGAGACCGAAGAATCGGCGATGATCACCAGCGTCATGCGCCTTGCTGACCGCAACGCGCGCGGCCTGATGACGCCGCGTCGCGACGTGGAAGTGGTCGATATCGAAGACAGCGCCGAGGAAATCCGCGAGCAGCTTCGCGGGACGCAGCGTTCGCGCCTGCCGGTGCGCAACGGCGCGTCCGACGAAATTCTTGGCGTGCTTTTCGCCAAGGACGCCTTCGATGCGCTGGCCTCCGGCAAGGAGCTCAACATTCGTGAGCTTCTGCGCGAGGTGCCCGTCGTGTCCGACCTGACGAGCGCCGTTGACGTCATCCAGTCGTTGCGTCGCTCCACCGTGCACATGGTCCTCGTTTATGACGAGTACGGCCATTTCGAAGGTATCATCAGCTCCGGCGACGTGCTGGAGGCCATTACCGGTGCCTTTCAGGAAGATGACGACGAAGAGCCGGCCATGGTCGAGCGCGAGGACGGTTCGTTCCTCGTTGCCGGCTGGATGCCTGCCGATGAGTTCGCTTATCGCATGGGCTTCCAGATCAATGAGGACGCCGAGTTCGAGACCGTCGCCGGACTTGTCCTGGACGAGTTCCGTCGCCTGCCGGAACTGGGTGAACATGTAACCCGCAACGGCTGGCGTTTCGAGGTCATCGACCTTGATGGTCACCGCATCGACAAGGTTCTCGTGAGCCGGGCCGCCTGATGCCCGGTGACGTTGCCGAAAAAGCAAGGTTGCGCGGCGAACGGCTCGCCGCGCGAGATGCTCTGACGCTGGCGGAACGGCACGAGAAGAGCCAGTCCATTACCGCCCACGGTGCCGCGGATATTCCCCTTGTGCCGGGGACCGTCATCTCCGGCTTCATGCCGATCCGCTCGGAGGCGGATACCCGTCCGCTGATGGAAGCGTTGCGGGCAAGGG
This sequence comes from Agrobacterium sp. 5Ca39, assembly GCF_055382365.1. NCBI lineage: Bacteria > Pseudomonadati > Pseudomonadota > Alphaproteobacteria > Hyphomicrobiales > Rhizobiaceae > Agrobacterium > Agrobacterium sp. 5Ca39. The sequence goes on along the minus strand of NZ_AP026437.1, from coordinate 1,920,263 downwards.
GTGGACGTCTCGTCCTTCCCGTTGTGCTGGATCGTGAAACCATTGTCTTCAGGGCTTTCGAGAGGGATACGCCGCTGGTGAAGACCGGCTTCGGCACGACCGGTCCGGGTGAGGATGCGGAGCTTCTCGATCCCGATATACTGCTCGTACCTCTGTCCGTCTTCGATGGACACGGGCAACGGGTTGGTTATGGCGCAGGCCATTATGACCGCGCCATCGCGCGGTTGCACGCCAAGGGCAAACAGCCCGTTCTCATCGGTGTCGCCTTTGACTGTCAGGAAGTGGCAGACATCCCCGCGGAACCGCACGATGTCTCGCTTCACGCCATTCTGACAGAAAGCGGTCTGCGCTGGTTTTCAGCCCCGTTGTCGATCTCCGATAGTGGGCAAAAGGCGCTTTAGCACTTTTTAAAAGATTGATTACCCGTTAGAGGGGACGAAATATCGAAACATGCGCAAGATCGGGGCGGGTGAATGAGGCTTCTTTTTCTCGGAGACATGGTTGGCAAGACCGGACGCACGGCTGTCTGGGAGCGATTGCCGGGGCTGATTTCCGATCTGAAGCTGGATTTCGTCATCGTCAACGGTGAGAATGCTGCTGGTGGTTTCGGTATCACCGAGGATATCTATCTCGAGACCATCAATGCCGGTGCCGATGTTGTCACCACCGGCAATCACGTCTGGGATCAGAAAGAGGCGGTTTCCTTCTGCGAGCGCCATGACCAGTTCCTGCGGCCCGCCAATTACCCCGAGGGTACGCCGGGCAAGGGCTCGGGCATTTTTTATGCCCGCAACGGCGCACGCATATTGGTCGCCAACATCATGGGGCGGGTCTTCATGCATCCGGAGCTGGACGACCCCTTCAAGTCGGCGGAAAGCATTCTTGCTGCCTGCCCGCTGAAGGAACAGGCGGATGCCATCATCTTCGATTTTCACGCCGAGGCGACCAGCGAGAAACAGTGCTTCGGACATTTCGTGGATGGCCGTGCAAGCTTCGTCGTCGGCACCCACACCCATGTTCCGACGGCTGACGCACAGATATTGAACGGCGGAACCGCCTACATGTCGGATGCGGGCATGTGCGGCGATTATGACAGTTCACTCGGAATGGACAAGGAAGAGCCGATCAACCGCTTTATCTCCAAGATGCCGAAGGGCCGCTTTGAGGCCGCGAGCGGGCCTGCCACGATCTGCGGTGTCGGGGTGGAGATTTCCGACCGGACTGGGCTTGCGGAAAAAATTGCGCCGCTGCGCATCGGGCCGCGACTTTCGGAAACGCTGCCTTCCTTCTGGGTTTGATCCCGCCGAAGCGTTCACAATGACGAGAGTGCCAGCCTTCAGTTGCTGATGTAACTGGACGCTCGGCAAAACCTGTCCCATCCTCTCAGCTTCGCAAGTTCAGGGGAGTGGCATGATGCTGCGCGTGCTAATGCTTGCAATAACAGGATTGATCGCCTGTTCGGGAGCGGCCTTCTCCCAGTCGGCGAGCCGTCCTCCCGTCAGCCAGTGCCAGGCGATCGCCAGCGCCATTCCGGGCGTGATGTTCGCGCGCTTCGATGCGCGCAATGTTCAGCTGGCTCAGGCCACGGCGAAGGAAGAGGTGAAAATCAGCTTCATCGGCCACTCCACCTACCTGATCGAAAGTCCCGGCGGGGTAACGATTGCCACGGATTATAACGGTGTCTATCGCCCTCCCGTCATGCCGACGGTGGTGACCATGAACCGGGCGCATTCAACACATTTCACCCTTAATCCGGACCCGGCCATTCAATATGTGCTGCATGGCTGGAGCGATACGCCGGGAGAAAAAGCCGAGCACAAGGTGCTCGTGGGCGACGTTTACATCCGCAATGTCTCAACCGACATCCGCAACCGCTGGGGAGATTATGAGTCTTTTCAGGAAAACGGCAATTCCATCTTCATCTTCGAGGTTGCCGGGCTGTGTATCGGCCATCTCGGCCATCTGCATCATGAGTTGACGGACACGCATTATGCCGAGATCGGCCGCCTGGATGTGTTGATGGTGCCTGTCGATGGTGGTCTGACCATGGGGGCCGACAGCATGAGCAGGGTGGTCAAGCGCCTGCGCTCTGCGCTGATCCTGCCGATGCATCGCACCGGCCCGCCGCTGGAGCAGTTTCTGACCATGTTTGGCGAAAATTTCGCTATCGCCTATGCGAGCGATCCGGTCATCCGGGTCTCGATGAGAAACCTTCCCCGCCAGCCGCAGATACTGGTGCCGAAAGGCATGTAAATGGCGACGGGCGGGGAAAGGCTCGGGGAGCGGGTTCTCAGGCGAAGGTGAGGTGCTGGCGAACGCCGACGTCCGGCGTCTTGTCATCCGACATGTTTGCCTTGGCGATTTCCCAGCCGAATTTCAGCGTACGGTCCGTCGAAGCCCAGATATCGGCATCATCGACATGCAACGCCAGCATGGTCAGTTGCGGATCGCTCTTGCCGTGCTCGTACCAGGCGGCGGTGACTGAATTCCAGTATTCGTCGATCTTTGATTTGTCATCGCGCGCTTCGAGTACGCCCGAAAGGCAGGCGTGATAATCATGATCCTTGCCCACGAGGCAGAAATGCGCGCGGGATCCGGATTTGAGCGATTTTACCAGATCCGTGTCTTTTTTGGAAAAAAACCAGATCGTGTTGGTCTTGGGGTCAGCATGGGGCGCCATAGGCTGCATGTGACTGTGCAGGCCCTCAAGGCCGAGCATGCCGGCATGGACGGAATTGATCTCGTCCCAGAGCTGGCGGGCCGGGGCTTCTCTTGCTTCAGTCAGGCTGACCATATGTCTTCTCCTTCCGGTTTGGGGCTGCGGCGGAGTGGACAAGATGGCCTTCTCCGTCGCGTTCATGATCAGAACGAAGAGCGGATAAATCAGTTCCTTCTGTTGTTGCGGCAAGAGAAAGCGCCTGCGGGCTTGAACGATGAGCCTATCGCACTTATAAGGCCCGCAATCTCCAAATTACGATAAATCAGGTTTTCCATGGCTGGTCATTCACAGTTCAAGAACATCATGCACCGCAAGGGCAAGCAGGACTCCGTGCGGTCCAAAATGTTTTCCAAGCTTGCGCGCGAAATCACCGTTGCGGCCAAGACGGGCATGCCCGACCCGAACATGAACCCGCGCCTGCGTCTGGCCATCCAGAACGCCAAGGCCCAGTCCATGCCGAAAGACAATATCGAACGTGCCATCAAGAAGGCTGCGGGTGCCGAAGGCGAGAACTATGATGAGGTCCGCTACGAAGGCTACGGCCCTGGCGGCGTCGCCGTCATCGTCGAGGCGCTTACCGACAACCGTAACCGCACTGCCTCCAATGTACGATCCATCTTCACTAAGGCTGGTGGTGCGCTGGGTGAAACCGGATCGGTCTCCTTCTCCTTCGACCGTGTCGGCGAGATTTCCTATAAGGCGGAAGTCGGCGATGCAGACAAGGTGATGGAAGCGGCCATCGAGGCCGGTGCGGACGATGTTGAATCTTCCGAAGACGGCCACATCATCATCTGCGGTTTCGAAGCGATGAACGAGGTGTCCAAGGCGCTGGAAGGCGTGCTGGGCGAAGCCGAAAGCGTCAAGGCCATCTGGAAGCCGCAGAACACGGTACCTGTAGATGAAGAAAAGGCACAGTCGCTGATGAAACTCATCGACAACCTCGAGGACGATGACGACGTGCAGAACGTCTATTCGAACTTCGAAGTGTCGGAAGAAATTCTCGCCAAGCTTTCCGCCTGACGTTTTCACGTTCCTAAAAAAGGCCCCGGCAGCGATCCGCTCCGGGGCTTTTTGTTTAGGCGGCCTTTTTGATGGATGTCCGCACGTCGGCGAAAATCTCGACCGACCGCAGCCGCTTTTCGATGTCGTGGATCGGCATCGAGACAATCAGTTCGTCAGCCTGTGTTTCAGCCAGAAAACCGTCGAGATGACGCTGGATCGTTTCAGGCGCGCCAACGGCGGCAAAACGCAACGTGTGCTCCACGGAGAAGCGCTCCATCTCGTTCCAGTAGCCTTCCATGCTGTGCACGGGCTTCGGGAACTGCGTCCGCACATTGCGCCGCAGATTGACGAATTGCTGCTGTGACGAGGTAAAGAGATGCTGCGCCTCCTCGTCGGTATCGGCGCCGACACCCATCACGCCCACCATCACATAGGGCTTGTCCAGCACCTCGGAGGGCTGGAAACGCTCGCGATAGATATGGATCGCTTCCATCAGCATGTCAGGGGCAAAATGGGATGCGAAGGAATAGGGCAGGCCAAGGGCTGCGGCCAGATGCGCACTATAGGTGCTGGAGCCGAGCAGCCAGAGAGGCACGTTCGAATTCATGCCGGGTACGGCGAGGATCGCCTGATCCTGCTGAGGCGGGCCGAGATATCTTTGCAATTCGACGATGTCGTGCGGGAAATTCTCCGCACCGGCGTCGAGATTACGGCGCAGCGCCCGTGCGGTTCGCATATCTGTTCCGGGGGCGCGGCCCAGGCCAAGATCGACCCGGCCGGGCAGAAGTGCTGCAAGCGTCCCGAACTGTTCGGCAATGACGAGCGGGGAGTGGTTGGGAAGCATGATACCGCCCGAGCCGACGCGGATATGTTTCGTGGCCGCACCCACATGGGCGATAACGAGCGACGTCGCGGCGCTTGCGATGCCGGGCATGCCGTGATGTTCGGCCAGCCATATGCGGCTATAACCTTGTTCTTCAGCCTTGATCGCCATCCGGCGGGAGTTTTCGAGCGCCGCGCTGACGCTCTCGCCTTCGCCGATGGGCGAAAGATCGAGAAGGGAAAAGGGGATCATCCGACGCTCCTGCGTAATCTGGGTCTTTGCAGCGGATGTAAGGCGCGCCTGCGGATTTACCAGACAAGTCGCGTAGAATTGAAGGATGGATCAAAAAAATTGGCCTTTGCCAAAGGTCGGCACTGGGGCGACTTTGGCCCCTATTTGACGCCTGTACCCGGGAATGTTGTCGTTTTGTTCACTTATCGCTGGCAGTCTCGCGGCCGGAAAGATAAGGTACCTCATGCAAAAGACGATTCGGATCATCGGCATCGACCCCGGACTACGGCGCACCGGCTGGGGCGTGATCGACACATTGGGAAACAGCCTGCGTTTCGTCGCTTCCGGCACGGTGACTTCAGATGGCGACATGGATCTCGCCTCCCGGCTTTGCCAGCTTCATGACGGCTTGGCGGAAATCGTGCACAGCCATCAGCCCGATGAGGCGGCTGTGGAGCAGACTTTCGTCAACAAGGACGCGGTGGCCACGCTGAAACTCGGACAGGCGCGCGGCATCGCCATGCTTGTTCCGGCGCGTGCCGGTTTGCCGGTGTTCGAATATGCGCCGAACGCCGTGAAAAAAGCTGTCATCGGTGTGGGGCATGGTGAAAAGCAGCAAATTCACATGATGCTGAAAATCCTGATGCCGAAGGCCGAGTTCAAGGGTAACGATGCGGCGGACGCCCTCGCGATCGCAATCTGCCACGCCCATAATCGCGGCGGTGACAGGATGCGTCGGCTGCTGGCGGCCGGTTAATTTTAAGTCTCATTGCAGCGGGCGCGATCATGATCGGAAAACTGAAGGGCAGCATCGAGGAAATCGGCACGGATTACGTGTTGGTGGATGTGCATGGCGTCTGTTACGTCGCCTATTGTTCGGCGCGCACGCTGTCGAAAATAGGCTCCGTCGGAGAGGCCGTGATCCTCTTCATCGAAACCTATGTACGAGAGGACCAGCTCAAGCTTTTCGGCTTTCTTTCGGCGCTGGAGCGGGAATGGTTCAACCTTTTGCAGAGCGTGCAGGGCGTCGGATCGAAAGTCGCTCTTGCGGTGCTTTCCACCCTGTCGCCCACCGAGCTTGCCAATGCCATAGCGCTCCAGGACAAGGCGTCAATATCGCGTGCGCCGGGGGTTGGGCCCAAAGTGGCCGTGCGCCTCGTGACCGAATTGCGCAACAAGGCCCCGGCTTTCGCGGGCGAGGCGTCCGGGGCTATCGGACTGAAGCAGGAACTCGGGGAGGGTGTAGCCTCCGCGCCGGTGGCGGACGCCGTATCTGCACTCACCAATCTCGGCTATTCGCGTGACCAGGCCGCCAATGCGGTCGCCGCGGCGCTGAAAAATGGCGGTGAGGGCGCGGATAGCGCCAAGCTGATCCGGCTGGGGCTGAAGGAGCTTTCACGGTAAGGTGAGCCCGTTACACAAGCGTCCGGACGCGGTGTTGAATTTCGTGACGCGCCCTGGCGCGACAGCCATGTTATAGCGGCGAAGACGACCTCATGAATTCTAGAAATAATGGAATGCCCTGAATGAGCGATGCGGACAGACTGATCACCCCGGAAAAGCGCGGTGAGGACATCGACACCACCCTGCGTCCGCAGTCGCTGGACGACTTTACCGGGCAGGCGGAGGCGCGCGCCAATCTCAAGGTCTTCATCGAGGCCGCCAAGAATCGTGGCGAGGCGTTGGATCACGTGCTGTTCGTCGGTCCGCCCGGCCTCGGCAAGACCACGCTGGCGCAGATCATGGCCAAGGAGCTTGGAGTAAACTTCAAGTCCACCTCAGGGCCGGTAATCGCCAAGGCGGGCGATCTCGCCGCGCTCCTGACCAATCTTGAAGAGCGCGATGTTCTCTTCATCGATGAAATTCATCGCCTCAACCCGGCCGTGGAAGAAATCCTGTATCCGGCGATGGAGGATTTCCAGCTCGATCTGATCATCGGGGAAGGCCCGGCGGCGCGTTCGGTGAAGATCGATCTTTCCAAATTCACGCTTGTCGCCGCCACTACCCGCCTCGGCCTCTTGACGACACCGCTGCGCGACCGTTTCGGCATTCCCGTGCGTTTGTCCTTTTACACGGTTGATGAACTGGAACTTATCGTCCGTCGCGGTGCGCGGCTGATGGGTCTCAACATGACGGATGAGGGTGCCCGCGAAGTGGCGAGGCGGGCGCGTGGCACGCCCCGCATTGCCGGACGGCTTCTGCGCCGGGTGCGCGACTTTGCCGAGGTGGCGCGGGCGGAAGCCGTTACCCGGGATATCGCCGACGAGGCTTTGACGCGGCTGTTGGTGGATAATATGGGTCTTGACCAGCTGGACATGCGGTATCTGACCATGATCGCCGTCAATTTTGGCGGGGGCCCGGTCGGCATCGAGACCATTGCCGCTGGACTGTCGGAGCCGCGCGACGCGATCGAGGATATCATCGAGCCCTATATGATCCAGCAGGGTTTCATCCAGCGCACGCCGCGCGGGCGTATCCTGACCGCCACGGCCTGGAAACATCTGGGCATGCAGCCGCCGAAGGATCTCGAGGCAGCACAGTTCCGGCTCACGCTTGAGGACGATTGAGGGGAACAAACCCGCCTTGCCGGCTTTGATCGTCTTTGGCACGGAGATGGTCATGTCTGGATATCGCAAGGGTACGAAGGTCCGCTGGAACTGGGGCACGGGTACAGGTGAAGGGAAAATCCTTGAAGTCTTCACCGAAGATGTCGAAAGAACGATTTCCGGTTCCACGATAAAGCGTAAGGCCAGCAAAGACGAACCCGCTTATCTCATCGAACAGGAAGATGGCGGCAAGGTTCTGAAAAGCAGATCAGAGCTCGAACGCACCGATTGAACGACGCCGTTAGGTGTTACGGGAGGGATGCCGATGCCTTATGATCCGCTGCGGGTTTTCCGCAAACTTGCGCGCAACAACCGGCTCGCCAATTACCGGCTGCATCAAGCCTGTCTCCAGCTTTCGCAGGAGGCGTTTGTTGCCCGCCGCATCAGTTTCTTCCCGACGCTGCGTGCGACGCTCAATCATATCTACACTGTCGACCGCTTTTATATCGATGCGTTGCAGGGCGGCACACTGGGACTGGCCGCCTTTGCCGTAGAGGAACCCTTTGCCAACATGCTGGCGTTGCAAGGCGCCCAGACAGAGCTTGACGAGGTGTTGATCGCCCTTGTCGACGGGCTCGATGAAGATCGCCTCGCCGCTATTGTCAATATCCACCGCGGCAGGCGTATCCAGCAGGATCGCTGCGACGACGTTCTGTCGCATCTCTTCCAGCACCAGACGCATCATCGCGGGCAGGCGCATGCGATGCTGTCCGGGACCCCGGTCAAGCCGCCGCAACTGGATGAATTCATTGTGGGAGATGATGCAAAGGCGAGAAAAGACGAGATGGATGCATTAGGGTGGACGGAAACCGATTTGATGTTTCCAGCCCGCAGGCCCGCCCAATGACACACAATACCAAGCAGGACACCCGCATCCGGATCAAGTTCAAGCCGAAGCGCATTTTCCAGATGCGGGTCGCGGGGCTGGCCTTCCGCGATGGCCACGTCCTGGTGCACCGGGCCACACATGAAAAATTCTGGACCTTTCCAGGCGGGCGTGCCGAAATGGGTGAGCGCTCAGAAGAAACGCTGGCGCGGGAAATGGTCGAGGAGCTCGGTGTGGAAGCCAAGATCGGGCGGCTTCTCTGGGCGGTCGAAAATTTCTTCCATTACGAAGGCAAGGACTGGCACGAACTCGGCTTTTATTACCTGATGGACCTGCCGCAAACGCTTGCCTTTCATCCCACCGACATTATTCACCGTGTTCAGGATGGCGATAACGAGCTTGAGTTTCGCTGGGTCGCGGCAACCCGGCAGGCATTGACGGAGCTCGATATTCCCCCCTATTTCATCGCCGACGAAATAGAGAACCTGCCCAGGGCCACGCGACACCTTGTCTGGCACGACGGCGATCTGGACGATAAATGACCTCTCCGCCCCAACGTCACATGATCCGGTTGGATCGCAGACCGCAGCTTTTCAGCATGCGCGTGGCAGCCCTCATTTTTCAGAGTGGTCATCTTCTGGTGCAGCGTGGTGCAGGGGATGACTACTGGGCCTTGCCTGGCGGTCGGGCTGAAATCGGTGAAAGCTCCGAGCAGACCATTGTTCGCGAGATCGGTGAGGAGCTTGATCGGACGTGTTCGGTGGAGCGCCTTTTATGGTCGGCCGAAAACTTTTTCGCCTATGACGGTTATTCGGCCCATGAATTGGGATTTTATTATCTCGTTTCGCTGGGCCATCCCCTGCCATTCCATGAAAACCACATCGTCCACAGGGTGATGGATGGCATCGAGGTCGAATTCCGCTGGCTGCCTTCACGAACTTCCGGGCTGATCAGGAACGATCTGCGCCCGCGCTTCATCGCAGAGCGCATCGAGGCGTTGCCCCTGCGGCACGAGCATCTGATTGTCCGCGAGGGCCGCTCCGACGCTACTGAAAATCCCAAGGAGACATTATGAGCGAGCTTTTGGTTTCGCTGTCGGGTGAACTGATCGAACACGGTCACCGCCTGATGCAACGGGTCTACTACGAGGACACCGATTTTTCCGGCCTGGTTTATCACGCGCGGTACCTGCATTTTCTTGAGCGCGGCCGTACCGATTACCTGCGTTGCCTCGGCTGCGAACAAAGTGCACTTCTGACCGCTGATGAAGAAGGTCTGGTCTTCGTCGTGCATCGCATGGAGATCGATTTTAAAAGCCCCGCCCGGATGGACGACGTGCTGACGGTGACCACCATCACCGAGAAGGCCGGGGGCGCAAAAATGGTGCTCAATCAGGAAATCAGGCGCGGTGAAACGCTGCTCGTCGCCGCCAAGGTCATCATAGCCGTCATCAATGCCAATGGCCGGCCAAGGCGTCTTCCCGAGACGGTGGCGGAAAAATTTCTGAAGTAATTGACGGGCCGGATCAGTAAATCCGCCGGGCGTGGCCGGGTTGTAACACTCCTTTAACCATAATGGTGTCTTACTTTAGCAACTGGCATTTGTGCAGCGCACGCCTTCCTTTCACCAAATTTATTGGCAAGTAAGGCTTACTGGCAAGTATCGGGGTATGGCTAAGGGGTTGGCGGCTGTTGCCGCAGGACTTCGAGCGTTAACACGCGTTTGAATCGCCCGGTCCCGTACCGGGCGTTTGGATTCGGGGATTGGATATTTATGGAACAGGCAGGTTTGGCAGCGGCGACGCATGATGTAAGTCTCTGGGCGCTGTTTATGCAGGCGGGCCTCATCGTTAAGCTCGTGATGATCGGGCTTATCGCCGCCTCGGTCTGGACGTGGGCAATCGTCTTCGACAAATATGTGAGCTTCGGCAAGGCGAGGCGCCAGTTCGACCAGTTCGAACAAGTGTTCTGGTCGGGCCAGTCTCTTGAAGAGCTCTATCGGACGCTGGCGGAGCGCCAGAATGGCGGTCTGGCCGCAATTTTCGTTTCGGCCATGCGCGAATGGAAAAAATCCTTCGAGCGCGGCGCGCGTTCGCCCATCGGCCTGCAGATGCGTATCGACCGGGCAATGGACGTGACCATGGCGCGGGAAAGCGAACAATACGAGGCGCGCCTCGGCTCGCTCGCCACCATCGGTTCGGCCGGCCCCTTTATCGGTCTCTTCGGCACGGTTGTCGGTATCATGACCTCGTTCCAGGCGATTGCCGGTTCGAAGTCCACCAACCTCGCGGTCGTGGCTCCGGGTATCGCGGAAGCGCTTCTTGCCACCGCGATCGGCCTTGTCGCGGCTATTCCCGCGGTTATCGCCTACAACAAGTTCACGGCTGACGCGCACAAGCTTTCCGCCCGAATGGAAGGTTTCGCCGACGAATTTTCGGCAATCCTGTCGCGACAGATCGATGAAAAACTTCAGACACGGCAGGCCGCCCAGTAAGCGGCCGACTGGAATGCCGTCGAGTGATTTGCCGCAAGGCAAAACGGAGTAGATGATATGGGTATGTCAGCAGGTGGCAGCGGCGGCGGTTCCGGCGGACGCCGGGGTGGACGCGGCGGACGGCGCAGAGGCGGCGCGATCAGCGAAATCAACGTGACGCCGCTGGTCGACGTCATGCTCGTGCTGCTCATCATCTTCATGGTGGCGGCGCCGATGATGACTGTCGGCGTGCCGATCGACCTGCCGCAGACCTCCGCCAATGCGTTGAATTCGGACACGCAACCGATCACCATTTCCGTCAATGCCAATGGCCAGATCCATTTGCAGGAAACGGAAATCCAGGCGGCTGAAGTGGCGGACAAGCTGCAGGCAATTGCCACGACCGGCTATAACGAACGCATTTTCGTGCGCGCGGATTCCGTTGCCGCCTATGGCGTCGTTGCGGATGTGATGGCGCGTATCCAGGCGGCCGGTTTCAAAAATATCGGCCTTGTGACCCAGCAGAAACAGGACAATTGACGTAAAGCGATGAAGGGCAGCCTTACCACATCCGCGATCGTGCATGCGTCGCTTCTGGCTTTCGCCCTTGTCTCCCTGGGCTCGCCGGAACCCCTCGACGTATCTCAGGCTGAGGCACTGCCGGTGGAGCTGGTGCCCATCGAGGAACTGACCCAGATACAGCAGGGCGATAAAAATGCGCCCAAGGCGGAAAAATCCGCGCCTGTTCCAACAACCCGTCCCGATATCATCGAGAACGCGCAGAATATTGGCAATAACACCGCGGATATCGAGGCGCCGCCGACGCCGACCGCCAAGCCAAACGACAATATCGCCGCGGCCGCACCGCCAAAGCAGCAGAAGCCGCAGCCCGTCGTTGATACCAAAGCGAATGAGGTGAAGGAAATCGTCAAGGAGGAAACCTCGGCTCCTAAGCCGCAGGAAATGGCCGCCTTGCCGCAGACCAAGCCTGAAGTCGCACCGCAGCCCAAGACCGAGCCGCCGCCGCAGGAAACCAAGGCGGAAGAACCGCCGCCTGCCACGCAGGAGCCGGCAGAAATACCGGTGCCGCAGAACGTTCCCCGTCCGAATTCGAGGCCCGAGCCACCGAAGCCGGAAGAGCCGAAACAGACCGAGACGAAGCCAGCGGAGCAGAAACCGGCCGAAAAGCCAGCTGAGAAAAAGCCGGATCAGGCAAAGTCGACGGACAAGCCTTCCGATAAGAAGCCCGGCGAGAAGAAGCAGGAGACTGCGAAGTCCGCTTCCTCGAAGGAAAGCGATTTCAACGCTGACGATATTGCCGCGCTGTTGAACAAGCAGGCGCCTTCCGGCGGCGGCGCAAAGCGCTCGACGCAGACGGCAGCCCTTGGCGGCAAGAAATCAACGGGCGGCTCGACGCTCAGCCAGACGGAAATGGATGCGCTACGCGGCGCGATCCAGAAGAACTGGCAGATCATTCCCGGCATGGCGGATGCCTCGGACGTTCGCGTCCGGGTGACCATGAAGCTCGACCGTGATGGCTCCATCATCGGTCGGCCCGAGATCGAGGCGACGGGCGGTTCCGAAGGGACGCGCCGTGCCCTTTCCGGCGGAGCTTATCGCGCCATCATGCGTTCTGCTCCGTTCACGAACCTTCCTGCCGACAAATACGATGCATGGAACGAAGTCGTCGTGAACTTCGATCCCAGTGAATTGCTATGAATGCTGAAAGGCCTGGCAACATGAAGATATTTTCGCCGATCCGGCTGGTGCTCGCTGTCGCGGCCCTCATGTCGGTTTTCTCCGCACCGGCTTTTGCACGGGTGGAAATCAATATCAACAAGGGTAATGTCGAGCCGCTGCCGATTGCCATCACCGACTTCATGTCGAGCGACGGCATCGGCGCGCAGGTCTCCGCGGTCATCGCCGCCGACTTGCAGCGGTCCGGTCTTTTTGCGCCGGTCAACAAGAACGCCTTCATCGAAAAGATCAGCAATCCGGATCAGCAGCCGCGTTTCGAAGACTGGAAGGTCATCAACGCGCAGGCGCTCGTTACCGGTCGCGTGACGCGCGAAAGCGACGGCCGCCTGCGCGCCGAATTCCGCCTGTGGGATACCTTCGCCAATCAGCAGATGACGGGCCAGCAGTTCTTTACCCAGCCTGAAAACTGGCGCCGTGTCGCTCACATCATCGCGGATGCCATCTACGAGCGCGTCACCGGTGAAAAGGGTTATTTCGACACCCGTGTCGTTTTCGTCTCCGAAAGCGGACCAAAGACCGCCCGCAAGCGGCAGCTGTCGATCATGGACCAGGACGGTTTCAACGTCCGCAACCTGACCAACTCGAACGACATCGTCCTGACACCGCGTTTTTCGCCGAGCCGCCAGGAAGTCACCTACATGTCCTTTGAAGGCCAGCAGCCACGCGTTTATCTGCTGCAGCTGGAAACCGGACAGCGTGAAGTCGTCGGCAACTTCCCAGGCATGACGTTCTCGCCGCGCTTTTCGCCTGACGGGCAGAAGGTGATCATGAGCCTTCAGCAGGATGGCAACGCCAATATCTACACCATGGATCTGCGCTCTCGTACCACGACACGCCTGACCAACACGTCGGCGATCGATACGGCCCCGTCCTATTCGCCTGATGGTCAGCGTGTTGCCTTTGAAAGTGACCGTGGCGGCCGCCAGCAGATTTACGTCATGAATGCCGATGGTTCCGGCCAGCAGCGCATTTCCTTCGGCGATGGTTCCTATTCCACGCCGGTCTGGTCTCCGCGCGGCGATCTGATTGCCTTCACCAAGCAGTCTGGCGGCAAGTTCTCGATCGGTGTGATGAAGACGGATGGTTCGGGCGAACGAATCCTGACCAGCGGCTTCCACAATGAAGGGCCAACCTGGGCACCGAATGGCCGCGTACTGATGTTCTTCCGCCAGAACGCGGGTGCGGGCGGTCCGCAGCTCTATTCGATCGATCTGACGGGCTATAATGAACAGCTCATCAAGACACCGACCTTCGCTTCAGACCCGGCCTGGTCGCCGCTTCTGGACTGATATGACTGCCATCACGGCGCCGGCTTGAACCGGTGCCGTGATGTTTTACGCATACCACAGGGAAATGTGCCTCTTTCTTGCCGCAAAGTGTTGTGAGGGAGCAAAAAACTGGGACATTTCCTTTCTGTTAACCATAAGCGTTTGCCGGCTATTAACCGCGATCAGTTAGTGTCTGGCAACGTTATTGAAATCCTAAGGAGAGACCGGCGATGAGCCGTACACATATTTCGGCACTCAGCCCCATGCAGAAACTGGCCCGCAACCCGGCTGTCATCGCCATGACCCTCGCGCTTGCTCTCGCAGGCTGCGCGAACAAGAAGAACATGCCGAACAGCGCCGGTGAACTCGGCCTTGGTGGCGCAGGCTCTGCAACGCCGGGCTCCCAGCAGGACTTCACGGTCAATGTCGGCGACCGCATCTTCTTCGACACGGACTCCACCTCGATCCGCGCCGACGCCCAGCAGACCCTGCAGCGCCAGGCACAGTGGCTTGCCCGTTACCCGAACTACGCCATCACGGTCGAAGGCCATGCCGACGAGCGCGGCACGCGTGAATACAACCTGGCACTCGGCGCCCGCCGTGCGGCAGCAACCCGCGACTTCCTGGCCTCTCAGGGTGTTCCGGCAAGCCGCATGAAGACGATCTCCTACGGCAAGGAACGTCCGGTCGCGGTTTGCGACGACATTTCCTGCTGGTCGCAGAACCGTCGCGCGGTCACGGTTCTCGGCGGCGCAGGCATGTAATCGCCTGACGTTTTTGTGAACGTAAATAAAGGGCGGTCTTCGGGCCGCCTTTTGTTTTTTTCATAGTTTGGCCGAAGTTAAGTTGCTTTTTCGGTCGATATGGAAAAAATCCGGCTTGCACTATTCCGGTGCAAATCAGTTAAGGCAGGACGAATGAGATGAAGAAACTTGTCGTGGCGGGAATGCTGGGGCTTGCAGCCTGCACCGGCTTGAGCGGCACAGCCGTTTCGGGTCCGCTGTTCGGTGCGGGGGGTAGCTTCGGCACGATCAATTCTCAGCAGCAGCCCCCGGTCGTCCGGGTTCAGGCCAATGAAGCCTATCGGGTTCAGCAGCTTGAAGAACAGATCCGGCAACTCAACGGCCGTATCGAGGAAATGAGCTTCCAGCTTTTGCAGATGCAGGAAACGATCCGCAAGGCGCAGGAAGACAATGAGTTCCGCTTCCAGGAACTGGAAAGCGGAAAGGGCGGAAGTCCTGCAGCAACGCCGAAAAAGAAGGCGGAGGCAAGTCCGGTCAGTCCGGCGACGCCCCCGACCGACGACGTTGCAACGATCATCGAAACGCCACCCGAGGGTGGCGCTTCCGTTTCACCGTCCGCTCCCTCCAGTGCTCCGACAGGCGCGCCGGGTGAGACCACGCTCGGTTCGATCGAACTTGATTCCAAGGGGATGCCTATTGGCGGCACGCTCAATTCAGGCGCCAACAATTCTTCCGGCAGCCTGCCCGGCGTGACGACAGGCAACAGCACGCGCAAGACCGATCCCGTCAATACAGCGGCGCTGACCAGCGAAGGCGATATCTACCAGGCCGCTTACGGTCATGTCCTTTCCGGTGATTACAAGCTGGCGGAGCAGGGGTTCCAGCAATATCTGCAGGGTTACCCCAAGGGCACGAAAGCCGCGGATGCGAGCTTCTGGCTGGGTGAAGCGCAATATTCCCAGGGCAAGTTCAACGAAGCCGCGAAGACCTTTCTTAACGGCCACCAGGCCTATGGCAAGTCTCCGAAGGCTCCGGAAATGCTGATGAAGCTTGGCATGTCCCTTGCCGCTCTCGATAATACCGAAACGGCCTGCGCCACGCTGCGCGAGGTGCCGAAGCGTTACCCCAATGCTTCGAAGACCGTGCTGAACAAAGTCGCCAGTGAACAGAAGCGGCTGAGCTGCTGATCTTTTCCCTGCCATTGCGGCGGTCTTTCCATGCCGGTTGATGTCCGCATTCCGAACGAACAGCCAATTGCGCCGCTTGCGGCCGCACGGTCCTTTGTCGAAAAATTCCGCGAACCTGCGCATATTCTCGTCGCAATCTCCGGCGGCAGCGATTCCACCGGCCTGTTGCTGGCATTGCATGAGGTGATGTCCGAGAAGGGGCGCGATCTGCTTCGGCTTTCTGCCGTTACAGTGGATCACGCTCTGCGAGTGGAATCCGCCGATGAGGCCCGCAAGGTTGCGACACTTTGCGCCGAGCTGGGCATTCCGCACGTCACACGCCGGTGGGAAGGTTTAAAGCCGGTCTCCGGCATTTCGGAAGCGTCCCGTCTTGCCCGCTACCGGCTTATCGCGGAAGCAGCCGTCGCGTTCGATGCCGATCTCGTGGTGACGGGTCACACGGCCGGCGATCAGAGGGAAACCGTCGCGATGCGTGCTGCCCGCAACAGCGGCGAGGACAATCTCGGCCTTTCCGGCATGGCGGACGCGGTTTTATACGCTCGGCGCCATTGGATCATGCGGCCATTCCTGAGGTGTGAAAGGCAGGCGATCCGCGATTACGTGTCGTCCCGTTCGCGGCGCTGGCTCGACGATCCAAGCAACGAAAATCCACGATATGAGCGTGTTCGCATGCGGCAGGCCTTGCCTGATGTTCCGCTTCCGGCCGATGGGGGAGAGGCGGAAAAAAGGCGTATATCCTCTGAAAAAACGGCAGTCTTCCTGCGCGCACACGCCGAGGTCTTTTCTGGTGCGCTCGCGAAATTGCAGCCGGACGGCGTGTCGCCTGATCGGGCGGATTTCCGGCACGGGCTGGCAGTGCTGATAGCAAGTCTCGGCGGGCGGCCCTATCTGCCGGCCGCGGGCAGCATGGAGCGCGTTCTTTGCTTCCTCAAAACCGGCAATTACGGACGTATGACAGTCGGTCGTGTCCTGCTCGATCGCCGACGGGATGGGCTATATATCTTCCGCGAGCAACGAAATCTGCCGGAGCTTCGTCTTGAGGCATATCAGAAGGGCCTGTGGGATGATCGCTTCATCGTGGAAAACCGGTCGCCTTTCCCTGTCCGGGTCAGCGCGGAGGAGGCTGGTACTGGAGCGGGTTTTCCATCGGTGCCGCCGGGAGTGACCAGATTGGCGCTATCGGGCCTTCCGCAAATCGCCGCAGCGGAAGCGGGGGAAACGGTCGGGGAGTTGACGGTCGATGTGACGCCAAGGCTGGCGCCCTTCGATCTTTTTCTGCCACGCTTCGACCTTGAGTTGGCAAATACGATCGCTGTTTTGTTCGGACGGCCGGCATATCCACAGCCCCCGGTTTAAATCGGGCCTCATTTTCGTGAATTGCCTTGGAACAGTTTTTACACCAAAACGCATCAGATAATGCGCTTTGCCTTGGCAAGGGCAGATGTCGTCCTTATGTTAAGGGCACGTAATAGCGGGCAGTAGTTGTGCCCGTGTGAGTTCGGGGAGTTCGATGAACCCAAATTTCAGAAATTTCGCCTTGTGGGCCGTGATCGCCCTCTTGCTGATCGCGCTGTTCAGCATGTTCCAGACGTCGCCGACGCAAACGGGTTCACGGGAAATTCCGTATTCCCAGTTTCTCCGCGACGTGGATTCCGGGCGAGTTCGCGACGTGACCGTCACCGGTAACCGGGTTCTCGGAACCTATACCGAAAACGGCACGGCCTTTCAGACCTATTCCCCCGTCATCGACGACAGCCTGATGGAGCGCTTGCAGAGCAAGAACGTGACCATCGTGGCGCGCCCGGAAAGCGATGGCTCCTCGGGCTTCCTGAGCTATCTCGGCACGCTTCTGCCGATGTTTCTCATCCTTGGCGTCTGGCTGTTCTTCATGCGGCAGATGCAGGGTGGTTCGCGCGGTGCGATGGGCTTCGGCAAGTCCAAGGCCAAGCTCCTGACGGAAGCCCATGGCCGCGTGACGTTTGACGACGTTGCCGGCGTGGATGAAGCCAAGCAGGATCTTGAGGAAATCGTGGAATTCCTGCGTGACCCGCAGAAATTCCAGCGCCTCGGCGGCAAGATTCCGCGCGGCGTTCTGCTTGTTGGTCCTCCGGGCACCGGTAAGACGCTTCTTGCGCGTTCCGTCGCAGGTGAAGCCAATGTGCCGTTCTTCACGATTTCCGGTTCGGATTTCGTGGAAATGTTCGTCGGCGTCGGTGCCAGCCGTGTGCGTGACATGTTCGAGCAGGCGAAGAAGAATGCGCCTTGCATCATCTTCATCGATGAAATCGACGCCGTCGGCCGTCATCGTGGCGCCGGCCTCGGCGGTGGTAACGACGAGCGCGAACAGACGCTGAACCAGCTGCTGGTCGAGATGGACGGTTTCGAGGCGAATGAGGGCATCATTCTCATCGCCGCTACCAACCGACCCGATGTTCTCGATCCCGCACTTCTGCGTCCCGGCCGTTTCGACCGTCAGGTCGTTGTGCCGAACCCTGACATCGTCGGCCGCGAGCGCATCCTCAAGGTGCATATCCGCAACGTGCCGCTGGCGCCGAATGTCGATCTCAAGGTTCTCGCCCGCGGCACCCCCGGTTTCTCGGGTGCGGACCTGATGAACCTCGTCAACGAAGCCGCCCTCATGGCCGCCCGCCGCAACAAGCGCGTGGTCACCATGCAGGAATTCGAAGACGCCAAGGACAAGATCATGATGGGTGCGGAGCGCCGCTCTTCTGCCATGACCGAGGCCGAAAAGAAGCTGACTGCCTATCACGAAGCCGGTCATGCCATCACCGCTCTGAAGGTTGCCGTGGCCGATCCGTTGCACAAGGCGACGATCATCCCGCGCGGCCGCGCACTTGGCATGGTGATGCAGCTGCCGGAAGGCGACCGCTATTCCATGAGCTACAAGTGGATGGTGTCGCGCCTCGTGATCATGATGGGTGGCCGCGTTGCCGAAGAACTGACCTTCGGTAAGGAAAACATTACCTCGGGCGCGTCTTCGGATATCGAGCAGGCAACCAAGCTTGCCCGTGCCATGGTGACGCAATGGGGCTTTTCCGATGCGCTCGGCCAGGTCTCCTATGGTGAAAACCAGCAGGAAGTTTTCCTTGGCCATTCCGTCTCGCAGTCGAAGAACGTCTCCGAAGCCACAGCCCAGACGATCGACACGGAAGTTCGCCGCCTTATCGATGAGGCCTATGCCGAGGCTCGCCGCATTCTGACGGAAAATCACGATGGTTTCGTTGCGATTGCCGAGGGTCTGCTTGAATACGAAACCCTGACGGGTGACGAGATCAAGGCCCTGCTGAAGGGTGAGAAGCCCGCCCGCGATCTGGGCGACGATTCTCCGGGCAGCCGTGGTTCCGCAGTGCCGAAGGCCGGCACCAAGAAGGACGGTCCCAGTGAAGTGAAGGGTGACGGCGAAGCAAAGGGCGACGGTGAAGCCGAAGGCGGCATGGAGCCGCAGCCGCATTGATCGACCGCGTCTGTTAGAAATTGTAAAAGGCCATCCGGGTTTCCGGGTGGCCTTTTCATTTTGGTAACAAGATATAAGCCATTTTTGCGGTAATTTACGTGCTGTTTATCGTGGTTTGTGGCATCTAGCCAAAAACGCTTCCGGCTGTTTTCAGCTTATGCCGGAATGCTGGAAAAGATTTGGAGTTAAAATGGCACGCCGTTATTTCGGAACCGATGGTATCCGCGGACAATCGAACGTCTTCCCCATGACGCCTGATCTGGCGATGCGGGTTGGCATTGCCGTCGGGACGATTTTCCGCCGTGGCCATCATCGCCATCGTGTCGTCATCGGCAAGGATACACGCCTTTCCGGCTATATGCTGGAAAACGCCCTGGTTGCCGGCTTCACCGCCGCCGGTCTCGATGTCTTCCTGCTCGGCCCGATCCCGACGCCTGCCGTCGCCATGCTGACCCGCTCGCTGCGCGCCGATATCGGCGTGATGATCTCGGCCTCGCACAATCCCTTCTCCGACAACGGCATCAAGCTTTTCGGGCCTGACGGTTACAAGCTTTCCGATGAGCTGGAGCTGGAGATCGAAGACCTCCTCGACAAGGATATCTACGCCCAACTGGCGAAACCTGCCGAAATCGGCCGGGCGAAGCGCGTCGATGGCGACATCTATCGTTATATCGAGTTCGTGAAGCGCACCCTGCCGCGCGACGTGACATTGAGCGGCCTGCGAATCGCCATCGACTGCGCCAATGGCGCGGCTTATAAGGTGGCGCCCGCGGCTCTCTGGGAACTCGGCGCGGAGGTCGTCACCATCGGCAACGAGCCGAACGGCATCAACATTAACCTCGAATGCGGTTCCACGCACCCGGAAGCCCTTCAGAAAAAGGTCCACGAGGTGCGGGCCGATATCGGCATTGCGCTGGATGGTGATGCGGACCGCGTCATCATCGTTGATGAACGCGGTGAAATCGTTGATGGCGACCAGCTGATGGCCGTCATCGCCGACAGCTGGGCCGAAGACAACACGCTCCGCGGCGGTGGCATCGTCGCAACTGTCATGTCCAATCTCGGTCTTGAGCGGTTTCTTGGCGACAAGGGCCTCACCCTTGCCCGCACCAAGGTGGGTGACCGCTATGTGGTCGAACACATGCGCAACCACAATTTCAATGTTGGCGGTGAGCAGTCCGGCCATATCGTGCTGTCGGATTACGGCACGACGGGGGATGGGCTCGTTGCGGCATTGCAGGTTCTCGCCAAGGTCAAGCGCTCCGGCCGCACGGTGAGCGAGGTTTGCCGCAAGTTCGAGCCCGTGCCGCAGCTTTTGAAGAATGTCCGTATCTCCGGTGGCAAACCGCTGGAAAACCCGGTCGTGCAGCAGGCAATTGCGGATGCGGAAAGTGCGCTTGCCGATAATGGCCGCCTCGTCATCCGCCCTTCCGGCACCGAACCGCTGATCCGCGTGATGGCGGAAGGCGACGATAGCGCGAAGGTGGAGCGTATCGTCAATGATCTTGTCGGCATCATCGCGAATGCCCGCTCTGCCGCGTGAGGCATAGCAACAATAAATCAGCAAAAAGCCGGCCTTCCGCCGGCTTTTTCTTTGAGTATTTACTAATAAATATAGTGAATGAGCGTGGTTAATCGGGACTTAACCATTTTACGTCAATCTCCATGACTGAACAGTTCACTGGCATCTGCTGCCGCAAACGCACGTGCCTCTTCTGGAGTGGAAGTCATGAAAAACGCCCTGGCCGGATTTCTGGCCGTCCTGCTGACCGGCACCAGCGCCATTGCCGCCGATCTTTATCAAGCTGAGCCTGCGCCGACCTATGCTCCCGAAGTGGAGATCACCCAGGCAAGCGGCTGGTATCTGCGAGGCGACGTCGGTTATTCTTTCAATAAGCTGCGTGGTGCCAATTATTATCAGGGTGGCCCTGGTGGCTATCTCGCTGATTTCGATACCGCGAAGATCGACGATAGCTATGTCATTGGCGCCGGTGTCGGTTATCAGTTCAACAACTATTTCCGCAGTGACGTGACCTTCGACTATATGGGCAAGTCGGATTTTCGTGGCTCCACGAGCGGTTTCTGCGGTTCCGTTCCCGGCCGCTGCGTCTCGGAGGATCTTAGCTCGGTTCGCGCCTATACTCTGATGGCAAATGCCTACGTCGATCTCGGGACTTACGGACGTGTGACGCCGTATGTCGGCGGTGGTATCGGCGGCTCCTACGTCAAGTGGGACAAGCTGCGCAACACATCCTGCAGTGTCAATGGTCTTGGCTGCGACCCGACCACCGAACACGGCGGCAGGGGCAAGTGGCGTTTCGCTTACGCCCTTATGGCTGGCGCATCCATTGATGTTACCTGTAATCTGAAGGCCGATATCGGTTACCGTTTCCGTCACATCAACAAGGGCGACATGTTCGCTTATGAGAATGGCGGCGGCCCCGGTCGTGACAAAGGTCTTTATTCGCATGAGGTACGCGTTGGTGGCCGTTATGTCTTCAATGGCTGCGATACCGCTCAGTACATGCCGCCTGCCGATATTCCGCTGCAGCCTGCCGTCTACAAATAGACGTCACGTCCCGCTGATAGTTTCGGGCCGTCCGCATCCTCCGGGTGCGGGCGGTTTTGTGTTATCGGCATGTGGCAAGGGACATGACGCATATGGACCAAGATTCTTCTGCGTAGCGACATATTCCGCTTGACTGGGATCGGCGACAGGAATAGCAACGGCGTCAGGACACTCCACCCTAACGTGGAGCGCCTATCTGGAAGGGTAGTCAAATGACAGATATCGTGAAGCCGGACGTCCGTCCGGGCAATACGCATTTTTCCTCTGGTCCCTGCTCGAAGCGCCCCGGTTGGTCGCTAGATGCTCTCTCCGATGCGCCGCTCGGTCGCTCGCATCGCGCCAAGGTTGGCAAAGCCAAGCTGAAGCAGGCCATCGATCTCACCCGTGAAGTTCTTGATGTTCCCGCCGATTATCGCATCGGTATCGTTCCCGCATCCGACACCGGCGCCGTTGAAATGGCGCTCTGGTCGCTGCTCGGCGAACGTGGCGTCGATATGCTCGCCTGGGAAAGCTTCGGCGCCGGCTGGGTCACCGACGTCGTCAAGCAGCTGAAGCTGAAGGACGTTCGCAAGTTCGAGGCCGATTACGGTCTGCTGCCGAACCTTGCCGAAGTCGATTTCGACCGCGACGTGGTCTTCACCTGGAACGGTACGACCTCTGGCGTTCGTGTTCCCAACGCCGATTTCATTCCCGCCGACCGCAAGGGCCTGACCATCTGCGACGCCACCTCGGCGGCTTTCGCGCAGGATATGGACTTTACGAAACTCGACGTCGTCACCTTCTCCTGGCAGAAGGTTCTCGGCGGCGAGGGCGGCCATGGCGTCATCATCCTGTCGCCGCGCGCCGTTGAGCGTCTCTTGAGCTACGCGCCGGCATGGCCGCTGCCGAAAATCTTCCGCATGGTTTCCGGCGGCAAGCTGATCGAAGGCATCTTCACCGGTGAAACCATCAACACGCCGTCCATGCTCTGCGTTGAAGATTATATCGACGCGCTGCTCTGGGCAAAGAATCTCGGTGGCCTGAAGGCGCTGATCGGCCGCGCCGATGCCAATGCCAAGGTTATCTACGACTTCATCGAGAAGAACGACTGGATCGCCAACCTGGCCGTGAAGCCGGAAACTCGCTCCAACACGTCTGTTTGCCTCAAGATCGTTGATCCCGAGGTCCAGGCGCTGGATGCCGCGGCACAGGCCGATTTTGCCAAGGGCGTCGTCGCCCTGCTCGAAAAGGAAAATGTCGCCCTCGATATCGGCGCTTACCGCGACGCCCCGTCCGGTCTGCGCATCTGGGCCGGCGCCACCATCGAGACGGCTGATATGGAAGCCGTCATGCCCTGGCTCACCTGGGCTTACCAGACGCAGAAGGCAGCACTTTCCAAGGCTGCCGCCTGATTTTGATACCGGCCCTGCGCTGATGCAGGGCCGCATAGTTCCCGCTTTCAAAACTGCACCGTTTTTCAAGGAGCCCGTGAACCATGGCACCTCGCGTACTCGTATCCGACGAACTGTCGGAAACCGCCGTCCAGATTTTCCGTGATCGTGGCGTCGAAGTCGATTTCCAGCCGAAGCTCGGCAAGGACAAGGACAAGCTTGCTGAAATCATCGGCAATTACGATGGCTTGGCCATCCGCTCTGCCACCAAGGCAACCGAAAAGCTGATCGAAGCCGCCACCAACCTCAAGGTCATCGGCCGCGCCGGCATCGGCGTCGACAATGTTGACATCCCGGCCGCCTCGCGCCGCGGTATCATTGTCATGAACACGCCATTCGGCAACTCCATCACAACGGCAGAACACGCGATTGCGCTGATGTTTGCCGTCGCCCGCCAGCTTCCGGCAGCCGACAGTTCCACGCAGGCCGGCAAGTGGGAAAAGTCGAAGTTCATGGGTGTCGAAATCACCGGCAAGACGCTCGGCGTCATCGGTGCGGGTAACATCGGTTCGATCGTCTGCTCGCGTGCACTTGGCCTTAAGATGCATGTTCTGGCCTATGACCCCTTCCTCTCCCCAGAGCGCGCGCAGGAAATGGGCGTCACCAAGGTTGAGCTGGACGAGTTGCTAGCCCAGGCCGATTTCATCACTCTGCATGTGCCGATGACCGACAAGACGCGCGGCATCCTCAACGCTGAAAACCTTGCCAAGACCAAGAAGGGCGTACGTATCGTCAACTGCGCCCGTGGTGGTCTGGTGGATGAAGCTGCCCTTGCGGAAGCCATCAAGTCCGGCCATGTCGCCGGTGCCGGTTTTGACGTGTTCGAAGTCGAGCCCGCCACCGAGAGCCCGCTTTTCGGCCTTCCTAACGTCGTCTGCACGCCGCATCTTGGCGCTTCGACCACGGAAGCACAGGAAAACGTTGCCCTGCAGGTTGCCGAGCAGATGTCGGATTACCTCGTCAAGGGTGCCGTGTCCAACGCCATCAACATGCCGTCGATCACGGCTGAGGAAGCGCCGCGTCTGAAGCCCTTCATCCGTCTCGCGGATGTTCTCGGGTCTTTCGTCGGCCAGGTACAGGAAAGCGCCACCAAGGAAATCGAAATCCTTTATGACGGTGCAACCGCCAACATGAACACGAAGGCGTTGACCAGTGCATTGCTGGCCGGCCTCATCCGCAGTCAGGTTGCCGATGTGAACATGGTTTCGGCCCCGGTCATGATCAAGGAGAAAGGCATCATCCTTTCCGAGGTCAAGCGCGACAAGACCGGCGTTTACGACGGTTACATCAAGCTGACGGTGAAGACGGAAAACCAGATCCGCTCGGTTGCCGGCACGGTGTTCTCGGATGGCAAGCCACGTTTCATCCAGATCAAGAACATCAACATGGATGCCGATGTCGGATCGCACATGATCTACATCACCAATACCGACGTTCCCGGCATGATCGGCTTCATGGGCACCACGCTCGGCGAGGCTGGCGTCAACATCGCCAACTTCCAGCTTGGACGTGAAAAGGAAGGCGGCGACGCCATCGCCCTGCTTTATGTCGACGGTCCGGTTTCCGAAGAGGTGCTGGACAAGCTGCGCGCCAACCCGGCCATCCGTCAGGTCAAGCCGCTGACGTTCAACGTCGACTGATCTATCGTTCCTCCCAAGGGGACAATAGGAACCGGTGCAGGGGAAACCCTGTGCCGGTTTTTGTTTTTCCAGCTTTCGATTTGCGGCAGATTGCACGCGCCTCACGCCTTGGTTGCATATCACAAAAAATTTAAGCCGAGCGGTCTAAAAATGATGATCATGAGTTGCTATATCGCCTGTTGAGATGCCGCTCATGGGAGGGCGGCCAATAGGAGATAACGATGTTTGCTGCCTTTCGGCGCTTCAAGGGTTTGTTCGCAGTCGCCGCGCTTGGTATCGCGGTTTCTTTTGTGGCGGTTGATATGGCAGAAGCACGTCGCGCCAGCGGCGGTTTCGGCAGCCGTGGCACGCGGACCTACTCCGCTCCGCCTTCGACCAGCACTGCGCCCGGCCAGACCGCGCCGATTAACCGAAGCATGACGCCCAACACCAACCAGGCAGCTCCTGGCGCTGCTCAGCCGGCACGTCCGGGCGCGCAGGCGCCGCAGCAGAATCGTGGCCTCTTCGGCGGCATGATGGGTGGTCTGATGGGCGGCCTGCTGATGGGCGGTCTGTTCGGCATGCTTCTGGGGGGCGGTTTCGGCGGCATGGCCGGTTTCTTCGGCATGTTGCTGCAGGTTGCGCTGATCGGCCTTCTGGTCATGCTCGCCATGCGTTTCTTCGCGTCGCGCCGTCAGGGCCAGCCCGCTTATGGATCGGCCAACGGCTCGCACCGCACGGATCATTCCGGCTCCTCCTATAATGGCGGTTCGCAGGCGGGTCCGGCCGCATCCTCGTTCAAGATCCCGAAGATCGGCGCGATGGCCGGCGCTGCGGGCGGAGCGGCTGCTGCTGCCGCAACGGCAAAGCCCACGCCCCACGCCAACGCCATCTCGGAGGGCGACGAAATCGGCATCACGCAGGGCGACCTCGAGACGTTCCAGAAAATGCTGGAAGACGTGCAGGCTGCCTATGCCGCCGAGGATTATGGCACATTGCGCAAACTGACGACGCCCGAAGCCATGTCTTATCTCGCTGAAGAACTCAGCGATAACGCGACCAGCGGTGTGAAAAACGACGTGCGCGAGGTGACGCTACTGCAGGGCGATGTCGCCGAAGCATGGCACGAAGAAGGGCAGGACTACGCGACAGTCGCGATGCGCTACTCTGCCATCGACGTGATGCGCGACCGCACCTCCGGCAAGGTGATCGAAGGTGACGAGCAACATCCGTCCGAATCGGTGGAAATGTGGACCTTTGTCCGCCGCCCCGGCAACGACAACTGGCAGGTCGCCGCCATCCAGGCCGCCGCCTGACGAATCAGAGCCTCTTAAACGGATAAGGCCCGGCGGTCGCTTCACCGCCGGGCCTTATCCGTTTCGTTCGATAAGCTTCCTAAAAAGCATGGCGGGATGCCGCCAAAAAAGATTGGGAGATCTTACGGGTGATATATCCGCCAGCCACGCGCGGCGGATTCGGCTTTCCCCTGCCATGCAAGGCCTTGAGGCTTGTTTGCCTTGGTATGTCCCGGGCGCATGGCTCATCCGTTTCACGGAATTGCCTTTTTTCATTCATCCGGCATTCAGTCCCCGCGTCCTAACCACAGGGCGTACACGTTAATGTGACTTTTCGTGCCGGTTCTAAACCGCTTTGGGAGCGGAACCTCAGCCGCAAAAACGCGTTGACAATCCAATTCCCGGCATCTCGCAGGCCGGGCTGGGTGGCCGGGCAATGCACGGCCCGCGAGAACGGAGAGCTATCGAAATGAAACGCTTTGACCTGATCGACGGGATGCGTGGTTACTTCCTCGTCTTCATGCTGATCAACCATCTGGTGTTTGCCGGCGGCTTCTGGCTGGTGGAAATCAACCATCGCCAGTTCGCCTTTGTCGAGGACGCGCAGGGCTTCGTATTCCTGTCCGGCCTGCTGATCGGCATGGTATATGCGCGCAAGATGATGAAATATGGCTATGACGCCGGTAAACAGATGATCTGGAACCGCGCGCTGGAACTCTATCGTTATGCGATGGGTCTCGTCATCGCCGTTTTGTTCTTCCGTATGATTATCCCGCATGCACCCTATATCTGGTACAATTGGCTCGGCATGACGTCTTTCGACGATCCGCTGCGTTTGGCGGCAATTGCGACATTTCTCTTCCAGCCGACCTTCATGGACATTCTGCCGCAATATATTGTCTACATGATTTTCGCGCCTGTCCTGGTGAAGCTCTGCCTCGATGGCAAGTGGGCCTATGTCATGGCCGGCTCGCTGCTGGTCTGGATGGCGGGACAGCTTGGCCTGCAGCAGATTGTGACGACGCCTCTCAATGAACTCGTCAAGGGCGCGGACGAACAGGGTATTCGCGTAAGCTTCAACCTGCTCGGCTGGCAGCTGGTGTTCTACTCGGCGCTGGTGATGGGTGCTATGACGGCGCAGAACCGCATTCCGTGGAAGAAGATTTTCTCCCCGGAGCACACTTGGCTGCCGAAGGCCGCGCTTGTCATCTGCCTGTTCTTCATGCCGCTTCGCATCGCTACCGCGTGGGGTCTGATGCCGGAATTCATGATGGGCAAGTTTTCGACGATGGAAATCCGCGCCGATTTCGGCCCGGTCTATCTCATCAACTTCCTCGCCGTCGGCGTTGGCCTCACCTGGCTCGTGATTGCCGGACCGCATCACCATCGCCCGCTCGTGCGCTCCATAGCCGAAGGCGTTATCTGGGTGCTGTCGCTGAAGTTCCTGCAATTGCTCGGCCGCCACTCGCTGCAGGTCTATGTCTGGCACGTGGCGATCGTTTACGGCGTTTATTATCTCGATGGACGCACGGCGGAACTGTCGCAGCTGAACAAGACGCTGATCGCCTTCACGGCCATCGGATTGCTGGCCATGCCCGCCCTGTGGCGAGAGCGCGACAAGTGGTTCGGCAGCAGCGGCCAGAAGACGGCTGGCGCCTGAAGCCCTCCACAAGGGGAATCAGACGGCTTTACGGGGCGGTTTTCAGCCCCGTACTTGCGTGTGAAGCCATTCCTTTCTATATGCAGCCCTTAAATCCGCGGTATGGCGAGACAGGACGGCCCGTTTGGTGGCCAAGGTTTCTTGCGGCGGATGACCGACAGGCGGCGGGGCCTTTACCCCCGTTATGACTGACGATGGGAAAAAACGTGAATACGCTCGATTTTGACAAGAGGCCGGAAGATACCCGGATCGTTGTCGCCATGTCCGGTGGCGTCGATTCTTCTGTTGTGGCCGGTATCCTCAAGCGCGAGGGCTACGATGTCCTCGGCATCACCCTCCAGCTATATGACCATGGCGCCGCCGTGCACCGCGCCGGCTCCTGTTGCGCCGGCCAGGATATCGACGATGCGCGCCGGGTCTGCGAAACGCTGGGCATCCCCCATTACGTGCTGGATTATGAAGCGCGGTTCCGTGAAACCGTCATCAACCCCTTTGCGGAAGCTTATGCGATGGGTGAGACCCCCATTCCCTGTGTTGCCTGCAACCAGACGGTAAAATTCGCCGATCTTCTAGCGACCGCGCAGGAACTGGGTGCCGATGCGCTGGCCACGGGCCACTACATCCGTTCGCGGCCCAACCCCGTTCCCGGCCAGGCGGGCCGCCGCGCGCTCTATCGGCCGATCGACAGCGACCGCGACCAGAGCTGGTTCCTGTTCGCAACCACGCAGGAACAGATCGATTATCTGCGCTTTCCCCTCGGTGGCCTCTCCAAGGCCGAAACGCGGGCTTTGGCGGAAGAAATGGGGCTTGTCGTTGCCAAGAAGGCCGACAGCCAGGATATCTGTTTCGTGCCGCAGGGCAAATATACCGATATCATCAACAAGCTGAAGCCGAATGCGGCTCTGGCGGGTGATATCGTGCATCTCGACGGGCGTGTGCTCGGCCGCCACGATGGCATCGTGCATTATACGATCGGCCAGCGCCGCGGTATCGGTGTTGCGACGGGCGAGCCGCTTTACGTCGTGCATCTCGATGCGCGTGGCCGCCGGGTCATCGTTGGCCCGCGTGAGGCGCTGGAAACCCGCCGCGTCTATCTGCGTGACATGAACTGGCTGGGTGATGGCGACCTGGCCGTTGACGCCGGGCAGGGCTTCGCCTGTTTCGCCAAGGTGCGTTCCACCCGTCCTCCGACGGAGGCAGTGCTGCATGCGGATGAGAATGGTATCTATGTCGACCTGATGACCGGAGAGGCGGGTGTCGCGCCCGGTCAGGCCTGCGTGCTTTATTCCGCGCCGGGCGCGGATGCCCGCGTGTACGGCGGCGGTTTCATTGAACGGTCCGAGCGCTCGGCGGAGGCCGAGGCGTCGCTCAAGGCGCTTCTGGAAAAGCCGGTTGCCGCCTGAAACCACTCGCTTTTTGCAGCGATGCGGAAAGCGAATTTTTTGCGCATCTTGCGCTTGACACTTTGGGGAGCGGCACCTTATAAGCCGCTCATCCTGATGGAACAGCCGGTCACATGACTGTCACGTTTCCCCTGTGGCGGGGTAGCTCAGGTGGTTAGAGCAGCGGAATCATAATCCGCGTGTCGGGGGTTCAAGTCCCTCTCCCGCTACCACTTTTCTTCATACAAAAAAACCATACCTCACCGTGCAGCGCGGGAGTTCGTTGCTTGTCTCGGTGGAAAATAGCAATGGATCAAGCGCCTTCGCCGGCGAATCTCGCCCAAAAAAAGGGAAACCCGCTTACTGCTAAAATGCAGCCAGCGGGCCTCAACCTCTACCCCCTCCCACAAGGGCGGCTGCACAAAAGCACACTGAATGAAATATGGCAAGATCAAGGCGTTCATATTGTTGTTGCTGACAGGGTTGTTCCGCCATTCAGCCGCGTATGACGGGGCTCTCACCGTAGTTTTAAAGGGGCGGACGCAAGAGACGACTTTAAAGAGGGTAAAAAAATGCCCGCTGGCAGCGGGCAATCAGAGGGAACTGAGGTTAGGAGCCTCAGCGTTCAAACGGCCATCCTCGATATAGGTTCCGCCCGGGGGACGATTTTTGTACCGCTCGTACACAGACAATATGAAGCCGATGACGCCGAAACGAAAACCGCCGCTGCGAAAAAATAAACATCCGGAAGATCATTACTTGGGAAACTGGAGCGGGCGAAGGGATTTGAACCCTCGACCCCAACCTTGGCAAGGTTGTGCTCTACCCCTGAGCTACACCCGCTCAAATCCACCGGTCCGGGGTAGTATGCTGAACCGTGGGCCGCCGAAGCGGCGACGGGCGCTATATCGCTCAATCGATTTTGGAATGCAACAGGGAAATGACAAAAACGCGAAAATTTCTTTGAGAAATGCGACAAGCGGCGGAAAAGATTGATAATTTTTCCTGCAGCCGATTTTTCCCGCGTTGCCAATGGGCGGCTGCCCCCTTAATCATGACCCAACGACAATGGAATCGGCAGAGGCAGGTGGCAGCATATGGCGGAAAATTCTCGCAAGACGGCAGCGGAGCTGTTCGAATTTCTCGATGGGCTCGGAATTTCGCACACCACGAAACAGCACGAGCCTGTCTTTACCGTCGCGGAATCGCAGTCATTGCGCGACCTGATCCCTGGGGGCCACACAAAGAACCTCTTTGTAAAGGACAAGAAGGACCAGTACTTCGTTCTGACCGTGGAAGAAAACGCGGTGGTGGATCTGAAAAGCGTCCATAAGATCATCGGTGCTGCAAGCCGCGTGTCCTTCGGCCGGCCGGAAAAAATGCTCGAATATCTGGGTGTGGTGCCGGGTTCGGTCACGGTGTTCGGCGCAATCAACGACACGGACCGGCAGGTCACTTTTGTGTTGGATAGCGCGCTGCTGGAAAACGAACTTGTCAATGGCCACCCGCTCTCCAACGACCAGACGACGACAATCGCATCCGCGGATCTCATTCGCTTTCTCGAGGCGACCGGACATACGCCGCTTGTCTTGAAAGTCAGCGAGTGAGATACGATCTTTGCTTCAATCAAGACATATGACAGAGGTTACGGGAGACCGGCATGAGCGACACGAATAATCCTTACGGCGGTTCCTACGGCGGGCAGATGTCCGCAAGCGCGCACTATAGTGGCGAGCTGAATGGTGCGTCCTCCGGACACATTAAGGACACAACGACGGCTGGTTTCTCCAAGGACGTTCTCGAAGAGTCACGTCGTCAGCCAGTTCTCGTGGATTTCTGGGCGCCCTGGTGCGGCCCGTGCAAACAGCTGACGCCCGTGCTCGAGAAAGTCGTCAACGAAGCGAATGGCCGCGTGAAGCTCGTGAAGCTGAACATTGACGACCACCCGTCCATTCCCGGCCAGCTCGGCATCCAGTCCATTCCGGCAATCGTCGCTTTTGCCGATGGCCGGCCGGTCGACGGCTTCATGGGCGCGGTGCCGGAAAGCCAGATCAAGCAATTCATCGAAAAGATTGCCGGCCCTGATGCAGGCGATCCCAAGGCGGAGATCGAGGCCGTTCTGACCGAAGCGAAACAGCTTCTGGCCGATGGCGATTTTAACGGCGCAGCACAGCTCTTTGGCGCCGTCATGCAGGCGGATCCGGAAAACCCCGCAGCGATTGCCGGCATTGCCGAATGCATGATCGCCGCCGGACAATATGAGCGGGCCAGTGAATTGCTGTCGTCACTGCCGGCGGAACTTAATGAGGATGCGGGCATTCAGCTCGTTTCGAAAAAGATCGCGCAATATGAGGAAGCCCGCAAGATCGGCGATCCCGTGGCGCTGGAAAGCGAACTGGCAGCCGACCCGGATCGACACGAGGCACGGGTTAAGCTTGCGAAGGTGCTGAATGCGCAGGGCCGGCGCGACGAGGCGGCGGATCATCTGCTCTACGTCATGCGTAAGGATCGGACCTTCGACGACGACGGCGCGCGCCGCCAGCTTCTCGAATTTTTCGAGGCCTGGGGCTTTAAGGATCCGGCGACCGTCGCGGGCCGCCGGAAGCTTTCGTCGATACTGTTTTCTTAATGCGGGCATATCCCGGCCAGGCGGTTGATCCGCCGGCCGGCAGCAGTGAACAGGGGGCTTGATTCCCATGCATGTCGGAAATGCAAGATATGTGAAGAGCGACGACCTGCCGGAAACCGTGCCGGTTTTTCCCCTTCCCGGTGCTCTTCTGTTGCCGGAAGGCCATCTTCCACTCAATATCTTCGAGCCAAGATATCTTGCCATGATCGACACGGCGTTGGCGGGTCACCGTCTCATCGGCATGGTGCAGCCAGCCCTTCATGTCATTGAATCGGGCCTAGAGGGCGGGCCGTTGAGTGCGGTTGGGTGCCTTGGCCGCATCACCTCCTTTTCCGAAACCGGCGATGGCCGTTACATCATCTCGCTGACTGGTGTGTGCCGTTTCCGTCTGCTGGAGGAGGTGGAGGCCGGCAAGCCCTATCGCAGTTTCCGTCACGCGCCCTTCATCGCCGATCTTTCCGGCGAATACGATGAGGAGGCCGTGGACCGTGAAAACCTGCTGCGGGTGTTCCGCTCGTTTCTGGATGCCAACCAGCTGGAAGCGGATTGGGAGAGTGTGGAAAGGGCCGGCAACCGTGTTCTGGTCAATTCGCTTTCCATGATGTCTCCTTTTGGACCCGCCGAAAAACAGGCGCTGCTGGAAGCGCCCGATCTGAAGACGCGGGCCGAAACATTGATCGCCATCACCGAGATCGTTCTTGCCCAAGGATCGGGTGAGGGCGGCAACGTGCTGCAGTAGGATCGCCGCCATGGACGACAGGATGAACAACGTCGATCCGAAGCTTCTCGAATTGCTTGTCTGCCCTTTGACGAAGGGCCGCCTTTCCTATGACCGTGCCCGCAATGAACTCATCTCCGAAAATGCGCGGCTTGCTTATCCAATTCGTGACGGTGTGCCGATCATGCTCATCTCGGAAGCGCGTAAAATAGAGGACTAATCGCAGCTTCTTTTACTCTCCACAGATTGTCATGGCGCGAATTGACGAAGATGCGTTGACAACCATGCGTGGATTTGACCAGAGTCCCGCCCGACATGTCTGTTGCGGGGAGAGAACTGATGTCGTTGCGCGCGCTCGTCCGGATTTCGCTGGTTGCGGTCTCAGCCGCCATGATTTTTGCGCCAGCCATGGCGGCGGAACCCTCCCGCAAGGTCGTGACCACCCAAAATGGCGATTATTTCGGCTTCGATCTCAGGACGGAGCAAAACGCCTCGTTGGAGCAATGTGGCGAGATTTGCGCCGGAGACACATCCTGCAAGGCCTTTACCTACAATCCAAAGGTGAAATGGTGCTTCCTCAAATCTGATTTCAATCAGCTGAACGCCTTCCCCGGTGCGGTTGCCGGCAAGATTGTCGAAGTGGCGACGGAAGCCGATATCGGCGCGCCGCAGCGCCTGTCCTTCGTCACTGACAGCCTGCAGCAGGAAGCGCGTCGAATGAAATCCGGCCTTGCGGCGAATGACGGTGAGGGCGGGCAAGGCGTGGAAGCCCTCGTACAGACGGCGCGGCAGCAGGCGGCCGGGGGCAATATTCCCGATGCGGTTACGACCTATAAGCAGGCCCTTGCGATCACGCCAGACGATGGCGCGCTCTGGGCGGAGCTTTCCGAAAAGGCGGCGCAGGTCACCGATAATTATTCGATCGCAGGGCAGGCGGCGTCTGCCGCCATCAATGCCTATCAGCTGAGCCGAACGGTCAGCGCCCGCACCGAAGCCCTCAACCGGCTGGCGAAGGCATTTGAAAGAACCCAGAATTATCGCGCAGCCCTCAATGCCTATAAGGAAAGCCTTGCGCTTACCGACGATTCACAGACAAAGGCGGCCTATGCCGACCTGCGCACGCGCCAGGGTTTTCGCGTCATCAACAATACGGTGGATACGGACAGCGTAAGCCCGCGCGCCTGCGTGCAGTTTTCCGAACCGCTGGTGAAGAATGGCGTCGATTATTCTTCCTTCATCACGCTGGATGGGGCAGCTCCCAAGGCCATCGAGGCGAAGGGCAGCGAAATTTGCGTCGAAGGCCTGACCCATGGCCAGCGCTACAAGATCGCACTGCGCGCCGGCCTGCCGTCTTCCGTGGAAGAGCCGCTGGAAAAACAGGTCAATCTCGATATTTACGTGCGTGACCGCACGGCCAGTGTGCGCTTCACCGGCGAGAATTTCGTGCTGCCGGGCAGTGCGCGCCGTGGCATTCCGATTGTCTCTGTGAATGCCGACAAGGCCGACCTGAAGCTTTATCGCGTCGGTGACCGCAATATCACCGCGCTGCTCGCAAATTCGCAGTTTCTGACGCAGATGGACGGTTACAATGCCGACCGTATCGAAAACGAAATCGGCGAGCTTGTCTGGCAGGGCTCGATTGATATCCAGCCCGATCTCAACAAGGATGTGGTCACGAGTTTTCCAGTGGATGAGGCCTTGCCGGAGCGCAAGCCGGGCATCTATGTGCTGACTGCCGTGCCGCCGGGCACGGCGCCGGAAACCTGGGATTCACGCGCCACCCAATGGTTCCTCGTGTCGGATACCGGCATCACCACCTATGCCGGAACGGACGGTTTGAATGTATTTGTCCGTGCACTCGGCAGCGCCAAACCGCTTGCGGACGTGGATCTGCAGCTCCTGGC
This sequence comes from Agrobacterium sp. 5Ca39, assembly GCF_055382365.1. NCBI lineage: Bacteria > Pseudomonadati > Pseudomonadota > Alphaproteobacteria > Hyphomicrobiales > Rhizobiaceae > Agrobacterium > Agrobacterium sp. 5Ca39. Next base: position 1,885,947 of record NZ_AP026437.1, on the reverse strand, counting down.
CAAGAACAACGAGGTGCTGGGCACCGCGAAAACCGATGCGGACGGACGCGCGGTATTCTCTGCCGGCCTGATGCGCGGCACGGCGGCTCAGGCGCCTGCCATCCTGACCGCGCGCAACGGCGATGAGGATTACGTGTTCCTCGATATGACCCGTGCAGGCTTCGATCTCTCGGATCGCGGCGTGACGGGACGTGCAGCACCCGGTGCTATCGACGTGTTCAGCTGGACCGAACGTGGCATCTACCGTGCCGGCGAGACCGTGCATGCCGCAGCCCTGGCCCGTGACGTTGACGGCAAGGCAATCGAAGACCTGCCGCTCACTTTCATTTTCTCACGCCCTGACGGGGTGGAAGACCGGCGCTTTGTCAGCGACGGCAAGGCGCTTGGCGGTCATGCGGTGGATCTGCCGTTGCAGGCAAATGCCATGCGCGGCACCTGGACATTGCGCATCCATACCGACCCGAAAACGGCTGCGATCAGCGAAAAGAGCTTCCTTGTCGATGATTTTGTGCCTGACCGCACCGAGTTTGACCTCTCGAGCAAGGCAAAACAGATCGATCCGGGCGCAGAAACGGCAATCGACGTTGATGGCCGTTATCTTTATGGCGCGCCCGCTGCCGGCCTGACGCTGGAAGGGGAGGTCGCGATCAAGCCGACGCGCACCAGCGCCGATTTCGAAGGTTATTTCTTCGGCCTGGCCGATGAGGAAAGCGAAGAGGAAAACCGCACGACGCTTGCCGATCTGCCGGTCCTGGATGAAGAGGGCAAAGCGAGCTTCAACGTTGATCTCACCGATCTGCCATCCACAACGCAGCTTCTCTCCGCCAACATCACCGTGCGCATGCGCGAAGCCGGCGGCCGCGCCGTGGAACGCTCGCTGGCGCTGCCCATCAAGGCGGAAGCATCCGTCATTGGCATCAAGCCGCAGTTTTCCGGCGATCTCGCCCAGAACTCCGTTGGACGTTTCCATATCATCGGTGTCAGTGCCGATGGTGCCAAACAGGCGATGAATGGCCTGACCTGGAAGCTCATCAAGGTAGAGCGTAACTATCAATGGTATCGCCAGGGTAATTCCTGGCGTTATGAGCCCGTGGAATACACCAAGCAGCAGGAAACCGGCACGCTTTCGGTCGACGCCAATGGCGGCGAAATTTCCGTTCCGGTCACCTGGGGCCGCTACCGGCTGGAAGTGGAGGGTGCGGGTAATGGCGCACCGGTTTCCAGTGTCGAATTCGATGCCGGTTTCTATGTCGAGGCAAGCTCGACGGAAACGCCGGATGCGCTGGAAATCGCGCTGGACAAACAGAGCTACAAGATCGGCGATACGGCCAAACTCAAGGTCTCCTCACGTTTCGCCGGTGAATTGATGATAACGTCCGGTTCGGAAAAGCTGATTGCGGTACAGAACGCCGAGATCGGCGAAGAGGGCGGCGAGATCGACATTCCGGTCACCGAGGAATGGGGCGCTGGCGCTTATGTGACGGCGACGCTGTTCCGCCCCGGCGACGCGCAGGAAAGCCGTATGCCCATGCGCGCCATCGGCATCAAGTGGCTTGCCGTCGATCCGGCCGAGCGCAAGCTTGCCGTCACACTCGGCGCGCCGCAGAAGACGCTGCCGCGCCAGCCGCTCGAAATTCCGATCACGGTTGCGGGGGCTGGTGTGGGCGAAAAGGCCTACGCCATCGTTGCGGCGGTCGATGTCGGCATCTTGAACCTCACCCGCTATGAGCCGCCGAAGCCGGATGAATGGTATTTCGGCCAGCGCCGGCTGGGACTGGAAATCCGCGACCTCTATGGCCGCCTGATTGACGGCTCGCTTGGCGCCACCGGCCGGCTGCGCACCGGCGGTGATGGCGGCGGGGCGGCCCTTCAGGGCAGCCCGCCCACGGAAAAGCTTGTGGCCTTCTTTGCCGGTCCGGTCGAACTCGACGCTAACGGCAAGGCGACTGTGAGCTTCGATATTCCGCAGTTCAACGGGACGGCCCGCATCATGGCGGTTGCCTGGACGAAGACCGGCGTGGGACATGCGGTTTCCGATGCCATCATTCGCGATCCCGTCGTGGTAACGGCCAGCGCGCCGAAATTCCTCGCCCCCGGCGATATCTCGCAATTGCGGCTTGATATCGCCAATACGGATGGCGACGCCGGCGACTACCGGCTGGATGTGACCAGCAATACGGCTCTGACGGTCGATCAGGGTGAAGTGTCGCAGACACTTGCGCTGCAAAAGGGCGGCAAGTCGTCTTTGACCGTTCCGCTGACGGGCGAACAGCCCGGCAATGGCGCGATCACAATCAAGGTCTCCAATGCGGCAGGTGTCTCGCTTGAGCAGGTTCTGAACATTCCGGTGCGCCCGGCCGTTCTTCCAGTCACGACGCGGCGCGAAATCAAGATTGCGCCGAACAGCAGCCTGACGATCAATGGCGATCTTCTGGCCGACAGTATGCTCCTCGGCTCGTCCGTCGCCGTTAATGTCACGCGCTCGCCCGCTTTCGATATCCCGGCGCTGGTGATGATGCTGGACAAATATCCTTATGGCTGCGCCGAACAGACGACGAGCCGCGCGCTGCCGCTGCTTTACGTCTCGGAACTGACGAAGGACAGCGGCATGGCTGAAGATCCCGACACCCGTAAGAGGGTTCAGGAAGCGGTCTACCGCGTGCTGTCCTTCCAGTCGAGTTCCGGCAGCTTCGGCCTCTGGTCGCCGGGTTACGGCGATCTGTGGCTCGATGCCTATATTACCGACTTCCTGACCCGCGCGCGCGAGCAGAGGTACGATGTCCCCGAAGCGGCCATGGTGCAGGCGTTGAACAACCTGCAGAACGGCCTGTCCTATGACAGCAATGTCAAGGATCGCGGCAACGAGATCGCCTATTCGCTTTATGTGCTGGCGCGCAACCGCAAGGCGGCGATCAACGATCTGCGTTATTACGCCGATACTGCGCTTGCCGATTTCCCGACGCCGCTTGCCAAGGCGCAGGTTGCCGCAGCCCTTTCGCTTTACGGCGACCAGGCCCGTTCGAAGACCGTGTTCGGTGCTTCGCTCGACATGGCCAGCCGCGCCACCAATGTCAGCTTCGCCCGCGCCGATTATGGCTCCGCCCTTCGCGACGGTGCGGCGGCGCTGGCGCTGGCGGCGGAAAGCCGTCCGGTTCCGGCCGTCGTGCCGCAGCTTGCCGGTGCCGTGGCAAGGGAATGGGAAAAGAAGCCCTATACCAGCACACAGGAGCAGGCATGGATGCTGCTGGCCGCCCGGGCCGTGAAAGGCGAGGACAAGGACATCCGTCTCGATGTGAACGGTGATTTACAGACCGGCGGTTTCGGGAAGCGGATGAGCGGCGATGAATTGCTGGCGGCACCCTTGAAGATCGCCAATGCCTCGGCTGATCCGGTCACGGCCGTTGTCACTACGGTGGCCCCGCCGGCTCAGCCGCTCGCTGCCGGCGGCGAAGGCTTCACCATCACCCGCACATATTACTCCATGGACGGTGAAGAGGTGAACCCGAGCGACGTCACACAGAACGAACGTTATGTCGTGGTTCTGAACGTGGTGCCGCAGAATAACTGGCAGTCGCGCATTCTGGTAACGGATCTACTGCCTTCCGGTTTCGAGATCGACAATCCGAGCCTCGTCAATTCGGCCGAACTGTCGAATTTCGACTGGTTGCCGGAAACGGAGGCGGCGCATACAGAATTCCGCTACGACCGTTTTGTGGCGGCCTTCGATCGCTCGGCAGGGGACAGTTCGGAAATTGCGCTGGCCTATGTCGTCCGCGCGGTCACTCCCGGTACTTATGATCATCCGGCGGCGTCTGTTGAGGATATGTACCGGGCGCAATTTGCCGCCCGCACCGCAACCGGCCGCATGGAGGTGCGTTCGGCGACCCCATGAGACGGAAAAAAGCTGTCATCGTCGGCTTCGTTGTGGCCGCATTGCTTATCGGCGGTGCGGCCTTCGGTCTCGATGCGCTGGACAAGGCCTACCCGCCGCCGCTCGAGGCAGCGCGGCAGCGATCCTTCGAGGTGTTGGACCGCGACGGCAAGTTGCTGCGTGCCTTCGCAACACCGGATGGCCGCTGGCGGCTCGACACCACGGCGGCCGAGGTCGATCCGCAGTTCCTGCGGATGCTGGTCGCCTATGAGGACCAACGCTTTTACGACCATCACGGTATCGATCCCTGGGCCTTGCTGCGTTCCGCGTGGCAACTGGTGAGCAACGGCCGGATCGTATCCGGCGCCTCGACGCTTTCCATGCAGGTGGCGCGGCTGGTCGAGCCGCGCGCCGACCGCTCCTTCTCGGCAAAGCTTCTTCAGGCCCTGCGGGCTATTCAAATCGAACGGCGGCTCAGCAAGGCGGATATCCTCGATCTTTATCTGAATATCGCGCCCTATGGCGGTAATCTCGAAGGCATACGCGCGGCCAGCCTCGCCTGGTTCGGCAAGGAGCCGGGAAGGCTCGACACGGCCGAAGCGGCCCTTCTGGTCGCCCTGCCGCAATTGCCAGAAAGGCGTCGCCCGGACAGGTATCCCGAGGCGGCGAGACAGGCAAGGGAACGGGTCTTGCAGAGGCTTGCCGTCGAACGTGTCGTGGGTGAGGGCGAAGCCGAACGGGCGACGCTTGCGGGCGTTCCGACCAGCCGGCGCGATCTGCCGGCGCTAGCACCGCACATGGCTGCTGCCGCGCGTGCGAAATTCCCCAATGCTGCGGAAATACGCTCGACTCTGAAGCTTTCGATCCAGCGGGAACTGGAAGGCGTGGCGCGCCATGCAGCAGGAAAAATCGGCGATAAGGTATCCGTCGCCATCGTCATGGCCGATGCAGAGAGCGGGGATATTCTGGCGGAGGTCGGCTCGGCGGATTATCTCGATACCGCGAGGAGGGGTTTCGTGGAGATGAGCCGCGCGGTGCGCTCGCCCGGATCGACCCTCAAGCCATTCATTTATGGCCTCGCCTTTGAGGATGGCCTGATCGGTCAGGAGACCATCATCGAGGATCGCCCGGCTGATTTTTCCGGTTACCGGCCGCGCAATTTCGACATGCATTATCAGGGCGATGTCAGCATCAGGCAGGCGCTGCAACTGTCGCTCAACGTGCCCGCCGTGAAATTGCTCGACTCAGTGAGCCCATCGGCGCTGATGGTGCGGTTCCGGCGGTCTGGCGTCACACTCGCGTTGCCTGCCAACGAAGCACCCGGGCTCGCCATTGCTCTCGGAGGCGCCGGTATTTCGCTTGTCGATCTTGTCCAGCTTTATGCCGGGCTAACAGGTGGCGACGGTCCGGTACGCCTCGGTGATGGCGTCCGCTCCGCCCCGGAACGACTGGAAGGCGACCGATTGTTTTCCGATGCCGCAATCTGGAACGTTTCGGACATCCTGTCCGGCGTGCTGCCGCCACTCGGCATGAAACAGCGCGGCATCGCCTACAAGACCGGCACCAGCTACGGTTACCGCGACGCCTGGTCGATCGGGTATGACGGGCGGCACGTGGTCGGCGTCTGGGTCGGCCGCGCCGATAACGGCGCCGTGCCGGGTATTGCCGGTTACGCGACGGCGGCTCCCATCCTCTTCGAGGCCTTTGAAAAATCGGGCGTGGCCATCACGCCAATGCCGACAGCACCCTCCGGCGTCGCGCGCGTGAGCGTGGCCGACCTTCCGGCAAACCAGCGGCGTTTTACGACGACCGCAAACGGCCTGCTTTCGGCTTCAAGACGTGAAAGCGCCCCGCGCATCGTTTATCCGCCCGAGGGCGCGCGGGTGGAGCTTTCCGGCCAGTCGGGCATCTCGCCACTGGTGCTGAAGCTTCAGGGCGGGCGTGCACCCTTCCGCTGGCTCGCCAACGGTTTGCCTTTGCCGGATGCGTCCCACCGTCGCAACAGTGAATGGCGACCGGAAGGGCAGGGGTTTTCCACACTCACGGTGATTGACGCCGATGGCCGTGCGTCGAGTGTCCGGATTTTCGTCGAATGATGACGGCGCGTCCAAGTCAACAACGGCCGCCGAGGGCTCCTGTAAGACAGGCCTTGTGACCGTCTCGTCGACCAAGTGCGGCAAGCCGGTCAACCGCGGGGAGATGACCGGTCCAATCCTATTGAGCCACATCGAACGAATGGCGGTCGATCCGCTCCTGAAGCGAAGCCACAACCGCTTGCAGAAACTCCCGGCGTCTTTGATTGGTCGTTGCCGCCAACGTCACCTGCAACCGGCTGCTGATCCTGTTCAGGAAGCCAACATGGTTGAAGCTGTCGGCGGCTATATTCACCTCCACCTCGTCCATGTAATGTGCCAGATGCGGTTCCAGCGCGAGATTTGCATCCGTCTGGTAGCAGGCAGCCATCTGTTCTCCAAGTGTGGACATCTGCACATATGGACCATATTCGTCGATCATCAAATCTCCCTCGTCTCGCGCGACCCACTTCGACAGGCGCCTCGTCGTCACTGATAGGAAATAGGAAGCGATTGCTGGCTTTCAACGTTCCCCTACGAAGCTTTGAACTTTCTGTGTTCTAGGAGGAAACGCTATTATGTCGGTCGATCTGATATTTGCCAATTGCAGGCGGCAGGCTGGCAAAGAATACGCACCACTTCTCGCGCCCGGACCAGCTGTCTGCTGGTCGCTGTCCGATTATGTCATTGATTTTAAATAATTTTCAGGAAATGGTGTCCACGAGAAACGCCAATCCTGTTTTGAGATTTCGAATTACTCAATAAAATCAATTATTTCATTTGGGCTGTCAATAGCGGTAATGTAGCAGTCCGTCATTTTTCCTGTAGCATTTGCAACTGCTCTGGCAGGCTTCGTGATCGCTTAGCGGGGCGATGGGATGTGCTAAATTACTCCACGATAAGAAGCGCTCGAACGGGAAACGTCTGTGGTCGTGAAACCGTGTTTGTTCAAGAATGCCTTCGCCACGTCCAAGGGTGTTGGATTTCTTGGTCCTAGGACAATGCGATCTATCGACATTGAGGGCACAGTGCTTGAGAACTGGATCGCGTAGTGTGGCACCAGCTTTCTGCCAGAGGTATGAAACTCGCACTTTGGGTAGTTCTGCGTAACTGACCACGTCAGCCGCGTTTCGTTCTCTTCTCGAAACGCTGGATTTTTCATTCGGTAGGATAAATCCACGAGTGACAGCATGAATGCGCCGACTACAGCGGCGGGGCTGGATAGCACCGCACGAAACTGATCTTGTGCACCTTGCCAACCGGTTGAAGTGGCTGCCGGTATTTTGGAAATCACATCCCGTATTGCGTCCTTTACAGGAAAAAAACGAGTGCGGAAAATCTCAAGCTGTTCGGCTTCGCTGTACACTACCTGTTGTAGTTTTAAACTATTAGAATCCGCACAACTAGCTAGCGAATGGTCATTGAAACCTATCGCGAGACCAAAACCATCGTCTGCATAACCTCGCCATTGACTGAGCATATCATCATCAGGCGTTAGACAGAGACCTAGGACATCCCAAAAATCGAGCGAAGCTTTAAAAAGCTCTGATAGTCGCTGGATTTCCGAGCTAGTGTAGCCGTATTCGAGACAGACGTTTCGCAACAAACTGTCCGTCCAACGCCCTTCTTGGGCGTCATTCGATGACGAAAGTGACGACAGCCATATGCTTTTAGTGCGTATGATGCTCTCAAAAGTCGAAAGACTACAGTAATGATACAATGTCAAAGGCTTACCCAAAAAGCTCGTGACTCAGTTGGATGCGATTAGAGCAGGAAATACCGTGTTTTCCTATGCCCAAGTTAGGTTCCCACAACCATCTCGAAGCTTTGTCGATAATCCGTTCCAAAAATCCAGAAATCCGTAATTTTCTAAATACTCCTGAATTCAAAAACAGGAGATTTACTAATGGATTTAAACAATTACTTTGATGGACTTAACAGCAAGAAGCACGGTTTCAGCAAGTCTGAAGATTTCGAGAAATACTCCCTCTATCGTTGCTACATCAATATCCTTGCTCGTTGCCGCAATGAAAACCACCCGCGCTATGCCGATTATGGCGGAAGAGGCATTCTCTGTCATTTTGAGAGTTTTGAAGCGTTCGCCCGCGAAGTTGGTCTTCGTCCGTCTTCTGGTCACTCCATCGACCGTATCGACAACGAGCGCGGATACGAACCCGGAAATGTTCGTTGGGCAACTGACGCGGAACAGTCTCGCAATCGCCGTCCTTACAAGAAGCGGACAAAGCCAACTGTGAGAAAGCCTACCCTTCACTAAGCGGGAAAAATCGGGAGCGTTCCTGTTCGTCTACATAATGGATGAACAATAAAACATCCCCAAAAGCTCTTCAGATCATCAAGGCGTCTGAAGGCTGCAAACTTAAAGCCTATCTCTGCCCCGCGAACATTCCGACCATCGGATACGGACATACCAAGACAGTCACTTTGGCTGATGTGAAGCGCGGCAAGACAATCACCCAAAACGAAGCTGAGAGGCTGCTTGCCCTTGATCTGGCTGAATTCGAAAAAGGCGTGGCAAGGCGGGTCAAAGTCTCATTGACCGAAAACCAGTTCGGCGCGCTCGTATCATTCGCCTTCAATGTCGGGCTTGGCGCGCTATCAAGCTCAACCCTTCTCAAGAAGATAAACGGCAAAGCGCCGATTACCGAGATCGGGAAGTCATGGCTTCAATGGGATAAGGCAAGGGTGAAAGGGGTTCTCACACCCTTGCGCGGTTTGACTATACGTCGGCAGGCTGAATTTGACCTGTTCAAATCAGGCTAAATCTTACCGTTCTTTTTGATCACTTCAGCAGCGTTGAATGCGCCCCTGGCTCCAGCTTCGTTTGCATGGAACATGATGACTGTCACACCGATCTGTGCTGTAGGCGCGTACATCGGCGTGCTGAAGGAGTTTGCACTGTACGTACCGTAAGCGGTATTGCCATAGACGTTCGCAGAAGCGTTGCCATACGTGTTCGTATTCATTCCGACGAAGCGAGAACCCTGCGCAGTGGCGACCTGATCAAGCCTGAAATGGGTGTATCCGCGTTTTACAGTGGCTTCAGCCGCCTTTTTCATGGTGATGGCACCGGCAGCACTCGTGAAAATCAAACCACTTGCATTTGTGTCCAATCGCACCGCGTTAGGTGCAAGCGGCATTTCACTCGTGGTCGCACAGCTTGAGAGCATCGCGCAAAGCACGAAGCAAGCAACAACAATCTTCTTCATAATTCCCCCAAGAAATAGACAGTGCCATTAGTATTCTTTTTGGGGCTGAAGGCAATTGAATCACGTAATCGACCACAACTTTAATTGGCGGTCGCTGTATCCATAGCTGGTTCGATAAAAGTGCCGTCGCTGCAAATCCAACCCGGTTTAGGGGCGGTATCGTTTTCTTCCAATTCGAAAAGAGTGAAATCGGTTGGGAGCGTCAGATACGTGGCATCAACCTCTGCCCCTACAACTCTGTTATTGGCGACGACGACTTTTATTGTTCCCGAAGTATCGACGCCCTGAACAATGTTCCATCTGGCTCGTGACCACACATACCAATCGTCATCATCTCTTTTCCAAAACATTGCATTGAAAGGTGCATATGGTGGTAGCTCTGCTGGCTTGTAGCTGATCCAATTTCCGTGATTTATCATTTAAATATCCTCTTAAAAATTATCCGACATTGTACCAGTTGCCCCAAATGTCGGTTTGCTGGATGGTGCGGTAAAATAGTGCGACCAGTGATCGATTATCGCCGGGTCCATTATTTGTGGTCACGCCGCAAACAACATTTGGAGCGAGGTTAGTGTCGAAAATACCGCCTGTACTTCTGACATCCGCCCAACCAATACCGCCGTATCTAATTCGGTTTGAACGGCTCATAATGTTAGAAATCCACTCATTGAAGTACGGTAGAAACACGTTGCCATCCGATCCGACACGACCGCCGCCGGGAAGCCATAAAGTTCCGTCCGGTGCAAAATCCCATCCATTTGCATTCGCTCCGATAAATGAGTTGCCGTTAGTACGCTGACCGAACGTTGCAAGACCTTCTGTTCGATTAGCCGCGCCGAAAGACATCATTGCCTGACCGTTCACGGTGTTTCTAATCGCAAGCATTGGTGCGGCTGACGTGCCAGCGTTAGCGATAATGCTCAAACCACCCGCCAAAGAGCCACCGGACGTGTTTAATTTACCCGCAAGACCGGTATCGACATAAGCAGTCGTCGCAAGCCGATTGGAATTATTTCCTTGCGTCTGTGTTGGTGCAGTTGGCGTACCCGTGAAAGACGGAGAAGCCAGATTTGCTTTCAGATTAAGAGCGGTTTGAGTGTTGGTCTGAGCGCTATCCAAAGCGGTCTGAACTGCCGTGGAAATTGGAAGGGTAGCAGGCGTATAAGTCGCCAGTGTGGTTGCATTGCCGTTGATATTGATTGGAAACGTATCGCCAAAATCCGTGCTGTCTGCCTGCATGAGAAGCCGATTGCCGGAACTCATACCAAGAGAAATCTTTGCGCTTCCCTGATTGGCACCACCGCCCTGTTGAATCGGCATGAATGCGAGACTGACCAACTCGAACGCCGTGCCATTATAGACAACTTCGACCATGCGCCCCGAGACGATTGCCCCGGCGATCAAAGGCGAACCATCCGTTTGGGAAACGATTGCCTTGGTTCCAAGCTGGTTGATGTTCAAAGTCGCTGCGCCAGTGTTCGTCGCATGCGCCCAAAAGCGATAGACAATGCCTTTCGAATATCCGGCTGGTGCCGCTTCATATGTGAGAACATAGGCATTGCCCGTTCCCGAAGAGGTGTAAACGGGATTTGCTTGATCATAAAAACGCTTCAGCGATCCACGAATTGTGCGGATTATTGGTGCCACTTGGGAAGGGCTATATCCGCCTTGTACGCCATTCGGGGAAGGCTGAGTGTTGTCGGCATCAAGCTCTTTCCAATCGAAAGAAATTAAGTCTGTCATGAGCTTTTCGCCCTCTTGTTATTATTGATTTTATTTAGATTATTGGTCGTCTTCGTAGCCGAGATCGCGGAAGTAATCGGCAATGGCGGCTGCAACCGCCTGATCAGAAGTACGCTTGCGGATTTCCACGAGCTTCTTCATGTGCCCTTGCATTCCGCCTTTTTGCATCTCTGCCTTGGGGATATCGGCAAGCCACGCGACTGTTTCCGGGTTCTTGAAAAGCGCCACGCGACTGTTGGTGAAAAGCTTGTTCGCTCCAGCTTTTGCGGCACCTTTCGCCGCTCCAATGGCAAGTGCGGACATCGGCTCAACACCCGCCGCCATACCGAGTGCGGAAGTCAGCACGTTGTTCTTGTCCAACGGATTGATGTTGTCGAGCATCTGCTTGTGCGTCTGGCTATTCGAATGGTTCGCACCGCGAGCATATTGCTTCATATTGTTCGAGATGCGGGCAAGCCTGTCCAAGTCCTGTCGATATTGCTGGTTCTTCGTGCCCTTAAAGATGGCATCTTTCGCTTCGGGAGACATCTTGGACCACTTGTTCAGGAACATGGTGGAATTGAATTGCTCCACCCCTTCAACATCCGTGAACTTGCCAAGCTGTTCGATGCTGCTGGAAACAACATCAGCCCATGCGTCTTTGCCGCCTTCGGATTTTTCAACAGTTCTACGAATTTGCGCGATACGATTCCCACCGCGATTGGTCGTCTCGGTCGCGAATTGCCAAATCTTGTCGGTATCGGGAGCTTGGATGATTTTATCGGCAACACTGCCTTTGCCGAACCCTTTCACCGGGTCCATGTGCCGCCTGTACTGATTGTTGGCTTTCCTCCACGCCTGCGCCGCATCCTCACCAGAAGCGAGAGCGGTCTTTTCCATGTCGGCAGTCAATGCGCCGTACAAGCCGTTTAGATGGTTTGAGAGAACCTTATCGTCAGTGTCTTTCGCCCGTTGACCAATAATCGTTCGCGCTTTCTGAAGCTGATCGAAGGTCATGCCGTTCTGAGCGTCTTCAAGAATAGCGGTCGCATCATCAATCACGCTGTCCGTCTGCGAACCGATTGCACGCTTGTCGAAACTGCCCATGGCATCGCGATCCGACTTGAGCTTTTGCAAGAAGGAGGACGTATTGTCGATGACGGCAGGAGAAGTCACTTTCTCGCCAACACGGTCATAGAGTTGATTGGATCGTTGGAAGCCAGCCTGTTTTGCAAGCTTTGCCTGCTCTTTGAGAAGTTCGCCAAGTTCCGCCTGAGTTCTGGCAGTTCCTGTTCCCGAAACAATCCGGTCAAATTCGCCGTCCATCGCCTGATGAGCATCGTCAATGCGCTTCTGAATTTCATCACCGTTTCGAAGCGAAGAAAGAGCATGCTCGAATTTCGATGTGCGCGGATTACCGTTCACCATGCCGGGAAGTGGATTATCAGCGCCGATAGCGTTCAGGTCTGCCAATCTTGCCTGAGCCTTGGCAACATCATCGACTCCACCGACCAGCATCTTTTTATAGGCATTTTTACCGGCTTTCCATCCGGCACCAACCGCACGACCGGCACCTTCGCCAGCCGCACCCATCGCAAACGTCTTGCCCATATCGATAGCTTGTTCAGAACCGGTTCGCGTGTCTTCGTTGCCGAACAGCCAATTCAAACCGCGCTGAACGCCCTCACGACCAGCGACAGAACCGCCGCCAGCACCAGTTACTGCGCCACTAAAGGCACCAACGCCTGTTCCAAGCACAGGAACGGCAGAACCAACAGCACCGCCGCCGATACCACCAAGAACACCACCAACAGCGCCGCCAACCGTTTCACCGATTTCAGGAGTGATAGATGCAAAGTCGCCAAGAGACGGAAACCAGCTTTCCGTATTGTAAAGCCGCGTCCTGCCTTTCTCATCTGTGAAAATGAAGTTGTCGTCGCCATAGGGTTTTGCGTCGGGATATGTCTTTTGAATAACCTTCAGTCGGTCTTCGGGCTTATCGAGTGCACCAACCGCCATGCGGACATTCCAAGGTGCATCGCCTGCGTTGTCAGAGATATCGCGAGGATCGGGACCGGCATTTCCGAAAACGTTCGTGCCGCTATCTTTCTCGATGATCTTGCGCTTCCAATCGGGAATGGCACCGCCATCACGTTCAATAATTTTCTTCTTCCAATCGTCCATATCTTAAAGCGTGAAGCCTCCAAGCCCGGAGAGACCGCCCCGGCGTTTGCGTTGTTCTGGCAATGAAGAAAGAATGGCGATTTCGACGGGACTTCCGCCACCGATCCTACCGCCTTGTGCCCTTGCTGTTGCCTGTATTTGGCTATTTAGCGCGGTATCCTGTTCTGCGAGGGTCTTGGCGAAATCACCGATCTGGCTGAAACCCTTCGTCACTTTATCGGTGTCCATGCCAAGAATTTTGTCACCGATCTGAACGTCAGAACCAGTCAGATTATTGTATGCATCGATCAGAACACCATTACGGCTTTTCGGCTCTTCCGCCTTTTGAGCAAGAGCAAGTGTTTCCGCGCCGGGAACTTCCTTTGGCGCTGATGCAGGATCGGCGGCAGCAATAACTTCCGAGACGATATCGGGCTTGGCTTGGGATGGAGCGCCATTATAGGCAGCTTTTAGCCATTCCGGCGCGTTGTCACCTTTGCCGCCAGCCCCCCAAACACCCGGCGAACCCATACCAATATGCATCGAACCTTGCTGCATATAGCCGGGACCAGCACCGAAACCGGTAATGCCATTTGCTTTGCCTTCGCTGACAATCTGCTGAAAGATCGGGCGATCCTGATCGTTCGCCCAATCCAGCCTTTTTCCGTCTTTGTAAAAGAAAACATCAGCCGCGCCGCCGTGATCGTGCCGGGTTGAACCAACACGATTACCACCTTCCTCGATTCCTGGCTGTCCACCTGAAAAAACTTCGGCAGTGACGCCCATGTTTTCCAGATAGCCAAGCCGTTTCAAAAGCTCTTCGGAAAGCTCACGATTGCGAGTAGCGCCCTGATTGGCATAGCGGATGTAATTGACCATCAGCGCTTCCTCCGAACCATCTCAGCCGGGTCGTCACTGAAGCGGTAGGCTGCACCAGTCGGAACAGCATCATATGCAGCTTCGGAATCAACGACGACCGTTTCAACAGCCGAACGCTTTTCAGGAACAGCAATGCCACCTTTGAGAAATGCGCGCTGCTTCTCGTTTTCGGGCGTATCAGGATAAATGGCATCAACACGAGAACTGTAACTGGCGATCTTGTCTTTCGCGACCTTTTCCTGAATTTCGAGCAGGCGAAGGATGGAGCCTTCATCAAGGCTGATATTGCCGCCTGCCGCCTTTTCTGCGAACGCACGGTCGCTATCGGAGATATTGGCGGAACCGACAATATCCTTGATCATCGCACCGACCATGGGAGCAACAGCCGACTGGAAGGTCTCCGTGTTCTGGATTTCCTTGGTGTCAGCCACGCCGAGCAAAGCGCCGACCTTCTGGAGATATAGCCGCTTATCAGCCATGGCACCGGTAATGGCTCCTGATCTGATCGCGTTCTGCGCTTCGAAGTTCGATTTCAGACCAGCGACGGCGGAAGTCGCGCCTTTCCGTTCGTCAATGAACTCTTCGAAAATCTTCCCGTCTTTAGGAGCCGTATTGACGTTGATATTGGTGTCGTTCTTTTTTGTGAATTCGTATTTGCGGAAATCGGGGTTTTCGACGCCGAACTGATAATCTTTCTGATCAGAGGTAATCTCGGCATTCTGCCCAACAGCCGAACCAAGGCTTTCCGCCTTTTTCGTATCGAACACGCTCTTTCCATAGCCATCTGCAAGCCGATAGGAACCGTCTTCTCCAAGGACCATTCCATTGTCTGCGGCATGCTGCTGCAACTTTTGGATTTGCCCCTGCGTCTCCCGTGCACCAGCGTCATCGCCATTGGCAAGTTGCATTTGGTGAAGCGCAAAAAGGGCTTCAATGGAATAGCCGTTCTCGGAAGGCGAACCATATTTTTCAATGAAGGTAGAAGCGCGATTCTGCGCGTCCTGTACATTCTGAAGCTTCACTTGATTTGCCCGGTTGGTAATTCCTTTCGTCTGACGATCAGCAATGCCGTCCATGTTGGCATTGTATGCACCCACGCCATTGCCGAGACCTTGCCCAACAATCTGGAGAAGGTTCGTAGGCTTCTCAGAAGGACCGCCAGCAGCCATCATTGCAGCACCGCCAAGCAAAAGGCTTTGGGCGAGCGACTGACGCTTATCGGCATCTTCCGGCAGGAACTGAGAAAGGAAGTTCTCTTTCTTCGCCTGTTCAGGAGTGAGAACGGCTTTCAGGTCGTCTTCACCATTGGGTTTCTTTTTGAAAAGGAAATCAAATACGCCAGCCATAATTACGCTGCCTCCATAAGTTTCGTCACATCGATATGGAGCTTTCCGTCAATTTCGATTGCAGCGTCTGTTTTGCGATCAACCTCTTCTGCGACAGGTCCATACCAACGCTGCTGATCGGGGTCGTTTTTGTACGTGAATTCGTAAATCGCGATGCGTTCGCCATTCGTCAGCGGCATAAATCCGACATGCTTGTGCAGGATTTTCTCAGACGCTTGGCAAAGTGCGAACAAGCCAGCGAGCGACGACAAGCCGCCAAGAATTTGACCGCCAGTATTCGAATAGACCGGCGTCTGTGACGACTGGCTATTGTAGCCGCCACCATTGAGCAGGTTGATGAAGTTCGCAGCATTCATAATCGGCTGCTGTTGCTGTTGATCCCAAGAACCAATTTCAGCCGCCTTGAGAGCATCCAGACGAGAATCCTGACTTGCCCCGACATTCGCCAGTTGCTGCGATGGGAGGTACTGGTTCTGATAGGTCTGACCAGCCATGTTTGCAGCATTGAGCTTTTGCGAAGCCAGACTGGAATCCGCTGCAACAGAAGCGTTCGCTGCATTCAGCTTCTGATCGTTCAAGCCGAGCATGTTCGAAATCGAGTTCTGATAGTTGTTGCTCAGCGCGTTCATGCCGGAAAGCTGATAGGAACGATCATTCGCTTGCTGGTTCTGGTTATTGGCGATGTCCTGATTATAGAGCGAGCCATAGGCATTCGCTGCATTCATCTGGTTCGAGACATCCTGATTGTACTGGTTGCCGTACATGTCAGTCGCAACCTTCGCCATTTCATTGGCGGCGGTAGTTTCCGCATTATTCCGTTGAGTAGCGTAAGCGCCGGAACCCATACGACCAATCGCAGCCGCCTGACTGTCAATTCCGGGATTGGTGATGTTCTTCAGCTTGTTGGCAATCTGGTCTTGCTGGTTCGAAACCATCTGAGAAAGATACGGATTGTTGCCGATATTCGCTCCGGAAGCAGTCTTTTGAAGATACTGCATCGCCGGGTTGTTCGAAGTCTGACCGCTTGCAAATTGTCCATTGGCAATATTGGAAGCAATCATATTGGTCGGATTTGGTGCAAAATCACTCGTATTCTGGAGCTGAGAATAAGTGTTCTGCGCTTGCTGATTTCCAGCGCTATTCATCACCGAATTGACGGCGTTCGTTGCGTTCGTCAGCGTGGACGTATTGCCGTTTCTGGCAATGTTTTCCGCCTGACTTAAAGCGTCTTTCGTTGCCTGAGATTGATCAGCAATGAGCGAGCCTTGATACGCTTGGGGAGCGCCAGATTTATAGAGATTGTCGAGAGTCGCATACTGATCAAGCAGATACTGTTTTGACCCGCTCCATGGCTCCGTGGAAGTCGTTGTGGTTGTTGTCTTGGGAGTTGACGCCATTGATTAAAGCCTCTTTATGAATTCTTCTTCTTGTTTTTCGAAGCCGTATTTCAGGATTATTTTATGCCATTCAGGGCGGGGAGTCCCGACCAGTTTTGTAAATCCTTGATCTTTCAGGAACCGACAAAGAATGACTTGGCAGTGCATGATTTCCTTCAAGGATTTGTTCTTTTCACCACCCAAAAGCAGAACGTTTGCGATCCATTCCCCTTCATATTTGCAGAGTTCAAGGACACAAGCGGAGTGATCAGCCGTGACAAGATGCCATTCGGATTTGCGCAGATTTTCAAGCATTTCGTCTTCATCGAAAACCGCTGGAGTTCTTTCAAAAGCAGACAGAAGCCAACTTCTAACCCGCGCATATTCTTCTTCGCTGAAACCCATCTGCATCATACGTTGAACACCACGTAATCGAATGTTCTGGCAGTCGTCGCAGAAGCATGAGTTATGACGAAGGAGCCGCCATTTATTGCGGAAATGAACGTCGAACTTAGAGCATTTGCCGCTGCAACCGTTCTTGCCTGAAGAACGATCTTGCTTTGGCTGTTTACCTTGGGATTCGTAACCGTTGTCGAAGTGGTTGAATTCGCCAAAGTCACAGAGCCGGTATTATCAAACTGACTGGCAATTTGATTTACAACGCTTGTGATCTGTCTTGTATTCGTATGATCGTAGACTCTTTCCATTACGCTATTTAGCGTTTTCCCGCCGTCTGCCCGTCGATCTGAAAAGCAAATGCAGTCTTCCAATCACCAGAAATTCTGACGCGGAAACGCTGGAAACGTGACTTTTCACGGAAATAAGCAAAGCCGGTTTCTGAGCTTGTATCTTTCAAATCTGACCACTGGATTGGATCGGAAAGGAGCCTACGAGTACAGACCTGAATCCGAGCCGTTCCATTGCCTTCAAACAATGGTCTTGCTCTGGAAATGGATGCGATATCCGCACCTGTTTGATTGGGCAGAACTTTCGAAAGCTGATATTCCGGCGTCTCAATCGATAGTTCGAGCGTCTGACCGGAGAATGAATAAACAGCGCCTTCATTGCTCATCGCCCAAAGCATGGACTTGCCACCTGACCAGATGGGATCATCAAAAGAGGCAGGAACATTGTCCAGCGCTCCATACGTATCCAACTGGTCAATCGTCCATGGCAGCGAAATTGAATTGAAGATCATATCCGCTGTTGCATCAGCCGTTGACCATTCGCCCGTCTGATAATTGAAGATCAGCATCATATCAGGATGCCCGTTCGGGGAATTGACCGAACAGAAAGACCAGTAAATCAGGGTTTCGCGGGGATCGGCAGCTACCGACATAAGGTGCAGTTTGTCGGGATCGGCGTTTTGCAGGAACCACTTGTCAATTTTGCCGGAACCAATTGGGGTGAGACCGCCACCGCTAAGAAGGTAAAAGCCATCTTCGGAAAGGAAGAAATGTCGCCCTTCAACGGAAATCACGGATTCCGCCACTGAACAGCCTTTTCCAACTACGCGATCTGTGAAGCTGAAAACGTAGGGTGCTCCGATATACTGCATCTGAACGATACCACGCTGGAGCAGTATCCAGCACTGATCATCCGTGACGATACCCATGATGGAGCCGTAGCCGTGGACATCCTGAAAATCGGATTGCGTGGAAGGATTGAAGGTCCAATCCGAAGGAGCCTCTATGCCGCTCCAGCGGACGCGATAGGGCACAGCGCCGTCAAGGGCGTCATATGTGTTCCCAAGGATCGTGAAGCCCTTGTGAGTGGCGATATGTCTGCCTTTTACCAGCGTCGTCAGATTGGCGAACTGGATATCCTGATTCATATCGATGAATTGGGGTTCATCACTGAAGTTGGTGAAGAGTTGCAGGCTTCCGAATTCGACCGATTTCCAGCGTTCTTTGCCGGTTGTCAGATAGCCACCTGATCGGGAAATGTTCGTCCATTGGCGGGTTGAAGGAGAGAGCTTGTAGAGCGCAGTTGCACCGCCGCCATAGACCTTCGCATCACCAGATGCATTCTGACCAATAGCTGTCCCAAGCGGACGAGAAGCCATTGCCGTCTCAGAATACAGCGATGCAGCTTTCATCGGGAAGAACGTGACACCACCGGCAAACGAACCGCGCCCGGGTGTTCCGTTGTGGGCACGAACAACACCCGGATTGTTGAGCGCGGGAAGATCGGGGGTCCAAGACGTGAAGGGCTGGTCGATTACCATGTTGGACCGCCAAGCGTGATAGAGCCAGTCATGCGTCCGCGCCTGTCATCTTCCGCCAGAACACTAAGAGCTTCGTTCAAAGCAGCCTGCTCAGATGCAATACCTTCGGCGTCCTTTTCCCAACGGTAGAATTCCCTGAGAACGGCTGAAATGTAGACGTTCTGGAAATTATCGAAGAGCCAATTGGAACTGGTCTCGGTCAACGGCGTGAAGGCTGAATAGTAGGTAAGCTTGACCGTATCTTCGGCTTGACCGGCGAAGATCATCTTTTCGGAGACGCGATAATAGCCAACCTCGTCACAAGTCAGCGTGGCACTGTTGATGGAAACAGGTTTGTATCGCTTCGCAATGCCGGTAATGGCGCGAATTTCGATGAAGTCGGCGGGCAGATCGGCAATGTCGTCGGTGATGGAAAGGACAATGGTCTTTTCGGATCGGTAATGGCGAACAATCGGGCGAAGATGGCTTTCAGCACGAAGAATGAAACTGTTGATCGGGGCGTCGTCGCGGATGGTGTAGCTTTTGATCAGGTCAAGGAAGGCTTGATAGGTCATATCAGAGCCTCCAATTGTTCACGCGAAACTTTGCATAATCAGCGTCATTGAGACGGCGCTTCATCGCTTCAGGATCGTCGGTAATGCCTTCGCGTTTCCAATCGAAATACAAGCCGATTGGAATGCCAGCGACTTTCACGACATCGGAATGTTTACCAGTCTGATTGAAATCGGCAGCTTCTTGCGCGTTTGCATCGAGCATTGCCTGAATGTTTTTGTAATCGGTTTTGACAATGATTTTGTCACCGTCTCGGATCAAAGTGACCGTGTAGTCGGGAGTGTCTTCCCATACGATTGAGCCGGATTGTATCAGATCACCAGCTTGAAAATTGTCCATCAATTATGCCTCTAAAATGTCTATTGACGTATTTAGCGGCGGCTTGAATTTGAGAGATTTTGCATAAAAAAGAGCCTCCGAAGAGGCTCTTAGTCGTTCCTTGAATTTATGATTATTAGCCGTTCAAGTCAGCGATCTTGGCATTGCCCTTTTCATTGAGGCATTCCAGCGTCGTTTCGGTGACGAGCATATAGCGTTCGCTATCGCCAGTCTTGCCGAGTTCCTTCTTTTCGACGCCACGAAGGACAGCCGAATTCCAAAGAGCCGGATCGTAAGCAATGACGGTCGAAGTGGACATGAAACGATGCGGAAGGATCGTGACCGTGCCGAAATCCGAAACGTAAAGGTCTACAGCCTGATTGACGGTCTTCTTATCTGCGTTCTGCTGCTTGGTCGAACCACCGTTGAAGGTCGAAATCTTCGACTTCAGGATACCCGGCGCAATAACCGTGTTCGGATCACCACCAGCTTCCCAAATCTTCTGGAGAGCGGAAATGAACAGTGCTTCGGTGAGAGGACGAGCCGTGCCAGCCGTAGGAGCATTGACGACACCACCGGCAAAGCCGGTCGATGCGCCGTTCGCGCCGTGCAGAGCGTTGGTAGAGATGAAAGCTTCAGCGCCACCGAGCTTGCGAACACCGACTGCAACAGAGCCATTGCCAGAGACATAAGCAGCTTCTTGGTCTCGCTTCAGTTCTTTGCCTTTCTTGGCGATCTGGCGAGCAAGTTCATCCTTTGCGCCAGCCGTGTTGACAGCGTTCAGAGTAGAACTCAGGCGAATGTCCTTCTGGAAAATCTGCGTGACGTTCGAAATACGAACAGGACCATTCAGGGTCGTATCCGTGGCGTCCGCGCCTTCAGCAATGGCGTTGTCCTTATTGGCAGCGGCGAGTTCGTCCTGAAGCCATTCATGCTTGACAGCGGTTGCCTTGGTCTTGCCGATAGAGGAAATAAATGGAGTCTCTTCCGGCGAAATCATTGAAATGACGTTGCTCAAATCTTCGCGTACATGGGAGACATTGGTCGTGGTTAAAGTGGGCATTTTCTTACCTTCTTGTTCTTAGAGTAGATTTTTGATGAGGGCTGCGGCGTCCGCAACACTACGAGATTGGTTGAATTTTTCGAAAGATTGACGATCATAATCAGCAGCTGTCTTTCGCGAATTTTCCTTCGCGGAAATAACCGGCTTCTTCGCGATCTTTTCGACTACCTGCGGAATTGCCTTTTGTGCTTTTTCAGCCTGAACAACTCGGTACAGTAGGTCGATGATACGGAAGTCAGCGATGCTCTTGATTTCCTGCTCGTTAAAGCCAGTGTCCAAAAGCAATCCAGTGATGTCACTGAAAACTTCGTCAGCCTTGTTTTTGTCCTTCAGATCAGGGTACTTTTCGAAGAAGCGATTGCTCGTTTCCTGAATTGCGGACCTATGCTGTTCTTCCTCATATGCGGCTGCTTTCCGCTTCAAGGCAGTTTCAGCTTCATAAATTTGGCGAACGGCGTATTCACGCTTTTCCCATTGGGCTTTCTGTCGGACATATTCCGCCGGATCATTTTCTGCGAGCCAATCGAAATCGGGATATTCCATCTGCCGGAACTCGATTGAAACTTGCTGTTTCAGGGCTTCAATCCCTGCCAGTGCTTCAGATCGAAGGGAGTTAATGTCCCTTTGGTTTTCCTGATAGAACTTCCGTTGTTCGGCAATTTCCTGCGTCTTCTTCGTATAATCGGCTTGTCTCATATAAGAGGACCGAATTTCGCTAAGACTTACCTGATTGCCATCGATATCGAAATATTGCTCTTCCGGCGTCTCGTCAGTTTCAGGAGCTTCATCAGCTTCTTCGACTGCCGGTAATTCAACGTTCTCGTCTGGTTGCTCATCAAAAGAGTCCTCAGATACGTCGAGAGTTTGACTGATAAGATCAGCCGCTTCATTAATGTTTAATGCAGTTCCTTCCGGATTATTGCCTTCAATTTCCATCTATTTAGTAATTCCTAAAGTGTTTTTGGTTCGAATATTTAGTATTCTTCATCTTTCTGCGATTGCGTTTCGAACTTTGCGACTTCAATGTATTTATCGAGCCTTTGATTGATCAGCTTGAAGCCATGGCTGAGTTGGTGAACGCCATCTAATTCTTCCGCTTGCCCTAACTTTGTGTTCATGAACGCTTCGAAAATTTCGGCTTCAATGCACTTCATCAGATCGCGGAAATCTTCGTTTTCCTTCAAGCGAAGTGCCGCATTTGCTTTCTCAATATTGTTCATTCGGAACCTCAATCATTATCTGCGGAATGTCGCTTATCGGGGTGTCTGTCTGTGAATATTTCTTGTCCAGTTCCATCAGCTTTAGGAGGTAATTTTGCTCCTGCTGTTTGCTCTTCAATTCCATCTCTTCACGGAATTCGGCTTGCTGCTGCTGGAGTTGGGCAACCAGTTTCTGCATTTCGAAATTGCGATCAGCTTCATCAGATTGCGCCTTCAACTGAGCCTTGACCTTTTCCATCTCAATGAGACCGGCATTAGGATCGACTGGAGGCTGTGGTGGTGGCGGCGGCGGAAGTGTGGATGGATCGACAAAGAACAGGCTGCTATTCTTGAAACCTGCTGTCTCGGAAAGCTTGGCAAGGGTGTTGTAAATCGTCTGAGCGTTGACGATTGGAAGACCAGCCTGCATGGCGGACATCTGCTGTGCCAAGAGGTTGCTCAATGATGCAGTCGATTGGTCACGGCTCATCACACCAAAGGCAACAGAGGTCGTCACGTCCAGTTCAGGCGTAAATTCGTCAATCGGCACAAAGTTGTTCGTCAGTCTGGCGATGAACTCCTGCGCCTCTTCTGGTTTCTGAAGAAGCTGGTCGATCACGATACGGATGAGGTAGGCATAGCCAGTGTCGGCAAAATAGCGGCTGATCATTTCGACCAAGAGCTGGCTGGAGTTGTTGCGCTGGTTCACGGCGGTTGCGGTGGCATTCTGAAGGTCGCTGGCATTCAGGGACACCATCTGAGGACCGACACCAGTCGTGAAATCGAGACTGTTCGACAGATTGGCAATGACCGGCATTGCATCGCCCCCAGCGAAAGGCGGAATAGAATAGCTGATGCCTGCCTGTGGATCGTTTGAGCGAACGATGGAGCCGGGGTGAACGTTCAGAAGGTCGTCCAGATTGACGGCATCCGGGTTCACGATCTTCGTCGGATTTACGTGGCTGTGCAGATCGTCAATGATAGCGCGGTTCAGCCGAGTGATCAGGATATGATCATCGCCAATCTTGTCAGCGATACCCATGCTGAAAAGGGTGTCTGCTTGCGGGAATGGAACGAACGGAGCATATGGATAGAAACGCGTGGTCTCTTCGTAATCGAGCAGGACAGGCTTTTCTGTACCACCGGCAAGGGTGAAGCGATAGTGCCGCGCCTTCTTGTCGATCTTCATTTTGCAGTAGACGACAAAGACTTCGACATCATCGCCTGAAACGCCCTGATCGCCACCAAGGTCTTTCGAGCGTTCCAAGGCAATGCCATCATTCTTGCTCGATGCCAGCGCGATTTGCGACACCTTCTCGGCGTCATAACCCATTTCAAGCAGGGTCGCCTTCGAAACGACCTTACGATGTCCCTGAAGTTTGGCAGCAATACCGCCCGTTTCAGGATCGATTTTTGCGTCTCGGGAAATGATGAAATCTTCGGGAGCGACACTCAGGACGTTGAAAACGGGATTACGGCGAACGGCTCTGATCTTCAGGTCTCGGACCGACATACCAACTTCGTTCAGGTACGGCTTTGAAGCTTCCTCAATTACGATTTGACCGGCTTCCTCTTGCTGATCGAATGCCAAAAGCTGTGCATCTGGAATGCCCTTGAATGTGCGGGGAAGACCTTCAATGGTCTCGGTCGTGAATTCGGCGGTGATGATGCCCAAACCACAAATAAAACCGTTCTGGAGCCATGGCTGAAGAAACGAAAGATGGCTGTTCTTCGTCTTCAAAATCCAATTCACAACGGATGTTTGCTGACGAGCAATCGCTTCGTCTTCTGGTCCAAATGGCAGGAATTCGCAGACATTTTCCGGGCTATCGAAGATGCGGATCATGCTGGCAACGGACCAGTCAACGCGCTGCTGAACTTCAGGCGAAACCCATTTCGAGCGACCTTTGATTTTGTCGTCGCCGGGAAGATATGCGCGCTTATAGTATTTCAGCGCCGTTTCGTGCTTCGTCGCGACATTCGAATTGCTGAAATTTACAGCGTCTTTCAGTTTTACCGCGATGTTGGTTTGAATAGCCTGTTCGTCCATTAATCCTTTCTCTTTGTTTCAGGCTATTTAGCTTCACTGATAGCTTTGGAGGTTCGTGTACTCGATTGGCTTTGACCAAGAGTATTTGCTTTGGAATCGAGAAGGATTGACACTAAAAGTGATAGCCAAGGCGTCGGCATAGTCGGGCGAACGACCGAGCCGCTTTTTCAGTGCCTTCTTCTCTTCAAGTTTGATCTTGCCCGACCCGTCATCGTAAGTCGGTGTGACAAGCTCTTCGATAAGCCGCTGATGATTGGGAATGGAAACATTCTCTGTCTGAAACCATTCGCGCATCTCGAACCAAATCTGGTCACGGACGCGATGATAGCGGTCCGGATTACGTGTCGGCGTTCCAGCAAAAATGCAGGAATGTACAGGAAGCCCGAAGTCTTTCAGGTTGCTGTAGACGCCGTGACCAAGACCGGTCGCATCAACGGCAATGATGGCTGGTCGAAGGTTTTTCGGGGTGGACTGATAAAGGTCTCTGACCTTGTACGCCAACTGTGTCGGATCAAGTCCGCGCCATTCCTCAAAGCCCAACAGCAAATTGTCATGGCGCATCGCCAGAACGGAACTGTCCTTACCAGCGCCAGCCGGATCAAGACCCCATATGACAGGCGCGTTCGGTGCAGGAACGACTTCCGTGTTGAGAACGGCTGTTTCAATCCATTCCCGACTGATCAGCCCGTCAATATCGGAAAGTGGAAACTCGCCAAGGACCATGACGCGATATTCGCGGCTGAGTGGACCGCCATAGTTCCGTGCAAGCTGTTCGAATGTTTTGGGATCGAAATGCGGGCTATCCTTCATCTGCCCGTGGACTTGCGTCCATTCATCTCGGATGTCTGGATCGCAGTGAGTGCGCCAGAAGAAGCCGCTTGCCTTCGAAGGGTTCGAGACCAGACAGAGCTTTGCGTTGGGATCGGTAAGGATGTTTAGCAACGCGCCAGTGAAAACGGCGTCGTCAATGCCGGATGCCTCATCTACGATGACGAAGTTGTTGTGGGCATGGATACCGCGAGCATTGTCGGGCTTGTCGCCGCTTGCCAGACGATATTCGGCAAAACAGGAACTCGGATTGACCGTGCGGCTGATGCGCGTTGCCTGAACGTCAAAGCTCTCTTTGAAGATCGGAGACATCTTCCCATGGAGTACCTGGAGTTCTTTCCAGATACCGCCGCGTAGCTGTGGTTCCGATGGTCCGAAGATCGAAACCTGAACCTGATCGTGGGTGATCAATGCCCACCACGTCACAATGGCTTCTGCATGCGTCTTGCCGAATCCGACACCGCCGCGAAAGGTAATGGTGCGCTTAGTGCGGAAAGCTTCGCAGAATTCGATTTGTTTCGGGGTAAGGGTAGAGCAAAAAACCTGAAGCGCGAAAACGGCAATGTCTTCGCGGTAAACGTCTATAAGTGCTGCTAATTCGTGTAAATTGTCGTCTTTATTCGCCATCCGATATTTAGCGGAATGGCAAATTCAATCAGACTTTCGGTTGAGGAAACGAAGCAGGAATTCCCGCAAATCCTCTTTCATCTTGCCGGGATTTTTCGCGTAATCCTTGGCAATGAGCAGCAAGGCTTCAGCGAAATACATGCCGAGAAGACCAACGCCGAAGGCGACGGAATTTAGTGTTTGTGGATCGGCAATCGAGAACAGAGAAGCAATCAGGGGAGTGACATAGGCGGCAATGATGCTGCCGATGAATCCACCGAACAGGTTCTGCCAGAGCGTACCGGTTTTCGCCACGAAGGATCGCACGACCGAACCGAAGAAGCCTGCAACGATGTGACTGGTCTGGAAGCCATTGCTCGCCAAAAACAGTGAGATGGCAGCGACTGCCGCAACTATCCAATCAATCATCGTCGTCGGTGTCTTCTTCCGGCGTGATGTCGATCATCTTTTCCTTGGCACCCGGCAGCTTCAGCGAATTGATTTGCGCGAGCATGCCGGCAATCGAATGGGAGTGGTTCACATTGACGTTCGTATCTGCCTTTGCCTTGGGAATGATTGCGCCCAACAACCATTCAGCACACTTGAAGCGAACGCCGTCGCTGGTGTTCGGATTATTCATCAATGCGATCATGTTTTCTAGCGCTTCAGGCGTGGCGTCCATGATGCTGTTTTTAAGCTCTTCGGGAAACTTTTTGCGTCCACTGCCTTTTGGTGGCGGGTTGCCTTTTTGAAAACCTATCTTCTTCAACCGCTCCTTGTTTTCCTCCGACTTGCTCCATTCACTCATACGGCTCTGCCTCCAAATGTTTTGAGAAAGGCAAGCGCGTCATCTTCATAGGTGAAATCGACCGTGAAGAATCCTTCATCGACGGCTAACTTAAAGTCTTCTGAAATGAGTTCACGGATTTTAGAACCGAACTTGGAATCGATCCATTCGGCATAAATGTTGTCTTCCTTTGCCTGTTTAATTGCCGCGTCATATCCGCGTGGAAGATGAAAAATAACTTGCATGCTTTGCTTTTCTCTGAGATCCGTTTTTCAGATATTTAGCGAAACAACGATTGGAGAGTTAAATGACAACCTTCTTGGAGTATTCGAAAAGCTATGAGGTCAAGGAAAACGAAGCCGTAAACGCTTTTTTGGCGGCACTTATTCGTCAGAAGAAGGCTTTCGAAACCGGCGAAACAAGCCGTCGCAGTTGGGTAAAAGAAGAAAATGGCAGCTTCTACATTAAGCTCGGAAAGCTCGCAAAAACATACCGTGTGGGAAGCAAACCTGATGTCAGCGACTTCCTTCACCGGGCGGCAGTAGGCGCACAGACAGAGGCGGACTTCAGAGCTTCGATTGAAGAAGCCTACGGCTCGTCGGATGTAGCTTCAGAAACCAAACCCAAGCGCGGTCGTAAGCCGAAGAACGCCTGATCAATTCGGCTGAGTTGCCGCCTTCAAACGTTCGATGGACAGGGCGAATTCTTCGTTCGCCCGTTCTTCGCTCAATGCATCCAATAGGTCGATTGCCGACCATTCCCTTGCAAAGCTGTCTTCAATCACGCGGTTTCTTTTATTCAGGGCAACGATGGAGTTGGACAGCGTTTCCGCATCCAGCTTCATTTGTTCAATGGTCTTTTCATTCAGGGAAACTGTAAGGCTGAGCGTCGAATTTTCAGCGGTCAACGATGCGATCTGGCTAGAGGCGATCTTGTAATAGATGCCGAAAGCCGCGATCAGAGCAAGAAACAGGGTGATTGCGCCGATGGTGGCATAGGATTTCAGTTGAGCGAACATGCCGGTATTTAGCAAGCACGGCGTCACACGCTAAATCGATCAAGCACCTTTGGTCTGAGCGTCGTCTTTGCGCGCTAGCGCTTTTGGCAGTTGCCGGTTCACGATATCGTCAAATTGGTCCATCAGTTTGATAGCGTTGCCCGCATCGGGATCATCCCCCATAAATGAGCAAATTCGGATAGCAAGCGCGTGTGGTGTGGCATCACCATTTTCATTGCCATCAAGCGCTATGGTCGCATCATGAAGCTTTTTGAGATGGACTTTGATTTGCTTCGGGGTGTCATTGTGAGCAATTGCATTGCGAAGGTGATTAAACCGAACAAGCGCATGAGCAAGTTTGTCACCGCTATCGTCTGTACCGCGCCATGAAGCTCTGACAACCGCAATCTTATGAGTGTAGCCCAATCGACCGTCAGCAAGCTTTTCCGCGTGAGGAAGCGAACGAGCAAGGAATTCGTCCATCTCCAGTTCAAGCGCAGCGTGATAGGTCAGGACATCCACCGTGAGCTGATCGGGTTGCTTCTGACCGGACGCTGTGACGCGAAGAATGCCTTCGAGACTGTCATAACCCACCTTACCCATCGCATGCCCCTCTGGTTTTGGACGGAAACTTCACGTTGATACAGTTCGTATTGCAACCTCTCGATTATGGTTTGTCAACGTGGCGTACGGGATGAAAACTATGGTGTTCAGGCATCATCCGAAAAGCTGTGACGATTCAAAATTTCTGGATACCCTGATCTTTGTAAGCAGGAAGTGCAGAGGGGGGTGTGGGGTGCGAGTCACCCCCTCACGTTCCACCGGATTATAGATGTGCGACCTGTTCAGCGGCAGCGGCTTTCTTCGCACGGCTTCTTTGTGTCCGTTCCCTTTGGTCCTGCTTTCGCTCTTCCGGCGTCATGTCTTTATGCTTAGTACGAGTGCGAATGATTGGGTTCAATGCTTTAACCTCCATTCTTGTAGAGGGCTTGGTAACGCCGAACAGGTTGCGCAAATAATTGGCGGTTCGCAGATCAAGCACGATGAACACAAGCTCTTCCGGCTTGCTTCCATGGTCTCTTACCGAGCTACGGGTAAGCATCTGGAAGACCATCTCACAACTTTGCGCGATATGAAGTTCTTCCTTCGATATGCCAGTCACCGCGTTCCAGATACGTTCATCCAATTTCGAAGGATTGAGCGGTGCAAGATGCAGACAGACATGACGATCCATGAAGGCATTCAACCCGACTGGATTGGGTGGCACCATCTCTGAATTGTTGAGGGGCCATGTGAAAATGGATTTGGCTGAGAGCGTCACGAGATGATCAACGGCACCATATTCGGCAAGAAACACACTAGCCGTCGCATCCGCGAACTTCTGATACCCAACCTTCTCCAAGCCCGACATCGAAACGTCTTGGTCCAGTAAATGACGAAAGGTGATGTTTGCTGCCTTGTGGCTGAAGTCGTCGTAGCGTTCACCCTTGATCGATGGATGAGGCACGAAATTCACGCGGTCTTTCCATGCATGATATAGCTTCGTTTGGAAGAAGTTGGCACCAGCGAGTGACACGGTCTTATTGTGGCGCAATGCAGACGGTTGGAGCCATGCATAGATGTTCAATATGCCGTCTTCTTCGTCATTGTTCTCTTCGATGTTGGCGACGAAGTTCTGATATTCAGCCTTTGAGACGAGAACCAAATAATCGTCGCTGCTGATCCTCTTTGCAATTTCGCGCAGATGCGGCAAAGCCTGAAAGGATGAATCGTGAGACATGCCGTTCTCAACGATGTCTTCGACGGCTTCGGTAAGAACAAGCTCGATGAAGCCTTCATACTGGCTTGCTCTGGATTTTTTGATGATGGAGACGACAAATTCGCGAGCGGTCTTCACTTTCTCTTTCAGGACAAATTTCTCAACTGGCGAGAAGAACTCATCAATGAATAGGTGATGATCAGCGGTCGCTTCAAGTGCGAGCTTTGCCACGTTGTGGTTGATAATGGCAATGCTGTCTCGCTTTTCCTCACAGTGCTTTACAAGCGATTGAGTGCAGTTTCCATGTCCGGTTTCTTGCGAAATTACTTTGGATTTAACGCCGATTGCAGCAAGATCATGGTGCTGCTCGAAGGACAAAAGGTTTGTCGGTGTGGCGATAATGGCTGGCTCGTTCAGCGTCTTGAGATATCGATGTAGACTGTGAGTTTTTCCGGCACCGGGCAGAGCATCGACATAGTAAATTATGGGTTTCATTTTCCTTTCCCGAGTTGTTTGTTTCGACAATAAAAAGGGACTTAGCACCCGGTCCAAGCGCGCTAAATCCCTTCAAAATCATTCATACAGGAAATGGAAATGCGTAAACCGTTCAATATGACCCTTGGAATAGAAGCCATTGGACCGGTTTCGTTTTCCATCTGTATTTAGACAGCGAAGAAGCTGGAATGGCGATATTTTATTGCTTTGTTTCGTCCTAAATGTAATTTTATTGCGTTGTGAAAGGCAGGATAAAAACGGACACCACTCAAGTACCGGCTGGACTGAAACATCCACCACTCAAGTACCGGAAAGGTAAAAGGAGGACTCAATATTAAACGAGTGGAAATCAATTATCTTGGAAAGGAAAGATCATATTCAATGATTTTATCTACCTGTTTCCCGCGAAGCGGCGAGCCGTAGGCTCGCATCTATGCTTGGTAGGAAATCTTCTTATTCCTAGAATTTAATATGAAAGAAAGATCATATTCAATACCATATTCGATGGACGCCGTAGGCGGACATGATCGCGTAGCGATCCACCTAAGTTTGGTGGGAAAACTTCTTATTCAATAAGGAAACATTAGATTTCTTGTAAACTGGAAGGAAAGATTATTACCTCATCATATTCAACCATTTCAAAAGACATATGTGATGGACGCCGTAGGCGGGCATGCCGCGCAGCGGCTTACTAGATCGAATATTATAATTGGCTAGGTCTCATTGAATTTCATGAGGAAAGATTATCACTTCAACAAATCCAATCATTTCCTACCAAACTTAGGTGGATCGCTACGCGATCATGTCCGCCTACGGCGTCCATCGAATACGGTTTTTAATAAGCTAGAAATAATCCAACCCCACCAATAACCATCAGTTAAATGTCACAAATCCTCTTAGATATTTAAGAAGAAATGTTACAATTCATTGCGAAGCAATGACGTACTTGAGTGGTGGTTGGTGACATCAAATCACCCATTTTCGATCAGCTATTCAAAGCCTTTCCGAAAACCAGTAACTTCTCAAATTTCCTTAAATCCAACATTTCAAAACCCCTGAAAAATAAGGGTTTCCGGCTGCTATAAACACGTCTTTTTCGCCGAAACGTATAATCTTACCCCCACCGGAAAATAAAATCGCTCTCAGTTTAAGGGAATCAGCGAAAGCGCTTATTTCTAAGGGCTCGTAGCGTCCGATAGGGTATAGCTCTGCGTACATCCAAAACCCTAGTCCAATTGGTGTCCGTTAGGGTTGACTTCGGTCAACGTACATGCATTTAATCGGTCAGCACCTATTCGGACACTTGGAGCCGCTATGACCACCATCCTTTACGCCCGCGTATCAACCCTCGAACAAGACCTTTCACATCAGGAAACCCACGCGCGGCAAGCCGGTTTCGAAATCGATGAGGTAGTTGCAGATCATGGCGTTTCAGGCGTCAGCACAAAGCTCTCCGAAAGACCTGAAGGAAGGCGACTATTCGACAAGCTGCGCAAAGGAGATGTACTCGTTGTTCGTTGGGTAGATCGTCTTGGCAGGAGCTACGAGGATGTGACCGAGACCATTCGACACTTCATGAAAATGGGGGTGATCATCAGAACCGTCATCAACAAAATGACTTTCGATGGATCGACTGATGAGCCAATTGAAAAGGCAGTCAGAGACGCCCTGATTGGCTTCATGGCGGCGACTGCACAAGCACAGGCGGAAGCGACTAAAGCCGCTCAGCGAGCCGGTATTGAAGCAAGGAAAAATAATCGCGAGCTCTATCGGGGGAAGAAGCCAAGTTTCGACCGGAAAGCCTTTAGCGATGTCATGGACATGCTGGCGAACGATGCAGGCGCATCAGCCATTTCTAAGGTGACAGGACTTACACGACAGACCATTCTCCGCATTAAAGCAGACCCGGCAGCGGCTGAAACTGCATTGCAAAGATGGGGTATGTGATTGTTCTATGATAGTGGAATATCGCGAAAATGCGGTGCGAGCGGCGGTCGCGGGCTGGATTTGTGGTCGCATTCAGCTGTCGAGTGAGTGAAATCTACTTGAAGTTGTCGTTCGTATCAGATATCTCCAAATTAGTTTATATGAGGGGAATATGCCGTTTTCTGCAACAGTTCTTAATGTTTTGATCGCGTCGCCGTCTGATTGTAAAGAAGAGCGCGCTGCGATTGCGCAAAGCCTTCACGAGTGGAACTCTCTTCACTCTGCGACGCAGCAGATAATACTGCTTCCGGTTATGTGGGAGACGCATAGTGTGCCTGAGATGGGGGACAGACCACAAGGACTCATCAATAACCGAGTCGTTAGAGGATGCGATATACTGATTGGTTCTTTCTGGACTCGAATTGGTAGCCCTACTGGAGAAGAAATCAGCGGGACAGTTGAAGAGATCCGGTGGTTTTTGTCTCAGAAAAAGCCAGTAATGCTTTACTATTCCAAGAAAAACGTGGGTTTAGACTCCGTCGATTTGGAGCAGGTAAGAAAATTGAAAGAATTCAAGCTTTCGATACGCGATAAAGGCATCCAAGAAGATTACAATGACATCGGCGAACTACGTGAAAAATTGTCACGTCACCTCACTATTGTGCTGCGGGACGTTCCAATTGCACCTGTAATCGATAAGAAGATTGTAGCAGCAGCGAAAGCGTCGACTCGTGATGATATGCCTGCTCCAAAGAAAAAAACAACAACTATGCCGACATCAGGCGGTACGTCTGAGATATATTTAGAGGAATCTACCCCGAAGTCTTTCATCATTAGAGGGGAAGTGAAGGGATTAGAAACTGCGCTGGAGGCTGTAGGTGGAAAACTAACAACGCTTCAAACCGGCGGAAGAGCTTGGATGTTTTCAAAGCGCCACGTTGCGACAGTCGCAAAGATTCTAAAGATCAAGCCTGTCATTCGTGAGAAAGGTTAGGACGTGTGGACTTCGATGAATCACTAACGACGTGAGACACGATCCGAGGCTGTTTTTTGGAGGCAGTCACGGGTCCACACGTGATCGGCTACAAGCGCATCCGCGGTTGGTCAGGGTGCGATAACCCTTGAATTGGGGTAATCTATTTATCTGCGAAGCGACCAGCCATCCTAACCCTTCCGGCATATGTCCTCACAATTGACCGCTCACCTATATCGTCACTCAACGCGCGCTCGCGAATCCGCATAGTGTGACCTAGTTTTTCTCCGGGGTCTTTCCTCCCCCAGTGAGGGGCTGCCATTTCTGCTTCTGATCGGTTAGCTGCTTCATAAACGCTGTACGGTTGGAGCAGAAGCTCCATTGCTTTATTCAGATTGTAGCCTTTGATAAAACGGGGAACATCCGAATTCCCGGATTTCCTCGCAACGAACACGTCCATAACATCCTTCTGGGTGGTTAAAGGGTTGCCTTTAAGAAAAGCACATATCATCGGAAAAATGATAGGAACTTCGATCTTTCTTTTATCATCCCATACAGAGCAAATGATTTCAAAAAGATCGATAGCTTTTTCAATCTGTCTGAGTTCCATCTCAAATTGCATCGAAATGTCTGTAATTAGCTCAACCACATCCATCGTTTCCAATGTAGATAATCTTTGCCCTACAAAACTCCCGCTTTTCACCAAATGTGCAGTAAGTTCGGAGGTTTCGGCAGCCGCCAGCATGTACGAGCGATCAAAAAACCTTGCCAAATAGTGCCGACTATCGAACTCGCTTCCGTAAACAGCCTTGATCGAATTCGCCAGTTGGGTGGTGTCGGTGCCAAGAACGAACACAACGTTTTCGACTTCAAATAGGTGCTTGATCCGCTCCAGCATTTCGATTGCGTAGGTCGGGCGGCAACGATCTAGTTCGTCAATGAGAATGAAAAACGGTGGCTTAAAATTCACCCCTGACAGGGTCTTCACAGCATTTGCCAAGCTCGCTTGAAAATTATCGAGGCTGACTTTCGCTTCGTTGAACTGTGCTAACTTTCGCTCGGCAAACTTGTCGATTTGTGCCTGAGTGAATTTTATCACTTCACCTGTTGCGTCATCCACCACTGCTTCGACTTCGACTTTTCCGGAGACGATCTCCTTTGCTGTTTCGGCAAGCTCTTCGGCAGCTTCACCCACGACGTAAGTCGTCGCTCGTTTTGCGATGCCTTTACCGATGAGAAGGGACATCTTTCCCACGTTACGACGGAAGTTTTTTGTAGCGGTTTTGATCTTTCTTTTTGCTGAACGATCTTTTGACTGAAAATTTGTCAGAAACCGATCGAATTCAGCAACAACGGCTGTCAACGGATCATCCGAAAAGTCGTCTCGCCATGCGTCGATCATAATTGCTGGATGTCCAGCTTCTTTGAGGTCGGCAAATAGCCCTTTCATAAAAAAAGTTTTGCCTTCACCCCACGTCGCATCAATATTGAGGACATATGATCCGGTCTTGCCGCGTCCAATTCGTTCAAGCACACGCTGTTGAAGGAACTTGATGATGTATGCCGACTCTTCAGCCCGCCCAAGTTTATCGTGGTTCTCGATCCAATATGACAAGTTCAGCCCGCCTGATATGTAATCTACCCAACATGAACTAAATCATGCGTTGAGTTTGGCTTGCAATACTATTTTTACGAGGGAGGTCGCGCTTTTCGAGATATGCCCAGATTACTGCCAAAGCAGTTAGGGCGATGACCGACGCAAGCACCACGGAGAGCACACCCTGCGCTGAGACTTCTAGTCCTAGGAACTTTATGGTGATCTTGGGCATTGGGCGCACCTTTCCATTAAAAAACAAATGAAGGTGCTGCTTGCTGCTTCGCATAGTGGGAAACGGCACAGATTCGTCAATGGTATTATTGCAACATTATTCTATCCAGAGCGGCTAATTTGCCATTCTGTGGACAACGGGGATGCCTGATAGCCGATTGCCCCTATGAAATCCCCAAGAGTGAAGCAAGTGCAGTGAGGGACAAGCTGGAAAAGATCGCCGCAAGTACAACCCGATTTGCGGTTGCGGCATCATTATTCTCATGAAGACGGTTCACCGGGAAAGCCCATTTCACGTATCCAAAGAGAGCGCGATACGCGAATAATGAAATGCCGATGCCGTAAATGAAAAAAGCTATCCGATATGACCAATTAGGACGCTCTGCCGGGAAGAAATACTCGGCGTAGACGGCAATCCAATAAAGCGCGTAAGGAAACGCACACAGCCATAATCCGACATCGTATGCAAATTTTTCATGGATGAAGGCATACCATCTTCTTTTTGAATTCAAGCGCTGACGGACGATTGTTTGCGCAGCTCTGAAGAAAGCTACGTCTTGGCATTCGAGTACAGCTTCACTCTCGTTGGGGGTTGGGTCTGAAACAAGGGGATTGGGATCGAACAAGGGCGGCTTGTCGAACGCCAGTGCGACACCAAAAAAGTTCGCAGGCTTGTTGCCGTTGGCATTCCGTTTGAACGCAGTGAGGTTGGTGAAGTAAATTGTTTTGATTGGGAACGGTACATCCTCCGCATCGAATACCTCTTGTGTCTCTCCGTACACGGTCTGCCCATCAAAACCGACGATGGACACAGTCACCCTGAAGGCATCCTGTAGAAGGAAGGCTTTCCGGCTATCGAACGCTTCATCGCCTTCGTTTTCAAGCTTGACGAGTTTGGATATGATCGATGCACCTTCCCGAGCGTTTAGTTGCTGAAGCTCACGGTAGGATGCTTTGACATCGGAAAGGGTGAGGTGATTGCCGCGAATTGGAATTCGCTCTTCGTACCAGATAGCATCTGGATTGTAGCGTTGCGAAATATTCGTTTCCGACATCAGGTTTTGCCTACAAAACAACTTATGCTCGATTCTTCGAGCAGTTGGCGCTTTCAGTCAACCGCACGAGTGGATCGTGCACTGCTTTAAAGTCGCCGACGAGCAATCAGCGCAAAAGCTATCACTGTTAGAAAAAAGACGAGAAACACTGGAAGCGCGCCTGTCGCTGTCGCTTCCATAAACCAGAGTTTTATCGACAATTGTTGCTGCATTAGGCATGCCTCTCGAAAAACTGAGTTATTATTACAGTGCATTTTGTCTACCGATGCAGCAAGCCTACTATATATAGTATTAACGCATTCTTGCCTTTAACGGGTTGTTAACCTGCACTCCATCTCATCCAGCTTTTCCAGATCGCGTTTGGTCAGCTTCAGCATTTCTCTGGTGAGGCTCTTAGCGTCCTTCAGAATGGCTTCGAATTCAGCAAATCGTTGATGGTCCATGGTCTTCGTTCTCCTGTCGGTTGATGGCAGGAATATTTATCGTTTGGAGCGTTTTGACGTGTTTGCGCGAAACCCGGCACATTATCCAGTCGTTGAAATATGCCGGGTCCAAAAGCGCATCATGATTGAATTGGGTTTTTGCTTCGAAGTAGCCGCATTCTGAAGAGGAACGGCAGAGATGCAGGATTTCGCGCTTGAAGCCATCGGAACCATTAGCCGCGACCAGTTTTTTCAGGGTCGTATTGCTGCCATAGTAGGTTTGCCAGTCGCTTTCGGTGATCTTCGTGCGCTTGCGAGACTTCCCTTTGAGCGGGGGGAGCTTCTTGCGACTGAAGAAGGCTTTACGACCGATGTATTTTCGCCGTGTGGCGATTTCGGTGATGAGATAGACGAAGCCGTAATGGTCGTTGATGTCAGCGGAAGTGAATTCCTTTCCCTGAAAGAGCCACATGCGAAAATACCCTAAGTTTTAAACGGGTATTTAGCGGGCAACAAAAAAGGCGTCGGGAAGGAGAAACCCGAAGCCTTTTAAGCGGAGAATAATCCATGCCGACTGAATTGCAGGATCATTCCTATTTAGTATTTTTCTGAACGGCGGCGCTTACCGAACGTTCTTAATCCAGTCCATTGAGGTGTTTTCCAACCTTTGCGCCGATGGCGAGAACGACAAAGCATGCAACGGTGAAGGTGCTGATAGAGACAGTGATCATCTCTGCCTCCTTGCAATATCGAAGCCAGCAAAAAAGACTGCGAAAGCAAGCCCGATAACCTGCCAGTACGTGAGCGTGATCTGAGTGATTTCGGTCATAGTGCGATAGCCTTTGCGTCCCTAAACGCCTTATGAAGTGGATCGAGCGCTTTTTCTGTCTCCGTGATCCTTTTCGCAAACTCAGCAGGGTCCGTGACCACTTCCTCAGCCCGGTCGAGCGAAGCCTCAATGGATGACGCGCTCACAATGATTGCCTCGAACTCAGTGTGTCCGCGTTCCCTCCACGCTTCGGCTTCTTCTGATACCTGCTTTAATTCGCGCCTACGGCTATCTAGGATTTTGCGACCTAAATCGTTTTCTTTGAAGCGTTTTGC
Source organism: Agrobacterium sp. 5Ca39 (assembly GCF_055382365.1). NCBI lineage: Bacteria > Pseudomonadati > Pseudomonadota > Alphaproteobacteria > Hyphomicrobiales > Rhizobiaceae > Agrobacterium > Agrobacterium sp. 5Ca39. The sequence goes on along the minus strand of NZ_AP026437.1, from coordinate 1,849,102 downwards.
TGCTGCTCGTACCTCTTCGAGAGAACTGGTCGTTTTCACGAGATCGTTGATTGTGTTTTCTATATCGTCGCTCATGCTATTTCCTCGTTTCAGATGTGGGGATCAGATTGAGTTCGTCTTGAACCCGCTTCTTCGCCTTGGCATGTGAAATTGCCGCGTCAATGAAGCCTTTTTCTTTCGCGATCCGAATTAGCCAATCACTATGATTGGCTAATTCGTTCCGTAGTTTTTCGCTCTTAACGAGCTTTTCAAATGTAAATTTGGTCATAAAAAATCTTTCAAATAAGTAACCCAATTTCGTTTTGTATTCGATTTTTATTGCGGGCATGAATGATCGCGGTGTCGTAGTATCCCTTCGCCTTAAGTTCAGAGATAAGCCGATCATAAAGAAGAAAAAACTCCTCCCGCACGGTTTTATTTTTAATTATATTTTCGAATGTAAATTCCTTCATTTTGCATATCCGTTTTGGGATATGACTCTGTTTCATAATGTATTTTGGCTGCTGCCTTCACGGTCAAGTCATATGCTGTTTGAGTTAGGGGTTGCTTCGTCTGGAATAGCCTTTTGGAGAGCATCCAGTTTGTTTTCGAGGTCATATCCAGCGCCGTACCTCATCGTCATGCCAGCGCTGGAATGTCCCATGATGCTGTTCTTGAGAGTGTCATTGCAGCCAGAGTTTCGCAGCCGATCTGCCATCAGATGGCGGTAGCTGTAAAAGCTCTTGTCCGGGGTGATAGTGCGAATGAGCTTGTTCACCATCGCGGAGAAAGCTTCTGGTCCCGTATCGTGATTGTAGCGAGGGAAGCCTTTCGGATATTTCTTAAGAGCTTTCACTGCCGCTGGAAGTAGCGGGATATCCCGTACACGGCTTTGAGCTTTCGCTTTCACTCGTAAAGCGTTGGGCTGGATCGAAATGTAAGGGATCGGCACATCAAGGTGGATGTCATCCGCCGTTAAAAAAGCGATCTCTTTGCAGGTTGCGCCGGTCAATTCGCCAAGCAGCGCAATGCATTTCAGTTCGTCGTTCGCCTTGCTGCCCTGAATCTTCTCCCGAAGCTGCACGACTTCAGCTTCTGTAAAGGTGTCGCGTTTGCCATCTTGTGTTTTGAATTTGAGACCGTCGAACGGATTTAGGTGCGCCCGCTCGGGTGCAACCTCTTGCAATGCTTCTTTTACGACGACCTTTAGCCACATGAATTTCTTGTTCGCCGTCGCCGGGGTAATCTTGCCTTCCTTTTTTGTTGCCGCCTTGAACCGCTTTGACAATTTGAGTTTGTAGTCGCGAGCGACCGTCGCAGAGATGTCAAGTACGTCCAAGTCACCGATTTCTTCGATAAAATTACTGACGGCTTCCCGGTACTTCATCCATTTTTTATCGGATTCTCTCTTATTGCCCGAATGCAACTCGTCGCTATGGAGGTCGATGTACCGTTCCAGCGCTTGGGAAAGTGTCATTGCCGGTTTTGTGGCAACCCCGCCAAGAGCAGCCACTTCGGCATGATCGGGAGACTTGATGATGTTCAGCATCTTCAGATGCCCTGCCATCATAGATATTGAATCGCGTATCAGCGCCAACTCAACTTCAAAGGCTGGCTGGTACTTGATTCCTAGCCTATCGGAGACTCTCGAAAGCTCATCGAATGACGGTCGTTCAATATCCGCGATATCGGTTTCGCTGAACAGATTTCGATAGTGAGCCATGAGCGCTGCTGCTTTAACAGCAGCTTCATTCTCGGATCGGGTTTTCAGTGAGCGCCAGAACTCCCGCCGCTTGAATTTTCGTCGTTGGGCAATGGGTACGGCGATCCTGAAATAATATACGCCTTTACGGTTGAAAATGTATTTTACGTCGAGCAGCATTACCATGACCTCCCAATATGAATAAAAAACACCTCCTTCGACAGAACATCGGTGAATTGATTTGTTTTCAAAATATAATTGATTTCCGCACGGGTGAATGGAAGCGAATATTTGGCGCTTCCACGAATGCGAGTGAATATATTAATCGCATAATTAATGAATAATGTCAACAGTGCTTTGGAGGGTATTCTTCCATTTTCAAAAAAGTAACTTTCTATTTTGGAAACATATTGTGTTCTTCGCTTGCTGATACTTCGATAGCGCAATAGACCCCGCTTATGGGGAGGCAAAAGGCTGCACAGATGCGGGTTTGTAGCAAACCCGCTCGAATAATGTAGCAAAATAGGGCTGAAAGCCCATAATGCGTTGATTTTAATAGAAAAAATGGTGTCCACGAGAGGATTCGAACCTCCGACCCCAGGATTCATACCGCTTCGGCTTTCGCCGCCGCCCTGCCTTGTTGGGAAGGGCGTTCGTGGTCTGGACTGTCCCTTCACCATGGGCCGTGAGGCCTTTAGGTGCTGCCCATCCAGTCTCTACACCTTCACCGGATTTCTCCGGAGCTTGGCTCGGGATTGGCATGCTGGAAGACCAGCGAAGCTTTCCCCGACTTTGAGCAGATCGATTGCGTCGTTTCCGGGCGCAACCCCCAATTTGTCTTAGGAATCCTGTGCTCTATCCTGCTGAGCTACGTGGACACTGAATTGCTCTTTAACCTGACCCAGCCGGCGGATCAACCGCGTTCTTCATAGCGGTTGATCTCGTCCTCCGCTTTCTTCGCGTTGGCCTGACATCAGCTCGTCAGGCGCTGTTCTGCAAGTTTTACCCAATAGGAGATGCCGTAGGCGATGGCTTCGTCGTTGAAGTCATAACCAGGATTGTGGAGCCCGGCCGAATCGCCATTGCCAATAAAGATGAAGCAGCCGGGCCTTTCCTTCAACATGAAGGAGAAATCCTCTCCTGCCATGGAGGGATCGACATCGGGGTCTACATTCGGTTCGCCAACCACATCGCGGGCCACACGGATAGCGTGGTCGGTTTCAGCGGCGTGGTTGAAGGTCACCGGGCAATAGCGCTCATAGACGACTTCGGCTTCCGCGCCATTGGCAAGCGCAATGCCTTCCGCCATCTGCTTGATACGTTCCTGGGCGAGATCGCGCACTGTTTCATCGAGGCTGCGCACGGTGCCGGCGATCAGCGCCTCGTTGGGAATGATGTTGTGGCTGGAGCCGGCCTGAAAGCGCGTGACCGAGACGACAACGGAGCGGATCGGATCGGCATTGCGTGAGGCGATCATCTGCAGGTTGCCAACGATCTGCGCGCCGATGGTGATGGGGTCGATCGTGCGATGCGGCTGGGCCGCATGGCCGCCTCGGCCCTTGACCGTGATTGAGAACTTGTCCGGTGCGGCCATGATGCCGCCCTTGCGGATGGCGAAGGCGCCAAGCGGAATGCCCGGCATATTGTGCATTCCGTAAACTTCGTCGATGCCGAAACGCTCCATCAGGCCGTCTTCGACCATGGCGAGCGCGCCGGCGCCGCCTTCTTCCGCTGGCTGGAAAATGACAGCGATCGAGCCCGCGAAATTGCGGGTCTCGGTGAGGTACTTCGCCGCGCCGAGAAGCATCGCGGTGTGGCCGTCATGGCCGCAGGCGTGCATGACGCCGGGCGTTTTCGATGCCCAGGCTTTGCCGGTTTCCTCGACTATGGGCAGCGCGTCCATATCCGCGCGGAAGCCGATGGTGCGATTGCCTGGAAGATTGCCCCTGATGATGCCGACGACGCCGGTGCGGCCGAGACCGGTCACGATTTCGTCAACGCCGAAAGATTTCAGCTTCTCCGCGACGAAGGCCGCGGTGTTGTCGACATCATACAAAATCTCTGGATTTTCATGCAGGTGATGCCGCCATTCGCTGACTTCCTGCTGGAGTTCGGCGGCTCTGTTCAAAATCGGCATTCGTTCATTCCTGGGTTCATCGGTACGGCGTGTCGTAAAACTCCATCCTCCGTGGTGGATAGTGCGCCGCATAATTGACGTAATCAATGTACTTTGCCATTGCTAGGACATATATGGTGAATATTGCCATTCCCCGACTGAAGACGGGAATTCGAGGACTAGCCTTGCCACAGACTTTCAAATCGCCAAACGCCGCCCGCCGGCTTTCCGCAGCCATTGCCATCATCACCGCAGGTGTCGTCGCCGCGGCCCCGGTGGCCAATGCCAATCCGAAAATGGTGGTCGATGTCAAAACCGGCAAGGTGATCTCGCACCAAGAAGCCTTCCGCAAATGGTATCCGGCCTCGCTGACCAAGCTGATGACCGCCTATATCGCCTTTTCGCAGATGAAGGCTGGCAAGATCAGCCCGCAGACCGAAGTGGTGATGAGCAAGAAGGCCGCCGACCAGCCCGCCTCCAAGATGTATTTCAAGCCCGGCCAGAAACTGACGATGGACAGCGCGCTGAAGCTGCTGCTGATCAAGTCCGCCAACGATATTGCGGTCGCGATTGCGGAGACCATCGGCGGCAACACGGATAATTTCGTGGCGCAGATGAATGCGCAGGCGCAGCGCCTCGGCATGAATTCCACGCATTACGTGAACCCCAATGGTCTGCCGGGGAAGGGCCAGTACACGACGGCCCGCGACCTCGCGCTGCTGGCGCTGATCATCAAGCGGGAATTTCCCGAATATGCGCATTATTTCTCGCTTGAGGGCGTCACCACGGGCAAAAAGAATTACGCCAATTTCAATATGCTGGTTGGCCGCTTCGATGGCGCGGATGGCATGAAGACCGGCTTTATCTGCGCTTCCGGGTTCAACCAGGTGGCATCGGCCGTGCGCAATGGCCGCTCGATCATCACTGTGGTGCTGGGTGCCGATAGTCTCGCGGGTCGAACCGACCAGTCGGCCGATCTTCTGCAGATGGGCCTGACGTCTCCTTCCGGTCAGGGTGTCTCGCTCGCCTCGCTTGCCCCTTATGGCGATACCGCAGAGGTCAACGATATCAGCGCCGAAATATGCAACCCGAAGGCGGCCAAAATCCGCAGTGAGGGACGCGACGATGCCGGCCGCATGGTCATCCATTCGCCCTATGTGCAGGAAATGACCCGTCCGCCGGAATATTCCTTTGCCGGTCTTATACCGGGCAGCGAGACGGTCGCGGTTAATGCGCCCAAGGGCGCGGCCGCAAAGGGCCAATTGGCGAATGTGCCGATCCCGATCCCGCGCCCCACATTCTGACGGACAGGCGAAGGTGCTGGGACAGGTCTCCCGGCCGCCCTGCCATTTGGCTATTCGCAGATCGATCATGTTATGATATTACAATGTCGCTCGCGGCTTCCAGCCTCGGGCGATTTGTTTTAGCTTTATGCCGTTGCGGGTTTTATGTCCTGAACTGACTTCCCCAAAGCGGCAATCAACATACAGGCCAGACATGTCTCGCGATCGTATCCCGGTTTCCATTATCACCGGATTTCTCGGCGCCGGAAAATCGACTCTGCTCAATCGGCTCCTCAAGGATCCTGACATGAGCGACGCGGCGATCATCATCAATGAATTCGGCGATGTCAGCATCGATCACATGCTGGTCGAAAGCGCGGGCGAGGGCATTATAGAACTGGCGGAAGGGTGCCTTTGCTGCACCGTGCGCGGCGAACTGGTGGACACGCTGGCGGAACTGATGGACGGTATCCAGACCGGCAAGCTGAAGCCGGTGAAGCGCGTGGTCATCGAAACGACCGGCCTTGCCGATCCCGCCCCCGTCATGCAGTCGGTCATGGGTAACCCCGTCATTGCGCAGAATTTCGTGCTGGTTGGCATGGTCACTGTGGTGGATGCCGTGAACGGCCTCTCCACACTCGACAATCATCAGGAAGCTGTGAAACAGGTGGCTGTGGCCGATCGTCTTGTGGTGACGAAACGAGCGCTCGCCGATGACGCCACGATTGCGGCATTGACTGCCCGCCTAGAGGCGCTCAATCCGCGCGCGATCATCGAGGACGGTGACAAAACCGACTGGAGTGCTGCGGGGCTTCTCAATAACGGCCTTTACGATGCCGGCAATAAAACTGCCGATGTCAGCCGTTGGTTAGGCGAAGAGGCGCTGCACGATCACCACCACCATGATCATGCACATGATCACCATCACGGCGAGCACGATGATCACCACCACCATGACCACGACGTGAACCGCCACGATGCATCCATTCGTTCCTTTTCGATCATACACGACGAGCCGATAAGCCCAATGGCCATCGACATGTTTGTGGATTTGCTGCGCTCGGCGCATGGTGAAAAGCTTCTGCGCATGAAGGCCATCGTGAAGCTCACGGACAATCCGGACAGGCCGTTGGTGCTCCATGGCGTGCAGACGATTTTTCACGCGCCGGAGCGTCTTTCCGCCTGGCCGGACCCCGCTGATCAGCGCACGCGCATGGTGCTGATTACGAAGGATTTGCCGGAGGCTTTCGTAAAGGACCTCTTCGCTGCCTTCACCAGCGCGCCGGGTATCGATCGACCTGACCGGCAGGCACTGACGGATAATCCTTTGGCGGTTTCTGGGTTGAAGTTTTGAAGTAGTATGGAATGGCGGCCGGGCCGGGGTGTGGCTTACCCCCCTCTGTCCTGCCGGACATCTCCCCTTCAAGGGGGGAGATCGACAAGGGGCCTGCTCCGAATACTCATTTCCGCATCGACGGTCGCAGCGAGCATACTGGCGAGGGAACGAGCGGCCACAGCGACTGATCTCCCCCCTTGAAGGGGAGATGTCCGGCAGGACAGAGGGGGGTGAACCACCGGCGACACCGTCAAACGTCGGTTTTCCCACCCTTCATAATCCGAAACCGATGGCCCTTATCCAGCGCCGTCGTCTCCACCAGGCAATGCCCATCCTCATTGCACATATGTGTAATATCGATCACCGCCAAAGGATCGGTCGTCTCGACGGTGAGAACATCCCCCGTCTTCAGCGTTGCGAGCTTCTTGCGGCTTCTCAAAACCGGAAGGGGGCATTTAAGCCCCCTCAAATCATAGATGATATCGCTTGTTGCGGTCATTCCTTGGCCCAGAACTTCCAGAATGGCTTTTTCTCCGGTGCTTCCGGCGCCGGGGCTGCGGAATAGGCAAGCGGGTTCATGGCTGGCACCGGAACGCTCTGGGCAGCAGCGCCAGTCTGGCCTGCTGCAGGCGTAGCCGAGGCAACCATTGTCGGGGTAGCTGGTGCCGGGTTCGATTGCGGCGCCGTGGCCGGCTGGTTAGCCGAAGGGCGAGGGCCACGCAGCGCCGAGGCGGTTGCGGTGGTCGCTGGCGAAGACGATGTCACCTGCTGCGCCTTCTTCTCCATCAGCGCGGCATATTCCGTTTCCTTCATCAGTTTGCCGGCCTTCAGCGCCGAGCCCGTCGGGGCATAGGCGGGTTCGCGGCCCTTGCGCTTTTCGGCCACCAGCGCCTTGCGCTCGGCTTCGCTCGGGTCGTACCAGGCCATGCCTTCATATTTCTTCATCGCCTTTTCATAGGCGAGATCGTAAGTCTTCTCATAGCTCGAAAGCGCGCTGACAAGTGCGGGCGGCGTGCTCATGGGCGGGCACTGGGCCGACGCGTTGAAGCTGCCACCTTCCGCCTGCTGGTTGAAGACATATTTCTTCTCGCAGACATTCACTTCCGGCGGACGTTTGGTGACTTCGAAATTGTCGTAGCCGACCTTCAGCATCTTCCAGAATTCGAGGTGCTCGCTCTTGCGATGACGGGCCATGTTTTCCGCCGTCATGCGGAAAGGAAATGCCTGCAGCTGAACTGTCTTCTGGCCGCCCTTGAAGGCATCGCGGGCAAAACCGTAGATTTCAAGAATCTGCGCATCCGTCATCGAGTAACAGCCTGATGATGAGCAGGCGCCATGGATCATCAGGTTGGTGCCGTTGCGGCCATTGGCAGCATCGTAGCGGTTCGGGAAGCCGGTATTGATGGCGAGGTAATATTTCGAATTCGGATTGAGATGGGCTGGCGTCAGGTTGTAGAAACCTTCCGGCGCCTGCCGGTCGCCTTCCTTGACCTTGGGGCCGAGTTTTCCCGACCATGCGCAGATTTGATATTCGGCAATCTTGTCGAAACGGTTATCGCGCTTGGCCTTCCAGATTTCCAGCGCACCTTCTTCCTTGAAGATACGGATCATGATCGGCGACGTGCGGTCCATGCCCTTCTTGTCGATCTCGGCCAGAATGGACGGAGACAGCGGGTAATCAACCTTGTTCTTGATGTGCGACACATCACGTTCGACGGTTTCGAGTGTATCGTTACAACCGGCGAGAACGAGCGCGGTACAGGCAAGAAGTGCAAAATGTGTCAAACGCATGATCTGATCCGAAAGACGATGGCACGAAGTGGCGGCAGTTCTATACCGTTCCGTGTGCAATTTAAATACGGTATTAACCGTTTACATCTTCTTAACTCAAATCGGATCCGCCCCCGCGGCCGCCGATCCATCTTTTGATGTGACCGGACTATGGCCGAGTTGGGGCGATAGCGGCGGAAATTAAGGCCGCCTCAGAGATTACGGCCGATATCCAGGAACTTCTGGCGGCGTTCGGCCCTAAGCTGCGTGCCCGAGCGCTGGGAAAGATCGGCCAGCGCCTTGGCGATAACGTCGCCTGTCGCGCTGATCACGGTTTCCGGCGCGCGATGCGCGCCACCGATCGGCTCGGGAATGATACCATCGATGACGCCGAGCGACTTCAGATCTTCCGAAGTGATCTTCATGTTGGTGGCGGCTTCCTTGGCGCGGGTCGAATCGCGCCAGAGAATGGAGGCCGCACCTTCCGGCGAGATTACAGAGTAGATTGCATGTTCCAGCATGTAGACGCGGTTGCCGGTGGCAATCGCGATGGCTCCGCCCGAGCCGCCTTCGCCGATGACGACGGAGACGATCGGCACCTTCACGTTCAGGCACATTTCCGTCGAGCGGGCGATGGCCTCAGCCTGGCCGCGCTCTTCCGCACCCACGCCGGGGTAGGCGCCCGCGGTATCGATAAGCGTGACGACAGGCAGCGAGAAGCGGTCGGCCAATTCCAGCACGCGGATAGCCTTGCGGTAACCTTCCGGGCGCGGGCTGCCGAAATTGTGCTTCAGCCGGCTCTTGGTGTCATTGCCCTTTTCCTGGCCGATAATTGCGACTGGCTGACCGTTGAAACGGGCAAGGCCGGCCTGTATGGCGGCGTCTTCGGAGAACTTGCGGTCGCCGGCAAGCGGCGTGAAATCCGTAAACAGGGCCTTGGCGTAATCAACGAAATGCGGACGCTGCGGATGACGCGCGACCTGCGTTTTCTGCCAGGCGTTCAGCTTGGAATAGATGTCCTGCATCGCATCGTTGACGCGCGATTCCAGGCGGTTGATCTCCTCCGAGGTGTCTATGCTCTCGTCTTCATCGGCAAGCTTCTTCAGCTCGATGATCTTGCCCTCAAGGTCCGAGATAGGTTTTTCGAAGTCGAGATAATTGTGCATGAGATCCGTTTCCGATCGTTTTGCGCAAGGTTTGACCGGATTATCCGGCGGTTCCGGTCGCTCTAATCAAGGTTTTTGCCCTGTTTGGCAAGGGGGTGATGTGTTTGTACCAGCTCTTGCAAGCGTTCTTCCAGCACATGTGTATAGATTTGTGTCGTGGAAATGTCGGAGTGGCCGAGCAGTTCCTGCACCGCGCGCAAATCCGCACCGTTCTGCAAGAGGTGGCTGGCAAAGGCGTGGCGCAGCACATGCGGTGACACTGCCGAGTGGGGCAGCCCGGCCCGAATGGCGATGTCCTTGAGGTCGCGGGCGAAGACCTGACGGGGCAGATAGCCTTCCTTGCTGTTGGATGGGAAGAGCCACGGGCTATCCGTCGCTTCGGCCTTTTTCGCTGCCTTGCCTTTTTCTGAGGCAAGCGCCTTTCGGGCGGCTTCATATTTTTCCATGGCCTCGATCGCCGTTCGGGAAAGAAGAACCATCCGGTCCTTGTTACCCTTGCCGCGGATCATCAGGAAACGTCCTTCCTGACGCAGCACTTTGACCGGAAGCGAGACGAGTTCGCTGACACGCATGCCGGTGGCATAAAGAAGCTCAAGCAGCAGATGCATGCGGATGCGCGCGAGCTGGCCGGGACCTTCGTTTGCCGCTTCCTGCGCCGCGAGCCCAAGGAGACGGTTTACATCGGCGACGCTCATCGTTTTCGGCAGGGCAACGCCCTTCTTGGGCGCATCGATGATGCCGGTCGGGTCGTCACTGCGCAGGCCTTCCGAATAAAGAAAGCGATAAAACTGCCGCATGGATGAGAGGCGTCTCGCCTGCGAGGTCGCAGCGAAGCCTTGCGCGGAAAGATGGGTCAGATAGGCGGAAAGGTCCGATGTGGCGGCTTCTGTCAGAGACTGGCGGCGGCTCCCAAGGAATTCGCGCAGGTCCGTCAGATCACGCTCGTAAGATGCGAGCGTGTTGGCGGCTGCACCCCGCTCGGCGCTCATCATCTCCAGAAAACTCTCCAGCCGCGCGCTGTCGCGCCCCCCCGCCGGTTGTCCGCTCATGGGGTGCGCCTTGCCGGTTCTGCCCCCGGTGGGTTCAGCCTTTCCGAGGGAATGCGCACCGTTACTTCGCGGTCGCGGGGCTGAACGACCATGACAAGCAGCACCATGCCGCCATAGACCAGCCCCGCGATGGTCGCCAGTATCATCGTGAAGCGGAAGAGGGTGGGCATGGCGGCTCCGTGAAGGTGGCGGTCGAAACGTATATGCGGTGCGGCGAAACCGGCGGCAAGCTGAAAAAGCCTGCCACTGTCACCGCCGCATGCGGCGATCATTGTGATTCACCGCAATTCAGTCAGCAATTTGGCTTGACGCTTCGTAAACATTTGCAGATATCCATGCCAAACGGGCTTTCAAATTTATGAGCGAAACGAATTTATCCGTCCCGGCGACACTCGGGGAGCAAGCGCGGGCAAAACTCGGACGGCGCAATATCGTCTTTGTCGGACTGATGGGCGCCGGAAAGTCGGCGATAGGCCGCATGGTTGCCCAGCAGCTCAGGGTTCCCTTCATCGATACGGATGTCGAAATCGAACGGGTTTCGCGCATGACGATATCAGAACTTTTTGCCACCTATGGTGAAGAAGAATTCCGGGCGCTGGAAACGCGGGTCATCAAGCGGCTGCTGCGCGGCGGGCCCAAGGTCATCTCAACTGGCGGCGGCGCCTTCATAAACGACAATACGCGCCGGCACATCAGCCGTGGTGGGATTTCGCTGTGGCTGAAGGCGGATCTGGAGGTGTTGTGGGAGAGGGTGAACAAGCGTGATCACCGCCCGCTTCTCAAGACCGAAAACCCCAGGGCCACGCTGGCGGCCCTGATGGAGAAGCGCTATCCGATCTATTCGGAAGCAGATCTCACCATCGAATCCCGTGATGTCCGCAAGGAAATCATCGTGACCGAAGTGCTGGCCGCCATTGCCGGCATCGAACAGAAAGACTGATTCCCATGACGCCTTCTGAAATCCACGCCGATGAACGTCTCGTCCATGTGCCGCTCGGTGAGCGCGCCTATGACATTCTGATCGGGCCGGGCCTCATCGGCCGGGCTGGCGGCGAAATCTCGGCGCGGCTGAGGGGCCGGCGTGCGGCGATCATCACCGATGAGCATGTCGCGCCGCTCTACCTTGAAGGCTTGATGGATGGACTGCAGACGGACGGCATCGAGGCTGTTTCCCTGACCCTGCCGGCCGGTGAAAAGACCAAGAGCTTCGAGCATCTCGTCACTGTCTGCGATGCGGTTCTAGCCGCAAGGGTGGAACGCAATGATGCGGTAATCGCGCTTGGCGGCGGCGTGATCGGCGATCTCGCCGGTTTTGCAGCCGGTATCGTCCGCCGCGGCGTACGTTTCGTGCAGATACCGACCTCGCTTCTGGCGCAGGTCGATTCCTCCGTCGGCGGCAAGACCGGCATCAACACCCGCCACGGCAAGAACCTCATTGGCGTCTTCCACCAGCCTGATCTGGTGCTGGCGGATACGGCAGTGCTCGATACGCTCAGTCCACGCGAATTCCGCGCCGGCTACGCCGAAGTGGTGAAATACGGCCTGATCGACAAGCCGGATTTTTTCTTCTGGCTGGAAAAGAACTGGGACGACATCCGCACCGGCGGCCCTGCCCGCATCCAGGCGATTGCGACCAGCTGCCAGGCCAAGGCAGACGTGGTGGTGGCCGACGAAAAGGAAAACGGCGTACGCGCCCTTCTGAATCTCGGCCACACCTTCGGTCACGCACTGGAGGCGGCGACCAATTACGACAGCAAGCGGCTGGTGCATGGTGAAGGTGTCGCCATCGGCATGGTGCTGGCGCACCAGTTCTCTGCCCGCCTGAACCTCGCAAGTCCTGACGATGCCGCGCGCATCGAAGCGCACCTGAAGGCAGTCGGCCTGCCGACCACAATGAAAGATATTCCCGGCGAATTGCCGCCCGTCGAAACGCTGATGACGGCAATTGCGCAGGATAAGAAAGTCAAGGGCGGCAAGCTCACCTTCATCCTCACCCACGGCATTGGCCAGTCCTTCGTGGCGGATGACGTTGCGGCATCCGAGGTGCAGTCCTTCCTGTCGGAGAAGCATCCGGGGTGAACTGGCGCTGAGAGGTACGGTGAGGGCGCCCCCTCATCGCCTCGCTTCGCTCCGGCACTTCTCCCCGGCGGGGAAAAGAACAAGCTGTTTTGGCAATGCTCTACGGGGAAAAGTTGCTGGCGCCTTGAGCAAGGCGTTGCCGCCCGGTTTCTTCTCCCCGCCGGTGAGAAGGTAGCCCGAAGGGCCGGGTAAGGGGGGCTTGCTCTCGGTTCTGATGACAAGCTTTACTTAAAACCGCACCGCTTCCCCCGGTGCCGCTGCCTCTATCGCCAGCGCGTGAAGCCCGGCATCGAGTTCGGGCTTCAAAAGCGCGTTGATTGCCCGGTGCCGTTCGATGCGGGACTTGCCGGAAAAGCTCTCCGACACTATCTGGACACGCATATGCGTTTCGCCGGTACCTGTGATATCCGGCTGGTGGCCCGCATGCATCTGGCTTTCATCGACGACCCTCAGGCGCTCCGGTGAAAAGCTTTCCCGAAGCTTGGTTTCTATGCGCTCTCGCAGAGACATTCGAAGGGCTCCAATTCTGTTTGCCGGTCTTTGAAGGGGGCTCCCTAAAAGCCTGTAACATTCCGCTTTGTCAATTCTTGTTGTGCGGCTTTTCGCACCCCATAATCAGGGCATCATGAAACTGGATTCGAAATATTTCGACCGCATCCGCACGCGCCGGAAAAGGGAGCGGGAACCTGAGGTTCAGGCCCCAACCTGCCAGTGGGACGGATGCGACAAGCCGGGCATTCACCGGGCACCCGTCGGCCGCAATGCCGAGGGGCAATTCTTCCTGTTCTGTTTTGAGCACGTGAAGGAGTATAATAAAGGCTACAATTATTTTTCCGGCCTGTCCGACAGCGAGATCGCCCGTTACCAGAAGGAAGCGATCACCGGCCATCGCCCCACCTGGACGGTTGGCGTCAACAAGACCGCCCGCGACAGCCCGCTGCATTCCACGCTGCGCTCCGGCACGGCGAGCGGCAATGCCCGTATCCGTGATCCTTTCGGCTTTGCCGGCGGTTTTGCGGGCGGCTCGAAGGCAGGCGGCACCCGCATGCAGCAGGACCGCAAATTGAAGACGCTGGAGGCAAAAGCCTTCGATACGCTCGGACTTTCTTCCAGTGCAAAGCAGGAAGACATAAAAAGGCGCTATAAGGAGCTTGTCAAAAAGCACCATCCTGATGCTAATGGTGGCGATCGTGGTTCGGAAGAACGTTTTCGGGCTGTTGTTCAAGCATATCAATTGTTAAAGCAGTCAGGTTTCTGCTAAGCCAACTTCTGTGTTTACCGCCTGATTGATGATGTGGCCGGGTGGCTGCCGCCCGCCTTGGAGACGTGATGAGCAAAATCGACCTTGATATTTCCAACCTGCCCGACACGACGGTGTCCGTGCGGGAGGTTTTCGGCATTGATACGGATCTGCGGGTTCCCGCCTATTCCCAGGGCGACGCCTATGTGCCTGATCTCGATCCCGACTATCTTTTCGACCGCGACACGACGCTCGCGATCCTTGCCGGTTTTGCTCACAACCGACGTGTCATGGTCTCCGGCTTCCACGGCACGGGTAAATCCACCCATATCGAGCAGGTGGCTGCCCGTCTCAACTGGCCCTGCGTGCGCGTCAACCTCGACAGCCATGTCAGCCGTATCGATCTCGTCGGCAAGGACGCCATCGTCCTGAAAGACGGCAAACAGGTTACCGAATTCAAGGACGGCATCCTGCCCTGGGCCTACCAGCACAATGTCGCGCTTGTCTTCGATGAATATGATGCCGGTCGCCCAGATGTGATGTTCGTGATCCAGCGCGTGCTGGAATCGTCTGGCCGCCTGACCCTGCTCGACCAGAGCCGCGTTATCCGTCCTCATCCGGCCTTCCGCATTTTCGCGACCGCCAACACCATCGGCCTTGGTGATACGACCGGCCTTTACCACGGCACGCAGCAGATCAACCAGGCGCAGATGGACCGCTGGTCCATCGTCACCACGCTGAATTATCTGCCGCATGAGCAGGAAGTGAACATCATCGCCGCCAAGGTGAAGAGCTTCGACAATCCGAAGGGACGCGAAACCGTCTCCAAGATGGTGCGCGTGGCGGATCTTACCCGTTCGGCTTTCATCAATGGCGATCTCTCCACCGTCATGAGCCCGCGTACCGTCATCACCTGGGCGGAAAATGCGGAAATCTTCGGCGATCTCGCCTTTGCCTTCCGCGTGACCTTCCTCAACAAGTGCGACGAGCTGGAGCGCACGCTGGTGGCCGAACAGTATCAGCGGGCCTTTGGCGTCGAGCTGAAGGAAAGCGCTGCGAACATCGTTCTCAGCGCCTGATCGTTCCCGGCTTGCCCGGAAAAGATCATCCATGACTTGAGGACGCCGGCGGATCGCGCATCCAGAGATGCGTAGGCCGCAGGCGTCGACAATCGACAGGAAAGACAATGGCAGCGCGCGGCGACAATTCCAGAGCGAAACCGGGTACGGCGGTCGATACGGAACCGTTGCGTCAGGCGATTGCCGGATGCGTGCGATCCGTCGCTGGCGATGCCGAAGTCGAAGTCGTTTTCGCCAATGAACGGCCGGGTCTTGCCGGCGAGCGCATGCGCCTGCCGGAAATTTCCAAGAAACCCACCGCGCAGGAAATTGCCATTACCCGCGGCCTCGGCGATTCCATGGCGCTGCGTCTCGCCTGCCACGATGCGGATACCCATGCGGTGATGTCGCCGCAGGGCGCTGAAGCGCGGTTGATCTTCGATGCGGTAGAGCAGGCGCGCGTTGAATCGATCGGTGCGCTGCGCATGCCGGGCATGGCTTCCAATATCCATGCCATGAACACGGAAAAATACGCCAAGGCGAATTTTGCCGGTATTACAAAACAGGATGATGCTCCTCTTGCCGAAGCCGTTTCGCTGTTGGTGCGCGAGAAGCTGACAGGCGAAAAGCCGCCGGAAAGTGCCGGCAAGGTTCTCGACCTCTGGCGCGACTTCATCGAGGACAAGGCTGCCGGCGACCTGAACGATCTTTCCAAGGTGATCGGCGACCAGAAGGCGTTTTCGCGTCTTGTGCGCAAGATGCTGACCTCCATGCAGATGGCGGAGGATTTTGGCGACGAGGATAACGAGCCGGAAAGTCAGGAAGCGGAATCCAACGAGGACCAGCCGCGCACCAACGAGACCGAAGAAGAGCAGGTCGAGGAAGAGGCCGGCTCCGACGCGACGCCCGCCGATGAGAACGAGGCCTCGCAGGAGGAAATGGAAGAAGGCGAGATGGACGGCGCCGAGATGTCGGACGAGGAAATGTCCGACGATCTCGACGAGGATTCCGAAACGCCCGGCGAGACCCGCCGTCCCAACAGCCCCTTCGATGATTTCAACGAGAAAGTCGATTACCGCATCTTCACGCAGGAATTCGACGAGGAAATCCACGCCGAGGAACTGTGCGACGAGGCCGAGCTTGACCGTCTGCGCGCCTTCCTCGACAAGCAGCTTGCTCATCTGCAGGGCGCTGTGGGGCGCTTGGCGAACCGTCTGCAGCGCCGCCTGATGGCGCAGCAGAACCGTTCCTGGGATTTCGATCTGGAAGAGGGTTATCTCGATCCGGCCCGCCTCGTCAGGCTCATCATCGATCCCATGCAGCCGCTCTCCTTCAAGAAGGAACGCGACACCAAATTCCGCGATACCGTGGTTTCGCTGGTCATCGACAATTCCGGTTCGATGCGCGGCCGTCCGATCACGGTTGCCGCCACCTGCGCCGATATTCTCGCGCGTACCCTGGAGCGTTCCGGTGTAAAGGTGGAAATTCTGGGCTTCACCACCAAGGCATGGAAGGGCGGGCAATCGCGTGAGCAATGGCTCGCCAGCGGCAAGCCGGCTTCGCCGGGCCGCCTTAACGATCTGCGCCATATCATCTACAAGTCGGCGGATGCGCCGTGGCGGCGCGCACGGCGCAATCTCGGCCTGATGATGCGCGAAGGCTTGCTCAAGGAAAACATCGACGGCGAGGCGCTGATGTGGGCGCATAATCGCCTGATCGGCCGCCCCGAGCAGCGCAAGATCATGATGATGATCTCTGATGGTGCGCCGGTGGACGATTCAACCCTGTCGGTCAATCCGGGCAACTATCTGGAGCGGCACCTGCGCGCCGTTATCGAGCAGATCGAAACGCGTTCGCCGGTGGAGCTGCTGGCAATCGGTATCGGTCATGACGTGACACGTTATTATCGCCGCGCGGTCACCATTGTGGATGCGGACGAGCTGGCTGGCGCGATGACCGAACAGCTCGCGGCGCTCTTTGAAGATACGAGCGGTGCTGCCGGTTCGTCCCGCAGGGTCCGTCGTGCGGGATAAGCAGGGCGGGGCGTCCTCCGCCCGCAAAACGCTCTTGATGGCCGCCATTCTGGCGGCCGTATCGCTTTGTCCGGTTTCCATTGGCGCGTCCGCCATCGATGTGCCGGTCACCGTCCGTCAGCTCTCCGGTTTCGAGGTCGGCACCAGCGAAAAACGTTTCGGCAAGCTGGAATTCATTGGCGGAATGGTGATGAGTGCGCCGGAAAAGTTGTTCGGCGCTATCTCCTCCATCCGGTTCCGCCCCAACGGGGAAGACTTCGTTGCGGTGCTGGATACCGGCCACTGGCTGACCGGTAGGGTGACACGTGACGCTGTCGGGGCGCTGTCTGGTCTTGCTGAAGTCCGTATTACCCCGATGCTGGACATGAACGGCCGCGAACCGCCGCGCAAGATGGAGATGGATGCGGAAGGGCTGGCGCTCCGCGGCGGCAGGGTTTTCGTCAGTTACGAGCAACGCCACAGGATCGATATCTATCCCGATCCGGGCTTTGCCACCTCGAAGCCACTTGGCCGTCTGCCGCATCTCATTCCCAATAATGAGCTGCGCCACAATGGCGGCATGGAGGCGCTGGCGGTCTCGCCAGCCGATTCGCCGCTCGCGGGCGCTCTCGTCGTCGTTGCGGAGAAAAGCATTGATGCGGACGGCAATCTTCTCGCCGCGATCCTTGAGGGGCCGCTGAAAGGCACATTCGCGGTTACCCACCATCCCTCCTTCGACGTGACTGATGGCGCATTCCTGCCCAATGGCGACCTGTTGCTGCTCGAGCGCCGCTTCAATTTTGCCGAAGGCGTCGGCATGCGCATCCGCCGCATACATGGTGCTGATATCCGGCCGGGCGCGGTGGTGGATGGTGAAATCCTCATGGAAGCCGGCATGGCCTACCAGATCGACAATATGGAAGGCATGGATGTGGTGAAGGGGCCGGATGGTTCGACGCGCCTCGTCATCATTTCTGATGACAACCACTCTTTCCTCCAGCGCAACCTGATGCTGGAATTCAGACTAGTGGAGTAAAATCAAGTCTGCTGCTGCGCCGCCTTGTAGGCAGCCATCAGATCCTCGACGGGAATGCCGTCGATCTTCATGCCGGTCATTCGGCATGACGTTATCTGCGCACCGGACAGATTTGAGTTGCTCAGTTTCAGACCGGAAAAATTGACGTCATCGATCGACCAGCCGGACATGTTGTTATCCGTGAACGACGCACCCGACAAATTAATATTGTTGAAGCTCGCCCCGGAAAGATTGACGTTGTCGAAGACCGTGCCGGAAAGATTGACGTCATTGAAGGTTGAGCCTGAAAGCGTAGCGCTGGCGGCCTCTACAATGTCGATAACGTCCTTGATCTGCATGTCTACTCGCCTCCGCGCTGTGCCACGGACGACAGACTGCAATGCTGACGGCTGGCTTGCAAGCGCGATTTGATCCGCGCTTGACGGTCTCAAACGCGGCCGGTTTTGACGGCGCCCGGCATCGGCTTCAGCGTGTTCATCAGCGCGCCGTAAGGCAGGAGCATGACAAGGCCGACGAGAACCTTCACCGAAAGATCGCCCAGGGCCCATGAAATCCAACGGGGTGCTTCCACGGCGAAGACACCGAGGATGGGAGCGTATTCGATTGCGAAGGCATCGTTGGGGCCGACGAAGGAGAAGCTTGCCGCAAAGGCGATGGAGAAGAAGAGCGCCGTATCCAGCACCGAACCCAGCATGGAGCCGGCCAGCGGCGCATGCCACCAGCGCTGGCGGCGCAGGCGGTTGAACACGGAAATGTCTAGCAGCTGGCCGATCAGATAAGCCGTCCCAGAGGCGACTGCAATGCGTGGAATGGATGTCCAGAAAGACAGCGTGACCCCGACGACGAAGCCAGCAAGCACGACGCGGCGCGCTATGGATGGGCCAAACTGGCGGTTCGTCAGGTCCGTGACAAGGAAGGCGATTGGATAGGTGAAGGCGCCCCAGGTCAGCAGGTCGCCGAGATTGATGCCGAACAGCGAACCGGAAAGCGGATATTGCACCAGAATGTTGGACGCAACGACCACGAGGGTCATCAGCACGACATAGATAAGCGTATAGCGCAGGTAGAGCATTTTTTTATCCTGGGTGATGCCACCAGTTGGAACCGGATTAAACAAGCAAAAGGCTTGAGCGGCCAAAGCCAGTCAAGCCTTCCGAATGTCGATGATGTCGAAACTGCTATTAAGCAGCTTCAGCCGTCTTCTTGGCGATCTGGCGGCGCAGGAGACGAGCGCGCATGCTCAGTTCGTTTTCGCCGGACTTCAGAAGGAAGGCATCGAGGCCGCCACGGTGTTCAACGGAGCGCAGAGCGGCTGCGGAAACACGCAGGCGGAAACGCTGGCCGAGAGCATCGGAGATCAACGTAACCTGGCAAAGGTTCGGAAGGAACCGGCGCTTGGTCTTGTTGTTGGCGTGGCTGACGTTGTTGCCCGTCTGGACGCCCTTGCCGGTCAATTCGCATACACGGGACATGGGTACACCTATTCGTTTCGTCTGTTTCACCACTGGCTCGCCACCGGCAAAACCGGGGTGGCAATCCAACTGGCCATGATTGGAAAGTTGCGGTTCTATAGTCAGACGAGACTTAACAGTCAAGCCGCTCGCGAGCAAATGAAAGGAAATTCCGGCGTTTTCAACCGGCATCCGCTTTTTTATTGCCACAAGTCGGCGTATATCATCGCCCGATAAGGCCGCTTCCGCGCCTCTTTTAAGGTGATATCGAAATGATTGCCAGAGGAAAAAGCATTTTCGTGGCCGCGACAATGGCGTTAGCGGGTGTCTCCCCCTCGCTCGCTGCCGAAGCGCGCCACACAAGCGAATACAGCATCAATCTCGGCATTTTGCCGATTGCCAAAGCGAGTTTTTCGACTCGCATGGATGGACCAAATTATTCGATCTCCGGGTCCTTCAGTGCCGCCGGTCTTGCCAGCATTCTCAAGGATATTTCCGGCAAGACGACCGTTTCCGGCGCGAGACGTGGCCATCGGCTGCAGGCCAACGAGTATTCGCTGGTCTATAAGGACGGCAAACGCGTGCGCACCTATGACGTCGTCTATCGCAACGGCAACGTCACATCGACGACGGTGAAACCGGAGCCGAAGACACGGCCGGACAATTGGGTTGATGTGAAAGACCGCGACCTGCGCTCGGTTCTCGATCCGATTTCAGGTCTCATCATTCCCGCGGGCGGCCGCGTCTGCCCGACTCGTCTGCCGATCTATGACGGCGAATCGCGACTCGATCTGGTTTTGAGCTCCAGCGGCACCAAGCCGTTCAAGACCAATGGTTTTAATGGCGATGCCATCGTCTGCAAGGCGCGTTATGTGCCGAAGTCGGGTTACCGGCAGGGGCGCAAGGATATCGAATATCTGAAATCCATTTCGATGGAGATCTGGTTCGCCAAGTCGAACAACATGGATGTCTATGCGCCTGTTTACGCGATCATCCCGACGCGGGTGGGACAGGTCTACATCACCGCCACGAAATACGGCGGCTGACTAAGGCTGATGGTAGTGTAAGAAAAGCAGACGTTGCGGCGTATTTTTTCTCCCCGCCAGGGAGAGGGTGGCCCGAAGGGTCGGATGAGGGGGCAAGCTCTCGGTTTGTCTCTACCCTTGCCTCCTCATCCCGCTGCCGCGGACCTTTCCCCGACGGGGAAAAAACAAGTGGCATCCGCTCGCTTCATCGGCATTGCTCTGAAAGTTACTGCGCATCCCCAGGCGACCAGCCGGGTTCGGCCATGACGAAACTCGAAAAAGCAAAGCCCGGCGAGACGGTGCAGCCGACGAGGGTATAATCACCGAGGCTTTCGGCCGACTGCCAGCAATTGGCGGGAACGATGACCTGCGGGCGCTCGCCTTCCAGAATGGCAGGGCCGAGCGTGAAGGTCTGCACTTCCCGGCCATCCTGCGAAAGATGCAGCGCGATCGGCGCGCCGGCATAATAGTGCCAGACTTCCACCGCATCGGTTACCCGATGCCAGTGCGAGCGATCGCCTTTTTCCAGGAGATAATAGATGGCCGTCGAATGACCGCGATCGCCGCCGGCCTTGTCACGGAAAGTCTGGTGGTAAAAACCGCCCTCGGGATGCGGCTCCAGCCCCAGTTCACGAATGATCGCCTGCGCAGATATATCCGTTCCCATCAGAAGTTATCCTTGCGCGTGCGGATTTCCGCGAAGACGTCGGCATCGGTGGCGCTTTCCAGACCAAGATTTTTGCGAATGCCGGTATCCGCCACCCGCATATAGGGGTTGGTCTGTTTTTCGAGCCCGATGGTGGTGGGAATGGTGAATTCATTCGCCTGCCGTGCCTTTTCCACCTTTTCCGCGCGGTCACGCAGCGCGGCATTGTCGGGGTCGATGGTCAGGGCAAAGCGGGCATTGCTCAGCGTGTATTCATGGCCGAAATAGACCTTGGTCTCATCCGGCAAAGCCATCAGCTTCTGGAAGGAATGCCACATATCCGCCGCCGGGCGTTCGAAAAGGCGACCGCAGCCCATGGCAAACAGCGTATCGGCGGCAAACAGCAGCCCGTCATCCGGCATATAATAACAGATATGCCCCGCCGTATGGCCGGGTGTGGCGATGATCTGAACGCGGCGGCCGGCGAATTCGAATTCGTCGCCATCGGCCTGCGAGCGGTCGAGCCCCGGTATGGCCACGGCCTCATCATAAGGGCCGTAAATTTCGCACTGAAACTTGTCTTTCAGCGCAAGATTGGCTTCCACATGGTCCTGATGGTGATGCGTGGTGAAAATATGGGTGAGCTTCCAGCCGTGGCCGTCGAGAGCGTGCAGGATAGGGCCTTCTTCCGGCGCGTCGATGGCGGCAGTCGCCCCGCTTTCGGGGTCGTGCAACAAAACCCCGAAATTGTCGCTGCGGCAAAGAAAGACGTCTATTTCCAAAGGTTTCATCGTATCCTCTCCATTTGCCGGCCAAAACCGGCGCATTCGCCTGCCTGACTTTCCCAACTGACTTCCAATGTAAGGGCAGACGCCTTGAAGTCCAACCGCCTGATGCTACATTCTCGCCCATGAATACCGATATCGTCGATCTGCGCGAATTCTATCATTCTCCGCTTGGCCGCTCTGCCGAGCAGGCGATCACCATGGCGCTTTCGACGCTGTGGCCTCCCTTGCCGGAAGAGCGGCTGGTGGGCCTCGGTTATGCCGTGCCGTTTCTGGACCGGTTCCGCCGCGATACGGAGCGCACCTTTGCTTTCATGCCCGCGGGGCAGGGCGCCGTGAACTGGCCGGCCGGTGAGCTTTCATCCACCGCGCTAGTGTTCGACGAGGAGCTGCCGCTGCCCGATTCGTCGATAGATCGGGTCCTGATGGTGCATGCGCTGGAATTTGCCGAAAATCCGCGTGAAAGTTTAAAGGAGCTGTGGCGGGTGCTGGCGCCGGGCGGTCGCCTAGTCATCGTGGTGCCGAACCGCCGCGGCGTCTGGGCGCGCATGGAACACACGCCTTTCGGTTCCGGCCGGCCCTATTCGCGCGGGCAGCTGACGGCGCTGTTGCGCGAAACCAATTTCACGCCGGGCGCCACCGCCGAGGCGCTGTTCTTTCCGCCCACCACAAGCCGGCCGGTGCTGAAATTCCGCCGTTACCTAGAACATACCGGGCGTCGTCTCTGGCCGCTGTTTTCCGGCGTCATCGTGGTGGAAGCGCAAAAACGTCTCTATCAGGGATTGCCAGTCACCCAGCGCGCCTCGCGCCGGGTTTTCGTGCCGGTACTCGCGCCACAGGGGGTGCCCACCACCCGCGCGGCCGCAAACCAAGGAAAGCCGCGCTGACCCTCGACAAAGCGACCGTTCCGGTCTAATGCCTCCGGCATTGCTTTTGCCGGGTTCTCCGGCGCTTTCCAAAGGTCGATCAAATGAGTGCAGAGCTTAGCCAACCTGTTCCGCGTCCGGGTATTCTGGATATCGCCGCTTATGTTCCGGGCAAGGAGCATGTGGATGGCGTTGCGAAGGTTTATAAGCTCTCCTCCAATGAAACCCCGCTTGGGCCGAGCCCGAAAGCCATCGAGGCTTTCGGTACGGCGGCCAGCCATCTGGAAATCTATCCGGACGGGCAGGCGATTGCGTTGCGGCAGGCCATTGCCGACGTGCATGGCCTCAACATCGCGAATATCCTGTGCGGCAACGGCTCCGACGAGCTTCTTGGCCTGCTTTGCCACGTCTATCTGGGTGCGGGCGATGAGGCGATCATCACCGAACACGGTTTTCTCGTCTACAAGATCCAGATCATGGGCGCGGGCGCGACACCGGTGACGGTGAAGGAAAAGGATTGCGCTGTCGATGTGGACGCGATCCTCGCCGCCGTGACGCCGAAGACCAAAATGGTGTTCATCGCCAATCCCGGCAATCCCACCGGCACCTATGTTCCGGTTGCGGAAATTCGCCGCCTGCAGGCCGCCCTGCCGAAACATGTTCTGCTGGTGCTGGATGCGGCCTATGCCGAATATGTGCGCAAGAACGACTATGAGGCCGGGCTGGAACTGGTTTCCGGCAACCGCAACGTGGTGATGACCCGCACCTTCTCGAAGGTCTACGGCCTTGCTGCCCTGCGCGTGGGCTGGATGTATGGTCCGGCCGCCATCGTCGACGCGCTGAACCGTGTGCGCGGACCGTTCAACATGAGCGCGCCGGCCATCGCAGCGGGTGCCGCTGCCATCCGCGATCAGGCTTTCGTCGAAAAAGCCGTGGCGCACAACGCGGTGTGGATGGAAAAGCTGGTCACGACCTTTACCGGCCTCGGCCTCACCGTCACGCCGTCAGTCACCAACTTCATCCTCATCCATTTTCCGGATCAGGACGGCAAGCGGGCAACGGACGCTGACGAGTTCCTGAGCCGCCGCGGATACATTCTGCGTGCGGTGCGCGGTTACGGTTTCCCCAATGCGCTCAGAATGACCATCGGTTCGGAAGAGGCCAATCTTGGCGTCATCGCTGCTCTCAACGAGTTCATGGGGCGGGCTTGATGGCTGAGATCATGTTTGAACGCATCGCGCTGATCGGCATCGGCCTGATCGGCTCGTCCATTGCCCGGGACATCAAGGAACTGGGGCTCGCCCGCCATGTGATTATTTCCACCCGCAGCGAAGATACACTGAAACGGGCGGAAGAACTGGCGCTTGGCAAGGATTATACCGTCTCGGCGGCGGAAGCGGTGAAGGATGCCGATCTCGTCATCGTTTCGGTGCCGGTCGGCGCGTCTGAAAGCGTGGCGCGGCAGATCGCACCGCATCTGAAACCGGGCGCCATCGTTACCGATGTGGGTTCCACCAAGGCTTCGGTCATCGCACAGATGGCGCCGCATATGCCTGACAACGTGCATTTCATTCCCGGCCATCCGCTGGCAGGTACGGAAAAATCCGGCCCGGATGCCGGTTTTGCCGGCCTCTTCCGCGACCGCTGGTGCATCTTCACCCCGCTGCCGGGCACGGACGCGGCGGCGCTGGAGAAGCTGAAGGATTTCTGGCGGGCGCTCGGTTCGCGCGTGGATGAAATGGATGCCGAACACCACGACAAGGTTCTGGCCATTGTTTCGCATCTGCCGCATATCATCGCCTACAACATCGTCGGCACCGCGGATGATCTGGAGACGGTGACCGAATCGGAAGTCATCAAATATTCTGCCTCCGGTTTCCGCGACTTCACACGTCTGGCCGCCTCCGATCCTACCATGTGGCGCGACGTCTGCCTGCACAACAAGGACGCCATCCTTGAGATGCTTGCCCGGTTTTCCGAGGACCTCGCCTCCCTGCAAAGGGCGATTCGCTGGGGAGAGGGCGACAAGCTGTTCGAGCTGTTCTCGCGCACCCGCGCTATTCGTCGCTCCATCGTGCAGGCAGGTCAGGACGTCGATGCGCCCGACTTCGGTCGTCACGCGCTGGATCAGAAGAAGTAGGGCGCCGCTGGCGACAGTCCTGGCCGGATTTGATCCGGCCATCAAACCGCTGGTAAAGTGTCACAGCCTTGCTTTCGTCATCCTCGGGCTTGTCCCAAGGATGACGTCGATTACGGGCTAACCCTCAGATCGGCGGAATCTTGCCCAGCGGGATAAAGCCACTGATCGTGGCGCGGCCGCGGTCCACTACGAGATCGACGGACGCCCTGTCACCGCCGCCGGCGAGTGCGCCGAGCAGCTTGCGCGCCGTGTCGATGGTGGATTGCAGCTGTGGAAACGCCTGCTTGGCATTGTCAGACCACGCGCCGAGCTTTTCGATCTCCAGCTTGAACTTGCCGGAGAGATAACCCTCGTTATCGAAGGAGAAGGGGCCGCTGATGCGCATGACACGGCCTTCGCCGATATCGGCGACCAGCCGGCGAAGCTCGCCACTTGCGCCATAAAGGCCAGCTGTATCGCTGCCATCCACCATGCCTGCCTTGCCGGCGAGCGTGACATCGGCAATGGCGTTGAGACGCGGAAGAACCTGCGGCCAGTCCTTGATGGCGGTCGCGGAGTCCGTGAGCGTGATCGCGCCATCGAGATCGGCGCCGTTCTGGCGCAGGTGCATCTCCGTCTTGACGGCATCGAAGTCGATGGTCTGGCCGGTGACCGAGGAAACCGCCTGCGCCTTTAGCCCGTCGATGATGAGTGAGCTGCGGTCAATACCCTTCAGCCTGGTGACGATGCTGGACTGCATGTTCTTCCATTCTGCTGAAATGGTCAGGCCGTGGGCCGAGCGGATTTCCGCAGGCGAATCGAGTTCCCAGACGATATGGCCGGGATTGTAGACCTGTGCCGCCGAGCGCAATTCGCCAAAGGAGGCGGAGACGCCGTTCTGGCTGTCATCCACCGTCACCTTCGCGCAGAAGAGGCCGATGCGAAAGGGATAACCCTTGAAGGCGATATCGCTGCATTCGCCGCTGACGCTGCGGGCCTGCGAGGGGGAAATCACGTTCAGGACAGTCTGCTTCAGCCTGTCGGCGGCGTAAAACCACCCGGCGGTATAAAGTCCGATAACCACGAGGATGGCGATGGCGAGCCAGAGGAATTTTTTGGCCGTGCCGGATTGGCTTGACGCTGCCATATTGATCTCCGATGAACAGACTTCAGGGAATTTTGATTTGGCTTGGGATATGGACGATTTTTGGGTCTTTGGCTACGGTTCGTTAATGTGGAACCCTGGCTTCGCCTTTGAGGAGAGGCAGCAGGCACGATTGCACGGTTATCGGCGCTCGCTCTGCATCAGCTCCAATTTTTACAGAGGCACGGAAGAAAAGCCCGGCCTCGTTCTCGGGCTGGAACGCGGTGGTTCATGTCTTGGCGTCGCTTTTCGCGTGCGGGGCAAGGATCATGATCCCGTCATGGCCTATCTGCGTGAGCGCGAACTGGTGACGAACGTCTACAAGGAGCGGGTAGTTTCGATCGCGCTTTCCGACGGCCGGCGCGGGAGTGCCGTGACCTACGTGGCCGATCCCGCGCATGAGCAATATATCGGCGGTCTCGGCGTTGCCGAATCGGCTGTCATCATCGCGGCTGCGGCCGGTCGCTCCGGTCCGAACACGGATTACGTCTTCAACACCGTGCAGCATCTGCAGGACATGGGCATACGCGATTCCTTGCTGGAGAGCATCGCTGCCAATGTCGGCGCGCTTGTCGCTCAGCCAGCCGTTGATTCCTTGCCCTGAAGTTCGGCAATCCGCTTCACCGCAGTCGGCGGCAAGGGCAAATGCGGATTGTTGCTCACGGTTTCCAGCAGCAATTCGTCGCTTGCCTTTTCCGTGACATCGATCAGGCGCTTGAAGAACACATCGGGGTCGAGCCCCGGTTCGATGGCGGGCAGGATACGCACCTTGAAATGGCCGGGATAACGCATGGTGGAACGGCGCGGCCAGAAGAGGCCCGGATGCATGGCGACGGGAATGACCGGAACCTGAAGGTCACGGTACAGCCTCGCGATGCCGTAACGATATTCAGGCTCGGCGCCCGGCGGCCGGCGTGTCCCTTCGGGATAGATGATGAGTTCGCGGCCCGCGGCCATTTCCTCTTTCGCGCGCTCCATCACCTTCAACATCACCTTGCCGCGTGCGGCGCGGTTGACCGGGATCATCCTCTGTTTCATCGCGTACCAGCCGAACAGCGGGATCCACAAAAGTTCGCGCTTTAGAATATAGACCGGATCGGGAAGGTTGGGCAGCAGCGCATAGGTGTCCCAGAAGGACTGGTGCTTCGGCGCGAAGATGCAGCCAGTCTCTGGAATGTTTTCCAGCCCTTCGATCTCGAAGGTGGTGCCGACGATAGTTTTCATCAGCCAGTGATTGGAGCGCGCCCAGTTCTTCGGGATTTCGTAGGCGATCTTGCGTGGCAGGATAAAATAGATCGGCGTCAGCACGATCATGCGGACAATCAGGTTGAGATAAAACAGCGTATTGAAAAGAAAAGAGCGCAGCTTGAGCATCAACAGCCTTCCCGGGACGCAGCCGTTTCGAAGTCTTTAGCGTTTCGATGCCGGATGCCGATGTCAGACGCCTACACGAAAACAAGGGGCGGCAGCAAGCGTGTTTCTGGATGCTTATGAGGAAGCTGCAGTGACTTTAGGTGCAGTGTGATCGGCAGTGGCCTTGCGCAGGCCATCGCCCTTGCCGAAGCCCGTCAGGTCACGTCCGGCCGCCGCCACGAATTTCAGATATTCATAAAGCATGGTTCTCACCACATCCGGTTCCACGAACCAGTTGGTGCGGGCAAGATCGGCGCTGATGACGGGATAGGCGATGAATTGCGTGTGTGGGCTGGCGCTGCGCAATTCATGAAGGCTGCGATGCATGTGATAATTATTTGTGACGACCACGATGGACGAGTAGTTGTGATCGCGTATCCAGCTCGCCGCCTCATTGGCGTTACCGATCGTATCTATCGCCTTGTAGCCCATGTCCACGCAGCAGGTGAACATATCGGACGACCCTTGCGTCATCTTGCGTATCTGCGAGCGGGTGGTGGCCGGGTTGACGCCTGAAATCAAAAGCCGTTTGCCCACGCCGTCTCTCAGAAGGCCGACCGCCTGTTCGATGCGCTGATAACCGCCAGTGAGCACGATGATGGCATCGCCTCTGGCACCCTCGGGCGGGCGCATCGAGGCGACAGAATCGGCAAACCACAGGAAACCACCGGAAAATGCGCCGAGCGCGATGACGCAGAGCAGGATGAGGCCGCGGATAAAACGGCGCAATGGACCACGCCGCGCCAAAAGCCCCTTTCGGGCCGGTCGCGTCGCTGCCTGATCCTGGTCCGTCCGACTCACAAACATTCCTCCTGATTACTCGCCGATTAAGGCAAGGAACAGGCATTTTTGTCCACCGTCCGCAGGTTACATCCCGTTCGTGACGGTTTCAGTTTTTCCGCTAGATTCATCGTGTCATCACGATGCCAGGCCGTCGCTTTTCGACGGATCGGACCGGACGCGATCGATATCGTCGATGGTGCGGATGACGGTGACGCGTGCGGTGATGGTGGTGAGAAGCGCGATGATGATCATCGTCATCGCAATGCCGAAATAACCGCCAAGGCCGACGGAAAAGGAGCCAAAAAGCGCACTTGCCTGATCGCTCTGGGGGGTGGCGACGGTGCTCGACTGCCAGAAACCGGCGACGAGGAACACGGCGGCTGCCAGCGCACTGCCCGCTGCCGCGCCCTTGAGGCTGATCTTCAGGAAGTGTTTCTGGAATTCCCGCGCCACGAAGCTGCTCTCCGCGCCGACAAAATGCAGAACCTCGACAATGTGCCGATTGCCGGAAAGCGCGCCGCGGGTGGCAAATACGACAGTCAGCACCATGGCTGTGAACACGAGAACGAGGACGCCAACGCCGATCATGACAGTGGTTCTTGCCATGGAAACGAGCCGGTCGACCCAGGTGCGATGGTCGTCCAGAAATGCCTGTGGAATCTCGGCCTTCAGCATATCCCGCATCGCCTGGAAATCGGGCGGATTGTTTTCATCGATGGTGATGACGACGAGACGCGGTATGGGAAGTTCGGAGAGATCGAGCCCGCTGCCGAGCCACGGCTCCAGCAGGCGCGATGTCGCCGCATCGTCAAGAATGGTGCCATCGCGGGTGCCGACGAAGGTGAGCGCCAGATTGCGCACCTTGTTCAGCGCTGCATTCATGTCCAGCCCGTCCTCGGGTTTGATCTGGATGGTGATCTCACGGGAAATCTGGCTCTGCCACGTGGCGGCGGTGGCGCGCACCATGGAAACGGCGCCGAGCGTGAGGCAGGCGAGAAAAGCCATGATGGCGATGACCACCATCAGCGCATTGCCCTGAATGTTGGAGGGCGGCAGAATGGGTGCCATCGGGCGGATGCGCATGGGCGGACGCTTCGGCTGCGCCGCTTCCGGCTTCAACGGTTTGCGGGTGATCTCATTCATAGATGTCGAGCCGCCCTTCGGTCAGGATCATCCGGCGCGCATCGATCTGGTCCATCAGGCCGAAGTCATGGGTGGCGATAACGACGGCGGTGCCCAGCCGGTTGAGTTCCAGAAACAGGTTGAGAAGGCGCTTGGCCATCGGCGGATCAACATTGCCGGTCGGCTCGTCGGCCAGCAATATTTCCGGCTGGTCCATCAGCGCGCGGGCAATGGCGGCGCGCTGCTTCTCGCCGCCGGAAAGGATCGCCGGCAGCACGTTGACACGCTCGCCGAGCCCAACCCATTTCAGAAGCTCGATCACGTCATTGCGATAGGCGCTTTCTTCCTTGCCACGCACGCGCAGCGGCAGGGCGACATTCTCATAGGTCGTCAGATGATCAAGCAGCCGGAAATCCTGAAAGACAATGCCGACGCGCCGGCGCAACATCGGCAGCTCGCTGCGCGGAATGCGTGACACATCGCGATTGAACATGCGGATATTGCCGCGGGTCGGCTGCAGCGACATCAGTAGCAGGCGCAGCAGCGTTGTCTTGCCGGCGCCCGAGGGGCCGGTCAGAAACTGGAACGACCCTTTGGGAATATCGAAGGTCATGTCCCTCAGGATTTCGGGTCCCATGCCGTAACGCAACCCGACATTTTCGAAATGGATCAACGGACTTCCAGTCTCTTCGTTTCGTGGTGGTTCGCAAGCCGCTGGGATGAAGCCGGAGGGCGCGGTCTACCCCGGTTCGGGACGCCCGGCGAGCGGTTTTTGCGAAGCATTAACCATTTAAATTTAAAACTTGGCAGGATTCGTTGCAATGCCCAGTTTTGCGGGCCGGAAAACCTCACCCAAGGAATTCTATGGCTATGTTCCGTTCATCTCGCCGGCAAGCGGCATTCGATTTTGACCTCCTGATGCCGGAGACGCCGCTGCGCCGCACGGCGCGGGCGGCAAACCCGACAGTTGACGTGGTAGACGCGGAATTTGTCACCATCAAGGAAAACCGTCCGCGCCAGCCCGGAAACGACAATCGCGGCGCGAGGCCCCTGGACGGGGCAAAACCACCTGTCACCATCGGTGTGCTTGGCCTCGCCTTCATCGGCTGGCTGGATCGCAGATTATCCCTCCTGTCGGCGGACGCTTATTCCGCGCTGGTGGCGGGGCTCGCCATTCTTGTTTTTGTCTGTTCAGGCGGCCTCTCGGTGGTGGTGCCGGAAAAGACCGCTGTAGCAGCGTTGGTCAGTCCCCTCGCCATTTCCCATGTCACCGTGACGCCGCAGGAGGCGGGCGGTATGGATATCCTGCTCATCAATGGCATCGTGGAGAACAACGGCGGCAAGCTTGAAGAGGTGCCGGCCCTTCGCGCCGACCTTTTTGCCGCCAAGGGACAACTGGTGGCCAGCATGGTCATTGAACCGCCGGTTAAACAGATGCAGCCCGGTTTCAGCCACGGTTTTTCGGCAAAACTGCGCCATCCCGGTGGAAAAACGCCCGAGATCAAGCTTTCCTTCGTTGAGGCGGGTGCGTCCGGACGCTGACTGTGCTAACGCCTGTCTTCTATTTTTACTGAAAGGTAAAATCGGCAAGGCGCAGCACAGGAGTAAGAATGCCCGTCGTCCGTGGAAAAAATATCGAGCCGCTTTATACCGCCGAGCAGATTGCAGAGCGCAATCGCGACATGGCCAAGCACATTGCCAGCGGCCCGACCAAGGATCTGCTCGTCATTGCCGTGCTCAAGGGATCGTTCATTTTCGCGGCCGACCTTATCCGCGCGCTGCATGACAGTGGTCTTGCCCCCGAGGTCGAATTCATTACGCTGTCGAGCTATGGCACCGGCACGGTCTCGCAGGGCGTGAGGATCGTCAAGGATATCGACAGCGACGTGAAAGACCGCGACGTCCTGCTGATTGACGACATTCTCGAATCCGGCCGCACGCTGCGCTTCGCCAAGGAACTGCTTTACGAACGTGGCGCTCGCAACGTCACCATCGCCGTGCTTCTCGACAAGAAAGTCAAGCGCAAGGAAGATCTGGAAGCCGATTATGTCGGTTTCGAATGTCCTGATTATTTCGTGGTGGGTTACGGCATGGATGTCGCTTATGCGTTCCGCGAGCTGCCCTTCGTCGGCGTTGTCACCGGCGACGCCTGAGCAGTTTTCCCGTGCCGGAACGGCACAGCGAAGAGACGCCTCATTAACCATTCACCTAGCCAAAGCCTGGGTGTTTACCTCTTGAAAAGAGGAGCCTGCGATGTTGCTCACGGCTGGAAATGATGCCCAGGAGCAATGAGTAATGGCGAAGATTCTGATTACCGAAGACGAGGATGCGCTGCGTTCTTTCGTGGCGCGGGCGCTCCGTCTCGACGGTCACGAGACCCATGAGGCGGCAGACGGCGAGCAGGGCCTGGAAAAGCTTCAGGAAACCAGTTTCGATCTTCTTCTTTCGGATATCCGCATGCCGGTCATGGATGGCATCGAGCTGGCGCACCGCGCCGCCGAAAGCTTCCCGGCCATGCGTATTTTGTTGATGACCGGTTACGCCGAGCAGCGCGAACGGGCGGATGATCTGGCGACGAAGATCGTGGACGTGGTTTCCAAACCTTTTGCGCTTCCGGATATTCGCAAGGCCGTGGCGCGGGCGCTTGCGGCCTGAGTGGCAAGGGCGCAGAGATTTAAAGGGCGGCCGTCGGGCCGCCTTTTTTGTTGGTCAGCCCCCTGGCTCAGCGCAGTTCCCTACCTCCGTCATTCCGGCCTTGAGCCGGAATCCAGCCAGCCCAAGTCCTTGGGCTGAAAGAACTCTTTCCGCCGCGCAGACGCGCGTCTGCTGGATGCCGGATCAAGTCCGGCATGACGGAAACTTTAGCTTCTGAAAAAGGATGTAACGAGGCGCACCATTACCTGTGCGGACCCTCACCTGATATCCAGCAGCCGCTCGAGATAACGCCGTTCCACCTCACCCGGCGGATTGTTGCCGAGCTTTTCGCGGATGGCATCAAGAATCTCGCGGGCGCGTTGCACGTCTATTTCGTCAGGCACCTTCACCTGATCGCCAAAGTCAGGGCCGGTGGTGCTGCGCGGACGGCCGAGCGGATCGCGGCCGTTCTGGCCGCCTTGACCGGCCATGCCTTCCTGCCCCTGACCAGGCTGCTGGCCCTGCTGGCGCATGGCCTGCATGATCTGGCCCATCATGTCCTGTGCGCCCTGGCGCAGCGCATTCAGCGCATTGCCCTGGCCCTCGACGGCCTGTTCACCCTGGCTCTTGCCCAACGCCTCACCGGCACCCTGCATTTCCTGCTGCGCCTTGCCGAAATTTTCGCCCGGCTCCATGCCGAGATCGCGAAGTCCCTGCTGCAATTCGCCGAGCTGCTTGCCGAGGGCATCCTGCTGGGCCCGCAGGTTTTTCAGCGCTTCGCGCAATTGCTCGGCGGTCATCTGGTCAGTCTGCTGCTGTCCGCCCTGTTGGCCATTCTCACCCTGTTGGCCTTGCTGGCCCTGAGGCGGTTGCTGGCCGTTTTCGCCCATCTGCTGGTCGTCGCTTTCGCCGCCCTGCTGCGGATCACCGCGCTGCATCCGGTCGCGCAATGCCTGATCCAGCTTGAAGGTTTCGTCCATCAGCTTCTGTTGCTGCTGCAGGATTTCGCCAAGCTTGTCGATCTGCTGGCGCATCTTGCTGCTCTGCTGCTGGCCTTGCTGCCCCTGACGCTGCGGTCGGCCGGCTTGCAGATTGTTCATCATGCGCTGCAATTGCGAGAGCATTTCCTGCGCGGCATCGCGGTTTCCGGAACGGGCGAGATTCTCGATCTGGTTCATCATGTTTTCCAGATCGCGTTGGCGCAGCACGTTCTGTGCCTGTTGGTTCATGTTGGCTTGCGGCGCATTCTGCATGCGTTGCGCAAGCTCGCTCATGAACTGCTGCATCGCCTCGCGCAGCTCCTGCATGAGCTTGGCCACTTCTTCATCGGAGGCATTGCGCTGAAGCGCCTCGGAAAGGGCGGTCTGTGCATCGCGCAGGCGCCTTTCCGCCTGCGAAAGATCACCATCCTCGATGCCCAGTGCGATCTCCCAGAGGTAATCCGCCGTGTCCTTCAGCATTTCCTCATTATAGGCGAGCCGCATGCGGGTCTGCGCCGATTGCAGCAGGAGATAATGCGTCGTGTTGGGAATGGTCTCTTCCGGACGCATTCCAACCGCCTCGTTATAGGCGATCGCCTTCGGCATCTGGCGTGTGTCGAGCGAAAAAATCTGCCGCTGTTCGGCAATGGAAGCGGCCAGCGGTTCGGAAAAATTGCGGCCCGGCAGCACCATTTCATGCGGAGGGCTGCGGCCGGTCTGGCCTGCACCGTCAGTCGCCACCAGTGTAATACGCACGCGTTTCCCGGCCATCGGATGTTCGGTCAGGTTGCGGCTGGTCAGCCCCTTGATCTCGCGATTGTTCTGCCGCGGCAGATCGAGCTTGAATTCCGGCGACGGGTAAAGCGCTGTCGCGCCTTCGGCAACGCCGATAGGCTCAATAATTGCGTGAGCTTCCTTCAACCCGTAATCATCCTTGGCGGTGAAGCCGATTTCCAGCGCGCCGTTGACGGCGCGGCGCGGCATGTTGTCGAAGGCAATGCTGGGCGGCTGGTCCGGGATGACATTGAACAACCATTGCTCACCATTGGCGGTTATCATGCCGCTTTCGGTGACATCCATCGCGAAGGTGCGCGGTGCCAAGGGCTGATCCGCCAAAGGAGCCTGCGCCGGAACCGCGACATCACCGCTCGCGCTGTCGGCCCGGGTTGTCTCGGGAGCGAGCTTTTGCAGGGCGCCCGCCATTTCCGGTTCGAAGGTCACTTCTTCGCCGCCATCACCACCGGTCATGCGGATCGTCAGCCTGGAGGACTGCGGCACGGAAACCGCGTCGCGGTTGGTCGCGTCACGCCCAGTCAGGAAAATCGGTGCACGGCCGGTATAAGAGGGCGGCGTAACCCAGGCGTCCAGTCGAATATCGGGATTGAGCGGACCCACGGTCGGTTGGCTGCGGAAGGCATCGGCAATCGTGCCTGCGCCGTTGGAAAAGGAAAAACCGAAGGCAGCGGCCAGAAGAAGGGCGGGAACGGCGCGTAGGGCGAGACGGTCATAACGGGCGATATCGGGCTTCGGCAGACCGGCATTCAGTGCGGCGATACGCTCCGCCATGCGGATCTGGTGTTCCTTCCAGAGCGTTCTGGAAAAAGGCGTGTCGAAGGCCGGTTCGTCTTCCTGTACTCCAACAGGTTGGTGTGCAAGACCGTTGCGATCTTCGAGAAGGCGGGAAGCGTCGTTGTCGGTCGGCCATTTCAGCCGCGCGATCGGCAGGAGAGTGGCAATGAAGGCGAACACGAGCACGAAAACGACGCCGAGCCGCAGAAAATCCGGCATGTGCCGGTAAAGGCCGAACCAGGCAAGCACCAGAAACAGAGCGGCAATAGAGAGCGGCCATAGCGTTTTCGGGGCGATCTTCTCCGAAAGCAGAACGATTTTTGCGAAGAAACGCTTGGCGGCAACCCGGCGGGCAAGGTCCGGCCGCTGCACGAATGCGCCAGTGGAGCGCTTTCTGCCTGTCCTGTCCTCTCCGGCTGTGGTCATCAATCCGTTCTCCCGGTTCTGGCCACGTCAACGCCATTCCCGGAACGGCGAGTTCTCCATATCACAGAGGCAAGGATAACATTCTTTGTGGCGAAGACGAGGGCAGCCAAGCCCTCACCCCCATTTTTTAGGCAGCTTCGCTCAATTGTGATCGGCTGCAAGCGGATCAGTCGAGCCAGGCGGGCACGGAATCGAGGGCGATCAGCTCTTCATACGTGCCGCGGGGGCGGATGACGTGGAATTTGTCACCCTTGACCAGCACTTCCGGCACCAGCAGGCGGGAATTATAGGTTCCTGCCTGCACCGCACCATAGGCACCAGCGGAACTGACGGCGATGAGATCGCCCGGTTGCGGTGCGGCCATCTCACGGTCCAGCGCCAGATAATCGCCGGTTTCGCAGACCGGGCCGACGATATCGGCCTTGATGCGCGGCGTATCCTCTGCCGGTTGCACCACCGGGCGGATGCCGTGATAGGCCTCATACAGTGTGGGACGGATGAGGTCGTTCATCGCGCCGTCAACGATTACAAAGGTCTTTTCGCCGCCATCCTTCACATAGATGACTTCCGTTACCAGAATGCCGGCATTACCGACGATCAGACGGCCGGGCTCGGTGACGATCTTGCAGTTGAGGCTTTTCAACTCGTTCTTGACGATATGCGCATAGGCATCCGGCAGCGGCGGCGGATTGTTGTCGTCGCGGTAGGGAATGCCGAGGCCGCCGCCGATATCGACGTGGCTGATCGCATGGCCATCGCCGCGAAGCGCTTCCACCAGTTCGCGCAGCAGCCGGAAGGCGTCTTCGAAAGGCTGCAACTCGGTGATCTGGCTGCCGATATGCATGTCGATGCCCGTGACTTCGATGCCGGGCAGGGTTGCAGCATGGGCATAGACGGCGCGCGCCCGCTCATAGGAAATGCCGAACTTGTTTTCTTTCTTGCCGGTGGAAATCTTGGCGTGGGTGCGCGCATCCACATCAGGGTTGATGCGGAAGGAGACATGCGCCCGCTTGCCCGCCTTGATGGCGCGCAGATTGAGGACTTCCAGCTCCGGCTCGGATTCGATGTTGAAACAATAAATGCCCACATCCAGCGCATAATCCATTTCCGCAACCGTCTTGCCGACGCCGGAGAACATGATGCGGTTTGCCGGCACGCCAGCAGCCAGAGCGCGACGCAATTCACCGCCGGAGACGACGTCGATGCCAGCGCCGAGCTTTGCCAGCGTCTTCAGCACCGCCTGGTTGGAATTGGCCTTCATGGCATAACAGACCATGGCGTCCACATCGGCAAACGCACCTGAGAAAACCTTGTAGTGGCGCTCCAGGGTTGCGGTCGAATAGACGTAGAAGGGCGTGCCGACCGCCTTGGCGATCTCGGGCACGGGCACGTTTTCGGCGTGCAGCACGCCGTCGATATAGCCAAAATGGTTCACGGCTTTTTACCCGTCAGAGAAGCTTGTCGAGAATGAAGGGCCGTTCCGCCGTTGCCGGCTTCGGCTCACTGCCATCGGCGGCGCGCTTGTTGCGCATTTCGACCGGCGTGCTCGGCGGATCGATGTCGCCCTTGCGCCCGCAGGCGCTGAGAGCGAGGCTTACGGCAAGCGTCATGCCGATGGGAACGATGAGTTTGCGCACGGATTTTGAAAGCATGGGCCTGTCCAAAGGAAATATGTGCCTCTCTGATAACGAAAAACAGGGCGCTTGTGCACCCTGTTTCTTGTGATCGCAGCGTAACGTGATTTTATCAGTTGCGTCCGCGCCACCAGGCGATCTGCTTCTTCACTTCCGAAGGAGCCGTGCCACCGAAACTGGTGCGGCTGGCGACCGACGCCTCCACGGACAGAACGTCGAAAACACCCTTGTTGATACCGGGGTGGATCGCCTGCAACTCCTCCAGCGAAAGATCGGCGAGATCGCAGCCTTTCTTTTCCGCCAGCGCCACGGCATTGCCGGTCACATGGTGGGCATCGCGGAAGGGCAGACCTGCTTCTCGCACCAGCCAGTCGGCCAGATCTGTCGCGGTGGAATAACCTGAACCCGCCGCTGCGCGCATGCGGTCCTTGCGTACTTCGAGGTCGCGGATCATGCCGGTCATGGCGGCGATCGCCAGTTCCAGGCTTTCGGCGGCGTCGAAAACCTGTTCCTTGTCTTCCTGCATGTCCTTGGAATAGGCGAGCGGCAGACCCTTCATCACGGTGAGGAGAGCGATCAGCGAGCCGTTGATGCGGCCGGTCTTGGCGCGCACCAGCTCAGCGGCATCAGGGTTCTTCTTCTGCGGCATGATCGACGAGCCTGTGGAAAAGGCGTCCGACAGCCGGATGAAACCAAATTGCGGCGTCGACCAGATGACGATCTCTTCGGCAAGACGCGACAGATGCGTGGCGCAGATGGAGGCGATCGACAGGAATTCCAGCGCGAAATCGCGGTCGGACACGGTGTCGATGGAGTTGCGGGTCGGCTCGCGGAAACCGAGCGCCTTGGCCGTCATGTGGCGATCGATCGGATAGCCGGTGCCGGCAAGGGCAGCCGCACCAATCGGGCTTTCGTCCATGTGCTCGATGGCGTGGCGTACGCGGGCGCGGTCACGGCCGAACATTTCCACATAGGCCATGCAATGATGGCCGAAGGTGACAGGCTGCGCCGTCTGCAAATGCGTGAAACCGGGCATGACCGTATCGGCGTTTTCCTCGGCGCGGTCGAGGAAGGCGGCGATGAGCGCCGTCAGCATACCTTCGGCTTTCTGCAATTCTTCCTTGACCCACAGGCGGAAATCGAGCGCCACCTGGTCGTTGCGCGAGCGGGCGGTATGGAGGCGGCCGGCGGCCGGGCCGATGAGGGTGGCAAGCCGCGCTTCGATATTCATGTGAATATCTTCGAGCTTGCGGGAGAATTCGAAGCTGCCGGATTCGATCTCTGACAGGATCGTGTTCAGGCCTTCGGTGATCTTGTCTTTATCTTCAGGCGAAATAATGCCTTTAGATGCCAGCATGGCGGCATGCGCCATAGAGCCGCGGATATCCTGGGCGTAAAGTTTCTTGTCGAAGCCGATGGAGGCATTTATCTCTTCCATGATGGCAGATGGCCCGGAAGCGAAACGCCCGCCCCACATCTGGTTGGAGGATTTCTGATCTGTGCCGTCAGCCATGTGTGATGCCCTGGAGTATTCGATGACAGAGAAAAGGCCGTTCAGGCTTCCTTCCGCCAAATTGGTTGCAATTGCTGCCGTTGCCGGTGTGCTCGCCGGTGCAGGCGCGGTCTGGTTCAGGCATATTGGGTCTGAGGGCCCGGTTCAAGGGGCAGCGGTGGCCGACGCCGGTTTATGTGAAGGTGCGGCGAACCGCATTGCGACGCTGAAACCCTTTCTGAAGGGCCAGGTGGCGGCTATGTCGGCGGCAGACGCCCCGCGCGTTATTCCGCTCTCCTTCAAAGGGCCGGAGGGGAAAGATATGAGCCTTGCCGATCTCAAGGGTAAAGCGGTGCTGCTCAATCTCTGGGCGACGTGGTGCGTGCCCTGCCGGGAAGAAATGCCGGCGCTGAACGCGCTGGAGAAGGAAAAGGGCGGTAACGGCTTTGAAGTCGTGGCTGTTAACATCGATACGGGCGGGGATGAAAAGCCGAAAGCCTTCATGGACGAATACAAGATCGATTCCCTGAAGCACTATCGCGACAGTTCCATGGGCGTTTTCAACGTTCTCAAAAAGGAAGGCCTTGCCTTTGGCCTGCCCGCAACCCTGCTGCTGGACGAAAACGGGTGCCTGCTCGGCGCCATGAACGGCCCGGCGGCGTGGGATAGCGAAGATGCGAAGGCGCTGATATCGGCAGTCAAATGACTGCCGATAAGACTTTTCGAACTCAGTATAGCGGGTCCACCGATACACCGTAATAAAGGCCTCGGCCGACACGACCCTGATTGCCTTCAAGGGTAATGCCAAACCCGGCTTCAATTTCCTTCAATATTGCAGCTTTGATGGAGGCGCTGGTTGATGCCTTATATGTAATGGCGTAATCCAGATCCGCCTTGCAAGCAGAACGTACAATATGTGCATTTTGCTTCTTGCGTTGTTTCCGAAGGATATTGCGGCACTCCGGCCCCAGCGTCTTTTCTATGGCTTCGAGTTTGTCGAGGCCGTATTCGAGATATTCGATATTGCTGAACCTGATTGTCAGGTTGTTCACATATTGCGCGCTGCTTGAAAATCCGAGTTTCTGCAGATTGTCTGCATTGAAGGAGAAATCCTTCTTTCGCCCGAAATCACTGATTTCGCCCCTCCCTTTTTCAGGGCTGCCAGGGAACGTCACATATTCCGGAGAGCAGATGTAACCAAGCGAGATATCGTCTTTGTCGTTATATCGATTGGTCTTTTTCCAGACGATGTTACCTGGACCAAAGCTGGTGCTGGGCGGCACCGTCGTGAGATAACCAGCCCTTCTGACAATCTCCCGCGGATTTTCCGAAACGCAACCGCTCGCGAGAATGGCGACAATAGACATTGCAATATGAATTTTCATGTAAGCCCCCAAAAGAATCACAGCATGATCTTGGGTTCGCACGCACTGCGCGTCTACTTACTTTATAATCGCATAGATTGCATTGTCGCCCGGTTGCTTTCTGCGGTGGAGCAACGAAAGAACAGTGAAGGTTCTATCGTGTCGGAACCGGCGTCTCGCCGCGGTAATCATAAAAACCGCGGCCGGACTTGCGGCCGAGCCAGCCGGCTTCGACATATTTGACCAGCAGCGGGCAAGGGCGGTATTTGCTGTCGGACAGGCCGTCATGCAGCACCTGCATGATCGACAAACAGGTATCGAGGCCGATGAAGTCTGCGAGCTGCAGCGGACCCATCGGGTGGTTCGCGCCGAGGCGCATGGCGGTGTCGATGGCTTCCACGGAGCCAACGCCTTCATAAAGCGTATAGATTGCCTCGTTGATCATCGGCAGAAGGATGCGGTTGACGATGAAGGCTGGGAAATCTTCGGCGACGGTGATCGCCTTTTCGAGCGTCCGCACATAGTCCTTGGCCGCATCGAAGGTCTTTTCATTGGTGGCGATGCCGCGCACCAGTTCCACCAGTTTCATGACCGGCACCGGGTTCATGAAGTGGATGCCCATGAACTGTTCCGGACGGTCGGTGGCAGAGGCAAGCCGGGTGATGGAAAGTGAAGACGTGTTGGTGGCGAGAAGCGCCTCCGGCTTCAGGACCGGGCAGATCTGCGCATAGATCTTGCGCTTGATCTCTTCGTTCTCGGTGGCAGCCTCGATGACGAGGTCCATGGGTGCCAGATCGTTGACATCGGTCGAACCGCTGATGAGCGCCAGGGCCTGCTTGCGGGCCTCGTCGGAAAGCTTGCCGTTGGTGACCTGGCGCGCGAGATTGCCATTGATCGTGGCAAGGCCGGCCTCGATGCCGTCTTTGGAAAGATCGTAGATATGAACCCTGTAGCCGGCAACCGCAGAGACATGTGCGATGCCGCACCCCATCTGACCGGCTCCGATGACACCGATGTTCTTAAAGGGGGCGGTCATATGCTGTTCTCCCATGTGCTGCATGTGCAAATTCGCTGGCGATGTTACGCATATCGCCGAAAAAGAGAAGGCGGCGCGTTCAAAAAACGCGCCGCCTTCATCATCTATTTGAAATCAGAGGGCCTTTTGCAGTTCCGGCAATGCCTCGAAGAGGTCCGCCACAAGGCCGTAATCGGCAACCTGGAAGATCGGCGCTTCTTCGTCCTTGTTGATGGCGACGATGACCTTGCTGTCCTTCATGCCGGCCAGATGCTGGATGGCACCGGAAATGCCCGCCGCGATGTAAAGCTGTGGGGCGACGACCTTGCCGGTCTGGCCCACCTGCCAGTCATTCGGCGCATAGCCGGCGTCGACGGCAGCGCGCGATGCACCAACGGCAGCACCGAGCTTGTCGGCGACAGGAAGGATGACTTCCTTGAATTTTTCCGAAGAACCGAGAGCACGGCCACCCGAGATGATGATCTTCGCCGAGGTCAGTTCCGGACGGTCGGACGAGGCCAGTGCATCAGAAACGAAAGAGGAGACGCCTGGGTTTTCAGCGGCGGCGATCGTCTCGACCGCTGCCGAACCGCCTTCTGCCGCTGCCGCAAAGGCCGTCGGGCGAACGGTGATGACCTTCTTGCCATTGGTTGCCTGAACGGTCTGAATGGCATTACCGGCATAGATCGGGCGCTTGAAGGTATCCGGGCTGACAACTTCGATGATTTCCGAGACCTGAGCCACGTCGAGAAGCGCAGCAACACGCGGCGTGACGTTCTTTGCCGAGGCGGTCGCAGGAGCGATGATGACGTCATAGGACGGGGCAAGCGAAACGATCAGCGCCGCCAGCGGTTCCGCCAGCTGGTTTGCATAGAATGCGTCGTCGGCAAGCAGCACCTTGGAAACACCGGAAAGTTTTGCTGCGGCGTCGGCAGCGCCCCTGGCGCCGGATCCGGCGACCAGCACATGGACGTCGCCGCCAATCTGGGTTGCCGCCGTCAGGGTCTTTGCCGTCAGGTCGGAAAGGGTTGCGTTGTCGTGTTCTGCCAGAAGAAGAATGGCCATGAGAATATCTCCCTTTTCCGAAACCTTAGAGGACGCCGTCGGCTTTGAGCTTTTCGACCAGCTCGGCAACCGAGCCCACCTTGATGCCGGCCTTGCGGCCCGCCGGCTCTTCGGTCTTCAACACCTTCAGGCGCGGCGAAACATCGACGCCGAAATCGGCCGGAGCCTTCTTGTCGAGCGGCTTCTTTTTCGCCTTCATGATGTTCGGCAGCGAGGCATAACGCGGCTCGTTCAGACGAAGATCGGTGGTGACGACAGCGGGAAGCTTCAGTTCCACCGTCTGCAGGCCGCCATCGACTTCGCGGGTCACCGCAACCTTGCCGTCGGCAGGCACGACCTTCGAGGCGAAGGTGCCCTGGCCCCAGCCGAGGAGGGCTGCCAGCATCTGGCCGGTCTGGTTCGAATCGTCGTCAATCGCCTGCTTGCCGACAATGACGAGACCGGGCTGCTCAGCCTCGGCCACGCCCTTCAGGAGCTTGGCGACAGCGAGCGGCTCGACCGTTTCATCGGTCTCGATCAGGATGGCGCGATCGGCACCCATCGCAAGCGCGGTGCGCAGCGTTTCTTCCGCCTTGGCAGGTCCAATGGAGACGACGACGACTTCTTCAGCCTTGCCGGCTTCCTTCAGGCGAAGGGCCTCTTCCACCGAGATTTCGTCGAACGGGTTCATCGACATCTTCACATTGGCAAGCTCAACGCCGGAACCATCCGCCTTCACGCGGATCTTCACGTTGTAATCGACGACTCGTTTAACGGGGACAAGGATTTTCATCGGCGGCTTTCCTCAAACTCCTGTCCGCTTGGCAATGCCGAGCGGACCTCCAAAAACAGGTTGGCGACATGGATAAGCATTTTTCCCGCAATTACAACGGAGCAATCTTCATTATCGCATGCACACAAGGCATATCTTACGTTGACGTTAACGTAAATACTCTATCTCTGACGTGACCTCTCATCTACCCCCGTCATAGCCGCGTTCGATGTGCGACAACCCCGCCGTTTGCGACGTATTTTTGAACTGTGCCGCCCTCGGCGGGACAATGGTGCGATCAAACAGGGGAACGCCCCGTCTGCGCATTAAAATTACCATGATGGCGCCCGCCAAGATGCCGCCGACATGCGCGCCCCAGGAGACATTCTCTTCCAGCCCGAGCGCCAGCATCAGGAACTGCTGGCCAATCCACAGCGCCAGGGGAATGAAGGCGGGCAGTGGAAGCGGAATGCGCATGAGGACCAGCACCCAGACGCGCACTTTTGGATGCAGCAGGAAATAGGCCGCGACGACGCCGGAAACCGCACCCGAGGCACCGATCAGTGGTCCTTCCGAGGTGGGTGCGACGAAACCGTGAAACAGCGCGCCGGCGATGGCACAGGCGAGATAGAAGATCAGGAAACGAAAATGGCCGAGCGCATCCTCGACATTGTCGCCGAAGACCCAGAGAAACAGCATGTTGCCGGCCAGATGCCAGAAATCGAGATGAAGAAAGGCATAGGTGATGGCGGTGAGGTCATCAGGCACGACCTGCAGGGCGGGTTCCAGATAGGCGTAATCGAACACCACGGCGGGAATGAAGCCGAGGCCGAGGGCAGCGGCATTGGCTTCGGTGTCGCTGGCCAGCACGCCGGTAAACAGCCAGACCAACACGTTGACCACGATCAGGCCGATGGTGACATATTGCAGCCGGATATGCTTGAGGGAATTCGCATCGTGCAGCGGTATGAACATCGAACGCCCTTTGGTTGCGTCGTTGAAACGCCTTAGCGGTTCTTGCCCGGAACCCACAATATGTCGGCCTTGCCGGCATCATTGGCGAAACGGGCCGCGACAAACAGGAAGTCGGAGAGGCGATTGGCATATTTGATGGCGGCCGGGCTGACGATCTCGTTCTCGGTGACGGAAAGCTCCACCATCAGCCTTTCTGCGCGCCGGCAAACCGTGCGTGCCAAATGCAGATTTGCCGCCGCGGCGCTGCCGCCCGGCAGCACGAACGACGTCAACGGTTCGAGGGTGGCGTTGAGGTCGTCGATTTCGCTTTCCAGCCGTGTGACCTGGCTTTCGACTATACGCAACGGTTCGTAAGGCAGCGGTTCGCCATCGTCAGGCGTGGCAAGATCGGCGCCGAGGTCGAAAAGATCGTTCTGGATGCGGAAAAGCATGGCATCCAGCTTTTCCAGCCCAGCCGTGTGAAGCCGCGCGACACCGATGGCCGAATTGGTCTCGTCCACCGTGCCATAGGCTTCGACGCGCAGATCGTGCTTCGGTCGGCGCGGGCCGGAAACCAGCGCCGTCGTGCCCTTGTCGCCGGTGCGGGTGTAGATCTTGTTCAGTTTCACCATGTCAGCGGCCGCCTCCGCTGAGCCAGAGGGTGAGCATGATCAGAGCGATGGCAATGGCCTGCAGAAGCAGGCGAAGCTGCATCAGCTTGTTGGACCGGTTGGCGTCCTGTCCCTTCAGCATGTTGAAGAGGCCGCGTATCAACACGATGACGACAAGCCCCATGACGATAAGGGCCAGAACGGTGGTGAAGCCGGACATGCGGTATTACTCCTCCTCAATCGAATCTGCGCAGCAGACGATAGAAAAGTCCGGCAGGCAAGAGCCGTTTCAGCATAAGCCCCTGTTTGGCCGGAACAGTAACGGGATAATGTGGTTTCGGCCTTGCAGCCGTCAGGGCGTGTTTCAGCACGGCATAAACGGCATCCGGGCCGAGCTTGTGACGGTTGACGGGGCCGGAACCATCCATACGCGCCAGCTGGCGTTTATATTCTGCCGCATGGGCCGAATTTTCGAGATCGATATGCTCATTGATATGAGCAAGCGCCGTCGCGGTGAATTTCGACGTGATCGGGCCGGGTTCGATCAGACTGACATGGATACCGCTGTCCTGAAGCTCCATGCGCAGGGTGACGCCCAGCCCCTCAAGCGCGAATTTCGAAGCGGTGTAGGCGCCGCGATAGCGATAGGGCACGAGCCCGAGAATGGACGAGCAATGCACGATGCGGCCCGCACCACCCGCCCGCATAAAGGGAATGACCCGCCGCGTCAGATCGTGCCAGCCGAAGACATTGGTTTCGAACTGGGCTC
This sequence comes from Agrobacterium sp. 5Ca39, assembly GCF_055382365.1. NCBI lineage: Bacteria > Pseudomonadati > Pseudomonadota > Alphaproteobacteria > Hyphomicrobiales > Rhizobiaceae > Agrobacterium > Agrobacterium sp. 5Ca39. Next base: position 1,804,658 of record NZ_AP026437.1, on the reverse strand, counting down.
TCAGCGCTTCGACTGGCAGGTCCTCCACCGCGCCCGGCTGGCCATAGGCGCCATTGTTGAAAAGCGCATCGATGCGGCCGCCGGTGCGGGCGGCGACGGTGTCCACCAGCGCGGCGATGGTTTCGGGCTTTGTGTAATCCATGATCAGGGTTTCTATGCCCTGATTTTCGAGGGCTGCCATGTCAGCGATGCGCCGCACGGTGGCAAAGACCCGCCAGCCGTCCCGGTGGAGCGCGCCGGCGCAATAGGCGCCGATGCCCGAGGAACATCCGGTGATGATGATGACGGGTTTTTCAGACATTTGCCGCTCCGGGAAACCGACTGTCGCTCTGGTCCGATTACCCGGCCCGTTAAAATCCAATCGCGCGAAATCCGTGTCCTTCGGGAACCGAAAGGTCAGCTTGCGCGCTGTACAAAACGAAGCTGATTTCCCATATTCGGGGCGAAGTTACAAATGAAATGCCGATGAATGGAGGCGACATGGTTGCCGCAGTGCGCCTGGCAGGCAAGGTTGCCTTCGATGCCTATTCCCATTTCGCCGAGGATGACGGCTGGGCGATGGCGAGCCACATGGCGCTGTCCATCCTGCTGGCGCTGTTTCCGTTCCTGATCTTCGGCACGGCGCTGGCCGGTTTTCTGGGCGCCGACCAGTTCTCAGAAACGGCGGTGCATCTGATTTTCGACACCTGGCCGGAAGCAATTGCCGGTCCGCTGGCAGCTCAGGTGCAGCAGGTTCTCACCATCCCGCGCGGCGGCCTGCTGACGATTTCGGTACTGGCGGCTGCATACTTCGCCTCGAACGGCGTCGAGGCGCTGCGCATTTCGCTGAACCGCGCCTATCGCGTCACGGAAACGCGCTGGTGGTATGTGACCCGGCTGCTCAGCCTGCTTTATGTCCTGATTGCCGTTGTGGTCTTTGCCGGAATCAGTACCGTGCTCGTCGCCGTGCCGGTCGCCATGTCCTTCGCCGAACGGCGGTTTCCGTGGCTGACGGATGTGCTGAACACCATTTCCAGCCTCGGCCTTTATGGCACCATCGTGGTGCTGACGGCGGGGCTGGTGGCGGCGCATCTGTGGCTACCCGCAGGCAAGCGCCGCATCTGGGATGTCTGGCCGGGTATTTTGCTGACGATGATATTCTGGGTCATCGGCGCGGCTATCTTCGCCTATTATCTCTCCACCTTCGCCAATTATGCCGCCACCTATGCCGGTCTCGCCTCCGTCATGGTGGTTCTGGTGTTCCTTTATATGGTCGGCGTCATCTTCATGCTCGGCGCGGAGGTGAATGCCGCGTTGATGAAATACAAGGTCCGGCAGATCATCCGCCGTAACATCGGCGGCAATGGCACGCGCCGCGGGCAGGCGCTAGAGGAGGCCGACAAGCCGGCGGATATCTGAGGGCGTCGCTCCTTCGGCGCGAAGGGCGGAAAGCCCGGTACTGCCTTCGCTTTTCGAAAGCTTGCGCCCGTCCGTGCCCAAAATCAGTCGGTGATGATGATAAGCGGGCTGCGGTAGGTCCAGCAGCTGCTGCAGCAGCCGGTGGATGGCGGTGGCATGGAAGAGATCCATGCCGCGCACCACATGGGTGATCCCCTGCAGTGCATCGTCAATAACAACGGAAAGATGATAGCTCGAAGGCGCGTCGGAACGCGACAGCACCACATCGCCCCAGAGCGCGGGCAGGGCCTCGATCTGCCCCGTCGCCCCGTCGCCGCTCTCCTGCCAGAACAGGGGGGTACGGGCGGCGCGTATCGCCTTGTCCATGTCGAGCCGCCAGGCGTGTTGCCGGCCGGATGCGAGCAGGGCCGCCCGTTCCGCCTTCGGCCTCTCGCGGTCGACGGACGGATAGAGCGGCGCTCCGTCAGGATCGCGCGGCCATGTCCCGCCTTCCGCTTCGAAGGCACCGACAATGGCCCTGGTTTCGCCACGGCTGAGAAAGGCGGGATAGGCAAGATCCGCCTCGATCAGCCTGTGCAGCGCCATCCGGTAATCATCGAAATGCTCCGATTGTCGCCGCACTGGCTCTTCCCAAGAGAGTTCCAGCCAGCCGAGATCATCATAGATCGCCTGTTCCAGCTGCGGCGTGCAGCGCGTCTGGTCTATATCCTCTATACGCAGCAGAAAGCGGCCGCCATTGTTCAGCGCCATGTCATGGTTCAGGAATGCGGAAAGCGCATGGCCGAGATGCAGCGGGCCGTTGGGGCTTGGCGCGAAACGGTAAACCGGTTTTTGACGGATGGATGAAGGCATGGTTTCTTCTGCCATGTTTTAATGCACCCCGCCAGCGGGCTGGCGGCATATGGAATGACCGACATGAAAATCATCACCGGGATGGATGACATCAGCGAAGGGCTGGAGCATCTCGCCCGCCTCGACCCCGCACTTGCCCCTGTCATTGAGATAGCCGGTCCGCTGGAACTGCGCATCCACGAGCCCGGCTTTGCCGGCCTTGCTCATATCGTCGTCTCGCAGATGGTGTCGCGCGCCAGCGCCACTGCCATATGGGCGCGTATTCACACCGGGACGGGCGGCGCGGTCACGGCGGAAAACTATCTCGGCGCACCGGAGGAATTGCGGGCTACTTTCGGCCTTTCGCGTGCCAAGGCGACGACGCTGGAAGGACTGGCTCGCGCCGTTACCGAAGGGCAGATCGACCTTGACGGCGTGGTGCGCAAGGAGGGGAGTGCAGCCCTTTCTGAACTGGTGGCGCTTCGTGGCATAGGCCCATGGACGGCAGAGGTATATCTGATGTTCTGCGGAGGCCATCCGGATATTTTTCCCGTTGGCGATGTGGCGCTGAGATCAGCGGTGGCACATGCGCTCGATCTGGAGATCAGGCCGGAAGCGAAATGGCTCGCGGAACGCGCGACACTCTGGTCGCCATGGCGCTCCGTCGCCGCCCGGCTTTTCTGGGGTTATTACGCCAACATCATGCGGCGCGCGATGGTGCCACTGCCCTGAGCGGGGTCAAAAATCGGCAATCCGATAGGGCAGGGCGCCGCGTGAAAGATGATCGAAATGCAGCTTGCGTTTCAGCGGCGGCACGGCGCGCTGCACGCAATCCACCCTTTCGCACACCCGACAGGAAATGCCGATCGGTTTGAAGGAAGCCGCATTGCCGAGATCGAGCGTGTCGGCGTAGACGAAATTCTGCGCATGGGAAATTTCGCAGCCGAGTGCGATGGCGTAACGCGGCCTTTCCGTATTGAAACCGGCGCCGGCCTTTTCGATCTGGGTGGCGATGGAAAGATAGCGCACGCCGTCAGGTGTTTCCGCCAGCTGCCGCACGATCCTGTCGGAGCTTTCGAAAGCCTGATGGATATTCCACAGCGGACAGGCCGCGCCGAACCGGGCAAATTGTAGCCGCGTGGCGCTGTGGCGTTTGGTGATGTTGCCGGCGCGGTCGATCTTGGCGAAAAAGATGGGTACGCCCTTCATGCCGGGTCGCTGCAGGGTGCTCAGACGGTGTGCCACCTGCTCAAGGCTCGCGCCAAAACGCACGGCGAGAAGTTCGAGATCATGGCGCAGTTCCTGTGCCGCCCGGTGAAATTGCCCATAGGGCAGGATGAGCGCTGCGGCAAAATAATTGTGCAGTCCGATGCGACAGATTTCGGCCGCTTCCGTGTTGCGGAAATCGGCGCCAGCCAGCACCCTGTCCACCGTCGGGCCGGCGTGAAGCTGGGCGATCTGCAACGCGAGCTGAAAACAGCGGGTGGATGCGGCCATGTAGGAACTGAGGGCGAGCGTTTTGCCGACAGGATCGAAATGCCGGATCAGCCCGCCTGCCGCCGCGGTTCTTGTGATATGGATGCCGTAACGGTTCCTGAGATGCGCTGCCAGAATGCCGTCGGTCTCGCCGCCCTCGATCTCCAGTTCCTGCGCCAGCTCCTCGGCCAGAAGATCAATCTCGGCAACGTAATTGTCGACGAAGTGAAAGAAATCGCGGACCTCCTCATAGGGTGTTCTTTCAACCTGTGCGGTGCCGCGGCCCAGGCGGTCATCCAGTTGCACCAGCTGTTCGCTGTTCTGGCGATAGGCCTGATGGGCCCGCAGCAGCGCATGGGCAAAACCCGGTGCGTTCTGGGCAATCAGCTTCAACTCCTGAAGCCCCGGTTCATAATTCATGAACAGTGGGTCCTTCAGCGCCTCGCGCACGGCGGAAACCAGCCGGTCGCTTTCGCCTGTCGCCAGTTCCGCCATGTCGAGCTGGAATTTTTCCACCAGCGTCACCAGAACGCTGGCCGAAACGGGGCGCTGGTTGTTTTCGATCTGGTTCAGATAGCTCGCGGAGATGCCCAGCCGTTCGGCAAATTGCGCCTGCGTGGCGCGGGCATTTTCGCGAAGGCCGCGCACCTTGCGGCCGATGAAGAGTTTTTCCGTCGCCATGTTGCAACTTTGCAAAATTAAATATTGCAAATATTTATGGCACGCATACGCGCACGATCAAGGCTTCTGGCAGAGTATTTTCTGGGTTATTGATCGTGGCATAACGCATGGAGGATACATGCCCGGCATTCTGGAGCAGTTGGAAACGCGGCGGGAAGAGGCTCGGCTCGGTGGCGGCGTCAAGCGCATCGAGGCGCAGCACGCAAAGGGCAAGCTGACGGCGCGCGAGCGCATCGACGTACTCTTGGATGAGGGTTCCTTCGAAGAATACGACATGTATGTCACCCACCGAGCGGTGGATTTCGGCATGGCGGGCCAGAAGATCGCGGGCGACGGCGTCGTGACCGGTTGGGGCACCATCAATGGCCGGCAGGTCTATGTGTTTTCCCAGGATTTCACCGTGCTCGGCGGTTCGCTATCCGAGACCCATGCGCAGAAAATCTGCAAGATCATGGATATGGCGGTGCGTAACGGCGCGCCTGTTATCGGCCTCAACGACAGCGGCGGCGCGCGCATTCAGGAAGGCGTGGCCTCGCTTGGCGGTTATGCTGATGTCTTCAAGCGTAATGTCGTCGCCTCCGGCGTCGTGCCACAGATCTCCGTCATCATGGGGCCATGTGCGGGTGGTGCGGTTTATTCGCCTGCTATGACCGATTTCATCTTCATGGTGCGCGATACCTCCTACATGTTCGTGACGGGGCCGGATGTGGTGAAGACGGTGACGAACGAGATCGTCACGGCCGAAGAACTGGGCGGCGCCTCGACCCATACCAAAAAATCTTCCGTCGCTGACGGCGCTTACGAAAACGACATCGAGACGCTGGAACATGTGCGGCTGCTCTTTGATTTTCTGCCGCTCAACAATCGCGAAAAGCCGCCGGTGCGGCCGTTCCACGACGATCCGGCGCGCCTGGAAGCGCGGCTCGATACGCTGATCCCCGACAGTTCCAACAAGCCCTATGACATGAAGGAACTGATCCACGCGCTGGCCGACGAGGGCGATTTCTTCGAATTGCAGGAGGCCTTTGCCCGAAACATCATCACCGGCTTCATTCGTCTCGAAGGCCAGACGGTCGGCGTCGTCGCCAACCAGCCGATGGTGCTGGCCGGCTGCCTCGATATCGACAGTTCGCGCAAGGCCGCCCGCTTCGTGCGCTTCTGCGACGCCTTCAACATTCCGTTGCTGACGCTGGTGGATGTGCCGGGTTTCCTGCCAGGCACGGCCCAGGAATATGGCGGCGTCATCAAGCACGGCGCAAAACTTCTCTTCGCCTATTCGGAGGCGACAGTGCCGATGGTGACGCTGATCACCCGCAAGGCCTATGGCGGGGCTTACGACGTGATGGCCTCCAAACATATCGGCGCGGACGTCAACTACGCCTGGCCAACGGCCGAAATTGCCGTGATGGGTGCCAAGGGCGCGGCGGAAATCCTCTATCGTTCCGAGCTTGCCGATCCCGAGAAGATCGCTGCGCGCACAAGAGAATATGAGGAGCGTTTCGCCAATCCCTTCGTCGCGGCGGAGCGCGGATTTATCGATGAGGTCATCATGCCGCATTCCTCGCGCCGCCGCATCGCCCGCGCGTTTGCGTCGCTGCGCAACAAGAGCGTGGAAACCCGCTGGAAGAAACACGACACCATTCCGCTCTGATCTGCTGAAGGGCTGGAAAAATGCTTCGGCCACCTTACTATATGGATGTTCAGGCGCCCGGATGTCCGGATGTCCTCTTGAAACGCACAAGGACACATTTTCATGGCCGAAAAATCCTCAGCAGATAATTTCCCCGCCGGATATGAAGTGCCCAAGGTCTGGACCTGGGACAAGGGCAATGGCGGCCAGTTCGCCAATATCAACCGGCCGATCGCCGGTCCCACCCATGAAAAGGAACTTCCCGTCGGCAAGCATCCGCTGCAGCTTTATTCGCTGGCGACGCCGAATGGCCAGAAGGTCACCATCATGCTGGAAGAATTGCTTGCCGCCGGCCACAAGGGCGCCGAATACGATGCCTGGCTGATCAAGATCGGCGAAGGCGACCAGTTTGGTTCCGGTTTTGTCGAGGTCAACCCGAACTCCAAGATCCCGGCGCTGATGGACCATTCGACGCCGGAGCCGACGCGCGTTTTCGAAAGCGGCTCCATCCTCGTTTACCTCGCGGAAAAATTCGGCGCCTTCCTGCCGAAGGAGGGCAATGCGCGCACGCAGGCGCTGAACTGGCTGTTCTGGCAGATGGGCTCCGCCCCCTTCCTTGGCGGTGGTTTCGGCCATTTTTATGCCTATGCGCCGATCAAGATCAAATACGCCATCGATCGTTACGCCATGGAAGTCAAACGCCAGCTCGACGTGCTGGATCGCCATCTCGCCGAAAACCGTTATCTCGCCGGTTCGGAATACACGATTGCCGACATGGCGGTATGGCCGTGGTATGGCAAGATCGCGCTTGGCCAGGCATATGGCGATGCGGGTGCTTTCCTTGAAGCAGACGGTTATAAGAACGTCATGCGCTGGACACTGGAAATCGGCGAACGCCCTGCTGTAAAACGCGGCGTGATCGTCAACAAGACCTCCGGCGATCCGTCTGAACAATTGCATGAACGCCACGATGCCTCCGACTTCGACACGAAGACGCAGGACAAGATCGGCAAGGCGTAACAGATACGAGAAGGACTAAAGATGGCGAACCTGCCCGAAATGACCAAACACAAGGGATTTCCCTCCGGTATGCCGAGCACGGGCGTCCAGTTCACCATCCGCCGCGCCAACCCCAAAGGGGTAACACCGATCAAGATGATACCCCGCCGGGCGCGCAACGACACCAAGGAGCATCGCATCGATGCCGCCTTTCTGCACTCGCTCTGGCACCATTTCGGTGCCGAGCCCTTCGAGCGCGGCAATCTCGACGCCGCCCGCCTCAACCTGCTTTTCGGCCGCGAGGTCGTACCTGCGGAGAAAAATTTCGACCCTGTTTCCTATCAGGCAATGCTCGTCATAGACGAACGCGTCGCCCGGCAGAATTTCCCGGAATCCTTCGAGAATTTTTTCGAGATTTGAGGGCTGTTTAAGGGTTTGTGCTGAGGGAGAGGGCAACAACCGCATGATCAAGAAAATCCTCATCGCCAATCGCGGCGAGATTGCCTGCCGGGTCATCAAGACGGCGAAGAAGATGGGCATCGCCACCGTTGCGGTCTATTCGGATGCCGATGCCAATGCGCTGCATGTGAGACAGGCAGATGAAGCCGTTCATATCGGCCCGGCACCCTCGTCACAGTCCTATATCGTCATCGACAAGATCCTTGAGGCGATCAAGAAGACCGGAGCGGATGCGGTCCATCCGGGCTACGGATTCCTGTCGGAAAACGCCGCCTTTGCGCAGGCGCTGGAAAAGGCGGGTGTCGTTTTTATCGGTCCGCCCGTCGGCGCGATCGAGGCTATGGGTGACAAGATCACGTCGAAGAAACTGGCTGCGAAAGCCGGCGTCTCCACCGTGCCCGGCCACATGGGGCTGATCGAGGATGCGGATGAGGCGGTGAAGATCGCCTCGCAGATCGGTTATCCGGTCATGATCAAGGCGTCTGCCGGCGGTGGCGGCAAGGGCATGCGCATCGCCTTCAACGACGCTGAGGCGCGCGAGGGTTTCCAGTCCTCGAAAAACGAGGCGAAATCCTCCTTTGGTGACGACCGCATCTTCATCGAAAAATTCGTCACCCAGCCGCGCCATATTGAAATTCAGGTGCTGGGCGACAAGCACGGTAATATCCTTTATCTCGGGGAGCGCGAATGCTCTATCCAGCGGCGCAACCAGAAGGTCATCGAGGAAGCGCCGTCGCCGTTTCTGGACGAGGTGACTCGGAAAGCCATGGGCGAGCAGGCCGTGGCGCTGGCGAGAGCGGTCGGTTACCACTCCGCCGGCACGGTGGAGTTCATTGTTGATGGCGACCGCAACTTTTATTTCCTCGAAATGAACACCCGTTTGCAGGTGGAACATCCGGTAACGGAACTGATTACCGGCATCGATCTGGTTGAACAGATGATCCGTGTGGCCTCAGGTGAAAAACTGTCCTTCGGACAGGCGGATGTAAAGCTGAACGGTTGGGCGATCGAAAGCCGGCTTTATGCCGAGGATCCCTATCGCAACTTCCTTCCTTCGATCGGTCGTCTGACGCGTTATCGGCCGCCGCAGGAGGGGGCGCAGGAAAACGGCACCATTCTCCGCAACGATACCGGCGTTTTCGAGGGCGGCGAGATTTCGATGTATTACGATCCAATGATCGCCAAGCTGTGCAGCTGGGGCAAGGATCGCGAAACAGCCATCGATGCCATGGGGCAGGCGCTCGACCGTTTCGAAGTGGAGGGCATCGGCCACAATCTGCCCTTCCTGTCGGCCGTCATGCAGCATGAGCGCTTTCGCTCTGGCAGGCTCACGACGGGCTTCATCGCGGAAGAGTTTCCGGAAGGCTTCTCCGGCGTCGAGCCGGATGAAGCCGCAGCACGCAGGCTTTCTGCCATTGCCGCTATCATCAATCAGCGTGTGCAGAACCGAGCGGTGGAAATTTCCGGTACCATCGGCAATCATCGCCGCATTATCGGGCAAGACTGGATGGTTTCGTTTGGTGAGTTTCGCCACCGGCTCAGCATTGAAACCGGTGCGGATGGCGCGGCGGTCAGTTTTGAAGACGGGACAGCGCTCACCATCGATACCGGCTGGCTTCCCGGTCAAAGCCTTGGCCTGTTTACGGTGGCGGGCGAGGTCATTGCCGTCAAGGTCGATCTTGCAGGCGCAGCGGTTCGTCTGCGCTGGGGTGGCATGGATGTTCTCGCCCGCGTGCGCAGCCCGCGCGTGGCGGAACTGGCGCTGCTGATGCCGGAAAAACTGCCGCCGGATACGTCGAAACTGCTGCTCTGCCCCATGCCGGGGGTCATCACCGGTATTTCGGTGGATGAGGGTGACGAGGTAGAGGCCGGGCAGGCACTGGCGACGGTGGAAGCCATGAAAATGGAAAACATCCTGCGTGCCGAAAAACGCGGTCGTGTTGCGAGAGTGGCGGCGAAACCCGGCGATAGTCTCGCTGTGGATGAGGTTATTCTCGAGTTCGAGTGAAGGTCGCTGCCGGTTTTTCCGGAACGGATACCGGCCGGGGCGGTTTACCGCGTCGGACCTGCGGACGGGCCGGGCGAATCTTGCCTTGATCTCCCGCTGGAATGCTAGAGCGAAATGCAAACGGGGAGAGATGCATGTCAGGTGAAAAAACGGTGCGGGATTGGCTTCACCTTGCTGAAAAGGAGCTGAAGCGCTCACCGGACACACTCGTCTGGCACACGCCCGAGGGTATCGAGGTCAAGCCGCTCTATACGGCCGACGACCTGCAACATGTTTCCCATCTGAACAGCCTGCCGGGATTTGCGCCTTTCACCCGCGGCCCGCGCGCCACCATGTATGCGGGACGGCCCTGGACCATCCGCCAATATGCCGGTTTCTCCACCGCGGAAGCCTCGAATGCCTTTTACCGCAAGGCGCTGGCTGCCGGTCAGCAGGGCGTTTCCGTCGCCTTCGATCTCGCTACCCATCGCGGTTATGACAGCGACCATCCGCGCGTGGAGGGCGATGTCGGCAAGGCGGGCGTGGCGATCGATAGCGTCGAGGACATGAAAATCCTGTTCGACGGCATCCCGCTCGACAAGGTCTCGGTGTCCATGACGATGAATGGCGCGGTCATCCCCGTTCTTGCCAATTTTATCGTCGCGGGGGAGGAACAGGGCGTGCCGCGTGCCGCGCTTTCCGGTACCATCCAGAACGACATCCTCAAGGAGTTTATGGTCCGCAACACCTATATCTATCCGCCCGAACCCTCGATGCGGATCATCGCCGACATCATCGAATATACGGCGAGGGAGATGCCGAAATTCAACTCCATCTCCATTTCCGGCTATCACATGCAGGAGGCCGGGGCGACGCTGGTGCAGGAGCTTGCCTTCACACTCGCGGATGGCCGTGAATATGTGCGGGCGGCGCTGGCCAAGGGGCTGAATGTTGACGATTTTGCCGGCCGCCTGTCTTTCTTTTTCGCCATCGGCATGAATTTCTTCATGGAGGCGGCCAAGCTGCGCGCCGCGCGCCTGCTCTGGTCACGCATCATGGAGGAATTCAAGCCGCAAAAGGCGTCCTCGCTGATGCTGCGCACCCATTGCCAGACATCGGGCGTGTCGCTCCAGGAGCAGGACCCCTATAACAACATCGTCCGCACTGCCTTCGAGGCCATGTCGGCCGTGCTCGGCGGCACGCAATCACTGCACACCAATTCCTTTGATGAGGCGATTGCGCTGCCGACGGAATTCTCCGCCCGCATTGCCCGCAATACCCAGCTGATCCTCCAGCATGAGACCGGCGTCACCCGGGTCGTCGATCCCTTGGCCGGTTCCTATTATGTCGAAAGCCTGACGAATGAGCTGGCCGAGAAGGCCTGGGCGCTGATCGAGGAGGTCGAGGCGCTTGGCGGCATGACAAAGGCCGTGGCGGAAGGCCTGCCGAAACGGCTGATTGAGGAGGCCGCGACACGCCGGCAGGCGGCGGTGGACAAGGGCGAGGAGGTGATCGTCGGCGTCAACCGCTATCGTCTCGAGAATGAAGAGGATATCGATGTTCTCGATATCGATAACGCCGCCGTGCGGGCCGCGCAAATCCGCCGCATCGAAGACACGCGCCGGCGCCGCGATGGCAAGGACGTGACCGCCGCTTTGCAGGCGCTTTCAGAGGTGGCCCGCGGCGGCAAGGGCAATATTCTCGAAGCCGCCGTCGTCGCGGCCCGTGCACGCGCCACGGTGGGAGAGATTTCCGATGCGCTGCGCGCGGCCTTCGGAGACCACGCTGCGGTGCCCGAGGTGGTGAGCGATATCTACGGCGAGGCTTATAAGGATGAGCCGGAACTCGCTACGCTTGCCGCCCGCCTTTCAGGTGTGGCTGAACGGATCGGCACCAAACCGCGCATCATGGTCGCCAAGCTGGGGCAGGATGGGCATGATCGTGGCGCAAAGGTTATTGCGTCTGCCTTCGGCGATATTGGTTTCGACGTGTTGGCCGGTCCCCTGTTCCAGACCCCGGCGGAGGCGGCCGAGCTTGCCGTTGAGAACAAGGTGCATGTGGTCGGCATATCGTCGCTCGCCGCAGGGCACAAGACGCTTGCGCCGCAGCTGGTCGAGGCGCTGAAACAGAAAGGCGCGCAAGGCGTCATCGTTGTTGTCGGTGGGGTCATTCCGCGCCAGGATTATCAGTTCCTGCTCGACCACGGAGTCTCGGCAATCTTCGGCCCCGGTACCAATGTCATGGATGCGGCCAACAAGGTGCTCGACCTGCTCGAAGGCATCAGGCGGAACGTGTGAGGGAAGGCGGCCATGTTCGGAAGATTGAACCACGTTGCCCTTGCGGTGCCTGATCTTAATGCCGCTGTTTCGCGATACACGGCGCTCGGCGCACGGGTTTCCGAGCCGCAATCGCTGCCGGAACATGGTGTGACGGTGGTGTTCATTCAGGCTGATAACACCAAGATCGAACTTCTTCACCCGCTCGGCGAAAACTCGCCGATTGCCGCTTTTCTCGAACGCAATCCGGGCGGCGGCACACATCATCTCTGCTTCGAGGTGCCGGATATACTGGCGGCGCGCGACGACCTCATTCAAAAAGGCGTCCGTATTCTCGGCGATGGCACGCCAAAGATCGGCGCGCACGGCAATCCCGTTCTTTTCCTGCATCCGAAGGATATGGGCGGGGTGCTTTACGAACTCGAGCAGGTTTCTCAGACACACGGCTGAAACATAAATCTCCTAGGAGGCTGACCCTGTGAGGCAATGGCCACGGTGGCGCTTTTACGTGCGCTTTCGGGGTTCGTTTGTTTTCTTTTGACATTCGTTTTGTTTTCGTTTTTATGTAATTGTCTTTCCATAAAGGGTTTCTCCCTTGCATTGTCGCGGAGGCTTCATGTCCAGCGAAAACATTTTTGATCTTTTTGTCATCGGCGGCGGCATCAATGGCTGCGGCATTGCCCGTGATGCGGTGGGCAGGGGTTATTCCGTGGCGCTTGCGGAAAAAGGCGATTTCGCTTCCGGCACGTCGTCCGCCGCCACCAAGCTCATCCATGGCGGCCTGCGGTATCTCGAACATTACGAGTTTCGTCTGGTGCGCGAGGCGCTGATGGAGCGGGAAATTCTCTGGGCCATGGCACCGCATGTCATCTGGCCCATGCGTTTCGTCCTGCCCATTCAGAAGGGCGGGGTGCGCCCGGCCTGGATGGTTCGGCTTGGCCTGTTTCTTTATGACAATCTCGGCGGCCGGAAACTTTTGCCAGCCACCCGAACGCTCGATCTGCGGAAGGACCCGGCTGGAAAGCCTCTGAAGCCGGCTTTTGCCAGGGCCTTCGAATATTCCGACGGTTGGGTGGATGATGCCCGTTTCGTGGTTCTCAATGCGCGCGATGCCGCTAATCGCGGCGCGATGATCATGAACCGCACGCGGGTCGTTTCCGCACGACGCGAAGGTGGGCTATGGCTCATCGAAACTCTGGACGAAAAAACCGGCCGTGCGGGCGTGCACAAGGCACGTATGCTGGTGAACGCCGCTGGTCCCTGGGTGGATACGGTGCTTTCCGGCGTCTTCGGGCGAAAGGATGTGCATAATGTCCGGCTCGTGCAGGGCAGCCATGTTATCGTGCGCCGGAAGTTTTCCGATCCGCGCGCCTATTTCTTCCAGAACCCTGACAACCGCATCATCTTCGCCATTCCCTATGAGCGGGATTTCACCCTGATCGGCACCACGGATCGCGACTACAAGGGCGATCCGGCCAAGGTTCGCATTTCCGAAGAAGAGATTTCCTATCTCTGCAACGCCGCCAGCGACTATTTCAGCGAGCCGGTTCGGCCGGAAGACATCGTCTGGACCTATTCCGGCGTGCGGCCGCTCTTTGATGATGGTGCTTCGAAAGCGCAGGAAGCCACACGCGATTACGTGCTGAAGGTTGAGGAGGGCAACGGGCAAGCTCCACTCCTCAATATTTTCGGCGGCAAGCTCACCACCTATCGACGGCTGGCGGAACATGCGTTGGAAAAGATCGGCGCGGCGATCGGCGAGAAGGGCAAGCCATGGACGGCGGGCTCACACCTGCCGGGCGGAGATTTCGGCGCGGAGAGATATGAGACGCAGGTGCGGGCGCTTGTCTCCCGATATCCTTTCCTCGATAGACACCATGCCGAGCGGCTAGTCAGAAACTACGGTACGAAGGCTGCGGAATTGTTGGGCGGCGTTACCGATGCCGTCGGGCTCGGCCGGCATTTCGGCGGCACGCTCTATGAATGCGAGGTGCGCTGGCTGGTTGAGCAGGAATGGGCCTGCACGGCCGAGGACATTCTCTGGCGACGCACGAAACAGGGCCTTCGCCTGAACAAGGCCGAGGCCGCCGAGCTGGATGACTTCGTATCCAAGCTGACGGGTGGAAGGAAAGAGGCGGAAGCTGCGGTGGAGCGAGCCTGAACGTCTTCCGCTAGTGTCAGGCTGTGGAGTTCCTCGCCGGTTTCGGAAAGCTTTCTGCACTCAATATATAGTCATCGGCGGCGGAAAGAGCGTGTTCCATATGCCCTTCGAACACCAGTTCCGGTTCGTTCGGTGCTATTACAATTTCCGGCATGCCGCCGAAACGCACTGCTTGCGATTGCGCCAGCCCGTCGCGCAGGCCGCTTTCCAGGAGGTCGAAATAACGCGTGCCGGGGCCGGTGATGAAAACCGGCATATGACCATGCAGGCTGAAGAGGCGTGAAAGGCCGTTGCCGAGCGCCAGCCCAGCGGTGCGGAACGCAAACCGCGCCATGCGTCCCCCCGCGCGGGCTGAAGCGGCGATCTTGTCCACCTCGGCTATCGGCACGAACTTCGCAGGTTCGGCCTGCGGTGGGGCCTCGAAAGCCGAGCGCAGGATGGCGTAGAAGCCGGAATAAGCCTCGATGCAGCCCTTGGTGCCGCAGCGGCACAAGGCGCCGTCGGCCAGATGCAGCATATGTCCGAAGTTGGGGGCGCTAACCTCGATCGTGCCGCCCGTTGCACGCGCGACGCCAAGGCCAATACTATGGCCGAGCGACAGGGTAACAAGGGCATCCGGCGCGGGATTGCCCTTCGCATGCTCTCCCATCCAGATGGCTTTTGCGGCCAGCAGCGTCTCGTTGTTCAACGTCACGCGGGTGCGCCCGTCTTGCGAAACAAGCTGCTGGAAATCTATCTTTTCGTCGCCGAGAACCGGAGACCAGAGAAGCGTTGCCGCGCCCGCATCGACCAGCCCCTTGCTGCTGATCGAGACCTGGAGAATATCATGACTGTCGATGCGTGAGCGGTCGGCAAGCCGTGCAAGACCGCCAAGGATCGCGCCGCCGAACGTGCCTTTTTCAGCGGCGATCCTCTGTTCGGTAAAGCGGTCCACCAGCTTGCCGGCATAATTGACCAGCGAATATTGCACGCTATCTGAAGAAATGATGACGATGGCGACGTGACAGAAAGCCCCGCGTGGCCCGAAGAGAATGCGCGGCCGGCCCCGACCGGCGGTTGCAAGCTGTTCTTTCCGTAATATGAGGCCCGCCCGCTCAAGCTCGGTGGTGATGGCGGAAACGGTTGCTGAAGCAAGCCCGGTGAAAGTCGACATGTCCGTATGGGAGAGACTGCCGTGCAGGCGCAGTGCGGCCATCACCGACAGGCTGTTTTTCTGGCGCACCAGTTCCGTGCTTGCAATGGCGGACATGGGCTGGGGCATGCTCCCTGAACGGCCTTTTTCCTGTCGTGCTAGACCTGTCCATGGCGCATGTGCTGGACAAGATCAAGGCACCCGGATGCTGCCCGCAGCCGTTGTTGACAGCATAGGGAATCTCTGACATTAATTTTCTCGACTGTCGAGAAAATTGTGAAACCACAGCGACCGGCAGCTTTTTCAGGCGTTTTCCCCGCATGGAGGTGTGGGGCAGCGCTCTTACCGGGAGGACATCATGAATTCATTTGCCAAGCTTCTGGCGGGTACAGCCGTACTCGTTTCCCTGCATACGGCCGCTATTGCGGCTGACCTCGTCGTCGGCGTATCCTGGTCGAATTTCCAGGAAGAGCGCTGGAAGACCGATGAGGCGGCCATCAAGGCAGCCCTCGACAAGGCAGGCGCAAAGTATATCTCCGCCGATGCGCAGTCATCCGCGGCCAAGCAGCTGACTGATGTGGAATCGTTGATTTCCCAGGGCGCCAACGCGCTGATCATCCTGGCGCAGGACAGCGACGCCATCGGCCCGGCTGTTGAAAAGGCAGTTGCCGAGGGTATTCCGGTTGTCGGTTATGACCGCCTGATCGAAAACAAGAACGCCTTCTACATCACCTTCGACAACAAGGAAGTCGGTCGTCTGCAGGCAGCCGAAGTCTTCAAGGTGAAGCCGGAAGGCAACTATGTTTTCATCAAGGGCTCATCTTCCGATCCGAACGCGGATTTCCTCTTTGCGGGCCAGCAGGAAGTGCTGAAGGCGGCCATCGACGGCGGCAAGATCAAGAATGTCGGCGAAGCCTATACCGATGGCTGGAAGCCGGAAAATGCCCAAAAGAACATGGAACAGTTCCTGACCAAGAACAACAACAAGGTCGATGCGGTCGTCGCCTCGAATGACGGTACGGCCGGTGGCGCAATCGCCGCGCTCGCCGCGCAGGGCTTGGCGGGGTCGGTCCCGGTTTCCGGGCAGGATGCCGATTTCGCCGCGCTGAACCGCGTCGCGCTCGGCACACAGACCGTCTCAGTCTGGAAGGACAGCCGCGAACTCGGCAAGGAAGCAGCCGGCATCGCGCTGGAACTGGCCGGTGGCAAGAAGATGACGGAGATCAAGGGCGTCACCGCTTTTGACGGAGGTCCGAAGAAGGTGACGATGCAGTCGGTGTTCCTCAAGCCGATCGCCATCACCAAGGACAATCTGAACGTCGTTATCGATGCGGGCTGGATCAAGAAGGAAACCGCCTGCCAGGGCGTGAAGGCCGGGTCCGTCAAGGCCTGCGACTGATCGAATATGTCCCGGTTCGGGCGCCGCGCCATGGTTCATGGCGCGGCGCCCTTTAAGATGTGAGGAGCACCGGCAGTTCATGGCCGATATGACCCAATCCAATTCCACAGCGTCCGCCAAGACGGAAAAGACCGGCTCGATTGCGCGCTTCATCAGCGCCACGGAACTCGATACCCGCCTGCTCGGGATGGTCGGCGCACTTCTTCTGATCTGGATCGGATTTCATATCCTGTCCGGCGGCCTGTTCCTGACGCCGCGAAATCTCTGGAACCTTTCCGTGCAGACCGCGTCCGTGGCCGTTATGGCAACCGGCATGGTCCTCGTCATCGTCACCCGCAACATCGATCTCTCGGT
This sequence comes from Agrobacterium sp. 5Ca39, assembly GCF_055382365.1. NCBI lineage: Bacteria > Pseudomonadati > Pseudomonadota > Alphaproteobacteria > Hyphomicrobiales > Rhizobiaceae > Agrobacterium > Agrobacterium sp. 5Ca39. The sequence continues at coordinate 1,787,875 of NZ_AP026437.1, read as the reverse complement.
GGGTTCCATCCTCGGTTTTTCGGGTATGATCATGGGTGTCATGCAGGCGGAAATCCTGCCGCAGATCCTTGGCTTCGAACATTGGGCCACATGGATTGTCACGCTTGCGGTCGGCATTCTCGTCGGCGGCGCGATCGGCATGTTGCAGGGCTCCATCATCGCCTTCCTCAACGTACCCTCCTTCATCGTGACGCTCGGTGGCCTGCTCGTCTGGCGCGGCGGCACGTGGTTCATCACCAGCGGCCGCACGGTGGCGCCGATGGATTCCACCTTCCGCCTGATGGGGGGCGGCACCAGCGGCTCGATCGGTGCGACATGGAGCTGGATAGCCGCGGCCGTCGCCTGCGTCGCCATTGTGGCGGCAATCCTGAATTCACGTCATCAGCGCCGACGTTTCGGCTTTCCGCTACGGCCCGTCTGGGCGGAGTATTTTCTGGCCGCGCTCGGATGCCTTGTCGTCATCGGTTTCGTGGCCGTCGTCAACAGCTACCCATGGCCGGTCAACATTGCCCGCAACTATGCCGATGCCAACGGCATCGCCTGGCCGGATGGCGGCCTGTTCATTCCGCACGGCATCGCCATTCCCGTTTTGATGGCGCTCGCCGTCGGTGCGGTCATGACCTTTATCGCCACACGGCTTCGTTTCGGACGGTATGTCTTCGCCATCGGCGGTAACCCTGAAGCTGCCGAACTTGCCGGTATCAAGACCCGCTGGGTCACGGTGAAGATCTTCACGCTGATGGGGGTTCTGTGCGCCATCGCCGCGGCGATTTCAACCGCTCGCCTCAATGCCGCTACCAATGCCCAGGGTGAGCTCGATGAACTCTACACCATCGCGGCAGCCGTCATCGGCGGCACCTCGCTTGCCGGCGGCGTCGGAACCATAGCGGGTGCGATGCTCGGCGCGCTCGTCATGCAGTCGCTGCAATCCGGCATGGTGCTGGTGGGCATCGATACGCCCTTCCAGCGCATCGTCGTCGGTGTGGTTCTGGTCGTCGCCGTCTGGCTCGACACCATCTATCGCGCCCGCGCCAAGTAAGAACCGAGGAGAACTCTTATGACGGACCAAGTCACGCCCCTCGTGGAAATGCGCAATATTTCCATTTCCTTCGGCGGCATCCACGCGGTGGAAAACGCCTCTGTCGATCTTTTCCCCGGCGAGGTTGTCGCCCTTCTCGGCCATAACGGCGCAGGCAAATCGACCCTGATCAAGATCCTCTCAGGCGCCTATCGGCGCGATAGCGGCGATATCCTCATCAATGGCGAAGAGGCGGATATCCGCAATCCCCGTGACGCCAAGAAATATGGCATCGAGACCATCTACCAGACGCTTGCCGTGGCCGACAATGTCGATGCGGCAGCCAATCTTTATCTCGGCCGCGAGCTGAAGACGAAATGGGGCACGCTGGACGATGTCGCCATGGAAGCCTCCGCGCGTGAGGTCATGGGACGTCTCAACCCGAATTTTCGGCGGTTCAAGGAGCCGGTAAAGGCGCTGTCCGGCGGCCAGCGGCAGTCCGTTGCCATTGCCCGTGCCATTCTCTTTGACGCCCGCATCCTTATCATGGACGAACCGACGGCGGCGCTCGGTCCGCAGGAGACCGCGCAGGTCGGCGATCTCGTCAAGGAGCTGAAACGGCAGGGCATCGGCATCTTTCTCATCAGCCACGATATTCACGACGTTTTCGATCTCGCCGATCGTGTGTTCGTGATGAAAAACGGCAAGGTGGTGGGCCATGCCCGCACCCAGGATGTGACCAAGGACGAAGTGCTCGGGATGATCATTCTGGGCAAGGTGCCTGCGGGTGCCGTGGCAGGCCCCGGCGCGGTCGTATCCTGACTGTCGAATATTCCGTCCGAAGACGCGCAAAATCCGAAGCGGCTTCGGACTTCCTTTCGCAGCGCTTGTTGATGACAAAGGCCCGGTGGTAAGCCGGGCCTTTGTCATTGGATTTGCAGAAAACCGGAAGCGCTACCGACGGACCGGCCGCGCCGGAGCGGCACGAAAAAAGCGGACCGACGCCTCATGACCGGAGATCGAGATGGAGGCGCTCAATCCTGCAGATTACGCCAGCCGCCTGTTCAATGGAGGTCGGCCGGAGCGAAACCACCCCCATTCGCCTCCGCGGCTGTGAGCGGCAGGCCGTGCTGATTGATGTCCTGGGCGAGCGACAACAAGGCCATTTCCAGGAAATAGGTCGACATGCCGAGTTCCAGAGATTTCGACCGCTGGCATAGGTAGGAAACCATCCGCCCAAGCGCCAGAATCTCGTCTGCATCGTCCTGTTCAAGTACTGCTGTGGTAGGCGTGACCATGATTCCCTCTCGACAGTCGACGGTATGAGAACGCGTGAAACCGCGTTGTTCATTTTCGACCACATCGAGCGTCACGCGAGCGTCACACCTGCGTCAATCGTCGTTTTTGGTTTCCGCGGTGCCAGCATTTTCAATGGCTTCGGAAGCTGCCAATGATGTGACGAGGGCAACAATGCTCTTGCGCACGGCGGCGCTCCTGATGCGCGAAAAGGCCTGGTTGAGCGAAAAACCTTCGTTGGAGGCGACAAATGTCTGCATGGCGTTGATCGAGCCGAGGGCCGGATTGGCTTCTCCGCCGTCGGGCGTGGCATTGGCGAATAGCGAACTGACCTCTACACCGAGGATGGATGCTATGGCCTGCAGGCGTGATGCGCCGACGCGATTGGCGCCTTTTTCGTATTTCTGCACCTGCTGAAAGGTGATGCCCAATCGCCCGGCCAGCGCGCTCTGGCTCATGCCGAGCGACTTGCGGCGCATTCTGATTTGCGCGCCCACATGCACATCGATCGGGCTGGGTAGTTTCGCTTGCATTACAAATTCCTCCGGCTGTGAGGGCTAATTCGATGATCGTCAATTAATATTGTCGAAGGTATACATTCAACACAATTTCCACGGGTATTATGAACCTTTATTGCTAAAAGAACAGGGTTTTTCATCTGGAATCGATTGTCAGAGGCCCCGCATTATAACCTTTGTAGCGCAGCGCAACGCCCCGTTGCGGCTTGCAAGATGACTGAATCCCAAAACGCCGATCGCACGAAAGCCGAGGCTTTCCCATATCCGCCGATTTTCCGCATCGAAGTCCGCGAGCAGTTCCAGATCGCCGAAATGCGGAACCCAGACCAACGGCTGGGTCTCGCCGTTGCGCGTCACGTTTTCAAGGAGGACGTTGTTGTAAAGCCTCGGCAGGCATTTGTTGGTGTCGATGGTGGGCAAAACCGGCACGGGATTTCGCAGGATGGCGAAACCCTGGCGCGCGAGTGAAAGAGCAGACGCGTCCAGCTTCCGTTTCAGCTCCTCGGCGGCACGGGGGTAGCGCATGTCACCGGCTTCCGGATCGGCGACGAGCAGAAGCGGCCGCCCGTCGCGCCGAAGTCCGGTTATCGAAACGAACTGATCGACGTGGAAACCGCACTGGTGGATGTTCCTGGCGGCCATTGCCGGTCCGGACCCCGTCTGCGAAAGGTCTGGTTGGACTGTTTCGCCGAGGTCTTCCGGCCTATAGCCGAAGCTGAAGACGGCCCGTGGGTCAAGAGCCTCGATCCGCAGCCAACGACGTGAAAGGGTGGCCGGCGCGCTCCGCGCGCTTTGTGCGCCGCCCTGCAGGCTGGCGTGGCCGACCAGCCGGTAATCCGGGCCGACAAGTTGGTTGCCGCCGGGCAGGATGACATCGGAGATTGCGGTCCCAAACCCGAAACGGACTGCAAGCGCCTGGCTTATAGCGCTCTCCCCGCTTGAGACCAATTCCGGTGTCAGGGCGTCTGCGCGCAGCCGGACATGGAACATATCCTGTATCCACGGGTGCGGAACGGTGCCGGGTTCATCAAGCGTCACCAAGTCTACCTGGCAGGTGACAGCGAGACGATCGAGCCAGCTCCGCGCGGCTGCAAGGCACGGACGATCAACCAGCAGAAGAACCGCGACATTTCGCGGCAGGGTCAAAAGCAGGTTACCGATGGGAACAAGAGGTGAAACGGTAAAGCCGATCCCGGCGTCGGCAAACCAAGCGGCGGGCAGCGAGAGCGCGATCGTCTCGATGAGGCCACCACAATCGGCCATCAGAGGCGAAGGCTGATCAGTGGTCACCGCGTGGACCTCCCGCGGTCCGTCCGGACGCCAATTGCTGGAAGAAGAGAGTATTCTGGAATTTCCAGCCTGGCGGTGGCGGGGTCGGTAACGCGCTGCCGTTCAGTATGGCCAGAAGCAGGGCGGCGTCGTTTCGTTTGACGGAAACAGCATGAGCGGCGAGAAGATTTGCCGCTTCGGCTTCGAGACCGGCCTCCGTGGTGACGGAGCGCCAGGTCCTGCGGGTGAAATGCAGAGAGCGGGCGGCATCCAGCAGGGCGTTCCGCTCTGCGGGCCCGAAGGAGGTTCCGCACGCCGCGAGCGTTGCTTCGGCATCAACCAGCGCGACAGTGAGCGGGCTGTAACCGAGCTCTCTTGGGGCGTGGTTCACGGCCACATCGGCATCGGAAAAACGCCGTCCATCCCGATAGTCTTCGAAGACGTGACCAATGCCGATCATGCCAAAGGCGGCGCATTCTGCCGCGCGCAGCGCGCCCATGCTGGCGGCACCGAAAACGGTGACGCCTGATGCAAGCGCGTAAAGGATTTCCTTGTGCCAGACGGCGGCGCAATCGCCATAAAGCCCATCGATCAGCCCAATGACCTTGATGTCTTGACGGACCGCATCGAGAATATCGCCGCATGCCGCCGGGCCGCGAAGATCAAGGCCGGCGAACTGGCCGGCAATGCCGTGGATGGATGGGCCCGCGAAAACCACCGGTTTCATGTCGTCCTCCCGGCCTTCAGAAAACCCTCGAGCGTTCGTTGCGATAGGCGTTGCATTCCGCGGCTAAGCGGGGCCAGCCCGCTTGCCAGGACGCGCACGACGTGCAGCCCGGAGAGGCCCGTTTTCAGCGTAAAAACATGGACATCGTCGATGCCATGCGCAAAAAGGTGTTCCGCAAGCTGGCGCCATGGCGGCAAAAAGGTTTCGAAACGCGATAAGTCGAGACTGCCCGGCGCCTGTTCTGCCTGATTTGCCCCAGGGGCCACGGGCTTGGAAGCAACCCCGTCACGCCGATAACGAAGCGGGGAGAGATCGTCGCGGGCACCACTAATATCCGTCAACCGCGACTGGACCGCCTCCAGTAGCGCGGCAAGCGCGGCGTCGTAAACGTCGGGACGGCAGGCCGCCCCGGCAGCGCTGCGGGTCGCCGGCCCATCCTGCGCATGAAGCGACCGCGGCAGGCTTGCCATCACCACCGGCACGCCGAGTGCATTTGTCATGTCAAAGAAGGAGGGCGGCAGACCGAGGTCCGAAAGATGCCGGACAAGCCTGTCGAATGATGTTTCGACGCCCGCTGGCAACAGGATCGGTCTGGGGCTGACGGCGCGGGTTTCGAAAGCGTCCACGAGAAAGCAGGCGTCGTTTTCGATCAATTCCTGCAGGGCATGGAGGACGACGTGGTCATGATTGAAACCGGCTGCGAGGCCCTGCGAACTCATGAGGAAGGCTTGCCGGTCCCAGGGGAAATCCGCTCGAAAATCCATGCCGATCAGCTCAAAGGGAGCGTAGATCTCCTGCTGCCGACGAACCGATGTTCCCTTCACCCACGCGCGTTCACGCTGGGGGTCGAGCATGTCCATATCGACCCTGCCAACGCTCTCGAAGGGGATTAAGGGAAAACCCTTGTCGCGCATATCGTGGATTGAGCCGAAAGCGACCGTGTGTCTGCGGGTATCCTCGGCAACCGCGCCTTCGATCGCCTCCATCACGGCAGAGAGCCTCGCCTGCGCCGGAACTAGTCCCTTGCCCTGTGACACCGATAAACCGCGCGAATTGGGGCGAACCGCAAACCAAACGGGTATGCCGACAATATCGAGGCCGGTCACGTCGCCGACACGGGTAATCCCGAACCGCCGGAGCAGTTCGGGATCGAAGATGGAAGCGTCTGCATCACCTTTGTCCGTTGTCGCTGACATGGAAGGACCTTGAGCGGTCAAGGCTTCACAATCGCCGTCAGGGCGCGGCGTTCGGGTCGTCGGCAAGGATCGCGTCGAACAATTCGCCGGTGATCGAACCCGCGGGCCCGACTGCCTTCAGTGCCGCTTCGATCGGCGTCAGCACCATGCGGTTGAAATCCCAGCCGGCATCGACCACTTCACCGATAAAGGCAAAATCGGCTTCGGACACGACGGCGCCGCCTGAGACAAGCGCCTCGATGCCTTGAATCTGGACCTGGTCCAGCTCGGCTTCAGGTTGGCCGTCCTGGCGGACAAGCATGGCCTTGGCTGCTGCAGCCACGCGGGCGTAACCATCCACGCCGGGGTGGCTCGCCTCATAGGCGGTGATCGTTTCGTGCGATACCGAAGCAACCCTGAGCGGCGTGGTGCGAATGAACAGAACGCCAAAACCCTTTTTCCCGACGATAAAGAAATGCGACGACATATTCTCTCCTATTTGATCCCGGCTAAACGAAGCGCTTGATAAAATTTTTCGTTTGCTACCGGGTCGCGGTCCGGAGACAGGCTGCTGATCTCCCTTGCCGTCATGCCCGGATAGTTTTCCTGTAGCCTGCTGCCGGCTTCCCGGGCGGCGGCCAGATCACCGTGAAGCGCGTGACTTGCGGTCAGAACTCGCAGCGCGGGCTCATCGTCTTCCATGCGACCGCAGAGTTCCACCGCGGCCCCATAATCTTCTCGCTTGAACGCGATGCTGGCCCCAGCCCACCAGTAAATATCGGGGGCGAGCGGGTTGAGGTCGATGGCCTGCTGAAATTTTTCCCACGCGACTTCCGCCTCACCGAAATGGGCGAGCGCATCGGCATGCTGGAGAAGCAGGTCGGCTGAGTTCGGGGCGAGCGCTTCCGCCTCGAAGAATTTCTCGGCAGACATGTCGAAATCCCGCTGATAAAGCGCCACCACCGCGCACATCCAGTGGCCGACGCCGAGGGCCGGATCAATCTCCACAGAGGCGTCAGCCTCGGCCTTGGCGCGGTGCAGCAGGTGAGGGTCGTTACCGCCCAGCATCAGCCACTCCAGTTGCAGACTTTGCGCAACGCGGGCGCGGGCGACCGCCATTCCGTGATCGAGATCGACAGCCTTGCGGAACATCGAGCGGGCCCTGCGCAGGAGCGGCAGGTCGCATTTGCCGCGCAGAAGCTGCTGGCCCTCCAGCAATTGCCGGTAAGCCTCGCCACTGTGGTTACGGTCGGGTTCCACCTGAAGCCGCTCGATCTCCCGCGCAAGCGCAGCAGCCACCTGTTTGGACAGCAGCCGGAAGGCCGCGTGGATGTGCCTTTCGGTCAGCACCGCCTCCAGCGACCAGACGATTTCACCGGTCGTTTCCTCGATCAGCGCCACGGACATGCGGGCATCGTCAAAAACTGTCGACATGATGCGATAATCGGCCCGCAACATGGCATATCCGTCATCCGCCCGGTCATGCGAGAGCGCAAAGGTACTGTGCGGTGAAAGGACGGTGAAGGTCCGATACCGCACAAGGCTGTTTGCGACGTCTTCGACAAAGGCCTGCATCACCGGTGAAACGGATAGCCCGTCCACCCGCGCCGGCCGGCAGAAAGCCACGCGCGGTTTTGCCAGCGATTGCCGGCGACTGCTTTCCTCCGGCTCGGCGGGGGTCGCGATTGTCGCGGTGAGGCTTTGTATTCGCCGCCTCAGCGCGACGGTTTCGGCTTCCGGCGGGCGTCCCTCCTGGCGGAGCTGTTCCAGCAACAGCTGGTACATGCTCTCGCAACCGCTGATATTGCCGATCCGCGCATAGGAGGCCATGGCGGCACGATAGGTTTCTTCGCGCTCCGGCTCGATATTGCGCGCGCGCTCGGAAAGTCTGGCGATATCATTCGAGCTGGCGCGACCGAAGCGGGTCAGCTCCTCCAGAAGCTGCGTGTAGCTCGAAAAAAACAGGTCCTTGAGACGGCGACGCTCTGAAAGCAGCCAGAGGTAGAGATGGTCCTGGCCGGCATCCAGTCCCTCCAGAAGGTCGCCGCCGAACTCCAGAAGGGCCTTCAGCCGCCGCATCGGGTTTTCGGCTCTCGCATCGGCGAGAAAAAGCGCGAGGTCCGTGCGCTGCGCCAGCTTTCCGGCCTTCAGATCATTCCCTTCCGTCAGCAGAATGGCCTCGTCGTCGCCGAAGAGTTTCTGAAGGCGCAGAATGAGCTGCCGCAAATTGCCCAGCGCCCTTTTTTGCTCGACATCTTCCCACAGCAGCGATGCGAGGTGCTGGCGGGACAGGGACTGGTTGGGAGCAAGGATCAGGGCGGCCGTGAGGGCAAAACCCTTGGACGGAAAAAATGCCTCCCGCACCGCTTCACAGCGCGGGGTGCCAAAAAGCCGGATCGCTATCAGTTCATCGTTCCCAGCCACTTTCGTCCCCCTTGAATCACCATCTAACAACGTGCCCGGGAAATTGAAAGTCATCATAGCATTCGATTTGACGCTGGTGTGACGCCGCCTGCCTATTGTCGCAAACAGAAGCGTGAATGACGGGCGGAACCGGCAGGCGACAGGTATCGGGGATCATCGAAAGTGATAGCGTTCAACGGAAGCTACATGGCATTCGAGCCGCGTATTGAGCCTTACCAGCGCGCCGATGACGTCGGATACGCGGTTAGTGAATTCATGTGGTTCAAGGGCCGCCCGTTTTATCCGGTCTCGGCGCTGGTTCACGCGAAGGTCGCGCATGCAAGGCTGTCGGCGGAAAAATGCGATGATCAGGATGAGGACAATCTCGACATTCTCTTCCGCATGCCTGCCGTGGCGGGCGGACACTTCTTCGAGATCGTGCTGCGTTCGAACGAAGGCACTTTCTATGGCGGCTGGCTGTGGGGAGAGGAACTGGAAATCCTGAACGAGGTGGTCAACGGCTATCGCGTTCTGGCGGGTAAATTCGACGACAGGCTCATCCGGTTCGAATATTCCAGACGTTTTCAGCGTTACCGGACGGTGGAGCCGCTGCCGGTGGAGAAATCAGTTTTCCTGATCCAGCGGGAGGCGAAACCTCACCCGGGCGGGCGGAGTTTTCCCGCGGGCGCGGCGCGCTGATTGCGGGGTGCTTCGCGTTCAGGGGAGAACGCGGCGCGCGGGCAGAGGGGGTTCGGTAGATTCACCTGGCAGAGCTCAGGCCTGATCGGGGAATACCGGTGCATATTTTTATTTTTATTGTGTGGAAAATTATGATGCCCAATCAAGGTAACATGCGTAACAGGCGGGTGTCATCGCAGCTTCTGGCGGTGAATAGCGCTTCCGACAGCCGTGCGTTTTCGACGGAGCGCGCCGAGGGGGAATCACGTCCGCAAGCTCATAAAGACAGGCTTCATGTCGTGGAAGAGGGGGAAGCCGGGCTGGCGTTCCCGCCGCGCCCTTCGGACGTGCGCGAGGGGGAAGAAGCGGGACGCCGGGCGGAAATCAGCAACATGGTCGTCGACGCCGATATCAGGGTCGCGAAATGGGCATGGGCAGTGCTTGCGATTGGGCATTGTCTGCTGATCTATTTCATGGTGCGTAATCTCGGTTGACTCCTCCTGCCCAAACGGGCTTCAACAGCCGATATCGTCCGCCACTAATTCGGGCATCGGAACTTGGAGAGTGTCGCACCCCCGAAACTGAGTGGATATCCAGTCCGGCTCCTCCGCAGCCCTGTAGCGCCGCTTCCGCCACGTCGATTTGCGGACTTCGCTCAGCGGAATGTCATAAAGCTGTAAATGAACAAACTTAATTGAGTGATCGGTCTCGATGGAGACGCATCACCACGGTCCACCCGTTGGCCTCGCCGGCGGGCACGGACTTTTCTTATCACGTCGCTTCGGCCGAGACAGACCATGTCTGTGCTGGCCGGCCTGATCTTTCGGTGCGGCATGACGCGCTGCGCGGTCGCGCGAATTCGCATGACTTTCTTAGCTCTGGAGATGACGAAGTGAGCAATCTTATTGGTACCGGTTTTAACGCCGGCTCGGACGATGGCGAGTTCGCCACGCTTGAAAACGATTTGCGTGCCCTTGCCGATATTGACTGCGACACCGTCGAAATCGCCGCCACCAGCCTCGACGTGATTGCCGGCGGCCGCATCATCGAGGAGCGCGCGGACCGTCTCGTGTCGCTCGCAAGGCAGTTCGGCTTCCGTTACACGGTGCACGGCCTGGTTTCATCCAACTTCATGGATCCGGTGACCTGCCGCTACCAGATCGATGCCGCGAAGGCGCTTGCCGTTCTCTGTGACCGCATCGGTGCGGGTATTCTTGTCCAGCATGGCGGCGCGCTGCGCGCTGACCAGATCGCCGAGCGGGCAGAGGCCGATCATCGTGAACGCGACGCGCTTTTCGAACTCGCGGAATTCTGCCGGCCCTATGGTGTGCGGATTGCGCTCGAAAATATCTTCACCACCGAACCCGGCCAATACCGCCAGACACCGGCTGAGGTGGCAGCGACCGTTAAGGCTGTCGGCCACGACAATGTCGTGGCGCTGATCGACTTCAGCCATGCATATCTCGAATCCACTTATCGTGGCCTGGACTTCCGTGAACAGCTTCGTGCCATGGCGCCGGTCGCCGGTCATCTCCATGTCCACGATTCCTTCGGCCGGCCGCAGGGTTTCTACCAGCCCTATTTTCCGCAGGAAAACACAGCGCTCGGCATCGGCGATCTGCATATGCCGCTCGGCTGGGGCGACATTGAATGGGAGAGCATCTTCTCCGAACTGACCTTCCTGCCTGACACCGTTCTGATGATGGAAATCGGCCGTCGCTATCGGGCCGAGCAGCCCGCAAGCCTCGAAACGGCGCGGCGTCTGATGACGCTTAACGCCGAACGGACACTGCTCGCAGCAGAGTGAGGGAACCGAATTGCGCGCGGCCGCGATCGGCTGACGCGGCTGCCGGCATTCTGTTCACGCTGCCCAGTCGGAGAGCGAATAGGCCCTGATGTAGTCGATCATCATTTGCGAACCGTCGCTGAAATCACCTGCCGAGGGTGTTCCCGCCATGCCGCCGACGGCAAGATTGACGACCATGTACATCGGATCATGCATATCGTCAGGCGTATCCGTTTGCGCAACGGCGACATCATCGAAATACCAAGTGATGTGTTCGGCATCCCACAACACGCCGTATGTGTGAAACCCCTCCGTGCTCGGCACGCTGACGTTGTTGATGACAGAAGTCTGTTCGCCGGTCGCATTCGAATGTGTGGACATGATGAGCGTATTGGGATTTTGGCCGCGCATTTCGATCACGTCCAGTTCCGGCGGCCACGACCCGTCTTCCGGCAGAAGCCAGAAGGCCGGCCAGGCACCGCGATCGGTCGGCATATCGGCGCGAATTTCAAAATATCCATAGGTCTGGCTGAAGGAGGAATAGGTGTTCAGCATCCCGGAGGTGTAATCATATCCCTCGACCTCGTCGGCGATCGATTGCGGGGTCTCGGCAGCCGTGATGGTCAGGACGCCGTTTCTGACGCTGAACGGGTCTACCTCCGACGTTCCGGTATATGCCGGGTTGATATACCACTGCGCCTCGCCATTCGTCGTCAGGGAACTGCCCTTCTCCGGTGCCCACCAATATTTGGCATCCCAGGTTCCCTGATCACCGTTGCGCAGTGACAGCGTATCAAACTCGTCTGCAAAGGTTTGTGTCAGGGATGACCGGTCGAGGCTGAGCTCGAACTGATCGGGCTGGATATCCTCTATGGTCGTTCCGGCCAAAACGACGGCTTCGCCATTCGAGAAATTCAGCCACAGATCATTGCCCTGCTGCGTGGCATTGCTTGCAAGCTGATCGAAGGAGGTAATGCCGTAGCCATTGAGGCGGATCGTGTCATTGGCGCTGAAATCCATGATGAGATCGGTGCCATTGCCGCTCGTGAATACGAACGTATCCGCACCGCCGCCGCCAATCAGCACATCATTGCCGGCACCGCCGTCAATCGTCTGGCTGCCAGATCCGCCGGTGATGATATTGTCGAGCGAATTGCCGAAGGCATAACGGCCATCGCCGGTGACCCGCAAGTTTTCGAAATTTTCGGGAAGTGTATAGCTCATCCAGGTGTCGATCGTATCGATACCCTCTCCGGCATTTTCGACGGCGCGATTGATGCTGGAATAAAGATAATAAATATCGTCCCCGGTGCCGCCCGCCATTGTCACATTGACGGAACTGTCACCCCACATGGAATCATTGCCGGCCGTACCGGCAAGCAGCGGGCCGGAGCCCGTGGCGGAGAAAAATCCGGTGGAACTGCCGCTATAGTAGAGTGTGTCTCCAAGCGCATTCACAACTGTTCTGGCCATAAGCCTTCTCCTGTCCTTTCGCGTCGCTTCCTACCTCCTCCTGAACAACAGCCTAACAGCGCGAAAAGCTTCCTGTTAGGGCCAGAAATGAGGGGTATGTTCCGTTCCGGACGGAGGGGAGATATTACGCAGAGAGTTGGCTCGTTCCTGTTTGATTGAGATCGAAAGATCGTTTCTTGGATTTGTGCTCTTGCTGCGTTGCTGCCGGTAGTGGCAAAATCGCTCCGGGTTAGCGGTTGTTGTCAGCATCCCGTCGCAATGGAGTTGTAGGATTGAGTGTAGCCTTTACCAAGGAAGACAGTGCGGAGACCGCAGCCGAAACGGTTCTGCCGGATCGGGTGATTTCACCTCATCCCAATCTGGTGACCAAGACAGGGCTGAAAGCTCTGGAAGGGCAGTTACAATTGGCCCGTGAAGCCTGTGAAGCCGCTGGCGCGATCGAGGATGTAAATGAAAGGCGGCGCGCTTCTGCCGGCCCATTGCGAGACATGCGTTATTTTGCGGAGCGAGTCCGCACGGCTCAGGTGATGCCAGATCCGCCCACAAATGCCGTTGTGGCATTCGGCAATCTGGTAACCTTCCGCCGCGACGATGGCCGCACGCAGCGGTTGCGGATCGTTGGCGAGGATGAGGCCAATCCCGCCAGGGGATCGATGTCCTATGTTTCTCCGGTGGCTCGGGCCTTGATGGGAAGAGCGGTCGGAGACTTTGTCGGGTTGGCTGACAGGGAGATTGAAATTGTCGACATTTCGTGACCGGCACCTTGGCATTGGCACCAACATTATCACCGGGAAAATGGCACTGCCGAGCTGCCTCCACCGCTGGCCATTGCCGTCAGCCGCATCATGACGTTCTTCAGGAAAAACCTGAAATCGAGGTCGATAGAGGCGTATGCCAGTGCTAGTCCCACATGCGCCATGAAGACGGGATTAAAATTCAGTTCTTCAAATTGGTAACCGATAATGACCGCTATCGCGGAATAGGCGAAAAAACCGACTTTGCGTTTCCGAAGGATCGTATAGACGAGTGCGAAGGCAGCTAGAAGGCAAAACGGGATGCCGGAGGCGTAGGCAGTAGCCAGAAAGCCGTTATGCGGCGTGCCGATACCCGCGACCTGCGTAAGCTCCTGAATTCGTGCCGTGAAACCGACGCCGAAAGGGTGATCGAGCATCACTTGGAAGCCGCCTGCGATGGTTGTCCATCGTTCCTGCACGTTGTCGGTACTGTGGCTGTCCTCCACAAAGCGTTTCGAGAACGCCTGTTCTGCGAAATCGAGAATTCCGAAGGGCAAAACGGCAGCGATGACGAGCGCAGATAGAGCGAAACCGAAATACGTGCTGAACAGCATTCGTATCGAAAAATTTCTAAAATAAAAATAGAGTCCGATCGCGATTACCGCAAATAGGCCCGATCGATTGAGCGTCAGCGTGAAGCTGGCCAAATATACCAGTATAAATATAGCAAAGAGCATTGGGCGCTTGTAGCGCTCCGCAAGATGAGCGGCTGCCGCACCGGCTAGAGCGAAAGCCGGTCCGGCCGTGTTGCCCACCGGCCATATTCCCCCCGCCTTCTCCAAACGTAATAATAGCGGGCTTATTTCACCTCGAGCCGCGGACTCCAGCACCGACGCCTCATCGAACATGAAGGATAGGCCAAGCGAGGCGAGCCTGTCATGAATGACGATATCCAGGAACAACAGGATAGTCACTGCGATGAAACCGATGAACATGCCCCAAGAGAATAATTCGAGAAGGTTCTCCTTGAAAAGCATATAGGCGAAAAAGAGGAAATAGATCGCGTAAAAATATGTCAGCGCTGTCGTATAAAATTCGCCTTCGCCACGATCATCCGCGAAGAAAGTAGAAAGTAGAAAAAAAACGGTCAGCGGAACGAGATAGAGAAGAATGATTGAGGGGGTGAGGCAGCGAATATAGAGAATGGCGATAACAGGAAGCGTTACCAACACCAGCATGTCGCTAATGTTCAGGAAGCGCAGTCCGATATTGCTCGTCACGATGTTGCATTGAATAAAAAAGCCAATGGAAAAAACGAAGATCGCCAGGATCACGCTAGGCACATGGACGATTTTGGAAGGATAAAACGGCATCGCTAAGACGAAACCCGGTATCGATAATCGATACGCAGCCCCGTTATTTGCATGACGTGTCATTCGCGGCCTTTATTCTTCGCTGCAGACAATGAAATTGTCCTGAGGTTGTTGGGCGCCGCGACCGTGGGGTGAGGCGTTGGATAGTGATCCTGATGACGTCAGCGTGCAAGTCCTTTCCTTTATTCTTCAGCCGGTGAGATTACCTTTCGGCAAATCTCCCTCCACCGCAATTATCCTTTGAAGGTAAAGCGGTGCATTGGACGTCGGGACACTATAGCCAAAGGCTGGGAGGACTCGGAGGTAGAAACTGTATCCGCTCGGATCGATATCGGGATCCAGCGGAATTCCATTGGCTGTGGCCCACATCCAGCCGCTGTTATCGAGGATGCCAGCGTCTCCAAATTGCAAGGTGCCGCAGATGATCGTCCTGAGATCGCCCCCGCTTTTAGCAACCAAGTCTACAAAAGGAGTGCGTTGTCCTGCGCTGTTCTTATAGAGCACCGCAAAGGAGAGAGTCTTGCCGATCATCGCGGCCGCTTCTTCGTTGCGGAAATAATGGAAAAGCCCGCTGAACTCGCTGCCATTCGCTCGCAATGCGAGGCTATAGGCGAAAGAGGGGGAGAAGGTGACCTCCGTGCTCTTGGTGGCGGAGGCTGACTCTGCAAGGGACCAGCCTGAAGGAGCGGGCCCGGACCATTCGGTGAAATCGCCGTTGGCGATCAGGTTGGTGGCGGATAGTTTTGGCCAGCATGGAGTCTCGAAGCCGCTATTCGGCGCTGACGCCAGATAGGCGGCGAACAAGGTTCTGGCGATGAGCGCCGAACCTGTGCTGCTGGGATGAATATTGTCGTTGTAAAGCGTGGCGTCCTTGCCGTTTGCGATAAATGCCGCATGGGTGTCCACCAGCGTCAGGTTCGGGTGCGCCCGGGCGACGTCCAGTATGGTGTGATAGACCTTGTCGTAGCCCGTTCCATCCTTCCAGGGGTTTTGGGTGGTGATGAGCTGTGCAGCGCCCGGCCAATGCCATTCGGTCATGCCCAGCGGCCCAAGCAGGGCAGCCCTTCCGGGGCTTCGAATGCCGCCCGGCGTTTCGAAGCTCTGCATATTATATCCGTGATGCATGATGCAAAGGTCGGGGCGTGGAATTTGCAGCGCCGCCATGCGCTGCTCGGCAAGCATGTAGCCCGGCCTGCCAACCGGCAGTGTGGCGAGATAGACAGTCAGCGTCGCGCCCGTGCCGGCGCGCAGTATAACCGGGTCAGCATAGGCCTTGGGACCCGTCGCGGCATGGGTCTGCCATTCCGCCCAGCGGTAAAGCACGACCTTGATATCATGCAGGCCGCCAAGCATGATGGCGAATTGCTGGAATGGCCCGTCGTCCGCATGGGCGGTGCTGTCGCCATTCACGAAGATCGTGGCGTTCTTGCCCGCAACAAGACGGGCCCGCAGGGGGGAGAACGCATCGACTGATCCCGCCATCGCCGTGCGGTTTTGTTGGGAAATGCCGAGCGATACGCCGATCATGCCGGCACCTCTTCCGTTCCGGTCATATATATGCATATCTTGTCTTCAAGCAGCATCATTTCGGTCTCCTTGTCTGCCCCTTGAGAATAACCTCGCGGTGAGGCCCGGGGAAAAACACAGGGAGCCGGACGCTGAATCGCAATAAAACTGCACGTCACGAATTTTCTTCGATTTCAACTAAAGCATATAAATAAAATAGATTTTTTATTTTATCTGGGTCGGATTTGTGATCCGCACGAAGGTTTGAATGTCACTTTTTTTCCGCGCGATCAAGTATTGTTATTTCTCAATTACTGTCTCCGCCAAATATCCCGCCGCCACTGACGGAGGGGGCGGTCGTTCTGACCCCGACCCCGGTGATGCCCGCAAGACGGAGTGGTGCTATCCCTGGTGTCTGCATGCCGTGGAGCTCAAGGCATGACATCGGCGCTTTTCGTCAGCCACACGGGGGAAAAGGGCGGTGCCGAACTTTTTCTGGCGGATATCGTCAAGGCCGGGCCGCGCTCCTGGCGAGCCTGCTTCCTCAGTGGCGGTGGGGCAGCAGACGATCTGGCGGAATGCGGCAGGCCGCCTCTTCTGCTGTCTGCGGGAGAAAAAATGCTGTCGATCCGGCGGGATTCGTCGTTCGGTGCGATGCTGCGAGGGGCCCTCGATGTTTTGGCCGTTGCCTGGCAGCTCAGCCGTCAGGCAAAAAACCATGACGTGATCTGCGCCAATTCGCAAAAGGCGCTTTTTGTCTGCGCGTTGGCGGCGAAGCTCAGTCGTCGGCCGTTGATCTGGATCCTGCATGATATTGTCACCGACCCCGCCTTCAGCGCCGCAAACCGCCGCGCCTCGCTGACATTCTCGCGTCTTTTCGCAAGGCTGGTTGCCGTCAATTCGCAAGAGACGGGCAGGGCTTTTGTGAAGGCGGGAGGCGAGGAGGACAAGGTCCGCATCGTCTATAACGGTTTCGACCCAGCCAAAGCGTCAGTTTATGACCCCGCAAGAGCGCAGCAATTGCGCAGGGAGCTCGGCCTTGGCCCACAGCCACTGATCGGATTGTTCGGCCGGTTGAGCGAATGGAAGGGGCAGCATGTTTTCCTGGAGGCGATTGCTGCAATGGAGGGGGTCCAGGCCGTGATCGTTGGCAGCGCGCTTTTCGGGCAGGAGGCTTACGAAGCCCGCATCCGCACGCTGGCATCCAGTCTCGGTCTTGATTCCCGTGTCCGATTTCTCGGTTTTCGCCCGGATGTAACGGAGTTGATGGCGGCGATGGACGCGGTTGCCCATACCTCAGTTGTTGCCGAACCGTTTGGTCGTGTGGTGGTGGAGGCCATGATGTGCGGAAGACCGGTTGTCGCCACCCGCGGCGGTGGGGTCACCGAGATCATCCGTGATGGTGAAACCGGCCTGCTTGTGCCGCCTGCGGATGCGCCGGCACTGGCCGCGGCGCTGGGCCGCATCCTGACGGACCCGACGTTGGCTGAAAAACTGGGGAAGAAGGGGCGGGAAGATGTGATGTGGCGTTTTTCGCTCGAGGAAACCTGCAGGACGATCTCCGCGCTTTTGTCTGAAGTAGCGTGACGCTGCGGTCTGCGACCGCTCACAGGCGGCAATCCCAAACGGGTGGAAGGTTGGAATGCGCATTCTCGTGAACATGCCGAGCCAGTATGGCGGGAAAGCTTCCGGCGTTGCCCGCGTAACCTTCAGCCTGCTGGAGCGGCTTCTGGAGCAGACTGATGATGATTATATCCTGCGCTCGCCCTGGACGAGGGCGCAATTGCCCGCGGAATTGCGCGACAGCCGCCTGCGGCTGATAGAGACGGCTCGGCCGCACATCATGGTGCTTGACGTGCTGCGGCAGGCCATGACGCTGCCGGTGCTTTGCCGCCGGGAAGGCATTGACGTGCTTTTTAATGCCGATCCTTTTGGCAGCCCGCTGGGCGGCAGGCGTCGGATCACCCTTGTTCACGATCTCTATTTCAAGACCATACCTGAACAGATTGGCTGGCGGGCGGCCTTGACCACCGATTTCATTTTTCGCCTCATGCTGGCCGGTTCGCACCGGATCGCGTGTGTATCCGACGCGACGCGAATGGATCTTGCGCGTTTTTATCCCGGCGCTGCCCGCAAGAGCGTGACCATTCATTCCGACAGCACGTTGAAGCTGGAGGCAGGGGCCACGGCTGCGCCGCCGCCGATCGCGGGGCGTTACATACTGGCGGTTGGAAACGCGACCTCGAACAAGAATTTTGCTCTTCTGGGCAAGGCTTTTGCGCGATTGGCCCCGACGATGCCGGACCTGCGTATTGTCCATGTGGGCCGCGACGAGGCGGAAGAAATCGCCAACACGCTTGACGATCCGGGATTGAAGGCCCGGCTTATCCGGCTTTCAGGCATCGATGACCGGGAACTGGCGGAACTTTATCGTCATGCAGCCTGCCTTTGCGTGCCTTCCACTTATGAGGGCTTCTGCCTGCCGGTGCTGGAGGCGCAGCAACTGGGATGCCCGGTCGTCTGCTCCAATCGTTCTGCGACACCAGAAATTGCCGGTATGGGCGCGCTGACCTTCGATCCCTCGGACACCGATAGTCTCGTCGCAACTCTGGAGCGGCTCTTTCGCGAGCCGGCGCTTGCGGAGACGCTGCGCCAGGCGGGTTACGAAAACCGCAGCCTTTATTCCTGGGAAAAGGCGGCGGAGACATATGCGCAGCTTTTCCACGAGACGGCCTGACTATGCCGTGATCGGCCGCCGCAGATCAGCATAAAGTTTTTCATACGCGGAAATCACCCGTTCCGGCGCGACGCCTTGAGAAATCCGCTCTCTGGTTTGCGCCAACTCTGTAAGAACGGCGGGATTTTTCATGGCCTCGATCATACGGGCGGCAAGTTCGTTGGCATTACCTGGCGCAAAAAGGCGGTCCGGCCTGTCGCGGCCAATCTGTTCGGCAACTCCGGCGAGATTGGCTCCAATGACAGGGACGCCGCGCAAAATGGCCTCCGCTACCGTTCTGCCGAAAGCCTCCGGCCACAAAGGCGGCACGACGAGGCAATCTATGCCAGCAAAAAAACTGTCGGCCTCGACATATCCGGGAAAGTCGACGGGCAGGCCTGATGCCTTTCGCTTATAAGTTTCGATGCCGCCGGGCGCTCGACCGGCCATGGTCATTCGCCAACCTTGCGGGGGCAGGAGCCGCATGGCCCCGATAAGGAGATCGGCGCCCTTGGGTTCTTCGATACGTCCGAGATAACCGAAAACCAGCGGTTCTCCTGCAACACGGGCTTTGCGGGGGTTCAACGATTCTGGTTGCGCGATGGCGTTCCAGATTATCGCGCGGCGATTTTCAGGAACATGTGTGAAAAAACCGGCCTCCAGATGGCGTTTCAGAATGTCGCTGCCAACGCCGGTGACAGCATCCACCGCGCCTTGGCAGCGCCGGTGCAGACAGGAGAAGGCCCGGCATTTTTTGCTCCTGCCATCGCAGATATGCCCTTCGTGAAACAGGGAGCCATTGGTGCACATGCTGGTGAAATCATGCAGGGAGTGCACAAGCGGAATACCGCGTCTGCCAATCATCGGCCAGATCAGCGGCGTCAGTTCCGAGAGGGAATGGGTATTGACCACATCCGGACGAAAATCCTCAATGACGCGCGCCAGCCGCTGCACCAGCCGGGGATCGATCTGGACGGCGACCTTGTAATATTTGCGTTTCCATTCTGCTTGCCCCTCCCAATCCCCAATGAAAAAGGGCGTCGTATGTCCAAGCCGATGAATGGCGAAACCGTCTCGCAATTCTGCGGTCTGGCGCTCCCGGGAAATGGCGGCAACCGCGATTGTATGTCCTTTCCCAGCCAAACCCCGGGCAAGGTCTTCGACGAATATCTCCGCGCCTCCTACGCGGTCGGGAGAAAACAGTGATGTCACCTGCAAGATACGCATGTTTAAATTCCTGTGCCGGCGGCCGAGACGGAGGAAGCGGCATTGGCCGAAGTTTGTCTGCGCCGATCTGCTCCTGGTGGGTGCAGGCAAAGGGTGAAGATGGGTGCGAGGAAAACGGCGTAAGCCATGGCGAAGCCCGGCACTTGCAGTGAAAAATCGAGGGACGAGTGCAGCGCCACCAGCAGCAGCCCGGCGAGGCCGAGATGCGAGGCATAACGATAAGTTTTGCGCCTGCGGGCCCCGCGAATGAAAATAAGCAACTGGCCGAACAGGAAAAATGCCGCATAAAACGGGAAAGCGGCTCCGAGGGTCAGCAAGCCCTCGGCATACACATTATGGGCATGGGTGACGACGGCATCGACGCCGCATTCCGCGGAATGATAGGGAGCGTAGGTTTCTGAAAAGCTGGCCAGCCCCGCGCCCAGGGGCCAGTTATCCGTTATCGCGCGTGCAATACCGGGCATATAGCAGAAGCGCATGTCGTCTTCGAGGCGTGTTTCCATACGCAGCGCTACACGATTTGCAAAAAGAGCGAAGAGGCCGATGGCAATGGCGAGCAGGATTGCTGCGCGTCGTCTGGAGCCGCGTCTTCTGCGCCGTGAGGGAGCGACATTCCGGCCGGGCCCGGGAGAGTTGAAAACGATGAGAAGGATGAGCAAAAGCAGCGCCGCGAAACTGGACATGATGCCCGCGCGTGATCCCGTCAGCATCAGGGCGATGAAACAGAACCCGGTCAGAAGGCCGATGAAGGCGGCGTGGCGGATGAGGCGTTTTTGATCGCCCGGCACTGTCAGGCGGTTTGCCACAAGCGCTCTCACCCTTCCCCAATCCGGAGCCGCCAGCTTGTTATTCAGCAGCACCACAAGCGTAAGCAGGATAAGCCCGAAGAAAGTCGCCGCCGTATTGCGGTTGACGAAGAGCCCCGTCAGGCTGCCGAGATAAAAACGCTTTTGAATAAGGCCGAGCATATCGGGAAACAGGAGAAATTGCAGGATAGCGCCCAGCGACAGCCAGCCGCCGGCGATTGCGAAGCATCGCAGTGCTTTTGCCGCACGCTCGTCCGTATTACAGATCACGAGCCCGGTCATGAAGGCGCCAAAGGGCAAGGCGGCGCTCAGCAGGCCCAGCCAGTCATCTGCCGGCGTGAGCGAGATCGTGGCAGCGGGCGCCACCTGCGTAAACATCGCGGCGGCGGACCAGGCGGGGTTGGACGGCAGTACGCCCTGCCTGGCGGATGTCTGAAGCAAGACCTGAAGCATCAGTGCGCCGAGCAGAAGACAGGCCGCTGCCAGGGCCTTCCCTATGGCGGGCTGGGGCGGGCCGAAGAGAGGCAGGGCGGCAAGGAGCAGCAGATAGGCGGCGAATGTGATGACGATCCGGCTTTCGATGTCGGTTGCGCCGCGATTGAGCAAGGCAAGCAGGAATATGGTCCAGAAAGCGATCGTGACGATTGCCTGGGCGCGATGCAGAACAAATGCCGGCCGGGGCGGCGAGGATGACAGCAATTCCGGTGGAGCGTCGAGGATCTGCATGATGTTCGGCTTTTGAGATCTGCTTGTTGTGGTGACGATGAACTAAAGAAAGGACTTGGCGCTTCCGTGTATCTCAGGGCCGTGGTTTGGCGCTTTGCATGCCGGTCTGAAGCTCCTGGGAGCAGACATGCCGCAACGACCATCGCAATATTTCGCCCTGCCTGCCGCAGACGATCGCGGTGTCGGCTTCACGGGCCGCCTCAGCCTGCGGTAGGGCGCCTTTGGTAAATTGTTGCCAGATGACAAAGCGCCCGCGGATCAGATTGGCATCGGCGGGGCCATAAAGCTGGGAGAAATTCGTCAGCACGGCGATTTCCATGGCAGAGGCGTTGCGCAACGAGCGAACCATGGCGAGGCGCAGCCACACATCGCCATTGGCGGGAAGACACGACAGGGCGTGGCGCATATAGGTTTCGGCAAAACCGAGGCGCATGGCATCCGTTTCTGGCGATGCATCCCCGGCATGGGCGTCGATATCGGCAAGCACGAGCCGCATCCCGGCCTTGATGATATCCGAACGGCAGATTTTTTCGGCAATGACGGGCTGCAGACCCTCGACGGTTTTCGTCAGCAGATCGGGAGAGAGACCATTGTCCTCGTCGGCAATGCGCGCCAAAGCGATGATATCGGAAAACCGTCGTGTTTCGGAAAAAGCCTGGGCCGCGAGCAACAACACAAATAGCGAAACGATCAATACCGGCGTGACCGTCAGGACCCTGCGCAGGCTCGGCACGCCAGCGGTCCTAGTCATGATAATATCGCGTGTAGCGGGAATGATAATATTCGCTTGAACCGTAAGCCCGGTAAAGCTTGAGCTTCTCCGTGTCGACCTTGTTGAGAATGACGCCCAGACATTTCTTGCGGATTTGAACTTCGTTTTCGATGGTGTTGCGAACCGCCCGCCGTGCGGTTTTGCCCCATTCCGTGACGAAAACGAAGCCGTCGATCCGGCCGGCCATCGCCCGCGCATCAACAACGGGGCCAAGTGGCGGGAGGTCGACGATGATGTAATCGAAGGCCCCGCTTGCCTCGGCCAGCAGGCGGTGCATCTGCGCGGAAGTCAGGAGTTCCGAGGAGTGCGGGACACGCTGCTTGACGACCGTGGGCAGGAAAGCAAGCCGAGTCTTTTCATCATGCACAAGCGCCTCGCGGATGGAGCGACCTTCCAGCAGCACTTCAAGCAGGCCTGCTGTCGCGTGGCGGGCAAGGGCGCGGGTGGCGCCCGGGTTGCGAATATCCGCATCGAGCAGCAGCACCCTTGCGCCCTGTGCGGCCAGAAGCTGCGCGAGATTGATGGAAATTGTCGATTTTCCCTCACTCGGCAGGGCGGAGACGACGCCGACGACCCTGGCGCCGTTTTTTGCCGCTATGCCAAGATCGATCGCCAGCCGCGTGCTGCGCAGTGTTTCGGCGAAGGAGGAGAGTGGGTGGTCTACGGCATAACGGGCAACGCCGGAGGGGCGCGTGACGGTTGGGCCGCCATCTTGCCCTCTCGGTTCCGTGTCTGCGGCCAGCTTGTTCGGCACAAGCGGTGTATTGCCCAGAAATTCCAGGCCAAGCACGTCGCGGACCTGCTCCCCCGTGCGAAAAAAGCGATCGCGGAATTCGCGGAACATGGCGACGCCGCCCCCCGCGGCCGCACCCATGATCATGAACAGCGCCAGAATGAGCGCCTTGTTCGGCTTGCTCGGCGTTCTCGGCGGTACGGCCTTGGAGATCACGCGCGCTTCCGTCACCGGGAAGGACTGCTGCTGCATGGCCTCCTGATAACGCTGCAGGAATGTCTGATACATGTTCTTGTAGGTTTCCGCCTCGCGCTGCAATTCGCGAAGCTGAACCTGCGTCTCGCCAGCGGAGTTGCTGATATTGGTGGCCTTGGCGACGGTTTCGGCCAGGGATTTCTCCCTTGCGTCGGAAACTTCCAGATCGCTCTTATAACTTTGCGCGATACGGCTGATTTCCTGGAACATCAGCCTGCGATATTCCTGCATCTCGTTGCGCAGACGCACCGCCTGCACATGGTTGGCGCCCAGCCGGCCGGTGATCTCGGCTTCGACCTTCGAGGATTCGAGATATTTCTTCCGCAGGTCGTTTGCGACCGAACTGTCGAGAATATCCGTCACGACCGCATCGACATCGTCGGTAGCGAGGATGTGTTCGATACGTTGCACTCTTGCCCGCGCCCTGGCGGTTTCCGATTGCGCCAGGATAAGCGCGCTGTTCGACTCCGCCAGCTGCTGGTCGGAAAGCAGCCCGTTATTGCCGGTCGAGATCAGGTTATGCTCAGCACGGAATTTCTGGACGGCGAGGTCGGTCTCGAGCGCCCTCTGGCGCAGTTCGGCAATGCGATCGGACAGCCAGTCGCTCGCCCGCCTCGTTGCCTCATATTTGGAATTCAGCTTGTCCACCAGATAGGCTGCGGCGACCGCGTTGACGATCTGCGCTGCAAGGACCGGCGACGTCGAATTATAGGTGAGTTCCAGCGCATAGGTCCGGCCGATACGCTTGA
This sequence comes from Agrobacterium sp. 5Ca39, assembly GCF_055382365.1. Classification (NCBI taxonomy): domain Bacteria; kingdom Pseudomonadati; phylum Pseudomonadota; class Alphaproteobacteria; order Hyphomicrobiales; family Rhizobiaceae; genus Agrobacterium; species Agrobacterium sp. 5Ca39. The sequence continues at coordinate 1,763,935 of NZ_AP026437.1, read as the reverse complement.
CGCTGAGACCCTGCAGCAACCGGTCCGAAAGACCCCTTTTCAGGGTTCCGTCATCCACTACCGCCTCTTTTGTCGCCGGCGCGAACCATTGCGATACGTTGACAAGTGAGCGGATGGTGCCCAGCACGGAGCTTAGGAACGAGGCGCGTGTCGCCCTGAATTCCTGGTTTTCCGTCAGGTTGAGGCTGTCGACCACGGCGAGCCCGATGGTTTCCGATTGCAGCACCTCGACCTGGCTGAGAATGGACGCCTCGTCCTCGATCACGCCCCCGATCGTCGAAAGCTGTTCGACAACCTGGCTGTTGTTGCGGTCTATCAAAAGGGTTGCAGTAGCGGAATAGATCGGAACGGCTGTGGCTGCGAAAGCAAGGCCGATTGCCCCGGCAACGGCGACGGCCGCCAGCACGATGCGCCACTGACGGCGAACCGTCGCAAGTGCGGCATCTATATCGATAAAGTCAGCCGTAAAGCCGTTTTTATCGAAATCGGCCATCGTCAGTGGATCGTGCCTTTGCAACAACTGTCAGCCTCGCTTTTTTAGGCAGGCACAGGGCCTGCCAAAGTCCCGGTTGCATCACGTTTCGGGCGATCGCCGCTCCCGCGGGAGACGGCAAGGCCGGACCTGTTAAACGGGGCTGGTGCTGACCGGCGTACTGGTGCTGCCGGTGGAAAGCGATCTGCCACGGCCGGCAGGCGCGCCTGTTCCACCGGACTGCGCGGTACCCGCCCCGGTCTGGCCGCCCGCCGAACCACCGACGCTGTTGCCGCTCGCAGGCGTGGAGCCCGCGCCGCCGATCGGCGAGGCGGCTGCTGCGGCCGCGGGTGCTGCTGCCGCAGCCGGGCCGGCCGCGGTTCCTTCAATGTTTTCGCTGAAGGCGATCAGCAGATCGGAAGGCACGCCGGCGCCCTTCGTCTGCAGCTGAATGGCGGCCGCAAGGATCGTGTTGTTGTTCTGCATCGCCGCGGAATAGGCAAGCGCCAGACCTTCGCCCACCACTTCCGAGAAATCCTTGTTGCCGACCTTCTGTGCCAATGCGACGACGGCGGGCAACTGGCTGGAGTCGCTCAGTACAAGTGCGGAAATCTGCTCGGAAAACTGCGCGGCACTGGTGGAGACGGCGATGATCGGAAATCCGCCCGTCACCTTCGCCGCCAGCTCGGCCGTGGCGGCATCGGTGCTGGAAGCGACGGCGATCAGGTCCCTGACCGTTGGCGACGTCGGAGACTGCTTGAACGCTTCAGCGGCGGCAAGGGGAACCATGTCCGGACTGGTCGTGTTCACCCGCCCCAGAAAGGCGGCGGTGCTTTCATCGGGGGATTTGACCGGTGCGCCTGTCGCCACGCTCTGGGCGGGCGCGGCCTGCTGCTGCGGCGCGCCTGGCGCAGGTTCGACATTCTGTGCATGGGCTGAGGCGGAAACTATAACCGTGCCGATAATCAATATCGCACAGGTGAGCGCCGAGCCATTAAGAAGGCGAGACATCACAACTCTCCAAATTTTTAAAATACGACTTTAATTACGCGCAACGCCGATATGGTTATTCAGCACTTAAAATGTTCTTCTTAGATCGCATAGGCTAGGCGGCGGATCAAGTGCTAAAATACTCTGGGCGCAGTAACTCTGAATACAATTAACGGCTGCCTTCACCGACTCCCATGTTCACCATCAAGACGTGACCGTTTTTGCCCGCCGCGTCTTAAACTGGCTTCTGAGCCATTCTGTTGTAGGCTTCTCTACGAAGAGGTGAAAGAGGTGTGCGATGGTGATCGTTATTCCGATAACGGAAATATAGATGGCGCTACTCCATTGCTGTTGAATCTCCACGACGTTGAGAATCCCCTTTAAAACTAGAAAAATAAACGGGTGAAGCAAATAAAGCGCATAAGAGGAGTCTCCGAGCGCCGAAATGGGCCGCGCGAAACGAGGCAGACCGATCTCTCGTGTCAACGTGGCTGCAGCCATCAAAAGAAAGGCACCGCCGCCGAGAACGGAAAGGCGAGGAAAGGAATAGAAACCAGGGTTACCATAGGATTCGAAAATGCGCAGATCTATGAGGCTCCAGACGGCCAGCCCGCAAAGGCCGACCGCAGCGCCGATTACCGGGTTGAGGCTGACCCCTCTAAGGTAGGCGACGGCCAGGAACATTCCTCCAACAAATTCGAGAACGATGGGTTGAAGCCAAAAGCTGAACGGCAACGCCACATTGAAGAACAAGCCCACTAGGACGCCACTGACCAAGGCCGCCGCCACATATAAAACGGCACGTTCCATTGGTAGAACGATGAACAGTGCGAATATTGCGTAAAAAAACATCTCGTAGTTCAGTGTCCACCCAAGATCGAGTATTGGGAACGGATACCTATCGCCATATCCCATGCTGTCATAAGGAATGAAGAAATAAGACGTGAGGATAGACTCGAGTGACGGGAAGGACTTAATACCGAGAATGGCCGCTGCTGCCAGTGCTACAAGGCGCAAGGTAAGAGCGAACCAGTAAAGGGGGACAATGCGTATAAGTCTACGGAGCAGAAAGGCCGATCTGCCCCCTGATTTCGTGAAATAGGACTGGGAAGCATAGACGATTACAAAACCGGAGATGACGAAAAACAAGTCGACGCCGGCGCCCAACTTCTCCGTTGGCAGCGGAAAAAGAGAAAAGTTCCAGTTGGCATGGGCATGCAGCGCAACGACCATCGTGGCCGCCACCGCGCGCATCAACTGAAGGGTATCGAGGCGTCTTGATCCGCCTACAAAAGAGGTTTGAGATATTTGCGTTCTCATCTTTCTACAAATTTATAAAAAATTATGACGCTCATAAGAGTAAAAAACATGGAGCTACTATCATGCCAAATAGCAGTTTCATGCAATGCACAAAATCCGGCGCTACAACATTTTCGTTCAAAAAACTTCCAGCACCGTCAACTGGTCGCTGACGGCAAGCCGATATTGCCCGCCTTCCTGCGGAATAACGCGCTGGATAACGGAGCCGTCGTCCTGAAACCGGTGGGCAATCACCTGGCTGTGTGGACCGGTAACGATAAAGCTTGCTGCACGTTCGGCTGGCGGGTTTTCGATCTGCGCCGGCCATTGCCAGCCCGATATTGCAAGCCACACCGGCACAAGCAGCGCGCCATCCGGTCGCGACAGTCTCAGGGAAACACTTTCGGAGGCGCTTTCGATGAATTCGAGCTGGCATTGCGTGGGCGCGGTCTGGCGTCTTGCCGTCAGGAGCGAGAGCAGGGCGCGAACCGCCTCATAGGCGGCGGTGCGGCTCAGATCGTGGCGCAGCAGGCCGAAGGAGGACTCGGGATTGGTGTCATCCCGGGCGAAGCTTGACACCATTTCATAGATATATGTCCGGCGGATACCATTGATGAAGCACCACAGGAGCGTGCGCGGCATGTAGCGCGCCCTTATTCCTTCGGTGACAGGAAAATGAAAGCTCTGGGTCTTCAGGGCGCTATGGTAGCCGATTTCGGTGGCGAGCGTCGGCCTGCCTGCTGCTATGTGCGCGGAAGCGGCAAGAGACTTCGAGAGGGCGCCCGGCCCGGTCGTTTCGGGGTGTTCCATGCCCGCATAGGGATGAATGTTGCCATATTGGCAAACCTTCGCGAGATCAAACGCCAGCGCCCTGTTGCTGAGGACATAGCTTGGCGCGGCAAGGGGAAGATCCCTGAGCGCGGGGTTTGCGCGGATGGCGTCGTGCAATGCAGTCTGATGTTGCGCCGAAAGGCGCGGCGCATTTTGCGGATCGGACGTAAGCTCGGGTTCGTTGCTGCCTTCGAAAACCTCGATGCCGCCATCGCACCAGTCGTAGAAATCCACGAGCCTGTCCAATGGCGTGCTCAGATAGGGGTTGAGATCGTCAAAACAGATGACGGTGAGGCGCAGGCCTGACGCAACGATCTGGCGCAGCCGCTTAAAGGAGGCGCTTTCCCGGCGGTCTTCGGGAAAGATGATACCTTCGTCGCGTAAATGGCGCACTCCGAGAGCCTTGAGTTCCGGAAGGATGCGGTCGAATTGTTCCGGATAGACGCCACGTGTGCGGGTGAAATGGCCGCACACTCCAACACTGTCCAGAAATGCCTCCGTATCGGCAGAAAAATTGGTTTTGACCTTCGCCGCTGCGGCACGCAGACCACCGGCTGCCGCGAAGGCGAAAGAGGCTGCAGAGAGCAATGTACGTCGCGTCATGGAGCGAGCACCGACAGGCCTGTTTTCTTTCATCAAGATCTCCTGCCGTATTCTTGCTGACTATGTTCCTATCTCAATTTAACGGGCCAAGGTTGCACTTAAATGTCTGCGGGATGCCGAATTGACGACATTCTCTCCCCAGGCGAGCACGGGTGCTAAAACAAAACGATTGGCGGCCAGGCCGCATGTGATGGCCAAGAGGACAGAAATAACCATAACGATGGATGGGGACAGCGATGTATTGGCTGGCGTAAACCCGATCCTGTCGAGAGCCGCATAGACGGACGGATGACACAGAAAAATGGCGTAGCTTGCACCGCCGAGGGGCGCCAGCCGATTGAGGACAGGCCTCTTCATCGCCGAAACCGCAAGGAAAACCGTCATGCCTGTGCCGTAGCTGATGGCGTAGCGATACCAGGTCTCCTCGAAGCCGTAGTCATGCGAATAGGCCAGGAGGCAGATGGGGAGAAGCATTGCGTAGAAAGTGCCGACCGCAATCCAGGCACAATATCGACTGTCACGGTTGCGCCCGGCATCTGACGCCTTCCACAGCGATGCCAGAAAGCACACACCCACCATCAGCGGCAGGGCAACCGGCATCTTGATGCCGAGCTTGTATCTTACGAGGGAGAGAATTGCCGCAAAACCAAAAAGCGCAACTGTTGCGGCCGTCACCACCCGCAAATCGGCTGCTCGTCCCATCAGGAACAGCAGCACGCACAGCGCGTAAAAAGTCAGGTTGATCTGCAGGGTCCAGTAGAGTCCCATGACATTTTCCGTCATGAAAAAGCCCTGCAGCATCGTGGCGTTGATGGCGACGACATGGGCCGGGAATATCTTGCCCGGGTCATCCCAGGGCAGCAGCACGCCGAAAAACAGTGACAGCCAGTAGGCGGGATAAAGATGGAAAAACCGATGCAGGACAAAGGCGGTAAGCGGTCTCCGATACCGCATGGCGGCACTTTGCAGCGATGAGAGAATGAAGTAACCACCGAGCGCGAACAGCACGATCACGCCGAATTTGCCGACATCGAGAAAAACCTTGGTGACATCGAAAAGGGCCCGGGTCACTCCATCAGTATCGCCGCGATTGTGCATCTTCAGCGCCAGATGAGAATAAGCAACGCAAATTGCGGCAAGACCGCGCAACATGTCGAGATTATAGTTTCTCGGAAGCTTTCCGCTACTTTGAGAAGACATGGGAATCCAAATTTTCTAAAATAAAATAATAAGATCAATGGTGCAGCGGCGGGGCTGCATATTGTTAGGTTTTATATTCGAATATAATTAGCAACGGAGATTCTTTTTTGCAATACGGCATGAATTCCGCGGCGCCGCAAAAAATCACTTGAAACGGCGGTGTTTTCGGTGCTCTTTAAGCCCGATATTCTGATGTTGATTTTTAAATTGTTACTTCCTTCGGCCTGGTCACCGCCCTTTCACGACCGTTCCTTTGGTCGGTTCAGCGGTACCGGTGCGGAAATATAAATTTTAAAGGATATTGAGCGTAGCCCCATGCGAATCCTCCATCTCAGCAGTCTTTACCCGCCGCATATCGTCGGTGGATGCGAACGCTCGGTCGAGCATCTGGCAGAGGAACTGGTTGCCATGGGGCATACGGTGGGTGCCGCCTGCATAGAGCGCCAGGCCGAGGCGAAGTCGGTGCGCAATGGCGTCAGCGTCTACCGCATGTTCCACAACAATGATTTCTGGCTGGAAGACTGGCCGCAATATACGCCGCAGCAAAGGCGGATGCAGAAGATCAGGCAACAATGGAATTTCAACGTCGAGAAGCAGTTCGAGGCGGTTCTTGACGATTTCAGGCCCGATGTCCTCAACACGCATTCGTTGCTCGATGTTACCACGCTGGTGTGGCGGGCGGCGCATAAGCGCCGCATTCCGATCGTGCATACGATTTGCGAATATGACCTGCTATGCGGCAACGCCGCCATGTTCAAGGGTGGCAAACCCTGCGACCATATTCATCTGGGCTGTCGGGTTGTGAATTTCACAAAGAAATTCACACAGCGTTATATCGGCGCGGTCGCTAGCGTCGGTACGGAAATCCTCAGGACGCATGTCAATCACGGGCTTTTCCACCATATTCCGGAAAGCCTGCGGCGCGTCATATTTTATTCCTGCACGGTCCCGGAAGGCGACCCCGTGGCGCGACGACAGATCGACCGCAGCGGCCAGCCCATGACCTTCGGTTACATAGGCCGCATCAATACGGAGAAAGGCGTCGGCAACATGGTCGATGCTTTCAGGGAAATCGGTCATGGCAACTGGCGCTGTCTGGTGGCGGGCCACGCGATGGACGATTCCATTGAGCGCTTCAAGGCGCAGGCCGGCGATCTGCCGATCGAATTCATCGGCTGGGCGAAACCGAAGGAGTTTTTCGAACAGATCGATGTTCTCATCGTTCCCTCGTTCTGGGCAGAACCCTCACCACGCACGATCTATGAGGCCTATGCGATGGGCGTGCCGGTCATCGGCGCCGCCTCCGGCGGCATTCCGGAACTGATCGGCGAGACCAATCATGACTGGCTGTTCGAACCCGGCAATGCTGCCGATCTGGCTGCCCGTATCCGTCGGGTGCTGACACTGTCACGCGAGCAATTGCCGACGGAAGCCGACTTCGGAAATATTGTCGAGGAATCCACTTCGCGTCGGGTAGGCGAGAATTATGTGAAACTCTATGAGGACGTCCTGGCAAAAAGCAGGGCCGCGGCGGCATGACGGGCCGCCGACGGCGCGAGCCTGCTCCCGATGCCGTGGGTGAAGGGTTGAACAGGCCGCACTGGAGCCGGCCATGTTGAAAACGAAGGACGATACCCCCGGCCTTGAGAGGCGGTCGGTCACGAGCGCCCTGTGGAGCGCCGTCGGCGGTTACGGCAATGTCTTCCTCTCATTTGCAGTTTTTCTTATCCTCGCGCGTCTGCTGACGCCGGATGAGTTTGGCCTCGTCGCCATCGCCACGGTTTTTGTCGATATCATTCTCGTCATCGCGCGCGGCGGATTGCCGGAGGCGGTGGTGCAGCGGCCTCAACTTGAAGAAGACTATGCGGATACAGCCTTCTGGTTCTCCCTTGGCTGGGGCGCTGCCTTATGCGTTGCGCTGTCCGTGGCGGCACCGTTCCTCGCCGGCCTGTTCGGGCTCGCGGAACTCGGCCCCGTGTTGATGGCGCTTTCCGCGGTGCTCCTGATCATGGGTGCCGGCAGTATCCATGAGGCCCGGCTGCAGCGGGCGTTCGCGTTTCGAAAGCTGGCAATGCGGGCGATTTTTTCCAACATGCTCGCCGGGGCCATTGCCATAGTTCTTGCCCTCCAGGGATGGGGGATATGGGCCATGGTGGCCCAGCGCCTGCTGGCCAGTATCGCAACGACGATCATGAACTGGCTCGCATCAGGCTGGGTGCCGCGCCGCCGTTTCGTCAGGCATTACGCGGCTGACCAATGGAGTTTCGGGTCCAGAATTTTCTCGGCCAGCTTCCTGCTCGCCATGAACCTCAGACTTCAGGAACTGATCGCGGCCATGTTCCTGACGCCGGCTGCCGTGGGTTACATCAGGCTTTCCTGGCGCTGTATCGATCTTGTCAGCCAGTTCGCCGTTATTCCTTTCGGTTCGGTGGCCATGGCGACCTACTCGCAGGCCCATGCACAGAAAGGCTCGGTGGAAGAGGCCTGTCTCGGTTTCATCCGCTTTTCGGGCCTTCTCGCATTTCCGTGTTTTGCCGGCATGGCAGCGGTTGCGCCTATATTCATTCCAGTATTGTTTGGCGAAAACTGGAAACCCGCGGTGCCGGCGCTGCAAATTCTCTGCCTCATTGCCATACCCTTCGTGGTGGAATCCTTCACCTGGGGTGTTCTGGCGGCGATCAAAAGGCCAGGGCTCAATCTCAAAATTTCGGTCCTGCAATTGGTCGCCGGTATCGGACTGAGTTTCCTCGCCGCTCCTTTCGGTCTTTATCCTGTCGCCTGGGCGCATGTCGCGAAGGTGTATGGCGTCTGGCCAGTGGGTGTTTTTTATACCCAGCGTTACGGCGGCGTAGAATTCCAGAAAATCATGAGGGTCATTGCCATCCCGCTCGGTGCATCGATCGTCATGGGAGCGTCCGTATTTGGATTGGAGCAGGTCATCGAGGGTAGATTGCCTCCGATCATCTCTCTCGCATGTCTGGTCGTGGTGGGCGCCTGCATCTACGCGGCGCTGATTTTCGCGGCCATGCCCGCGGTCGCGAAAACCTCGGTCGTAGAGTTGCGCAAAATTCTGTCGCGCCGCTAAAGCGGGGCATTGCAGACTATTTCGCCGTCGTCTCTCATCAGGAAAAGGGCAGCGCCCGCAATTTTTCAGGACCGGGAGAGACAGGTCGCGGGCGCAGAATATCCCGGAATGCGGCCGGGTGACGGATGGTTTTTAGGGCAAGAGCCAGCAATTGCCTGTTTTTATAGAGCTTTACCATCTCGGCTTTCACCGGTTCCCGGCGTTGCGACAGATTAAGACGCGCCTTTCGCTCAAGAAGAGCGTTGCGCCCGCCGTCCCCCTGCTGCAGCCGCTCGATGAGCATGTCACTCGAGGCGAGTAAGTGCGCATTATTGACGATTGTCTGCGATGTCGAACGCTGACCCGATACTGCGCCGGTGGGCGTGGTGTATAGATAGAGCGCCTCATCAAGAATGGCTGCCCTGCAGCCGGTGAGAATCAATTCGGCATAAAGAAGAAAATCCTCGCCGACGCGAAATGTGTCGTGGTAGCGAAGATTATTCTCCGTAAGCAATTGCTTGCGAAAAACAGGCTTCAGCCATCCCGCGTGGCTGTGTCGGCCGGGGCCATCGTTTTCGCAGAGAGTCCGGATCGTCCATTTCGAAAGCGCGTTCTCCATCGCAAAGGCCGGGCCGACGATGGTATCGGCCCCGAGGTCGTAAAGCAGGAGATTGTCAGCGATCATATCGAGGCCGACACGGTCGGATATTTCCGCCAGCCTTTTCAATCGATCGGGCAGGTAGGCGTCATCGGCATCGAGAAGCGCGATCCATTCTCCCCGTGCATGCTCGATGCCCGCGTTGCGGGATGCGGCCGGGCCGGCGTTTTTCGGCTGGCGCAAAACCCGGAAGCGCGGGTCGCGCGCAGCATGGACTTCTGCCATCTCCGCCGTACCGTCGGTGGAAGCGTCGTCGATGATCAGGGCTTCCCAGTCACCGAAGCTCTGTTGGCTAAGGCTGTCTAGTGCGCGCGCCAGGGTTTTTTCGGAGTTGAAGGCCGGAACGAGAATGGAATAACGCATGAAGCCTCTTGCAGTTGGCTGGCCCTGGACCTGAAGCGACGACCGAGCGGGTTACCTGCTGCTGCGGTTTCGCGTGTGAGGCTTGTGGGAAACGCCCGCGGAGCTTCATCGGGGATCAGGGAAAGTGTTCCTGTTTGTATCGGCGCTGGCGGGGCGTCCTGAATGTTTAAATTATAGCCGGTTTTTCCCGGAAATATGCTGCAGTCATTTTAAGTATCCATCTTTTTAAAAGGCAATTTTCTTCAGGAATAAAGTGAAATTTCTCTCGTCAAAACAATAAACGGATATTCAAACGACATGTTGTATGGCGGTGACAGAAGCGACAGGGTTACACGATAATCGAAAGACCCGATTCCACGATCTTCAGGACGGTCAGTCTGCCCGTGGTGAAAGCACCGGTATCGATGCCTACCCGTTGCGGCCCGGTTTCCGGTTCCGTCACCGGCGTGTGGCCGTGGATGACAAGGAGGTCCAGTCCCGCGCCCTGGGACAGAAAAGGTTCCCTGATCCACAGCATGTCCTCATCGGTCTGCGCTTCGAGCGGCAGACCCGGACGCAGGCCGGCATGCACAAAAATATAGGGCCCGATGCGGGCGTAGATCGGCAGATTGGCCAAAAGCTGGCGGTGAGTCTGGGGAATGGCGCCCAGCAGGGCATCCTTGAAGGGTTGAACCCTCAGGCGGCCCTTTTCAATGAAATAATCAATATCCACACCATAGGACAGAAGCGTCTGGCGACCGCCGAAATCCAGCCAATGCATGTTTTCGCGCGGGTTTTCGAGAAAGTCGCTGAACAGCTGCTCGTGATTGCCGCACAGCGCGATGCGGCGCAGTGGCGCAGGCGGCGGCCGCAGCAGATGCTCGAGAACCCCACAGGAATCGCGTCCGCGATCGACATAATCGCCGAGCAGCACGACAAGGGCGGGAGAGGGGTCGCCGGCCAGATCCGCAAGGATTTTTTGTTCTGCCTGCAAAAGCAGGTCGAGACTGCCGTGCACATCGCCGATTGCATAGATCGGAAAGGATGTCAGCCTGTCGCCAAGCTCAACTCTGCGCCGTCTCCGCGCCTCGCGGGGGGCTGGTTGTTTACGACCGCGAATCCAGTTGAGCACCTTGGGCATAGCTGCCGATACTGTCTCCCTTACACGAGGTCAAGAGCGTTGGAAGCTGATGCCACGTCACCCGCCCGAGACAGGTCGTGCCCGGTCAGAATCTCGCTCCCGGCCCCTGCCGGAAGGCTTCGCCAGAAGCGGTTTTTGCGCGGCGGGGCCTCGATCGGCGAGCGGCAGGATACTCTTTTTCGCCTGCAAAGACTATGTCTGCTTCAGACCTAGAGTTTCAGCCAGACACGCGGGTCTTCGTGCGACTGGATCTTGATCCATTTCAGATCCACGGACTTCCACGGTTTGACGACATTGGTGCGATTGTCCAGCACCAAATCCCCTTGGGTGGTGCTGACCACCAGAACCGCGTGGCCGACACCGCTGGGGGTGCGTGCGGTGGCGATGCGCAGGGCGCCGGAAGGCCAGCCGGCACGCAGCAGGCGCTGCCGCTTGCTCACCGCATAGTCATCGCAATCACCGCTTGCCGGGTTCAGCTTCCATTCGTCTTCGCCCTCCAGTTCGCCAACATAGGTAATTGCGGTGTTGATCTCGGAGTTGATGCGCTGAAGCTCCACGCGTTTCTGTTTGGTCAGTTCGATCGTGTCACGATCACCAATGCGCACGCATTGGTCGGCGGCATTGTCGCAGAATTTGGCAAAGGCGATCGGCGCGATCGTTGGGCGGCTTGTCGTCATGAATTGGCCGGGCCGCGACGCCGCCGGGTTTTTCGCGAGGCCGCCGAGCTGAACGGCCGGTGCCGTCGTCGCCACGCCTGCCGCCACGCCGATGGCAATGGCCAGACTTGCCGCCACACGGGTTGTTTTCTTCGCCATGTTCTTGCCCCTGCACAGTTGTTTTCCTTATGCCCGGGAACATAGCGATGCTTTCTTGCAGGCCATTTAAGTCGATAGATTGCTTTTTAGTGAAATCCCATTTTTCTCGCGGGGATGCCATCAGTTGCAGCGTGTTCGGCCTTCGGCGTCGACGATACATGTCTGCTGCGGTACGCTGGTTCTCCGGTCGCGCCGCGTGTCCGGGGAGACGCGGCCGGCGGGCGGCCTGTCGTAACTGCGGGGCACTTCGAAATTTCGCCCGCCTATCGTTCCCTGCGCACCACCGCGGCCATCCGGCGCGATCTCGAAATTCTGATATTGCTGGGCAGGTGACGAACCCGCCAGGCAAGCGGCAAAGATCCATGCGCCGCTCGCAAGGGCCGCCCGAAATGCTGCTGTTAGATGCCGATGCGCCGTCATTCCGTTTCCTCCGGGGCGCGCGAATGGTCGTCGCCGGCAGCGCCGTTTTCATCTCGCCGTATCGCTGATCATATCATTGATGCAGCAGCTGTCGTGAGAAGGATTTGACGGTTCCTGCGCATGGAATCACCCGCCGCTGTCTCGTCGTACGACCGGCTGATCAATCGGCCTCTGCCTGCCTCACCGGAACATAAAAGGGCCTTTTTCCCGCTGAAAAATTAAGCTCTTCTCCGCTGCATTTATAGGCTTCACAATCCTGTAACAACGGACCTAATATACAAGTGCAGATGCCGAATCGCTCAGGAGAAGCCCTTGACGATTGCAGTTTCACCACAGGCCCTGCCGGCGCTCGTTCTGAACGCAGACTATAGGCCGCTGAGTTATTATCCCTTGTCGTTATGGTCCTGGCAGGACGCGATCAAGGCCGTCTTTCTAGACCGTGTGAACATCATTGCAGAATATGATCATGCGGTGTCGTCACCCAGCTTTTCCATGCGGCTGCCGAGCGTCGTCAGCCTCAAGACCTATGTGCAGCCCACCCGCAACCCCGCTTTCACACGCTTCAACGTCTTCCTGCGCGACAAGTTTGAATGCCAGTATTGCGGGACACGGGACGAATTGACCTTCGACCATGTGATTCCCCGCGCGCATGGCGGCGAAACCACCTGGCACAATGTCGTGGCGGCGTGCTCTCCCTGCAACCTTAAAAAAGGCAGCAAGCTTCCCAAACAGGCGGGCATGTTCCCGGCGCAGAAGCCTTTCCAGCCGACGGTTCAGGACCTGCACAATAATGGGCGTCTGTTTCCGCCCAATTATCTGCATGAAAGCTGGATGGACTATCTTTACTGGGATACCGAGCTGCAGCCCTGAGCTTTCAGGACTGCGACGCGGTTTTCCGCTTAGCGGCTTTTACGGCTTGCGCCGAAAAAGGCGACTGCCGCAAGTGCCAGACTTGCGATGACATTCCATCCGGCGAACGACAGGCCGAGGACACGAAGTGCCGCATCATTGCAGGAAGGCGCCTTGATGGCGTTGAGGTTGCCCAACAGGTCGCCGGCATTGGTCGTGATGGAAGGCGCCCCGGTGGCGCAGGTAATCGGCCCCGCCCAGAAACCCCATTCCACACCTGCATGATAGACGCCGAGGCCGGCCCCAATCAGCATGGCCACGCCGATAAGGGCGAGAAGCAGCCGTGTTATTTGAACCGGCAATTTGAAAATGCTGGATGCAATGGCCAAGATGCCAAGCGGAATGGCGTAATAATAGGGATCGCGCTGCAGCAGGCACAGCGCGCAGGGCGTGTAACCGCCAATATGCTGGAAACCGAGGGCTGAGCCGACGGTAAAGATCATTCCCGCCGTGACGCCGAGAGCGGCGAGTGTGCGGCTGTTATCGGCGGATGTCGCATTGGCCATGTAAATTTCCCCAAACTTCGCGAAGAAGCAGATATCCCGAACGGGCTTTCAAAAAGGCGGGCGTGATGGCGAAATTAAGTCGCCGATCTCGATGAATGTTACGGGATTCGTCTAATCCAGTCCTCTGCAACTGGCAAATGAAAGCCTGGTAAGAAACGGAGGCGGATGAGCAAGCTTTCGTGAGGACACCAGCCTCTACGCCACCCATCGAAGCCGCTATGAAAAAAGCATCTGGAGCAGGGAAAATTGAGATGTGTAGGTAATGGTACCCCAAGCCGGGATCGAACCAGCACTCCTTTCGGAACCGCATTTTGAGTGCGGCGCGTCTACCAATTCCGCCATTGGGGCAACGGTGGTAATGTCACGGCGTCTATCACGGGCGAGACCCCGCGTGCAACCCCAAAAGCTGGAAATTTGCGCGTTTGAGCGTGTAACTTCGCGCCTTTCAAATGGCAGCTCATCGCTGCCATTCCTTGGAATTTTAAGCGTTTCGCTGTGCCTGAGCACCAGGTAGGGCGTGGACGGACGGGCCGCTGGCTTCCGGTATGGCGCTCGTCGTTTCCCACCATTGGCCGAGAGAGTCGATCAGCGGTACAAGCGTGTTGCCCGCGGGGGTCAGGTCGTATTCGACGCGCAACGGATATGCGAGTGGCCTGGAACGTGGAGAGCCGGCTAAAGGCAATGGAAGCTGCCGGGGCCATGTTGATCTCGCAACGCTTGTCGAACGGTTCGGAAACTGACGAGGGCAGCGTGGACGGATTTTACCGCCCACGCTGTCCCGAAATGATACATCCTCGGTTGCGTTTTCATGATAATTTTAGATAGTTCTAATAAATTAGTATGTACGCAATTGCTAATTGAATTTATAATGGCTGGGTGGAGTTTCCACGCGGGGCGGGAGTAGCCAACTCATAGGGAGGAAATTATGAGGGCTTTTTCTCGCAATTTATTATTGTCTGCCTGCCTGATCCTGCCGGTCAACGCCCACGCGCTGGATATAGGGATCGGTGGAGAGAATGGGGTTAATGCGAGCGTGGGTGGCAATGGCAGTGGTGGGCTCGGGGTCGATGCTTCCGTTGGTGGCAGCGGCGGCGTCAACGCCAGTGCCGATGTCGGCGGCAGAAGCGGCGGCGGATTGGGCGCGGATGTCAACGCTTCGGTTGGTGGCAGCAATGGGGTCAATGCGGATGTCAACGCATCCGTCGGCGGTTCCAGCGGGGTCAATGCGGGCGTGAACGCCTCCGTTGGCGGCTCCAACGGCGTCAATGCCAATGTCGGCGCAAATGTCGGCGGATCGAGCGGCCTGGGCGTTGATGTCGGTCTCGGCATTGGCGGTTCAGGTTCCACGGGCAATCCCGGTAATCCGGGCAATCCTGGAAACCCGGGCAGTCCGGGAAATCCGAACAATCCCGGCAAATCGGGGCCGGTAACGCCTGGCGCCATGCGTAACGCCATTCAGGCTTATAACGACATGTCGCGCACCGAACAGATCAGGCTCGCCCGGCGTTGCATCGATATTCTGGGTGGCGGATACGATGCAGCTTTGACGCAATTGTGCAAGATGATCCGGACGGCCTCGCGCTGAAGCGGACCCGAACAATCCGGAGGATGCCGTTGGCGTCCTCCGGCCTCAGTTGCCCTTGCGACCGAAGGACAGGATTTTCTGCCGCAGGCTGCGGGCGAGGTTACGGGTGTTGCGATACATGTCCACCTGCGTGGAAACCTGTCGAACGTCCCTGTCACTGTTCTGGGTGAGCCCCACGACAAGCGTGCCCATTTCCTGCCGTTCTTGCCAGAATCGGCTCATGACAGGATGATCGGGCACGGCGCAGCTGTCACTGCGGAGAATATTGGCGTCGTCCAGATGCCAGTCGGTCAGTTTCTGTACCAGGAGCTTGCCGGGCGAAAATTGCGCGTAATTCTCGTCGAAGGCGGTTTTCCACGTATAGGCCTCGCCGGCGGTGATGAAGACGATCATGGAGGCAATGGCGCTTCCGTTGAGATCGATGGTGTGGATACGCACGGCATCGGCTTCGGCCAGGTTGGTGATCGCCTCGCGGGCGAAGGCCGCGCGATACCGGTCGTTGACCAGCGCGGTGCGTTTGCGGCCCTTCCAGCCGCTTGCCTCCAGCGCCAGAAACTCCTCCATGCGGTAGCGTATATCCTTCGGCTGGCGGGCGACAGTGTAGGATAACGCGCCCAACCTCTCGAGCTGTCGCCACTGCCGGCGCATTTCCCGCAAATGATGCGGGGCAAGGGCTTTTTGCAGATAAGCCTGGCCATCAAGCAGGCTTTCCAGCATCGGCCGGTGATAATGACCCGTCGTCGTCACCGGCAGGTTACGGCTGAGCGCGATGGCTCTGAACATGCGGGCAAAAGGCCCCTCCAGCCGCACATCCGGCAGAACCAGAACATTCGGCAGCCGCATATCCCGGTCGGAAAGGGCGTCGAAAAGGTTATCGAGGGTCTCGGCCGCCCCTTCGGTATCCACCAGCGGCGTCCCGAGCGGCCCGAAGGGATTGGCCCAGACGCGAATAATGGAAGGACCGATGGAAAAACCCGGCTTTTCAACGGTAAAAGGCATCAGAAACCGCATGCGGCTTCGGGCGCCGTTCTCATCGCGAATGAGGGCGAAGCGCACGGTCTTGTCGTCGATGCGCGGCATGGCCGGAGCAAGAAGCCGGCCGGTGAAAAAGACGTTTGCCTCCATGACGCGGTTGGAGAGAAAGTCGAGTTCCTCCTGCATGTTGTAACCGAGCTGCCCCGGATAGATGCAGAATTCACGGCCTTCCCGGCCCACACGCCGGCTGCTGTCCGCCACCGGGCGATCACGCTCCGCAGACGCCATGAGCGCCGCGATGCGCGGGTCCTGAAAATCCGGATTCTTTGGATCGCTGGACATGCTTATCGTTACACCGCCTTACCAGTGTTTTGACTCGCCCGGGGGTCGTTGAAGGCAAAAAGGACGATCCCGAGTGTACGGCGTATGGCAACATGCAATAGCACAGCCTCTATGGACATGGCTATCGCCACCGCTGCCGCGGCGCCTGTCAGACCATAGACCGGAATGAGCGCCATGTTGAGTGCAATGTTGCAACCGAAGATGATAATATAAAGTATCACGCACAATTTTTGTTTGCCGGCCATATTCAGCAGCGTCTCTCCGGGGCCGATGAGCGCTTTTGCCAGGAACCCCGCAAACAGGAAGAACATCAGCTCGTAACCCTCTACGAAGCCAGGACCGAACAGCGAAAGCAGGAATGGCCCGGCCAGAAGCACCACGCTGCCAACGGCGAGAGACGGCCAGAAGGCCCAACGTGCGGCCTGGCTCGCGAAGCTCGCAAGCCCCGGCCTGTCATTGGCCGAAATCAGCGCCGCGAGACGTGGTGCGGCCGCCGCCTGGACGGAGAAAAACACGAACTGCATCAACACGATGGTTTTCGCCGCGGCGAAATAGATGCCGACCTGATCCGGCGGCAGATAAAGGCCGACGATCACCACATCGGAATTGGTCATCAGAAAACCGATGCCGTCGATCAGAAAGACCGGAAAGGCAAATCTGATCCAGTGACGAAAATGAACCCTTCGGGCGGCGCTGCGGAAATGTCGGTTGAGCCGGCGGTTCAGGAAGACGAAGTGAAAAATGGTGGTGACATAAGTTGCGAGAAGCGCCGTCAGCATGGCCGTCGTCGCAGTCTTTTCGGCTCCCAGGGCAATGGCCACCAGCATGAACAGGAGGATCAGCACGGGACGTACGATGTAGGTGGGGCTAAGGGCGGAGATGGCCCAGCCATTGGCCCGCGCCGTGCCGTTCAACACATCGCCCAGAGCCACCATCGGCAGGGTGAAAAGCGCCAGCGAGACAGGAATGAGATAATAGGCGGCGATGCGCTCGCCAAAGAAATACAGAAAGATGAAACCGCAAAGCGCCAGCGTGCTGGCAGACAGCATGGCGAATACGCGGGCCGTCGAGGTTAGCCCCATGATCTTGTCATGGGCATCTTCCAGACGGTAGCCGGGCAGGAAGCGGATGACGGTGGTGTGGAAGCCGAGACAGGAAAGATTGCCGAACAGGATTACCAGAACCCACACGAAGGCGAAGAGGCCATATTCGAACTCGCCCATCAGGCGGGCAAGGATGATCTGCGATATGAAGGCGATGCCGGCGCTGACGATGCGCACCGCGAAGGCGACGAGCGCCATTCGCTGTGCCCGGGCAACCTCGTCCCTCGCGGAGACAATGAGGGCGATTTTATCGCCCAGCGGCGAAATCTTCGCGCGCAGGCCTGCGGGTAAGGCTTTTTCCGCCGTGCTGAGGATAGCCATGATCCACACGCCATTATTTCCAGTTGAATGGGCAGGCCGATTGTAAGCCCTTCATCCTTAACGAAGCGTTTGGGAGGCGGCTGCGCCTGTCCTGATGTCACCCGCTTCCCGCGGCTTGCGGATGCCGTTGAAGAGAAACAGAGCCAACGGGCTGCGGCGTATCGCCTGATGCAGAGAGTAAGCCGTGATGGTCGTGGCTGCGACGATGATGGTGAATTCAACGAGGGGCGGCAGGGAGATGAGAATAAAAAGCGTACCCAGAACGTAAATCAGCGGGTGGTGAAACAGATAGATAGTGAAGGACGCATCCGTCATCCGTCTGGCAAACCGGCTTGGCCGGTCGAAATACCGGCAGGCGAGGTCGATCAGCAGGCGGCTCACAGTTACTGCGGCAATTGCCGACACCAGCACGAGCAGGGCTGAATTCGAAAACGGGCTTTGCAGCCTGAGTGTCACTGCCGCCGCAATGGCGGCCGTCGCTACGATTGCCGTGAGAATACCGGTCTGGCGAAAGCGGTGAAAGAGGGTCCGGTCGCGGTGGAGCAGGGCTCCGACAAGGAAGAAGGGCAGATAGCGCCCATAGGGGTCGGAAGCGCGCTCATAAAGAGAAAGCAGGCTGCTTTCGGTTTCTGCCGCAATCAGGCTGGAACCATATATCGCCAGCTCCCATAAAATGGGCAGGATGCAGAGTGCGGCGAAAAACACCCCGGCATGTCGCCGCCGCAGCCTGTCGAGCCTGTCTACTGCGCGCGCAAAAGGCGGACGTTCCAGAAGATACAAGAAAGCGGCAAGCACCACGGAATAGGCTATGAGAGCGGGCAGGAACCACAGATGCATGATCCATTGTTCACTCGGGCGCAGCAGACCCGGCAGGCTCTCAATCAGTCCTTCGGCTGAAATCTCGCCTTTGGCGATACCGGCCAGTCGCAACAGTAAAAGCTGCAGCGGCCCGAGCAGAACGAGCGTCACGACGAAGGGCACGCCGAGGCGGAGGAAACGTTGTCTGAGCCAAGGCATTTTGCCTTTTTTGCCGATGACCATGGTGGAAAAATACCCGGCGACCAGAAAAAACGCCGGCATTCGGAAGGTGACGAGCCCGGCACCGAGCGCGGTCAGGAGCGTGCTGGTCTCAAAATCCTTGATGTCCCAGGGCAGGGCGTAGCTATAGAGCAGTGAGGCATGATAGGGAATGCCGAGCAGCATCAGAAGCGCTCGCAACGGGTCCCAGTAATGTTCATAATCTGAGCTGCTCGGTTGCATTTTCTCCTCGCGTCGCACATGCGATCACGCGTGATCTGCGGTAGCCGACACGACTATTGGTGGAAAACGCTAACAAACCCTTCATGCGCCGGCCGGTGTGGGCGGAGCCTTCTTTTTGGGTAGAAGATCGAGCACCAGCGCGCAGCCGAGGATAATGATGCCCGCGCCGAAGAGCTGAGGCAGCGACAGCGGCTCATCCAGCACGAGGGCGCCGATAAGCACCGCCACAACGGTGACCGCAAACTCCACACTGATGGCCTTTGTCGCGCCGATCACGGAGACGAGGCGAAAATAGGTTATGTAGGTGAGGCCGCTCATGACGATGGCCTGGATGAGCAGGTATAGATAGTCGATCGGCGCGGGAATGCGGGGAATCGGAACTGCCAGCAGCAGTGGCAGCGTCATGATGCCACCGGTCATGAATGAGCCGATGGTAATTTCCCATGAACCCACGCCTTTGAGATACCGGCTGGCATAATTGCTGCCGAAGGCCGCGCAGATGCAGGCGGCGACACAGGCAATGCAGCCGATGACAAAGCCGGTCGTGACGGGTACGGCGGGAAAACCCACGAGCAGCACAATGCCGCCGAAGCCCAAAACCAGCCCCACGACACCTTGCCTCGTCAGTCGCTCCAACCCCCAGACCTGCGAGATGAGCATGGAAAAAAGCGGGATGGTCGCGACCAATATTGCGGCCATGGCGGTCCCGACAAGCGGCGTGCCATAAGAAAGGCCGATTAACTGGCCGGCAACGGTGGTTGCGCCCACAATGGCAAAGGCTTGCCAGCTTGCCGAAAACGCCAGTTTGCGTCGCGCAGTTCTCGCGATCAGGAAAAGAGTGGTGGCGGTCACCAGTGACCGCAACGTCACTGCGCCGATCCAGCCGAATGCATCCACAACCTGTAGAAGCAGGAGGAAGGACGCGCCCCATGCGAGTGCGAGAAAAACATAGGCGGCAAGATCGCGAGGGGCCATGGCAGCATTTTCCGGAGGATGATCCGGCTCCCATATTGAAACCCACTATGCCCGTCAACAACAATGAATTGCGCAAAGAAAATCGCCCGCAACCTGGGTTACGGGCGATGGTCTTCATCGGATATGCGCGGCGTTCAGGCCTGTTCGTAAACGCCGTGGCAGTGCTTGTATTTCTTGCCGGATCCGCAGGGGCACATTTCATTGCGGCCGATACGGCCCCAGGTGGCGGGGTTGTTCGGATCGCGCTCCTCGGCCGGCACGAAGGCGGCAGGCGTCGCCTGCAAGCCCTGAGCCATTTCATCCTCGCCCGTGTTCGGGTCAAGGTGATGGGCAGTCATTTCCGGCAGTTCCGGCTGCTGCGGCTCCTGCTGAACCAGTTCCACACGCATCAGCTGGGCGGTCACGGCTTCGCGCAGATTGGCGAGCAGCGCCTGGAAGAGTTCGAAGGCTTCCGCCTTGTACTCCTGCAGCGGGTCGCGTTGCGCATAACCGCGGAAACCGACGACGGAGCGGAGATGGTCGAGGTTGACGATATGCTCGCGCCACAGATGGTCGATCGTCTGGAGAATGACCGAGCGTTCCACATAGGTCATGATCTCGGGGCCGAAACGTTCCGCACGCTCGGCGGCGTATTTGTCGGCCGCCTCGGTGACGCGCTGGAGAATATCGTCCTCGGCGATGCCTTCTTCCTTGGCCCACTCTTCCACCGGCAGGTCGAGGTTGAGGAACTGGGCGATGCCGGCCTTCAGGCCTGCAATATCCCACTGTTCGGCATAGGCATTTTCGGGAATATGCTTGGTGACGAGCATTTCGATGACTTCGTGACGCATATCGGCTGCGGTTTCGCCGATATTATCGGCTTCCATCAACTCAAGGCGCTGATCGAAGATCACCTTGCGCTGATCGTTCAGCACGTCGTCATATTTCAGAAGGTTCTTGCGGGTCTCGAAGTTGCGGGCTTCGACCTTCTTCTGGGCGCGTTCCAGCGCCTTGTTGATCCACGGATGGACGATGGCTTCGCCTTCCTTGAGACCCAGCTTCTGCAGCATCGAGTCCATACGCTCGGAACCGAAGATGCGCATCAGGTCGTCCTGAAGCGAGAGGTAGAATTTCGAGCGGCCCGGGTCGCCCTGACGGCCGGAACGGCCACGCAGCTGGTTGTCGATACGGCGGCTTTCATGGCGTTCGGTGGCGATGACGTAGAGGCCGCCGGCGGCCAGCGCCTTTTCCTTGAGCACCTTGATTTCGGCGCGAATCGCCTGTTCCTTCGCATCGCGCTCCGGACCCGGCTCCATGCCTTCCAGCTCGCGCTCCAGACGCATCTCGACATTGCCGCCAAGCTGGATGTCGGTACCGCGGCCCGCCATGTTGGTGGCGATGGTCACGGCGCCCGGCACACCGGCCTGCGAGACGATATAAGCTTCCTGCTCGTGGTAACGGGCGTTCAGAACCTGGAAGTCGGAGAAACCGGACTGGCGCAGGAGATGTGCCAGAAGCTCGGATTTTTCAATCGACGTCGTGCCCACCAGAACCGGCTGGCCGCGCTCATGCGCTGCCTTGATCTCGGTAATGATCGCCTGGAATTTCTCTTCGCCGGTGCGATAAACCTCGTCGTCTTCGTCGATACGCTGGATCGGCAGGTTTGTCGGCACCTCGATGACATCGAGGCCGTAGATGTTGCCGAATTCTTCCGCTTCCGTCGCTGCCGTACCCGTCATGCCGGCCAGCTTTTCATACATGCGGAAATAATTCTGGAAGGTGACGGAGGACAGCGTCTGGTTTTCCGGCTGGATCTGTACCTTTTCCTTGGCTTCGAGAGCCTGGTGCTGACCTTCGGAATAACGACGGCCCGGCATCATGCGACCGGTAAATTCGTCAATGATGACGATTTCGTCATTGCGGACGATGTAGTCCTTGTCGCGGGTGAAGAGCTTGTGGGCCTTCAGCGCATTGTTGATGTGGTGGACGATCGCGACGTTCTCGACGTCGTAAAGCGATTCGCCCTTGAGCAGCCCCGCCTGCCGCAGCAGGTTTTCGAGCTTTTCGGTGCCTTCTTCGGAGAAGTTGGCCGAGCGCTGCTTCTCATCGATTTCGTAATCTTCCGGCGTCAAGAGCGGAATGAAGGCGTCGATGGTATTGTAGAGATCGGAACGGTCGTCCAGCGGCCCGGAAATGATGAGCGGCGTGCGCGCCTCATCGACCAGGATCGAGTCGACTTCGTCGACGATTGCGTAGTTGTGGCCGCGCTGAACCATCTGGGCGCGGTCATATTTCATGTTGTCGCGCAGGTAATCGAAGCCGAGCTCGTTATTCGTCGCGTAGGTGATGTCGCAGGCATAGGCCTCTCGGCGCTGGTCGTCGTCAAGGCCATGAACGATGACGCCGGTGGTGAGGCCGAGGAAGCGATAGAGCCGGCTCATCGTGGCGGCGTCGCGCTGGGCGAGGTAGTCGTTGACGGTGACGACGTGCACGCCCTTGCCGGCGAGCGCGTTGAGGTACACCGCAAGAGTGGCCACCAGCGTCTTGCCTTCACCCGTTTTCATCTCGGCGATGGCGCCGCCGTGCAGGATCATGCCGCCTGTCAGCTGCACGTCGAAGGGACGCATGCCGAGAACGCGGCGCGATGCTTCGCGGGCCACGGCAAATGCCGGGATCAGCAGGTCGTCGAGTGTCTTGCCGTCTGCCAGCTGCTGGCGGAACTCGGCGGTCTTGGCCGCCAGCGCTTCGTCGGAGAGCGCCTTGGTGGCTTCTTCCAGCGCATTGATGGCTGCGATCTTGCTTTTATAAGAGCGGACGCGGCGATCATTTGCCGAACCGAACAACTTGCGGGCTATTCCGCCGAGACTGACCATCTTACTGGCCCTTTCTGAAATTCCGTTTTGCCGGGCGCTTTGGTCCGTCACGCTGTTTTCAGCACAAATGACGGACTTCGCCCTTCAACGTATCTGGACGCGAGGTTGCGTGACAGATAAGAGGGGGGGCAAATGATGTCAACGGTTCTGCCCGTTACAGAATGGCCACATTCCGGTGTTTGGAAGTTTTTTCAGAGCCGGAAACCATGTCTGGAGCCGGCATTGTCCCCGAAAGGTTCAAAATGTTGCGCTATAATAAAATTGCGGCTGCGGTGATTGTGGCCACGCTCGGCCTCCAGCTTCCGGCTTTCGCACAGGAAGACAAGGTCGTCGCCAAGGTCGGCGATCTGGAAATCCACCAGTCCGAACTCGACCTCGCCATGAGCAACCTCGATCCGCAACTCGCGCAGCTTCCCGACGAGCAGAAGAAGGTCGCAGCCCTTTCCGGCGCGATCGATGTCAAGCTTCTCGTCAAGAACGCCAGCGCCGAAGGTCTGGAAAAGACTGAAGATTTCAAGAAGCGCATGGAATTCATTCAGGACCGTGAGCTGCACAACGCGTATTTCCGCAAGCACGTGGTCGACGCCGTCACCAATGACGAAGTAAAGGCCCGCTACGACAAGGAAGTCGCAGCCCTGCCGCAGGAAGAAGAGATCAAGGCAGCTCACATCCTCGTCGCCAGCGAGGACGAAGCCAAGGACATCATCAAGCAGCTTGATTCGGGCAAGGATTTCGCAGCCCTCGCCAAGGAAAAATCCACCGATTCCAACAAGGATGACGGTGGCGATCTCGGTTGGTTCGGCAAGGGCCGCATGGTTCCGGAATTCGAAGAAGCCGCCTTCGGCCTCGAAAAGGGCGCCTACACCAAAACGCCTGTGAAGACCCAGTTCGGCTTCCACGTCATCAAGCTGGAAGACAAGCGCATTGCGCCGCCGCCGGCTTTCGAGCAGGTCGAGCCGCAGGTTCGTCAGCTTGTCATGCGCGACAAGTACGTTGCCCTCATCGAGAAGGCCAAGGCTGACCAGAAGATCGAAATCATGGATGAGACGCTGAAGAAGGGCTATGACGAAGCCACGAAGGAACAGCAGGCACAGCCGCAGCAGTAAAATTTCGGATTACGGGGCGGCTTAACGGCCGCCCCGTTTCATCTCAGGCCATCTCCAGACATCCATTCCAGAATTTCAGGCGCTTCCCATGTCCGTTGCCGTTTCTCCGCTCGCTCCGAAATCCTATCCTGACATGCCTGCGCTCCGCGGCGTTCGCATGGCGACGGCCGCCGCCGGCATCAAGTACAAGAACCGCACGGACGTTCTCTTGATGGTTTTCGACAAGCCTGCAAGCGTTGCGGGCGTCTTCACCAAGTCGAAATGCCCTTCCGCCCCGGTTGATTTCTGCCGCGCCAATCTCGGCGGCGGCGCGGCGCGCGCCGTGGTGGTTAATTCCGGCAATGCCAATGCCTTTACCGGCCTCAAGGGCAAGGCCGCGACCGAGCTGACGGCGAAATCCGCCGCAGCTGCCATCGGCTGCTCCGAAAGAGAGGTCTTTCTGGCATCGACGGGCGTGATTGGGGAACCGCTGGATGCCTCGAAATTCGCCGGTGTCCTGGGTGACATGAATGTTCGGGCAGAAGCCGATTTCTGGCAGGAAGCCGCCAAGGCGATCATGACGACCGACACCTATCCGAAGGTCGCCAGCCGCACCGCCGAGATCGGTGGCGTGATCGTGACGATCAACGGTATCGCGAAGGGCGCCGGCATGATCGCGCCCGATATGGCGACGATGCTTTCCTTCGTTGTGACGGATGCGGATATTGAGCCTGCCGCGTTGCAGGCCCTGTTGTCGGCCGGCGTTGGCCCGACCTTCAATTCCGTAACGGTCGACAGCGATACCTCCACCTCCGATACGTTGATGCTGTTCGCCACGGGCGCTGCGGCCGAAGACGGCCAGGTGAAAGTGACGAATGCCGATGATGAGCGCCTTTCCGGCTTCCGCGCTGCGCTGAACGATCTTCTGAAGGACCTTGCCTTGCAGGTCGTTCGTGATGGCGAAGGCGCGCGCAAGATGGTGGAAGTTACCGTGACAGGAGCGGAAAACGACGCCGCCGCCAAGAAGATCGCCCTTTCCATCGCCAATTCACCGCTGGTGAAGACCGCGGTTGCCGGTGAGGACGCCAATTGGGGCCGTGTCGTCATGGCCGTCGGCAAATCAGGCGAAATGGCGGACCGCGACCGTCTTGCCATCTGGTTCGGCGGCGTGCGCGTGGCCGTCAACGGCGAACGCGACCCGAACTATTCCGAAGCGGAAACCAGTGCCGTCATGAAACTGGAAGACATCACGGTAAAGGTCGATATCGGCCTCGGTCAGGGAACGGCCACGGTCTGGACCTGTGACCTGACGAAAGAATATGTTGCGATCAACGGCGACTACCGGAGCTGACCGTTGGAGCCGAAGAGAATGCAGGACAACAAGGCCGTCAATCTGCCGCTGGTTCGCCGTCTGGAAGCCGTCAGCTTCCGGGCGTGGCCAGCCTCGTCGGTTATTTATGACGGCAGCTGGCAAATCCGTCTCACGGGTTCGCATCCCTCCAAGCGTATCAACTGCGTAGTGCCGCTCGATCCGTCCGATTACGGAAACAGCGCGGTGCGGCTGGAAAAGGCGCGCAAGCGTTTCGATGATTTCGGCCGGCCGCTGGTGGTGCGCGAAACGACGCTGATGCCGCCGCAGCTTGTGGAATTTCTGGTCAATGACGGCTGGTCGATGTTCGAAGAGGTTGTGGTCATGACGGCCGATCTTTCCGACATGGAGTTGCCGGAAACGCTGGTCAGCCTTCCGAGCCACGATATCGGCCGTTTTGTAGAGGCGAGCATCAAGGTGAGCGATGGCGATCCGGCGCTGCGCCCGGCAATTGCTGAAATCGTCAGTTCCATCAAGCCGACGCTCGGTCTCTTCATCAATGAGGAAGTGGAAGGCAATCCGCTCGCAACCGTCATCTGCGTGCAGGACAACGATCTTGCCGGCATCCTTTCCCTCGATGTCGAAAAGTCGCAGCGTAAGAAGGGCCTCGGTACGCAAATCCTGTCATCCGCACTGCGCTGGGCCAGGATCAGCGGCGCAAAAAGCGCGTGGCTGCAGGTTGAAGCCGCCAATGCGCCGGCAATCGCACTTTATGAGAAATTCGGCTTCTCCGAGGCTTATCGCTATCGCTATTGGCGCAAGGGTTCAGGAGAATGAGCGAGGCCGGCAAAAAAATCCTGCTGGTCGCCGCCTGCGCCCTTCTCGATCAGGATGGCCGCATTCTTCTGGCGCAACGTCCGGAGGGCAAGTCGCTCGCGGGCCTGTGGGAGTTTCCGGGCGGCAAGGTGGAGCAGGGCGAGACGCCCGAGGAAACTCTCGTGCGCGAACTGGACGAGGAGCTGGGTATCAAAACCAAGATCGCCTGCCTTGCGCCTTTGACATTTGCCAGCCACACTTATGAGACATTCCACCTTCTGATGCCGCTTTACGTGTGCCGTCGTTACGAGGGCATTGCGCATGGCCGGGAAGGACAGGCGCTGAAATGGGTAAAACCGCAGGCGTTGCGCGATTATCCCATGCCGCCGGCCGATGAGCCGCTGATCCCCTTCCTGCAGGATCTGCTTTAGAACAGGCAATCGCCGGCGTCCCTCGCTTATGATCCCGTCACAGCTTCGTGAAAATGCCCCGTTGCCAGCGCTTTGCCGTGCCAAAACGGGTCTGTGTTAAGAGATCGTTCAGCACCCTCTGGCAGATTGTTAAGCTAAAGAAGCGGTAAACTGCGCGTTATGAGGTTGGTCATGAACGAGGATTTCTGGAAGACGGTGGAAGGTCGTCACTCTTATTCCGATAAATCCAGTCGCACCGGCGTTCTGAACGTCGCATTGCTTTTCGGCACGGCCGTCATCGCCCTGTCGTTGATCATCACACCCATGCTCGCCGGAAAGTCTTCCACGCGTGTGGCGCAGTTTCCCGACAATTACGACATGATCAGCACCGGCTCCATCAAGAAGACAGATGTGGGCAAGACATACTCCATCCGCCGTAGCATAACACAGCCGATGCCGGAAATGCCCTGCGTGGTGACGGGCTACAGCAATGAGAGCGGTTGCTGATCGTTTACCATTGTCGGTAACCGATCTCTCACATAGCCCGTCTAGAATAAGCCGACTTCAATAGGTCATATTGCCGGCTGGCGGATTGGGCATATTCTGTGCTGCGTTCATTTATCGATTTCTGCAGGAATGAAGACGGCGCCAGCGCCGTTGAGTATGGCCTGATAGTGGCCGTGATTTCCGTCGCCCTTGTCGGCGGCGCGAGCGCCATCAGCAGCAATATCAATGCCCTGTTTCAGTTCATCGCCGACACTTTCGCCAGTGTCTGAAGCGGTCATTCTTGCGTTCAGGATAGCTTGACTTCCCTGGTCTTCAGGGCGTCCGCCAGGCGCACTTTGGCGGAGCCGGGCTTCAGCGGTTTCTGCTGGCTCTCATGCGGCGCCCAGCCCGAGACATAGATGACGGAGAATGTCGCCCTTATGCGCCCATCCGGATCGGCATAACGTTCAGCATAAAGCTCTGCCGCCCGCATGAAAAAGGCACGGTTGAGCGGTCGTCTGCTACGGCCTGCCAGCGGATTGGCCATGCCCATCGCACGCAGGTCGCGCATCAGCGGGAAAATCGAATCGTAACGTACCGTGTAGGTTTCCGCGTCGGTGACGGGAAGCGCAAAACCGGCGCGTTGCAGAAGCGCGCCGACATCGCGCACGTCGGCGAAGGGAATGACGCGCGGGCTTGCCCCGCCGGTCAGTTCCGCCTCTGCCGTCAACAACACGTCGCGAAGTTCCTGCAGCGTCCCGCTGCCGGGAATCGCGCCAAGAAACAGGCCGTCCGGCTTTAATGCCCGCCGGATCTGGATCAGCGCGCCGGGCGTGTCGTTGGTCAAATGCAGGGCAAGCGGTGAAACGATGAGATTGGCGGAGGCCTCTTCCAGTGGCAGATGCTCCATGGATGCCGCCTCCGGAATATTTTCATCCGTGGTGAAACGGCTTTCCGTCTCTATGCGGCGAATGGAATTCACCTTTCCTGTCTGGGCCAGCCGCCGGGCGGCAACGCCGGTGCCGCCATGCAGCTCGATGGCGGACTCGAACTTGCGTTCGACAATGGCAAGCCTGTCTGCCAGTTCTTCAGCCGCCATGTCGAGAAGAAAAAGGGCTTTGTCGTCGCGCCGGTTCCACGCCCGGCGACGGTTTTGTTCGATCACGGCCTGGTCAAAAAGAATGTCCATCGTCTTGCCTGCTCGGCCTCTGGCGCCATCGGTACGGCGGGGCCGCATTCTGTGTCATGCCGTTTCAGGCATTGCTTTTCCGGCATCAGCCGGAATGATCTGTCTCGCAAAGGCACCCGTTCGGCGCTAAAGTCAACCTCATGGGTGCTGGTGAAGGTCTGTTTTCGGGGATGCTGTCGAAATCTGCGGTCGTACCGCGGGTCGCACGAGACGTGTTTCGTTCGGTCTTCCGCATGATTTACCCGCCGACCTGTGCCGGCTGCACCCGCATGATCGGCGCAGAAGGGGCGTTGTGCCCGGAGTGCTGGCGGGACATTGTTTTTATCGAGCGTCCTTATTGCGAAATTCTCGGCATTCCCTTTGTCCGCGACCATGGCGAAAACATTGTCAGCGCCGAGGCCATTGCCGACCCGCCGCCCTTCGACCGTCTGCGTGCCGCCGCCAGCCATCAGGGCGTCGCCCGCAAGCTGGTGCACCGTCTGAAATATCAGGACCGGACAGAGCTTGCGCGGTTGATGGCGTTGTGGATGCTGCGCGCAGACGACGGAGCGGTCAGCGCCTGCGATTGCATCGTGCCCGTTCCTCTGCATCGCTACCGCTTCCTGCGCCGCCGTTTCAACCAGTCCGCCGAGCTTGCGCGGCATCTGGCCCGGGCGGCCGACAAGCCTTTGCTCGCCGGCACCCTGCTGCGGGTGAAATCGACGGAGCGGCAGGTTGGGCTCTCGGCGATCGCCAGGCGTGACAATATGCGGGGCGCTTTCGCTCTCGCCCCTGGTCGGGAAGCGGATGTTTCAGGCAAGCACGTGGTGCTGGTGGATGACGTTTACACCACCGGCGCGACAGTGCGTGCGGCAAGCCGGGCCCTCCGAAAAGCGGGTGCTGCGGAAGTAACAGTTTTGACCTTTGCAATGGCCATTTCCGGTCCTATATGAAGCCATAATGACATGAGGAAACCGTGCGCTTGACCGCACGTTTGCGAGGCTTTGAAAACATGGCACCGGTGACAATCTATACGCGGGATTTTTGTGGTTATTGCGCGCGCGCCAAGGCGCTGCTGGATAGCAAGGGCGTGGATTATGCCGAATATAACGCCACGACGACGCCCGAATACCGGCAGGAGATGATCGAGAAATCGGGCGGAACGACCTTCCCGCAAATCTTCATCAATGGGCAGCACGTGGGCGGCTGCGATGATCTTCATGCGCTGGACCGCGCCGGCAAGCTGGACGCGATGCTGGCGGCCTGATCTGCCCGAGCGACGGAGGAAATCATGAGTTTCAAGGCTGCCGCCATTCAGATGCGCTCCGGTGTCGATACGGCGAGGAATGCCGCCGATATGGATCGGCTTGTGCGCGCCGCCGCGGCCGAAGGGGCTGTTTATGTTCAGACCCCGGAAATGACGGGCGCAATCCAGAAGGACAGGCAGGCGCTGCGGGCCCAGCTGCGCGACGATGACGGCGATATCATCGTCGCGACCGCCGCACGCCTTGCCCGCGAACTCGGTATTCACGTCCATGTGGGCTCTACGGCTATTGCCCGCCCGGACGGCAAGATCGCCAATCGCGGCTTCCTCTTCGCGCCGGACGGCTCGCGCATCTGCAGCTATGACAAGATCCACATGTTCGATGTCGATCTCGACAATGGCGAGAGCTGGCGCGAAAGCGCCGCTTACGAGCCCGGCGAGGTGGCGCGCATCGTTGAACTGCCGCTGGGTAAATTCGGCTTCGCAATCTGCTACGACGTCCGTTTTCCGCAGCTTTTCCGGGCGGAAGCTCTTGCCGGCGCTGAGATCCTGACGGTTCCCGCTGCCTTCACGCGCCAGACCGGGGAAGCCCATTGGGAAATTCTGCTGCGCGCCCGCGCCATTGAAAACGGCGCGTTCGTCATCGCCGCCGCTCAGGCGGGCGTACATGAGGACGGGCGTGAAACATTCGGCCATTCCATCATCATCGATCCCTGGGGTAAGGTTCTGGCAGTCGCCGGCGGCGCTGGCGAGGAGATCATCTTCGCCGAGATCGATACATCGCTGGTGGCGACCGCCCGTGGAAAGATTCCCAATTTGCGCAATGCCCGGGAGTTCGGGCTGGATACGGTCATTCCCCTCAAACCTGTGGGAGGTGAGGCAGCGTGATCCGGTATGCGCTAGCCTGTGAAAAGGGCCACGAGTTCGAAGGCTGGTTTGCCGGTAGCGACGATTTCGATGATCAGTTGCAGCGCGGTTTCCTGTCCTGCCCGGTTTGCAATTCCGCGCAGGTCTCCAAGCTTTTGATGGCGCCGTCGGTTTCCACCGCCCGCAAGAAGGACGAACGCCAGACGCTCGCCATGGATGCCGCCAGAAAAGAGGCGCTTGCAAAAATCCGCGAGGCCGTCGCCAATATTCGCGCCACTGCCGAGGATGTCGGCGACAGGTTTCCCGAGGAAGCCCGCAAGATCCATTATGGCGAAGCGGACGAGCGGGGCATCATCGGCAATGCCTCGGTGCAGGACGCCAGGGCCTTGCTGGAAGAGGGCATTGAGATCGCACCGCTGCCGGTGCTGCCCGACGACGTCAACTGAATTTCAGAGACATCGCTTACGGAGCGCCCGGCGTTACCCCTGCGCCGGGCGCTTTGCCAGCATCATGTAGTTGACGTCCATATCCGGTGAGAGGTTCCAGCGATCCTGCAGCACGTTGTAGAAGACGCCTGTCCGGTGGATGATATCCATTCCGCTTGCAACCAGCGGCCGCTCAAGCTCTTCCGGGCGAACCAGCTTTTCATATTGATGCGTGCCGCGCGGCAGCCAGCGCAAAACATTTTCGGCAGCAAAGATCGCCAATGCCCGGGCTTTCAGCGTGCGGTTGATGGTGGCCGCGAACATCAGGCCGCCGGGGCGTACCATTTTCGCGCAGGTGGTGACGAAGAGATCGACATTGGCCACGTGTTCGACCACCTCCATGTTGAGGATGACGTCGAAGGTTTCGCCGGCTTCCTGCAGCTGTTCGGCCGTCACCGCGCGATAGTCGACACTGACCCCGCTTTCATGGGCGTGGGTGGAGGCGATGCCGATGTTCTTTTCCGAGGGATCCGCGCCTACCACATCGGCGCCCATGCGGGCGACGGGTTCGGAGAGAAGGCCGCCGCCGCAGCCGATGTCGAGAACGCGCAGCCCTTCCAATGGGCGGTGCGCCTTCGGGTCCCGGCCGAAATTGTCGCAGATGCGGTTGCGGATATATTCGAGACGCACCGGATTGAATTTGTGCAGCGGGCGGAACTTGCCGGTCGGGCTCCACCACTCTGCGGCCATCGCGGAGAAGCGATCCACTTCGCTCTGGTCGACGGTCGTCTGTGCGGTCTCGCTCATGGCTCTGCTCCATATTGCTGTTGCATTGAAGTCGGACGATTGCCCCCCGAAGTCAAGACCGGAGACTTTCTCCGGCAGCGATTTATCGGGCGCCCATTGCCGCAGGGGAACTGATGCGGCCCCTCATTTGTTTCATGCTGCGTTCATGGAAGAACGCGTATTTTCCGATCGTGGCAGTATGCGGAACGCATGCTCGTCCATCTAACAGGATGGATGCCGACAAGGGCAAAGCGGGCCTTTGCTTGAGGAGAAAGAAGTGAAGAAAAAACTGTTTGGCGCAATTGCGCTGGTGGCCATGCTCGCCGCGCCGGCCCTTGCCGAAGCTGCAACGCGGGGTTTCGCCACCGCGAATGTGAATATGCGCTCCGGTCCCAGCACGGCCTATCCGGCTGTTGTCGTGATCCCCGTCGGCGCACCATTGACGGTACACGGCTGCCTGTCCGATACGCCGTGGTGTGATGTGTCTTTCGTCAACGGTCGAGGCTGGGTAGCCGGCCGCTACATCCAGACGACATTCCGGCAAAACCGGGTATACGTCGAGCCCCGTTATTATCGCGATCTCGGCGTTCCCATAATCACCTTCGAAGCCGGCCGTTATTGGGACCGTTATTATCGCGATCGCGATTTTTACCGCGAACGTGACCGGTGGCGTCGCCCGCCGCCATCAGGCGGCTACTGGAACGCCCCGCCCCCGAGTGCTGGATGGGATCGCCCACGTCCGCGTGACGACTGGCGCGATGGTCGCCGGGACGACTGGCGTGATGGTCGCCGCGATGAGTGGCGTGATCCCCGCCAGGGCGGTGGTCCGAATGATGGTCGTTGGGAACGTCGCTACGGCGACTGGAACCAGGGCGACCGAAATCAGGACAGGCCGCGTCGCGACGATGACCGCCGTCGTTGGGAAGATGAAAATCGCGACCGTAATCGTGATCGCGACGCTAATCGCGATCGTGGAGGCCAGCAGAACCAGTATAACGGTCAACGCGGTCAGTTGGATGGCCAGCCGCCGCGCCCGCCTACACCTGCTCCGGATGCCCCTCTGCAGGGGTGCATCATCGGTAGTCCAGGTTGCGCATCGCGCTAAAAGACAAAGCCCGGCGAGATTTTGTCGGGCTTTTTCATTTGGGGCTTTGTTCGATGTGTCGTTGCGGTCCTATTTTTCGGCGGGAGCCTTGCGGGAGCGGCTCTTGGGTTTTGCCGGCGTTTCCGCATCCGGTGTTGCAACATCCGCGACAGCCTTGGGAGCGGCCTTCTTGCGCGTTGCGGGCTTCGTCGCTTCCGACGTCTTCAGCAGCGAAAATTCATGTTTGGCCTGTTCCCAATGGTGCGCATCGCGCCCGTGCGGGTGGCCTTCCTTTTCCCAGAGTGTATATGCGCGTTTACTGATCCATTCGTGTTCCGAAACCTGCATGCTCGTCTCCCGTTGCTGTTTACAGCGCCTATGAGAAGGCGACATTCCGCTTTGGTCCGGCACACGCTCGACAGGAATCAATGCCGGCATTTCCAGAGGCCATTACATGCCATGATTTTCCGGGCGTCAAGCAAACATGCTGCATTGCGAAAACCGATTTCTGGCATTTTCTGCCCGTTAAAGCGGTTTGAGCGAAAGACGTTCCTGCCACGCAAGATCAACGTTGCGTGATTGCGCCAAGGCCGCCAAGATGGCCGAACGAACGGGCAGCGGAGGAGGCGGTCTTGGAGCGGAGAATGGAAACGGATGCGCAGGTCATCGTCGAAAAACAGGGAGGGGCGGGCATCATTCGCCTCAACCGGCCGAAGGCCATCAACAGCCTGACCTTGCCGATGGTGCGCGACCTGTTCCATGCGCTTCAGCGTTTCGAGGAGGAACCCGGCGTTGCTTGCGTGGTGTTGACGGGAGAAGGGGACAGGGGGCTTTGCGCGGGGGGCGATGTCCGTATCATTCACGATCTCGGCAAGGCGGGCGACCCACGGGTCCTTGATTTCTGGCGGGAAGAATTTCCGCTGAATTATCGTATCGCCCACTTCGGCAAGCCCTATGTGGCGCTGATGGATGGTATTGTCATGGGCGGCGGCGTTGGCATTTCAGCCCATGGCAGCCATCGTATCGTCACGGAGCGCACAAAGCTCGCCATGCCGGAGACGGGCATCGGCTATTTTCCTGACGTTGGCGGGTCCTGGCTTTTGCCACGGGCGCCGGGCGAATGCGGCACCTGGCTGGGGCTGACGGGCAATGCCGTTACTGCCGCCGACGCCATCTATGCGGGCTTTGCCGATTATCTTGTTCCTTCGGATCGCCTTGGCAGGCTGGTTCAGGATCTATCGCGATCGGCGGATACGGACAGTGTTGAGACGGCGATCACGGCGCATGCCATTGAGGCCGGCGAAGGTATCTTATCCCTCAATCGGGAGATCATCGACGCGACATTTCGTTTTGACACGGTCGAGGAGATTTTTGCCGCGCTTTCGGCGCGCCAAGATGCATTTTCACGCGAGACCCTCGAGGCTCTGCAAAAGCGCTCTCCCACCAGCCTGAAGCTGACCCTGAAGCTGCTGCGCCTGGGTCGGGAAAGCGCGAGCCTCATCGAATGCCTTGAGCGGGAATTTGCTGCCGGCACGGAGATATTGCGCCAACGTGATTTTTATGAGGGCGTGCGCGCTGCCCTCGTCGACAAGGATCGCAATCCCCGCTGGTCGCCGGCGCGGCTGGAAGAGGTGCGGGAGGAGGACCTTGCGCCCTATCTCGCCAAGCATTCCGGCAACCTTTTTCCCGATCATCGCCTTTAGCCAGGCGCAAAAGAAATCCAGCTTCCGGGCCTATATGAAATCCTCGCCTTCCAAGTGAATATTATTTGGGCGAAATTTCCAATCCATCCTCCGGCAAGGCATAGTTGTTTCTCGCGGGCGTTGCTGCCGCCCGCTATGTTGAGCACCATTCGAATTGCCGGGGGTATTCATGAAACGTCTTCTCATTATCGGAACTGCCATCGCCGCTCTTTTTTCAGTCGCGGCGCAGGCGCAGTCTCCGACTACCATTCTCAACGCGTCCTATGATGTCGCCCGCGAGGTCTTCGCGGCCGAGAACGAGGCTTTCATCAAGCAGCATCCGGGAATAACCGTCGATCAGTCGCATGCCGGCACCTCCAAACAGGCGCGTGCCATCGTCGAGGGTCTTGAAGCCGATGTCGTCACTTTCAACCAGGTGACCGATGTCGATTTTCTGGTGAAGCAGGGTTTCGTTTCCGCTGACTGGCAGAAGGATTTCCCGAATGACGCATCGCCCTTCTATTCCTTCCCCTCTTTTCTTGTCCGCGCCGGCAACCCCAAGGGAATCAAAGACTGGGACGATCTTGTCCGCGACGACGTGAAGGTCGTTTTCCCCAATCCGAAGACCTCCGGTAACGCCCGTTACACCTATCTCGCCGCCACGGCCTACGCCAAGGAAAAGTTCAAGGGCGACGACGCGAAGGTCCAGGAATTCGTCAAGAAAATCTTCGACAATACGCCTGTTTTCGACACGGGAGGCCGCGCTGCAACCACCACTTTCGTGGAGCGTGAAATCGGTGACGTCTTGATTACCTTTGAAGCGGAGACCCGCGGCATCGCCAAGCAATATGGCGCCCAGAAGGTGGAAGGCGTCGTGCCCTCCGTCAGTCTGCTGGCCGAATTCCCGGTTGCCGTGGTGGACAAGGTCGTCGACAAGCGTGGCTCTCGCGATCTGGCGAAAAGCTATCTCGACTTCCTCTATACTGAAGAGGGGCAGCGCATCGCCGCTGAATTCGGCCACCGTGTCCATAATGAAAAGGTTGTCGGTGAGTTCAAGGACAAGTTTCCGGCCATCCGCCTCGTCAACGTCAATGACGTTTTCGGTGGCTGGACTAAAATCCAGAAAGAGCATTTTGCATCCGGCGCGACGCTTGATACGCTCTACGGCAGCCGCTAATCACAGCGACAGCAACATTTGAATGACCCGGCGGGAAACTGCCGGGTCGCTTTTTGATTGATGGGGGCGGGGTTTGAAGCGGAATGTTCTGCCGGGGCTGAAATTGTCCCTTGGCGTTACCCTCACTTACGTCGCAATCATTGTGCTTTTGCCGCTCTCGGCGCTTGTGTTCAAGGCGGCAAGCCTCGGGCCCGCCGAGTATTGGTCCATCATTTCCTCGCCGCGGGCCGTCGCCAGTTACCGTGTCACCGTGCTCTGCGCACTGGCCGCAACCCTGTTCAATGTGATCTTCGGACTTGCGCTCGCCTGGGTGTTGACGCGCTACCGCTTTCCCGGCTGGCGTTTTGTCGATGCGATCGTCGATCTTCCCTTCGCGCTTCCCACCGCCGTCGCCGGCATCGCCCTGACGACGCTGTTTGCCGGCAATGGTTGGTTCGGCTCGGTGCTGGCGCAATTCGGCATCAAGGTGGCCTATACGCCGCTTGGCATCATGGTGGCGATGGCTTTTACCAGCCTGCCCTTCATCGTGCGCACCGTGCAGCCGGTGCTGGAAGACCTCGATCCGGCGCTGGAAGAAGCGGCGCAGTCGCTCGGTGGTTCCGATCTTGAGATTTTCCGCAAGATCATCCTGCCGCTCCTGACTCCGGCTCTGCTCGCCGGTCTCTCGCTCTCTTTCGCCCGCAGCCTGGGTGAATTCGGGGCAATCATCTTCATCGCCGGCAATCAGCCGTTCTCGACGGAAATCACCGCCCTGCTGATCTTCATCCGGCTCGAGGAATATGATTATCAGGCGGCAGCGGCCATCGCCTCCGTGTTGCTTATCACCGCCTTCGTGATGCTGGCGGTGACCAATTATCTGCAGGCGCGCGCGCTTCGATATACGGCGAGGGGCTGAGAAGATGAGCGGCGTTTCCTCACATCGCAAACCGCCCCGTGTCGGCGATGCACCTCTTGTGCGCCGCAGCCTGATCGCCTTCGTGCTCATCATCGGCACGCTTCTCGTTGTGGCACCGCTCGTCATCATCGGTGTCGAAGCGTTCTCGCAGGGCTGGAAGGCCTATTCGGCCACCATCACCCATCCGGATACTCGTCACGCCATTATGCTGACGGTGCTGACCGCACTGATCGCCGTGCCGGTCAATACGGCCTTCGGTGTTGCAGCGGCATGGTCCATCACCAAGTTCGATTTCCCGGGCCGGCGCTTCCTGCTGGTGCTGATCGAGATACCTTTCTCGATTTCACCGATCGTTGCCGGTGTCGCATATCTCTTCGTATATGGTTTGCAGGGCCTGTTCGGGCCGTTCCTCGACGCGCATGATATCAAGATATTGTTTGCGCTTCCTGGCATCGTTATCGCCTCAATGTTCGTGACGGCACCTTTCGTGGCGCGTGAACTCATTCCGCTCATGCAGGCGCAGGGTCGTGATCTCGAGGAGGCGGCGACCTCGCTTGGCGCATCCGGCTGGCGAACCTTCTTTTCGGTGACCTTGCCGAACATCAAATGGGCGCTGCTTTATGGTGTCGTGCTGTGCAACGCCCGCGTAATGGGGGAATTTGGCGCCGTATCGGTCGTGTCAGGCAATATTCGCGGTCAGACCAATACGCTGCCGCTGCATATCGAGCTGCTTTATCACGATTACCAGACGGCTGGCGCT
The DNA here is from genome assembly GCF_055382365.1 of Agrobacterium sp. 5Ca39. Taxonomy (NCBI): domain Bacteria; kingdom Pseudomonadati; phylum Pseudomonadota; class Alphaproteobacteria; order Hyphomicrobiales; family Rhizobiaceae; genus Agrobacterium; species Agrobacterium sp. 5Ca39. Next base: position 1,727,058 of record NZ_AP026437.1, on the reverse strand, counting down.
TTCGCCGCGGCGTCGATCCTCGCGACCCTCGCCGTCGTCACCATCATCGCCAAGGTGGCGCTGGAACGGCGCGGCGCAGGGCGCGGGCGTAAAAAGACCAACGCCGATGCCGCCATCGCCACGGAGACCTGATTCCCATGAAAATCCGCCTCGAAAATGTGGTGAAGACCTTTGATACGTTCCGTGCCGTGCGCGATGTTTCGCTTGATATCGAAAGCGGCGAGCTTCTGGCGCTGCTCGGTCCGTCGGGCTCCGGCAAGACCACGATTTTGCGCATGGTCGCCGGCCTCGAATATAGCGATGGCGGCCAGATTTTCTTCGGGGAGGAGGATGCCACCAATATTCCGGTGCGTGACCGCGGTGTCGGATTTGTGTTCCAGCATTATGCGCTGTTTCCGCATATGACGCTGAACGAAAACATCGCCTTCGGCATGAAGGTCTCTAAGGTGAACCGGGACAGGGCGGCTATCGCCGCGCGCGTCGAAGAATTGCTGCGACTGGTGAAGCTCGATGGCCTGGGCGACCGTTTTCCCGCGCAGATTTCCGGCGGCCAACGGCAGCGCGTGGCGCTGGCGCGGGCGCTTTCGGTCGATCCCAAGGTGCTATTGCTGGATGAGCCTTTCGGAGCGCTGGACGCCAATGTGCGTCGCGACCTGCGCCGCTGGCTGCGCGAGATCCACGATTCGCTCGGCATCACGACGATTTTCGTGACGCATGACCAGGAAGAGGCGCTCGATCTGGCCGACCGGGTCGTCATTCTCAATCAGGGCGAAATCGTGCAGCTGGGCACGCCGAAGGAGGTCTGCCGCCAGCCGAACAGTGCCTTCGTCATGCGCTTTCTGGGCGACGCCAACCGGGTTGCCGGTGTGGCGCGCGGCGGAAAGGTGTATGTGGGTGAGAATGAACTGCCCTTCTCCTATGCTCAGGGCGATGGCGCGGTTGATATTTACGCGCGTCCCAGCGATCTGGAGTGGGAAGACCTGCATGACGGCATACCGGCGTCCGTGGAGCGCGTCCTTGACCGCGCCGGTGAGCGCCGGGTGATCGCCAGTACCGACGGCGGCGATATTCTGGAATTCGACGTGCCGCCCGAAAACGACGTCGCCGCCGGAGATCGCGGTTCCGTCATCATTCGCCGGGCGAAGATTTTCCCGGCGCCGTAAGGCGCCAAGGGCCTTTGCCCGCTTAAAACAGAAGTTCGAATGCGCTTTCGGCTATCAGCCTGCCGTTGATCACAAGGTCGACCCGGTGGACACCGGGATAGTGTTTGCGGGTCGTAAAATCACGTATGGCTCGGCTGATTGACAATTTACATGTCTCGCCGGGCGGAAGCTCGACTTCCTTCCACTTGAAGACCTTTGCGGAGGCATCGCCGCTCTTCTTCACATAATGCACGGCGTAATCGATCACCAGCTTTTGCCGGCTCTTCGCCGTCGAAGTGAAAGAGGCGGAAATCCGCACCGGATTGCCGAGAGCGACTTTTGCCGGCAACACCTCGAACGCCGCAAGTGTAATCTGCGCCTCCTCATGCGCCCCGAGATGGGCAAGCGCTGCGGTGTCGCCCTTCTTGATCAGCGTGCGCAAGGCCTGCCGCATGATCCAGCGTGTATGCGGGTTGTCCTTCGGCCATCCATCGATGAGCGCCAGCACAAAAGCGGGATTATCCTTGGTGATGTCGTTCAGGTGGTTGGCGACGGATTTGCGCACATAAAGCGCCTGGTCTGCTTTCATGGTGTCGAGGATCGCGGTAACCGGCGAGGGATCATCGATCAGGGGCTTGAGCTGGAATGACCATGGCAGGCGAGGCCGGCAGCCTTCGCTTGCAAGCCGCCGCACATGCTCATTTTCGTGCCGTGACCAAGTTTCCATCACGGCAAGGGTGGCGGTCAGGTCCTTTTGCAGAAAATGCCGGATGGCGAATTCCGAGGAGCCAAAGCGGGTGAAATATTGCAGCGCGTCCATGGAAAGATCGAAATCATCGAGGCCGTAAAGCGCGACATACTCCGGAAGCGAAATCGAAGCGAAACCGTTGCCGATGCCAGGCGCTGCGGCTGTGAGGATTTCGATGTTGCGGGCATAGTCGCCGGGAAGCGTCGCATGCAGGCTTGTTGCCACCTGCCGCATGCGCTGCATGATGCCCAGCGCTTCAAGGTTTTCGGTGGCGAGCGCCATGAAGGCGGAAACGTCAAAGGGCGGATGGACGGCCCTGGTCTGATCGGCGATATGCTGCAGTTTCTCGTGGTTGAAGATTTCCTTCAGTGCCGGTGCCGCCGTGTCGCTCATAATGTCCCCAAAGTTCACTTTTTGTTCTTTTAAGGCATGAGGAGATCCGAGGCAAGGGAAGACTGAGTCGCTTTCGAATACTGCTGACGGACCGAGCGCGTGCCACAAACGTCTCCTCCCCGTCCGGGGGAGAAGTTCGCGGTAGCGGGATGAGAGGGCAAGGTTAGCGAAAAGTCGCGAGCTTGCCCCCTCATCCGGCACTTCGGGCCACCTTCTCCGCGGCGGGAGAAGAATTTTCTGCGAAAATCAGCTCATCTGGCTGACGAACTTCGTCTCCAGATAGGCCTGGACCGCTTCGGAGCCACCTTCCGTGCCATAACCGGAGTCCTTGATGCCGCCAAAGGGGACTTCGGGAAGAGCAAGGCCGTTGTGGTTGATGGTCAGCATGCCGGCCTCGACCTGTTGGCCAAGCGCGTGCGCGGTCTTGACCGAACCGGTGAAGGCATAGGATGCAAGGCCGAAGGGCAGGCGGTTCGCCTCGGTGATGGCGTCATCGAAGCTTGAGAACCGGTTGATAATGGCGACCGGGCCGAAGGGCTCGTCATTCATGATCTTGGCTGATGTCGGCACATTGGCGATAACCGTCGGCTCGAAGAAATTGCCCTTGTTACCGATGCGGCGGCCGCCGGTCTTCAATTCACCGCCATGCGAAACGGCGTCGTTGATGAGGCCTTCCAGCGCCGGGATGCGACGCTCATTGGCGAGCGGGCCCATCACGACACCATCTTCCAGGCCATTGCCCACCTTGATCGCCTTGGTTGCTTCCACAAAACCTTCAAGGAACCGATCGGCCACACCGTCCTGCACAAGGAAGCGGGTAGGGGCGACACAGACCTGGCCGGCATTGCGGAACTTGGCAAGCGAGGTGACTTCGATGGCCTTGTCGATATCGGCGTCGTCGAAGATCATGACAGGCGCATGGCCGCCCAGTTCCATCGTTGCGCGCTTCATGTGCCTGCCGGCCAGTGCAGCCAGATGTTTGCCAACGGGCGTGGAGCCTGTGAAGGATATCTTGCGAATGACCGGATGCGGAATGAGATATTCCGAAATCTCTGACGGTACGCCATAGACGAGGCCGACGACGCCCGCCGGAACGCCCGCATCAACAAAAGCGCGGATGAGTTCGGCAGGCGACGCCGGCGTCTCTTCCGGCGCCTTGACGATGATGGAGCAGCCGGTTGCAAGCGCGGCGGAAAGCTTGCGGACGATCTGGTTGATCGGGAAGTTCCATGGCGTAAACGCTGCAACAGGTCCGACCGGCAGCTTGATGGCAAGCTGTGAGACACCGGTTGCCCGCGCCGGGATGACCTGCCCATAGGTGCGGCGCGCCTCTTCTGCGAACCAGTCGATGGTGTCGGCTGCACCCATGATTTCAGTGGCGGACTGCGCCAGCGGCTTGCCCTGTTCGCGGGTCATGATGTAGGCGATCTTGTCCTTGCGCTCGCGCAATATGTCGGCCGCCCTGCGCATGATCTTGGAGCGCTCAAAAGGCGAGGTGTCGCGCCACACCTTGAAACCCCGCTCGGCGGCGGCGAGCGCCAGATCGAGGTCTTCCTTCTCGGCATGCGCAATCGCGCCGATGATTTCGTCCGTCGCCGGATCGGAGACGGCGATTGTCTTGCCGGAAACGGCATCGCGCCATTCGCCACCAATGAGAAGTTTGATGTCGGGATAGGTGTGCATAGGGGCTACCTTCATGATGCGGCCGATACGGCGGATGCCGCCCGGCCCGGAGAGGTGAACAGAATTTTCCTGGCCGGACGAAATCCGGCGTCGCAGCTTTCGCAGCGTGGAACAGGTGTCTGGGCTTTTCCGGCGGAGGTCGTGGACTGCCGGAAACGGAAACGACAGTGCTTATATTAAGTTCCGGGCGGTATGTTTCAACCGCTTGCCCGAGGTAATGCCATGATTTTTATGTGACGCGGAACCATCATTCGCCGTTTGTGCCGTCATGGATGTCGATGCCGATTTCCGGCGGCAACGGCGGGCGCGAATCACGTTGCTTCGTAAGGAAACGGTGGAAATTCGGCCACAATTCGGCCGTGGTCACGCTGGACGGATCGGGGGCGGGCGGTGCGCGGCGTTACCGGTTGCGTCATAACAGGGCGCGCAACGTCAAAAAGTACAATAAGACGGAAAAATTATCCAAAGGGTTTACTCAATACCTAGAGAAAATACGGATAAAATCTCAGTGAGGATATAACATCGGTTCCTGATATATATGCTGTTGGCGGTTCCCTTGACCTTCCAGGGTTGGCGAAAACCCTCGACCTGAACGTTATCGATGGAGAAAAATTATGAATTTCGCCCGGGTACTTCTCAGTGCGTTCATGTCGCTCGTGTGGCTTTCCTGTGCCGAGGCGGGAAACATAGCCAAGCCGCAGGGCAAGCCGATATTAACCATATCCGGCAACATCACCAACACTAATACCGATGGAGCTGCGGAATTTGACCGCGACATGCTGGAAGCGCTCGGCATGGACACCGTGGAGACGACGACACCGTGGCACGACGGCCGTGTCCGTTTTGACGGTGTGTCGCTTGCCAAGCTGATGGATGTCGTCGGCGCAAAGGGCACCAGTGTCACGGCGGTGGCTCTCAACGATTATGTGAGCACGATACCGGTTGAAGACTTTAAGAAATTCAATGTTATCCTCGCCATTAAACTGGATGGCAATTATATGACAGTACGCGAAAAGGGCCCGTTGTTTGTCATCTATCCCTATGACAGCGACCCGGAACTGCAGAAGCAGACTTATTATTCGCGGTCCGCATGGCAAGTTGCCAAACTGATAGTGGAATAAAGGTGCCGTTTGCGAAAACTTGTGGCGGTGATCATCTGTTGCTTCGTCCTGGCAACGGGCTATATCGCTTTCGTCATTGCCGAGCGGCAGACCGCTCTGCAGAAGTTCGCCCGCTATAATGACTCATGGGCCGTCAGCCAGACCGTAGCCGAATATCTGCGCCTCCAGAATAAACTCGCCGTGTTCGCGCTTAATCCCGGCAGGGTTGACCGGGATGAATTGCAGCTGCGTCTGGATATCATGCTCAGTCGCCTGGAGCTGTTGAAGCAGGGCAACCTCGGCGCTTTCATCAATGAAAAGCAGCAATGGCGGGATCTGGTAACCCGCCTTGACGCCGTTCTGGCGCGTCTCGAACAGCAGATAAACAGCTTGAATTCGAGCGATGTGCCCGATCTTCTTGCCGCCATGAGCGCGCTGGATGCGCCGATGACGACGCTCGCGTCGTCTTCCGTCGCGTATGATGTGAATCTGATCGATACCGCCCATGAGGATGTCCGCAAGCTCCACATCGTCTATACGGCGCTGGCTGGCGGTCTCATCCTCTGCGGCATCGCGCTTGTCATATTGCTGCTTCGCCAGAACGATCTCCTGAACCGCGCGCAGAAAAGCATGCGCGGGCTGACGGACGATCTGCGCGCCGCGACGCTGGAGTTGCAGGCAAAGAATGTCCGTCTGGAGCATGATGCCTATCACGATGCGCTGACGGGCCTGCCGAACCGGGCGCTGTTCCGGCAGGAACTGATCGAGCGGCTGCGCCGATCCTTCGGTGGCACCGGTACGACAGCCATATTGTTGCTCGATCTCGACGGGTTCAAGGATGTCAACGACACGCTCGGCCACGATGCAGGCGATGCGCTGCTTCAGGCCGTGGCGCAGCGCCTCTCGGCCATCGGCGGCGATTATGACATGGTTTGCCGCCTTGGAGGCGATGAGTTCGCGGTTGTCTCCGACGATCTGAATGAGGACGCCGCGCGCCGTCTTGCCACCAAGCTCATCGATCAGATCAGCCGCACCTATCAGCTGGGTGAGCAGGAGGTCAAAATCGGCACCTGCATCGGCATCGCCATATCGCACGGTGCAGTGGATGCGGATGAATTGTTCAAGCGGGCGGATCTGGCGCTTTACGAGGCGAAAGCCATCGGTCCAGGCCGTGCGAGCGTTTTCAAGGTTCGGATGCAGAAGCAGCTGACCGAGAAGAAATCCTTCGAAGCCGATCTGCAGACGGCACTGCAGAACGACGAGATGGAAGTTTATTACCAGCCGCAGGTGGCGACGCAGACGCGCAAGCTTTGCGGCTTCGAGGCGTTGCTTCGCTGGAAACATCCGGTGCGCGGCGATGTGCCCCCCAGTGTGTTCATTCCCGTCGCGGAAAGAACCGGTCTCATCCATTCGCTCGGAAAGTGGGTGATGGAAACCGCCTGCCGCGAGGCGATGGGCTGGGACGAGGACATGAAGGTCGCCGTCAATCTGTCACCCGTTCAGTTCCACAGTACCAACCTTATTCAAAACGTCATGGGCGCGCTTGAAAAAAGCGGACTGGAACCAAGCCGGCTCGAACTTGAGATCACCGAATCGATCCTGCTCAACAAGAGCGACCAGACGATCAACACGCTGTCGCGGTTGAAGGCAGTCGGCATCAAGATCGCCATGGATGATTTCGGCACTGGCTATTCATCGCTCGCCAATCTGCGCGGCGTCCCCTTCGACAAGATCAAGATCGACCGATCCTTTCTGCGCGATATCACCAGCGACCGGGATGCGCTGGCGATCGTGGAATTCGTGGTCGGCGTTGGCCGCAGTTTGCGAATGACGACGATTGCGGAAGGTATCGAGACGGAAGAGCAATATGAATGCGTCAGGCGTCTGGGATGCGACCAGGTTCAGGGATATCTGATCAGCAGGCCGCTGCCGGCCAAGGAACTCGTCGCCTGGAGCTCTGCCTGAGACGCGCCTGTCCTGGCGGCCATTGAAATTTTTACCAAGTGATACCGTCGCTCGCGAAAACCCATACCGGTTACCGCAACGATGCTGTAGAGCATTTTCGGTTGATACGGGACCGTTGCGGCGAGACGACCGGATTTTGCGAAAAGGCTTGAGACATGGAAATACTGGACGTGCATGGAGTTGCCCTGCCTCTTTCTTCCGATGAGGTGTCGCCCGTCATCTGGCAGGCGCTGACCGACGGCAGCTACGAGGCGAAGGAGGCTCGCAGCGTCCTGAAAGCCATCAAGCCCGGTGATCGGGTGCTGGAGCTGGGTTCCGGTATCGGGATCATCACGTCGATCATTGCAGGGATCAAGGATGTTTCCGTATGGGCTTTCGAGGCCAACCCCGCGACTGCGGCGCTGGCCGAGCGGGTGATCAAGGCCAATTGCCGGGGTAACGTCGTGTTTTCGCAGGGGCTTCTCACCGCCGACGAGCCAAGCTCCTATTCTTTTTACGTTCGCAGGGATCTCTGGATGTCGTCCATGGACGAAAATCAGGGTCCCTATGAAAAACGCATCGAAATCTCCTCCGCCAACATCGATGAATTCATCGCGAGCCGCGGCATCACAGCGCTCGTCATGGATATCGAGGGTGCGGAACGCGATCTGCTAGGCAGGGCCGACCTGAGCGGCGTGGAGCGGATATTCGTCGAGCTGCACGACCACCTCTACGGTCTCGCCGGCGTCCGCGACATCATGCAGGCACTCACCGCCAAGGGTTATGCCTATGATCCGCGCGGCTCTCGCGGTCCTTGCGTGCTGTTTTCCCGGGATGACAGCCCGAGGGAATACGATCCCGAGGTGGATTGAAAGCCGGGCATCTCAAGCCAAGGGCGACGTTGGGGAGTTTGTTTCAAGCTGCGGGCAGGCGCTAAGCGTTCTGCGCGCAATCATTTACCAACCGCTTGCGCCATCTGGCGCAACCTTTGGCGCTTCATGCCGTTTAGTGCCCGTGCCGCAATTCATCTGGCAGCGGGCAGCTCTATTATTATTGCGAAAAATGCAATTCATTCCGAATTATTATTGTAATTGTTGAAGCCATTTTCCTGCGTCATTATCCCTCCATCAAACCGGCGCACAACAGGATGCACCTGAGATTCCAACGCAACCGAAGGAGAAACGATCATGGGCTTTGTTAAGACGACAGACGGAACCGAAATCTTCTACAAGGACTGGGGCCCGAAGGATGCCCAGCCGATCGTTTTCCACCACGGCTGGCCGCTCTCGTCCGATGACTGGGATGCGCAGATGCTGTTCTTCGTTTCCAAGGGTTTTCGCGTTGTCGCCCATGACCGCCGTGGTCACGGCCGTTCCACCCAGGTTGCCGATGGTCACGACATGGACCACTACGCCGCCGACGCCTTTGCGGTCGTCGAAGCGCTCGATCTGAAGAATGCCGTCCATATCGGCCATTCCACCGGCGGCGGCGAAGTTGCCCGTTACGTCGCAAAGCATGGCGAGCCCGCCGGCCGTGTTGCCAAGGCCGTTCTCGTTTCCGCCGTACCGCCGATCATGGTCAAGACCGAAGCCAATCCGGAAGGCCTTCCGATGGAGGTTTTCGACGGCTTCCGCTCAGCGCTTGCCGCAAACCGTGCGCAGTTCTTCCGCGACGTGCCGGCAGGCCCGTTCTATGGTTTCAACCGCGACGGCGCGACCGTGCATGAAGGCGTGATCCAGAACTGGTGGCGTCAGGGCATGATGGGTGGTGCAAAGGCCCATTACGATGGCATCAAGGCCTTCTCGGAAACCGACCAGACCGAGGACCTGAAGAATATCAGCGTTCCGACGCTTGTTCTGCACGGTGAAGACGACCAGATCGTTCCGATCGCCGACTCCGCTCACAAGTCGGTGAAGCTGCTGAAAAACGGCACGCTGAAGACCTATCCCGGCTTCTCGCATGGCATGCTCACCGTCAATGCCGATGTGCTGAACGCCGATGTCCTGGCCTTCATCAAGGGCTGATACTTTTGCGACATCAGAATGCGGCCGATCATTCGGCCGCATTTTGCGTTTCGCATCAGGCGAGGCGGCCTCGCCAGACATTGCGGTAAGACGTGAGACCGGGAATGTCGTGCGGCGTGAAATGGCGCTCTCGACCGGCAAGCGGTTTGATGCCGGTGAGCAGGGCCGCGCCCGCGCTGGTGCCGGTTGATCCTTCGACCGCCGTTACGTCCGTCTCTGCAAAGCCGGCCAGCGCCTTCAGATAAAGGGCGTTGCTGGCGAAAGGGCCTTCGACAAGGATGGGACCTTTCCGCCCGATGAGCGAAAGGCTGAATTCCGTCATCAACGCCAGGTAAAGCGATGTCGCCGCGTGTCGCTCTGCAGCGGTGGCGTTTTTATCGCTGAGCCACTGCGCCGTCTTGTCCGGAAACGGGCCGGAGCCGCTGACAACACTCGGCAGCAGCATCATGCCCCTGGCCACAACGCCGCCGAGAGCTGCGTCTATTGCTTCGTCTTTCGCTTCTCCGAATTGCTGTGCCAGCATTTCATATTCCCTGCCGCCCATGAAGCGAGAGGAGGGAACGGGACGGCCGAAAGCATCGACATTCAGGAGTGTGTCGCGGATGGGATCGAGCGCACCCGCCGCGCCGCCAATGGCGAAATTCACCACCCAGGTGCCGGTGGAGACGACCGAAAAATCACCGTCGCGGCGCAGAAGATGCGGCAGGAGCGAGGCGTTGGAATCGTGGATTCCACAATAGACCGGCATATGCGGCGAAAGGCCGGTTTCGAGTGCCAGTGATTGGTGGATTGTACCCAGGACATCGAAAGCGGAGCGGACCGGCGCCATTAACGTCTCGATACCGAGACGCTCGACGAGCGAGGAGAAGCTCTTCCGGCGCGGGTTCCAGAGATCGGTATGACAGCCGAGCGAGGTCGTTTCCGTGGCCCGAATGCCGGTCAGACGTCCCGCCCAATATTGTGGATATGTAACGATGCTGCGCACCCTGGCGAAATCGTTCGGAAAGGCCGTCTTCTGGAAATGGATTTGCGCGCCAAGGTTCAGCCCGGCGGGAAGCTGTGGTGAACCGGTCTCGGCAAAATCGGGCCGGATGTTGCGATAGGCTTCCTCAATGGCTGCGGAATAGCTGTGTTCATAATCGAGCATGGGCATGACGAGGTCGCCGTTCCCATCGAGAAGTGCTGCCGAAGCGCCATGGGTCGTGATGGAAATCGCATCGAAGCCGGGCTTCTGGCCGAAACGCTGAAGCGTGGAGAGAATGAAGCGCCAGAGCATCTCCACATCGTAATGCGGATAAATTCCATCGCGGAGGACGGGGTTCGCCTGTTTTTTGCTGGCAATCTCCTCGCCGCTGCCGGTGTCGATGACGACGACCTTGGCGTTGGTCTTGCCGATATCGATGACCGCGACGCGGTCCGGTCTGGTGCTCTTGCTCATGGCAGACGGAACACCGTCACCAGATCTTTTGCGACCGGCGAATTATCGGGATTGCTCTCCATGATATCGGCCATGTGGGCCCACCACTTTTTCATCACGGGATGCTCTGGCAGAGCCGCCATGCGATGGGTCTTCGGGCGCGTCAGCACGCCGAAAAGGATGTTGGTTTCCGGGTCGAGATGAATGGAATAGTCACTCACCCCTGCCTCGTGCAGCAGTGTCACCAGTTCCGGCCATATCTCGTCATGGCGCTTTTTATATTCGGCCTCTTTTCCCGGAAAGAGTTTCATCTTGAAGGCGTATTTTTCGAGTTCCGTCATGGCTCAGCTTCTCATGGACCGAAGGCGGCGGACAACGATGGGGATGGCGATGGTGATGATCAGCAGCAGGCCGACGAAGATCGACATGACGATGCCGGGCACATTTAAAAGACCAAGCCCGAAGGTGACGAGGCCCATGACGAAGGCTGCGATGACGACGCCTGCGATGGTGCCGGAGCCACCGAGGATCGACACGCCGCCCAGCACAACCATCGTGACGACCTCCAGCTCCCAGCCCTGAGCAATCGACGGCCGCGTCGAACCGAGCCGCGAGGTGAGGCAGACGGCGGCAATGCCGCTCATCAGGCCCGTGAGCAGGAAGAGGATGAACTTCACCCGCTCGACGGGGATGCCGGAGAAACGGGCGGCGAACGGGTTGTTGCCGATCACATAGACCTGCCGGCCAAAATTGGTGGCATGCAGCAGAACGGCGAAGAGAATGGCCATGGCGATAAACAGGACGAATTCGAACGAAATCACCCAGAAGACGTAACCCTGACCGAAATAGGCGAAATCGGCGGGGTATTTGCCATAGGCCTGATCACCCAGCACCATGTAGGAAATGCCGCGAAACAGGCTCATGGTACCGATGGTGACGACGATGGACGGCAGTTTCAGCCCGGCGACCAGGAAACCGTTGAAGGCGCCGCACAAAAGCCCGGTGCCGATGCCGATCGCAACAAGGCCCGGCGTGCCGGCGCCCATCTGCGCCGCAGCGCCCATGGCGGTGGACGCGAGCGCGATGATGGCGGCGACCGAGAGATCGATCTCACCGGCGATGATCAGCAGCGCCATGGCAAATGCGATGATGGCCTTTTCCGTGAAATTGAAGGTCGCATCAGACAGGTTCCAGGCATTGAGGAAATAGGGCGAGGCCAGCGAATTTGCGATGAAGATCAGGATCGCGACGCCGAGCAGCAGCACTTCCCAGCTGCCCATGATGCGACGTAGAGGTGTTCCCAGCTTGTCTGGAATGATGCGCGGGCTTTGTGTTGAATGGGATGGCGTGCTCATGCTGCGGCCTCCGTGGGCTGATCACCTGCGGCCCGGTCGCGCAGGATGATGCGGCCTTTTCTAGCCTCAGCGCGGGCGTTGAAGACGACGGCGAGCACGATGACGACGCCTGATATCGCCATCTGCGCGAAGGGCGAGATGCCAATGACGGGGAGCGCGTTCTTGATGACGCCGAGGAACAGCGCGCCGAGCACGGCACCCGCCACCGAACCGATGCCGCCCGCAATCGAGATGCCGCCGATCACATTTGCCGCCACGCTGTCCAGTTCGAAGCCGGCGGCGATGTCGACATAGGCAACCGCGTAACGCGACACCCAGAGATAGCTGGCGAGACCGGCGAGCGCGCCCGAGAGCACGAAGGCGAAGAAGCGCGTGCGGCCGACATCGATGCCCGTATAAACGGCTGCACTCGGATTGCCGCCCGAGGCATAAGCGGAGCGGCCGAAGGAAGTCCGGCCGAGCACCAGCCAGGCGCCGGCGATGATGAGGATCGCCACCCAGGAAAGGACCGGCATGCCGAGAATCATGGTGCGCGGCACGTTGAGGAAAGTGGGGGATAGCTGGTGCGCATTCACCCAGCCGCCGCCCGAAAGCACGAAGGCCATGCCGCGATAGATGGTGAGTGTACCAAGCGTGACGACGATGGGCGGAATGCCGAGCCACCAGACCAGAACGCCGTTGAGCGAGCCGAGAAACGCGCCGATGCCGACAGCCATGACGATAAGAAGCGGCAGCGGAATGCCCGGAAAGGCAGCGTTGGTCATCGCCACCGCCATACCGGTAAAGGCAAGATTGGCTGCGACCGAGAGGTCGATGGATTTTGTAAGGATGACCGCCATCTGGCCCAGCGCCAGAATGATGAGAATGGAGGTATCGTTGAAGATGTTGACGAGATTGCCGGGCCGGCCGAAGCCGGGGGCGCGCATCGCAAAACCGGCGATCATGACGATGATGATACCCGCCAGCAGCCATTCGCGGTTTTTGAGTAGACGTTGCATGTTAGCCCCTCTCAGGCATTGCCGGTGGCGGCGCGCACCAGCTTTTCCGGGGAAAAATCGGCGCGTTCGAACTGGCCCGCCATCAGGCCTTCGCGCATGACGATGGCGCGGTCGGACATGCCGAGGATTTCGGGAAGTTCGGACGAGATCATGATGATCGACAGGCCTTCGGCCGCGAGCTCGCTGATGAAGCCGTGCACCGCTGCCTTGGAGCCGATATCGATGCCCTTTGTCGGCTCATCGAGGATGATGACCTTTGGCTGGGTGGCGAGCCATTTGCCGATCACCACCTTCTGCTGGTTGCCGCCTGAAAGTGTACCGACCGGCACCGAAAGGGCGGCGGCGCGCAGATCGAGCCGCGAGGCATATTTGCGCGCAAGCGCGAATTCGTTGGCGGCGGCCAGAAAGCCCTTGCGCGAGGTGCGTGTGAGTGAAGGCAGCGACATGTTCTGGTAGATCGGCATGTCTAGCGCCAGACCGTGGCGGCCGCGCTCCTCCGGCACGTAGACGATACCGGCGCGGATGGCATCTTCCGGCGAGCGGATTGTGATGGGTTGGCCGTTCAACATCACTTCACCCGATGCCGGGCGGGTGATGCCGAACAGCGACTGGCAAAGCTCCGAACGCCCGGCGCCGATCAGCCCGTAAAGGCCAAGAATTTCGCCCTTGCGTAACTCGAGAGAGATATCGCGAAACTCGGTCTGATGAGAGTAATCGCGGACTGAAAGAACCGTGGGACCCAGCGTAACAGCCTGCTTTGGAAAGGCATTCGTTACATCACGGCCAACCATCAGCCGAACGATTTCATCCTGCGGGGTGGTCGTGAGCGTGCCGGCGCCCACCATCCTGCCGTCCCGGAAGACGGCATAGTTTTCCGCAATCTCATAGACCTCATCGAATTTGTGGCTGATGAAGAGAATAGCCTTGCCCTGCCGCTTCAGGTTTTCGACGATGCGGAAGAGATCATCGATTTCCTTGCGCGAAAGGGCGGCGGTCGGTTCGTCCATGATGACGATGCGCGCCTCGACCGACAGGGCGCGGGCAATGGCGACGAGGTGGCGCTGTGCGATCGACAGGTCTTTCAGCCGGATCGTCGGATCGATGGCGCTTTCGAGCTGTTCAAGCAGAATTCTGGCACGCGTATTGATGGTCTTCCAGTCGATCAGGCCGAAACGGCCCTTCGGGGCATGACCGAGAAAGATGTTTTCACCGACGGAAAGCTCATCGAACAGCACGGTTTCCTGATGAATGGCAGTGACGCCTGCATCGATGGCATCCTGTGCGCTGTGGAAGTGGACAGTCTTGCCATCCAGCAGGATTTCGCCTTCGTTCGGGCGATAGATGCCGGTGAGGATCTTGACGAGCGTGGATTTGCCCGCGCCGTTCTCGCCGATCAGCGCGGTAACCTTGCCAGGGTATAGCGCGATATCGACGCTATCAAGCGCTTTCACGCCAGGGAATATCTGGCTGATGCCGCGCATTTCCAGAATGGGCGTGGGGCTGGGGGCTTCTGCAGCGTTTAGGATTTGGGTTTCAGCGCGCATCGTCAGGTCTTACCGGTCGGTTTTGAGTGAAGTGATTGGGGCCCCCCCCCCTCTGCCCTGCCGGGCATCTCCCCCTCAAGGGGGGAGATCGGCAAGCGGATAGCACCCCGCGTTATGAATCGAGCGGGTGCGGCATATCGATCTCCCCCCTTGAGGGGGAGATGCCCGACAGGGCAGAGGGGGGTAACCCTCCGCCCGCGGTCAGCAACTTCTCAGATTAAAAAATCTTCGAAAACTGATCGATATTCTTCGCGTCATAAACGAACGGATCAGCCATCGCCGCTTCGCTGTTTTCGCCAACCTTGATCTTGCCCATACGGCCGGCTTCAATTTCCGAACCCGGCTTGCCGTCGGTTTCGCCCTTCACGAGGCGATAGGCGATCTGGGTGGCGGAATAGCCGAGGTCGATGGGGTTCCAGATGGCGAATTCCTTGGTTGCACCCGACTTGATGGCGCCGGCCATTTCGGAAGGCAGGCCAAGACCGGTGACATAGACCTGACCGATCTTGCCGGCATCCTTCACGGCCTGCGAAGCGGCGAGAACGCCGACCGTCGTTGGCGCGACGATGACCTTCACATTCGGCTGCGAGGAGAGAAGGCCCTGAGCTTCGCGGTAGCTCTTGTCGGCGAGGTCGTCGCCATAGACCGTCGTGACGAGGTTGAGGCCGGGGAAGTCCTTCAGCTGCTTCTTCATCTCATCGATCCAGATGTTCTGGTTCGTGGACGTGGTGGTAGCCGAAAGAATGGCGAAATCGCCCTTGCCGCCTTCCAGATGCGATGCTGCGAGCTGCAGGCACATTTTGCCGATCAGCGCGTTGGACGAGGGGTTGAGCTGAAGAATGCGTCCTTCGGGCGCAACGCCGGAATCCCAGGAAATCACCTTGATGCCGCGCTGCGCCGCCTTCTTCAGCGCCGGAACCACGGCGTCGGGATCGTTGGCGGAAATGGCGATGGCGTCGACGCCCTGCGCGATCAGCGAATTGATGACTTCGATCTGGCCTTCCGCCGTTGTGCTGGTCGGGCCGGTATAGATGATCTCGACTCCGCCGAGGTCCTTTGCGGCCTCCTGTGCGCCCTTGTTGGCGGCTTCGAAAAAGCCGTTGCCAAGCGATTTCACCACCAGCGCGATCTTCACGTCGGCGGCCTGTGCAACGCCGCCGAGTCCGGCGACGGAGAGTGCCGCGCCGAGCGCGAGTACGCTCGTCAATGTTCTGCGTGTAAGTTTCATGTCCCTTTTCCTCCCGTTTTTGAACCTTGCAACTTCCCTGCCGGCGCTCCTCAAGCGACCGACGAAGAATTCTCCTCATCCGGCGGACCGGCCGTTTTCGCGTCCGCCACGGCGCCGGCGATCAGCAGCTCTACCCCGGCATCTTCCACCATCCTTGCCGCCTCGTCAGAAATCCCGTCATCGGTGATGATGGTCGAGACGTTCTCGAGCGGGCAGAGAATGAGGCTGGACCGTTTCCTGAATTTCGAGGAATCGACCATCACGATCAGCTCTTCCGCCTGCCGCATCAGCTTCTGCTCGCTCTGTATGACCAGCGCGTCGGATTCCATGATGCCGAGCGCACCCACGCCCTGCGCCCCGAGAAAAATCCGCCGTGCATAGAAGTTGCGGATTGCGTCATTCTCGAAGGGTGACAGGATCAGGCTCTGGTCACGATAGATCGCGCCACCCGGCACGCTGACATTGCATTTGGAATGCTTCACCAGATGCTCGGCGATGGCGAAAGAATTGGTCATCACCTGCAGGCGGCGCGCCGCCATGTAATGCACCATCTGGAATGTCGTGGTGCCGCCATTCAGGATGATCGCATCGCCATCATTGCAGAGATCGACCGCCTTGCGCGCAATTGCGCGTTTCTTGTCGATGTTGACTGATTCGGACACGCGGAATGGCCGCGCGGCCAGATTGCCGAGCTGCGGCGGATGCACCGCTTCCGCACCGCCGCGCACGCGCCGCAACTTGCCCTGCACGTGCAGGGACGCAATATCCCGCCGAATGGTCGCTTCCGACGCATCCGTCAATTCCGCAATATCCTGCACCGTCACCACAGGTTTTTCCTGTATGGCGCTCAAGATGATGCGATGGCGTTCGCGTTCGTGCATTTGGTCCTCCTGATCGTGATTATTCGCAATCTCTTTACGTTGTCAATCAACAACGATCAAATTAATCAATATCGCGCTGCAACATGAAAATTTATGATCGTTTTTGATTGACATTGGGCTTTTGGATGCGCGATACCTGCCGTTAAAGGAGGCGGACCGGTGTCGGTTCGCGAATGAAGACCATGTGGGAGGAAGACATGACGGGAACATCCCGCCTTCTCGAAAGCCGTTGGGACGACGCTTATGCCAGGACGCTCGATGAGCCGGGAAAGCTTCTTTACCGCTCCAACCTGCTCGGTGCCGACAAGCGCATCACCAATTACGGAGGCGGGAACACATCAGCAAAGGTGCTTGAAGCCGATCCCCTGACGGGCGAGAAGGTCCGCGTCATGTGGGTGAAAGGCTCCGGCGGCGATGTCGGCACCATCAAGCTCGATGGTTTTGCAACGCTTTATCTCGACAAGCTGGAAGCGCTGAAAGGCATTTACAAGGGTGTTCAGGATGAGGACCGCATGGTCGGCTTCCTGCCGCACTGCACCTTCAACCTCAATCCGCGCGCGGCCTCCATAGATACGCCGCTGCACGGTTTCGTGCCTTATGATCATGTCGACCATATGCATCCCGATGCAATCATCGCTATCGCCGCCTCGAAAAACTCGAAGGAATTGACGCAGCAGATTTTCGGCGACGACATCGGTTGGCTGCCCTGGCGTCGCCCCGGTTTCCAGCTGGGCCTCGATCTGGAAGCTTTCGTCAAGGCCAATCCGAAAGCCAAGGGCGTCGTGCTGGAAAGCCACGGCCTCTTCACATGGGATAACGACGCCAAGGCGTGTTACGAACTGACGCTCGCCATCATCAACAAGGCCATCGAATGGTTTGCGGAAGAGACCGAAGGCAAGGCGATCTTCGGCGGGGCAGTGGCCAAAAGCCTGCCGGTTGCCGAACGTCGGGCCATCGCCGCCCGGTTGATGCCGGAAATCCGTGGCCGCATCGGCCGTGAAGAACGCAAGCTCGGCCACTTTGACGATCAGGATGCCGTTCTGGAATTCGTCAATTCGAAGGATTTGAAACCGCTCGGTGCGCTGGGCACATCCTGCCCGGACCATTTCCTGCGCACGAAAATTCGTCCGCTGATCCTTGATCTCGATACCGCAAATCCAGATGTGGATGCGCTGACGGCCAGCCTAGACAAGGCGCTGGAGGACTATCGCGCGGATTACACGCGCTATTATGAAGCTTGCCGCCACGATAATTCGCCAAAAATGCGTGATCCGAACCCGGTGATATTCCTCATCCCCGGCGTCGGCATGCTGTCTTTCGCTAAAGACAAGGCCACGGCCCGCATCGCCGGCGAATTTTATGTCAACGCTATTAATGTCATGCGTGGCGCGTCCACCGTGTCGGAATATCAGGGTCTTCCCGAGCAGGAAGCCTTCGATATCGAATATTGGCTGCTGGAAGAAGCGAAGCTGCAGCGCATGCCGAAGCCGAAGAGCCTTGCGGGCCGCGTGGCCTTCGTTACGGGCGGCGCCGGCGGTATCGGCCGGGCGACGGCGGAGCGGCTGGCGGGCGAGGGTGCCTGTGTGGTGCTGGCCGATATCGATGAAGCGGCACTGGAGGCTGCGAAGGGCGATTTCGTCAAGCGGTATAGCGCGGATGCGGTGCGTACCGTCAAGCTTGACGTGACGCAGGAGAATGCAGTGATTTCCGCCTTCGCGGAAGCGAGTGTGGAATTCGGAGGCGTGGATATCCTCGTTTCCAATGCCGGCATCGCTTCTTCCGCTCCCGTGGAAGATACGACGCTTGCCATGTGGAACAAGAATATCGACATTCTCGCGACAGGCTATTTCCTCGTTTCGCGAGAAGCATTCCGGCTGCTGCGGCGCCAGAATCTCGGCGGCAACGTCGTTTTTGTCGCTTCCAAGAACGGCCTCGCCTCTTCGCCCAATGCCTCGGCCTATTGCACCGCGAAGGCGGCAGAAATTCATCTCGCCCGTTGCCTTGCGCTTGAGGGGGCGGAGGCCGGCATTCGCGTCAACACCGTCAATCCCGATGCCGTGCTGCGCGGTTCGAAGATCTGGAGCGGCGAATGGCGCGAGCAGCGCGCGGCCTCTTCCAAGATCGAAGTGACCGACCTGGAGGAACATTACCGCAAGCGCTCCATGCTAAAACTCAATGTCTTTCCGGAAGATATCGCCGAGGCGATCTACTTCCTGGCGTCCGACGCCTCCGCAAAGTCCACCGGCAACATCATCAATGTCGATGCGGGTAATGCGCAGAGTTTTACGCGGTAGAAATTTCTCCACGTCTTACCTCCGTCACTCCGGCCTTGAGCCGGAATAACGGAGCTGGGGCGATGAACTAGCATGCACTGGACCGATTCCGGGGAGGAAGAGATGACCGAGACGACAATCGCCGCCGATGTGATCGCGGCTGAAAACGAAAAGCGCGCTGCTGCTTTGAAGGACGATTATCAGGCGCTTGGCAACCAGCTCGCGCGCCGCAATATCGATATCGAGGCCGTCACAACCAGGGTCGCCGAATTTTTCGTTGCCGTGCCCTCCTGGGGCGTCGGCACCGGCGGAACCCGTTTTGCCCGTTTTCCCGGCGCGGGCGAACCGCGCGGCATTTTCGACAAGCTCGATGACTGCGCCGTCATCAACCAGCTGACGCGGGCGACGCCCAATGTTTCACTTCATATTCCGTGGGACAAGGAAGACCCGAAACGCCTGAAAGCCCATGCGGATGCGCTGGGTCTCGGCTTCGACGCCATGAACTCCAACACGTTTTCGGATGCTCCGGGCCAGAGCCATTCCTACAAATACGGCTCGCTCAGCCACACCGACGCCGCCACACGCCGGCAGGCGGTGGAACACAATCTCGAATGTATCGAAATCGGTAGGGCCATCGGCTCCAAGGCGCTGACGGTGTGGGTGGGTGATGGCTCCAACTTCCCCGGACAGAGCAATTTCACCAGAAGTTTCGAGCGTTATCTCGCCGCAATGGCCGACATCTACAAGGCGCTGCCCGATGACTGGCGCATCTTTTCCGAACACAAGATGTATGAGCCGGCCTTTTATTCCACCGTCGTGCAGGATTGGGGCACCAATTATCTCATCGCCAATGCGCTCGGCGACAAGGCCTTCTGCCTCGTTGATCTTGGTCACCATGCGCCCAACACCAATATCGAAATGATCGTCGCCCGGCTGATACAGTTCGGCAAGCTCGGTGGTTTCCACTTCAACGACAGCAAATATGGCGATGACGATCTGGATGCCGGCTCGATCGACCCTTACCGCCTGTTCCTCGTTTTCAACGAACTTGTCGACGCCGAACACCGCGGGGTGAAGGGTTTCCATCCCGCCCACATGATCGATCAGTCGCATAATGTGACGGACCCGATCGAAAGCCTGATCTCCAGCGCCAACGAAATCCGTCGCGCCTATGCGCAGGCGCTGCTGGTGGATCGTGTGGCTCTTGACGGCTACCAGCAGGACAATGATGCATTGATGGCTTCAGATGTGCTGAAGCGGGCCTACCGCACCGATGTCGAACCGATTCTCGCTCAGGCGCGGCAACTGGCAGGCGGCGCGATTGATCCGATTGCGGCCTATCGGGCAAGCGGCTATCGCGAGCAGGTTGCGGCGAAGCGCCCGGCTTCGGTTGGCGGCAGCGGCGGGATTGTGTAAATTCGGTGTCGTTGGAACAGGGGGGAGCCGAGGCTGACTACACACCTTGCCTCTATCTCGACGTCATCCCCGGCATTGTGCCGAGGATCTGCCTGCTTTGCATAAAATCGATCGGTAATAGATGCTCGGGAGAGGCCCGAGCATGACGACGGTGAAGGTGTTGGTCACGAAGCGCCCCCGCCCGCTGCGCCTTCACGACGTCCCAGAAGGCGATTGTCGGCGCACCTGAAACGTATGTTCGGGCCCGGGAAACGCCCCTGCGCGAACCTCATCGGCATAGGCCGCCGCCGCTTCGGAGATCGTCGGGCCCAGATCGGCGAAACGCTTGACGAATTTCGGTTTGAAGTCGGTGAAGAGGCCGAGCATGTCGTCGGAAACCAGCACCTGCCCGTCACAGGCTGGCGATGCGCCGATACCGACGGTGGGCGCGGCAAGTTTTTCCGTCAACTCGCGGGCCAGCGGCTCGACTGTGCCTTCTACGACGATGGCGAAGGCGCCCGCCTGATCCACCGCAATCGCGTCACGCCAGATCTTTTGCGTTTCCGCATCAGAATGCCCCAGCGAGCGGAAGCCGCCGGCCGTGTGAACAAGCTGCGGCATCAGACCGACATGGCCGAAGACGGGAATGCCGCGGGCTACCAGGAAGGCGATGGTTTCTGCCATTTCCTCGCCTCCCTCCAGCTTCACGCCGTCGCAGCCGGTTTCCTGCATCAGCCGCGCCGCGTTGCGGAAGGCCTGTTCCTTGGATTCCTGATAGGTTCCGAAGGGCAGATCAACAATGACGCAGGCATGTTCGACGCCGCGCATGACGGCGCGGCCATGGGCGATCATCATGTCCAGCGTCACGCCGACTGTGGTATCCATGCCGTAGAGCACCATGCCGAGGGAATCGCCGACCAGCAGCAGGTCGCAATGCGGGTCAAGCAGGCGGGCGATCGGTGTGGTATAGGCGGTCAGGCAAACGATGCGCGCCTCGCCCTTCATCTGCCGGATGAAGGCCGTCGTCAGCCGTTTTTGTTTTCCATGGGCGCTCATTGGGCTGCCTCCCTTTTCTCTGTTCTCTCGCGGCCAATGACGCGGTTGTCGAGAAGCCTTGTGCTGCCGAGGCGCACGAACAGCGCCACCAATATTGGCCCTGCCTGCACGGAAGCAACGGGTGCCAGCGTATCGGGATCGCGTACCGCAACGACGTCGGGACATGCCAAAGGCTCGGCGGCGATAAATGTTTCGAGAGCCGATTCGAACTCGGCGGGGTCATCCAATCCCAGGTCATAAAGCCGTTCCGCCTCGTTCAGCGCCCGCGGAACGATCACGGCGGCGGCGCGTTCCTCGTCACTCAGATAGACGTTGCGTGAGGAGCAGGCGAGCCCATCCGGCTCCCGCACGGTTGTGACGGGAACGACCCTGACTGGCTGGGCGAGGTCCTCGACCATGCGACGGATCAACGTTACCTGCTGATAGTCCTTCTCACCGAAATAAGCCGAATCTGGCTGAACAAGATTAAAAAGCTTCGTCACCACGGTTGCGACACCGGCGAAATGCCCCGGCCGAACCGCGCCTTCCAGCTGGCTGCCGAGTTCCGGCACGTCAACGACGGTTGCCATTGGACGCGGATACATCTCCGAGACTTCGGGCGCGAAAAGAATGTCGACGCCAGCTTCCTCCAGAAGCGCGCTGTCGCGGGCGAGGTCGCGCGGATAGCGGGCCAGATCCTCATTGGCGCCGAATTGCAACGGATTGACAAAGATGGAAACCACCGTCACGTCGTTTTCCGCCTTCGCTCTGGAAACCAGCGTGAGATGACCGATATGGAGAAAACCCATCGTCGGTACGAAGCCGACGGTTTTGCCGGCGCGGCGAAAGACGGCGATCGCATCGCGCAATTCGGCGACAGTTTTTACAAGGCGCATAGGGTCTCCTCCGGCTTCCCGATCACCCTCCGGCGAAAGGTGCTGGATAGAACGCGATTTGTGAAACGGGGTCAACGCGGTCAAACCCATTATATCGATTAACGGAGTTGGCGATCGACACACCCTGCCTGTCTGGCCTCAGGGCTTGCCGGTCCAGCGCGGGGGACGTTTTTCCGCAAAGGCCAGACGTCCCTCCCGCGCCTCATCACTGCCGCTGACGACGGCGATGATGCGTTCGGCGAAGACGAGCCGTTCCGCCGACGGCATGTCGCGCATGGCGAGCAGCGCCGCCTTTCCGGCCGCGATGGCACCCGGTGCATTGTGCCGCAGCGTTGCAAGAACCTCTTCGATCAGGCCGTCGAGGCTGGCGAGGGGAACGGCGCGGTTTATGAGCCCGAGACGTGTCGCCTCACTGGCGCTGACCGTGTGGCCGAGATAAGCCATTTCCTGAAGCCCGCCCAATGGGATTTTTGCCAGAAGTTTCGCTGCGACCATGGCGGGGAAAACACCGACCTTCACCTCCGGCAGGCCGAATTCGGCATGATCGGCTGCATAGACGAGATCGCAGGCGGCAACGAGGCCAAGCCCGCCCGCCAGAACCCGGCCATTGATGCGGGCGATGACGGGCCTGTCGCAGCCTTCTATGGCGCGCATGACGTCGGCTATAGGGTTCGTGCCGTCCCGGGACAGGAACATGCCGCCCGCACTTTCCTTCAGATCTGCACCCGAACAGAAACTGCGTTCTCCCGCTGCCGTTATCACAACGGCGCGCAGGCCATGGTCGCCGGAGGCTGCGCGGATCGCATGGGTGAGCGCATCGGTCATCGCGGCATTCAGGGCATTATGCACCTCCGGTCGGTTGAGCGTCAGCCACAGAACATCCTTGCGTTTCTCGCTCAACACCTCATTTGCCATGGGCTTCACCCTTCCGTTTCGCGGCGAGAAGTGCCTTGCCGGCACGCGCTGCATTGGACCTGCCCAGATGCCTGCTTATCCAGTCACCGGTTGTCGCCACGGCCATCAGGTCGACGCCGGTTTCTATACCAAGTCCCGAAAGCAGATAAATGACGTCTTCGGTGGCGACGTTGCCGCTCGCGCCCGGCGCGAAGGGGCAACCGCCCAGCCCGGCGACGGAACTGTCGAACGTCGTTATGCCCTGTTGAAGCGAAGCCAGCACGTTGGCGACGCCCTGTCCGTAGGTATCGTGGAAATGCATGGCGAGTTTTTCAAGCGCGATATGTGCCGAGACCCGCTCGATGATGTTGCGGATCTGGCCCGCCGTGCCGATGCCGATCGTATCACCCAGCGAGATTTCATGGCAGCCGAGCGCAATAAGGGCATCCGCCATCGCCGCCACTTCATCGGGCGCAACTGCTCCGTCATAGGGGCAGCCGGCAATGCAGGAAAGGTAACCGCGCATGCGGATATTTCGCACGGCAGCGGCATCCGCGACATCGCGCAGACGGTCTAGGCTTTCGGCGCGCGAACAGCCGATGTTGTGCTGGCTGAAACCTTCGGAGGCGGACACGAAAACCGCGATTTCCGTGACACCGGCTTCAAAGGCAGCTTCGAAACCTCTCATGTTGGGAACAAGCGCCGGATAGGCCGTTCCCGCTCGCCTTTCGAGGCCTCTAAACACCTCTTTCGACCCCGCCATCTGCGGCACTTTTTTGGGTGAGACGAAAGCGCCCGCTTCCACCGTTTTCAGTCCTGCTGCAGCCAGCCGCTCGATAAGCTCGATTTTTGTCGCGGTCGGAACCTCGGTGGTCTCGTTCTGCAAGCCGTCACGTGCGCCGACCTCAACGATCCTGACGGTTCGGGGCAAGCTCATCTCATGCTCCTTCCGGCTCGAAATTCACCAGCACCGCGCCGGCCGCGACCATATCGCCTTCATTGCAATTGATGGCCTTGACGATGCCCTTCGCCGGCGCACGGATCGTATGCTCCATCTTCATCGCTTCCATAACCACAAGCGCGTCGCCGGCCTCCACGACAGCACCGTTCCGGCTGAGCACCGCGCGGATCACGCCCGGCATGGGAGCTTCCAGGCCACCGGCATGAACGGAAGAATCCGCGATTTCGACGGGATCTGGCTGGCTGATGCGGTAAGGCTCGCCATGCAGGAAAAGCGCATAGGTGCCGGTCTCTGCGAAGAAATAGCCCTGACTTTTCCGGCCGTCCAAGGTTGCAAGGAGCTGGCCGTCACCGGAAAGGCTGCCGTAGGCTCGGATCGTCCGCCCCTCGATTGCGAGCGTGAATTCATCACCCTCATGCGTGACGCCGACGCTTAACGGCTGGTTATCAAACATGAAATTCAGCGTTTCCCGCGCCGGTGCGTTGAGGCGGAATGCGACCTTCGTGTTCCACGGGCTATGGGGATCCGCCTCTGATTGCGACATTCCATTTGTCCGGCGGGAGAGCAGCAGGCCAAGCGCGGCGAGCGCGATGACACTTCCATCACTCGCGGCTGGAGCAAAGAGCGAAGCCTCGTTGCGGGTGATGAAACCCGTATCGAGGTCGGCTGAGGCGAAAGCTTCCAATCGGGCAAGCCGTGTCAGAAAGGCGGCGTTGCTGGTGACGCCGCAGATCGCCAGATTTTCCAGCGCCAGCGTCAGACGCCGCACGGCTGAGGCTCGGTCCCGATCCCAGACGATAAGCTTGGCGATCATCGGATCGTAATGCACGGTGATGGCGTCGCCGGCGCGGATGCCGCTGTCGATCCTGACGTGAGGGCCCTGATCGGGGAAAACGAGATGGCTGATGGTGCCGACCGAGGGCAGGAAATCATGCGCCGGGTCTTCGGCATAGATACGGGCCTCGATGGCATGACCATGTATGCTGAGATCGGCCCAGTCCTGCGGTAACGTTTCACCATCCGCAACACGGATCTGCCATTCGACCAGATCGAGACCGGTAATATACTCGGTCACGGGATGTTCGACCTGAAGCCTCGTATTCATTTCCATGAAATAGAATGCGCCGGAAGGATCGAGCAGGAATTCCACGGTTCCCGCACCGCGATAGTCGATCGCACGGGCGGCGGCTGTTGCCGCTTCATACATACGTTGCCTGAGCGCATCCGGCAGGCCGGGGGCAGGGGCTTCTTCCATGACCTTCTGATGCCTGCGCTGGATGGAGCAGTCACGTTCGAAAAGGGAAAAACAATTGCCGTGGCTATCGGCAAATATCTGAACCTCCACATGGCGCGGCCGTTCGAGATATTTTTCGATCAGCATGCGGTCATCACCGAAGGCGGCCGACGCCTCGCGTTTTGCCCCGGCAAGTTCCGCTGCAAATTCACGTTTTTGCCTGACGATGCGCATGCCCTTGCCGCCGCCGCCGGCCGAAGCCTTGAGCAGGACGGGATAGCCTATGGCTTCCGCCTCATTCCCCAGCCGTTCCTCCGCCTGGTCCTTACCGTGATAACCGGGAACCACGGGCACGCCAGCCTTGGCCATCAGTGCCTTTGCTTCGCTTTTGCCGCCCATGGCGCGGATCGCCGCGGCCGGTGGGCCGATGAACACCAGCCCGGCGGCGGCACAGGCTTCGGCGAAACCGGCATTTTCCGAAAGGAAACCGTAACCCGGATGAATGGCTTCTGCGCCGCTTGTCTTCGCTGCGGCGATGATCTTTTCGCCATCGAGATAGGAGGCACGCGCGGGTGCAGCGCCGATGGCGATCGCTTCGTCGGCAAGCGCCACATGCATGGCGTCACGATCGGCATCGGAATAAACGGCGACGGTACGAATGCCCATTTTGCGGGCGGTATGGATGATGCGGCAGGCGATCTCGCCCCTGTTGGCGATGAGTATTTTCGAAAACATCGTCGCCTCACATCCTGAATATGCCAAAACGGGTGGGTTCAATGGGTGCGTTGAGCGCGGCGGACAGACCGAGGCCGAGGACGAGGCGGGTATCCTTTGGGTCGATGATACCGTCGTCCCAAAGCCGCGCGCTGGCATAATAGGGATGGCCCTCCCGCTCGTATTTTTCGCGTATCGGCTGCTTGAACGCTTCTTCGCCTTCCTTCGACCAGTGCCGGCCATCAGCTTCGATACCGTCGCGGCGAATCTGTGCCAGAACGGAGGCCGCCTGCTCGCCGCCCATCACGGAAATGCGGGCATTCGGCCACATCCAGAGGAAGCGGGGCGAATAGGCCCGGCCGCACATGCCATAATTACCGGCCCCGAAGGAGCCGCCGATGATGACGGTGAATTTCGGCACCTTGGCGGAGGCGACGGCGGTGACGAGCTTGGCGCCATCCTTGGCAATGCCGCCAGCCTCATAGGCCTTGCCGACCATGAAGCCGGTGATGTTCTGCAGGAAAACCAGGGGAATGCCGCGCTGGCAGCAGAGCTCGATGAAATGCGCGCCCTTGAGCGCCGATTCCGAAAACAGGATGCCGTTATTGGCGATGATGCCAACGGGATAGCCATGGATATGGGCGAAACCACAGACCAGCGTCGTGCCATAAAGCGCCTTGAACTCATCAAATTCAGAACCATCCACCAGACGGGCGATGATCTCACGTACCTCGAAGGGTTTGCGCGTATCGGCGGGAACGATGCCGTAAAGCTCTTCGGGCGGGTAAAGCGGTTCTGCCGGTTCACGGATATCCAGCCCCAACTGTTTGCGGCGGTTGAGGCTGGAAACGATCCGCCGGGTCAGCGCCAGCGCGTGGCGGTCGTCATGGGCAAAATGATCGGTGACGCCGGATTGCCGGGAGTGCACATCCGCACCGCCCAGCTCTTCCGCACTCACCACCTCACCTGTTGCCGCCTTCACCAGCGGCGGGCCGCCAAGGAAGATCGTGCCCTGGTTTTTGACGATCACGGACTGGTCGCTCATCGCAGGCACATAGGCCCCGCCCGCCGTGCAGCTGCCCATCACCACGGCGATCTGGGCGATGCCTTTCGCCGACATATTGGCCTGATTGTAGAAGATACGGCCGAAATGATCGCGGTCGGGAAACACTTCGTCCTGATTGGGGAGGTTCGCGCCGCCGGAATCCACGAGGTAAATACAGGGCAGGCGGTTCTCGGCGGCAATCTCCTGCGCGCGCAAATGTTTCTTCACCGTCAGCGGATAATAGGTGCCGCCCTTCACCGTCGCATCATTGGCGACGATTACACATTCTCGGCCCGAGACCCTGCCGATGCCGGTGACAATGCCGGCGGCCGGAACAGGTTCGTCATAAACCTCGTAAGCTGCAAATTGCGAGAATTCGAGGAATGGACTGCCGGGATCGAGAAGTGTCTCGATGCGGTCACGTACCAGCAATTTGCCACGGGAAAGATGCCGTTCGCGGGCCTTGTCGCCGCCGCCTCTGGAGATTTTTTCGACCTGTCGGCGCAGGTCAGCCACCAGATCCGACATGAACTCGACATTGGCAGCGAAGGCGGGATCGCGATTCATACTGGACGTAAGCTTCATCGCGTGTCCTCACCCGTTGCCCTTGACCAGTTCGCGGCCGATCAGCATCCGGCGGATTTCGCTGGTGCCAGCGCCGATCTCATAAAGCTTGGCGTCGCGCAGCAGCCGTCCGGCCGGGCTTTCATTGACATAACCGGAACCGCCGAGAAGCTGGATCGCATCCAGCGCCACCTGCGTCGCCCGCTCGGCGGCGAAGAGGATAGCCCCCGCCGCATCCTGCCTCGTGATGCGGCCATTGTCGCAGGCCCGGGCCACGGAATAGACATAAGCGCGCGATGCGTTCATCGCCGAATATATATCCGCGAGCTTACCCTGCACGAGCTGGAATTCACCGATCGGTTTGCCGAATTGTTTGCGCTCGCGGGCATAAGGCAGCACCAGGTCGATTGCCGCCTGCATGATACCTACAGGGCCGGCGGCCAGCACGGCGCGCTCGTAATCCAGCCCGCTCATCAGCACCGCTACGCCGTCATTCAACCGCCCGAGGATGTTTTCCTCCGGCACCTCGCAATCCTCGAACACGAGTTCCGAGGTGGGGGAACCTCGCATGCCGAGCTTGTCGAGTTTCTGGGCCGGACGAAACCCTTTGAAGCCCTTTTCGATCAGGAAGGCCGTGATGCCGCGCGGGCCGGCGGACATATCCGTCTTGGCGTAAACCACCAGCGTATCGGCCTCGTGGCCGTTGGTGATCCACATTTTCGCACCGTTCAGCACATAGCGGTCGCCCCTGCGTTCCGCCTTCAGCCGCATCGAGACGACATCCGAACCGGCTTCCGTCTCGCTCATGGCAAGCGAACCGACATGCTCGCCCGAGACCAACTTCGGCAGATATCTGCGCTTCTGCTCTTGCGTTCCCCAGCGGTGAATCTGGTTGATACAGAGGTTGGAATGAGCGCCGTAGGAAAGGCCAATGGAGGCGGAAGCCCGGCTTATTTCCTCCATCGCCACGCAATGGGCGAGATAGCCCATGTCGGCACCGCCGAATTCTTCCGAAACAGTAATGCCGTGCAGGCCAAGCTCGCCCATTTCAGGCCAGAGCTGACGCGGGAAGCGGTCGTCCCTGTCGATCTCCGCCGCCAGCGGGACGATTTTATCATCGGCAAATGCACTTGCGCTGTCGCGCAATGCTGCGATTTCCGGGCCGAGATCGGCATCGAAAATGGCGGCGAGGTTCAAACTCATCGCGTCTCCTCCTCCGGACGGCAGGCCGTCCTTTGTCAGCAGCCGGCACCTCCTCCGCGCCGGCAGCCCTTGTTTACGGCGTGTCACCCCCGGTGAAGGCGGCGGAACGGCGCACGAATGTCTTGATGGCAAAGTTGGACTGGATGCGCGACACGCCGGGTACGGTGGTCAGGAAATCCAGCAGCTGCTGGTAATGCGGCAGATCCCGCACCATGGCGTGGATCAGATAATCGGAACTGCCGCTCGTCTGGTAACCACCCACCACCTCGGGAATGGAGGCCACATGATGTTCGAATGTCGTCAGCGCTTCCTTGATCTGCCGCTCCAGCGTGACGGAGATGAAGACACCCATATTGCCGAGCAGCCGGTTCTCATCGAATACGGCGGTATAGCCGCGAATGATGCCTTCCTCTTCGAGCTTGCGCACGCGGCGCAACGTTGGCGTGAAGGAAAGGCCTATCCGAGCCGCAAGATCCCGCCAGCTGACCCGCCCGTCATCGCCGAGAACATGCAGAATCTTCTGGTCGAAACTGTCGAGCTCAATCATGGATCATTTGCTCTATGATATGACTATTTGTTGGATCAAAGATATCGCCAATCAAAAAACTGTCAATCAAAATAGCTTTGAAATGAATTCGAGATAGTGATAGCGTTCACGTCAGTCGCGGTCTGGAGGAGATTTGCGGCGGGCCGGTTCCTCACGTCAGGGCTGGCCAAGGGAGGTGAATTTGGCTGTGCATGACCCTGTCGTGATGGATGGGGCCGCCCGTGCTTTCAAGGGCAGCCCTCGCGACCAATTCCAACTGGCGACGCGCCTGATACGCTTCTGCTTTTTGGCGGGAGGCGGCGATGATGCTCACTGAATCCCAGCAGCAGATCAGAGATATGGCCCGCGACTTCGCGCGGGAAAGGCTTGCCCCTGGCGCCTCGTCGCGTGACCGGGAAAGCCGTTTCCCCAAGGAAGAATTGAAAGCGATGGGCGAGCTCGGCTTCCTCGGCATGCTGGTGTCCGAAGAGTATGGCGGGGCGGAAACCGGTGCTGTCGCTTATGCGCTGGCGCTGGAGGAAATCGCTGCAGGGGACGGTGCCTGTTCCACCATCATGAGCGTCCATAATTCGGTCGGTTGCGTGCCGATCCTAAAATTCGGGACCGAGGACCAGAAGCAGCGTTTTCTGCCGAAGCTTGCCTCCGGTGAATGGATCGGTGGCTTTGCGCTGACCGAACCACAGGCCGGCTCCGATGCCTCAAATCTCAAGACCAGGGCGCGTCGCGATGGCGATCGTTATATTCTTGATGGCGCGAAGCAGTTCATCACCTCGGGTAAGAATGGCGATGTCGTCATTGTTTTTGCCGTTACGGATGCAGCGGCAGGCAAGAAGGGTATCAGCGCCTTCATCGTGCCCACCGATACGCCGGGCTATGAGGTTATCCGGGTGGAAGAAAAGCTTGGCCTTCACTCGTCCGATACCTGCCAGATCGCTTTCAACGGCATGGCCATTCCCGCCGATTTACGGCTCGGTGAGGAAGGTCAGGGTTACCGCATTGCGCTCGCCAATCTGGAAGGCGGCCGCATCGGCATCGCGGCTCAGGCGGTGGGCATGGCGCAGGCGGCGTTTGAGGCGGCGCGGGATTACGCCCGTGAGCGCAAGGCCTTCGGGCAGGCGATCATCGAGCATCAGGCGGTGGCGTTTCGTCTCGCGGATATGGCGACACGCATTCAGGCGGCGCGGCAGCTGGTGCTGCACGCGGCGGCGCTGAAGGAGGCGGGTGAACCCTGTCTTTCGGAGGCCTCGATGGCCAAGCTCTTCGCGTCGGAAATGGCCGAACGCGTTTGTTCGGACGCCATCCAGATCCACGGCGGTTATGGCTACATGGCGGATTATCCGGTGGAGCGGATCTATCGCGATGTGCGCATCTGCCAGATTTACGAGGGGACAAGCGATGTCCAGCGGATGGTGATCGCAAGAAACCTTTGAGAGTTGTTTCACGGTCTGGAGGAGACCGCGACGGGAGGAGTAGAATGGACATATCAGAAACGCCACATCTCAGCCTGCATGTTCCGGAACCCGCCGTGCGGCCCGGCGATCAGCCGGATTTCTCCAATGTAAAGATACCCAAGGCCGGTTCCGTGCCTCGCCCGGAAGTGGATGCCGCGCCCGAGAGCATGCGTGATCTCGCCTATTCGATCATTCGCGTCCTTAATCATCAGGGTGAGGCCGTCGGACCTTGGGCCGGGCTGCTTTCGGATGACGACCTGCTGACGGGTCTGAAGAACATGATGAGGCTTCGGGCTTTCGATGCGCGCATGCTGATGGCGCAGCGGCAGGGCAAGACCTCTTTTTATATGCAGCATCTCGGGGAGGAGGCAGTGAGTTGCGCCTTCCGCAAGGCGCTTTCCAAGGGCGACATGAACTTCCCGACCTATCGGCAGGCAGGTCTGCTGATAGCCGACGACTATCCGCTCGTCACCATGATGAACCAGATCTATTCCAACGAACTCGACCCGCTGCACGGGCGGCAACTGCCGGTCCTTTACTCTTCCAAAGAACACGGTTTCTTCACCGTATCCGGCAATCTCGCCACGCAATATGTGCAGGCGGTGGGATGGGCGATGGCATCGGCCATCAAGGGTGATACAAAGATTGCGGCCGCCTGGATTGGCGATGGCTCGACGGCGGAGTCGGACTTTCATTCGGCGATGGTTTTTGCATCGACCTACAAGGCGCCGGTCGTTCTCAACATCGTCAACAACCAATGGGCCATTTCCACCTTTCAGGGCATTGCACGCGGGGGCTCCGGGACCTTCGCGGCACGCGGGCTGGGTTTCGGTATTCCCGCACTGCGGGTCGACGGTAATGATTATCTGGCCGTTTATGCCGTGGCCCGTTGGGCCGTGGAGCGGGCGCGCCGCAATCTCGGCCCGACGCTCATCGAATACGTCACCTATCGTGTCGGCGCGCATTCCACCTCTGACGATCCGAGCGCCTACCGCCCGAAGACCGAGTCCGAAGCATGGCCTCTGGGCGACCCTGTCCTGAGGTTGAAGAAACACCTCATCCTGCGTGGCGTCTGGTCGGAAGAGCGGCACCGGCAGGCGGAGGCGGAGATCGCCGATGAGGTGCTGGAAGCCCAGCGCGAGGCGGAAAGCCACGGCACGCTGCACGAGGGCAAAAAACCGCCGAAGAAGGATATTTTCGAAGGTGTTTACGCCGAGATGCCGGCGCATCTCGTCCGCCAGCGCCAGAAGGCAGGATGGTAAGACATGGCAAGAATGACGATGATTGAAGCCGTCCGCAGCGCCATGGATGTGTCCATGGAGCGCAGCGACGAAGTCGTGGTGTTCGGCGAAGATGTTGGCTATTTCGGTGGGGTTTTCCGCGCCACGCAGGGGCTGCAGCAGAAATACGGTAAAACCCGCTGTTTCGATGCGCCGATCAGCGAATCCGGCATTGTCGGCACCGCCATCGGCATGGCCGCTTATGGATTGCGGCCCTGTGTCGAAATCCAGTTCGCCGATTACATGTATCCCGCCTATGACCAGATTACCCAGGAGGCAGCGCGTATCCGTTATCGCTCAAACGGGGACTTTACCTGCCCGATCGTTCTTCGTATGCCGACCGGCGGCGGCATTTTCGGAGGCCAGACGCATAGCCAGAGCCCGGAGGCGCTTTTCACCCATGTTTGCGGGCTGAAAGTGGTGGTTCCTTCCAATCCTTACGACGCCAAGGGGCTACTGATAGCGTCCATCGAAGATCCCGACCCCGTAATGTTTCTGGAGCCGAAGCGGCTTTATAACGGCCCGTTTGACGGTCATCATGACCGGCCCGTAACGCCATGGTCCAAACACGAGAAGGGGGAGGTGCCGGAAGGGCACTACACCATTCCCATCGGCAAGGCCGAAATCCGCCGCCCCGGAAACGATGTCACGGTCATCGCTTATGGCACCATGGTGCATGTGGCGCTGGCAGCGGCGGAAGAGACGGGGGTGGACGCCGAGATCATCGATTTGCGCAGCCTGCTGCCGCTCGACCTCGATACCGTCGTGAAGTCGGTTTCCAAGACCGGCCGCTGCGTCATGGTGCATGAGGCGACGTTGACCTCCGGCTTCGGGGCAGAAGTCGTGTCGCTGGTGCAGGAACATTGTTTTTATCACCTTGAGGCTCCCGTCGTGCGCGTCGCAGGTTGGGATACGCCTTATCCCCATGCGCAGGAGTGGGACTATTTTCCGGGGCCAGCCCGCGTCGGGCGCGCCCTTGTCGAAGTCATGGAGGCCTGATCATGGCAGAATTTATTCTAACCATGCCCGATGTCGGTGAAGGTGTGGCGGAAGCCGAACTCGTGGAATGGAACGTCAAACCGGGCGATCTTGTCCACGAGGACATGGTGCTGGCCGCGGTGATGACCGACAAGGCGACGGTGGAAATCCCTTCGCCGGTGGCGGGCGTCGTCACCTGGCTCGCGGTAACGGTGGGAAATACGGTGCCGGTGAAAGCACCGCTCCTGCGCATCGAAACCGATGTCGCTGCCGTCGCTGCCAATGGTAGCGCGCCGGAAGGGGAGGCGCCGACCCGCATGACGGAAGAGGAAGCGCCCGCCGACATGACGGACACGCCGCCACCCGTTGAGACCCAGCCGGTGCCACGCGAAGCCGGGGAAGCCAACACGGCGCCTGCGGTCGAACTGCACCATAAGCCGCTGGCGTCTCCGGCCGTTCGCCAGCGTGCTGACGATCTCGATATCGATCTTGCACAGGTCAAGGGAACGGGTCCCGACGGGCATATTACCCATGCCGATCTCGACGCGTTCTTAACCGTGCGGGGGCGGCCGGAGCGCACTGAACCGATGGCACCCCACGATAGCGCTGTCGAAGAGGTGAAGGTGACCGGGCTCAGGCGCAAGATTGCCGAGAAGATGGTGCTTTCCGCCTCCCGCATTCCCCACATCACCTATGTCGAAGAAGTCGACGTGACCGATCTGGAAGATCTGCGCGCTACGATGAACGGCAACCGCCGTTCCGGGCAGCCGAAACTGACGGTCCTGCCATTTTTGATGCGCGCGCTTGTCAAAGCCGTTGCCGATCATCCTGGTATGAATGCGCTTTTCGATGATGAAAAAGGTGTCGTCAGCCACTACGAGGCGGTTCATATCGGCATTGCCACGCAGACACCGTCAGGCCTCACCGTTCCGGTTGTGCGCCACGCGGAAGCGCTCGGCCTTTGGGAGTGCGCAGACGAGGTCGCACGCGTTGCCGAGGCCGCTCGCACCGGGACGGCGCATAGGGAAGAACTGATGGGCTCCACCATCACCATCAGCTCGCTTGGGGCGTTGGGTGGTGTCATTTCGACGCCCATCATCAATTACCCCGAAGTGGCGATCATCGGCGTCAACAAGATCGTGACGCGGCCGGTCTGGGACGGAATTCGCTTTGTGCCGCGCAGGATGATGAACCTGTCTTCGAGCTTCGATCATCGTGTCGTGGACGGCTGGGATGCGGCAGTCTTCATACAGGCCGTCAAGGCGCTTCTGGAAAAGCCCGCGCTGATCTTCATCGATTGAAGGCGATCCGTGCTCCCTCCTCCCTGTGTTTGTCACAGTGATCCTTTCAGCCCAAGTCTTTGGGCTGAAAGGACTCGTCCCGTCGCGCAGACGCGCGTCGGCTGGATTCCTGTGACGAGCACAGGGATGAGGGCGTATGCGTGTCATGACCGCATTTCTTAGCCCGCGTTTTCAGCCTTCACGGAACTGTTTGGCTATCGGTATAGGCTTGCGTTCGTCATCTTCGGGTATAGAAGAGAAGAACGAGAAGCATGTTTTCTCATCACGATCACAGTGGCGGACGAGGGCGCTCCGGTGCCCGGCGGTCCGCTCTCCGCCGGCAACAGAACGAAAAGGGTCCTCCCATGCAAACTCCCAAACCCGTTGTCCTGACTATTCTCGATGGCTGGGGGCTGAGTGAGGATACATCCAGCAACGCGCCTGTTCTGGCGAACACGCCCACCATGGACCGGCTTTTCGCCACCTGCCCGAATGCGAGGCTCACCACGTTTGGCCCTAAGGTGGGGCTGCCTACCGGACAAATGGGCAATTCCGAAGTCGGTCATACCAATATCGGTGCGGGCCGCATCGTCGCCATGGATCTCGGCCAGATCGATCTTGCAATCGAGGATGGCAGCTTTTTCCGCAATGCGGCGATGCTTGATTTCGCCGCCAAGGTGAAGGCCGCAGGCGGTGTGGCGCATCTGATGTGCGTCGTTTCCGATGGCGGCGTTCATGGCCATATCCTCCACGGCCAGGCGGCGGTGAAGCTGATGGTCAGCCACGGCCTGAAGGTCGTGGTGCATGCCATCACCGATGGTCGTGACGTCGCGCCGCAATCCGCTGAAGATTTTGTGGCTGCGCTTGTGGCAAGCCTGCCGGAAGGCGCCAGCATCGGCACCGTGATCGGCCGTTATTATGCTATGGACCGCGACAACCGCTGGGAGCGTGTCGAAAAGGCCTATGACGCGATGGTCCTGGCCAAAGGCGAGCACGCCCGGGATGCGGTGAGCGCCGTTGCACAGAGCTACGCGAATAAAGTCACGGACGAGTTCATCCTGCCGACCGTGATCGACGGTTATGAAGGCTTCAAGGCCGGCGATGGCCTGTTCTGCCTGAACTTCCGTGCTGACCGCGCGCGTGAAATCCTGCTTGCCATCGGTGCCGATGATTTCGACGGTTTTGCGCGCGAAAAGCCAGTGCTCTCGGCGCTGCTTGGCATGGTGGAATATTCTACCCGGCACAATGATTTCATGACCACGGCTTACCCGAAGCGCGATATCGTCAACACGCTTGGCGCCTGGGTGGCGAAGCAGGGCCTTACGCAGTTCCGGCTCGCCGAAACGGAAAAATATCCGCATGTGACGTTCTTCCTGAACGGCGGCAAGGAAGAGCCGGAAGTCGGTGAAGATCGCTTCATGCCGAAATCCCCGAAGGTCGCGACCTACGACCTGCAGCCGGAAATGAGCGCGCCCGAGGTAACGGAAAAATTTGTCGAGGCGATCGGCAAGGGTTACGATCTCATCGTCACCAATTACGCCAACCCTGATATGGTCGGCCATACCGGTGATCTGCAGGCCGCAATCAAGGCCTGTGAAGCCGTGGATCGTGGCCTCGGTGCGGTCGTTGCCGCACTCGAAAAAGTGGGAGGCGCAATGCTTGTGATTGCCGACCACGGCAATTGCGAAACCATGGTCGACCCGGTGACCGGCGGCCCGCATACGGCGCACACCACAAATCCGGTTCCGGTGATCCTTTTCGGTGGCCCTGAAGGTGCGAAGCTGCATGACGGTATTCTCGCCGATGTCGCGCCCACCCTGCTGCAGCTGATGAATGTGCCCTTGCCGCCGGAAATGACGGGCAAGAGCCTGATCGACCTTTAATCTAGCGTCGTCGCGCGGCAGCACTTCAGCCCCGCGCGACCGTCTGTTTTAGGTTCCGAACGAGCGTTTTAAGCTATGACTGCTTCGCGTAGAGGCGGTCGTGCGCCAGCATGCCGGCAATCATGGCGCAGACGAAAAGAACGACTGGCATCAGCCCAAGGCCGACAGCGGAGAGTGCCGGGCCGGGGCAGAAGCCGGCAAGCCCCCAACCGATGCCGAAAATCGCCGAGCCGGTTATCAGCGGCCCGTCGATGCGGGTCTTTGCTGGAAGGCGGAAATCGTCGGCGAGAACGGGCTTGGCGAGACGTCTGCTGAGCAGCACGCCCGGCACCGCGACCATAATGGCACCGCCAAGAACGAACATCAGGCTCGGGTCCCAATGGCCGCTTGCGATGTCGAGAAAGCCGGAAACACGCGCCGGATCGACCATGCCCGACAGCGAAAGGCCGAATCCGAACAACGCTCCTGCAAGCAATGCAAGTGCAATACGCGCTACGGCCGGATTTTTCATGACAGGGCTCCCGCTATCGTCGCAGTAAAGATGCCGGCGATCAGGAAGGTGGCGGTTGCGGCTATCGAGCGCCGGGAAAACCGCGCCAGCCCCATGATGCCATGGCCGGAGGTGCAGCCGGAGCCCAGGCGTGTGCCAAAACCCACCAGCAGACCGGCAATCAGGATAAGGGGCCAAGGGGCAGCGACGGTGATTGCGGGTAGCCGGCCGAATGCTGCGGCATGGATATAAGGTCCCGCCAGCAAGCCGGCGATGAAAGCGAGATCGGCAAGACGCCGCTGCCTGCCAAGAGTTCTGCCGATGATCCCGCTGATACCGGCAATGCGGCCGTTAAAGACAAACAGGAGAACGCAGGCGAGGCCGAGCAACATGCCGCCGAAAAGAGAAGACCAGTAGGGGCTCACGCGGTCTCCTCCTCCGGCGCGCAGAATATGGTGTAAAGCGCCTCGATCAGCTGCGCCGCTTTCGCTTCGCTCAGCTGGTAGAAAATTTGCTTGGCGTCACGCCGGGTTTCAACCACACCGGCTTCCCGCAGGACGCCCAGCTGCTGGGAGAGTGTAGGCTGGCGAATATCCAGCCTGGCTTCCAGCTCTCCCACGGAGAATTCTCCCTGCGCCAGCGTGCAGGCCAGCATCAGCCGCGCAGGGTGGGCAAGGGTCTTCAAAAGCAGCGCGACTTCCACGGCCCGTTCCTCCATGGCGGGAAGGGGAATGTCAGGAGTATGAAGGGGCTTTCCGGGCGTCTTTCCCTTTACCACGTGCTTCCCTCCAGCACATCAAGAGGGAATTTCAGGTAACGCCTGCCATTTGCCTCCGGCTCCGGCAGGCGTCCGCCGCGAATATTGACCTGCAGGGCATGGAGGATGAGCTTTGGCATCGGCAAGGTCCGATCCCGCGTTTCCCTGAGGTGGATGAAGCTTTCCTCCGTCATGCCGACCAGATGTGGATTGCTGCGTTTCTGTTCGCCCACCGTACTTTCCCATTTCGGCGCGCGGCCGCCGGGCTGATAATCATGGCCGGTGAACAGCCGTGTTTCGTCCGGAAGGGCGAGAATGTCCCGAATGGACGCCCAGAGTTCTCTGGCGCTGCCACCGGGAAAATCAGCCCGCGCTGTGCCTGAATCCGGCATGAAAAGCGTATCGTGCACGAAGGCGGCATCTCCCGCCACATAGGTTACGGAGGCGAGCGTATGGCCGGGCGAAAACAGCACGCGCGCTTCAAGCGAACCGATATTGAACCTGTCGCCCGCCTCGAACAGCCTGTCCCACTGCGAACCATCGGTTTCAAGGTCCGGCCAATTGTATTTTTCCTGCCAGAGCCGTTGTACGCCGGTGATTTTCGCGCCGATGGCTGTCTGCGCACCGGTCTTCTGCTTCAGGTAATAGGCGGCGGAGAAATGGTCGGCATGCGGATGGGTATCGAGAATCCATTCCACCGACAGGCCTTCGCTTTCCACATGGTTCAGAATGGCGTCGGCATTCATCGTTCCGGTTGCGCCGGATTTCTCATCGAAATCATAGACCGGATCGATAATGGCGCAGCGTTTGGTCACTGGATCGGAAACGACATATTGCACGCTCCAGGTGCGCGGATCAAAGAATGCCTTGACGTGCGGAACCGCTGCCGCGCGTCGCTCCAGCCAGCGAGTGGCGCCGGAAAGATCAAAGCCATGCGCCTTGCCAAACGCCTCGATGTCGCCGCGTTCCATGCGTCCGTCGAGCGCTTCCCCAAGCACATGAAGCGTGAGCGCACGGGTGCCACCCTTGCAATGGGCAAAAACGGGGCCTGCCGCTTCCGCCATTTTCTGTTGAAAGGCGCGGATATCGGCCTCATTGATGGCAGGGCCGGTGACCGGGATGAAGCCATAGTCCATGCCTGCCGCCCCGGCGGCGCTTCTTTCCTGCTCACTGCCCGGTTGGCTCGGCTCTTCGCCATCCGGCCGGGCATTGATGACGCATTTATAACCCTGCGCGGAGAGCGACTGGAAATCGGCGATCATCGGCTGCCCCGCAACGGTCAAGCGCTCGTTAATCTTAACGACTTTCATCGACATCTCCTGTGGCAACAAATCAATATATATTATTGTATAATGTATATTGATCGATGGCAAGAGTGCGAGGTGCCTTCGCAGCTATCTGCGGCTTGTGGCGTGTTAGCGGAACATCCCCTGCGCCCGAGTGGCAGGGCGCAAGGCATGTGTGCGGCATCGATTGGAATTCACACTGGCCTCAGACGGCAAGCCTGCGGCGCGTCGCCTTCCAGCCGAGACAGATGGCTCCTACAAGCAGGACCGTCTGGGCGATCAGGAAGGGTGGTTCATTGCCGTTCGGCGCCAGCTTGTTGAGCGTTTCGACCTTGAGAAAGGCCTGTACGATCAGGACGAACATGTTGAGATAGAGGCTCATCGTGGCGGTGATCGTATAAATGATGCGCGCCCTGCCATTCAGACCGTATCCGTAAAGCGCGACAAGTGCGATTGCCAGAACGAGGGTCGATATGACGCCGACACCGAGTGCCGGTGTGAAATTTCCGATTGGGAACAGGAAGCCGGTGAGCGTGGTGGCAAGCGTGGTGACGAGGAATAGCGCCATCATGCGGGGCATCCATCGCCCTGCCGCATAAGCGGGCAGGGCGATCAGTCCGGTAGCAATGCCGATGAAGCTCAAGCCCACATGCAGTGCAGTGAATTGGGGAATGGTGAGTCCAAGGATCATGATACGTATCCCTCTATTCGGGTTTGGCTGCACGATACCGGCTGGCGGCAAGTGCATGGGAGAGATTGGGCCGCAGGGCTGCACGCGCGGCAAGGAAATTTTCAAGATCGGCAGTGTCCGGCAGGGAGGGAATGGTCAGCGCTTCGCCAAGGTCGAGACCGGCAAGGGCAGCATCCACCATGTCATGCACATCCATGACCATCGCGGCCGGAATGGCATCGAGCCGTTCTTCCTCCCAGATGGCCGTGCGGGTGATACCTGGAAGAACGGCCTGAACCCGCACGCCAGAGGGTGAAAGCTGTGCCTGCAGCGCCTCGGTAAAAGCGAGCACGAAAGCCTTGGTGGCCGGGTAGACGGCGGTGAATGCTGCCGGCATCAGTGCTGTAACTGATGTGATGTTGATGATCGTACCCTTTCCGTCGGCGGCAAGGCGCGGCGCGATGGCCGCCGCAAGCCGCGTGACGGCGAGAATGTTGAGGTTGATCATCGTCGTCACATAGGCTGGGTCCAGCGCCGTGA
This sequence comes from Agrobacterium sp. 5Ca39, assembly GCF_055382365.1. Classification (NCBI taxonomy): domain Bacteria; kingdom Pseudomonadati; phylum Pseudomonadota; class Alphaproteobacteria; order Hyphomicrobiales; family Rhizobiaceae; genus Agrobacterium; species Agrobacterium sp. 5Ca39. Next base: position 1,687,225 of record NZ_AP026437.1, on the reverse strand, counting down.
TCGCGCCTTCACCAGCGATACCGGCATTGTTGACGAGGCCGGCAATCCGCCGGTCCTCACGCAGCCGCGCCTCGACCTTTTCGAGATCTTCCGCCCTGGAAAGATCGGCGGAGAGAACCTCGACGGCGATGTGATGATCCTTTTCCAGCTGCGCGGCCAATGCCTTCAGCTTCTCGGCGCGTCGCGCCACCAGAATGAGATCGTGGCCGCGTTTTGCCAGACGTTCGGCATAAACCGCGCCGATGCCGTCGGATGCGCCGGTGATGAGAAATGTATTCTGTGTCATGTCCGTGTCTCCTGTATCCGGTGGTTTCAGCCGTTGATGAAGGCGAGCAGGTCGGCGTTGAACCGGTCCTGATGGGTCTGTGTCAGGCCATGATCGGCTCCCTGATAGATTTTGAGCACCGCATGTTTGACGATCTTGACCGTGGAAAGCGCGGAAGCGCCGACCGGCACGATCTGGTCGTCATCGCCGTGCAGAACCAGCGTCGGCTTGTCGAAAGCTTTCAGGTCCTGATGGAAATCGCTTTCCGAAAAGGCGCGGATACTGTCGAGCTGACCTTTCAGGCCGCCCATCATGCCCTGCCGCCAGAACTCATCACGGATACCTTCGGATATGACGGCGCCTTCGCGGTTGTAGCCGTAGAAGGGAATGGTCAGATCCTTGAAGAACTGGCTGCGATTGTCATAGGTGCCCTTACGGATGCCGTCGAAAACATCGATTGGCAGACCGATGGCGTTGCTTTCCGTCTTCAGCATCAGCGGCGGCACCGCGCCGATGAGAGCGATCTTGGCAACGCGGGCGGTGCCGTGGCGGCCGATGTAACGTGTCACCTCGCCGCCACCGGTGGAATGGCCAACCAGAATGATGTCGTGAAGATCGAGTTGTTCGATTAACTCGGCCAGATCGTCGGCATATTGATCCATGGTGTTGTCATGCCAAACCTGATCGGAGCGGCCGTGGCTGCGGCGGTCATGGGCGATGGTGCGGAAACCGTTATTGGCGAAGAACACCATCTGCGCGTCCCAGGCGTCGGCGCTGAGCGGCCAGCCGTGGGAGAAGATGATGGGCTGGCCGTCTTTCGGGCCCCAGTCCTTGTAGAAGATGTGCGTTCCGTCTCTGGTGGTGATCGTTGTCATGGCTTTCTCTCCTGTTGCAGGGAGCTTGCTTGCGTCCCGTGGGAATAGAGATACTCTTGACGCAGCCGGGGCTGGATTGGCGCTTCTGACAGAAAGCGAGCCGAAACTGACAAAACGGGGGTTGGGCATGGCGGGTGTAACGGGAAGCGCGCTGGAAGTGGGGCTGGTCCTCTATCGGGACTGCCAGATCGCCATGGTGCATGGCATCACCGATCTTTTCGCCATCGCGTCGGTATTTTCACAGGATCGCGGCGGGCCGAAATTGCGGGTCAGCCATTGGAGCATGGGCGAAGGCGGTGAATTTTCCCGCTCCTATGACACGGAACCCGGCGGGCTGGGGCATCCCGATATCTTCGTTGTGCCCGGCCGGTTGACCGGGCCGGCTGAAATCGAGGAAGCTGAGCCTTACGCCCGCTGGCTGCTGAACCGGCACGCCCAGGGCGCGACGCTGGCTGCCAGTTGCGGCGGGTCGTTCATGCTCGCGGCCACCGGGCTTCTGGCTGGCCGCCCGGCGACGACCCACTGGTTGTTTGCGGGACGTTTTCGGGACCGATTTCCCGATGTCCGGCTGGAGATAGACAAGATCGTCATCGAGGACGGCGATATCATCACGGCCGGCGGGTTGATGGCGTGGACCGATCTTGGTCTGCGCATCGTCGACCGGCTGCTCGGCCCTTCCGTGATGATCGAGACCGGCAAGTTTCTGCTGATCGACCCGTCAGGACGGGAACAGCGTCATTATAGTAGTTTCGCCCCAAGGCTGACGCATGGCGATGAGCCGATCCTGAAGGTGCAGCATTGGTTGCAGGCCCGTGCCGGGCGGGCGACAAGCGTTACCGACATGGCCGGCCATGCCGGGCTGGAGGAGCGAACCTTCTTGCGCCGCTTCAAGGTGGCGACCGGCATGAAGCCCATCGAATATGTCCAGCACCTGCGGGTCAGCAAGGCGCGTGAATTGCTGGAATTCACCCGCCGTTCGGTCGATCAGATCGCTTGGTCGGTGGGTTATGAGGACGCTGCCGCCTTTCGCCGGGTGTTTCACCGCATTCTCGGCCTCTCACCGGGAGAGTATAGAAGCCGCTTTTCCAGCGGTTCGGCCATGGTTGCTGCCTGAGGTTGATCCGATGGGGGTGGTGGTACCCGGCACTTGCAATGTGGCCGGTGTTTGCTAACATGCCAGACAAGTTTAAAACAGGTGGGCCGGAATGGACGTCGAGAGCAGCACCAAGCAAGTATCGCTTGCGGCGAAAATCAGTTCGGCCTTGCGACGGGATCTGGCGGAGGGGGTGTTCCGCCCGGGTGACCGGCTTCCGAGCGAAAGCGAATTGACGCGGGAATATTCCGTCAGCCGAACGGTTGTGCGCGAGGCCATCGCCATTCTTCGTGCCGATGGCCTCGTTGAAGCACGCAAGGGCGCAGGGGTCTTTGCTGTCGAAGCCAAGCCGGCAAAGGAACTGCCTTTTAACGATCTCGCCGTGGGTCGCATTTCCTCGGTCATCGAACTCCTGGAACTGCGGACCGTGTTCGAAGTGGAATCCGCCGGGCTGGCGGCCTCGCGCCGTTCCGCCGTGCAGGTGGAATCGATCGTGGATGCGCATCGGCGTGTCGGTGACTGTCTCGCCGCCGGGCTACCAACGCGGGACGCCGATTTCGAATTCCATCTCGCCATCGCGCAGGCCACGCAGAACAGGCGGTTTCCGGAGTTTCTTCAACTCATTCGGTCCGGTATCATTCCCCGCGGCGAATTACAGGGTGCCGCGCCGGGGTCGCGCCCCAAGGATTACAACCTCCACCTTCAAGAGGAGCACGGCAAGATCGTCGATGCCATTATCGAGGGAGACGCCGATGCCGCGCGCCAATATATGGCCTCGCATCTGCGCGGCAGTCTCGAGCGTTACAAGGTGCTCCTGCGGTCCCGCACCGTGGCTGAGTAGGGCGGAAATAGCTGATATGGCAATGAATTATGCGTTTGCCCGTCGGTAAAAGGCCAGGGAAGCAGCAAGCGTCAGCAGCGCGCCGCCGCAGATGCGGTCGAGCCATAATGCTCCGGACTTGCGCAATATCCTGACCGCCTGCGCGCCGAACAGGGCGTATGCGAACATCACGATGAAATCGATGCCGGCGAAGATCAGCGCAAGTACGGTATATTGCTGAGTCTCCGGCGCGGCGACATCGATGAATTGCGGCAGGAAGGCCGAAAAAAACAGGTATCCCTTAGGATTGGTCACGGCGACGAGAAAGCTCTTCAGGAAGATTGAACGCGCCGATGCGGCCCTGTTTGCCTCTGCAGAGCCGAGAGCGCCGTCAAGCGTCCCTCTTGAACGCAGAAGCATGATGCCAAGGTAAACAAGGTAGCAGACCCCCGCCCATTTGACGACACCGAACCAGAACTCCGAGGTGGCCATAAGAGCCCCGAGTCCCAGTGCAACCGCGCCGATCAGGAAGAAATCCGAAAGGACGGCACCAGCCATGCCGATCATCGCGCGACGCACGCCGAGTTTCGAACCATTGGCAAGCGCCAGCAAGACGGTGGGGCCGGGTGTTGCAATGCCGATAAAGGCGACCATGGCAAAGGCCAGGAGCGTCACGTCGATCATATTTTCCTCCCCCGAGGCAGCAGACACGAGCGGTCAAATCGCCACGAATTTCCATGTCAGCCTTCTGTGGGCAGGGAGAATACAGCGTTTTGCGGTTGTGGCAATGTGGGCTTCTTTAGGGAAAGAAGAACGCCGCAACCGCCGCCTGGGCAACGCTGTACCTGTATACCCCCGCGCTTGCCGATATCGATTTTGGCGTCGGATGCTTGACAGCCCGCAACACCTGTGACAACTTTACCGTAGTTGTCAGACAGGATGTGGTCCTTGCACGTTCGGTGACTGGCAAGGGAGGAATCATGTCAAAAAGACGCCTTTCGCTTTATGGCTTGTCCGGCCAGATCGGAAGTATTGCGGTCACGCTGCTTGGATTGCTGCTGCTGACCTTTTTCATTGGCCGCCTGATGCCCGCCGACCCAGTGCGGGCCATTGTCGGTGAGGATGCGACCCGTGAAACCTATGAACAGGTCTATCACGCGCTCGGCTTTGACCGCCCGCTGTGGCAGCAGTTCGTCTATTATCTCGGAGATGTCTTCACCGGCAATTTCGGAACGTCGATCCGCACGGGCCGCCCCGTCATCGAGGACATCATAAGCGTGATGCCGGCGACGATCGAGCTTGCGACCTTCGCCATCCTGATCGGTGCCGGCCTCGGCATCCCCATGGGCGTTTACGCCGCCGTGAAGAAAGACCGCTGGCAGGATCATCTTGTGCGCGTTCTCAGCCTGTTCGGCCATTCCATGCCGATCTTCTGGACCGGCATGATCGCGCTGATCGTTTTTTACGCTCATCTCGGCCTCGTTGGCGGCGGTGGCCGCATGGACCAGTTCTATATCGGTCTGGTGGAGGAGCGGACGGGCTTTCTGCTGATCGACAGCCTGCTTGCGGGTGACATGGAGGTCTTCCGGTCGGCCATCAACCACCTCATCCTGCCAGCTGCCCTGCTGGGCTATTCCTCCTCTGCCTATATCACCCGCATGACGCGCAGCTTCATGCTGGATCAGCTGGGGCAGGAATATGTGACGACCGCGCGTGTCAAAGGCCTGTCGCAACGGCAGACGGTGTGGCTGCATGCTTTTGGCAATATTCGCGTGCAGCTGGTCACCATCATCGCGCTGGCTTACGGTTCGCTGCTGGAAGGAGCGGTCCTCATTGAGACCGTCTTCGCCTGGCCGGGTTTCGGGCAATATCTCACCAGCAATCTTATCATCGGCGACATGAATGCCGTGATGACCTGTGTACTGATCGTCGGCGTCATCTTTATCGGGCTCAATCTCCTGTCCGACATTCTCTACCGCTTTTTCGATCCGAGGACCCGCTGATGACGGCCCGTGCTGAAACTTCCTTCCGTCTTCCGGTGCCGCTGAACGCGCTGAAGAACATTATCGTCTTCCTGCTCAAGAGCCCGACATCGGCTTTCGGCCTGCTGATCTTGCTGCTGCTCGTCATCTCGGCGATTTTTGCGCCCTGGCTCGCGACGCATGATCCTTACGCACAGAATCTCGCCAACACGCTGCAGCCCCCGGGCAACGGCCATGTCTTCGGGACGGATGAGCTGGGGCGCGATATCTATAGCCGTCTTCTCTGGGGCGCTCGCATCACGCTCACCATCATCACGCTGGTATCGATCATCGTCGGTCCCGTCGGCCTTCTGGTCGGTACGGCATCCGGTTATCTCGGCGGCAAGTTCGATACGGTGATGATGCGCATAACGGATATCTTCCTGTCTTTCCCTAGCCTCATCCTGTCGCTCGCCTTCGTCGCAGCACTGGGTCCGAGCCTTAATAACGCGATCATTGCAATCGCACTCACCTCATGGCCGCCGATTGCGCGTCTTGCCCGCGCTGAAGCCATGACCTTTCGCAAGGCGGATTACATTGCCGCTGCAAGGCTTCAGGGCGCGTCGCCGCTGCGCATCATCGTCAAGTCGATCATGCCCATGTGTCTCCCCTCGGTTCTCATCAGACTGACGCTGAACATGGCAACCGTCATTCTGACCGCCGCAGGTCTGGGCTTTCTTGGCCTCGGCGCGCAGCCGCCGCTGCCGGAATGGGGAGCGATGATCGCCACCGGCCGGCGTTACATGCTGGATAGCTGGTGGCTGGTGACCTTTCCCGGCATTGCGATCCTGTCTGTCAGTCTCGCTTTCAACCTCCTCGGTGACGGGCTGCGGGATGCGCTCGATCCGAAGCAGATGAACCGGAGATAGAAACATGGAAAAACCAATCCTTGATGTTGAAAATCTCCGTATCCGTTATGGTGGCTCACCCACCGAGGCGGTGCGCGGCATCTCCTTCACGCTCGGTCGGGAGCGGCTCGGCATTGTCGGTGAAAGCGGTTCGGGAAAATCCACAGTCGGACGCGCTCTGTTGCGCCTCCTGCCTTCGGCAACGATCACCGCTGACAAGCTGGCTTTCGACGGGCTCGATCTTCTCTCCCTCGATGAGAAGGAGATGCTGAAGGTTCGCGGCCGGCGCATGTCGATGATCCTTCAGGATCCGAAATTCTCCCTCAACCCCATCCGTCGCGTCGGCGATCAGGTGACGGAGACCTATCTGCGCCACTTCAGGGCATCAAGAGCCGAGGCACGGGAAAAGGCGCTGGCGATGCTGGATGCGGTGAAGATCCGCGATGCCTCACGTGTCTACGAGCAATACCCGCACGAAATCTCCGGTGGCATGGGTCAGCGCGTGATGATCGCCATGATGCTGCTTGCCGATCCCGATCTCGTCATCGCTGACGAACCAACTTCGGCGCTTGATGTGACGGTGCGGTTGCAGGTGCTGAACATTCTCGACGGTCTGGTGCGCGATCGCGGCATCGGCCTCATCATGATCAGCCACGATCTCAACCTTGTGCGCAATTTCTGCGACCGGGTGCTGATCATGTATTCTGGCCGCGTGGTGGAAACGCTGGCCGCCCGCGATCTCGATCAGGCGCAGCATCCCTATACGCGCGGCCTTTTGGCGGCACAGCCGCGTATCGGCGGTGCGCGCGCACCGCTTGCGGTGCTGGACCGCCGCCCTGAATGGCTGGAGGAGAATGCATAATGGCCGTTTCTGTCGAAACCCGCGATCTTTCCATCACTTTCGGCAGCGGCAATACTGCACTGAAAGTGCTGCCTTCGGTGTCGTTCCGTGTCGAGCCCGGCGAATGTTTCGGGCTGGTCGGTGAAAGCGGTTCGGGCAAGTCCACCGTGTTGCGCTGCGTCTCAATGCTCAACGATTTCTGGACTGGCGATATCCTCATCGACGGCAGATCGGTGCGAGACGTGCCGCTGATCGAGCGCTGCCGCATGTTGCAGATGGTGTTTCAGGACCCCTATGGCTCTCTGCATCCCCGCCAGTCGGTGCGCACCGTGCTTGGTGAATCGCTTGCGATCCACAAGCTCGGCGACCGCGAGGAGCGCATGCGCAAGGTCATCACTGATGTCGGCCTGCCGGTGTCTTTCCTCGACCGTTTCCCGCACCAACTCTCCGGCGGCCAACGGCAGCGCGTGGCGATTGCGAGGGCGCTGATCCTGGAACCGTCGCTGCTGCTGCTCGATGAGCCGACCTCGGCGCTCGATGTCTCGGTCCAGGCGGAAATCCTCAACCTCTTGCAGCGGCTGCGGGAAGAGCGCGCTTTCACCTATATCATGGTGACCCATGATCTCGCCGTGGTCGATCACATGTGCGATCGCTTCGCCGTGATGCTGCGTGGCGAAATAACCGAAATCCTGCCGCGCGAGGCCATTGCTGGCAACGATGCAACGCATCCTTATGCGCGCGAACTGATCGGTGCTTCACTGGAATATGAAGGCGCGTGACGGCTCCAAGAATGTGACCGTCCTCCTCCGGGGCGCCACGGATAATAACAGCCTCCTTCCTTGCCCGGCCTCCCCGCCGGGCATTTTTTTTTGGGAAGGCAGGCCGAAGATAGAAAAGACCGGTGGTAATCGGGCCTTAGGCTGCTGACAAACGGAGCCTCTCCGCCGTCATGCCGGACTGGATCCGGCATCCAGCTACGGGGTGTCTGCGCCATAAGAGGAGTCTTACGCGATCAAGGACTTGATCGGGCTGGACCCCGGATCTAGTCCGGGGTGACGGAGTGCGGATGCCTCACTCTTGGGGAATATTTCGGCTTTGTAAGGCCTCGTCGGCAGCAAAAAAGCGCGGGGTTAGCCGCGCCTTTTCTTACTCGCAGATATGGCGCCGATTATCGCTCCTTGCTCACCACTTCAAACCTAGAGAGCCAGGGACTGACGATCATGCCCTTGACGTCGCTGCGGAAGGCTGCGGTGTCGACCACTTCGGAGAATGGCTGAATGGACATGACGATTTCATCCATATAACCCTGCAGGTCTTCATAAAGCTTCGTCTGTTTTGCCGCATCGCGCTCAACAAGCGCTTCCTCGATCATCTTGTTCAGCTTTTCGTCGAAGAAGCTGGTGCGCCAGCTCTGGTAATTCGTGAGCTTGGCGTCATCGGCATTATTGGGATTGTAGGCAATCGAGCGCAGGTTGTTGTCCGGGTGCGGCTGCTGGCCGCCGCCACCGCGGCCGAGCAGCAATTCGAAGTTGCGCTCGCGCATCGCACCATAGATCTGGTCGCCGGAGCCGCTGATCAGCTCGGCCTGAATGCCTGCCTGGGCGAGCGTGTTCTGGATCGCCGTTGCGGCTTTCATGAACGGGTCTTCCGAAAGCACGCGCAGCGTTGTCTTGAACCCATCAGGATAACCGGCCTCGGCCAGAAGCGCCTTGGCTTTTTCAATATCGAGCTTGTAGCCCTGATCCGGCAGCGCACCCATGACGCCGGTGCTGAGGGAGCGCTGATGCAGCTTGCCGTAATAGGGCATGACCGCCTTGTCGAGACCATCGTAATCAATCAGGTAACGCAAGGCCTCGCGCACCTTCTTGTTCGCGAATTTCTCATCCTTCATCGAAACGCTGAGGTAATAGAAACCGGAGCCCGGTGTGGATTCGATGGTGACGGCCTTGTCGGCCTCAAGTGATTTCAGATCCGGAGCCTGCAGGGAATAGGCAACGTCGATATCGCCCTTTTCCAGCATGAGCCGCTGCGACTGCGATTCCGGCAGATGGCGCATCAGGATACGCTTCATCTTGGCCTTTTCACCCCAATAATCGTCGTTGCGGGTGAGGATGATATATTCGTTGGATTTCCACTGGGTCAGCTTGAAGGGGCCGGAGCCGGCGGAATTCAGCGTCAGCCATGCGCCGCCGAGATCGCCATCCTTCTCATTCTCAAGCGCGGTCTGGCTGTCGATGATCGAGCCGGGACCGTTCTGGGCAAGGATCATCAGGAGAAGGTTGGGATCGTCGGGCTTGGGGATATTCAGCACGAAGATCTGATCGCTTTCGGCAACGAAAAGCTTGTCGGCCTCTTCGAGCTTGAAACCGCGGGTTTTCAGAAAGGATGATTGCGCCAGGTTGCGGGCGAGCAGCCGTTTGAGGCTCCATGCCACATCCTTTGCCGTCACGGCATTGCCGGAAGCGAACTTGGCATCGGCACGCAGATGGAAACGGATCGACTTCCGGTCTTCGGCTATTTCCCAGCGTTCGGCAAGGCGCGGCTGGACGCTGCGGTCCTCAGGCGAAAGCACGATCAGGGTGTCATAGATATTGTTCAGAACCTGCACGGTCTCGCGGCCGGTGATGGCGGCGGGGTCGAGTGTGAGGATATTGCTCATGGTCGTGGCGACAATAAGCTGGTCCTTTGGCGTCTCGGCAAAAGTGCTGAGCGGCATGGCGCCGATCAGCAGGGCGCCAAGTGCTGCTGTTGCAAGAAAATGTTTCATCTTTCCTCCCAATACGGCCGCTTCATACGGCCTTCCACGTTTCGATCCACCTGCCCGGTTCCTCCTCGGGCGGCGTGTGATCAACCAAGAATATCTTTGACTGGCGTGGCCAGGGCCCGGCCGATCGCCGCTGTCGCCGGCGCGTCCAGATGCACGCCGTCCACCGGCGAAGCACTGGCGACCGAACCGGCGTCGAAGAAGTGATGTCCGAGTTCGGTAGCGAGTTTTTGGTAAAGCGGCGCAAGCCTGAGCGATTGCCCGACATCCCGCCCTCCCGCCGGTTCTCCACCCGGGCCTGCAACGCAGGGCGGTGGGGCAACGATCAGCAGTTTCGGTACCGCTTCTCGCGGCTTGTAGATGAAGGTCTCGACGATCTGCGCTAACCGGCGCATGCCGGAAACGGCGGCTTCCGCGCGTCCGCCATGCACCGGTTTGATGTCATTGGTGCCGAGCATGATTATGACGAGGTCAAGCGGCATATGGCACGAGAGCGCTATTTCCAGCGCCCGCGCGCCGTTGCGGCAGGCCGGACCGGCGTGGTCGTCGTAGCAGGTGGTTCGCCCGCCAAGACCTTCGGGGTAAACTTTCGCCATGCCGGCAAGCTCGGTTTCCAGAACCTCCGGCCAGCGATATGCGGCGGGGTGCCTGAGGCCCGTTGCCGGGTCCGCGCCCCAGATGAGGCTGTCTCCAAAGGCGAGCACCGTTTTCATCGCCCGTTACCTCACCCGGTTGTTGTCGATGAAGGTAAAATCGATGTCCTCGCCAAGGCCCGGCCGGTCGGGAACGTGGACAAAGCCATCCCGGTCCATCGGATCGGACAGAGACTTCAGATAGTCGTGGCCGTCATCATATTCGAGGAAGGGATGTAGCAGGCCACGCTCATACCAGCGGCAATTCTTGGTGGCGGCAACCACATGCAGGTTCATGGCGGTATTTCCATGCACTTCGCACTCCATGCCGAAGGCTTCGGCCAGATGCATGGTCTTCAGCGCCGGTGTGATGCCCCCGACATCGTTGACGCCGGTGCGCAGAATGTCGCAGGCGCCGGCCTTGATCCATTCGGCACGGTGCCAGTGTTTGCCGGCCGCACTTTCCGGGCCGACGACCGGAATATCGAGATTATCGGAAAGCCACTTGTAGGAGGACAGCGACTGTTCATCCATCGGCTCCTCGATCCAGTCGAAACCGAGTTTTTCGAGGCCACGGCCCAGCGCCAGCGCATCCGTGCGGGAGTACCAGTGGAAGGCGTCAATCATCAGGCGGATATCGGGGCCGACCGCCTCGCGCACGGCCGCGCAGGCCTTGAGGTCCATCTTCACATCCGGCGCCCAGCTGACGGGCGGCATCCACGTGTGCAGCTTGATGCCCTTGTAGCCGCGCTTCACCAGTGTCTCGGCAAAGCGGCCGTAGTCGTCCGGTGTCGCCAGCCCGCCTTCCAGTTCGTCACCGCACATGATGGAGCCATAGGCGAGCACCTTGTCGCGATAACCGCCGATCAACTTGTATACAGGTTGATTGAGGGAGCGGCCGGCAAGGTCCCATAGCGCGCAGTCAACCACCGCCAGCGTGCGGTCAGTCAGTTGGGCGGCTGAACCGCGCTGCCAGTGGGCAAGGTCCTGCCACAGCCGTTCGCGGTCTCGATGGTCCTCACCGATCAGGACTTTCTTGACGAATTTTTCTATGACATGCGGGCGAACTATCTCTGGCGCGGTGAAAGAATGGCCCTCGTGGCCGTCCTCTGTCCGGATCGTCAGCATGGCCTGTTCCACCTGATGCGCCGGACCCGGATGCGCGTGGCCGGCACTGTCCGAGTGCCGACGGGTCGTCGTGCGGAAAACACGGACCTCGACGTCGGTAATGATCATAATTCCTCCCTCATGCAGGTGTCTCGGCGTTGTTGGTCGCCGCAATGTCATACATGTGTGCAATATTTGTCAACATGTATGATAATCTGTATTACATGTTGGAGGGGGAAATCAAGGTCATTTGTGCTCGACGCTGCGCAGGTCGACGGTGAGGAACAGCCTCTGGCGGATTTGCCTCATCCCAAAAAAAGACCCGAGGAAGCGTGAGGGCGGCCTGTGTGGAGGGATAGTCCACAATTTTAGTGTATTATTGAATCGCGCAATGATCTTTCAACAATGGCCGGGACTATAAACGAACATGCCGCGCCAGTTGCCGCCGTCATCATGCATGCTGTGTGAGCATGCGTCGCATCGGGCGGTCGTTCCAAACCAGGATGGCTGCGTTTGCGTCGCTGAGTTTCAACTCGTTTCCGGATGCACGCCCATGCCCCTTTCCCATATCTCCCATTTCGCCTTTCTTGTCCCGGGCAACTATCATGACGATGATCCGGGACAGGGGCTGGAAGAAACCCTGCAGCTTTTCGAAGCAGGAGAGGCGCTGGGTTATCATAGCGCCTGGGTCCGCCAGCGCCATCTGGAGCGGGGTGTTTCCTCTGCGGCGACTTTCCTCGCTGCGGCTTCGCAACGAACCAGACGGATCGGGTTAGGCACCGCCGTTATTCAACTCGGTTACGAGAACCCATTCAGGCTGGCGGAGGATCTGGCCACCGTGGATGTCCTGTCGCGCGGACGGCTGAATGTGGGGGTTTCGGTGGGCGCACCGCCCTTCGCCCATCTTATTTCCGACTATGTCGATACGGTTGTCGAAGCGGACTACAGCCACGCGCGCGCTGAGAAGCTGGCGAGGGCGCTGCGATCGGAGCCGCTGTCGAACGAGACGGAGGCGGGCAATGCGGCCGGTGCGCAGGTGCCGCGGCTTCGGCCAGTCGCCAAGGGGCTGACGGACCGGTTATGGTATGGCGGTGGATCGCAGAACTCTGCGCGCTGGGCTGGCAGGGCAGGGTTCAACCTTCTGACGGGCAATATTGTCAGCGGCGAGAATACCGATGATTTTCTGACCGCTCAGGCGGCTCTCGTTGCTCGCTTCCGGCAGGAATGGGCGCATGAGCGCGAACCGCGTGTCGCTCTTGGCCGCGTGATCCTGCCAACCGATAGCGCAAGCCCCGCCACGCGCCGCCGTTACCAGGAATTCGTTGCCGAGCGGGACAAGCGCACGACCTCGCCGCATGGGGCGCGCCGCACGCTTTTCCTGCCGGATATCGTCGGGACGACGCATGAGATTCTGGAAAGATTGTCTCGCGACCCCGTTCTGCCGTTTGTCTCGGAATTCCGCCTCGAACTTCCCTATGAATTCCAGCCGGACGATTATCGCCAGATCGTGGCGGATTTCGCCTCTGTCCTGCCGCAGCTTTCCGGCGAAAGGCCGGTTTTGAAAGTGGCGACGGGGCAATAACGTCGTCACCTCCCGCCATTCGACTTTCAATGGAAGCCGGCGGGAGGTCGACTGAGCGACATTGCCGCATCCGTCCTTCAATCGGGGTACGGCAGGCCATAGCGGTCGCGGATCGTCGTGGCTTCATATTCGCGCGGGTAAACCCCGCGATCCTGCAGTACCGGAACAACGTGTTCGACGAATTCAGCGATATCATCGGGCGCCCGTGGCGGCTGTAATGTGTAGCCGTCCACTGTGCCATCCTGCCAGAGGTCGATAATGCCGTCCGCTACCTCTTCCGCCGTGCCGAGCAGCAGCCGGTGGTGCCCTTCCGAGCGGCGTACGGCCTCGCGGGCAGTCAGTTTTTCATGGGTCAGAAGATCGGAAAGGCCAAGGCCCATGCCTACCGCCCATTGCCGGTTCTGATCGGGGATGAAACGCTCGGCATCGAGTTTTGCGTCGGGGTCGAAATCGCGAGGCTCTATGCCGTTTTCTCTGGCGAAACGTGCCAGGAGACCGTCTTCCGAACCGGCGCCGCTGTAGAGTTCGTGTTTACGCAAGGCTTCCTGCCGGGTTTCGCCGAGAATGACGACGAGGCCGGGAACGATGCGGATGCCAGAGGGATCGCGCCCGAGGGAGACGGCGCGGTCGCGGACCTTCTTGCCAAAGGCCTGCCCTGCGGGACGTGACAGAATATTGCAATAGATGATCTCGCCATGGCGTGCCGCGAGATCAATGCCGCCTTCGGAGGCGCCGGCCTGCGCGATAACGGGATGCCCCTGCGGCCCGCGCGGAACGTTGAGGGGGCCTTTGACATGGAAATATTGCCCCTCATGATCGATGGTTTCGGCTGTCGCCGCATCCCAGAAGCGGTTCTCCGGCACGTCGCTCTCGCGGCGGGGGTCCCAGCTAGACCAGAGCTTTTTTGCGACATCCAGAAATTCGGTAGCCTTGGCATAACGTTCGCTGCGCGGCGGCAGCGGGTCATTGCCAAAATTGGCGGCAACATTGGGATTAAAGGAAGAAACGATATTGACGATCAGCCGGCCGCCGGTGACGAGATCGATGGATTGAGTTCGTCTGGCGAAATTATAGGGCGAATTGTAGGTGGAGGACACGGTTGCCACAAAGCCGATATCCGGCACCTGTGCGGCAAGCGATGTCGAGAGGATGAGCGGATCAATGGTGTGGAACGGCCGGCTTGCCGGGTCGGTCAGCAGTGCCGGGTGGTCGGAAAGGAAAACGGCGTCGAACCGGCCCTTATGCGCCAGTTCCGTCAGTCGTCGGTAATATCCGATATCGTTTATATCGTGCCGGTCTCCGCTCCGATATTTCCAGGCATTGGCGAGATATCCTGTCGTGTTGATGCCGACGTTGAGATTGAGCCGGCGTTTGGTCTTGCTCATGCTGCCACTTTTTCTTTCGGGTCTGTTGGATTATCGGCCTGTATGGCCGCGCAATTGCGGGAAGCGTAACAGCCGGGGGGCCGGTCGCGAGTTAAAAATCCTTGCTGTGCGGAGAAGAAAAACTTTCGTCTCCAGTTTCACCCGCGCGTGGTCGATCTGATCGATGCCCGACAAAAATCCCAGCGAAATCCTGCTTTTATCGAAAGGATATTCCGCCATGCGCCGCATGAGCTGGTAAGATGGAAACGAATTTCCTCAATCGCGTTTGAAATAGTACACTTTATCTATAGAAAATGTTTTATGGCGTGTAGCGTGCCGTCCAGATCGCAATTTCGAGGACGAACGCCATGGCCAACGCCGCTCTTCGCCAGGGAACCCAACCCGTAACGGTGTGGTATACACGCTGCCCGGCGCCCACGCCGCTTTCCATCGCAACGCAACTGGGCTGGATTGAGCAGAGTTTTGCCAACCACGGCATCTCCGTTTCGTCCATTCGCGATGCGGCCGATCCAGCCATTCGCCAGAGTCATTTTGATCATCGGCTGGACTGGTCGTTCCGTCAGGGCGGCAACATCCCACCGATCTGGGCGAAATCCGGTGGCCGGAAAACACGGCTGGTGGGGCTGACAAGGACCGACGAGTTCCAGGCCGTCATTGCCTTGCCCGCAAGTGGCATAAGCAAGGGAAGCGACCTGAAGGGGCGGCGCATCGGTCTGCCGAAGCGCCCGGACGAGATCATCGATTTCCAGCGCGCCACCTCGCTCAAGGGCATCGTGTCGGCATTGACGGTCTCGGGGCTTTCCATCGCAGATGTCGAGCTTGTCGAGCTTGCCGCCAAAGAACCCGTGCTGCTCGGCCCGACGGAGGAACGGTTCCACGGTCTGCGCCGGCGGCTTCCCTATGGCGAGGAAATCGCAGCATTACACCGGGGCCAAATCGATGCATTTTTCGTCAAGGGCGCGGAAGGCGTCACTGTCGCCAATCTCATCGCCGCGCAGGTCGTGGTATCGACGGGTTTTCACCCTGATCCGAAGATCCGCATCAATAACGGTACGCCGCGTCCGCTGACCGTGGACGCCACTTTTGCCGATGAGCGTCCGGATCTGGTAGCGGAACTGGTGGCCACGGTTCAGCGCGTTGCGGATTGGGCAAATGACAATCCGGGGGAGGCCGTGCGTTTCATCGCTCGCGAGATCGGCGTCAGCGAGGAGGCGGTTCTCGCTGCGAATGGCCCGGACGTACATCGCAATCTGAGACTCGATCTCGATCCGGCTGAGCTGGATGCGCTCAGTCACTTCAAGGATTTCCTGCTGCAATGGAAATTCATTCCCGAAGATTTCGATGTCCAGGACTGGGCCGATCCACGTGCCCTTTCTGCACCGCAGGATACCGCGCACCATATTGTTGGGAGATGAGAACATCATGGCAGCCATCATTCTTGTAACGGGTGCAACGGGCAAGCTCGGGCAAAGGGTCGTCAGCCGTCTTTTGCAACGTCAGGCGGAGGTTCGGGTATTGACCCGCCGGCGCGAAGACGCGCTGAAGCTGTGGGGCGACAGGGTCGAGATTGCGGAGGGTAATTTTTCCGATCGGGCCAGCCTGAAGGCGGCGGCGCGGGGGGCCGACAGGGTGTTTCTGCTTTCGCCCATCGGGGAGACGCTGGCGGCAGACCAGAAGACGGTCATCGATGCCGCTCTCTCCGCCGGTATATCGCGGATCGTGAAAATATCCGGTTCCGACTGGACTATTGGAAATGCTGCACGCTCGATTTCGGGAGCGGCGCATGGCGAGGTGGAACAATATCTGGCGGCAAGCGGCATCGCGCATACGGTGTTGCGGCCGAACGCCTGGATGCAGGTTGCGCTGGAGCCTGTTGCCGCCGCGCTTCGCAAAGGCGAGGACGTGCCGGCCCGTTTCGGCGATGCGGCGGTCTCCTTCATCGATGCCGACGATATTGCCGATGTCGCTGTACAGGCTCTGGCTTCAAGCGCACCGCTCGTCGGCCCATTGGTGCTGACCGGACGCGAAGCGCTGACGGCGCTGGAAATTGCCCGCATTGCGGCCCGTATCCTGCATCGGCCCGTTGGCGTTTCGCACCATGCTACCCCCGTCTTTCCGCCGCATATCGGCGCTTTCGAACAGATGGCGATCGGTGAATTCGGAGAACTCATCCGCGAAGGTTTCGCCGCATCCATCACCGACGCCATCTACCATATCACCGGCCGCCAGCCCCGCAGTGTCGAAGATTATCTGCGCGCGCGGCTGGCGACTGCCCCACAGGGCGATCATTCCGAGGGAGAAAAGACATGGCGCTAACTGTTCCATTACCCGAAGATTCTGAGCTCAAAGGTCTTAAGCTGAAAGGCCCGGCTGATTTCGACGACAGCCCGCTCAGTCGCGCCATCAAGCAGCCCCTGATGCTCGGTCTGTTCCTCAATCTGCAGGATATCAATTTCTCCAGCTTGCCGACCAGCAACAGCTGGACCTTCGATTACAATGTCGAGCTGGTGAAGCGTGCCGAAGAGCTCGGTTTCGAAATCGCCTTCAGTCGCACGCAATGGCTGCCGAAGGGTGGTTATGACGGTGAATCCTCGCTTGACAGTTTCATTGCGCTTGGCGCGATGGCGGCGGTGACGAAGAGCATTTTGCTGATCTCCACCATCCACGTTCTTTACGGGCCCCTGCATCCGCTGCATCTCGCCAAATATGGCGCGACGCTGGATCATATCGCCAAAGGGCGCTGGGGCATCAACATCGTCACCGGCCACCGTGCCATCGAACATGAAATGTTCGGCTGGCAGCGGATCGATCATGACAAGCGTTATGACATGGCGGGGGAATTGTTCGATGTGCTCCACCGCCTTTGGGGAGAAACCGAAAACTTCTCTTATGAAGGCAAGCTCAACCCGTGGGCGATCAACAATGGCTGGATCACGCCAAAGCCCGCCTTCGGCCGCCCGCCGCTGGTCACAGCGACGGGTTCTCCCGCCGGTATCGATTTCGCCGCCCGTCATTCCGATCTGGTTTTCGTCACTTCGCCAGGCGGTGCGCATATAGACAGTGCGCTCGAAACGCTTCCCGATCATGTCGCCACCATCAAGAACCGCGCCAAAGCCTATGGCCGGCAGGTGAAGACGATCATCAATCCGATCATTGTCAGTCGCGATACGGAGAAGGAGGCGATCGCCTATGCCGATGCCATCGAGGCCGGAAAGCCGCAGCCCGGCACGCGTGCTTTCGCCACCAATAATTACGACAGCGACGCCCATGCCTGGCGCGGACGCGGTGATGCACGCCACAAGCAGGGCCGCAATCTCGGTGGCAATATCGAAATCATCGGCTCGCCGGAACAGGTGGTCGAGCAGCTTGTCGGCCTGAAGAAGGCCGGGATCGATGGCGTTCAGCTGAATTTCTACGATTTCCGCGAAGACCTCGATTATTTCGCCGAGCGTATTCTGCCCTTGATGAAGGAGGCGGGCCTGAGGCTCTGACGCCTTTCCAGCCCTGATTTTCCTATCCGAAGCCAATCCTTCGCAATCGTCCGATTGCGAAAACGATATTTTTTGTCCTGAGGAGATACCGTGAATATCGCCGTCGATCCCGTTAAAACACCCGCCCCTAAAATCATCGACCGGATCGGGACGTTTGTTCCCGAGCTCGTCTCCATCCGCCACGACCTGCACCAGCATCCCGAAATCGGCTTCGAGGAGGTGCGCACGTCAGGCATCGTCGCTGAAAAGCTTGCTTCCTGGGGCATCGAGGTTCATCGCGGTTATGGCAAGACCGGCGTGGTTGGCGTGCTGCGCGGCCGTCATGCGGGCAATCGCTCCATCGGGCTCCGGGCCGATATGGATGCCCTGCCGATGCCCGAGGAAACCGGTCTGCCCTATGCGTCCGTCTACCCCGGAAAGTTCCATGGCTGCGGGCATGATGTGCACACCACCATCCTGCTCGGCACCGCCCGTTATCTGGCGGAAACCCGCGATTTCGCCGGCACGGTGGTGTTCATTTTCCAGCCTGCCGAAGAGGGGCTGGGCGGCGCGCGCGCCATGATTGCCGATGGGCTGTTCAAGGATTTTCCGGTCGACGAGATTTACGGGCTCCACAATTCCACCCATGCCGCGCCCAATCACCTCAAGGTTTCGCCGGGCACCATTCTGGCTGGTGCGGATTTCTTTGACATCCGGCTCAAGGGTCGGGGTGCTCATGCCGCGCATCCCGATGTCTCCCGCGACCCGGTGCCGGCAACGGGTGAGCTGATCCAGGCGCTGCAGACCATCGTCAGCCGCAACGTATCGCCCACCGATCCCGCCGTGCTGTCGATCACGCGGATCGAAGCTGGATCAGCCTATAATGTCATTCCCGAAACGGCCGCGATTGCCGGAACAGTGCGAGCCTTCTCCGACAGCGTGCGAGAAACCATAAGGGGCCGCATCCGCACCATCTCGGATCATATCGCTGCTGCCTATGGCCTGAGTGCTGAGGTGGATATTCGCGACATATTCTCGGTCCTTACCAATGATGACGTGTCAGTGGAAATCGTTGCCGGCGTGGCGCGCGAGGTTCTGGGAGACGAGCGCGTTTCCACCGAGCCCGGCCGCTTCATGGGCAGCGAGGATTTCGCCGATCTTTTGAAACACGCACCGGGTGCGTTTTTCACCCTTGGCCATTCCGGCACGGTACCTGCCCACAATCCCGGTTTCATCGTTGACGACGACATCCTGCCCGTCGGGGCGACCCTGTTCGCGCGGCTGGTGGAAACCCGGCTGAAACCTGCCTGAAATTTAAAAAACAAGTCTGTAAGAGGAAACATCCATGGATATTACAAGACGTAAGACATTGCTTCTGAGTGCCGCCCTGGCCGGAGCCACATTGCTGCCATCCCTGCCGACGCTGGCGGCGGAAACGCCGAAAAAGGGCGGGATCGTCACTTTTGCAGGTCTCGGCGAGCCAACGACGCTAGTGCCGCTTTCCGATTCCAATACGCGCACCCGCGCCATTTCCACGAAAATCCTCGAGGGTCTGGTGCGGTTCGACAGCGAGTTCAAACCGCATCCGGTTCTGGCCGAAAGCTGGGAAACATCGGCCGACGGGCTGCGCTATACTTTCAAATTGCGCAAGGGTGTCAAATGGCATGATGGCAAGGATTTCACGTCGCAGGACGTCAAATTTTCGTTGCTTGCCTTCAAGAAGGTCGGGCCACGGGGGCGCATCACCTTCGCCAATGTTGCCGATATCGAAACGCCTGATCCGCTGACGGCCGTGGTGGTGCTTTCCAAACCCGCGCCTTATCTTCTGCGCGCGCTGACGGGCGGCGAGACGCCCATATTGCCGGCCCATGCCTATGCTTCGGAAAACTACAATGAAAGCCCGAACGGCAATGCGCCAATTGGCACAGGCCCCTTCGTGTTCGAGGAATGGAAACGCGGCAGCTATGTGAAGCTGAAGAAGAACCCGGATTACTGGCAGGCCGATCTGCCCTACCTTGATGGTTTCGTGGCACGGTTCGTCGCCGATGCGGCTTCCACCACCATTTCCGTGGAGACGGGTGAGGCGGATTACACCGCCGATGTCTCCTACAGCGATCTTGAGCGCCTGCGGCAAAATCCGAAACTGGCTGTGGAGGTCTATACCGACGCTTATCTCAACAATGCGGCCGTGTTCGAGTTCAATCTGGAGAACCCAATTCTGGCGAAGAAGGAGGTGCGTCACGCACTGGCCCACGCCATCGACCGCGATTTCATCAATGACGCCATCTTCTTCGGGACGGCGAAACCTGCCGGCTCCAACATCCCGGCAGTCTTCACCGCCTATAACGACGAAAAGCCTTTCACCTATCCCTTTGATCTCGCCAAGGCGAATGAGTTGCTGGACAAGGCCGGCTACCCGAAGGGCGAGGATGGCACGCGCTTTTCGCTGCGGCTCGCCTTTCTGCCGTCCGACGTCTTCCGTAAAACGTCCGAATATCTCCGCTCATCCTTCGGCAAACTCGGCGTGAAGGTGGATATCGTCGAAGGCGATCTCGCCACCTTTATCAAGCGCGTTTATACCGAGCGCGGTTTCGACCTGACGGTGAACGGCATCAGCCGGTTGTTCGATCCGACAGCGGGCGTGCAGCGTCTTTATTGGTCCGATGGCATCAAGAACCCCGCGCCTTATGTCAACGCCGCCCACTATAACAATCCCACGGTGGACAATCTTTTCCGGGCGGCCGCCATCGAGGTTGATGAAACGAAGCGGGCCGGGCAGTTCCATGAGATCCAGAAAGTCGTCGGAGATGAGCTGCCGAATTTCTCGATCGTTGCTTTGCCGACCGTCATTCTACGCAACACCAGCCTGAAATCGCTCGTGACGACCATCGACATTGCCTATGGCGATCTGGCGACAGCCTGGAAAAGCGAGTGAGGACAGAAATCCGATCACCCTGCAGCGCGAAAGTTATGACGAACTTTTCTCCGCATTCAACGTCATCCTCGGTCTTGCACCGAGGATCTCCCAAGGCATCCTACGCCTTGTAGATCGCAGATGCTCGGGACAGGCCGGAGCATGACGAAGGAGAGGTTTTACGCCAACAGCATCTCACCAGAACCCGGCAATTCTGCCGGGTTTTTTATTGCCGAAACCCACCCTCCATCCTGTTTGCATCTTCGCGCGGCAAGCCTGTTTCAGGGAAAAACTTTGCGCATGAGACAGATCGGGTGAAACAGCGATACCATCCACGAAAATTTCGAAAAAATCAATTTCATCAATAATTTAGCGCAAAGCTTTTCTTCGTTTCCAAGCAAGAATTGCTTTCTGGACCCGCGCTATGGCCGCCTGCACTGTGAGCTGGAAATCTCACCCTCACATGATGGATGCCATGGCCAAGGATACGCTTTTTTTGATCGCTCCCGGTTTTGAAGACCCCAAGCACCCCGGTGTCCGGTTCGTCTGCCCGCATTGTAACCAGATCGAGGGTCTGCTCGCCGCGTTTCCTGACCTTGCGGCTGGGATCGACGTCCACCGCGTCGGGTTCCAGCGCCCACGTGAGGCGGTTATCGCCGCCGTGGGAGAGGAAAATCAGTCGCTGCCGCTGTTGATCTTCGCCGGCGACGCGCCTGCCGACGTCACGGTCAAGGGCGAGACGCATTTCATTCAGGACACCAAACGCATTTTGCAAATCCTCGCCGAGCGCCACGGGTTCCCGCAGCTGCACTGAGTTGCCGCACCCCGCATATCGGATTTTTCGGAGACAGACATGACCATTTCCAGACGCCAGTTTCATAAGATCGCACTTGCTGCCGGCGCATTCGTGGCGCTCCCGGGCGGTTCTTTCGCCGCGGCCGAAGAGCCGGTTTCGGGCGGCACGCTCAAGATTGTTTATTTTCCTGAGCCGACCCAGCTCGTGGCCATCAATACAAGCGCGGGCGGACCGCAGTTCATCGGTTCGAAGATTTACGACGGGCTTCTGACCTATGACTATGAGCTTTCGCCCAAGCCGAGCCTTGCCAGGGAATGGAGCGTATCGGCGGACGGACTGGAATATGTTTTCCACCTCCAACCGAAGGCCAAATTCCATGATGGCAAACCGGTAACATCGGCGGATGTGGAATTTTCCATCCTGCGGCTGAAAGAGGCCCATCCGCGCGGTCGGGCGACGTTTGCGAATGTCGAGAGCGTCGATACATCCGATCCGCTGGTCGCAAAGGTGAAGCTCTCCAAGCCGGCACCGGGCCTGATTACCGCGCTCGCGTCGTCTGAATCGCCCATCGTGCCGAAGCACATCTTTGAAACCTTCAAACCGACCGACAATCCCAAGCCTGCGCAGATCATCGGCAGCGGCCCTTTCGTGCTGAAGGAATGGGTGCCAGGCAGCCATATCCTGCTGGAGAAAAATGCCGACTACTGGGATGCGCCGCGCCCTTATCTGGAGCGCGTCATCATCCGCCTCATCAACGATGCGGGCGCCCGCGCGGCGGCGCTGGAAACCGGGGAAGGGGATATTGGCCCCAACCCTGTGGCGCTCGCCGATCTGGAGCGGCTGAAAGCGATCCCGACGTTGAAGGTGGATGACCGCATCTATGCCTATGCCGGCCAGCAGAACCAGCTGGTCATCAATCTTGAGAACGAATATCTGAAGGAACTGAAGGTCAGGCAGGCCATTGCCCACGCCATCGATGTTCCGGCGCTCATCGATACCGTGCTTTACGGTTACGCCGTGCCATCGCCGACACCGATCAGCCCCGGTCTTGCGAAGTTCCACAATCCCGATATCGGTTTTGCCAGGTTCGACGTCGCGCAGGCGGAAAAATTGCTGGACGAGGCGGGTTTCCCGCGCAAGGACGGCGGCAAGCGTTTCAAGCTCCGCGTCACCACCAACCCATTCAATCCGCAGACCTATTCGGATTTCATCGCGCAGGCGCTGTCGAAGATCGGGATTGAGGCCGATATCCAGAAATTCGATTTCGGCACCTATGTGAAGGTGGTCTACACTGACCGCGCCTGGGACCTTTCGGTGGAATCCCTGTCCAACACTTTCGATCCAACGGCCGGCGTCCAGCGCGTCTACTGGAGCAAGAACTTCAAGATAGGCCTGCCATTCTCAAATGCCAGCCACTACGCCAATCCGGAGGTGGACCGGCTGCTGGAAGCGGCGGCGGTGGAGCCTGACATCGAGAAACGCGCTGCCTTCTTCAAGGAATTCCAAGCCGTTGTCGCGAAAGATCTTCCCGTCATCAATCTCGTCGCACCCATCCAGCCGGTCGTCGGCAGCGTGCGCATCAAGGATTATGCGACGGGGGCCGAAGGTCTCGGCGGTAATCTGGCCAGGGCATGGCTGACGAAGGAGGCGTGAGCCGCCGCAGTTGGTCCTTAGAGCAGTGAGGTCATTTCATGAGCAGAAAATCCGAAAAGCTGGTTCTCAACGCCTTCATCTATCCGGGCGGACATCACGAAGCGGCCTGGCGGCACCCGGATTCAGAGCCGCACCGCGTCACCGATATCAGGCTTTATCAGGATATCGCCCGCAAGGCCGAGGCGGCGAAGCTGGATGCGATCTTCTTTGCGGATGCGCCGGTACTGGATGCCAACATCCGCTACGCCGCCCGCCACCGGCTGGAGCCGATCACCATGCTGGCGGCTCTCGCTGCCGTCACCGAAAAGATCGGCTTCATCGCCACGGCGTCGACCACCTATTATGAGCCCTATAATCTCGCCCGGCTGTTTGCCTCTGTTGATCATATCAGCGGCGGCCGCGTAGGCTGGAACATCGTCACGACCTCGGCGGATGCAGCGGCCGGCAACTTCAACCTCCAGAAGCACCCGCCGCATGCCGATCGTTATCGTCAGGCCATCGAGTTCGTCGATGTGGTGACGAAGCTCTGGGACAGCTGGGAGGATGATGCCATCGTCGCTGACAAGGAAAGCGGTCTATTTGCCGAAACAGATCGCATCCATCCCGCCAATCACGATGGCGAATTTTATCGGGTGCGGGGCGCATTGAATGTGCCTCGTTCACCACAGGGACGGCCAGTCTATGTTCAGGCAGGCTCCTCGGAGGAAGGCCGCGGTTTTGCCGCCCATTATGCTGAGGCAATCTTTACCGCGCATCAGACTCTGGAGAGTGCGCGGTCTTTTTATTCCGACATCAAGCGGCGTGTCGCGGCCACGGGGCGCAATCCCGCCCATGTGAAAATCTTACCCGGCATCAGCCCCTTCATCGCATCAACCGAAGAGGAGGCACGAAACCTTGAGGCCTCCTTCAACGATCTCATCCAGCCGGCATTTTCGCTTGGGCAATTGCAGCGCATCACCGGCATAGACCTGTCATCGGCCGATCTCGACCGGCCGCTGCCGCAGGAAGCCGTGGAAGCGACGCGCGCGCAGGCGAACAGCAGCCGCCATCAGCTGGTTCTCGACATCATCGACCGGGAAAACCCGACGATCCGGCAATTGCTTCACCGGCTTGCCGGCGGGCGAGGTCACAAGGTCATATCAGGCACACCGGAACAGGTAGCGGACTGGATAGAGACCTGGTTTCGCGAGGGTGCTGCCGACGGATTCAATATCATGCCGCCATGGCTGAATGGCGGGTTTGATCTCTTCGTGGACGAGGTGGTGCCGATCCTCAAACAACGAGGCCTCTTCCGTGAGGATTATGAGGGCGACACGTTGCGTGATCACTACGGCCTGCCACGACCTGACAATATTTACGTGGCGAGAGAGCCGCAAAAGGAACGCGCCTGAGGTGGGACGGGCGTGTTCAGGCGGCGGCCTCAAGAGCGCGCATATCCTCGCGCAACAGAGCGAGTAGAGATGCGACCTCCGGCAGCCGCCGCCTGTCAGGACTGGTCAGGAGGTGATAGCGGCTGGCGGTCGGCTGCGGCGAACCAAAAGGAGCGATCAGGCGGCCGCTTTTCAGTTCTTCCGAAATCAGCGAATGACGCACCAGGCCTATGCCGTGCCCTGATGAGATCGCTTCTATCAGCGCGGTCTGGCGTGAAAAACGCGGACCCGTTGCGGAAAGCCTGAGCGGAATGCGGCAGGCGCGAAGCCAGTTCGCCCACTCAAATGCCGGGTCAAGGCCATTACCACGCAGCAGCGCAAAGCCGATATCACGCAACCGCTCCGGTTCGCCTGCAAGGCCATGGCGGGCTGCAAATTCCGGGGTGCAGACGGCGCTGACGGTGTCGGGAAATAGCGGTTCATGAATGAAGCCGGGAATTTGGGCGGCGGTGGCGACGATGGCGCAATCGGCATCAAAATGGGTGAGATCGACGGTATCGCCCTCGATGGATTCGATCGAAAGCTCGACGTCTCCGAGTGCCGGAACGATGCTGCCCAGCCGCGGCGCAAGCCAGCGGGCGGCAAAGCAACCTTCCGCCAGAACTTTCAACTGCGGCCGTGCATTCGAAACCATCAGGTCGGAAAGACTGCCGATCATGGTCTCGAAAGCGTCCGCCAGACCGGGATAAAGTGCGCTGCCGGCATCGGTCAGCACCAATTCACCGCGCTGGCGGCTGAAAAGCGGCTGGCCGAGGTGGGTTTCGAGAATGCGGACCTGCTGTCCGATGGCAGCGGTCGAAACATGCAGCTCCTCCGCCGCGCGTGAGAAGCTGGCGTGGCGCGCAGCCACGACAAAGGCGCGCAGGGCCGTCAGCGGCGGCAGCCGGGAAAGCGTGGGCAGGCGAAAAGCTGTCCGGCCCCCGGCGGGAGCGACAAACTCCGTTCTCATTGCTGCTTCTCCTTTGTCGGCTGCATCTTCCGCACAGTCAGAACACCCGGCCTTCCCTGAGATGTGTCGTCGTGCCGTTGAGATAATAATCACCGATCACCCGCGCTTTGTGGGCAAGCGGATTGTGATTGTAGACGGTGCGGATATTGCGCCAGTGACGGTCGAAATTCCGGTCGCTGGATGTCGCCGAACCGCCCCCCAGTTCATAAAGGTTGGTGGCAACGGTCAGCGACAGCTGCGAGGCAATGATCTGGGTGCGGGCAGTGGCGAGCGAGCCTTCCAGCAAGGCCGCCTCGATCGCCTCTTCATCGCCGGTGGCGAAGGCGGCCGCGGTGCGGTCGAGCGTTCGGGCTGCTTCGCGGATAAGGGTTTTCACCGCGAAGGCGCCGGCGCTGATTTCGCCGAGCATCTTCTGCACGAAGGGGTCCTGATTGGCGGTTTCGGCACTGCTGTGAAGCGTGGTGCGCGCCTGGCGCAAAACATACTCGACACCGTCATTCAGCGCGCCCTGAACGGCGCCGGCGGCCGAGGCGGCAAGGTGCAGCTGCCGCATGGCCGAACTGTGCCGGCCAATCTGGCTGCCGAGCTTACGGGTCGTCAATTCATGCGGCAGAACCTCGACATTATCCAGTAGCACGCCGCCGCTCGCTGTCATGCGCTGGCCCATGCTGTCCCAGTCATCGAGGATGGTGATACCCTGGCGATCAAGCGGAATGAGCACGCCGATTGGTTGCTCGTCATCGCCGATAGCGCTGAAAGTGCCAAAATCGGCAAAGGCGGTGCCGGTTGCATACCATTTGCGACCGTTCAGCCGGTAACGGTCGCCCTCGGCGCTGAGCCGTGTGGTGATTTCGCCGGGGCGCTTGGTGCCCTGTTCGGTGCTGGCACCGGCGAAAAGCTTGCCGGCGAGCACATGTTCGAGATGGCGCCGGTCTTCCAGCTCGATGGGTGCGAGAGCGAGGTTTTCGGTAAAATTGAAATGGCTGCGAAGCGCGTGGGGAATATTACTGTCGGCTTCGCCGAGGATCATCAGCACATCGATATAGTCCGCAATCGAGCCGCCCGGTCCGCCCTTGGCTTCGGGAATACGCAATGTACCGATCTTCGCCTCCTTGATGAGGGCGAAGATATCGTAAGGAAGTTCCCGTTGGCGTTCGCGGCGGGCGGCATCCTTTGCTGCGATAGCCGCAATGTCCTTTGCCCGGGCCAGAATCTCGTCACGGCTCGGTACGCCGGAATTGTCGGTGGTGGTTGTCTGCAGTTTCGGAGTGGACATTGCGGTTTTCCCTGAGCGGATGTGAGGGCCTGCGGCACAGCGCGCCGCAGGCATGGTCTTCTGGACGATCAGGCGACCGCGCGCGGCTTGAGCGCCGGGCGGTGCGCCGCTTCAAGATTGCGCGGCACACGGCCTTCGACGGGGTGGCTCGGATCGTTGAAACCGGGTGTGGAGGGATGGCCGGTGGTAACGAGGCTGTCGACCAGCGCTTCATCTTCCGCATCGATCTTCACATCGAGTGCGCGAATATATCCGTCCCAATGCTCTTCGGTGCGCGGGCCAGTGATGGCGGCGGTGACGAACTTGTTGTTCAGCACCCAGGCGAGCGCAAAATCCGCCGCTGAAACACCTTTCGAAGCGGCATGGGCCGCGACCTTTTGGGCGATCTCGACCGATTCCGGACGCCATTCCGTTTCCAAAACGCGCTTGTCGCCACGGCCAACGCGGGTATCGGCGCCGGGCTGTTCGCCAGGCTGGTATTTGCCGGTCAGCACGCCGCGGGCGAGCGGCGAATAGGACACCACGCCAAGGCCGTAATGATTGGCCGCCGGCAACTGCTCGGCTTCGGCCGTACGGTTGACGATGTTGTAGAGCGGCTGGCTGGCAACCGGCCGGTCGATGCCGAGCTGGTCGGCCAGATGCGAAATTTCGGCTATGCGCCAGCCGCGGAAATTCGACACGCCGAAATAGCGCAGCTTGCCGGCGCGGATGAGGTCGGCAATGGCGCGCACCGGCTCTTCCAGCGGCGCATCGAACACGGCGCGGTGGAAATAGAGGATGTCAATGTAATCGGTGTTGAGGCGGCGCAGCGAATTTTCGACCGTTTCGATCACCCATTTGCGCGAATGGCCGCCAAGGTTCGGGCCCTTGGTATGGGAGTTGACGAATTTCGTGGCCAGAACCCAGTGATCGCGCGTGGCCTTGATGCCGCGGCCCACGACCTCTTCCGACTTGCCGTCGTGATAGACATCGGCGGTGTCGATGAAATTGATGCCCTGTTCGCGAGCCTTGTCGATGATGCGGAAGGCCACGTCATCCGGCGTCGGGCCTCCGAACATCATCGTGCCGAGGCTCAGCGGTGAAACTTTCAGCGCGCTGCGTCCGAGATAGCGATAGTCGACCATTATGGTTGCTCCTTCAGTTTATTGGGCATGGTGGCAGGCCACGGCGTGGTTCTTGCCGAAAAGGGTATAGTCAGGTGCTTTTTCGCGACAGAGATCGGTGGCGAGCGGGCAGCGTGTATGGAACCGGCAGCCGGATGGCGGATTGTGCGGGCTCGGCAGATCGCCCGAAATGGGGGCCGCCTGCTTGCGGCGGGCGGGATCCGGAACGGCGGCGAGAAGCGCGCGGGTATAGGGGTGTTTCGGGGATGCCCAGAGTTCCGATGTGGGCGCGCTTTCGACGATCTTGCCGAGATACATGACCAGCACGCGATCGGAAAAATAACGCACCACGGAAAGGTCGTGCGAGACGAAGAGATAGGACAGCGAAAGCCGCTTCTTCATCTCCACCAGAAGATTGAGAATCTGCGCCTGTATCGACAGATCGAGCGCCGAGACCGGCTCGTCACAGACGACCAGTTCCGGTTCCAGAACAAGTGCGCGGGCAATGCCGATACGCTGGCGCTGGCCGCCCGAGAATTCATGCGGATAACGGTCGAGTGAATCCGCCGGCAGGCCCACCTGCGCGACGATGGCTTCAACGATCTCCCGCTGGCGCGCCCGGTCTCCTATGCCGTGCACCTTCAACGGCCCGGTAAGGATGGTGCGCACCGTCTGGCGGGGATTGAGCGAGGCAAAAGGATCCTGAAAGATCATCTGGATGCGGCGGCGAATGCCGCGCAGTTCGGACGATGTCATTGCGGTCACATCCGCACCCTTGAAGGTGATCCTGCCGGAAGACGGTTCGACCAGACGCATCAGGGACTTGCCGAGCGAAGACTTGCCGCAACCGGATTCGCCCACCAGGGCAACGGTTTCACCCGCCTCGATATCGAGCGACACGTCATCGACGGCGCGCACCGTGCCGCGTCCGCCCGTATAATGGGTGGAAAGACTATGCACCGACAAGAGCGCCATTGGGTATCTCCTGAGATGTTGGAGCAACGAAGGGGCAGGCGGCGTAACGGCCGTCTGAAATCTGCCTCAGCGGTGGTACATACTGCCCGCAGAAGCCGCGGGCGCTCGGACAGCGCGGCCGGAAGGCGCAGCCGCGTTCCCCCGTGGCGGAAACGATGGAGCCGGGAATTTCGATGAGCGGCCCATCGCGATAGTGCTGGCCGTCTTCGGCGCGCGGCGAGGCGGCAAGCAGGCCACGCGTATAGGGGTGGTAGGGATTGGAGAAAACCGGTTCCGGCAGCCCTTCCTCCACCTTGCGTCCGGCATACATCACCATCACCCGGTCCGCCCATTGCGCCACGATGCCGAGATCGTGGGTGATGAGGATGACGGCCATGTTGAGATCACGGCGCAGATTGTCGAGCAGCTGGAGTATCTGCGCCTGTATCGTCACGTCGAGCGCCGTCGTTGCTTCGTCGGCGATCAGCAGTTTCGGATTGCAGGCAACGCCGATGGCGATCATCACGCGCTGACGCATGCCGCCGGACAGCTGGTGCGGATAATCATCCACTCTACGGCTGGCATCGGGAATATTGACGAGGTCTAGGAGCTCAATGGCCCGTTTGCGGGCCTGATGCCGGTCGATCTTCTCATGGATACGCAGCACCTCGATGACCTGTTCGCCAACAGTCAGAACCGGGTTCAGCGAGGTCATAGGCTCCTGAAAGATCATGCCGATATCGCGACCGCGAATGCCGCGCCATTGTTTTTCCGAAAGCGGCAGCAGATCGCGCCCTTCGAGCAGAACCCGCCCGCCCGTCTTGGCGTGGGAGGGCAGGAGGCCGATCAGGCCGAGCGCCGTCAGGGATTTGCCCGAGCCGCTCTCTCCGACGATCGCGAGCATTTCACCGGGGCTGACATCGAAACTGACGCCTTTGACGGGCTGGGCAGAGCCGAAGCTGACGGAGAGATCATGGACTTCAATCAGTTTGCTCATCGGCGTTCTTCCGAAAAACGGGGGTTGAGCGCATCGTTGAGGCCATCGCTGATGAGGTTCAGCGAAATGACGGTGAAGACGATGGCGAGGCCGGGAAGGGCGGTCAGATACCAGGCGGTGCGGATGACATCGCGGCCAGACCCGATCATCGAACCCCAGGAAACGCGGTTGGGGTCACCAAGGCCCATGAAGGAAAGTGCTGCTTCCATGAGGATTGCGCCCGCCACCATGACGGAGGAGGTGACGATGATCGGCGGCAGCGCGTTGGGCAGGATTTCCTGAAACACGATGCGCGCATGGCCGTAACCGAGGCTGCGCGCGGCAAGCACGTAGTCCTTCTCGCGGATGGCGCGGAATTCGGCGCGGGTGAGGCGTGCCACCAGTGGCCAGGTGATGATGCCGATCGCCGAGGTGACCGTGGTGACTGAAGGCTGGGCGATGGCGACGAGCACGACCAGCAGGACGAAATTCGGCAGGGTCTGGAAGATTTCGATCAGCTTGACGAGGATATCGTCAATGATGCCGCCGAAATAACCGGCGAAAGCGCCAACGGCGATGCCGATGGTGAGCCCGATCAGTGTCGCCACGACACCGACGGTGAGCGAGATGCGCGCACCATGCACGATGCCTGCCAGAACATCCCGGCCCATGGAATCTGTGCCAAGCGGATAGGCCGCGTTCTGGCCGGGCCACAGGAACGGGCGGGCCACCATTTCCAGGGGATCGCCGGGATAGATCAAGGGGGCGATCAGCGCGGTAACGATGACGGTCGCGAGAAACAGCAGCCCTACGATGGCGTTGGGATTGGTGAGGAAGATTTTCAGTTCCCGCCGCAGGCCGCGCCGGGGCACGGAAACGGAGCGGGCCGAGAGCGCATCCGGCGCATGGATATAGGGCCAGGTCTTTTCTTCGGGCTTCTTCGGTTTGGGGCTGGTTTCTTCAGCGCCGAGTTCGGCCGTGTCGAGAACCGCTGATGTATGGGAGGAATTCATCGGCTTTCTCCAATGCGGGGGTCAAGCCATGCCTGCAACAGGTCCACGGCTGCATTGACGATGATAACGACGAGGGAGGAGAGAAGCAGAATGCCGAGCAGAACGCTGAAATCCCGCGCCATGACGGCTTCGAAAGCAAGGCGGCCAAGGCCGGGCCAGCTGAAGACGGTTTCGACCACGACAGCACCACCAAGCAGGCCGCCAATATGCATGCCGGCCATGGTTGTGATGGGGATCAGCGCATTGCGCAGAATGTGGCGTGTGGTCAGCCTGATCGGTGAAACGCCCTTGGCACGAGCGGTGCGCACATAGTCCTGCGACTTCACCTCCAGCATCGCCGCGCGGGTGAGGCGGGCATAGATCGCCAGAAAATAAAGTGCCAGGGACAGGGCGGGGAGGACAATATAGCGCAGCCGGTCCAGCAGGGCGGAAAACCCGGTGAGGCTGCTGCCAATGGTGCTGTCGCCGCCCGAGGGAAGCCAGCCGAGCTTCACCGAAAAGGTAAGGATCAGCATCAACCCGATCCAGAAACCGGGTACGGAATAAAAGATCAGCGAGCCGATGGAAATGATCCGATCCGGCAGCTTGCCGGAAAAAAGGGCCATGATCGAGCCGAGAAACACGCCGACGAAAATCGCAATGCCGAGCGCCGCGCCCATCAAGGCAAGCGTGCCCGGCAGGCGCTGGCCGATGAGATCAGCCACCGGCATGCCGTAGCGCGGCGAAAATCCGAGGCTGAACTGGGCGAGATTGCCGAGATAATTCATCAGCTGGTGCAGGACCGGCAGGTCCAGCCCGAAACGATTGCGGATTTCCGCCATGGTTTCGACGGTCGCCGAACCCGCTTCCGCAGCCAGCACATCTGCGGCATCGCCCGGCGCTAACTGCAGCAGGAAGAAGTTCAGAATGACGATACCGAGAACCGTCGGGACGGCCTGAATGGCCACCCGTTTCGCCTGCGATAAAATCCTTTTCGAATTTGACATCGGCTCCAGTCCGCAATCGTTAAAACATAAATCCGCCGGTGAAGGCACGGACATTAGTTGACTAATTTTATGGAATTTGTCAAAGAGTAATAGAATTATTTTCTGAAATTTACGGAAAATCGCGCCTTAAAGAAAAGATAATTCCTATTTGTGAGAATGGTTGGTTCACTATCCCAATCTCGTTCTCGTCCGAGGAACAAACTTCTTCCCAAGCGCAAGAGTTCAGTTTCGCCGGTTTTTTGCCGGTTCAATCAAGGAGAGGGTATCGCATGACTGTTTTCAACCAGACGACGCGGCGGGGATTTCTGCTGGCGTCGGTCGCCCTTGGCGTGGTGTCTTTGCCTGGGCTGAAGCTTCGCGCGGCAGAGCCCGCAAGTGGCGGAACAGCCACGTTGCTTATCTCGTCGGAACCGCCGGTGCTGACGACGATTGCGCACACGGCCTATAATTCCGTCTATATATCACCGAAGGTCACCGAGGGTCTGCTGACCTATGATTTCGATCTCAATCCCAAGCCGCTGCTGGCAAAATCATGGGATGTGAGCGCGGATGGCCTGCGTTACACCTTCAAGCTGAGACCCGGCGTTAAATGGCACGACGGCAAGCCCTTCACATCCGCCGATGTGGCGTTCTCCATCAACACCATCAAGGAAGTGCATCCGCGCGGCCGCAACACATTCCTCAATCTGACTGCCGTCGAGACGCCGGACGAGCTGACGGCGGTGCTGGTGCTTTCCAAGCCCGCGCCCTACCTCATTACAGCGCTCGCCGCCGCTGAAACGCCGATCGTGCCGAAACACCTCTATGAAGGGACGAAAGTGACCGAAAACCCGGTCAATCTCGCACCCGTTGGCACCGGCCCGTTCAAGTTCAAGGAATGGGTACGCGGCAGCCATATCGTTTTCGAGCGCAATGCCGATTATTGGGATGCGCCGCGCCCCTATCTCGACAAGCTCATCATACGCTTCATTCCTGATGCTTCCGCCCGCGCGATTGCCATTGAAACCGGCGAAATCGATCTCGCGCCTAGCACCCCGGTTGCCTATAGCGATCTCGACCGTTTGAAGGAGCTTCCGAGCCTCGGCTTCGAGACCAATGGCTATCAATATACCAACTCGATCAGCCGCGTGGAGTTCAACCTTGAAAAGGATGTCTTTAAGGATGTCCGTGTCCGCCGCGCCTTCGCGCATGTCATTGACCGCAACGTCATCTTCAACACCGTCAACTATGGTTACGGCGCGACGATCACCGGGCCAATCAATCCGAAGCTCACGAAATGGTTCGTGGATGATCTGAAGACCTATCCGATCGATCTGAAGGCCGCCGAAGCGCTGCTCGATGAGGCCGGATACAAGCGCGGTGCCGATGGCATCCGTTTCAAGCTCAATCTGGATTACGTGCCGAGCACCGAGGCCTATCCGCGCGGCGCAGATTATATTCGCCAGGCGCTGGCGAAAGTCGGCGTTGATGTGACGGTGCGCACGCAGGACTTCGCCACCTACACCAAGCGTATCTATACGGATCGCGACTTCGATTTTGCCTATGAGGGCATGAGCAATCTCTTCGATCCGACCGTGGGTGTGCAGCGGCTTTATTGGTCAAAGAACTTCAAGAAGGGCGTGCCTTTCTCCAATGGCGCGGCTTACAGCAATCCGAAGGTGGATGCACTTCTTGAAGCGGCCGCCATCGAGATCGATCCCGACAAGCGCGTCGCGCAATGGAAGGAGATCCAGCAGATCCTCGTCGAGGACGTGCCGGCCATCGACATCGTCGCAGCACCTGAAATCACCATCTACAACAAGCGTATCGCCGATCACACCATCGGTGCCGAAGGTGTGGCGGGAAGCCTCGCCTTCGCGCATATCGCCGCATCCTGATCGTCTCACCAGGCCCGGCTCGCCCTTGCGGCGGGCCGGGATGTCTCCCTTCAGCCGACGGGCGCCGCAGCTTCGCTTTCCGGTGCCATCGTTTCATTGAGGCCATTCCATGAGCACGACACTTTCTGAAATCTGGTACACACGCTGCCCGGTGCCCACGCCAGTGGGGCTCGCGGCGCAGCTGGGTTATCTCGAGCAGACCTTCAAAGAGGCCGGCATAGCGCTGAAATCCATCATCGACTCACCTGACCGCTCCGTTCGCCAGAGCCATTTCAACCACACGCTGGAATGGTCGTTCCGCCATGGCGGCAATGTGCCGCCCATCCGTGCCCGCTCGGAAGGGCGCAATACGCGTCTCATCGGGGTGACGTGGACGGATGAGTTTCAGGCGATCATTACCCTGCCGGAAACCGGTATCCGTTCGCTTGCCGATCTCGTCGGTCGCCGTTTCGGCGTGCCGCGCCGGCCGGAGGGCATCGTCGATTTCATGCGGGCGACGGCGCTGAAGGGCATCGTTTCGGCGCTCTCGCTGGAAGGGCTGAAGGTCGGGGATATCGAACTCACAGATATTGTTATCAAGGATTCGGTGCTCGCCTCGCAGGAGGGGCCGTCGCTGTTCGGCCTGAAGCGCCGGCAATCTTTCGGCGAAGAGATCATCGCGCTCCTGCGGGGCGAGGTCGATGCGATTTTTGTCAAGGGAACGGCTGGCATCGCCGCCGCGAACCTGATCGGTGCGGTGCAGGTGGCGGAGTTCGGTTTTCACTCCGATCCGAAGATACGCATCAATTCCGGTTCACCCCGGGTGTTGACGGTGGATGGGCGGCTTGCCGATGAGCGTCCCGATCTGGTCGAGCGGCTGGTTGCCGCCATCGGCAAAGCCTCGCTCTGGGCGGAGCAGCACCCCGAGGAGACGCGTCGTTTCATCGCGCGTGAGGCTGGCGCGACCGAAGAGCAGGTTCTGGCCGCCAACGGCGCGGAGGTTCACCGCCATCTTGGCCTTGGCCTCGATGCCGACCTTGTCGGTGCCGTGGGCCATTACAAGGACTTCCTGCACCAGTGGGGCTTTCTCGAAAACGACTTCAATCTTGAGAACTGGATCGATGATCGTTTCGTTACGGCGAATGAAAGGGTGGTGGCATGAGCGTCGCACTTTCCGCCGTTCCGAACGCGCCGGCGCAGCGAGCCGATCCGGTCGCCGTGGCAACCGCGCTGGCCGAAGATTTCAGCCTGACGGCTGCGGACCATGACAAAAGCGGTGAATTCGCTGCGGGTAATTTCGAGGCGCTTTTCAAATCAGGACTGCTCGGTCTTGTCACGGCTGAGAAGGATGGCGGCTGGGGCGAGGGCATGGAAACGACCCATGCCGTCATCACAGCCATCGCCAAGGGCGATCCATCGACCGCTCTCATCCTCGCCATGCATTATAGCGTCCATGCCGCGATCCGGCGCGGCAAGTGGCCGGCGGCACTGGCCGCAAGGGTGCTGGCCGCCAATGGCCGGGAATTGGCACTCGTCAACAACGCGCAGGCAGAGCCGGGTGTCGGTTCGCCGGCCCATGGCGGCCTGCCGGAAACAACGGCGCGAATTGAGGGCGATGTCTGGGTCGTCAACGGCCGCAAGAGCTTCGTGACTGGCCTGCCGGGCCTGAAATGGGCGATCGTGCTCGCCGTGACGACGGAAGAGACGCCGCGCCTCATCCAGCTTCTGGTTCCTCTCGACGCGACTGGAATCACCCAGGAAAAGGCATGGGAAGCGACCGGCATGTACGCCACCGCCAGTCATGATCTGGTGTTGAAGGACGTCAGGGTGCCACTTGCCGATATCGTGGCCGAGCAACCGGCGGATGAGCCGCTGCGGCGCGATGAAGTGGACGGTTACAATTTCTTCGTGCTGCTGGCTTCCGTCTATCACGGCGTCGCGCTCTCGGCGCGGGACGATCTGCTGCGCCATCTTAATGGCCATGTTCCGGCGAGTCTCGGGGCACCGCTGTCCTCCATCCCCCGCATTCAGGAAGGTCTCGGTCAGATCGAAGTATTGCTGGCGGCGAACAGACGCCTGCTTGCCTCCGTCGCCCGGGATATCGATGTGGGGGAGAGAGTGGGAACCGATGCACTGGCCGTTCGCCAGGTCGTGATTGACAATGCGGTGGCGGTGACGGATCTGGCTCTGGAACTGGGCGGCAATCGCGGCCTGCGCCGGGACTACAATCTTGAGCGCCATCACCGCGATGCCATCACGGCACGGGCGCATGCGCCGCAGAGCCATATGATCCGCACGATCCTTGGCCGCCAGAGCATCAAGGCAGCCGGCGGCTGACCGGAGAAGGCATTGGGCGGCCCTGTTCCAGCAGGGTCGCCCGGCAGCTTCACCGCATCAATCCCGCAGCAGCGGCAGCAGCCTGTCGCCCTGCCGCTCAATTTCTTTCAGATAGGGCGTATCGGACAGCACGAAATGGGTGATCCCCAACGCACGATACTTCTTGAGCGACGTTGCGACATCTTCCGCTGATCCTACAAGCCAGGTCGTCCCGGCGCCGCCGCCACCAAATTTGCCCGGAGCGGTGTAAAGATTGTCGTCCAGCACGTCGCTCTGCCGGTGCAAGTCCAGAAGGCGGCGCTGGCCGACTGCGACTGCCTGAAGATGGTCGTTCCAGCGCACGCCATTGTTTGCGGCCATCTCGGCAACCTTTGCTTCCGCATCGCGCCACGCCTCGGCGGTCGTTTCGCGCACCAGCGTGGTGATCCGCAGGCCGAATTGCAGCGGCGGCAGATCGCGGCCGAGCGTTTCACTGAGGTACCTGAGCCGTTCTATCCGCTCACGCACACCGGCGAGCGGCTCTCCCCAGAAAAGCTGCACGTCGGCCTCGGTTGCGGCAACCTGCTCGGCTGCTTCGGAAGCGCCGCCGAAATAGAGTTTGGGATGCGGCCTGCCTTCGCGCGGCGCGATGCGCGGCAGGACAGTGGAGTTCTTCACCCGGAAATGCTCACCTTCGAACGAGACGTTTTCCTCCGTCCAGAGCCGCCGCACCAGCCGCATGAATTCTTTCGTGCGGGCATAACGCTGCGCCTGATCGCCTTCATCGTCGCCATAGGCCGCAAGCTCATCCCTGCCGGAGACGATGTTGATCCTGACCCTGCCACCCGAAAGCTGGTCGAGGGTGGCGGCTGCCGATGCGAGGTTGGCCGGTTTCCAGTAGCCGGGGCGGATGGCGATCAGCGGTTCGAATGTGGTGGTGCGCGCAGTAAGCGCCGCCGCCACCGTGAACGTGTCGGGTCTTCCCCAACCCGTGCCGACCAGCGCGCCTTTCCAGCCATGGGTTTCAAGCGCCCTGGCATGGCCCGTCAACGTGTCGAGACTGTTGTGATTATCGCTGACGGCATCGCCACGGTGACCGGGTTTGACGTCATTGGGGATGTACCAGAGAAATTCGCTCGTGCTGCTCACATTATCCGCCTGAATTTTCGTTTGTGGTGCGGCGGAGCGGCTCTGCCAAAGCCCGGCCTCTGCCACTTGGGCTACGGGAAGCGCAAGCCTACCCACGTGCGAGAATGGCAAAGCGGCGACGGCGCGGCGAAGCAGCGACGTTTCTTTTGTTGTCCGGCAGAGGAAAAGCTTTCCGTCTGCGAAGCCTAAATTGCACATATTTTCTATATAAAAAATTTGAGGAAATGATTTCCTCTGACGGACATTATCTTGGGGACCGAGAACGTATTTTCTGAACTATCGGATTTGTCTGGATCGTTTTTCCTCGTGCATCCAAAAGGTGAGCAAGGCCATAGTCGACTGGAATCATAAAATTCACCATGCTTGGTGCACTCGCACACAACCTACGGAGCAGGCATGTGTACCACCTTGATTGTTCCTGGCCTGAATGGTTCGGATGAAGGGCATTGGCAGCGACATTGGTTGCTGGATGATCCCGATGCCCAACTGGTTGATCAGGACAATTGGCAATGCCCGGTTCTCGACGACTGGCTTGACCGTCTGGAGGCAGCGCTGGCGACCGTCGAAAGTGCTTATGTCGTCGCCCACAGCCTCGGTTGCCTGTTGGTGGCGAATATGGCGTCTCGACCCTCCGCCGCCAAGATCAGGGGCGCGCTTCTGGTTGCACCCGCTCATCTCGACCGCGTGGAGGCGATGCATCCCTGTATTGTGCGGTTCGGCGCATTTCCGCAGCAGCCGCTTGCTTTTCCGAGCCTCGTCGTGGGCAGTATGAACGATCCCTACATGGATGCCGAAGAGCTCTCGCGCAGTGCCAGCCTGTGGGGGAGCGATCTCATCAATCTCGGCGCCGTCGGGCATATCAATATTGCCAGCGGCTACGGACGATGGCCCGAGGGTTATGCTCTGCTCGAACGGCTGGAGATGGGTAACGCACCCGCAAAGGCGGGGACCCGATCGAGGTCCAACACACTGAGTGCGCTCAGTGATGCGTATTTTTGAAGAGAAGAGTGGTCGTTTGCGGTCCATGTACTGCCATTGGCCGTCGGAAACGGATTTTTTCCCTCACGCCGCAAGGTTGGTCCACATTTGCCGATGATCCTCTAATTATAGAATGGTAATTTTATCGAAAATATTGACGATTTTGGATGATCGCCTGAGGATGGAGTGAGTAGAGCAAAGGAGGCGCACATGCCGCAGGGACTTCATGCGTTTACTTTCGATCTGTTCGGTTTGACCCGGCGTCAGCCGCGTGACGAGGAACAGGTCAGCCTTCATCCCTTGGACCATTCCGGACGCATAAGGCGAGAAAAAAGCGATCTCGAACTCGAGCGGGAAGAGATCTGCGAAATGAATTTTGCAATGCTCGGCCTTTACCCGGTCTTCTGACGGCTATTGGCGGAGGCTTCGTTTCGCTTCGCAGGGCGGGTTATCCGGGAGAGAAACTCTCCATGCCGAATGGAAATTGGAACAAAATTTCTTAAACGCGCCGGGGAATTGGCTACCCTTTATCATCAGAACGCATTGCCCGAAGGGCGGATTGCAAAGGACCAGCCGATGAGCACAGCCGACAAACCCCTCGATTTTCTTTGGTTCATTCCCTCGTCGGGCGACGGTAGTTATCTGGGCTCCGACGATCTCGCGCGTCCTGCCGATCCCGGCTATTTTCGCGAAATCGCGCAGGCTGCCGATCGGCTGGGTTATTCCGGCGTGCTCATTCCAACCGGCGTCGCCTGCGAGGAATCCTTTATTCTCGCGGCCAATCTTGCGGCTTATACCGAGAAGCTGAAATTCCTCGTTGCCATCCGTCCGGGCGTCGCGTCACCCGCCTATTATGCCCGGCTGGCCTCCACGCTTGATCGTGTTTCCCATGGACGGCTGCTTCTCAACATCGTGGTAGGCGGCAGCGCGCAGGAACTGGGCGGCGACGGCATTTTCCTGCCGCATGACGAACGTTACGACCATGCCGACGAGTTCTTCCAGGTTTTCAATTCACTGATCGAAACCGGCAAGGGGGGCCTGGACGGCAAATATATCAAGGCGGTGGACGCAAGGCTCGGCCTGCCGCCGGTACAGGAGCCGCGCCCGCCGCTTTATTTCGGCGGCTCTTCCGATGCCGGCATCGAGTTTTCGGCTGGTATCACCGACAAATATCTCACCTGGGGCGAGCCGCCGGCACAGGTCGCTGAAAAAATCGCCAAGGTACGTGCGGCCGCCGCCAAAAAGGGCCGCGAGGTAACCTTCGGCATTCGCCTGCATTTCATCGTGCGTGAAACCGACGAGGAGGCCTGGGCCGATGCCGACAGGCTGATTTCGAAGCTCTCCGACGAGACCATTGCGTCTGCTCAGGAAGTATTCTCCAAAGCGTCGGATTCCGTCGGGCAAGCGCGGATGCAGGCGTTGCACAACGGCCGACGCGACCGGCTCGAGGTTTCCCCGAACCTGTGGGCGGGCATCGGGCTCGTCCGTTCGGGCGCCGGCACGGCGCTGGTCGGTTCGCCTAAGACGGTTGCGGCGAGACTGCGGGAATATCAGGCGCTCGGCATCGATACCGTCATTGCGTCCGGTTATCCTCATCTCGAGGAAGCCTATCGCGTTTCCGAACTGTTGTTCCCGGAAATCGGGCTCGGCGGACCGCGCGATCAGATCCGCTCGTCATTCGGAACGAAGCAGGTCTTTGGCGGCGGTGGCCATGGCGGCAACGTCAAGCTTGTATCCGGGTCCTGAATGGCCTGCGAAAGGCAGGCCATTCTTCTTCCGCCTCGTATCCTGCGGCAGGCTGCAACGGCGCAGAAGCATATAAAACATTATTTCTATAGAATTTTGTCATTATGGAAAAAGGTGCCTGTTTCCCACCCTATCGCCGCTGTTAGCTATTGAACAAATCAGCTTTTTCAGGAGCCACCGATGACATTGCAATATGCGGCCAAGGATCAACAATTCATCAATCTCCGTGACCCCGTTGCCGGCAAGGCTCCGGATGCCGACAGCCTCAAGGCGGCGCTGAGAACACTGGGCGGCGGCGTCAGCGTGATCACGGCGGGGGAAGGGGAGGCCCGAACGGGTGCGACCGTAACCTCGGCCACGGCGCTGTCGGTCGATCCCCCCAGAATTCTTGTCGCGCTCAATCGCTCCTCGTCCACATGGCCGGTCGTGCAGCGTTTCGGCCATCTCGCCGTGAACATCATCGGCCCCAACCATCAGTTCATCGCCAACCAGTTTGCCGGCATCGGCGGCCTGAAGGGTGCGGATCGTTATCGCGGCGCTGAATGGACCCGGCTGGCGAGCGGCGCGCCCATTCTTGAGGATGCTGTCGCGGCGATCGACTGCACCATTGAGGAAGCGATCGAACGGCATAGCCATGTCATCGTGATCGGCAAGGTGGAGGCGATCCGCGTCGGCTCCGGCTACTCGCTGGTCTATCAGAACGGGCGTTATCATTCGCTGGGTTAAGCGTCGGCCGCCGGCGCGTTACTTTGTCATTGTTTGAGGGAGTTGAGCATGGGATCCGTCACGCCTCTCGGCGAAAGACTTCGTTTCGTTCCTCCACGCCTTGGCGCGGATATCGATGTGCTGACCGTCGCACGGGCAATCGCCGCGAACTGCGGGGTTGAAAGTCCAGGACACATCCACGCTCGGATTGCCCGTTCCGGCCTTCTCGCTCTTTCCGTTCCAACGGAGCTCGGTGGAGCGGATATCACCAATGACATTCTGTCACAGGCGCTTGCCATTATTTCAGCAGCCGATGCCGAGGCGGCGCAGGGCCTCGTTGAACATTTCACTGCCCTTGAGTTCATCAGGAATGCGGGCAGCGAAGAGCAGCGCAGGGCGCTTTTCGCCCGTCTCGATCTTGGCGAGACATTCGGACTGGCAACGTCTGCCGCGAATCTGGACCAAGCGGTTACGGTGACGGAAGATGACTACGCCCTGCGGCTTCCCGACGACGTTGTTGGGTCGGTGAGGGGCGACGCGGACTGGATCGTCGTGCCAGCGGTCAATACGTCCGGGCAGCCCTTGCTTATCGTCTTGCGCAATCGCCCCAATACGTCGTGGGAGGGTCTGTTGCGTGCCGATCAGGTTGTGTTCCTGGCTCAGGGCGCCGGAAATCTGGCCACTTCCGTGTCAACTCTTTTGAGGGCCGCAGTGGCGTTGGGACAAAAGCAGGGTGAGCTTTCGTCCCTGCTGATCGACAGGCTGGCGTATAAGGGTGCGGCACGACCCGTCATAGGGGAAGTATTTCTCGCCATCGAACTCCTGAGGGCGCAGATAGCAAGCCTTGCGGCCAATATCGATGCGGCACAGGTTGGTGCAGAAAACGTCACCTTTCGCTCGGTTCGCAACAATGCCATCACGCTTGAAATCCTGATGGCGCGCCTCGGTCTTGTCGAAGGCGTCAGCGAAGACGGATTGATCGCTTCGCTGGAGGACGATCTGCGCAGGCAATGAGTAGATCGCGAATGACCGACCGTTCGAAATCTATTGACCGGCCGGAATGGCGTGGGCGTCCTGCCCGTCCTTCTCCACGAATTGCGCAAGCGTCATATTGTCCAGAATCGTTGCGATGGCGTCACGCACGTCCGTCATCGAAAGTCTGACCTGACAGGTCTCCGGATCATCGCAGTCGTCACAGGCTTCAAAGGCTGTGCGGCTTGCGCAGCGGATGGGCGCCAGAGGACCGTCCAGCGTGCGGATAACTTGGCCGATCATGATTTCCGACGGCATTTTCGACAGTGAATAACCGCCATTGGGCCCCTTCTTGGAGCGCAGGATTCCGCTATTGCGCAGTTCCAGAAGAATGGTGTCGAGAAATTTTTTCGGGATGTTGTTACGGCTCGCAATCTCTGTCACGAAGGCGGTTTCGCCCTGGGGCAACCGCGCCAGATCGACAAGTGCCTTTAGTCCGTATTTGCCTTTTTTGGTCAACATCACATGATCCGAAAGAGAGACGGCACATTTTACAGCGCCTCGCCATATTATTCCTGAGTTACTAAGTAGTTTTTACCGAATTTCGGCGCAAGCCCGTTTCGCCTTCGTTTGGTGCTGAAAGCGGCCAGTTGCAACGTTATTTTGAGGTGACCCTCCGCGTTGCGGATGCCTCCCGCCTGCGCCGGCTTTCCGCGACACCACTGAAAACAATATTTTCTCTCATCGTGCCGCAACGTGGAACGATCATCCTTTATTAGTATATAAAATCCGTAGACAAAGTATGCATCAAAGACACGCGAGGTGATGATGTATACGCTCAGTTTGCTGGACAAGAGCCCTGTTCCAACGGGTGAGGACGCGGCGAGTGCATTCCGCGACACGATCAATCTCGCCAGACGTGCCGAAGAGCTGGGCTACCGCCGTTTCTGGGTGGCCGAGCATCACAATTCGCCGGAACTAGCCGGGTCCGCGCCGGAAGCGCTGGTTGCGTGGATATTGGCGAAGACCTCCCACATCCGCGTCGGCTCAGGCGGTGTCATGCTGCAGCACTACAGCTCTTACAAGGTTGCCGAGGTTTTCAACGTTCTGTCGTCGCTCGCGCCTGGCCGGGTCGATCTCGGCATCGGTAAGACACCGGGCGGGCTGCCGCTCGCGACGTCAGCCTTGCAGCAGGCCTATGATCCTGCCCGCAAACCGGATTTTGAAGCGGCCTTCGGCGAGCTTACCACATTCCTGTCCGGCGCCGCGCCGCACGAACACGCGCAGGCCGGATTGCGGGCAACTCCCGTACCGCCGGTCGCTGCGGAACGATTCCTGCTCGGCGCCAGCCCGGAAAGCGCGAGGCTTGCCGCTTCACGCGGATGGAATTTCGTTTTTGCCGGCCACCTCAATGGCGACGTGGAGGTTCTCCGCCGCAGCCTTTCGGTTTTCCGTGAAGAAAGCGGCGGAGTTGCCCCGGTCCTTGCCCTGTCCGCGTTTGCTGCGAGCGACCCCGCTCATGCCGCGCGGCAGGTCGAAGGTCAGCGCATTTACCGGGTGTTCCTCAGTGATGGCAGGGCCTTCAATCTGGGCCGGCGTGAACAGGCGGAGGAATTTGCCCGCCAGTCCGGCGATGCCGATTACCGCATCGAGGAGCGCAAGCCCAATGTCCTGCATGGCGGGCCGGAGGATATTCACAAGGCGCTTCGCGCGCTTTCCGAAGAGCACGGCATCGAGGAATTCATCATCGAGCCGCCGCATGTCGGGGCGGATCAGCGGCTTGCCTCGATCGAACTCTTGGCCACGCACCGCCTTTCCCGGGCGGCGTGATTTAGTCCTCAGGAGGAGATGACATGACGAGAAAGAAAATCCGTTTCGGCATCATGCTTCAGGGCCCCGGCGGGCATATGAACGCCTGGCGGCATCCCAAAAGCCCAGTTGACGCCAGCGTCAATTTCGAGTTTTTCAGGAAGAATGCGTTGAAGGCGGAGGCGGCCGGTATCGCCTTCGCTTTCGTGGCGGACGGGCTTTACATCAACGAAAAGTCGATCCCTCATTTCCTCAACCGGTTCGAGCCGCTGACGATCCTTTCAGCGCTGGCCGCGGTGACCTCGAAGATCGGTCTCGCCGGAACCGTTTCGACCTCCTATAGCGACCCCTTCACCATCGCCCGCCAGTTTGCTTCGCTCGATCTCCTGAGCGGTGGCCGCGCCGGATGGAATGCGGTGACGACACCTCTCGAAGGCACGGCGAAGAACTACAGCCGCAATCATCCTGAACATGCGCTGCGTTATGAGATTGCCGACGAATATCTCGAAGTCATCAAGGGTCTGTGGGACAGCTGGGACGATGATGCCTTTGTGCGCAACCGTGAGACGGGGCAATTTTTCGACCGCACCAAACTTCACACCCTCGGCCATAAGGGCCGCTTTTTCCAGGTGGAAGGCCCCTTGAACATCCAGCGTTCGCCGCAGGGGCAGCCGGTAGTGTTTCAGGCCGGCTCATCCGATGCCGGCATCGGTCTTGCGGGCAAGCACGCTGATGCGGTCTTCACCAATTCCGCTTCACTTGAGGAAAACCAGACCTTCCTGAAGCGAGTCAAGCAGAGTGCCGTCGCGCAGGGCAGGTCCGCTGCCGATGTGAAGATCTTCCCAGGCATCGGACCGATTGTCGGCGAGACCCAGGAAGAAGCGGAGGCGAAATACGACGTTATCCGCAACCTCATCACAATCGAGGAGGCGCTCGCCTATCTCGGCCGCTTCTTCGATCATCATGATTTCAGCGTCTATCCGCTGGATGAGCCTTTCCCTGACCTGGGCGATATCGGCAAGAACAGTTTCCGTTCAACGACCGACCGCATCAAGCGTCGCGCCAAGGAAAAGAACCAGACGCTGCGCGAGGCGGCACTGGAGGCGGCGACCCCGCGTGAGGGTTTCATCGGCACACCGGACAAGGTGGCTGACGAAATCATCCGCTGGGTGGAGCACGACGCTGCGGACGGCTTCATTCTCGGTTTTCCCGTGATTGCCGAAGGGCTGGATGATTTCATCCGCCTTGTCATTCCTGTGCTGCAGCGGCGGGGTTATTTCGATCCGCATCTGGACGGGGCGACGCTGCGCGACCATCTCGGGCTGCCTTTCCGGGAAAGTGTCTACGCCCGCGGCGAAAGCGGTTCGGACAAGGCCATCGCATAAGATCGCGGCCGGAGGGCGACCCGGCCGGCGCAGACTTTCAGGACGCGGCGCGTAAAGGGTCGTGCAGGAGATAGAACCATGAACATCCACATTGACGGCGCGCGTCCGCAGGACGACGCCGAACGGGGAATCCTTGCCTTCATCGAGGAGAGCATCGCCATCCGGCGCGATCTCCACCGGCATCCGGAGCTCTCGCTGAAGGAGAAACGCACGGCCGCTCTCATCGCCCGTTATCTTCTGTCCTTCGGATATGAGGTGACGGAGGGCGTCGG
Source organism: Agrobacterium sp. 5Ca39 (assembly GCF_055382365.1). NCBI lineage: Bacteria > Pseudomonadati > Pseudomonadota > Alphaproteobacteria > Hyphomicrobiales > Rhizobiaceae > Agrobacterium > Agrobacterium sp. 5Ca39. The sequence goes on along the minus strand of NZ_AP026437.1, from coordinate 1,642,284 downwards.
CGGACATGGCGTCGTGGCGACCCTCAAGCGCGGCCACGGCGAAAAACGCCTCGGTATTCGCGCCGATATCGACGCGCTGCCCATTGCCGAGGAAACCGGCCTTGCCTATGCCAGCGACACGCCGGGCGTCATGCATGCCTGCGGTCACGACGGCCATACGACCATCCTACTCGCAGCAGCCCGTTATCTTGCCGAGACCTCGAGGTTTTCCGGCACGTTGACACTGATCTTCCAGCCCGCCGAGGAAATCGGCGCCGGCGCGAGGGCGATGATAAAGGACCGGCTGTTCGAACGCTTTCCGGTCGACGCCGTCTTTGGCCTGCATAACTGGCCGGGTGTCGAGGCGGGCCAGTTCGGTTTCGTTGAAGGTCCTGCAATGGCCTCCGTCGACAAGGCGAAGGTGCGGATTGTCGGCAGGGGCGGACACGGGGCAGCGCCGCACGAAACGGTCGACCCGGTTCTCGCCTCGGCAAGCTTCGTCACCGCGCTGCAAAGCATCGTTTCACGCAATGTCGATCCGCGCGAGATGGCGGTGCTGACGGTTGGCTCCATTCATGGCGGGACGGCTTCGAATGTCATTCCCGAGAGCGTCGAACTGCAGATCACTGCACGCGCCTTCTCGCCGGTCGTGCGCGACAGGCTGGAGGAGCGGCTTCCGGCGCTGGCAAAGGCGCAGGCGGAAAGCTTTGGCGCAAAGGCCGAGGTTGCTTATTCACGGGGTTTTCCACCCGTCATCAATCATGCCGTGCAGACGGCTTTCGCCCAAGATGTCGCCAGACGGCACTTCCCGCCAGGACAGATCGCCGAGAGCTTTCAGCCGAGAACCGCGAGCGAGGATTTCGCCTTCATGCTGCAGGAGCGGCCTGGTTCCTATCTCTTCGTCGGCAATGGCGACAGCGCGCCGCTGCACAGCCCTCACTACGATTTCAACGATACGATCATCGCGCCTGCGGCGCGCTTCTGGGTGCGTCTGGCGGAAGACTACCTCTCCTGACGCAAAATTTGGGACAAGGACATGAGCGACAGTTTTTTCTACACATCGGTCAAGGATCCGCTCGCGACGCCGCTTCTTGAGGAGTTGCTGTTCGAATATGACAGCCGCTACGGCACATTTTTCAATGCGGAAGGGGCCAAGGCGGAGCTCAACAAATATCCGCCTGAGGCCTTCAGCCCGCCATCTGGCAACTTCCTGCTGCTCCTGCGTGACGGCAAGGCGATCGCCGGTGGGGCTTTCATGCGCTACGACGACGAGACGGCAGAATTCAAGCGCGTCTGGACACACTCCGCCCATCGCAGGCAGGGGCTCGCGAAACTTGTGCTGCGTGAACTGGAGCTGCAGGCGATCCGTCAGGGCTACGGTCGCGTTTATCTGACCACCGGCTTCCGTCAGCCAGAAGCGGTCGGTCTTTATCTGACCAACGGCTACCGCGCCCTGTTCGACACCGCGGCCGATCCCGAGACGATCAAGTCCCTGCCTTTTGAAAAAAGGCTGTCTGAAGCTTCTGCGCCCATCAGGGATGGCGCATCGCTTTCGGCCGCGCGGCCGCAACTCTCTCCAGTTCATCCGTGAAAGGCCTTTTCCGATGACGATAGCTTCCGATTTTCCGAATGTCTCGGTGAGTGAACACAAGGGCGAGCCGGTCAGGGACGGTTACGCGCATTTCCGCGTCGTTCCTGCCCGCTATCCACTGCGTACGGCGGGCACCGTTCTTGCGGTTCTCATCATCGCGGCCGTCCTGCATTCCGTCTTCGGTAACCCACGCTGGGGCTGGAATGTATTTGCGGAATGGTTTTTCGCCGAACCGGTGCTTGTCGGGCTAGGCCGGACGCTGCTGCTGACGGCGCTTGGGGCTTTTCTCGGTTTCGTGCTCGGCACCGTTCTCGCCCTTGCCCGCGTTTCGGGGTCTCCCCTGCTTGTCGCGATCTCCTGGACCTATATCTGGATATTCCGTTCCATTCCGCTGATTGTGCTGCTGCTGATCCTCAATAATCTCGGTTATCTCTACGAGACCGTCACGATCGGCGTTCCCTATACCGGTATCAACTTCTTCAGCTGGAACACGACGCAGCTCATGACGCCCTTTGCGGCTGCGGTGCTCGGACTGACGCTACATGCTGCGGCTTTCTCATCGGAGATCGTGCGCGGTGGCATCCTATCGGTCGAACAAGGTCAGCTCGAGGCGGCGGCCTCGCTTGGCCTGCCGCGCCGCCGGCAGTTTTCGCGCATCGTGCTACCGCAGGCGATGAGAACCATTCTGCCCAATGGTTTCAACGAGATCATTCTCCTCGCGAAGGGAACGTCGCAGGTCTATATCCTCGCGCTGCCCGAGCTATTCTATACGATCCAGATCATCTATCGCCGCAATCTGGAAGTGATCCCGCTGCTGATGGTTGCCACCGTCTGGTATCTGGTGATCCTGACCGCGCTTTCCATCGTCCAGCATCACATTGAGCGGCACTTTTCGCGTGGCGCGCTGCGCAACCCTCCGCCCTCACTATTTGCAACGCTCTACCGCACAATCCGGCCGCGCCGGCCCTTGCCTGAAGCGGTGGAGGCACCAGCGCCTGCGGACGCTAGAGCCGAACGGCCGACCGCCGTCAGGACCGGTAGTTTCCAGCTCGGAAATCGCGGTGGGTCGGTCAATATTCACGGTGTTTCGAAGTCTTTCGGCTCGCTGAAAGTCCTTGATGATGTCACCGTTTCCATTCCGGCGGGCAGTGTCACCACCATTCTCGGCCAGTCCGGGTCCGGCAAGTCCACCCTGCTGCGCTCCATCAATCACCTGGAACGCGTGGATGATGGCTTCATTGCCATTGACGGCGAACTGGTCGGATATCGCCAGCAAGGCGACACGCTCTACGAGCTGAAGGAGCGGGAGATCCTCAAGCGACGCGTTGAAGTGGGTATGGTTTTTCAGAGCTTCAACCTCTTCCCCCATCTTACCGCACTGGAAAATATAGCCGAAGCGCCGGTCGTGGTTCGCGGCATCAAGAAGGAGCAGGCCGAGGCGGAGGCGAGGGATCTTCTGGCTCGCGTCGGTCTTGCCGAAAAGTCCGGAGCCTATCCGCGTCAGCTTTCGGGCGGCCAGCAGCAGCGCGTGGCGATTGCGCGGGCGCTTGCCCTGCGGCCAAAGGTGCTGTTGTTCGATGAGCCGACCTCGGCGCTTGATCCCGAACTCGTCAACGAGGTGCTTGACGTCATCAAGGAACTGTCCCGGTCCGGCGTCACCCTCATCATCGTCACGCACGAGACCGGTTTTGCCCGCGAAGTTTCCGACAGGGTGATCTTCATGGAGCAGGGGCGGATTCTCGAAACGGGCACGCCTGACAAGGTGTTCAATAATCCCGAGCATCCGCGCACAGCCGAATTCCTCGCCAAAGTTCTCTAATCAACAAAAAGGAAACACTCACATGGCTTTTTCATCGAAATTATTTTCCCTGCTCGCCGGTGGTCTTTTCACGGCCACTGCCGCGCTCATCCCGGCAGCGCATGCGCAGGAGGTTGACCTGTCGCCGGAGCAGAAGGGTCGCGTTCGCGCAGAAAAGGTGGAGGAGGCGATCAAGCTTCTGCCTGCCGGCCACAAGTTCGTCGCCGATGGAAAGCTGACGGTTGCGACCGTACCTTTCCGGTTGCCGCTGGTGGATTACGCGAGCGACACGAAGACGCCGATCGGCGTGGAGCCGGATATTGCCCAGCTCGTCGCCGACAGCCTTGGACTTGAACTTCAGCTTGTCCCCATCGCCTGGGCTGACTGGCCGCTCGGTCTCACATCAGGCAAATATGACGCCGTGACGTCTAATATAACGGTGACGGAGGCCCGTAAGGAAAAGTTCGATTTCTCCAGCTATCGCAACGACTTGCTTGGCTTTTACGTGGGCAACAACAGCAAGGTCACGTCAATCGGCAAGCCCGAGGATGTTGCCGGGCTGAAGGTGATTGTCGGCGCGGCCACCAATCAGGAGCAGATACTCTTGAAGTGGATCAAGGACAACAAAGCCAAGGGTCTGGCCGACACCGAGGTACAATATTACGACGACCAGGCGGTGCTTGATGTCGCCCTGCAATCCGGCCGCGCGGATGCCTATCTTGGCCCCAATGCCACCTCTGCCTTCCAGGCGGCAAGTCAGAAGAAGACGAAGCTCGTCGGCACCTTCTCCGGCGGCTGGCCCGAAGCGGCGGAAATCGCCGTCGCTTCGAAAAAGGACGCCGGTATTGCCGAAGCCATCACTGCCGCACTGAATGCCCAGATCAAGAACGGCAACTACGGCAAGGTTCTCGCCCGCTGGAATCTGGGCTCGGAGGCCATCACCGAATCCCGCACAAACCCGCCCGGTCTGCCCAAGAGCTGAGAAGGAACATCGCTGACAGCCAAGTTGCCGAAAAAGCTGAGTTGAAGGTGGGACATCACTCAGCCGGTAGCGCGGGCCTCCTCCCGCCCGCGCTACCTCCGTCCCGCGATCAATATCGGGAAACACCAATGACTTTCAACTTTCGCCTGACCTCCGTCACGCTCGGCGCCTTTCTTTCCTTTGCCGGCTTCGCGTCTGCTTTCGCAGATGATGTCTTCGATCTGTCGCCGGATCAGCCTAGGCGTGTCAGGGTCGAGAAGGATGCCGGTGCCATTGCCGCCATCCCGAAGGATTTCCGGTTCGTCTCACCAGGCAAATTCACCGTGGCCGTTTCACCGGGCGGCCCGCCGCTGGCCACTTACGCAACCGACGCGAAGACTGTCGTAGGGGCCGATCCCGATTATGCGCTCGCCGTTGCCGACAGTCTCGGGCTTGAGCTGGAACTGGTGGCGGTCGCCTGGGCGGACTGGCCGCTGGGGCTCGCGTCGGGCAAATACGATGCGGTGATCTCGAATGTAGGTGTCACGGAGCAGCGCAAGGAAAAGTTCGACTTCTCCACCTACCGGCAGGGTCTCCACGGCTTCTTCGTCAAGTCCGACAGTGGCATAAGCGCTATCAGGGAGCCGAAGGATGCGGCGGGGCTGCGTATCATCGTCGGCGCCGGCACCAATCAGGAGCGTATTCTGCTGAAATGGAGCGACGAGAACGTTGCCGCCGGTTTGAAGCCGATCGAGCTGCAATATTACGACGATGAAGCAACGCGGCTTGTAGCCCTTTCGGCAGGGCGGGCGGATGTAATCGTTCAGCCGCATGCCCAGCTGGTTTTCATCGCCGCACGCGACAAGACAATCAAGCGTGTCGGAACCCTTTCCGCCGGATGGCCGGAACGTTCCGACGTTGCAATCACCACCCGCAAGGGTTCGGGACTGGCCGATGCATTGACACTCGCCACCAACGACCTGATCAAGAGTGGTGCCTATGCGAAAATTCTCGACCGCTGGCAACTTTCCGAAGAGGCGCTGCCGGAATCGCGGACCAATCCTCCCGGACTGCCGAAAAGCTGACCTGCAGATGAGATGCGGCGGACTGCAATACCCGCTGGGTCAGCCCCGCGGGTATTTGTCCGTCAGAAATCCGCGACCTTGCCCCAGGCCGAGCTGTTAAAACGGCTGGGATGATAAGGCGCGGGATCGACGATCGGGCTGGCGCCAGTGACGATATCGGCAATGAGGTGGCCCGCTCCCGGACCTATGCCGAAACCATGGCCGCTGAAGCCCGCGGCGAGGATGAAGCCGGGCAATTCGATGGTTTCACCAATGGCAGGTACGCCATCCGGTGTGCTGTCGATAAAGCCGGCCCATGTGGTCGAAACCTGCGTTTTGCGCAGAGCAGGCAGGAGCTGCAAAGCTCTTTCATGGGTTTCGCGGATCGCTGCCGCATTCGGTTTCGGATCCAGAATGCGAACCCTTTCCATGGGGGTCGGCGCATCGAGCCGCCAGTTTTTCAGTGACTCATGGCCGCCGCGAACGCCTTCCAGGCCGCCCGGCCTGAGACTGCGCCAGCGCTTGAGGAACATCGGCACGAACTCACGCGCAAACCGCGCCTGCTGCGCCGTCGGGTCAATGCGTCCAAGCCCGCTGATGGCGAGCGTATAGCCCCCATTATTCCGCTTCGTTACCGAGACGGCGGCAGTGTGCAGCGCATCCGGCAGACCTTCCGCGCCGGGCGTAACGGCGAGAATAGAGGACCGAACCGAAGCCTGTGGAAAACGGATGCCCAGCTGGCGGCAGAATGAAGAGGCCCAGGCGCCGCCGGACATGATCGCCGTTTTCGTGCGGATGGTTCCTTTTTCGGTAACGACGGCGCTGACGCGACCATTTTCCGTCTCAAGGCCCCGCGCGGCGCAGTTCTGATGTACCGTGCCGCCCAGCTTCATGATGGCACGCGCTACGGCGGGGGCCGCCATGGAAGGATCGGCTGTCCCGTCGGTCGGTGAAAAAACGCCCCCCCTCCAGCGTTTTCCGGTCGCATGCCCACGCTCGCTCGCCTCATCTGCGCTCAACATATGGGTCGTCACGCCGGCAGTAAGGGCAAAGTCGCGCCAGCGCGCCCATCCAGCAAGCTCGGCCTCGTTGTCGCTCAGGTAAAGCAGCCCGCAGCGGCGAAAGCCGGTGTTCTCGCCGCTTTCGGCCGCAAATCGTTCCCAGAGCGTAAGGCTCTGCGTCGAAATCGGCAATTCCCTTGCGTCGCGGTTCTGCTGCCGGCACCAGCCCCAGTTCCGGCTGGATTGCTCGGCGCCGATAAGACCTTTTTCGACAAGGGCGACTTTCAGGCCGCGCTGCGCGAGGTAATAAGCAGCGAATACGCCGACGATGCCGCCGCCGATGATGACGGCGTCAGCCGCTTTCGGCAGGTCCGGCGATGTCGTTATCTGTTGCAGCGGGGCGGGCATGGTCTGGCTCCTTATAGTCGTCCTAATTTACCTTGGCCGGCGCGCAAACGTTGCCAGACTGGGCTCTCTGTCGGAATTTCCTGCTGTTCGCAGACCTCTCTGCAACTCTTTCTGCTGAATGAAAAAAACATCGTTGCGTCGACAGCGCGCGTCCATGTGGTAAGATTTCAATTGCCGCGCCAGAATTTTATGCCGCGTGTCTGAAAAAACAAAAGGGGTTCCGCACGTGATGAAACTTGACCGGATCGATATCAAGATTCTCTATGAACTTCAGAAAAACGGTCGCATCACCAATGTCGAGCTGGCGGAACTTGTCAATCTTTCGCCAAGCCCCTGCCTGATGCGGGTGAAGAAGCTCCAGTCGGAAGGTTATATCGAGGGGTATTCGGCGCAGATCAACATCAACAAACTCGGCCAGACGCTGACGGTCTTCACCGAGATCACACTCAAGAATCATCGCCAGATCGATTTCGCCCGCTTCCTCGGGGTCGTCGAAAAAATCGATCAGGTGGTGGAATGCCATCTCGTTTCCGGCGGTTACGACTACCTCCTGAAATTCGTCACGTCGGGCATTGTCGAATATCAGTCGATCATGGAAAGGCTGACCGATATGGACGTGGGCATCGACAAATATTTCAGCTTCGTGGTGCTGAAATCGCCGATTATCAAATCGCATATGCCGCTGACCAGCCTCTTTCCGCTTTGAAGTGAGAGGTAGTACATCAGACGTCCGCAGAACCGATGGGTTTGACAGGGGGTTGCACTTACACTCCGTCACCCCGGACTTGATCCGGGGTCCAGCGCGATCAAGTCCTTGATTGCAAAAGACTCTTCTCACGGGGCAGACGCGCCGTGGCTGGATGCCGGATCAAGTTCGGCATGACGGAGGACAGCGTCTCAATCCTCTTTGGTAATCACCCAGGTTTTTGCAACGCCTTACTGTTTTTCAGCAGCTCACCGCTTGGAAAACGCCCGCACCAGCTCTGCATCCTGCTGAAGATTGTCGAGCCATGTCGGGTCGAGTTTGGGTACCGAAGAGAAGAGCAGCTTTGAATAGGGATGCGTCGGCGATTTTATGGCTTCCGTCTCCAGATGCTCCACCTTCTTGCCGGCGTACATCACCACGATTTCGTCGCAGATGGTCTCCACCACCGAGAGATCGTGGCTGATGAAGATGTAAGAGAGGTTCAGCTCCCGCTGCAATTCGCCGAGAAGATCGATGATGGCGGCGGCAACCACGGTGTCCAGCGCCGAGGTGATTTCGTCGCAGATGATGAGTGATGGTTCGGCGGCCAGCGCCCGGGCGAAATTGACGCGCTGCTTCTGCCCGCCTGACAGGCCTGAGGGATGACGGTGGCGCACCGAGCGCGGCAGCTTCACCATGTCGAGAAGCTGATCGACCCGCGCATCCCGGGCCTTGCCCTTCATGCCGTGATAAAAGGTCAACGGCCGGCCGAGAATATCCTCGATCGGTTTCGAAGGGTTAAGCGCGGTATCGGCATATTGGAAAACGATCTGCATGCGGCGCAGCTGGTCGCTTGTCCGATGGCGGGCATCGGCATCCAGCTCCTTGCCTTCGAAAATGACATGGCCGCCTGCCGCCGGAAGAATGCCGGCAATGGCGCGTGCCAGTGTCGATTTTCCGCAGCCGGATTCGCCGATGATACCGAGATTGCGACCGGGATAGACCGAAAGGCTGACGGAATCCACGGCGCGCACGAGCGGCATCCTGTCGTCGCCCTTGGTGCCATATCCAGCGATCAGATTTTCAATATCCAGCAACGGTGCTGCCCGCTCCTGCGTTGGCGGGGCGACCGCGCGGACCTTGTCATGAAATGCCGTCAGCAATTCCTTTGTGTAGGGATGCTGCGCATTTTCGAGAATATCCCTGGTGGTGCCGGTTTCCTGTACCTCGCCGCCTTTCAGCACCACGATCCGGTCGGCGATCTGGGCAACGACGGCGAGATCGTGTGACACATAGACACCTCCGATGCCGCCCTTACGCATTGCCGATTTGAAGGCGCGCAGGACCTCGATCTGGGTCGTCACGTCGAGTGCGGTGGTCGGTTCGTCGAAGATCACCAGCTTCGGATTGCCGATCAGCGCCATGGCCGCGGAGAGGCGCTGAAGCTGACCGCCGGAGACCTGATGCGGATAACGGTCACCGATGGTTTCCGGGTTGGGCAATGAGAGCGCCTTGAAGAGCTCAACCGCGCGTGCACGGGCTTCCTGCGGCGGCATCAGGTGATGGATGCGGGTGACTTCGATGACCTGATCTATGATCTTCTGTGCCGGGTTGAAGGCGGCAGCAGCGCTTTGCGGGACATAGGTGACTTGTGTGCCGCGAACCCTTTCGCGCTCTGTTTCGGAAAGCTGCACCATATCCTGACCCGCCACCTTGACGCTGCCGCCGGAAATGCGGCAACCGGGGCGGGCATAACCCATCAGCGTCAGTGCGATGGTGGTCTTGCCGGAGCCGCTTTCGCCGATCAGTGCGACGATTTCGCCATCGGCGATATCGATGTCGACGCCCTTGATGATATCGATGCGACGGCCTGAATCGGTGGTTGCCTCGACCTTCAATCCGCGGATTTCAACGAGATTGTTCATGCTTCGCTCCTGTCGCGAATTTTCTGCGGCAGATTGTCGATCAGCAGGTTCACGCTGATCGTCAGGCTTGCAATGGCCAGTGACGGAAAAATGACCGCGGGAGCCGCGAAAGGCAGGCCGCCGATGTTTTCGCGCACCAGCGCACCCCAGTCGGCATTGGGTGGCTGCAGGCCGAGGCCAAGGAAGGAAAGGCCAGAAAGAAGCAGGACGATAAACACGAACCGCACGCCGAGATCGGCAAGCACGGGCCGGATGATGTTCGGCAGAATTTCGGAGCCGATGAGATAAAAGAGGCTCTCGCCGCGAACACGCGCCACTGTGACGAAATCCATTGTGTTGACATTGACTGCAAGCGCGCGGGCAAAACGATAGGCGCCGGGCGTGTAGATGACCGAGAGCGTGACGATCAACACCGGAATGGACGAACCGACAGCGGCGACGACCACAAGGCCGAAAAGCTTGCTTGGAATGGAATTCACCGCATCGAGAAACCGGCTGAGCGCGGCGTCGAACCAGCCGCCGATGACGGCGGCGCACATGCCGAGCACAACGCCGCAGGTGCAGGCGATGGCGACCGCTGCCAGCGAAATGCCGACCGTAAAACGTGCGCCCATGAGAATACGGGAAAGCACGTCACGACCGAGATAGTCCGAACCGAGCCAGAGCTCCGATGTCATCGGCCCGAAATAATCGAAATCGACGATTTCACCGACCGGATGCGGAATGAGATATGGCGCGAAGATCGCAACCATGGCCCAGAGAAAGATGACGAGAAAGCCGAAAACGCCGACTGCGTTGATCTTGTAACCCAAACGCGAGGTCCCCGAAGTTGTTTTGACATGATCGGCCATCAGCGCAGCCTCGGATTGGACATGATGGCGATGATGTCTGCCGTCGTGATGAGGAGGAGATAACCGACGCAGAAGATCATTGCGCAGGTCTGGATCAGCGGCAGGTCGCGGGTGGCGACGCCATCGACCATCAGCTTGGCGATGCCGGGATAATTGAAGATCGTCTCGACGATGATAACACCGCCGACAAGATAGGAGAGCGAGAGCGCCACCGCGTTGACAATGGGGCCGAGCGCGTTTGGCAGCGCGTGGCGCAGCACGATGCGCATGCGCGGCGCACCTTTCAGCAGCGCCATTTCGACATACGGCGTGTCGAGTGTCTCGATAACGGCGGCGCGGCTCATGCGGATCATTTGGGCGGAGACAACGAAGGTCAGGGTGATGACGGGCATGGCGTAAACACGCAGCACATCGAAAAGCGTGTGCACTTCGCTGACGAGCGAGAGCGCCGGCAGCCATTTCAGGTAAACGGCAAAAAGCAGCACCGCGAGCGTCGCGATCATGAATTCCGGCACCGAAATGACGCCGATGGTCAGCACGGTGACGGCCCGGTCATAAAGCGTTCCGCGCAGCATTGCGGAACTGATGCCGAGCGTCAGCGCCAGCGGCACGGCGATGATGGTCGTGATGCCGGCCAGCTTCATGGAGTTGATGAAACGCGGGCCGATGAGATCGGCAATCGCCATGTTATTGGCATAGGACGTGCCGAGATCTCCCTGCACCAGGCCGAAAAGCCAACGGATGAAACGCAGCAGGGCGGGATCGTCGAGATGCATGGCGGTACGCAGGCCGGCAACGGCTTCAGGCGTCGCCGCCTGGCCGAGGAGGATCGTCGCGGTGTCGCCGGGTAACAGGCTGGTGGCTGAAAAGACGATAAATGAGACGATAAGCAGCGTCGTCAGCATGACGACCAGCCGCCTGGCGACAAGGGATAATATCCGGCTGTTCATTCACATGCTCCTGCAACCTGCCTGATGGTGGAGGCTTCCCGCATCTTGGGGAAAGCTTGCCGGGCGCTGTTTCACGCCCGGCACCATGGTTTATCAGGCTTCGAGCCAGACGTATTCCGCGAAGGCGTAACCCATCATGCCGCCGAGTGGATTGGCTTCCAGCCCCTTCAGCTTGGAGGAGATTGCGTCCACATTGGTGAGATAGGCGGGAATGATGGTGCCTGCTTCGTCGGCGATCATCGTCTGCATCTCGAAGTAGATCTGCTTGCGCTTCTCCATGTCGAGCAGGCCGCGCGCCTCCAGCATCAACTTGTCGAATTTTTCCGACTTGTACTGGCTTTCGTTCCACGGCGCGTCCGATGCATAAAGCAGCGAGAACAGGATGTCGGGCGTCGGACGCGGGTTGATGTTGCCGAAATGGATCGGGGCCTTCAGCCAGTAATTGCTCCAGTAGCCGTCGGCGGGAACGCGCTGCACGTCCAGCTTGACGCCGATTTCCGCAGCCGAAGCCTGGATGATCATCGCCATGTCGATGGCCGAGTTCGCCGCGTCGGAGGTAATGACCGGGATGGACTGGCCATTGACGCCGGCTTTTTCGAAGTGGAACTTCGCCTTCTCGGGATCGAAGGCTTTCGGCTTCAGATCCGGATTGTGATAGGGGCTCATGGGCGGCACCGGCTGGTCGTTCCCCACTTCCCCAAGTCCGCGCAGGGCCGCCTTGACGATCTGCTCGCGATTGACGATCGACTTCATGCCGGCAATGAAATCGGCCTTGTTACCGGGGGCCTGATCAAGACGGATGTTGAGATTGGTGTAGTTGCCGGACGTTCCCTTCGACAGGACAACGCCCTCCTGCTTGTCGAGCAGACGGAGCGCGCGCGGGTTGATGGCGGCGGCGAGCTGGATATCACCGGAGAGAAGCGCGTTGACACGGGCATTATCGTCCGAGATCGCGAAGAACTCGAAGCTGTCGACGTGCGGTCCGCCGGATTTCCAGTAATTGGTATTCTTCGCCATGATCGAGCGTACCCCCGGCTCGAATTTTTCCAGCTTGAAGGCACCGGTGCCATTGCCCTTGGAGAAATCGGTGGTGCCGTCGGCCACGATCATGAAGTGGTGCATGGCAAGGATCGTCGGCAGGTCGGCATTGGCGCTGGCCAGCGTAATCTCGACGGTGCTCTTGTCGACGGCTTTGAAGCCGGTCATCTGCGCCGCGATCTTGGCAACCTTGGAGCCGACGGCTGGATCGAGATGGCGCTTCAGCGAATAGACCACGTCGTCGGCGGTCAGCGCCTTGCCGTCGTGGAAGGTCACTCCTGAGCGGAGTTTCACGGTCCAGGTCTTGGCGTCCCTGGATTCGATCGATTCGGCCAGCTCCATCTGCGGCGTGCCGGAAATGTCGAGAAAGCTCAGGCGGTTGTAGAGCGCGCAGCAGCGGACATAATCCGTCGAGAGCGAGGCTTTGGCCGGATCCAGCGTATCGGCAGTGGAGGCCGACCAGCCCGCCGCCTTCAGCGCGCCGCCGGAAACGGGGGTAGCCGCCACGGCCTGCGAGGCGCGGCCGAGGATTGCCGAGCCGGCGGAAAGGGCCACGCCGCCCGCCAGCATCATGTGAAGCAGTTCGCGCCGTGTGGCGCCGCGGCGTATCGCCTGTTCAACGGCAGCATCGTCGGAGCGGGTCCAGTTTGAAATCCTGTCACTCATGGTCTTCCCCTTTTGTATGATTTCTTGAAATGCGTCTGTAGAAATTATCTGCGGCTGGGCACCGGTGTGCGCCACGCCGACAGCAGGGGCGGCTCAGCCGCCCGATTGTCTGGCGGCTTCGGCAAGGCCGGCCATGGACGTGAAGTGATAATCCGGTTCGGTAAAGTTTTCCGGCTCGATCGTGCCGCCATATCCCTTCTGGGCATGGCGACGCTCTATCCAGCAATTGGTCATGCCGAGTTTTCGGGAAATGCCGATATCGTGGTACTGGCTCTGCGCCACGTGCAGAATGTCGTCCTTCGACGCTCCTTCGCTTTCCACGAAGGAGAAGACCTTCTCGAAGAAGGCAGGGTCGGGCTTTTCAGTGCCGGTGTCATCGGCAGTGAAAGCGGCGTGGAAGGGGTTGCCGAGTTCCTTCGAGAAATAGTCGAAGGCCCAGCGTCGGGCGTTGGTCATGGCGATCAGGCGGTGGGTCTTTGAAAGTTCGGCCATGGCGGCGCGGCTGTCGGCAAAGCCTTTCCAGTCCTTCGCCGCGTCGCGCAGACGCTCACCATAGGCGCGCTCCACCGGCAGGCCGAGCTCAGGGGCAATGATGAGGTAGACGCGCACGAGATCATCGGGAAAAAGGTCGGTCGCGTCGGAGTAGCGGGCCGCACGGTAGAGCGCGAGCGCCTTTTCACCATCGACCTCAACACCGTTTTCCGCACCGATTGCGGCCAGCGTCGATGTCAGACCCCGTTCGAAATCGATGAGGGTTCCCACCACGTCGAAGCTCATATATTTGAAGTCGCTCAGTTTTTTGGGCAATGTCGGTCTCCGCTCTGCCGCCACGTCCTTTTTAGGGGAGGGTTGCGGCATTTTATTTCGTTCCCGGACGGAATCCTTGTCCCGTTCCCATTTTTGAAAACGCCTGTTTTAGTGGCGTTTTGTGCTTTTTCTTAGGGATAGTTTGGCAGTTCCGGCGCGCCGGATTCTCCGAAATGGATCGGCTCTTCGGCAGAATATTGCGAATATCCGCTGTGTGGCGACATTTCGCGAAGGTGCCGGGAAAGAGCCGGTCGCCGCTTCAGGCCATTGCCGCCCGCACGGTCGGGTCCTCTAACGTCTGATCGAGGGTTTTAAGCGTCCGTTCGATTATCGCATCGATCTCGCCATCCGTACAGCAGAGCGGCGGCGCGTAGCCGAGGATGCCGTTCGCGAAGGCGCGTACGATGAGGCCGTTCTCCCAGGCGCGATCAAAAACCCTGCGGGCCGGTATGGCCGCTGCCGGAAGCGGGGTTTTCTTCTCCTTGTCGGTCACAAGCTCGACGGCGGCAAGCATGCCGCGGCCGCGCACATCGCCGACCAGCGGATGGCTTCTCAGCCCTTCCAGCCCCGCCATGAGGTGCGCGCCGGCGCGGCGGCCATTCTCCAGCAGCCCGCCTTCGTAGAGCTTCAGCACTTCCAGACCCACGGCTGCGCTGACCGGATGAGCGGAATAGGTATAGCCATGGCCGACCGCCGCGTCGCCTGCGAAATCGGCAATCGTGTCGTAGACATGATCAGCCATGAATACCGCGCCCATCGGCACGTAGCCGGACGTGAGGCCCTTCGCCGCGGTGATGAAGTCGGGCACGATATCTTCGTCGGCGCAGGCAAAAAGCGGGCCGGTACGCCCGAAGCCGGTGATGACTTCGTCGGCGACGAAAAGGATGCCGTATGACTTGCAGAGGTCCCGCATGGCCTTGATCCAGCCGGGCGGCGGTACGAGCACCCCGCCGGAACCCTGAATGGGCTCCGCATAAAAGGCGGCGACGCGCTCCGGACCGATCGTCTCGATCTTGTCCTTCAGAATTTGCAGGGAGGAGGCGATGATGGCGGCGGGATCGCTTCCGGCCGGGTTGCGATAGGCGTAATGCGACGGGATTTTGTGCTGCCAGTCGTAAGGCACGCCGAAACCAGCATGAAACGCGGGCAGGGCGGTGAGGCCCGAGCCGGCGGTGGTGGAGCCGTGATAACCCTGTTCGATGGAGATGAACTGGTCACGCTGCGGCTCACCCCTGGCGTGCCAGTAATAGCGGATGAAACGGATGGTGCTGTCCACGGCATCGGAGCCGCCAAGCGTGAAATAGACATGGTTCAGGTCGCCGGGCGCTCGGTCGGCGAGTTCCGACGCAAGCCGGATGGCCGGCTCGCTGCCAATGTCGAAATAGGCTGTGGCATAGGGCAATTCCCGCATCTGTCTGGCTGCGGCCTCAACGATGCTGTCATGACCATAACCGGCATTCACGCACCACAGACCGGCAAAGCCATCGATGAGCTGGTGGCCGGTGATGTCGGTGACGGTGGCGCCGCTTGCCGATTTCAGCACCCGCACGCCCAGCTTCTCATGGCCGCGGAAGGAGGAGACGGGGTGCACCAGATGGGCGCGGTCCAGTTCGATCAGGGAATTGCTTAACATGGGTCTCTCTCCGGATTCAGCCGAGTGCCTGGCTGGTCAATGCAAATGTTTTGAATTTTCTGCCGGGGGCGATATCGGTCTTCGGTCGGCGCATGGCGATGCCGCCGCCGACATGGGCAAGACCATTTTCGACGAGCCATGGGGCGAGACCCGTATCGGCGGTGGTGTCCACCCGCAGGAACATGCCGGGGCGCTCGGCAATGAAGAAAGCGATGAGGGCCTTTGCAGTTTCAGCATTTTCTGCCACGACCGGGCCTATTACCTCACCGCGCCCGAAGGCGCGCAGGCCTGCAAAGCCCTTGAGGACGCCCTCCTGCCGGACTTCGGCAAAACGCGCTCTCGCGACAAGCGCTGCAAAGAGCGGGGTGCGGTCCGCGCCGAACGCCTGCGCATCGAGCACCGCAAGCTCCCCTGGAACGACGGTCTCGAGCCAGGCGACACCCGCCGGCTTTTCGCCAGGAACAGGAACGCCCTGATGCTGGAGCACTTCCCCCGAGGCGACGAAGCCCATTTTTTCATAGAGGGGAAGGCCATCGGCCGTGGCGACCAGGCGGCATTCGCGCTCCTCGGCGGCGCCGATCGCCGCATCCATCAGACGGCGGCCAAGACCGCGGCCGCGCATGGCCTCATCCACGATCACCATATTGACGGTGGCGCAGCCATCTCCCAGCAGCGTCGCCATTGCGGTTCCGACGACACGGCCGTTTTCGAGCGCGACGAAGCCATTGCTGATTGAAAGGACAAGCGCCCAGTCTTCCTTGCGATGCGGCCAACCGGCCTGGCGCGAGAGTTCGACGGCGGCGTCAAGATGGTCAGGTTGAAAGGACTGGATGTCGATGGGGCTGGCGTGCATGCCGAAACTCCGTTTGCTCTGCTGGTTCATTGATAGACTGAGGTTTGAAGAAGATTGTCCCGACAAATGGGAAGGTTCGATATGTTTCGCTGTTGCTTTTATCCGTTGCCGCATCTTATGCCGCCTGTCGTGCGCGCCTGGCGGCAAACCGGGCCAGGCGAGGGCATCCGGGTTTCTCCGCGCGCAACTCTCTGCCAAACTGGCAGCTACATACGCAACAATCTGCTTTCGCGACGGGCAATTGCGGTGCGCCGACGGGACAAAGGCTTTCTATGATCTCATTATTCCGGCCACACTCGATCCCCAATCAAGGATGACGACGACATGACCATCTTCCGCCCGAAATACATCACTTTCGATTGCTACGGTACGTTGATTAACTTTCAGATGGCCGAGGCCGCCCGCGATCTTTACGGCGACCGCCTGGATGAAGCGCAGATGCAGGAATTCATCAAGAATTTCTCCGCTTATCGTCTGGATGAGGTCATGCATGACTGGAAGCCTTACGCTGAAGTCGTTCACAACGCGCTGTCACGGACATGCAAGCGCAACGGCGTATCCTTCAAGGACGAGGATGCCATCATGACCTATGAGCGCGTTCCGACCTGGGGTCCGCACGCGGACGTCCCCGCTGGTCTGGCGAAGGTCGCCAACGAAATTCCGCTCGTCATCCTGTCCAACGCCATGGATTCGCAGATCATGTCGAATGTCGCAAAGCTCGGTGCGCCGTTCCATGCCGTCTATACGGCCGAGCAGGCGCAGGCCTACAAACCGCATTTCAAGGCTTTCGAATATTTGTTCGACATGCTCGGCTGTGGTCCGGAAGACATTCTCCACGTCTCGTCCTCATTCCGTTACGACCTGATGTCGGCCCATGATCTCGGCATCAAGAACAAGGTCTGGGTCAATCGCGGCCACGAACCGGCAAACCCTTATTATGGTTATGTCGAGATCGCCGATATTTCCGGTCTCGCGGGTGTTGTCGGACTGTAAGGAAAGGACCAGGCCATGAAGCTCGTCTCCTACTGGCACGATACTGCCCCCTCTTTCGCGGGGGCGGCGGAAGGTCCTGTAGAGGGTCACTATGATGTAGCCGTCATCGGCGGCGGCTTTACCGGTCTTGGTGCTGCGCGCCAGCTCGCAAAAGCGGGCGCGCGCGTCGTTGTTCTGGAAGGGCAGCGGGTCGGCTGGGGTGCTTCCGGCCGCAATGGCGGGCACCTCAATAACGGCCTTGCCCATTCCTATCTTTCCGCTAAGGCGGAGCTTGGCAAGGAACGAGCCATTGCGCTCTACAAAGCGCTGGACGCGTCAATCGACACGCTGGAGAGCCTGATCGCCGAGGAAGGTATCGACTGTAATTTCCGCCGGGCGGGCAAACTGAAAATGGCCTCGAAGCCGCAGCATTTCGAAGGGCTGGCGAGGAATTTCGAAGCTGTCCACGCCGAGGTCGATCCCGATACGGCGCTTCTGTCCGCCGCCGATCTTACGGCGGAAATAGGATCGCCCTTTCATGGCGCCATGCTCTCGAAGAAGAGCGCCATGATGCATATGGGCCGTTATGTGGCAGGGCTCGCCGAAGCTGCCAGCCGTCATGGCGCGGTGATCTTCGAAAATGCGTCGGTGACGAAACACATCCAGAACGGCGGGCTTCACGAACTTGAAACTGCGCGCGGCAAGGTGACCGCGGACAATGTTCTCATTGCGACTGGCGCTTACACGCCCTCTGGTTTCGGTTATTTTCGCCGGCGCATCATCGCCGTCGGCAGTTTCATCATCGCAACGCGGCCGCTGACGGATGCAGAAGTGAAGGCGTCGGTTCCGGGCAACCGCACCTATGTCAACTCCATGAACATCGGCAACTACTTCCGGCTGGCTCCGGATAACCGGCTGATCTTTGGCGGCCGTGCACGCTTCTCCGCCACGTCGGACCAGCGTTCTGACGCCAAGAGCGGAGCGATCCTGACGGAAAGCCTCCATCGCATTTTTCCCCAGCTTTCGCATGTGCCGATAGACTATTGCTGGGGCGGACTGGTGGACATGACCAAGGACCGCTATCCGCGGGCCGGCTATCACGATGGCGTCTGGTATGCCATGGGCTATTCCGGTCACGGGGCGCAGCTTTCCACACATCTCGGCATGGTGGTTGCGGACGCCATTCTGGGGCGGCCGGACAACAACCCGCTAAAGGGGCTTGAGTGGCCGGCGGTGCCAGGTCATTTCGGCAAGCCCTGGTTCCTGCCGCTCGTGGGTTTATATTACAAGATGCTGGACAAGATACAGTAGCCGGCCGCAATTTGTGGCCGCGCCAGCCAGGCGCGGCCACTCCTTGAATGCCCCGGATGCACGGTTAACCCGCGCGCTTCAGTTGAAGGTGGGATACACCCGCTGCAACATTAACGCCGGTTCCCACTTCCGCACTGATAGGCTGCAGGGCAAAGTTTTTGGCATTGCCGCCGATCAGCGCATTGGCGCCGACACCGACCCCGACCGACGCTCCTGCGGAAGCGCCGACATAATCACCGCTCAGCGCGCCGTCACCCACACGGCTTGCCGCCGTGTTCAGCACGATCCAGCTCATAAAGGTCTTGCCGGTCACGCCGATGTCGAGACCGAGCTTGCCGATCTTGCCCGTGTAGCGCTCAGTCTTTCCTGAGCGCTGGCGGAATTCGCAGTTCACCGCCTTGCTGGATCCGACGACGAGGCCGACGCCGCCGGCGATTTCACACGACAGCGTGCCGACACGCTCCTTCTGCGCGGTTTCCGTAGCGCGCTTGCCGTTGTGCTTCGTCTCGGCGGAAGCGAGTGGGGCAATGGCCAGCGTTGCAATTGCAGTTGCGAGAACGAGTTTTTTCATTGTCTGTCACTCCTGTTATCATTCACGAGGCGGATGCGTGGGGAAGAGGCATCCAGATAGGGATAGGGCGGCTGCCGGATCGCCAGATCCGCAATGATCGGCCGCGATGCGAAACATTCCGCGATGATCACCGCACGTTCGAAGGCAGAGAGCGTTTCAACCTCGCCCGAGAGCACAATACGGCCCTCGACCGACGTGACGGAGATTGAGCTTTTCTCCTGTCCGTCAGCATAGGCGATTACGGCCTGCAAGGCGGCGCAGAGGCTGACCTCCTGCGGAAGGCAGCTTGCCGCCGGGGTTGCTTCGCACGCAAGCATCATGGTGAAACCTCCTGCCTTGAACATTGACGGTTCACTTGAATGCTTTTTTGACGGTATCCTTCGTCTGGCCCAGCTTTTCCTGCGCCTGGCCGGCCAGTTTTTCGGCCTTGCCTTCAGCCTGAAGCTTGTCATTGCCGGTGATCTTGCCGGCTGCTTCCTTGATCGTGCCCTTTGCCTGACGGGCGATACCTTCGATACGGTTATTGTCCATGACGAACTCCTTCCATCGTTTGAGCGTGCCGCGGTTGGTAACGGCATGATGGAAAGGTAGCCCTGGAATAGTGCTCCTTGCAGAGCATTAGCTACTAGTTCAACTGGTACAAATTGACCTATTTTGCGGGTGGCGAATGTTGTTTTTCCCGGCGGCCGGCAAAACCGCGCTCCCTAGCCCAGATGACCGCCGCCGTGCGGCGGTTAACGCCGATCTTGCCGTATAGCGACGCAATATGATTGCGGATGGTATGTCTGGACAGGTTCAACCGGTCGCTCATTTCCTTGTCGCTGCATCCGTCGCAGATCAGAGACAATATCTGCTCTTCACGCTCGGTGAGATCCTTGAGCGAAGCGGAGGATGACGCCCCGCGGGAATTCTGCCTGAGCCCTGCCAGCCGTTCCACCACGGTGCGACTGAACCATGATGTATCGGCCATGACGCTCTCGATCGCCTCGATCAGTTCGTTCTCGGAGCGGCGTCGTTCCGTCACATCCTGTATCGCCCAGATGACACAGAGCTGGTCATTGATCTCGGCGCGTTCTGCAGAAACGATACATTCGGCCGCGCTGCCATCGGCAAGGTTCATGCGCAGGTTCTCGTTGCGGATCGGGATATTGTCCTTCAGCCGCTTTTCGACATCGCGCCGTGCTGCCACATCGTCCCACAATTTCAGTTCGCTCGCCGTCTTGCCCACCACCTCGGCTTCCTTGCGTCCGCACAGCGTCAGAAATGCATCGTTGACTTCTGTCAGCACGAAATCTTCAAGCCTCGAAATCGCAGCCGGTGCAGGCGAGAGTCGGAAGGATTTGAAAAAGCGCTCCTCGCTCTGGCGAAGGGCATTTTGTGCTTTCCGGCGGCCGTCGAGATCGGCGAAGGTAAAAAGCATGCACGGCTCTTCGGCAACGGCGATGGTTTCTCCCGCCACAATCACCAGCCGGTCGCCGCCGGGAATGGGGATGAGCGCCTCACGCTGGCGTATGACACGTCCTTCATGCAGGCGTTTCAGCGCATCCTCGCCGGTATCGCATTCGGAAAACAGGCCGAGTTCCTCGACGCTGATGCCGATAATATCCTCCCGGCTGAAGCCGGTCATTTCCAAAAAGCCCTGGTTGACGCGAATGAAGCGCTGGTCTTCAAGCCTGCAGATGAGACCAGGTGCGGGATTTGCGTTAAAAGCACTCTCGAAACGTGCCTCCGCTTCGTAGCGCGGCGTTTCGTCACGAATGATCAGCACCAGCACATCCGGTTTCGCGCCGGCATCTTCCAGGATAAGGCCACGCACGGTGTGCACCCAGCATTCGGTTTCATCGTCACTCGGCGATATTTCCACCGTGACGTCTTCAAAGGTCTCGCCGGCAAGAAGCCGCTCAAGCGGATACTGCCCTGCTTCTAGAAGGTGATTATTGCGATACCGAAGCGTGAAATTCCGCCGGTAGCTTTCGGTATCGTCGCCGAGTTCGGATACCGATTCTATGCGGTGCATCACAAGCGCCGCCCTGTTGGCCCAGGCGATTGTTCCGTCGTTTTCGAGAAGGATCAGCCCGTCGCTCAGCCCGGTTACGAGATTTTGCAATACGAGCCGGTTGATCTTGGGAACGGTCAAGCTGTCGTCCATGTCGCCCCTGGCATCTAGAAACTTTATGCCTTTATAACGCCAAGTTCCGCCAAGTGTTGCAAAGCCGGCATAGACGACACGATAACGCGCCGCTTGACCGCGATAAGCGCCGGAATCGGATGGTGCGGATTTGTTGGCTGTCCGTCATACCGTCACCTCAAGGCTCATTTTCGCCCCCTGCAAACGCGGCGGTGATCACTTGCTTATGGGCGCGCCCATCGGACATACTGCCTCTTGAACCACAGATGCCAAGGGCGAGACGACGCCAGAGACTTGAAGCTGGATCGCGCAGCCATCCGAGAAGATTGAGCCATGAATACCCGATTCCTCGAAACCTTTCTCTGGGCTGCCCGATTGAGCAGCTTTTCGGCAGCCGCGGAACGCTTGCACACGACCCAGGCATCTGTTTCAAACCGCATCGCCGCGCTGGAGCGGGAGCTCGGCGTCGTGCTGTTCACGCGTGATGTGCGCTGCGTCAACCTGACGCCCGCCGGTCGTCTGGCGCTGCAACATGCCGAAAAGATCGTCAACCTCACCGGCGAATTCCGGCAAATCGTCAGCAATCGGGAAGCGCTGAGGGGGACTGTGCGGATCGGTGCTGCCGATACGATCGTGTATGCCTGGCTGCCGCTTCTCATCCGCCGCATGAACGAGCAATATCCCGGCGTCAGTCTGGATCTGACAATCGATACCAGCCTGAAACTTTCACAGCGTATCCAGAACGGCGAGGTGGATGTCGGCTTCATCATGGGGCCGATCATGGCTGCTGACATCTATAACTCACCGCTTTGCACCTTCGAATCCTGCTGGGTGGGCGCGGTCGAACTGCCGCTGCCGGAAACCGGCGTGACGCTTGAAGATATCGCGCATTTTCCGTTGCTTACCTTCTCCACCGGCTCGCAGCCGCATCAGGCGTTGCGGGCGCTTCTGGATTCGCACGGCCTGTCCGACAGCCGGATTTATAATTCGAATTCGCTGTCGATCATGACACGCCTCGTGGCCACGGCCGTCGGCGTCGGTGCGCTGCCGCGTGTCTTGGTGGACGGCATCATCAAATCTGGCGAAGCGCGTATTCTCGACATCACGCCATCGGTGCCGCCCCTGACCTTTCACACGGTTTACCAGGAGCGAGGCGACAATGCGCTCGCCCGCGCGATCGCCGACATGGCGACGGAAATCGTCAGTGAAACCACGATTCAGTGGATGACCGCCGCAGCTTAATTTTTATGCTGCATTGCAAGATGATTAATCTATAAGCTTATCTTATGGGTTTCGATAGAGTTTTTCCGTTTGTCACGAAAACAGTTCCCGTTCTTAATTCTCCTCGCAACATGAGAGGAGAGCAACGTGAAAGTCTCACTTGTTCAAATGAATACCCAGAATGACAAGGCAGAGAACCTGAAGGTTGCTGTCGATTTGATTGAGAAGGCAGTCAAGGCGGACAATCCAGACCTTGTTGTTCTTCCTGAATACTTTGCATTTCTTGGAGATAATCCTCAGGAGATGCATGAAAGCGGCGAGGAATTTCCCGGCGGTGAAATCTATACGCTGCTTTCGGGGCTCGCGAAGAAGCATGCCATAACGCTCCATGCCGGCTCCATCGTTGAGAAGGAAGGCAACCGCTTCTATAATTCGACCCTCGTTTTCGGCCCTGATGGCAAGCAGATCGCCCGTTATCGCAAGATTCACCTGTTCGACGTCGATACGCCGAACGGCATCAGCTACCGCGAATCCGATTCCGTCGCCCGCGGCGAAGAGGTCGTAACCTATAAGGTTGGCGACAAGACGGTCGGTTGCGGCATCTGCTACGATATCCGCTTCCCGGAACTGTTTCGTGCGCTGCGGGACAAGGGCGCGGATGTCATCGTTCTGCCGGCTGCATTCACGCTGATGACGGGGAAGGACCATTGGGAAGTGCTGGCCCGCGCCCGCGCCGTCGAGACGCAGACCTATTTCCTTGCCGTCGGACAGATCGGCACCCATGCGGGTGGAAAGAAAGCCTGCTGGGGACATTCCATGGTCATCGATCCGTGGGGTCACATCGTCGCGCAATGCTCCGACACTGTCGGTACAGCCGGCGCCGCTCTCGACTTCGACTATTCGGCCAAGGTGCGCGCCAACGTGCCGGTGGCGAACCACCACGTTCTCTGATCGGAGAAAGACCCAATGTTTATCGTTAACCCCATGCCGGAACAGATCGGCCCCGACATCATCGAACTTCTTGAAAAGGTCGAAGTCGCGACGATCGGCCATGTGCTCCATTCCGGTTTCGTCGATCCTGAAATCCGGGCGGTCCTTTCGGGCAAGCGCGTGGCGGGCACCGCCGTCACGCTTCGCATCCCGAATGCGGATTCGACCATGCTGCACTACCTGACGCAACTCGTGCGTCCGGGCGATATCGTTCTCATCGACCGTTGCGGTGATACCCGCCACGCGTGCTGGGGCGGCGTCATCACCAACACCATGAAGATGGCCGGTGTCAAAGCCGGTGTCGTCGATGGTCCGGCGACCGATTTTTCGGAGTTTACCAAGGTGGACATGCCCATGTGGTGCCGCGGCCCGTCGCCGATCACCACGAAGATCCTCGGTCTGGAAGGCGCGATCAATATTCCAATCAGCGTTGGCGGCCAGGTGATCAATCCGGGTGATGCGATCCTGTGCGATGAGAGCGGCGTGGTCGCCCTTCATCCGAGCCAGGCTCGCGCCATGGCGGAGCGCGCCATCGGCATGCAGGAAGCCGAGATCGTGCTTCTGGAGCGCCTGCGCAACGGCGAGAAGCTGCCGGATATTTCGGGCGCCAATAAATTCGTCCAGGCCAAGCTCAGCGCCTGACACAGGCTTACGGGTGGCGGATCCGTTCGCCACTCCCAATAACAATAGAGGAGAACAGGACAATGAAGAAAACGATACTTCTGAGTGGGATTCTCATGCTCGGTGCGGCTGCCCTGCCGGCGCAGGCCCAGCAGACCGTGACGTTCCTCGGCTATAGCGGCCTTTTCCAGGAGCGTTACACGAAGGCCGTCATCGAGCCTTTCATGGCCGCCAACCCTGACATCAAGGTCGAATATTTCCCGCAGCAGGGTTCTGCCGCCATGCTCGGCTCGCTGCGCGCCCAGAAAGCTGCACCGCAATCCGATATCGCGCTGATGGATGTCTCTGTTGCCAAAACCGGCACGGATGAAGGCCTGTTCGACAAGATCGATGAAAGCGTGACGAAGAATGTCGCCGACCTTTATCCGAACGCCCGCTTCGAAGGTGTGGCCGGTGTTGGCGTGACTTTCGACAACCTGGTTCTCATCTACAATACCGATGCGGTCAAGACCGCCCCGGACAGCTGGAATGCCCTGAAAGACAGCGCCTTCAAGGGCAAGGTCGCCATGCTGAGCGCCCCTGACATCGTCGGTATCGGCACGACGATCATCATGGATCACATGAATGGCGGCAAAGACTTCATCAAGAATATCGACGCCGGCATCAATGCGATGGCCGAAGTCGCGCCGAACGTCCAGACCTGGGAACCGAAACCGGAAGTCTATCCGAATGTCGTCAATGGCCAGGTATCGCTGGGCGTGGGCTGGAACGCCCGCAGCCAGGTGAATGCCGATGGTTCCAAGGGCAAGATGAAGGTCGTTCTTCCGAAGGAAGGTACAATCCTCCAGATCAATACGCTCAACCTCGTCAAAGGAGGCCCTTCGTCCGAGGCGGCCCGCAAGTTCGTCGATTATGCATTGAGCCCGGAAGCCCAGGCCGCCTTCACCGCCGCCATGTATTATGCGCCGACCAATGCCAAGGCCACGGTGGCTGCCGATGTCAGCGATCGCACGGTCGTCAAGGCGATGGACAAGGTCATTCCGGTTGACTGGATCGGCCTCTCGAAGGTTCGTGACCAGATCACGCAGGACTGGCGTCGCAAGGTCATTCCGCTCAGCCGCTGAGGCTTTTCGCGCCTGGCGTGAGAAATGGCAAGACTTCCGCACCCCTTATCGGCTGCGGAAGCAGCATACCAAACCCCTCGGCTCATCTTCCCCACCGACGCTCGGGTCGGTGGCGAGGTGGGTCGGCGCGCAAGGGACAGGACATGTTCAAGACGCCAAGTGTCTGACATGCTCTGGAGAAAGGCAAAAAGCCAGAATGGGAACTTCAGACATCATGCAGCCAGGATTTCTCTCAATTCGTTCGCTGACCAAGCGCTATGAAACCATGGTCGCCGTGCATAATCTCAATCTCGAGATACCCAAAGGCGAACTGGTCGCCTTTCTCGGTCCGTCCGGCTGCGGCAAGTCGACGTCGCTGCGCATGATTGCCGGGCTTGCCCCGGTGACGTCGGGCTCGATCCTGATCGATGGTAAGGACGTAACCCGGCTTGCGCCCTACAAGCGCGATATTGGCCTTGTTTTTCAGAGCTATGCGCTGTTCCCGCATATGACGGTTCTCAAGAACGTCATGTTCGGTCTTGAAATGCGCAAGGTGCCGGCTGCGGAAGCGGAACGGCGTGCCCGTGAGGCAATCGCCATGGTTCGTCTGGAAGGGCGCGAGGACCGCCGACCGGCCCAGCTTTCCGGCGGCCAGCAGCAGCGCGTCGCACTGGCACGTGCTCTCGTCATCCAGCCCTCCATTCTCCTGTTCGACGAGCCTCTTTCCAATCTCGACGCCAAGCTGCGCGACGAGATGCGCTCTGAAATCCGCCGTATCCAGAAACAGCTCGGCATCACTTCAATCTTCGTCACCCATGATCAGGTGGAGGCGCTCAGCATGTGCGACAAGGTCGCCGTCCTCAATGGCGGGCGTCTGGAACAGCTCGGCACGCCGCACGACCTCTACGAGCGCCCGGCGACGGCATTCGTCGCTTCTTTCGTCGGCCGCACCAACCGCCTGGTCGGAAACGCGGTCGGCGATCACATCACGGTCGGTGATGCGGTATTGCGGGCGCCCGGTTCGCACAATGGCAAGATCGACCTTATGGTCCGGCCGCATCGCATGGCCATGACGGTGGCCGGTGACGTCGCGCCCGATTTCGAGGGAGCACCGGTCAATCGTATCGCCGGTGAAGTCCGCGATGTCTATTATGCCGGTGACATCCTCCATTACGAGATCGCCGCGGGCGGCCAGACGCTGTCCGTAGAGCGTGCCACATCAGGCGGCGAAACGCCGGTGGCGGCGGGCAGCACAGTCAGCCTCGTCTGGCGCGTGGAGGACACGCTGGTCTTCGGAGCAAACCAATGACAGCGGCGGTCATGATCACGGCTCCCGGCAGCCGCACATCCTCCATGGTGTTTCTTGCAACGCTTCTTCTCGGGCCGATCATCGCGGTCAACGGCCTTGCCTTTGTGATGCCGGTCTTCAACCTGCTCCTGCTTTCCTTCCGCGAAAGCCTCGGCGGCGGCGGTCTTGGCGAAGCCCACACACTCGACAACTGGACATCGACGCTGACCGACGGTTTTTATATCGAACTGATCGGCCAGAGCATTCTGACCAGCCTCTTGATCACCGTCCTCACGCTTATCGCTTCCTATCCCATCGCGCTCTATCTTCACCGGGCGCAGGGTCGCTGGAAGACGCTGCTGCTGGTACTGGTCATCTCGCCGCTTTTGACCTCGGCCGTGGTGCGTACCTATGGCTGGATCGCGATCCTTGCCGATGACGGCCTCATCAACAATATCCTCTTCGCATTCGGTGCGGAAAGCGGTGTGCGGCTGCTGTTCAACAAGGTCGGCGTTGTCATCGGTCTCACCGAAATCCTGATGCCCTATATGATCCTGGCGCTGCTTGCCGGTTTCGGCAGGCTCGATCCGCGTGTCGAGGAGGCGGCCGAAACACTCGGCGCATCGCCCTGGAAGGTGTTCTGGCGCATCATCGTGCCGCTCACCATGCCCGGTGTCGCGCTCGGTTGCCTGCTCTCTTTCGTCCTCGCCGTCAGTTCGTTCATCACCCCCAAGCTGCTTGGCGGCGGGCGTGTCTTCCTTCTGGCGACGGAAATTTACGATCAGGCCATCGTGACGCTCAACTGGCCGCTCGCTGCGACGTTGTCGATGATCATTCTCGTGATCTTCGGTGCGGCTCTGGTGCTTTATTCCCGGCTTCTGCGGGCCATTCTTTAGGGAGATCAAAGATGGAAGAACGTCCCGTTCCGCTGGCGCTGAAAATCGTCGCCTTCATCATGTTCGTTTTTCTGCTGGCGCCCGTGGTGCTCGTGGTGCCGATCTCGTTTTCGGCCGATAGCTACATGGCTTTCCCGCCTTCGGGCTGGAGCCTGCGCTGGTATGTGGATCTCATGCATAATTCGAAGATGATGGGAGCGCTGGGCACCAGCACCCTTCTCGCCATCATCGTCACCGTGCTGTCCATGCTGATCGCGCTGCCGGCCTCCTATGCCATCGTTCGCATGCGGGTCATCGGCGCGGACGCGCTTCTCGCCTTCTTCACCGCGCCGCTGCTGCTGCCGACAATCGTTCTCGGCCTTGCTATCCTCATCGTCTTTGCCGGTGCCGGTCTGCTCGGCACCTTCACCGGTCTGGTGATCGCGCATCTCATCATCGTGCTGCCTTATGCGCTGCGTGTGCTTACCACCTCGCTTGCCGGCCTGCCGCTGATCTTCGAAGAGGCCGCCTCCACCCTGGGCGCATCGCCGCTCACGGTTTTCCGCCGCGTGACCATGCCGATGATTGCGCCGGGTGTCGTGGCGACGGCGGCGCTTTCCTTTTTGGTGTCGTTCGACGAAGCCGTGATTTCGCTGTTCCTCACGGGTCCGCGCATCACCACGCTTCCGGTCGCCATGTATCAGCATGTGGAGACGCAGGCGGATCCGCTTGTTGCGGCCATTTCCGTTCTCTTGATCGTGCTCACACTTGCCGTCGTCTTCATCGTTGACCGCACGGCGGGCCTGACAAAGACTTTTGTGAAGTAAAGTCGCGGGGTCGCCGGCCGGTGCCGGCTGCCCCTGACTGGCAAAGACGAAGATTTCATCCCCGTTTATCAACACCGCTTCTGCATCGGTGCGACTCGTCGCGCCTGTTGATCTCGCTTGGAACGACGAAGGCAAAGGTAAGCCCATGGCCGAGACCCCCTCTACGGAATTTGATGTCGCCGTCATTGGCGCCGGTGTCGTCGGTTGCGCGGTCGCCCGCCGTTTCGCACTGGCCGGTGCGAAGGTGGTGGTGATCGAAAAAGGCCCCGACATCCTCTCCGGCGCTTCCAAGGCCAATAGCGCCATCCTCCATACCGGTTTCGATGCGCCGGAAGGCAGCCTGGAGCTGGAACTGGTGAAGGCAGGCCGGGCGGAATATCTCTCCATTCATCGCCCGATGGGTCTCAGCATCGTCGAAACGGGCGCACTGGTCTGCGCCTGGAACCCGGGCGAAGCGGAAAAACTGCAGGGGATCGCCGAACAGGGGCGGCGCAACGGCATTGCCGGGCTTGAGTTACGCACGGCCGAGCAGGCCCGTGAAGCCATGCCGGGCCTGTCCGGCCGCCTTGTCGCCGCACTTGACGTTCCGGGCGAACATATCATCGATCCCTGGTCCGCGCCGCTCGGCTATCTCACGCAGGCGGTGGCGCTGGGTGCCCAGCTGCTGCGCAACGCGGAGGTCCTGTCCGGTGCATTCGACGGCGTGTGGCAGATAGAGACGACGGCGGGCACCATATTTGCCGCCAGCGTCGTCAATGCCGCCGGGCTGTTCGGAGATATCGTCGACGCACGTCTGGGATTTCCGCCCGACTTCATCATCAAGCCCCGCAAGGGGCAGTTCGTGGTGCTTGATAAGGCTGCCCGTAGGTATGTGCCGCGCATTGTTCTGCCCGTTCCGACCGAAATCACCAAGGGCATCGTGGTGTGCCCGACCGCCTTCGGCAACGTTCTTGTCGGTCCGACGGCGGAAGAGCAGGAAGATCGCGAACGCGCGACGGTCGAGACGGCGACGCTGAAAGGACTGCTGGAACGCGGTACGGAGATCGTTCCCGCGCTGGCTTCCGTTTCCGTGACCGCTGTTTATGCCGGTCTGCGCCCGGCCTCTGAAAAGAAACACTACCGGATTTCCACCCGGCCAGACCGGCGGGCGATCACGCTCGGCGGCATTCGCTCCACGGGCCTCAGTGCCGCGCTCGGACTGGCGCAGCATGCGCTGAGGCTTCACGAAGGTTTCGGTACGCGTTTTAACCCGCCATCCTCAATCCCTGAAGTGACGATGCCCAATCTGACCGAAACCTGCGGGCGGGACTGGCAGCGTGCCGATCACGGCGAAATCGTCTGTCATTGCGAACTCGTCACCCGCAGGGAAATCGAGGCGACATTTTTGAGCCCGGTGCCACCCGGCGATTTCGGAGGCCTGCGGCGGCGTACCCGCGCCGGCATGGGGCGCTGTCAGGGCTTTTATTGTAACGCGCGGTTGGCCGCGATGACCGGCGACCGTCTGGCAACGCCGCTTTCCGTCCGGGAGGGAGCGGACCTATGAGCGCCGGGGAGCCGTTTCAGCGCGTGCATCAAAACATTGAGAATGCAGATGTCATCGTGGTCGGCGGCGGTCCGGCGGGCGTGGCTGCGGCGCTGGAGCTGAAAGCGCGCGGTATCCCCCGCGTGATGATCCTCGACCGTGAACCCGCTCTCGGCGGCGCGACCCGGCATTGCGTGCATTCGCCCTTTGGCATGCGCGAATTCGGACGCGTCTATTTCGGCCCGGCTTATGCGCAACGCCTGCAGTGGCAGGCGCAGGAAGCGGGTATCGATATCCGCACCGGTCATTCCGTCGTCGAACTGGGGCAGGATGGGACGCTGCTGGTGACATCGGCACGCGGCGTCGAGACACTGAAGGCCCGGCGTATCGTGCTGGCCACGGGCGCGCGGGAAAAACCACGCTCCGCGCGGCTTCTGCCCGGTGACAGGCCGGTGGGCGTCCTCACTACCGGCACGCTGCAAGCCTATGTCGCCTTTCACGGCATCGTGCCATTTCGCCGGCCGCTGATCGTCGGTTCGGAACTGGTTTCCTTTTCTGCGCTTTTGACCTGCCTAACGCATCATGCCCGGCCGGTAGCGATGATCGAGCCGGAGCCTTATCCACTCGCGCGGTGGCCTTTTCGATGCTTCCCGCCGGTTGTTGGGGTGCCCTTTCATTGTGGCGCCGCACTCACGGATATCCGCGGACGCGGCCGGGTCGAGGAGGCGGATATCCGTCTGGTGGATGGTCGTATCCTGACAGTTCAATGCGATGGTGTTCTGCTCACCGGGCGGTTCACGCCGGAGGCGGCGCTTCTCGATGCATCCCCGGTGGAGGTGGCGGCAGGCAGTGCCGGGCCGTTGATCGACCAGGACGGGCGAATGGCCAATCCGATCTTCTTCGCCGGCGGAAATGTCTTGCGGGCCGTGGAAACGGGCGGCTGGGCGTTTCGCGAAGGCCGTCGGGTTGGCGTGGCGGTGGCCGACGATCTCGCCCGGGCACCCTGCAGCGCGCCGGGCGTTCTCGTCACGTTCGCTGAACCGCTCAAGCTGGTAGTCCCCGCCATGCTGCGGCCTGGCGGGCTTGAACGACCGGCTTTTCGCGACTTCCAGCTTCGTTTCACCAGACGCGTTCGAGGCATGCTTTCGCTTCGTCTCGATGGAAAGGAAGTGTGGAGCAAGACCGGCCAGTGGTTCCCTGAACGCCGTGTGCTTGTGCCCATTCCCGCTGCGGCGTTTGAAGCGGCTCAGATTTCCTTTCATTTTCAGGAGACCAGTTGATGCGCATTGCGGCGATCGACCAGGGGACGACGTCAACCCGGTGCCTTGTGGTGATCGATGGCGGCACGGCGGAGGTTGTGGCCAGCCGGCGTCACACACAATTTTACCCCGCCGCCAATCATGTTGAGCATGATCCGGAAGAACTGCTTGTTAATATCCGCGCGGTGCTCGCCGCCGCCGGGCCGGTGGACGCCATCGCCATCGCCAATCAGGGCGAAAGTTGTCTGGCGTGGGATGCCGTCAGCGGTGAGGCGCTGTCGCCGGTCATCGTCTGGCAGGATGCCCGCACCGCCCAAACGCTGGCCGCCCTGCCGCCCTCGGCAACACATCTTTCGAAAGAGATTTGCGGGCTGCCGCTTGATCCGTATTTTTCGGCCAGCAAACTGGCCTGGCTGGTCAGGCACAATCCGGCAGTGGCAGAGGCGAAGGCAGCCGGGCGTTTGCGGCTGGGCACCACCGACGCGTTCTTTCTGGACCGGCTGACGAGCAGTTTCCGCACCGACCTTGCGACGGCGTCGCGCACGGGGCTGCTGGATCTTTCAACCGGAGACTGGAGTCCGGAGCTCTGCGCGCTGCATGGCGTGACGATGGATTGCCTGCCCAAGGTCGGCCCTGTCGACGGCGGTTTCGGTTCGATCGAGGGAACGCCCATCCGCGTTTCCATCGTTGATCAGCAGGCCGCACTTTATGGCCACGGCTGCCGCACGGCAGGCGATTGCAAGATAACTTTCGGAACGGGGGCGTTTCTGTTGTCCGTTGCCGGTAACGGGCGCCCATCGACGGGAGAGCTTCTGCCAACAATTGCCTGGCAGATGCAGGGCGCGCCCGCCGTTTTCGCCATTGAAGGCGGCGTCTATGATGCCGGCGCGGCGGTCGAATGGGCGAAAAAGATTGGCCTCTACGCTGAAAATGCCGAACTCGATTGGTTTGAGGGGCCATCGGCCATTCGCCGTGGTCTCGCGTTCGTACCCGCGTTTTCGGGCCTTGCCGCGCCTTATTGGGACAGACACGCGGTGCCGCTGTTCATTGGTATGAACCACGCCACCGAGCGGAGTGACATGGTGCGCGCGGTGCTGGAAGGTATTGCCCTGCTGACGGCGCGGCTGATCGAAGCTGCATCGGCTGTTGCTCCCATAGGCGACACGATCTCCATCGATGGCGGCCTGTCGAACAGCCGCTATTTTGTCCGCTTTCTGGCAGCAGCCAGCGGCCGGACCATTTGCGTGCCGGCCATGCGCGAGTTGACGGCGCTAGGGCTGGCCGAACTGTGCGGCATTGATGTCGCCGCCATGCGGCGCGAGACCGAGATATTCGCGCCCGATGGATCGGTCGGCGCCGAAGATCACGCCCGGTTCGCACGCGCCATAGACAATGCCCGCTGCTGGGGGCGATAAGGCGCCTTGGCAACCGCTGTCACGCTTCCCTTGGCGTAGAGGGAGCAGTGGGTGGATTGAACAGGCGACAAAGGCGACGAAATTTGATAAATTACAAGTCGGCCGGTTGCTGTTTGACGCACGGGTGAAAGTCGCCGGGCGTTCCCATACTGCAAGCCGGATCATGGCGCAGGAGGAGAAGTGCTATGACGGCATTCCATGTCATGGCCGGTGCGAGTGGCGAATTTGCCCGCCCGGAAGTCCGCAAGATTGGTATTGCAGATATAGCCGACGCGTTAAGGCTGGGACTGGAGGACTTTAAGGAAAAGCCGTCCCATTATTTTTTTCTCTGTCTCATGTATCCGATCGCCGGTGTTTTCATAGTGATGTGGAGTGCCGGCGCTAATATGCTGCCGCTGATCTATCCCCTGATGTCGGGTTTTGCACTGATTGGCCCAGTCGCGGCGATCGGCCTCTATGAAATCAGTCGAAGGCGCGAACAGGGGTTGGATAGTTCGTGGCGGCACGCGCTGGAGGTTCGTCACTCTCCGGCACTGCCGTCGATCATCGCGGTCGCCGTCATGCTGCTTGCGCTTTTCGCTGTCTGGCTGATTGTTGCGCAGCACATCTACACCGTGAATTTCGAGGCGGCCGCTCCGGTTTCGCTCTCCGCCTTTCTCTCCGATGTATTGATAACGCCGCAGGGGCTCTCTCTCGTCATCTGGGGCAATCTGGCTGGTTTCGTTTTTGCCGTCATCGTGCTGGCGACAACGGTGGTGACGTTTCCTCTGCTGCTTGATCGGGATGTCGGCGCGGTCGCGGCGGTGGATGCAAGCATCCGTGCCACGCTTGTCAACCCGGTTCCGGTGGCGCTATGGGGCTTGATTGTCGCTGCGCTGCTCGTTCTCGGGACGATCCCGGCATTCGTCGGTTTAGCGGTTGTCGTGCCCGTTCTCGGCCATTCTACTTGGCACCTTTATCGGAAAATGATCGTCCCCGATTATTCCAGCCGTGTGTCTTGAATTTATCAAGTAACCCTGTCGTGCCGTTCTTGCGGCAATGACGGGCAACCTTCGAAAGCGGCGGTTCGTGAGATCGGCGCACCACATTCAGGATTTTGGAAGCAGCACGCCAACGGCAAATTCTTCCTCAGTTGCCGTGTGGCCGGCCTGTGTCTTGCGGTATTCGCTGGGCGTAAAACCGCGCTCGGTTCGAAGCGTACGGGAAAGATGGGGTGCGTCGCAAAAGCCGGTGGCAAGCGAGATCTGGGTGATGGGGTCGTGCGTGGTGCGCAGGAGCGAGAGCGCCCGGTCGAGACGGAGCTCCAGATAGACCTTGGATGGTGTGGCCTTCAGATCATTGAGGAAACGCCGCTCGAGGCTGCGGCGGCCAAGGCCGAGGTCGCTTGCCAGTTCCAGCACGGTCTTGGGAACCTCGATATTCTGCTGCATCCGCAGGATCGCTTTTTTGACAAGGGGATCGCTGGCCTTACGTGTGCTCTGCTGGCCCGGCTGGGGTTTCTCACCGCTCAGCGCGCTGTCGATCATCATGATGTTTAGGCTCTTGATGGCGGCGGATTGGCCGACATGGCGCTCGACGAGGAAAGCCGCCAGATGCGCGGCACCATGGCCGCCCGAACAGGTCAGCCGGTCGCGGTCGATGACGAAGATCTGGTCGGATATCATCTGAACCGTATCGAAACGGTCGAGAAAATCCTGGTGGTGGAACCAGCTTACGCAACAGCGATAGCCATCGAGCAGCCCCGCTTCGTGGAGGATGAAGACGCCGGTGCAGAGGCCAACAATCGGAACGCCTGCCGTTGCGCGGTCTTTCAGGAAGCGCAGTGCTTCCGGCGGCAGGGCGCTATGATCGCTGATCAATCCGCCGACCACGACGATGTAGTCGTAGTGACCGGCATCGCTCAGCCGCGTATCCGGCTGCACTTTCACGCCGCAGCTCGACTGCACGCTGCCGAGCGTTGCGGAGAGCACCGACCATTCGCAGAGGATGGGTCGGGAGCGGTCCGCCTCATCGGCGGCAAGGCGCAACACGTCGACGAAATTCGCAAAGGCTGACAGCGTGAAGCGGTCGGCAAGCAGGAAGGCGACGCTAAGGCGTTTTTTGGCGACGTGCGATTTCATGACGCAAATATTCATGCAAACAGACGCGATTGTCCAGCCGGGCGATGGCAAATGATCCTAGCTTTTACGACAACAGATTTTCCAACCGTCGGGTCCGATCATGACGCGTTTTAATGCTTTCAGTCTTTTGAAGAATGCCCTGACGGGCAATAAAAACTGGGAAGAACAATGGCCCGACAGCCAGCCGAAGGCCGAATATGACGTGATCATCGTCGGTGCCGGCGGCCATGGGCTTGGGGCGGCCTATTATCTGGCCAGCCAGCATGGCATCACCAATGTTGCGGTTATCGACAAGGGCTGGCTTGGCGGCGGCAATACCGGCCGTAACACCACGATCATCCGCTCCAACTATCTCTATGACGAAAGCGCCCGTCTTTACGATCACGCCGTCGATCTCTGGGAAAATCTCAGCCAGGAACTGAACTACAACGTCATGTATTCGCGGCGCGGCGTGCTGATGCTGGCCCATAATGTGCACGACGTGCAGAGCTTCAAGCGTCATATCCATTCCAATCGCCTGAACGGTGTCGACAATCGCTGGCTCACGCCTGAGGAATGCAAGGAATATTGCCCGCCCTTAAGCCTTTCGCCTGACGCCCGTTACCCTGTCATGGGCGGCGCATTGCAGGAGCGTGCGGGCACGGCGCGCCACGATGCGGTCGCCTGGGGTTATGCGCGCGGTGCTGCCGCGCGCGGTGTGGATATCATCCAGAACTGCCCGGTCACCGCTATTCGCCGCAACGCCGACGGTTCCGTTGCCGGTGTCGAGACGGC
Source organism: Agrobacterium sp. 5Ca39 (assembly GCF_055382365.1). Lineage (NCBI taxonomy): Bacteria > Pseudomonadati > Pseudomonadota > Alphaproteobacteria > Hyphomicrobiales > Rhizobiaceae > Agrobacterium > Agrobacterium sp. 5Ca39. Next base: position 1,607,077 of record NZ_AP026437.1, on the reverse strand, counting down.
GAGGGGCTTCATCAAGGCGAAGAAGGTTGCAGTTTCGGCCGCCGGCCACACCTCTGTCGTCATGGATACGGCCGGTGTCCGCCTGCCGCTCGAAAGCTATCCGCTACAGGCGCTGGTATCGGAGCCGATCAAGCCGATTTTCCCCTGTGTTGTCATGTCGAACGCCGTGCACGCCTATATCAGCCAGTCGGACAAGGGCGAGCTGGTGATCGGTTCGGGCACGGACCAGTATACATCCTATTCGCAGCGCGGTGGCCTGCCGTTGATCGAGCATACGATCGCGGCCATCGTCGAAATCTTCCCGATCTTCAACCGCATGCGGATGCTGCGCAAATGGGGCGGTATCGTTGATGTCACGCCGGATCGCTCGGCCATCCTCGGCAAGACCCCCGTTGCCGGTCTTTATGTGAATTGCGGCTGGGGTACTGGCGGGTTCAAGGCCACGCCGGGTGCTGCCCACACCTTCGCCTGGACCATCGCCAAAAACGAACCGCACCCGATCAACGCGCCGTTCACGCTGGAACGCTTCCGATCCGGCCGCCTGATCGACGAGGCCGCTGCCGCTGCCGTGGCGCACTGAGGACATAACGATGCTTTTGATCCGCTGCCCCTATTGCAACGAAACGCTGCCCGAAGCCGAATTCACCTATGCCGGGCAGGCCCATGTCGTTCGCGCCGCCGACCCGTCGTCGCAGACAGATGAGCAATGGGAAGAATTCCTGTTCATCCGCGAAAACGTCAAAGGTCCGCATTTCGAACGCTGGCGGCACCTGCATGGCTGCGGCCGCTTCTTCAACGCCGTGCGCGACACGGTGAGCGACCGTTTCCTGACGACCTATCGTGCGGGTGAGCCGCGCCCTGAACTATCCTCCCTGACACGCTTGACCGCAAGCTCCGAGGTGTCGAAATGAACTCCTATCGCGTTTCCGGCCGGGGCCGGGTGGATGCTTCCCGTTCGGTCAGCTTCACCTTCGACGGCAAGACCTATCGCGGCGTCAAGGGCGATACCGTCGCCTCCGCGCTTCTCGCCAATGGCGTGCATCTCATGGGCCGCTCGTTCAAATACCACCGCCCGCGCGGCCCGGTGGCGGCGGGTTCCGAGGAGCCGAATGCGCTGATCGGCACCCGCCGTAGCGCCGGCCGGTTCGAGCCGAATACCCGCGCCACGGTGCAGGAAATCTGGGACGGGCTGGAAACCACCTCGCAGAACAAATATCCGAGCCTGAAATTCGATATCGGCGCTGTCAACGACATGGCCTATATGCTGTTTTCGGCCGGTTTTTACTACAAGACCTTTATGTGGCCGAAGAGCTTCTGGAACAAGGTCTATGAGCCCTTCATCCGCGCGGCCGCGGGTCTCGGCGTTTCGCCGACGGAAGAAGATCCTGACACCTATGCCTCGCGCAACCTGCATTGCGATGTGCTGATTGTCGGTGCCGGTCCCGCCGGTCTCGCAGCCGCGCGCGCGGCGGCGGTCGAGGGTCTCAAGGTCGTGCTGGTCGATGAAAATGCCGAAGCCGGCGGCACGCTGCTCTCGGAACCGCAGGCGAAGATTGATGGCAAGCCCGCTTGGGTCTGGCTTGCTGACGAAGTGGAGGCGCTGAAGGATCGGGGCGTCAAGGTGATGACGCGTACCACGGCGATTGCCTATTACCACCAGAACATGATCGGCCTTTGCGAAAAGCTGACCGACCATCTCGAAACCGTACCGAAGGATGTGCCGCGCGAACGCCTCTGGCGGGTAAGAGCCCGGCAGGTGGTGCTGGCGCAGGGCGCACTGGAAAAGCCGCTGGTTTTCCACGGCAATGACCGGCCGGGCGTGATGCTCGCAGGTTCCGCCCAGACCTATCTCAACCGCTATGGCGTCAAGGTCGGTAACCGGCCAGTGGTGGTGACGAGCCATGACAGCGCCTGGTATGCCGCTTTCGATCTTCACGGTGCTGGCGCACCTGTTCAGGCCATCGTCGATACCCGCGCCAAGGTGCGCGAGGAGCTGGTAAACGAGGCGCGTGCGCTCGGCATTCCGGTCAAGCTCTCACATACGGTCACGGCGACGTCGGGGCGGTTGCGCGTCAAATCGGTTCACGTCAATCCGGTGAATGGTTCCACGGTCGGCGCAGGTCAGGACATTGCCTGCGATGCCGTGCTGATGTCGGGCGGCTGGACGCCGTCGCTGCATCTCTTCTCCCACACACAGGGTAAGATCGCCTGGGATGACGAGCGGACGACCTTCCTGCCAGCGCTCACCAATGAGGATTGTGTGATTGCAGGCGCCGGTCGCGGGCTCTGGGGCATCGAGGCCGCACTGAAGGACGGTGCGGAACGGGGGCGTGAAGTCGTTGCAGCCCTTGGCAAGACCGCCAATGTTTCCAGTCATGCCGTCGATCATGACCGCATTGGCAGCGGTGTATCCCACACGGAACTGCCGAGCGACCGCGATGCCGGCAAGGCAAAGGCTTTCGTCGATTACCAGAATGATGTGACCGCCAAGGATCTGCGGCTTGCCGTGCGCGAGGGCATGCGCTCCATCGAGCATGTCAAACGCTACACCACCAATGGCATGGCCACCGATCAAGGCAAGATGTCCAACATCAACGGCCTCAACATCGCTGCGGAAGCTCTGGGCAAACGCCAGCCGGAAGTGGGGCTCACCACCTTCCGTCCGCCCTATACGCCGACAACCTTTGGGGCCTTCGCCGGTTATCACCGCGGCGCGCATTTCGAAGTGACGCGCAAGACGCAGATCGACAGCTGGTCCGAGGCCCATGGCGCGGTCTACGAGCCGGTCGGGCAATGGCGTCGCGCCTGGTATTTTCCAAAGTCGGGCGAGGACATGGATGCCGCCGTTCGCCGCGAATGCCGGGCGGTGCGCCAGAGTGTGGGTATTTTTGATGCCTCGACGCTCGGCAAGATCGAGGTTGTCGGTCCCGATGCGGTCGAGTTCATGAACCGCATGTATACCAATCCCTGGACAAAGCTGGCTGCCGGTCGCTGCCGTTATGGCCTGCTGCTCGGCGATGACGGTTTCATCCGCGACGATGGCGTTATCGGCCGCATGACCGACGACCGTTTCCACGTCACCACCACGACTGGCGGTGCCGCCCGGGTGCTGAACATGATGGAGGATTACCTCCAGACGGAATGGCCCGATCTCAATGTCTGGCTGACCTCGACCACGGAGCAATGGTCGACCATTGCGCTGAACGGGCCAAATGCGGCGAAGCTGCTCGCGCCGCTGGTGGAAGGTGTGGAGCTCACGGAAGAGGCCTTCCCGCATATGTCCTGCGCGGAATGCACCGTGGCCGGCATGCCGGCGCGGCTGTTCCGGGTCAGCTTCACCGGCGAGATCGGCTTCGAGGTCAATGTGCCTGCACCGCTCGGTCGCAAGCTCTGGGAAATCCTGTGGGAATCCGGTCAGCAATATGGCATCACGCCTTACGGCACCGAGACGATGCATGTGCTGCGTGCGGAAAAGGGCTACATCATCGTCGGTCAGGACACCGATGGCACCGTCACGCCCTATGACGCGGCAATGGGCTGGGCCGTGGGCAAGAACAAGCCCGATTTCGTCGGCAAGCGGGGTCTTGCGCGACCCGATCTCGTCGCCAAGGGCCGCCGCCATCTCGTCGGCCTTCTGACGGAAGACCGCTCGAAGCTGGAAGAGGGCGCACAGATCGTCTTCGACCCGAAACAGCCTATCCCGATGAAAATGGTCGGCCACGTTACATCATCCTACCATTCGGATGCCGTTGGCCAGCCGATCGCGCTGGCGCTGGTGGAGGGCGGTCATGAGCGGATGGGCGAGACCGTCTACATCCCGATGCTGGACCGTACCATCGCCGCGAAAATCACCGGGATGGTCTTTGTCGATCCCGAAAACACCCGCCTTAAAATCTGACCCGGAGCCGACAATGAACATGCGCGTTTCCTCCTCCGTTTCCGGCGTGCTTGCCGAAAGCAAAGCGGCACGGGTCAGCATCTCGGCCGCACAAGCCCGGTTTTCGCTGCGCGCGCGCGGCGATCTGGCGCCGCTCAATGCCGCCCTCGGCCTGAGCCTGCCTGAGCGGATCGGCGCCCGTGCCGCTTCCGGTCACGTTGAAGCTCTACGCCTCGGTCCCGACGAGTGGACCATCGTGGCGCCGATGGACGAAATCGATCGGCCGATTGCCGCATGTGCGGGCGTTTATGCTGGCCATCCCCATAGCCTTGTCGACATTTCTGGCCGTGAAGTGACGATGTTGATCGAAGGTCCGCAAGCCGCCGAACTGCTGACGCTGGGCTGCGCCCGGGACATTGACACCATTGCCGTTGGCGAGGGACGCCGGACGATTTTCGACGGCGTGACCGTGGTGCTTTGGCGAGATGCTGAACACCGGTTCCGCATGGATGTCTGGAACAGTTTCGCGTCGCATCTCGGCCATCTGCTTGAAACCGGCTGCAGGGAGCTCGCCGCCGAAACCGCCTGAACGCGTTGCAGTTTCACAACCGTCCAGGAGCTGATCCACCAAGGGGAGCAGGATTTGACCACCTATGTCATGAAAGTCTCGTGCCCGGCGCGCAGCGGCATCGTTGCGGCCGTATCCGGATATCTCGCGCTGTCCGGCTGCAATATCAATGACAGCTCGCAATTCACCGATCAGGAAACCGGCCGTTTTTTCATGCGGTTGAGCTTCGTTTCGGAGCAGGGGCTGGAGCGGGACGCTCTCGCCGAGGGTTTTGGTCCGGTCGCCGTCGACTTCGACATGCAATACGACATCCACGACCTTTCCCGCAAAACCAGAGTGGTGATCATGGTGTCGCGCTTCGGTCATTGCCTCAACGATCTGCTTTATCGCTCCCGCATCGGCGCATTGCCGGTGAAGATCGTCGCGGTGATATCCAATCATCTCGATTATCAGAAGCAGGTCGTGAACGACGACATTCCGTTTCATCATATCCGCGTCACGCCTGAGACAAAACCGGAAGCCGAAGCGGAAATCCTGCAGGTGGTGCAGGATACTGGCGCGGAACTCGTCGTTCTCGCCCGTTACATGCAGGTTCTGTCGGACCGGCTGTGCCAGGAAATGTCGGGCCGCATCATCAACATCCACCATTCCTTCCTGCCATCATTCAAGGGCGCAAATCCCTACAAGCAGGCCTATGAGCGCGGGGTACGGCTGATTGGAGCAACCGCCCACTACGTCACCGCCGATCTCGATGAAGGGCCGATCATCGAGCAGGACACGATCCGGGTAACCCATGCACAGAGCGCGATGGATTATGTGTCACTCGGCCGCGACGTGGAGAGCCAGGTGTTGGCGCGCGCGATACATGCCCATATCCACCACCGGGTTTTCCTGAATGGCAACAGGACCGTGGTTTTCCCCGCCTCGCCGGGAGAATATGTCTCGGAGCGGATGGGCTGAGCGCGGCGCTGCCGTAGCCCCGGCTCCGCCATCCCCTTGAACAGGCGCGGGCTGCTGAACGGCAGCCGCCCTCGTCCGGTGCCGGGTCAACCGTCATACTCATCGTCGGTGACCTGTTCCAGCCAGTCCACCACCTTGCCGTCCTTGACCTCCTGAAGCGCGATATGGGTCATGGCCACATCAGGTGCGGCCCCGTGCCAGTGCCTCTCGCCCGGTGCGAACCAGACGATATCACCGGAGCGGATTTCCTCCACCGGGCCACCGTCACGCTGCGCCCGGCCGAGACCGGAAACCACGATCAGCGTCTGACCGAGGGGATGGGTGTGCCATGCCGTTCGCGCCCCGGGTTCAAATGTAACCTGAGCGCCCTGCACCCGCTCTGCATCGAAGGGGTTGAAGAGCGGATCGATGCGGACCGTGCCCGTGAACCAGGCCGCGGGGCCTTTTGCCGATGCCCGTGTTCCTGCGCGCAATATTTCCATGGTCATTCTCCTGACTGATGTTCCAGGCCGGCGTGAAGCGCGTGGCCTGCCGTCGCCCACAGGGCGGGGCGGGGTCATCGCTTTCCGCATTCTGTGAAGCCCTGCCGCCGGTCTCCGCCACGCGCTTCATTCTCGCGTGTTTCCGAGAGTTGAGCCGGCCGCTTCCGGGACCTTTTCAGACCGCTCGACAAAAATCAATCTCGGGATTGACTCACTTATGAAAACGGTTACATTCGCTGATGTAAACGGTTTCATAGTCGATATCCGTTGCTTGGAGGAGCAAGTTTTCATGTTTAGACATTTGTTGGCTGCTGCCGCGATGGTGCTGGCGGCGGGCACGTCCGTGCACGCGCAGGAACAGAGTTTCAAGATCGGTCTTTCCAATTCTTTCGTCGGCAGCGAATGGCGCACGCAGATGATCGAGGAAGCTCAGGCTGCCGCGAAGGCGTGGGGCGAAAAGGGCGTCAAGGTCGAGGTTGTCGTCCAGAGCGGCAATGTCGACGTGCAGGGGCAGATCGGTCATATCCGCAATTTCATGAACCAGGGCGTTGATGCGATCCTCATCAATCCCGGCAGCCCGACCGCCTTCGATCCAATCTTCGCGCAGGCCAAGGCGCGCAACATCCTCGTTATCGCAACCGACGCCGAAGTGTCCTCCAAGGATGCGATTTATGTCGGCATCGACCAGAAGGCATGGGCCGCGCAATCGGCGCAATGGCTGGCGGATGCGCTGAAGGGCAAGGGAAGCGTCGTCGCCATCAACGGTATCGCGGGCAATCCGGCAAACGAAGCCCGCGTCGCCGGTTATCGCGAAGTGTTCAAGAAATATCCTGACATCAAGGTGCTGAACGAAGCCAATGCGAGCTGGGATCAGGCGCAGGGGCAGCAGGCCATGCAGAACCTGCTTGCCACTTATCCCGACATCAGCGGTGTCTGGGTGCAGGACGGCATGGCCGACGGCGCGTGGCGCGCCATCGAAGCCGCCGGCAAGACGAAGGACATTGCTGCGACCGGTGAAATCCGCAAGGACTTCATGACCCGCTGGGAAAAGGAAAGATTCAACTCCGGCGCCTCGGTCAATCCGCCCGGCGTGATGGCCAGTGCGCTCAATGTCGCTGTCCTGAAGCTTCAGGGCAAGGAATTCAAGGACGGTATCTTTGGCGGCACCTATGGCAACGCCATCTATATTCCGATCCCCTTCGTCAGCAACGAAAACCTTGCGGACAATATCAAGGCTGCAGAAGGCAAGCCCGGTTACTGGTCCGTCACGGCGACCGTGACGCCGGAACAGGCCGGCGAGTTCTTTAAATAAGACCCGTCCCGGGCCGGCGGAAGCGCCGGCCCGAACCGGAATTTCGAGTGCGGACCGCGCGTCGGCTGGCCGCCTGTGACAAGCATTATTCGGGGGCATGCGATGGCGAACGCTTTGGAAGCGGCCGGCATAACGAAGAATTTTGGCGCCGTACGTGCGCTTTCCGACGGCAGGCTGACTGTTGGTCGCGGTGAAATTCACGCGCTGCTGGGCGCCAATGGCTGCGGCAAGAGCACGCTCTGCAAAATCGTTGCTGGCGCGGTGGCGCCGACAAGCGGCACGATCAAATTCAAGGGCGAAGATGTGCGCTTCAAGAGCCCGCGTGACGCCGAAGACGCCGGTATTGCGCTGTTTTACCAGGAACTCAGCCTTGTTCCGCAGCTTTCGGTTGCCGATAACATCTTTCTCGGCCGGGAGCCGAAACGTGGCATTTTTGTTGACCGTAAGGTGCTGAAAGCCGAGACGGCAGGGCTGATCGCCCTGTTTGACGGCGTGGCCGGCGAAGGACTGGAGCCGGATGCGATCGTTGGCACTCTGCCGCCCGATCAGCGCCAGCTCGTCGAAATCCTCAAGGTCTTTGCCCAGAATGCCAGCCTCATGATTATGGATGAGGCTACGGCAGCGCTCGATGGTCGCCAGTCCCAGCGCTTTTTTGAGATACTCCGGGCTAAGAAGGCGGATGGTGTCTCGACCATCATGATTTCCCACCGTCTCGACGAGGTTTTTGCCGTCTGCGACCGCATTACCGTGATGCGAAACGGCGCAACGATTTCGGAGCTCGATACGGCGGCAACCACGCGTGAAGCTGTGGTGCACGATATGGTCGGCGATGTCCGCGCAGCACCTGCCCGCCAGCAGGGACGCGCTGCCGCAACTCCCAGCCTCAAGGTGACGGATGTTACAGGCGAAGGCGTGCGCGGTGTCAGTCTTGAAGCCTATCCGGGTGAAATCGTCGGTCTGGCCGGCCTGCAGGGGCAGGGACAGTCGGCGCTTTTGAAGGGGCTGTTCGGCGCGACGCCCTTTGCGACGGGCCAGACATGGTTCGATGGCCGTGAAATTACCATCGGCAAGCCATCGCACGCGGTTCACAGCGGTTTTGCCTATGTCTCTGGCGACCGCGGGCGTGACGCTTCCCTTCAGGGGCGCTCGATCTTCGAAAATCTCGTCGCGGCCCTGATGGTGCGCGAAAAGATGCGGCTGGTCCGACCCGCCACGCTGAAGCCGCGGGTGCAAAAGGTCGCGGATGATATGAAGACGAAGTTTGCCGGCCTGGATATGGCGATCGGCACGCTTTCCGGCGGCAATCAGCAGAAGATCTTCATTTCCCGCTGGCTCGCCACAGCGCCGAAACTGCTTCTGCTGGATGATCCGACCAAGGGTATCGATCTCGGCGCCAAGGCCGATCTTTTTGCGCTGATGCGTCAGCAGGCCGATGCCGGCGCGACCATCCTTCTTTATTCCTCGGAAGATGCGGAAATCCTCGAATATGCCGACCGCATTCTTGTGTTCAACGGCGGACGCATCTCTGCGGAACTGACCGGAGCCGACATGACATCCGTCAACATGACCCGCGCCGCCTATGGAGACGCCGCATGAATTCCCAAGGCGTTCTGCGCAGGCAACCCTGGATCATCACCCTCGTCGTTCTGGCCGTTCTCGTTGCCGTGAACACGTTTTTGCAGCCATCCTTCGTTCAGCCCTCCGTGCTGCAATCGAACCTGACGACGTTTTTGCCGCTGATCCTGGTCGCCATCGGCCAGACCTATGTCATTCTGGCGGGCGATATAGATTTGTCGGTTGGCAGCATCGTGGCGCTCGCCAATGTCGTCACCGTCAGCGTCATTGCTGCTCTTGGCGGCACGACTGGCGCTGTCTTCGCCGGCATGGCAGCGGGTGTAACCGTTGGGCTACTCTGCGGCCTGGTCAACGGCCTCTTCATTTCGGGCCTGCGTTTCCAGCCGATCGTGACCACCTTCGCGACAGGTATCATCTTTGCCGGGATGGCGATCTGGGTTCTGCCGCAGGCGGGCCTGCCGGTGCCGGAGGCCTATTGGCAGACCTATTCCGGCAGCTTCGTCGGCCTGCCCTTCGTGCTTTGGGTGCTGATTGCCGGCATCGCCTTCACGCTTATCGTGTCGCGTATTCCTTTTCACACGCATCTGCTTGCGGTGGGTGGCAATCGCACCGGCGCCTTCCAGACGGGGCTACGCCTCTCCGGCATCCGTATCGGCGCTTACATGATCTCTGGTCTTTTCTCCGCGCTGGCGGCGCTCTGCCTGACGGGTGAGACGGCCTCGGGCGATCCGCTTCTCGGCGCAAGTCTGGCGCTATCTTCCATCTCTGCGGTGGTCTTGGGCGGTACGGCGCTTTCCGGCGGTTTCGGCAGTTCGACCGGGTCGATCGCGGGCGCGCTGGTGCTGGGCATGATCGGCAATGTGATCTTCTTTGCGGGCCTGCCCTTCGAGTACCAGACACTGGTGCAGGGTCTGATCGTGCTGACGGCTCTGGCCGGTGGCGTTCTGGTGACGAGGCGTTGATATGACCAATCCCGGCTTGCAACTCAAAACCCTTCTCACCGATCCCCTGACCATCGCCATCTGCGCATCGGCTTTCCTGCTGCTTGTCGGCGAATTGTTGTCGCCCGGCTTCGCACAGGGATCGCAGATCGTGCGGCTGCTGACGATTGCCGCCATTCTCGGTATCGTAGCGGCGGGCCAGAATCTCGTCATCCTCGGCGGACGCGAAGGCATTGACCTTTCCGTCGGCGCGATGATCTCGCTCGGCGCGGTGCTTGCCGGCAATATGATGAACGCCCAGAATGCCGGTATTCCTCTTGCCATTCTGGTTGCGGGCGGCATTCCGTTCCTGATCGGCCTCATCAACGGTCTCGGCATCACCTTCGTGCGCATTCCGCCGCTGGTAATGACGCTCGGCATGACGGCGGTCATCCAGGGCGGGCTGGTGGTTTATTCGCAGGGCGTTCCGTCAGGTGCGGCGGCTCCGCTGCTCGCAGGCTTCATCAACCGTCCCCTCATCTTCGGCATTCCCGGTGTACTCTTCGTCTGGCTGGGCATCGCCGCGATCATGCTCTTCGTCCTGCGCCGCACGGCTTTCGGCTTCGCCATTTACGCCATCGGCTCCAACGAGCGGGCGGCGACGCTGGTAGGTCTTCCTGTTCCGCTGATCCGCACGCTGCTTTATGGCCTTTCCGGCCTGTTCGCTGGCCTGACCGGGGTTTGCGTCATCGGCTATACCGGCACGTCCTTCATCTCTGTCGGCGACCAGTATGTGCTTCCGTCGATCATCGCAGTGGTCATTGGCGGCACCTCGCTGGCCGGCGGGGCTGGCGGATATGTCGGAACCATGGCCGGCGCAGTTGCGCTCACCATTCTGCAAAGCGTACTGATAACGCTCAACCTCGATGTATGGGCACGGCAGATCATATTCGGTGTCACGTTGCTAGCGCTGATGCTGCTTTATGGCCGCCAAAAGCAGTTGCGTGTGTGACAGATGAGCAAAGAACACGGTTCGAATATCAGGGAAGTTGCAGCTCTCGCGGGTGTCTCCATCGCGACAGTATCGCGCGCGCTGCAGCAACCCGACAAGGTTCGCCCGGAAACCCGCAAGAAGGTTTTCGATGCCGTTCGGCAGGCGAACTTCGTTCCCAATGCGCAGGCGGCCAGTTTCCGCCGCCAATCCAACAACACCGTCATCCTTCTCGTGCGCGATATCGGCAACCCCTTCTATCTCGAAATCTACAAGGGTGTTGAGGAAGCGGCGGGCGAAGCGGGCTTCAAGGTGCTTATGGGCGATGCCCGCAATGACGAGCACCGTGTGGCGACCCACATCGATATGGTACGGCAGAAACATGCCGACGGCCTCATCCTGATGACCGGGCAGTTCCCGTCCGAGCTTCTCGATCAGGGCGATGCGCTGCCGCCGATCGTCATCGCGTCGGAGACGGTGCCCGGCCTCGAGCTGCCGACCGTCAAGGTGGACAACCGCGCCGCATCGATGAACGCCGTGCGTCACCTCATGGAAGCGGGACATGAAAGGATCGTGCATCTGGCCGGTCCCGTACCGGAAAGTCTGGCGCAGGAACGTTTCGATGGTTACCGCGCGGCACTTGCGGAGGCCGGCATAGCTTATGCCGACGAACTGGTGGTGACGGGTGATTACAGCATTGAGGCCGGCCGGCAGGCGATTGCGGGCCTTCTCGAAGGCGGCATTGTCTTTACCGCGATCTTCGCATCGAGCGACCAGATGGCGATTGGCGCGATCAGCGAGTTGCGGGGCAGGGGTCTGTCGGTCCCGGGTGACGTCTCCGTCATCGGCTTCGACGATATCATCTTCGCCAATGCCTTTGAGCCGCCGCTGACGACGGTGCGTCAGCCCCGGCAGGAAATGGGCCGAAGGGCCATGGCGCTGATGGTGGACAGGCTGAATGGCAAACGCACCGCCGAGACCATCGTGCTGGATACGGAACTGGTGGTGCGCGGCTCGGTCGCGCCGTGCCGACCGCCGCACCGGTAGCGGCCAGACTGTGAATGCAAGGAGTGTAAGGACATGAAGACGATCAAAGGCCCGGCGATTTTCCTCGCGCAATTCGCCGGAAACGAGGCCCCTTTCGATACGCTCGACAATCTCGGCCAATGGGCGGCTTCGCTCGGCTACAAGGGCATCCAGGTGCCGACCGACCCCAAGCTCTTCGATCTGGAAAAGGCTGCGGAATCCAAGGACTATTGCGACGAGATCAAGGGCCGTCTGGTCGAGATCGGTGTCGAGATCACCGAGCTTTCGACGCATATTCAGGGCCAGCTCGTTGCCGTTCATCCCGCCTATGACGAGATGTTCGACGGTTTCGCTCCGGCCGAACTGCGCGGAAAGCCGCAGGCGCGGCAGGAATGGGCGGTCAATCAGCTGATATGCGCAGCGAAGGCGTCGCGGCATCTCGGCCTCAAGAGCCATGCGACCTTCTCCGGCGCGCTCGCCTGGCCGTTCGTTTATCCGTGGCCGCAGCGCCCGGCGGGCCTTGTCGAAATGGCCTTTGCCGAGCTCGGCAAGCGCTGGACACCCATTCTCGATGCCTTCGAGGAAAATGGCGTGGATCTCTGCTACGAGCTGCATCCGGGTGAGGACCTGCATGACGGCGTCACCTTTGAGCGATTTCTCGAAGCCACCGGCGACCACGCGCGCGCCAACATCCTCTACGATCCCTCGCATTTCGTGCTGCAGGCGATGGATTATCTCGGCTTCATCGATATCTACCACGAGCGTATCCGCGCCTTCCACGTCAAGGATGCCGAGTTCAATCCAACCGGCCGTTCCGGCGTTTATGGCGGGTATCAAAGCTGGGTCGATCGGCCGGGCCGTTTCCGTTCGCTGGGCGACGGGCATGTCGATTTCGGCGCGGTTTTCTCGAAGCTCACCCAATATGATTTCGATGGCTGGGCGGTTCTGGAATGGGAGTGTGCGCTGAAGCACCCGGAAGACGGCGCGCGCGAAGGCGTCGCCTTCATTGAAAACCACATTATCCGTGTGACCGAGCGGGCCTTCGACGATTTCGCCAAGAGCGGCGTCGATGATGCCGCCAATCGTCGCCTTCTCGGCCTCTGAAAGGGATAGCCATGTCTTCCGCACCAAAAAAATTCGACAGCCGCCGTATCCGTCTCGGAATGGTCGGCGGCGGTCAGGGCGCCTTTATCGGTGCGGTGCACCGCATAGCGGCCCGGCTGGATGACCGTTACGAGCTCGTGGCCGGAGCGCTTTCCTCCGATCCCGCGCGTGCGGCCGCTTCGGCAACCCTGCTCGGCATCGCGCCGGAGCGTTCCTATGCCTCATTCGAGGAGATGGCTGCGGCAGAGGCCGGTCGAGACGACGGTATCGAGGCAGTCGCCATCGTGACGCCCAATCACCTCCATTTTGCGCCCTCAAAGGCCTTTCTCGAGGCCGGTATTCACGTCATCTGCGACAAGCCTGTGACCGCGACACTTGAGGAAGCAAAGGCGCTGGCCGAGATCGTCAGGGCGTCGGACAGCCTGTTTGTCCTGACGCATAATTACACCGGCTACGCCATGCTGCGGCAGATGCGGCAGATGGTGGCTGATGGAGCCATTGGCAAGCTGCGCCACGTTCAGGCCGAATATGCCCAGGACTGGCTGACCGAGGCGGTTGAGAAGACCGGTGCGAAGGGGGCGGAATGGCGCACCGATCCCAGCCGCTCCGGCGCGGGCGGGGCCATCGGCGATATCGGCACCCACGCCTTCAACGCTGCCGCCTTCGTTACCGGTGAAATCCCGAAGAGTCTTTATGCCGACCTGACCTCTTTCGTGCCGGGCCGGCAGCTGGATGACAGCGCCAATATTCTTTTGCGTTACGAAAGCGGCGCCAAGGGCATGCTTTGGGCAAGCCAGATCGCAGTCGGCAATGAAAACGCGCTGTCGCTGCGGGTCTACGGCGAAAAGGGCGGGCTTGAATGGCACCACCGCGTGCCGGATGAGCTGTGGTTCACCCCTTACGGCGAGCCGAAGCGGCTCATAACCCGCAACGGCGCAGGCGCAGGAGCCGCGGCCAACCGTGTCAGCCGCGTGCCATCGGGGCACCCGGAAGGATACCTCGAGGGTTTCGCGACGATCTACCGCGAAGCCGCAGATGCAATCATTGCCAAAAGGGAGGGAAAAGCAGCCGCCGGGGAGGTGATTTACCCCGGCATGGAGGACGGCCTTGCGGGTCTCGCATTCATCGATGCCGCCGTTCGCTCCAGCCAGACCTCGACCTGGATCAATATCGATATCTAGGTCGCAGCCTATCGGAGGAGACGACACAGGGTGCCGAAGGCGGTGCCCGGCAAAGGACACGTGTCGTCATATTGATCAAACGGAAAGGGAGTTACGCGTTTGAAAACGTTCAAGTCAAAATTCGCAGGCATGGCAGTCGTCGCAGCATTGGCGGCCGGTTTCGCAAATCCGGTTTTTGCCGATGACAGCAAGACCCTGCCGATTGCCGCGCAGATGTATACGCTGCGCAATTCCGGAACGCTGGAGGAGCAGCTGACGATCCTCAACCGCGCGGGCGTTTCCGCGGTGGAAACAGTGGACATGCAGAAGGTCAGCGCCAGCGAATTGAACACGCTTCTCGAAAAGCACAAGATCAAGGTCATTTCCTCGCATGTGCCGATCGACAAGCTGCGCGGCAATCTCGACGAGGTCATCACCGAACAGAAGGCTGTCGGCAACCCTGTCGTGACCGTACCTTTCCTGAAGCCGGAAGACCGACCGAAGGACGCCGCTGGCTGGACCGCCTTCGGCAAGGAACTGGGTGGCTATGCGGACAAGCTGTCCGCTGCGGGCCTTTCCATGGCCTATCACAACCACGACTTTGAAATGGCCAAGTTCGACGGCAAGACGGCGCTGGAACTGTTGCTCGACGCCGCCGGCCCGAAACTGCAGGCCGAAGTCGACGTCGCCTGGGTGGCGCGCAGCGGCAATGATCCCGCAGAATTCCTCGGTACCTTGACGGGCAAGGTTTTTGCCATCCACGCCAAGGACAATGCACCGGCGGGGACGGCGGAAAACGAACGCGGCTTCGCCATACTCGGCACCGGCACGCTTGACTGGAAGACGATCCTGCCGGCGGCCAAACATGCCGGCGCAAAATGGTTCATCCTCGAGCACGACCTTCCGCTCGATGCCGAAGCGGTCGTAACCAAGGGCAACGCGTTCCTCAACGAACACCTGCCGACCATTCAGTAAACGCTGCCAGTAAAACCAGAACCGCTCCCCGGCGGCCGGTTTCGGCGGGGAGCATGAGGTTCGACAGACGCATGTCCATTTTCCGCCGCGCCGCGACGGGAAGCGCTTTGCCCTGTCGTTTTTTCCAAGCTCACATCGGAGGAGTTATCATGGCAAACAATCATTATGATGCGATTGTTGTCGGCTCGGGCATCAGTGGAGGCTGGGCCGCAAAGGAACTCACGCAGAAGGGCCTGAAGGTTCTGATGCTGGAGCGTGGCCGCAATATCGAACACGTCACCGACTATCAGAATGCCGACAAGGAAGCCTGGGACTACCCCCATCGCAACCGCGCCACGCAGGAAATGAAGGCGAAATATCCCGTTCTCAGCCGCGATTATCTGCTGGAAGAGGCGACGCTTGGCATGTGGGCCGATGAGCAGGAAACGCCCTATGTCGAGGAAAAGCGGTTCGACTGGTTCCGCGGTTATCATGTCGGCGGCCGCTCGCTGCTGTGGGGACGCCAGACCTATCGCTGGTCGCAGACCGATTTCGAGGCCAATGCAAAAGAAGGCATCGCCGTTGACTGGCCGATCCGTTATGAGGACGTGTCCCCCTGGTATGACTACGTCGAGCGCTTCGCCGGCATTTCAGGCAGCCGCGAGGGATTGGACATCCTTCCTGACGGGGAATTCCTGCCGCCCATTCCTCTCAATTTCGTGGAGCAGGATGTCGCAAGCCGGCTGAAGAAGGCGTTCAAGGGCACGCGCCACCTCATCAATTCGCGCTGCGCCAACATCACCCAGGAACTTCCCGATCAGGAACGCACGCGCTGTCAGTTCCGCAATAAATGCAGGCTGGGCTGTCCTTTCGGCGGCTATTTCAGTACGCAGGCATCCACCCTGCCGGCAGCGGTCGCTACGGGAAATCTCACGCTTCGTCCCTTCTCCATCGTCAAGGAAATCCTGTATGATAGGGACAAGAAGAAGGCGCGCGGCGTCGAGATCATCGATGCCGAGACAAACCTGACCTATGAATATACCGCCGACATCATCTTCCTGAACGCATCGACGTTGAACTCGACCTGGGTGCTGATGAACTCGGCCACCGATGTCTGGGAAGGCGGGCTTGGCAGCAGCTCCGGCGAACTCGGCCATAATGTTATGGATCACCATTTCCGCATGGGCGCCACCGGCCAGGTGGAAGGTTTCGAGGACTTCTACTTCAAGGGTCGCCGTCCGGCGGGCTTCTACATTCCCCGGTTCCGCAATACCGGTGACGACAAGCGCAAATATCTGCGCGGTTTCGGTTATCAGGGCTCCGCCAGCCGGTCGCGCTGGGAGCGGGAGATCGCGGAACTGAATATCGGCGCCGATTACAAGGAAGCGCTGACCGAGCCGGGCGGCTGGACCATCGGCATGACCGCCTTCGGTGAAATGCTGCCCTATCATGAGAACCGCGTGAAGCTGGATCATGAGAAGAAGGACAAGTGGGGCCTGCCGGTCCTTTCCATGAATGTCGAGATGAAGCAGAACGAACTCGACATGCGCGAAGACATGGTCAATGACGCCGTCGAGATGTTCGAGGCGGTCGGCATCAAGAACGTCAAGCCCAGTCGTGGCAGCTATGCGCCGGGCATGGGCATTCACGAAATGGGAACGGCCCGCATGGGACGCGACCCGAAAACCTCTGTCCTTAACGGCAACAACCAGGTCTGGGATGCGCAGAACGTCTTCGTCACCGATGGCGCCTGCATGACTTCGGCCTCCTGCGTCAACCCGTCCTTGACCTATATGGCGCTGACCGCGCGTGCGGCCGATTTCGCCGTTTCCGAACTGAAGAAGGGGAACCTGTGATGAACAGACGCGAACTGCTGAAACTCATAGCCGTTGCGACCGGCCTGCCGCTGATCGGTGCGGATATCCTGACAGCCGCCGAAAACGCTGCCAGGCCCGCCGGGGGTGCCCATGTCTTTACGCCCGAGGAAATCCGCTTTCTGGACGAGGTGGCGGAAACCATCATTCCGCGGACCTCCACGCCGGGCGCGAAGGACGCGGAAGTCGGTGCATTCATGGCCGTCTATGCGGCCGATTGCTACACTGACGAACAGCGGACACTCTTCCTTTCGGCCATTTCCGACATCGAGAAACGCAGTCAGGCCGAACACGGGAAGGCCTTTGTGGATTTGACCGCCGAACAGCGCCAGGCGCTGCTTTCTGTGCTGGACAAACAGGCCAAAGCGGAACAGTCGCCGGCAAAACCGCATGCTTTCACGCTGGTCAAGCAGCTGACACTGCTTGGTTTCTTCACCTCGAAGATCGGCGCCACGGAAGTTCTCGTCTATGACGAGATTCCCGGTGGCTTCGTGGATCGCGTTCCCTACAAGAAGGGCACGCCTGCCTGGGGCACGACCTGAAGAAAATCGCCGACCCGTCTGCTTCCGCGGACGGGTCGTACTCAAGCGGCAAGACAAGGATGACACGATGCACAAAATAACAATCATCGCGGCGGCAATGTTTGCCGCAAGCGCCATTCCTGCTTTTTCGGAGGGCGATGTTGCCAAGGGCGAGGCCGTCTTCAAGCGGTGTTCCGCCTGTCACGCCATCGGTGAGGGCGCTAAAAACAGGGTCGGCCCGCAGCTTAACGGGATTATCGGCCGCGCGGCGGGCGGCGTGCCGGACTATACTTACTCGGCCGCAATGAAAAAAGCGGGCGAGGAAGGCCTCGTCTGGACGCCGGAAGAATTGCGGGCATTCCTGAGCGCGCCCAAAAAGAAAATCCCTGGCAACAAGATGGCGCTGGCCGGCATCAGCAAGCCGGAAGATCTGGACAATCTCATTGCCTATATTGAAAGCGCGGCTTCGAAACCTGCAGAGTGATGGCGGCCGAGGCGGGGGAGGATAGGCTGATCCTCCTTCCGGCTGCTGCCGGGAGAGGACGGCCAATGTCATAGAACCCGCCCCGCTTCCTCGATGAATCTTCGCACCAGCGGCAGATGTCGTCTTTCGGCAAGGCAGATCGCATATTCATCGATGAGTTCGGTGGCATCGCAGAGCGGCACGAAGGAAAGGCGCGCGTCGTGACCGAATTCCAGATCGGCCACCACGCCGCATCCCACACCGTTGGCGATGGCTTCTCGCACGCCCTCGCGGGAGGAGATTTCTATGACGGGCTGGATGGAGATGCCGTGATCGGCAAGGTTCTTTTCGAAGATTTCGCGGGTGCGCGATCCCCGCTCTCGCATGACAAAGGACAGGCCTTCAAGCTCTGCCACGAAGACGCTCTCCCGCGCCGCCAGCGTGTGAAAGACGGGCACGCACAGGCCAAGCCGCATGCTGAGGAATTTGACGCCATAGAGGCGCGGATCATCAGGTGCACGGGCGGTAATGGAAAAGACATGCTGGAAGGCGGTGACGGCAACGAACGCTGCTGGCCGGTGCCGGCAACGACATGGTGGATGCGGGCGCTGGCAACGACCGTGTTGTTGCTGGTGACGGCAACGACATCGTCGAGGGCGGCGCCGGCAATGATGTTCTTCACGGCGGTGCTGGCAACGACCAGCTGAACGGCGGATCGGGCGATGACACGCTGATCGGCGGGGCGGGCAACGATGT
This sequence comes from Agrobacterium sp. 5Ca39, assembly GCF_055382365.1. Taxonomy (NCBI): domain Bacteria; kingdom Pseudomonadati; phylum Pseudomonadota; class Alphaproteobacteria; order Hyphomicrobiales; family Rhizobiaceae; genus Agrobacterium; species Agrobacterium sp. 5Ca39. Next base: position 1,588,534 of record NZ_AP026437.1, on the reverse strand, counting down.
GCTGACCGGTGGCAGTGGTGCGGATACCTTCGTTTTCGCGGCCGGCAGCGGCCGGGATGTGGTGACGGACTTCCAGGCCGGCGCTGACGGCAAGGATGTCGTCGAACTCTCGAAGGACGTCTTTGCGGATTACCAGGCGTTTATCGCCTCCGGGGTCTTCACGGATGGCGACCACGGTGCCGAGATCGCCTTCAAGGACGGGTCGACGATTACCTTCGATGGTGTGAAGACCAAGCAATTCGTCATCGATGACTTCCGCTTCGCGTAAACCACAAGGGCGCATCCATCCGGGTGCCCTTCAAATCGCGCCAAACCCGCCGATTTCGGCGGGTTTGTGCTTGAGGGAGCCTGGCATGAGTGGCCCACCCTGTCGGCAAAGACGAAGTAAGAAAACGTCTTCGTCATTGGCCCCCCGGGGGCCGGAGAGCACGCTGTCGCCAATATTGCTGCAGCGGACGTGCTGACCGGCGCTGGCGCTGGACGGGATCGCCCATATTCGGACGGCGACCTGTTGGATGGCCAGCGTCGAACCAGCTGCCGTTGGATATCTCAAATCATAATCGATGTAGGGGAGGGCGGTTTTCATCGCCGATGCGTGTGATGACTCATGAATTTTCTTGATCGATTGTCGGAAATGCACGCGCAAGATTGACGTTTTTCCGGTGCGGCGCTACCACCTGTGCCGGTGCCCGTCAGCCGACGGTCATTCGCTGAAATAGCGGCTGGTCGGCGTGCTCGGGTTGTCGTGTCAAAGGGGGAACCGTCCTTGTCGCTTTATCCTGTTCTCCTCGGCAGGCTTGCCCGGCCGGATCTGTTTTCCGATCTTGCAGGCATCGCTCTCGGCGGCAAGGCTTGGTCGGGCGCGGAATTCGATGTTTTAAATCCTTCGACCGGTGCGCTGCTTGCGCGGCTGCCGGATATGGGGCCCTTGGAAACCCGGGACGCGATCGATCGCGCGGCTGAAGCACAGGGCGTGTGGCAGAGCCTGCCGGCCAAGGATAAGAGCGCGGTGATGCGCCGCTGGCACCAACTGATTATTCTCCATTCGGACGACCTCGCAACGATCCTGACGGCAGAAATGGGTAAACCGCTGACGGAGGCAAAATCCGAAGTCGCCCATGCCGCTGCTTACGTGCAATGGTATGCCGAGGAGGCGAACCGCATCTATGGCGAAACGATTTCCGCCCCTTCCAACGATCGGCGGATGCTGGTTATCAAGCAGCCGGTGGGCGTGGTCGGCACCATCACGCCGTGGAATTTCCCAGCATCCATGGTCGCCCGCAAGATTTCGCCCGCACTTGCCGCCGGCTGTGCCATCGTATTGAAACCAGCGGAACAGACGCCGCTGGTGGCAGGGGCAATGTTCGTGCTCGCGCGGCTTGCCGGTTTTCCGGAGGGGGCGCTTAACCTTATCTATGCCAGTCACGGTGCCGATGTCGGTGCGGAATTGTGCACCAATGCCAGGATACGCAAGATCAGCTTCACCGGCTCAACCGAAGTCGGGCGGCTGCTGATGAGCCAATGCGCGCCGCAGATAAAGAAGCTCAACCTCGAATTGGGCGGCAATGCACCCTTCATCGTTTTTGACGATGCCGATATTGATGAAGCCGTGGAAGGCGCCATTCAGGCGAAATTCCGCAATGGCGGCCAAACCTGTGTTTCGGCCAATCGCATCTATGTCCAGTCGGCGGTTCACGATGAGTTTTCGGAAAAATTCGTTGCGCGGGTGGCAGAATTGAAGGTTGGCGACGGCTTCGATCCCGAGGTGACCATCGGTCCGATGATCGACAGCCACGCCATCGACAAGATCGAGGCACATCTGGCCGACGCCAGCGCAAGAGGCGGCTCAATAAGGTGCGGCGGCAAGCGTGTCGGCAATGGCGGAACCTTTTTCGAACCAACGGTCCTCACCGGCGTCACCACCGCGATGCGGGTGGCGCAGGAAGAGACTTTCGGACCTTTAGCGCCGATCATCCGTTTCGACGATGCGGAGCAGGTTGTTCGTGAAGCCAATGACACGATCTACGGTCTGGCTGCCTATTTCTACGCCTCCAATCTCAAGCGCGTGTGGCGTGTTGCCGAAGCCCTGGAATATGGCATGGTCGGTATCAATACCGGCCGCATGTCGTCGGAAGCAGCTCCTTTCGGTGGTGTCAAACAATCCGGCATCGGCCGCGAAGGCTCGCGCCACGGCATGGAGGATTATCTTGAAATGAAATATCTCTGCATGGGCGGCATATAGCGGCCGGCCGTCACGGGTTCCCGTGGATCATCGCCCTCAGTAACATTTGTGCGCCAGCGACGCTGGCTGCGATCAGCCTGTCGTTCATCAACGAGAAATGCAGGGTGGGCTGGTGAAGCAGCAGCCCTTTACTAAACCGATGGCCGCCATGGGAAATCCCTATGGCGCGTTTACGATTTTTCAGGTCTCCGTCATCCGCACGTTAGCCTTTGCCGCTAGGCGTGCCGACATGGCTCTCGGGCCACTCCCGTGTCGCGAAGGAAGGGCAGGAGATGACGACCTCTTCAAACATGATCGCCGGCCCGCTCGCGATGCGCTTTTTCCCGTTCGCGGAAGATTGTCACAGGCGTATTGCCGCCGGGACTGGAAGCGAAGCGTTTGCATTGTGTGAGTTTCAAAAAGTTTGAATTGACCGCCTCTCACGGCGAGGCAAAGCTTAAGGCATTGGCAAGGGAGAGCAAAAATGGACCAGCCGTGGCGTCACATGACAAGCGCACCGAAAGACGGTACCCGGATTCTCGTGACGATCCGCTCGTCGGAGCAAGGCCCGGCACAGGTGGATCTTGTTTATTGGTCCAATGGCGACCGGCTCGGAGCAGAAGGCTGGCGAGCTTCAGACTCCTCACCGGGTCGGATAATTGAATATGCGGAACCGGAGCTGAAGTGCTGGATGCCGGTTCCGGCGGCGAATACCGGTGGGCTATCGGCGCCATCTCCCTGGGAAGGGGATGATGACCGCGAGCTTTTCGGATCCGGAATATGATGGGTGGAATTGCAGTGAATTTGCGGGAATATCGTGGTGTATCATCCCTGCCTCGTCCGCGGAACTGATATCGCAAGTGCGGCTGCATCATCCTGATGCCCTGCGCGCAGGATCGCGTGCGGGAATGGATGTCATGCTCAGAGCATTCTCGATTGCAGCGCCTGAGGCGGTGTTGTCGAAGACGCACCAACCGTCAGGCGCAACGAGTTCGCAAAAGTGCCTGATCTCATCGTCGCTATAAGTGGAATAATAGATCTTTGGTTTTCCGTGCAGGCGAACATATCGCGGGGGTTCGTTAAAGGTTTCCGCAGGCCACACGAGCGCCGGATCGGCGAAAACGCGGTCAATCTTGTATGTTTTCAGCAAATCAATCGCGTCCTGCGACGCCCAGCTCTCGTGCCGGGCTTCAATGACAATCTGCCCGTTATCAGACCCACGCATCGCCTCGAACGCCCTGTCTGACGCCCGGATATCAAAGGCAAGCGATGGCGGAAGCTGACACAGAAGCGGTCCACGCTTTCGACCCAGTGGCGCAAGGTCTTCTATGAAAGTTTCAAACGGTTCGGCTATATGGTTCATTCTGCGCGTATGCGAAATCTCTTTGGGCATCTTTGCAGAGAAACGGAAGGTGTCGGGCACGGATTCAGCCCACCGCGCGAAGGTGGACGCCTTGTGCCGACGGTAGAATGTGGAGTTGATTTCGACTCCATCAAAGACCGAGGCGTAACGTTGAAGGCCGCTCCCTTCTGCCGGGAACCGGTCGGCCACCTTTCTCGGGATGGACCAGGCCGCAGTGGCAATGATTGGCAAATTGTGTCTCCTTCACCTCACCGGATCCAGTTCAACTCTTTAAAGCTCGATTTCAGCTCAAGAATTTGCTCCAGCCAAGTTCGTCTTAAAACCTCGTCGGCTGACAAGGTTCCGCGACGGTGATCCGGTCGGGGGTCCAGCCGGCTCTTTTCAGTGTCGCTCGCTGGTAAATAGCCGGTTGCAGCATCGAGACGGATCCGGGTGCTCGAATAGTATTCCGGTTACACAGTGTTGGGTGTTGGCGTCTGCGTCTTCCCGTGAGAGTAGCGATGAAACCGGACAATGACCCGGAGCCGGGACTGACCGATGATTGAAATTTCCGCTGCTGCCAGTTGGCTAATGGCTGAGTTCCGACCGGGCTTGGAACACTTCGACAAGGTCCGCGGTTTGTACCAAGGGTCAAGGCGGAAAAGAGAGGAGATATCATGTCTAACTCAAAATCCACGGGTGGCGGTTACGCCGAAAACACGGGTACGACCGCCAATCGGTTCGGCTACTCGCTTGAAAGCCAGGCTCAGTTTGACGATGCCACCGAGATAGCGCGCGGAACGGCCGCCGGCGAAACCCTCAATGTTTATCGCCTTGAACCTGTTGCGGCGCCGGACGACCCACGCTGGCAGAATGCGCCTGCCCACGGAACCGTGGTCGTCGCAGCGCGGACGGCGGGTGATGCACGGATTGTCGCTGCAGGCGCGGAACTCGATTTCATGGAGATCGACGCCCTTCCCGCTGAAGACGTGTCGACGTTGAATGCAAGCGCCTTTAGAGATGAAAAACTCTATACGGTGATCGAAGTGGAACACGATCGACAGGGTCTGACGCGAGGGGTGATGGACGGCGATGTCCGTATAGACACCATCAAGCCAGTGCAGATCTGAGAACGTGCCGACCCGAAGGGCTGCGGAATTCTCCGTTCTGCCGCAGGCTTTCAGTTATCAGCTCCGATCTGGGTAACGATATGATCGTCAGCTCACCCGGCGGGCCTGCTCCCTGTCAGGAGATACGCGTTCCGGGCCAAGCTGCGAGAGCAAGGTCGATCAGCCGCTTCAGCAAGGCGTTGCAGGCACCGTCGCAGGCTTGGGCGGACATGCCCTGGATGATTGCACCATAAAAGCGGGCAAGCGTGTCGGTATCGGTTCCCGCCGGCAGTTCCCCTTCGTCGACTGCACGGTCGAAGCGGGTCTTGAGGGCCTGCATTGATGCCTCGCGCAATGTCGCCGTCAGACGCGCTACGGACGCATTTTCTTCCGCATGCTGCAGGACGGCCGTGGAGACCATGCATCCGCGCGGCTTGTCCGGCTGGGTGTCTCCATCGGCAATATCGTAGAGGTAAAGCCTCAGAGCTTCGTAAAGCGGCAGATCGGACTGCAATATGTCGGATCGACGGCTGTTTTCACGAGCAATGCTGAAATCCAGCGCCTGGCGGTACAACTCCTCCTTCGATCCGAACATCGAATAGAGCGTCGGCGGATTGATGCCCATCGCTTTCGTCAGATCGGCGGTTGAGGTTCCTTCGTAACCGCGCTCCCAAAACAGCCGTGCCGCGATGTCGAGCCCAACGTCGCGATCGAGCAGGCGGGGTCTGCCTCGTCTGCGGACTGGTGTCTCCATAAAATAGTGATCCCTATTATATTGTTGACAGATGCGTTTCGCTCCTTATTGTAGGGGTCACTATTTATATTGGCAACGGAGTGATCAATGTCCAGACGACTTGCAGACAAGACAGCCCTTATCACTGGAGGTTCACGCGGGATCGGCCGGGCGGTTGCCCTTGCCTTTGCCAGGGAGGGTGCCGCGCTGATTGGCGTGCATTATGCCGCCAACGCGGATGCGGCCAATGCCACGGTGCACGAGATCGAAGGGCTCGGCGTCAAGGCCGTCGCCGTGAAGGCCGATCTCAGACAGGGCAAGGACGCGGCCGACAGCCTGTGGGCGCAGTTCAGCGAAGCAGCGCAGATCGAGACGGGCTCGACCGCTCTTGACATTCTCGTGAACAATGCCGGTATCGCGCCCGCACTGCCATTGACGCAGACGAGCGAAGCCGCGTTCGATGAGGTGATGACGATCAACTACAAGGCGCCGTTTTTTCTGATCCAGGCCGTGGCCGACCACATCCGTGAAAACGGCCGTATTATCAACGTCTCGACCGGGTTTACGCGGATCGCAGCGCCGACTCATCCCGCTTACGCCGCGTCCAAGGGCGCGCTGGAAACGTTGACATTGGCGCTGGCACCGGAGTTTGCTACGCGCGGTATCACAGTCAATGCCGTGCTGCCGGGTGTCACGGAAACCGACATGAATGCAGAGTGGCTGTCGTCTCCGGAAGCGCGCGCTGGCGCCGAAGCCCTCTCTGTATTTTCGCGCGTCGGAAAGGCGGAGGATATCGCCGACTTGATTACCTTCCTCGCATCCAGCGATGCCCGCTGGACTACGGGCCAGATGATCGATGCAACGGGCGGCGCCCGCATCTAGGGTACGTTGCTCTTGCTTTAGCTAAAGCTGTTCAAGCAAAAGCAGCCCACGAGGAGAATCTGATTAAGTTCAGCTTGCTTGTCGTTTATCATCACATCCACGGGCGCTACGCGTGTCCGTGGCGTCGTTATCCCCTTGTGCGGTGCCGCCGAGCTACGCGCAAACGTGGTCGCGGACATGTGACGCGCCGATCCCTGCAGATTGATCCTGCCGGCACGCCGTCTAGACGCTTTGCACTACCATCCAGCGGGATGCAAGGCAAAGCCACCGGCGCTGTCGCGGCGGGTTCCGCCAAATTCCGATAGTGTTCTGTCGCGCCTGCAGACTGCCTTGGCAAAAGCCGTCCATTTCTAAATTATTCTGCCGCGATTGTTACGTTTCCGAAACGAGCTTTGACGAGAAGCGCGGCTTCTGCGATTGCCTGATTTACCCGGGCGTTCACCACGGGAGAAACCTGTCCTTCCACGTAATCCCGGCCGGAGGTGTAGATTGCGGTCGGCGTCACGAAGGCTTCGAAAAAGGCAAATAGCGGCCTGAGTTGGTGTTCCACCACAAGCGAGTGCCGGTCTCCGCCGCCTGTCGCGGTCAAGATGACAGGTTTGCCCCTGAGGTCGGCGGGATCGAGAAGATCGATGACGTGTTTGAAGAGGCCGGTATAGCTTCCCTTGTAAGTTGGTGAACCGATCACCAGAGCTTCAGCGTCGATGATGGTCTGAACGACCTGCCGCGCGCTGCCTTCCAGGTCCGCTACGGATCGTGCCGAGCTTAGGGAGGGGCCGAGATCCTCAACGTCGAAAACCTGATGTTGCAGGCCCAGTTGGCCGGCCAGCGCCTCGCTGACGCTTTCGACGAAGCGCTTTGTGCTTGATGGCCGCGATGTGTTGCCGGAGAAACCGACGATCAGATTGTTGCTCATTGAACTTTCTTTCGGGTGATCCTGCATAAATGCGGTTTCTGTCTGCGCGCCCTAGGCCGTCTTGAGAATTGACAGCCCGGCCGGATGTGCCGATCGATCATTCTCGCCGGTCTTCCACTTCTCAAAGGCGGCGCGTCCGAGAATGGCGACGGACGTGTCTTCCTGAGGTGCATGGACGAGGACTGACTGGATATCCCGGAAATGACGCTCGAGCCCGAGATCGGCATTGAGACCGGGGTTGCCGATGCCGCGGACCGCCAGCTGGACAGCGTCGCGGATTTGCCTCCCGGCGAGAAGGCGGGCCCTTATCAGGTGTTCGGCATCGCCAATATGGTTTGCGAGCGCGCCAAAGATGATCTGGCGGGCGCCGGCAACCAGAAGGTCGATTTCACCCGAGAGTTCAACGAAACGTTCCGTTTGCGCAATCGGGCGGCCAAGATTAGCCGGCACGCGCTCATGCGCGAAGCGGATGAACGCTTCTTGGGCGGCTTCGGCCGCGCCCAGATAGATGGCAGTGAGTGCAAGCGTCATTGCCGCGTGGCCGCGATTATCCTGCTGGGCGACCGAGGGATCAACGAGCTCCAGCACATTTTCTGCCGGGATTTCAACTTCGGTGTACTCGACATCGTGCGAACCGGTCGCCCGCATGCCGAGGCTTTTCCAGTTCTCGATAATCTTGATGCCGGGCAGACCGTTGGGGACAACGAAGGTGCCGACTCGTGGCTGAACCTCATCGGTATGCGCCCAGACGAGAAAATGGGTAAGGCCATAGGCACCCGTTACGAAGCGCTTGCGGCCCGTGATCGACCAGCCATTTGCCGTCCGGTGCGCACGCGTGGACGGCAATCCGCCGCGGGCCGGCGACCCCAGCTCTGGTTCCACACGCGCGGCGTTCAGAAGAAGCGGCTGCTGCTTTGCCTGTGAAAGAAGTTCCCTGTAGAGACCGTCCGGCCAATGGCCCTTCGTGGCCTGCCCGAGATGTGTAAAAATCGTCATTGCGCTGATAAGCGCTACAGAAGGATCGCCTCGCCCGAGCGCCGCCAGAATATGGGCTGCGGTGCTCAAGGTTCCTCCCGGTCCGCCATAACGCGTGGCCACCGTGCTTTCGAGAAGTCCAGCCTTATGAACGGCGCGAATACCGGTCCAGGGAAACTGACCGGTCTGATCCGCATCCGGTGCGGCTTCGGAAAGGACGCGCGCGGCTGCGTCGAGTGCGGTGGGGTCATAGGACATGCGGATAGCGGCTTTCTCATGGTCGGCAGGCGGGATCATCCGTCACAGGGGTGGATGATCCCGGTCTTGGAAGAGAGGTGGATCGGTCCGACGGCGTGGTCGGACTGCCGTGATCAGGCGGCTGCCTTCTTCTTCGCCTCTTCGCGTTCGCGAATACCCTCGCGGACGAGGGGCAGGATGTATCGTCCGTAGTCTACGGCATCATTATAGTTGTCGTATCCACGGATCGAAATCAGATCGGCGCCAAGGTCGATATAGTCGAGAATGGAGTCGGCGATCGTGCGTGGCGACCCGACCAGGGCGGTAGTCGCGCCGCTGGCATTGGTGGCGGTAACTGTCGGATACCAGAGTGCGCGGTCATGGACGTCGCCGCGCTTGGCGATATCCAGCAGACGCTGGGACCCGATATTGGCAGGAGGTGCTGCATTGACCGGGGCACGAGACAGGCCTTTCTGGCGGTTCTCGTTCAGACGGTCGAGAACCCTGTGCGCCTTTTCCCAGGCCAGTTCATCCGTTTCGGCGACGATCGGCCGGAATGTCACCCAGATCCGGGGGCGGTCGGTGCGTCCGGCTTTTGCGGCTTCGGCGTAGATACGGTCAATCTGCTGTTTTGTTTCAGCCAGCGGTTCGCCCCAAAGGCCGAAAATGTCGCAAAGGGAGCCGCCGATACGATAAGCAGCATCCGAAGAGCCGCCGAGCGAAATCGGGATAAGGCCATTGGTCGGACGCACGGCGCTGCGGAACTGCTTGAACTGGTAATATTTGCCTTCGAAATCGAACGGCTCCGTCGAAGCCCATGCAAGGCGAAGAATGCGGATATATTCTTCCTGACGCTCGTAACGCTCTTCCTTGTTGAGGAAATCGCCTTCGCGTGCCTGCTCCTCGTCGCTCCCGCCCGCGATGAAGTGGACGACCACGCGTCCGCCGCTCAACTGGTCGAGTGTGGCGAGGGACTTGGCCGCAACCGTCGGATAAACCGTGTTGGGGCGGAGCGCGACAATGATCTTGATGTTCTTCGTGTGCGCAAGCACCGTCGCACCCAGCGTGAAAGGATCGAACGAAGAGGAGGAATAGGGAATGAGCGTGTAGTTGAACCCGTAGTCATCCAGTGCCCGCGCGTAACGTTCCAGAAACAGCGGATCGACCGGAGCATCAGGGATGGGGTTCAGATCATTGGATGCGTTGGGAAAGCTGACGCTGATGAATTCCGCAGCCATGGGAGCTCCTTGCTGTTTCTAATGTCGAGTGAAAGCTAAAGCCGACGTGGCATATGAGGAAGACAGGTCTTTCTATTTCTATGGAAAATGTAGAAAATATTGCCTGACTATTCTGGTGGCCTAGAACCGGCGATTGCCGCCGGGCCTGCATCTGCGTCATAAGGGCCGGGTTTCCACCCCAGGGAGGGAGCAACCGTCGTCGCAAGATCGGTGAGCAATCTTACGTTTTCGGTCAATCCGAAAGCCGGAGGCAAAAAGAGGACGAGCTCATCTGCGGCCGCCAGCCCGGGGTCGCTCAGTACCGCCTCAATGACCGTATCCGGTGCGCCCTGAAAAACGGGGGAAATCATGGCACCAGCCGGTTGGCCGGCAGGAGCCAGCGCACCCTTCGGGCGTGAGGCCGCAATGCCGACTGTGCGACGTTCAAGGTCATAGGCGGCATATTTTTCCCGCAGTTCCGGAGTGGTGCCGACCAGGATCGACGCTGCAACGGCGACCGGAGGCGGCGTTGTCTTCCAGATTCGCAGCCAGTGAGTGCGATAGGCATCGATGATACGCGCCTGATATTGGCCAAACGTCTCGCCTTCGTCCTGATCGTGAAGGACGGTACCGGAAATCAGGCCGATACCGAGTTCGGCGGCCTGAATCGCTGAATCGATACTGGCGGAGCCCTGTCGGATACGGCTGCGCAAGGTGGGGCTGTGTGGGGTCACCCGCAACTCGGCTCCCGGAGGCGCACCAACGTCGTTCGGCGTAACAACGTGCAGAACATCACCGGCAATGGCGGCAAGAAAACGCGACTGTCGCCGCTTTGCCTCTGTCCGGGCATCGGTATCCACGGATCCGAATACGGCATCGAACGCCCCATTTGCCCCGGTTGAAATCGCGAGTTCAAGCCGGCCGTCGATCAGCAGGTCGGTCGTGCCCGCCGCTTCGGCCAGCAGAATAGGGTCCTGATAACGCATCGGGATGACGGCGGAGCCAAGCGTAATGTGCCGTGTATGCTGGCCGACCGCCGCAAAGAAGGGCAACGGGGAAGAAAGATAGTGGTCGAAATGGCGCTGATAGGCCGGCCCAGCCGGACTGATACCCCAGCCTTTCCGCCTGTCTGAACAATTCTATGCCCTGTCGGAGCCCCTTTGCCGGACCGTCATCGTCGTTGAATGATACCCGCGTATTGAAACCCAGCCGGCTTTTCGGCCGGAACAATGCGGGAAGGTCGCGCGACGCTGCTGCAATATTCATGCGAGTTGTTCCTTCCGCAGCGCGTGCGGGGCTGCATGGGTGCGGGCCGTTCCGGCGATGCCCGATGGGATGGAGTTCAGCAGCGACGCGGTGTATTCGTGTCGCGGATTGCCGAAAATCTCGGTGACGGTCCCATGTTCGACAATGCGGCCTCGCTGCATCACGGAAACGCTGTGCGCAAGTTGCCTGACGAGGGCGAGGTCATGCGAAACAAAGACATAGGTCAGTCCGAGCTTCGCCTGCAGCGACAGCAGAACCTCGACGATATCCGCCTGAACGCTGACATCGAGAGCGGATGTGGGTTCGTCCAACACGATCACATCAGGCTTGAGGACCAGCGAACGGGCAATTGCCACACGCTGACGCTGCCCGCCTGACAGGTCTGATGGCTTGCGTTCCATGAGGTGCTCGCTCAAGCCGACATTTGCGAGAGCTTCCCGCACCTGCTCGGATCGCTGCTTCGGAGTACCGATCTCGAATCTGTCGAGCGGCTCACGAACAAGCTGGCCCACCTTCCATGTCGGGTCGAGTGACGTGAACGGGTTCTGGTAAACCAGTTGCAGATGCCGCCATACCGACCGCAGGGAAGCGCGGCTCTTGCTTGTAACGCTCTCGTCGGCAACCGTGATGGTGCCGCTTTCCGGCTGCTCGAGCCCCAGCAGCAGGCGGATGGTCGTGGTTTTCCCGGAGCCGGATTCGCCGACAAGCGCGTGTGTCGTGCCTGCCGGAACCGTAAACGAAATATCATCCACAGCGGTCAGGGTTTTGCCATCGACGGTGAAGCGCTTGGTAACGCCGCTGACAGCGATCTTTGGCGATTTGTCACTATCGAGAAGGCTGAACCCCGGATCGCGAAATTTGGCATAACGCTCCGGGTTGAGCGCGGGCACGTCGCCATGGAGTTTTTTGGCATAGGGAGAGGAGGGGGAGGAAAAAACAGCCGATGTCCTGCCCGCTTCCTGCACGACGCCGTTCTTCAGCACGACGAGATTGTCCGCCCTCTCCGCCGCTATTGCGAGATCATGGGTGATGAGAAGCAGGCTGATGTTCAGCTCATCGCGAAGACGGGAGAGGAGATCGAGAATGCGTTTCTGGATTGTGACGTCGAGCGCCGACGTCGGCTCATCCGCCACCAGCAATGCGGGGCGCGGTAATATTGCGAGCGCGATCAGTACACGCTGCAGCATTCCGCCCGACAGTTGATGCGGATAGGAATCGTAAACCCGTTGCGGATTGTCGAGACCCACCTTCGCGAATGTTTCCAGAATGAGGAGCTTGCGGATTGCGGGGTTGGCCTCTTCCGTCAGCGCTGCCGCCTCCAGCGCCTGCGCGCCGATTGTTCTCACAGGATTGAGAGAGTTGCCCGGATCCTGCGGCACGAAGCCGATTTCGCGGCCACGAAAAGGCCTGAAGCGTCGTTCCGGCAATGCCAGAATGTCCTGCCTGTCGAAAACAACCCGGCCCGTGGCGTTTGCGCCGTTGGGAAGCAGTCTTAGTACAGCCTTTGCTATGGTCGACTTTCCCGAACCGGATTCTCCGATCAGCGCAAGACTTTCGCCACGCCCAAGCTCGAAGCTGACACCGTGCACGACCTCCTGCCGCCCGTAGGAGACGGCAAGATTTTCAACGCCGAGCAGGGGTATGGCGGGCTGCGGAGCCTCTGCCACTATCCGGGGAGGGGTCGGCGCTGTTTTCAATGCGATTTGCGAAGCCATCGGCTGATCCTGTTGACAGAGAGGACGGTCACGATCGTAACGAACGCGGGCGCATAAACGAGCCAGGGCCATTTGAGGTAGTCCTTGCCGATCGAGATCAGCAGGCCCCAGTCGGAAGAGGGCGGCGGATCGCCGTAGCCGAGGAAGGCGAGGCTGGCGATGACGAGAATGGACTCGCCGAATTGCAGGACGGCCAGCGGCAACATCGAGCGGGATGCGTTTGGCAGCACATGTCTCAGCACAATGTAGCCGCGTGAGCCACCCGAGAGAAACGACGCCTCCACGAAGGTCGCCTGACGCGTCTTGATGACCTCTGAGCGCGCCACACGGGCGAAGAAGGCGATCGCCGATATGCCTGTCGCAATGGCGGCGTTGATTGTCTCGAAGCCGATTGCGGTGACGATGATGACCGCCAGCAGGAACTTCGGGATGGATAACAGCACGTCGACAAAACGTGCAAAGACGATATCCACCCAGCCGCCGAAAAATCCGGCAAGCAGACCGATCACACCGCCGATGACGACGCCGATGACGACAGCGACCAAAGCGCTCGATACAGATGAAGCGGTGCCATAAACGACCCGTGTATAGAGATCGCGCCCGAGATGATCCGTGCCGAACCAATGGGCAAAACTTGGCGCAAGAAGCTTGTCAGCCGGGACGCCGTTGATCGGGCTTTGGGTGGTGAAAAGCTGCGGTGCAATCGACCAGGCGACGACGATTGCGATGACAAGCAGGGAGAGGGCGACCGTTGCAGTTATGTTGAGAGTTTTCAGTCTCTCCAACGGATTGCTGATGGAAGCCGGGCTGGAAATAAGGCTCATGGTTTGGCCCCCGTTTCAAGGCCAAGCGACGTGTCATCGATCGTCGACAGGCGGCGTTTTCGGCCAACGATAATTTTTACCCTTGGATCGAGCAGCGGATAGAGGAGATCGGCGATGAGGTTGACGACGACGAACACCACGGCCCCCAGCGAGACGATCGCCTGCAGGACCGGCAGATCCTGAGTGCTGACGGAACGCTGGACGAGACTGCCGATACCGGTGCGGCCGAATACCGTCTCCGTAATCAGCGAGTTGCCCAGAAGTTCGCCGACGGTGAGGGCGATAACCGTCACCACGGGCAAGGAGGCAGGCTTGAGGAGATGTGTTGTGAAAAGCCGTCTTGGCCCGATGCCGCGACTGCGGGCAACCGCTGCGTAATCCTGCTCTGCCTCATGATCGAGATTGGCGATCAGAACCTCCGCAATCTGTGCGGAAAACGGTATGCCGATGGTGATCGCCGCAAACAGCGTGGCCCAGAAACTGTCGGGTTCGATGACCCGGAACAGCCTGAGCTGAAAACCGAAAAGGTGGATCAGAAACAGGCCGATGACGAAATTGGGTGTCGACAGGAACAGGGAAGGGAAGGCGCGCAGCAATCCCTGTCCGTAACGCTTCGGCACGACCTGCGTGCCGTAGGCGACCGCAAAGGCGAGGATCAGCGCCACGGTCAGCCCGGCGGTGGCCAAGACCAGCGTCGATGGCAGCACCTCGGCGATGAGCGTCGAGACCGGTCGGTTGGAGCGCATCGAGATGCCCAGATCGCCTGTCAGGAAGGCCGACAGGGAGTGCCAGAGCTGCACGATGATCGGCTGGTCCAGCCCCTGTGCCGCAATGATTTCGGCGATCTCCTGCTCGGTAAAGCCGTTCTGCGGGTTCCGCAGAACGCTGGTGATCGGGTCGCCAGGCAGGACGCTGACGACCACGAAGGTGAAGACATAGGCCAGAAGGATGACGACGATCGCCTGGCCGAGCCGCTTTGCGGCGTAGGTTAGGTAGGCATTGTTCATGCCGTCACCTCCTTGACGTTACTCGGTGGGTGCTGGCGTCATTCGGCAATGAACGCTGTGTAATAGCTGGCATAAGCGACGCCGTTATAGACTTCGCCCTTCAGCTTCGGCGATTGCACGTAAATGCGCTGGACGATTTGCGTGCGCGGGATGAAGTAACCCTGTTCCAGCACGTATTTTTGCAGGCCATCGAGCAGAGGCTTCCGATCCTCGACGGAACCTGCACCAGCGATCTTGTCGCGCAGGTCGTTGAGCGTCGCATCACGCTCGTCCAGCGCAAACCAGTTCTCGCCATTATTGGCGTTGGTCAGGATGCTTGCGACCGTGCCGGCGTCGATAAAGCTGCGGGTGACTTCATATGCCGGAACGGCGGCGCCACCGAATTTGACCTTCTCGCCAAAGGTCACGACATCATACGCCCTGATATTGACCTTCCATCCAAGCCGGCCGAGCTGCTGGGCAATCAGCTCATCGACTGATTTCGAGGTTGCCAGATAAGGATTGGAATGGATCGTCAATTCCAGCGGCTTGCCGTCCTTCACGCGAACGCCGTCCGCACCCTTGACCCATCCGGCTTCGTCCAGAAGCTTTTCCGACTTGTCCGGGTTATAGGCGAGGAGATCGCTGTGATCCGTGGCTCCCGGGACGTTGCTCTGGATGAAGGACGTCGCGAGCTTCCAGTCCTGCGTATAGACTGTGTCGATGATTTCCTGACGGTTGATGCCTGCCTGAAGTGCCTGACGCACCTTCACATCATCATAGGGCTGAAGCTTGGTGTTGACGGCCCAGCCGTTGACGAAGCCGAGATAACGCGGGGTCGCGATGGTGAAGCCTTCCTCCTTGAGCGATTTCAGTTCCTGGGGCGAGGCATTGTAGGCGACATCCGCCTGACCGGACTGAACGGAGGCGACGCGAAGGGATGGCTCAGAGACCAGCTTGTAGGTGATGGTATCGAGATATGCGGGGCCGGTGTGGCCGACTGCGGCGGGACCCCAATTATAGTCCTTGCGCTTGACCAGGGTGACGTGGTCGCCCTCTTTCCAGGACTCCACCACATACGGTCCGCTGCCTGCGGTCTTGCTGAGGTCCGCCTGCTGGCCGGCAGGCTGGGCAATGGTCTTGGGAGAGATCAGGATGGAGCCGTGGTAGCCAAGCGTCGGAATGAACCCGAGCGTCGGCTTCTTGAAGAAAACCTTGACCGTCGTCGCACCAACCGCTTCGGCGTGATCATAGGTCTTGGGGAAGAGGCCGATCGGGTTGATGCCCTCGTTCTTGCGGCCGGCATACCAGATGTCGAGATTGGCAACGACGGCCTTGGCATCCAGCGGTTCGCCATCGGAGAAAGTCACGCCGCTTTTGAGGTGGAGGGTGAACTCCGTCGCGGTGTCGTTCTGCTCCCAGCGCTCGGCAATCCACGGGCTGACCTTGCCTTCGGCATCGACGTACAGCAGCTTATCCGTGACATGACCCCATATATGGCCCTGGAAACTGGAGATCGCGCTGTTGTTGGGGATCCACGTGTCGCCCAGGGAATCGATCAGAAACGTGATGTCACCGCCATCATGTGGCGTGTCTGCGGCCACAGCACTCAAAGGTGCAGCCGTCGATAAAAACAGCGAGGCGGAAACAGCGAGCGAAGCCGTAAGAAGCAGCCGACGACGCGAAAGAGACGATGAGAAAGGACGCTTTGTCATTGTATGATCCTGAAAATTCCAAAGTTTTTCGTTGCAATTTCGGCATCTCCTGGGATGCGCGTGCTTCTGCGGTGGCTGCTCAAACGCATGTCAAACCGTTGCCGCGCCGGCCTCTCGGCCGAGCAGGAGATGCTTAAGTTCATTGGTGGCCTGATTGGGCGACGCGACGCTAGCGAGCGGTTCCCGAGAACCTGCGTGGCAGAGGAGCGCGCCCGCTTCTACATATTCCAGTCATGGCGCGATCCCCTTCTGCGCTGTCCGTCTTGCCCTTAACCTAGCAGTCAGGCGTGAGGGAGAAAGACTGGTTATTCTTTTTCTATGGATTTAGTGAATTATTTTATCGTCATTTCGGCGGCTGTTTGGATTGGTGTTTCAGGGCCCCTTGGAATGCGGGGGTTCCGGCGTGGAGTGACGACGGCTCGGCGTCTGGGCCGACCTGGTCTCGCGATACAAATCGCATGGCCTGGAAAATTGTCACGGGTGGCAGAGCCCCGGTGAAGCGCTCGATATCCACCTTCGCGATCTGGCCGGTCGATGCCTGCGACAGTTTCGATGTGCCGATATCGCGGGTCAGAATATTTGGATTTCCGTGGATGCATATCGAGTTTTCGGCAGTTGGATCCTCTGGTTCGAACCAGGCGCCGGTAGCGAGCTGCATTACCCCCGGCATGATGTCTTCACTGAGAAGGGCGCCCGCCAGGCAGCTGCCGCGCTGATTAAAAAGCCTTACGACATCGCCGTCAGATATTCCACGGGCCGAGGCGTCGGCTGGATGGATACGGACGGGCTCCCTGTCCATGACCTTGGTGGAACGGCTGAAATCGCCATAGTCCAGCTGACTGTGCAGGCGTTGATATGGTTGATTGCAGACGAGATGCAGCGGATAGAGGTGCGCATCGTCTGGAGTTTCCATTTTGGGTGGATACCAGCGCGGATGACCCTTGCAGTCATCATAACCGAAACCCTCGACGGTCCCGGAAAAAATCTCGATCTTTCCTGAGGGGGTCGCCAGCGGTTTCGTTGCGGGATTCTCAAGGAAAGCGCGCGCCGGTCCACCGTCGTCCGGCTTGACTGGAAGGGACAGTTCTCCGCGTTCCCAGAAGGTTTCAAAGTCCGGCGCCTCATGGCCCGACGCGGCAAGTGCCTGACGGGTCGTTTCGTATAGAAAGGCAAGCCATTCTCCGCTGCTGCGGTTTTCGGTGAAGGCCTCGAACCTGCCCAGTTCGCGGGCAATGCCGGCGAATATTTCGTAATCGTCGCGTGCTTCGCCGACGGGGGCGATCAGGCGCTTCATGGCGATCATCAGCGGATCGCGATCGGCGGCACCGATGTCATCACGCTCAAGCGTGGTCGTGGCGGGCAGCACGATATCGGCGTGTCTGGCGGTGGAGGTCCAGGCGGACTCGTGGACGATGATCGTTTCCGGCCGCCTGAAAGCGGCTCGCAACCGGTTGATATCCTGATGATGGTGAAATGGATTGCCGCCCGCCCAATAGACAAGCCGGATGTCAGGATAAAGAAGCGTGCGCCCGTTGTAATGGAACTCGGCGCCGGGATTGAGCAGCATATCGGAGATGCGTGCGCAGGGAATGTAGTCCGGCACAGGGTTTTTGAATTGCTGCAGCGTTGGCAGGGGAACGGCGAGCAGATTCTTGCCGATATTGCCCAACGCGCCAAGGGAATAAGAAAATCCGCCGCCGTCCGATCCGATCTGGCCGAGCATGGCGGCAAGCACAATGCCCATCCACACCGGCTGCTCTCCGTAATCGGCCCGCTGCAGCGAATGACTGACGGTGATCAGGGTTCTCGAACCGGCCATCCTGCGCGCCAGCTTGCGTATCGTGTCCGGCGCGATGTTGCAGATTTCGGCCGCCCATTCCGGGCTCTTGTGCTGGCCGTCCTCCCTGCCGAGAAGATAGTTTTCGAACCGGTCATATCCGACCGTATAACGCTCCAGAAACGTCCGGTCGTGCAGCCCTTCCGTAACGAGGACGTGCGCCAGCCCGAGCATCATCGCCACGTCGGTGCCCGGGATGATGGGAAGCCACTCGGCATCCGCCTCAGCGGGGAAATCGTCTGCCAGAGGGCTGATGAATGTGAAATGCGCACCGCGAGCCTTCGCGCCGGCAAGTTTTTGCCGGACCGTGTGCGTGCTGATCCCTCCGCCGTGGACATCGGCATTCTTGATCGCCATCCCGCCAAAGGCGAGCACCAGCTCGCTGCTGCGTTCGATGGCATCCCAGGTCACGCTCTTTCGGTCGAAGCTGTCATAAGGGCCCAGGACATGGGGGATTATGACCATGGCCGCACCGGAACTATAGGTGTTGACCGACCGGACATATCCGCCGAGGACATTCAAGAAGCGGTGGATCTGGCTTTGCGCGTGATGAAAGCGACCGGCACTGGACCAGCCATAAGAGCCGCCGAACACGGCGCTTGGACCGTGACTGTCGTAGACCCGCCTCAGTTCGTCGGCGACCAGTGTCGTCGCTTCGGCCCAGCTGACCTCGACATAGTCGTCAGCGCCCCGCCGCTGTGCATGGTCGGTTTCGCGCTCAAGCCACCCCCGCCGGACAGCGGGCCGTCGGATGCGGACGGGGCTGTCGGCGATCGCCGGAAGATTGCCCAGTAGCGGGGATGGATGGGGGTCGCCGGAGTGAGGCTTTATCTCCAGTCGCCCATTTGTGAGCCGCCCGGAGAAGGCGCCCCAGTGAGAACTGTGAGTCTTGAAAGAATTCATCGTGTCGCCCCAGCGGTCGCGGATCGCAAAGTAACATTCTATCTCGGCAGGATTTTGCCGGGATTCATGATGCCGGCTGGATCGACTGCATGTTTGATGAGCGCCATAAGATCGACCGCGTCACCATGTTCTTCACGCAGGTAGGCGATCTTGCCGGTGCCCACGCCATGTTCGCCGGTCGAGGTGCCGCCGACCGAGAGGGCGTATTGCACCATCTTCTTGTTGATGGCCGCCACCTCGCCGAGCTCTTCCGCATTGCCGGGATCGACCGCGAAGACGACATGATAATTGCCATCGCCGACATGGCCGAGAATGGCAGCCGGTACGCTGCAATCCTGCAGGAGCTCGCGGGTCTTCAATATGCAGTTGCTGAGCTGCGAGACCGGAACACAGACATCCGAAGACCAGCCTTTGGCGTTTGGCCTTTGCGATACGACAGCATAAAACGCGTTGTGGCGCGCTTTCCAGAGGCGATTGCGTTCTTCGGGGGCGTTGGCCCACTCGAAATCCTTGCCGCCATGGTCTTCCACAATGGCGGACACCATATCGACCTGCTCCTGAACGCCGGCGGGCGAGCCGTGAAACTCGAAAGCCAATGTGTCCTCGATCTTCAGCTCCAGCCCGGAATAGGCATTGACGGCCGTGATCAGGCCACGGTCCATGAGCTCCATGCGGGCGACGGGGATGCCGAGTTGCACGACCTGAATGGCCGCCGCGACTGCTTGTTCGACGCTCTCGAAAGAGCAGAGCGCCGCCGAGATGGTTTCGGGTATTCCATAGAGGCGAAGGGTTATTTCGGTGATGATCCCCAGCGTTCCTTCCGAACCCACGAACAGCCGCGTCAGGTCGTATCCGGCAGAAGACTTTCTGGCGCGACCGCCGGTTTTGATAACCTGGCCGGTCGGCAGCACCACGGTCAGGCCCAGTACGTTTTCACGCATTGTTCCGTAGCGGACGGCGTTGGTGCCGGAAGCGCGGGTTGCAGCCATGCCGCCAATCGAAGCGTTTGCGCCGGGATCGATGGGAAAGAACAGTCCCATGTCTCGCAGATATGTGTTCAACTGCTCCCGCGTTACCCCGGCCTCGACCGTACAATCCAGATCTTCACTGCTGATACGGGTGATTTTCGACATGCGTGAAAGGTCGATCGAGACTCCGCCATTGACGGCTGTCAGATGCCCTTCCAGGGAAGTGCCGGCGCCAAAAGCGATGACGGGCACGCTTTCCGCCGCACATAGCCGCACGATCTCGGACACTTCGGAGGTGGTTTCCGCGAAAGCGACCGCATCGGGAAAGGCGGCTGCGTGATGCGCCTCGCCGCGCCCGTGCTGCTCGCGCAGTGTCGGCGACGTTGAAAGACGCTCCCCGAGGAGGTCTCGCAGGGATCGGATGAGAGAAGGAGACAGGTCAGGCATAAAACATTCCGTGTAGGCGGGTCGCAAAACACTGCGACAGACTTACAAACCTTGAGGGCGAGGCGCGCGGCCGGCGACGCCATCTGGCAGTGAACATCAGGCGGCCAGTTTTTCGCCCCTGAGATGACGCTCGAGGAACGGAAGGCTGTCCTGCCCCCAGTAGAGTTCATCCTGATAGCGATAGGTCGGAACCCCGAACACACCGGCGGCCCTGGCAGCTTCGAAGCTCGCCTTCTGCAAGACAGCAACCGCGTCGCTTTTGCCATGTTCATCGAGGGCTACAGCATCGAAGCCTGCAGCCGTCGCGATGGCCTGGCGGATGTCGGCCTTGCCGATGTCTTCACGGCGGACCCAGAAAGCCTCCTGCAGTGCAACTGCAAGCTTCAGCCAGTCTTCACCGGTTTCGATTGCCGCCGCAACCATCAGGCCTGCCGGGGACGGATCCGAGAGCGCAGCGCGATTGTCGAAATTGAGCACTTTTCCGCGCAATGCCGCCCACCGCTTCAGATCCGTGATCCAGTAAACGCGTCTGGCCACCGGGCGATTTTTCGAGTAAATGCCACCGTTTTCCTCGATCAGCGGAATAAGGTGAGGGCGGATAGTGGCGCCCTGCTGTTTCGCCAGGGCGGCAAAGGGTTCAACACCAATGAAGGCCCAGGGTGAGCCGATGCTGAAGAAATAATCGATCGTCTTTGTCATTGTCTGCTGCTTTCAGTTCGGTTGATCGGTGGAGGCGGCGGCCGTGGCGAAAACGGAGAGAGCGCAGTCACGCGCGATCAGCACCGCCTTGGGGTCGCGTCCAACCGCGACGGTCGCCAGCGCCCCTTCGTAGAGAAGTGAGAGATGGGCGGCGGCGATCTCCACTGTGCTGCCGGCCCTCGCCAGGATAGCGGCGAACAGGTCCCTGACCTTGGCCTTATGGGTACGCGCAACGAACACGACCCGCTCGGATTCGCCATGTTCGGCAACCGCGAGAGCGAAGGCGCAGCCGCGAAAATCCGGGCTGTCGGCCTTTTCGTGGAGTTGCTCGAAAATCAGCCGGATCTGCTCCTTCGGAGCCATGTCCGCATCCACCACGTTCTGAAGCGCGTGGATCACCCGCTCATGACGCGCTTCCAGATAGGCTGCAACAAGATGATCCTTCGAAGGGAAATGCCGGTAGAGCGTCGCCTTCGCGACATTCGCTTCCTCGATGATCCGATCGATGCCGACAGCCCGGATGCCTTCGCGATAGAAGAGCGTGCCGGCGGCGGTGAGTATATGGTCTGATATGGCTTCTCTCATTATATCGTTTCACACTGTCGTTTGATAAATCGCACTGCTTGAGGCCGCCGGTCACGAAGGGCTGGCGGGATTCGGCTGCGCCGGCTGGTCCGGGCCGGCGATGAGCGACGTGATTGCATCGAGCGGCAGCGGCTTTGAAAACCCGCCCTGTTGCGCCAGTTTGCCGGCCAGCGTCTGAACAGCGTCGTTATAGGGCGTTGGCACATTGTGAAGCCGGCCGAGCAATACGATCTCTCCGTTGAGGAAATCCACCTCACTTGAGGCTCCGCGCCTGAAACTCTGCCACGTCGATTGCTGGCCCGGGTGAATGCCGCTGTTCGGCGCTACTCGCCAGTTCGAGATGTCTACGGTTCGCTCGGAGGGCGAGGCGAGGGTGTAACCTGCCGCGTCGAGCACATGGCGGGCTTCATCCACCAGCGCCGCGCTGATCTTGTCGTTCAGATCGGCCGGACCGTCGAACAGTTCGAGGACGTTGCGAACGTTGTGAAGGAGCTTTGCTGCTTTCCAGCGGCGGATATCGTCGCTGGCCTCGGCAAGATATCCCGCCCTGTTGAGGTCTGCCGTGACCTGCGTCGTCACCTCATCCTGTCCGAGCGGAAAACGCCCGACCGTCACGATGCCCAGTTGCGGCTCGCCGCCAACCACCACCTTCCCGGTTTCTGTGAACCGCGCCGGTGTCAGAATGCTTGCGCCATAGACCCTGGAAAATGTTCTCAGGGCATTGGCTTCAGTCGCCAGTCCATTCTGAAAAGTCACTATAGGCAGCTGTGCAGCCGCCGGTGCCGTCGTGCTGGAGACGTTCTGCCAGGACCAGAAGGCGAGTGCGCTTATGGCATCCTGAGCCTTCACCGTGAGCAGGAGGATATCATCCCGTCTCAATTCCGGAAGATCCGTCAGGTCGAAGACCTTCAGATCGATCTGCCGCGTCTGTGCGGGTCGTTGAAAGGTGAGGCCATGCTGCCTGATATGGCTTATCTGGGCTCCCCGCCCGAAAAGTGCATAATCAATGCCGGAAAGTGCAAACTGTGCTGCAAGGCTCGCGCCCACCGCGCCGGCGCCAATGATAACATAACGTGGCATCTGTCGTTTCTCGTCCTGTCTTTTTACGCTCCGGATTTACGGAGATATTGGTGTGGTGATTGGTTCGGCGGTTTCGGCGGCGGTTGAGGACGGTGGCAGGATGCGTTCAGGAGCATTCTGAACGGATCGTAAGGCCTTCGAGCGGGGCAAAGGAAGACCGGTCATTCTATATCTACTAATTTTATAGAAAATAAGTTCCCGAAACCGGTGATTTCGGGAGAGATTGCGCCGCCCCGGCCCGCGCCTTGTATCGCCGGGGCAAGGGCGCGTCTTCGTTATACCGTCAGCCGCAATGGAATTTATTTGATAGCGAAACCGAGGCGACGCAGCGTCCGGCTCAGTTCCGCACGGCCCTTCAGCGCGGCGGCGTTCTCCACACGCTGGGCAATGGGCCCTGTCCAGCCATTTTGGGGCAGGCCCTGTTTTTCCTGAAACACCTTTAATACCTCATCATAAGAATTGAGGTCATCGTGGGCGGGTTCCGAATAGGTTTCATGAAACAGAACGGATGATTGTGACAAGCGCGGTTTGACATCTGTTTTTACCGCCGGGTCAGGATAGCCGACCGTCAGGCCGAAGACGGCAACCGTCTCGGCAGGTAGGTTGAGTTCGCGGGCCACGTCCTCCGGCCTGTTGCGGATGCCGCCGACGTAGCAGGAGCCCAGGCCGACTGAATCAATTGCGGCAACAGCGTTCTGCGCTGCCAATGCAGCGTCGATGGCGCCGATCAGGAAGCTTTCCAGGTAATCCAGTCCTTCACCCTCATTCCCCTGGCGTGAAGCGACCGTGCGCAGCCGCTTCAGGTCGATAAGCCAGATGAGGAAAAGGGGGGCATCCTTTATATGGGCGTTGCCGCCGGTGAAACCCGCCAGTCGTGCCTTGCGCTCCTTGTCCTGCACCGCAACCACACTCCACGCCTGAAGATTGGATGATGTGGGCGCTGATTGCGCGGCGGCGACCAGAAGCTCCAGGCTGCCCTCCGGCAGAGCCTTGGGCAGATAGGCGCGGGCGGTGCGATGGTTCAGCAAGGCGTCGATGGTGTCATTCCAGAAAGGCGGAGAAAAATCGGCCTGCGTTCCATAACGGGCCTCGACGCGCTGCTGTGGGATTTCCAGTTTGGTAATCGGACTGGGCGGGGTCATCGGATGAAACTCCATAATTGGGGGTGGAAGGGTCGGGCTCGAATGTGCGGATCAGAAAGGCGGCAAATTCCTGTGATTTGATATGGCCGGCCGAGGCATCTGCCGAGCAATGTCCTTCTCAATCGCGATTTTGCGATGAAACAACATTTCCACGGGAATGCTGAAACAAACGCCGGCGAGATTTCTTCGCATTCCACCATCTGCTCCGGATGCGCAACGAAGATCCCGATGGATGGGGCAATTCAGCGCGAGTTTTGGTGCCTGCTTGCGTAAGTATTGAAATAAAATTCCGCAAGGAATGATTTCTTCGACTAGGAGGAAGAATTTTATCCTTAGGAATGCGCCGCATTGCCCCGATGCTTTCGTCATCGAAACGACGTTTTCAAACGGGGATTTTCATGACGATCGGACGCCGGCAGTTCAATAAAATGCTTCTTTTGGCAACGGCAGGAACGGCCCTGCCTGGTTCGGTGTTCGCGGCGGGTGGCGATGCGAGCCGGCCCGTCTCCGGCGGCACGCTCAGGCTGCTCTATCGTGTCGATCCCGGCAACGCGCTTTTCGCCATCAACACATCGTCAGGCACGGGGCAGGCGATCGGCCCAAAGATTGTTGAAGGCCTCCTCACATTCGATTTCGACCTCAAGCCGCAGCCCTTGCTGGCAACGGAATGGTCCGTTTCCGATGACCACCTGCGTTATACGTTCAAACTCAGGCCAAATGTGAAATGGCATGACGGCAAAGATTTTACATCGGAAGACGTTGCCTTTTCGATTTTCCGCCTGAAAGAAGCACACCCGCGCGGCCGCATAACCTACCAGAACGTTCAGGCGGTGGAGACGCCTGATCCCCTCACTGCCATTATCGTTCTGTCCAAACCCGCACCGTTTCTCATTGCTGCGCAATCGAGTTCGGAATCGCCGATCGTGCCGAAGCATATTTTCGAAAAGCTGAAGCCCGCCGATGGCCAGACGCTGCAGACTGCTATTGGCACCGGCCCCTTCAAACTGACCGAATGGACGCCGGGGAGCCATCTGATCTTCGATCGAAATCCCGATTATTGGGATGCTGGCAAACCCTATCTTGATCGCATCATCCTGCGCATCATCACCGACCCGGCTGCGCGGGCAGTGGCGCTGGAGACGGGGGAAGTCGATCTTGGCGACAACCCCGTGCCGCTGGCGGATCTCGAACGGCTGAAGCAGAACCCCGATCTCGTTCTGGATACGAACACCTATGCCTATGCGGGTCCGCAGCAGCAGTTGTTCTTCAATTACGATAACGAAATCTTCCGCAAGAAAGATGTTCGCCTGGCCATTGCGAAGGCAATCAACCTCGATGAGATCGTCAATGTAGCGCTCTTCGGTTATGCGCAGATATCACCCAGCCCCGTCAGCACGGCCCTTCCCAACTGGTATGATGCTTCGGTCAAGCCATATGCCTACGACCCGAAAGAAGCGGAAAAGTTACTCGACGCGGCGGGATATCCGCGCAAGGAGGACGGCAAGCGTTTTCCAGTACGATTGACGTATAATTCCTATCTAACGCCCGGCTATGCCGATGTTCTTCGCAGCCAGCTTGAAAAGATCGGCATTGCCGTTGAAATCCGCAAATACGACCTGCCGACCTATCTGAAAACTGTCTACACCGACCGCGCCTTTGATCTGGTGGTGGAATCCCTCTCCAATACCTTCGACCCGTCGCTCGGCATCCAGCGCGCCTACTGGAGCAAGAATTTCAAGATCGGGCTGCCCTTTTCCAATGCGGCAAACTACGCCAATCCAGAGGCGGATGCGCTTCTTGAGGCGGCCGCCATCGAACCGGATCCGAAGAAACGCTGGGTAACCTGGAGCAAGTTCCAGCATCTTATCCATGACGACGTTGCCTCCGTCGATCTCGTGGCGGCGGGAAGCCAGATCGTGGCGCACAAGCGGGTCAGGAATTATGTCACCGGCGCGCAGGGGCTGAACTGGAGTTTCGGCGATCTGTGGCTCGATCCGACCGCTTGAAACCCCGCATGAAAATTCCGGATTTGTCAGGAGAAAACGCAATGTCCGTATTTGCTGTAACAAAAGATCGTCTCATCGAATGGCTGCGGGATGGCAGGGAACTTGCGGTTCTGGATATCCGTACCGCCGAGGAAGTGGGGTATGCTTCACCGCTATTTGCCACGAACCTTCCGGTTGACAGGCTTGAGGCGGAAATCGATCGCTTCATTCCTCGCCCCGTCGTGCGCACCGTGCTGGTGGATGATGGAAAAGGCAGCGCGGAGCAGGCGGCCGAACGGCTTGCCGCCAAGGGTTGGACCGACATTCATTTTCTGCGTGGCGGAATCCCGGCATGGATCGAAGGTGGCGTCGAGGCGTTGCCGACATTCGATATTCCTGGCGTTCCTTTCGTTCAGAAGGTGCGAGGCGAGAAAAACACGCCTGTGGTTTTTGCGCGTGAGCTCAAGGCGTGGCAGGAAGCCGGTGAGGATGTTGTCATCCTCGATACGCGCACATTGCCGGAATATGAAAAGGCACATGTGCCCGGTGCGATCGGTGTGCCGGGTGCCGAACTCCTGCTGCGCTTTTCCGATCTCGTTCCCTCGCCAAAAACAAGGGTCGTCGTCTCCTGCGCGGGCCTGCCCCGCGCAATTCTCGGCGCGCAGACATTGATCGACGCCGGTGTCGAAAACGATGTCAGTTACCTGCATGATGGGACGCGCGGCTGGACGGATGATGGATTTGAGCTGGAAACAGGCCGCTCCCGAACATATTCGCATGTCAGCGCCAAAGCGAAAGAGATTGCAGAGGCGCGGTTGAAGGCCTTTTCCAGGGATGACGATCTGCGCTTCATCGACCGTCCGACTGCCGAGACATGGTTGAAGGACCCATCACGAACGACCTATTTCCTGGACGTGCGCACACCGGAAGAGTTCGAGACTTCCCATCTGCAGGGCTCAATTTCGTCGGAAGGCGGGCAGCTTCTCGGTGTCGCCTATCGAACGATCGCGGTGCGCGGTGCCCGGGTCATTCTGGTGGATGACCTGCTCGGCGCCCGCGCCAGGGTCGTGGCCCACTGGCTGAAACGCAGAGGATTCGAAATCGCGCCCCATTTACACGACTTCGAACAGGGTGCCGAAGCGGCAGCCGCCTAGACCCGGCCGGGTGTTCGCCAGACTGCTCCACAGACAGGAATTTGCAATGACCAATGCCAGCCATGCCTGGGGTTCTGCGCCCAGCAAACGTTTTGACGCGATCGCCGAGAGGTTTCGGGGAATTTTTTCCGAAATCGGCAAAGATTCAATACGACACGATCTGGAACGCGAGCTTCGTTTCGATGACTACGAAGCTTTGAAAAAGGCCGGCTTTTCCAGATTGCGCCTGCCGGAGAAATTTGGTGGTCTGGGCCTGACGCTTCCCGAGCTTTTTGGCTTGATCATTGAACTCGCGCAGGCGGATCCCAACCTCACCAATGCTTACCGCAGCCATCTCGGCTTTACGGAGGATCTGCTGAATGCACCACCTTCGCCATGGCGGGATGCGTGGCTGGAGCGGATCGGACGTGGCGAAACCATTGGCAGCGGCTTTTCGGAAATCGGGGATGCCAAACTTGGAACCTATTCCACCCAGCTCACCCGGGATGGCGGCGGCTGGCGGCTGAATGGCGAGAAATATTATACGACCGGCTCGCTCTATGCCGACTGGATCACGCTTGGAGCCGTGGATGGCGATGGTGTACCGGTTGGCGCGCTTGTTCCCACAAAGGCTGAAGGCGTCGAAATCGTCAACGACTGGGATGGTTTCGGACAGGCGCTGACGGCCAGCGGCACGGCGCGATTTACCGACGTGGCGATTTCCGAGGACCTCATCAAGCCGAGCGCGCTTCGTTTCAGCTATTCAGGCGGCTTTTTCCAGCTCGTCCATCTGGCCTCGCTTGCCGGGATCGGCCGCGCGGCCGCATTGGAAATCGCCCGCCATGTTGCGGAGCGCAAACGCGTCTATCAACGCAGTAACGCCGCGCGTTTTTCTGAAGACCCTCAGGTGCTTCAGGTCGTGGGGCGGATCAGGGGTGCGGCCTATAGCGCCGGCGCCATCGTGTTAAAGGCCGCAGAAGCCCTGCAGGCTGCCTATGATGCCAATCTCTCTGGAGACGAGAAGCGCATTGCATCTGCGAACCGTGACGCGGAGCTGGAAGTCAGCCAGTCGGTTACTGTCGTCAGCAACCTTGTCCTGGATGCGTCCACTGTCCTCTTCGATGCGCTTGGCGCCTCAGCCGCAAAACGCAGCCATGGTCTTGATCGTCACTGGCGAAACGCCCGCACGATAACCTCACACAATCCCCGTATCTATCACGACCGTATCGTTGGAGATTTCGCCGTGAACGGCGCCTCACCAGCGCCAAATGGAGGCGTGGGGATAGCACCGCAAACGCAGAAGGAAAAATCCGAAGCATGATCAAAACATGCGGTCCGACGGGCGATACGCATTGGAGCCTGTTGTTCGGTATCCACGCAGTGCAAACAGGATAGTGAAATTGGGCAGGATTTATCGGGATTTCACAGAACTCGTCGGCAATACGCCGCTGGTGGAACTCGCCAGAATTCGGACGAAATACAATCTCCAATCGCGCATTCTCGCCAAGATCGAGTACCTCAATCCCGCAGGCAGTGTCAAAGACCGCACCGCCTGGGGCATCATACGTGAGGCTGAGAAGAGCGGCCGATTGAAGCCGGGCGATCTTCTTTTTGATTTGACCAGTGGCAATACAGGCATCGGAATTGCGGCGGTTGCCTCCGCACGCGGCTACCGCACGAAATTTTATCTTCGCAATACCATCAGCGAAGACAAGATCAACATCCTCAGGCAGTTCGGCTCCGAGATCGAACTGATCGAAAATGAGGAGCTCTTCCAGCCTCATGCCATCCATCGCATCATCGACAGGATCAAGGCTGAAAATCCGGATGCATTTTATACCGGCCAGCGTTCAAATGATGCCAACCCGCAGGTTCATTTCGAGACGACCGGGCCGGAAATCTGGCGCGATACCGAAGGTGACGTCGATATCCTGGTCGCCACCGTTGGTACGGGCGGCACCGTGTCCGGTGCCGGGCGCTTCCTGAAGGCGCAAAAACCGGAGATAAGGATCGTTGTTGCCGAGCCGACACCGCAGTCCGTTCCATCCCCCGAAAACCCCGACGCTTCCACGATCGAAGGCGTCCACAAGGTGACCGAGGTGGAGGAAGGGACCTTGCCGGAGACCTACGACAAGAGCGTCGTGGATGAAGTCATTGCCGTTACCACCGAAGAGGCGCGGCGGGCAGCGCTTGCGGTGGCCAGAGAGGAGGGCTTCCTTGTGGGAACCTCATCCGGTGCGGCCATCTTTGCCGCGATCGCGCTTTCCCGCCGCGCGGAAAACGACGGCAAGACGATTGCGGTCGTGTTTCCGGATAGCGGCGAGCGCTATCTTTCGCTCTTTGATGCCCCTGACTGAAAAGTCTGCTCGCATGGTTCGCGGCCCCGGAGAAGTTTGAACTGTGCCCGTGAATGACCATGTCGGCGAAATCATTGCCCCCTGACGCCGGATGTGGAGCGAACACAAGACCGTCAGCCGCCGATGCTTGAAAAGA
This sequence comes from Agrobacterium sp. 5Ca39, assembly GCF_055382365.1. NCBI lineage: Bacteria > Pseudomonadati > Pseudomonadota > Alphaproteobacteria > Hyphomicrobiales > Rhizobiaceae > Agrobacterium > Agrobacterium sp. 5Ca39. The sequence continues at coordinate 1,559,124 of NZ_AP026437.1, read as the reverse complement.
GCGCAGGCCGTTATTGAAGCGGCCTTGAATGCCCCATTTGCAAGCGCTACATTCCATCGGTCCGCAGCAACAACAGGATGGTCGACAATGGATTTCAACCCGATAGCAACGCCACTTTGCCTTGCCATGCGGGAAAACCTTGTCCATGACCCACTTTATCACACTCTCCAATCTGTCCTGGTTCACGCCTGACGGTCGTTCGCTTTTCACCAATCTGAATATTGTGTTCGGCCCGGAGCGTGTCGGGCTTGTCGGTCGTAACGGCGCCGGCAAGACGACGCTCTTGAAGCTGATCGCCGGCGAATTGACACCATCTTCGGGTTCTGTCTCTGCACCGTCGGGTATCCACATCCTGCGTCAAAGCGTCCAGGTGGCCGAAGATGAGACGATTGCCGATCTCTTTGGCGCGCGTGAAGCGCTCGCTGTGCTTGAACGGGCGCAGGCGGGTGGCGCGACGTTGGAGGAACTGGCCGATATTGATTGGATGCTTGAGACGAATATCGAGGCGGCACTCGCGCGCTTCGGCCTGTCCATGCCCGCGACGACACTGCTCGCCCGACTCTCCGGCGGGCAGCGCACCCGTGCAGCGCTTGCCGCTCAAATCTATCATGCACCGGAGTTCCTGATCCTCGACGAACCCACGAACAACCTCGACCGTGACGGTCGGACTGCAGTGATCGAACTTGTGAGCGGCTGGCGTCACGGCGCAATCATTGTCAGCCATGATCGTGAATTGCTCGAAACGGTCGACAGCATTGCTGAACTGACATCGCTCGGTATCAGTCGTTATGGCGGAAACTGGGACCACTACAGCGATCGCAAGGCACTGGAGCTTGACAATGCCAGGCATGAACTGTCCGAGGCCGAGAAGCGGCTCAGCGCCGTCGAGCGCAGGGCGCAGGAGACGGCCGAGCGGCAGGCTCGTCGCGATGGTGCAGGCAAAAGGAAGGCGGCGGAAGGAGGAATACCGAGAATTTCGGCCGGAGGGCGCGCCATGCGGGCGGAGCAGACAAGCGGTGACAACGCCGCCACGGCGCGCCGAATGACGGGGGAGGCCAAGGCAGACGTCGCAGAGGCGCGAGGGCGCATTGAGGTGCTTGAACCATTCATGCTGTCCATACCGTCCACCGGACTGGTGGCGTCAAAGACGGTTCTGCGGCTGGAAGACGTAACTGCGGGTTACGAACGCAATGCGCCTGTCCTGTCCGATCTGTCGCTTGCGATTACAGGTCCGGAACGGATTGCGGTGGCGGGGCCGAACGGTTCGGGAAAGACGACGCTGCTTTCCGTCATCACCGGGTCTCTCGCGCCATTTTCTGGTTCGGTCCGAGTTGAGGTTGCTTGCGCGTTGCTGGACCAGAAGGTCAGCTTGCTGCGACCCGGGCTATCCGTCCGGGACAATTTCATGCGTCTCAACCCGCGGTCCAGTGATAACGCCTGCCGGGCCGCTCTTGCCCGCTTCCTGTTTCGCGGCGACGCCGGTTTGCAGGATGTGCGGCATCTGTCTGGCGGCCAGATGCTGCGCGCCGGCCTTGCCTGCGTCCTTGGCAACCAGAAGCCGCCGCAGCTTCTCATACTCGATGAACCGACCAATCACCTCGATCTTGATTCCGTCGCGATCGTGGAGGCCGGCCTGAAAGCGTATGACGGCGCAATTCTGGTCGTCAGCCACGACGAGGCATTTCTGGAGGGGATCGGCGTGTCCCGACGGTTTGAGCTTCATGGACGCCGTCAAACATGAGCAACGCCGCGCATTTTAGCGCGGCATTTGGTCATTCGAGAAGCCAGCTCGACGGCCTGAAGAACGTCCTGAGGCTCTCTGTGCAGGCGATTGACGGCAGCACGCATCTTGATTTCTTGTTTCGAAACGGAGGCCACCCGCCACTGCGATTCAGCGTTAAACCTGTGCCTGGCCGCCGTCCGCGAAGAGCTCGGCGCCGTTGACGAAGCTCGCATCATCGGAGGCGAGGAACAGCGTCGCCTTGGCGATTTCCTCGGCTTCGCCGACGCGACCGAGAGGGATGCGAGAGGCGAGATAGTCGAGCAGGCCCTGCTGCTGTTCCTTGTCGTCGCCTGCAAGTTCGACGAGGCCTGGTGTGCGCGTGGCGCCGGGCGAGATGACGTTGACGCGGATGCCCGTGCCCTTGAGGTCGAGAGCCCAGGAACGAGCCAGGTTGCGCACCGCGGCCTTGGAAGCGGAATAGACGGAAAAGGCAGCCGTGCCTTCGGTGCCGGCAGTCGAACCCGTCAGCACGATGGACGAGCCCTTGCCCATCAGCGGAAGTGCCGCCTGCACGGTCAGGATCACAGCTTTCACGTTGCGGCCAAAGGTGTCGTCAATCTGCTCCTCGGTGATCTGGCCGAGCGGCAGCATGGTGCCGCCACCGGCATTGACGATGAGGGCGTCAAGGCGGCCCTGTTCCGCCTTCACCTGGGCGAACAGCTTGTCGAGGTCAGCGTTGCTCGAGGAGTCCGCCTGTACGCCGACTGCGCCCTGTCCTATTTCTGCCACCGCTTCGTCCAGAGCGGCCTTGCGGCGGCCTGTGATATAGACGCGTGCGCCTTCGGCAGCGAACAACTTGGCCGTCGAAAGACCGATGCCGCTGGTTGCTCCGGTGATGACGGCGATCTTGTTTTGAAGCCTGTTGGCCATGTTAACTCTCCTGATGCTTGGGCGCGCGAAATGGTTCAGCCCGAATGCACGGCCTGTTGAAGTTCTGAATTTGCTCGGGATGTGGCGCGGGTCATTGGCCTCGTCACCGTCCGATGAGGAGAAGTTAGTTCGTCAGCCCGGTGGAGAGAAGCCGCTCAGGATGGAGACATTATCCATCTGGATGGATAGTCGTCTTCGTCACATCGCGCCGTGCGTCGACCGCTTCGAACACCTTCGCTGCCCATTCCGTGAAGGCGCGTAGCCGCGGATTTGGGAAACGATCAGCGGGATAGACGAGATGAAGGGGATGATTGTCCGGCTTCCAGTCGGGGAGAAGTTCAACCAGCGCCCCGCTCTTGAAATGGGGCCGCGCGAGAAATCCGAAGCTTTGGCCAATTCCCAGTCCCGACAGCAGCGCGTTCAGATGCGCGGTACTCTCGTTGACGGAAACGCCGCCAGAGGCCGGGAGATACTCGCTTCGCTCTTCGCCGCGCTGAAAACGCAATGGAAATCTCTTTCCAGATGACGCGGAGAAGTAGGAGACGATCCGATGCTTCTCGATATCGTCAGGTCGCTCCGGCAACTGCAGACCAGCCAGATAAGTGGGCGATGCGCAAATGACGTAGTCCAGCTCGCACAGCTTTCGCGCCTTCATTGATGAGTCACCCAGCGCCCCGCCGCGAATGACGCAATCGATACCCTCACTGACGAGATCGGCGGGGCGATCGCTGACACCGAGCATGAGATCGATTTCTGGATAATGGCGCTGAAAATCCGAAAGTGCCGGGATAAGGATCTGGTTTGCCAGCACAGAGCCGATGTCGACGCGCAGCTTTCCTTTGGGTGTGCTGCGGGAGCCGGCAATAGTGCCGTCCATGTCATCGAGATCGGCGAGGAGCTTCAGCGCGCGTTCGTGATAGGCGACGCCCTCCGTGGTCATCGTGACCGACCGCGTGGTGCGCTCCACGAGCTTTGTTCCGAGATGTGCCTCGAGATCCTGCACCAGCTTGCTGACTGAGGACCGAGGAAGGTTCAGCATATCCGCCGCCTTGGCGAAGGACCCGGCTTCGGCGACGCGGACAAATGTTCGAATTGCGAGTATCTGATCCAAGAGAGGCCCAACAAGCAGGTGGAGATAATCTACATCTACACTTGGCCGGGGAGCGCTGCCATGCAGGTTCTTGCGAAAGGTGGATAAATCTGCGCCATACGACGATATCCGAACGTTCATTCACGAACACAGGCAAAACGCCGCGTGTCCTTTCGGGCACGCGGCGATTTATCGTGAAACCGGATGGCAATTCCCTCGCGATCCGGTTCCGTTCATGCCTGTGCGTCAGCCGATCTTCACATTGTCGTCGCGCTTGATGGCGATGACGGTCGAGCGGGGCAGCTTGCCTTCGCCGTCCGGGAAGGGGGCGTCGGGGTGCTGGATGCCGACGAAGTGGGTGCGCTTGTCGGCGGACCAGGTCTGGCCGGTGACTTCGGAACCCTTCGGCGCAGTCAGGAAGCGCTCAATGCGGCCAGTGGCCGGGTCGCCCGCCAGCATCTGGTTGTTGCCCTGGCCGGCGAAGTTGCCTTCATTGGTGTCCTCGCCATCGGTCTGGATCCAGAGCAGGCCGGTCGAGTCGAACATCATGCCGTCAGGCGAATTGAACATGTTGCCTTCGTTGATGTTCGGGGAGCCGGCATAGGCGTCCTTGTGGACGGCGGGGTTACCGGCCATGCAGAACAGGTCCCACTTGAACTTGCCGTCCGCATGGTCATCATTTTCCGGATACCAGCGCACGATCTGGCCGTATTCGTTCTTCTCGCGCGGGTTGGCGGCATTGATCGCCATGGCGTCGCCACCGGCATTGGCGCGCAGCTTGCCGTCCTTCATTTCGCCGCGGCGGCTGTTGTTGGTCAGCGCGCAATAGGCTTCGATGGCGACGGGGTTGATGGCGACCCATTCCGGGCGGTCCATGGTCGTCGCGCCCACCTTGGAAGCGGCCTGGCGGGTGAAGACGCAGATTTCGTCGATCTTCATGCCCGTGGTTTCCGGCGTCAGGGCAAGCCACTCGCCGGCACCGTCATCGGAGAACTTCGCGACGTAAAGCGTGCCTTCGTCCAGCAGCTTGGAGGTGTCGCCGCCCGGCACGTAGATGCCGCTGGAGACGAATTTGTAGAGGAACTCGCCGCGCTCGTCGTCACCCATGTAAACGACGACACGGCCGTCACGGGCGATCACCACGGCGGCGTTTTCATGCTTGATGCGGCCAAGCGCGGTGCGCTTGATCGGCGTGGACTTGGCGTCCGAGGGATCGATCTCCACCACGTAACCGGCGCGGCGTGGTTCATTGGGGTTCTTGGCAACGTCGAAACGGGCGTCGAACTTCTCATAGGCGTAGCGGGTCTCGGCGACGATGCCGTAACGCTTGTAATCGTCAGGCAGCTTGAAGGCGGCGTCGGTGGTGCCGAAATAGCCGTTGAAGTTCTCTTCGCAGGTGAGGTAGGTGCCCCAGGGCGTGCGGCCTGCGCCGCAATTGTTGAAGGTGCCGAGACAGTCGACACCCTTGGGGTCGGCGGCGGTCTTGACGAGATCGGAGCCTACGGCCGGGCCGGAAAGCTTCATCGGCGTGTTGTGGTGGATACGGCGGTTGAAAGGGCTGTCGAGAACGATTTTCCAGCCGTCCTTGTCTTCCGCGACTTCCATGACGGTGACGCCCTGCATGTTCTGCAGGATCTTCACGTCGTCGGCCGTCTTCGGGTTGCCTTTTTCGGCGTGCGGCAGGTTGGTTTCCGGGTTCACATATTCATGATTGACGGCGATCAGCTGGTGGTTGCCCACCACGAAGAGTTCCATGCCGTCGGTATTTTCGCCGAAGACCTTGTCGGAATTTTCAACGCTGACGCCCTTTGCGGGGTCGAGATCAGGAACGTTGGAGAACAGCGGCTGGCCCCATTTCGCCAGCGGCTTCCAGTTATAGCCTTCCGGCACATGGATGGTGTGGTCGGTGGCGGCGGCAACCGGCTTGAAGGGGAAACGGCCGACAGCGGCTTCCCGCGCTTCGGCCGAGGTGCTGCTCATCAGGTTGCCGAGCGTGCCCATGGCGGCTGCGGCCGAACCGAAGGCGAGCACGCCGCCCAGAAAGCCGCGGCGGGAAATCGCGGTTTCGACCACGCGGTCGAAATCGGTTTCGTCCGGCGGCGGGTTCTGCAGTTCGTCCCACTCGTCCCAGGACAATTTGCTCGTATCGATGTCGGTCATATCGTGTCTCCACCGTTCAATGTTTGGAATCATTCCACAGGCTGCGTACCTTCCGAGTGTTTCACTCGGATGACGGGAAGACAGGTTTAAAATATGATTGTCGCGGTTATGAATCCGCTGTTTTTCCCTCAATGCGGGATAAGGACGCGGGTGAGGAGCTGGCCCTCGAAGCGGCAGAAACGGAAAGGAACCTCCGTTCCGCACCGCCATTCCTCGCTGAGTTCAGCCGTCAGGCACAAGGATCCCGAGCCATTTGCGTCCAGGCGGGATAATTCGGCCGCCTCGAAAAAGAACAGCTTTTCCACCATGGGATACAGCGCCTTGAACAGGCTTTCCTTGGCCGAGAAAATCAAGCCGGTGATGAAGGGATCGATAATGTTGCCGAGGTTGTAGCGCTCATTTGCGGTCAGGAGTTGTGGGGCGATATCGCGGGCCTCCTCCTCTGTCAGCAGTTTTTCGATATCGACGCCGATACCGCGAAACTGTCGACAGCAGCCGACAAGCGCAATCGCCGTACCCTCGCTGTGGGAAATTGCGCCAATCACCCCTTCGGGCCAGAGAGGCGCACGGTCCTCGCCCATACCGGGAAAGATGGAACGGCCGGTCAGGCGGCGGATGGCTTCCGCAGCGCATCTGCGCCCCGCGATGAATTCCGCCTTGCGTCTTTGCGTGGCGCTTGAAAGCTGCGGCGGCAAGGGAGGGACCTCGCCGCCGCAGCCCTCATCGGCGCTGAAACGAAGGGTAAGGCAATGGCAGCCGCATATGTCGTCCGGCCAAGGCCAGATGGCCTCGGGTGGATCGCCGGAGATGGCGTCGTGATCAAACGCCGTTACAACGTCCATGTCCCTTACTCTCAATCCAACGGCTCGAATTCAAGCCGCAAGCGTGGCACCGCCATCAACCACGATCTGCTGCATCGTCACGTGCCCGGCCTGATCGGAGGCGAGGAACAGCACGGTATCGGCAATATCGTCCGGCCTTGCGATCTTGCCGAGCGGAATGCCGAGCTTGAACTGCTCGGGCAGGCCGGCGACCAGCCGGTCCTTGCCGGCAGGATCGCTCAACATGCCGGCAAGCATCGGCGTATCGGTGGACCCGGGTGAAACGACGTTGCAGCGCACGCCATAGGGCGCAAGCTCGAGGGCGGCGCAATGGCTGAGGCTGACCAGCGCCGCCTTGGAGGCGCAATAGGCCATCATGCCGATGCGCGGCACGACGGCGGCATTGGAGCCGATATTGACGATTGCGCCGCGCCGCTGCCGTTTGAAGGTGGCGCTCCACTGTCTCAGCATATGGAACGGCCCGGCAGCGTTGACATCCATGCACGCCTTCCAGTCTGCGGGCGTCAGGCTTTCACTGTCGCCGAGCCGCAATATGCCGGCGGCATTGACGAGAATGTCGAGCCCGCCCCATTCGGTCTCGATCGCCTTGCAGGCCGTCTCCACCGCCGCCGCATCGGTGATGTCGAGTGCGATCTGGCGGAAGGGCGCTTCCGCCGTTCTGGCCTGGAGGTCGAGGCCGATGAGATCGGCCCCTTCCTCGATGAAACGTTCGGCGATGCGGCGGCCGATGCCCTGAGCCGTACCCGTCACCAGCACGCGCCGCCCGGTAAATCTCTGTTGCGTCATCTTTTTTGTCCGCTCAGGCCGCGAGCCGCTTTTGGTCGATCAGCGTCCACCAAGCGGAGAGAGTGGGCACACGCGCAAGCTCATCGAAGCCGACGGTGACGCCGCGTTCCTTCAACTCTCCGGCAAGCTTCATCACCTGCAGGGAATCCAGCCCGTAGAAGATCAGGTTTTCGTCGGGGTCGATATCGCTCTCATCCTCCACCATCTGCAGGACGCGGGCTTTCAGCCATTCGTTGATATCGTCGCCCTTTCCCGCGCCGACAAGGCTTGCGGCATCGATCACCACGCCGCAGCGTGTGGCCACATATTGCAGCGCCATGCGATGCTCCGCCTCGGAAAAATCGGCAACGCCATCACCGATCATGAACGGCTGGATGTCCTTCATAAAGGCTTCCACTGCCGTCATCATGCAGCCTATATGGGCATAAACGCCGCCGACGATGATCTGATCACGGTTCCAGCCCTTCATACGTTCGGCAAGGTCGGAGCGCTGGAAAGCGCTGTAGCGCCATTTGGTCAGCACCACGTCGTCAGGCGTGGGGGCGAGCTTGTCCACCACCTTCTGCAGTTCGGGATCAACGACGGTCAGACCCGGTCCCCACATGTCGTTAAGAAGAGCGCGGTCGCCGGGCGGCTGATTATGCGGCTGGGCGGTGTAAATGACAGGGACGCCGTTTTGAACGGCCCATGTCTTCACCTTGGCGAGATTGTCGATGAGGGTCGTCATCAGCTTTCCGTCGGCCTCGTAGAACCGCAGGAAATAACGCTGCATGTCGTGGATGAGGAGGACGGCGCGTTTCGCATCGGGCTGCCATTTTGTCTTGTTGGCCGGAAAACTCGCGGCGACCGGCATGGGATAGTCGGAAATGGTGGGGATCGTCATGATGACCTCGGTTTGTGCGGCACCGGCTGGGCTGGCGCATTTAGGAACATGGGGACGCCATTTTGGCGTCCCTTTCGATGGGTGCGGAATGTCAGGCGCTGACGGCGACGGGGGTCGTCAGCAGATCGCGCAGGCGTTTTTTGTCGATTTTTCCGACGGCGGTGAGGGGCATGGCGTCGATGAAGCGCACACGATCCGGCAGCTTGTAATCCGCGACGCCGAGGCCTGCGAGGTGCTGGCGAATAGCCGGCGCCTTGAGAGCGGGATTGCGCGACACGACGAAGACGCAGCTTTTTTCGCCGAGAAGTTCGTCTTGCATCGCCACCAGAGCCGCATGGGTGACATCCGGATGCCGCAGGATCAGGTTTTCCACCTCTTCCGAAGCGACCTTTTCGCCGCCGCGATTGATCTGGTCCTTCACCCGGCCAACGACCCTCAGATAACCTTCGGGCGTGCGCTGCACGACGTCGCCCGAGTAATAGAAGCCATCCTTGTCGAAGACCCGGGCGCTGTGTTCGGGCGCGCGGTAATAGCCCCGGAACGTATAGGGGCCACGCGTTGCCAGCATGCCGGCTTCGCCCTCGGGCACGTCGTTGCCGTCCTCGTCAACGATGCGGATTTCGTCATCCGGGCTGATCGGCCGGCCTTGCGTGGTGAAGACGATATGGTCGGGGTCACCGAAGCGGGTGTAGTTCACCAGACCTTCCGCCATGCCGAAGACCTGTTGCAGATCGCAGCCCAGCACTTCCGGCACCTGGCGGGCCAAAGCCTCGGCGAAGCTTGCACCGCCGACCTGCAGGAGCTTGAGCGACTTCAGCCTTTCGCGATGGGCGGGCGCCGCCTGCAGCCACAGCGCAACCGCTGGCGGCACCAGCGGCACAATGTTAACGCCGTGTTTTTCGATGAGATCGAAGCAGGCAAGTGGTTCCGGATTGGCAGCCATGACCACCGCACCGCCGGCGTGGAACACACCGAGCGCGCCGGGCGAACTCATCGGGTAATTATGCGCCACCGGAATGGCGCAGAGGAAGCGGGTCTCAGGCGAAAGGCCGCAGATTTCCGCACTGGCCCGAACGCTGTAATCATAGTCGTTATGCGTCCGGGGGATCAGTTTTGGCGTACCGGTGCTGCCACCGGAAAGCTGGAACAGCGCCACTTCATCGGCGGCGGAAGGGGCGTAAACGGGTGGGTTTTCGGCAGGGGCGGCCAGCCGCCGTTCCAGGCTCAACCGCGGATCTGTTTCGCCAAGCAGAAGGGTCAGGGTAAGCCCGGGAGAAGCCGCCTTCAGCGCCTCCAAAAATGTGTCATTGGCGAAAAGCTCGTGGCTGCGCGAGCCGATCACCAGCTTCGGCGCGATCTGCTCCGCATAGGAGGTCATTTCCAGCCGGCGATGGCTGAAAAGTGCGTTGACGGGGGAAGCGCCGATCTTCATCAGCGCGAAAAAGACGAGATAGAACTCGGCAATGTTCGGCAACTGTACCAGCGCGGTGTCGCCCTTGCCGATGCCAGCGGCGGAGAGATGTCCGGCCAGATTGGAGGATTGCCGGTCGATATCCGCGTAGGTGAAGCGGCGGTGGCCGCAGATCAGCGCCGTCGCGTCCGGCCGGCGCTCGATCTGTTCGGTGAGGATGCCGCTCAGCGGCCTGTCGATCCAGTAACCGCGCTCGCGGTACCGGCGCGTCAGATCGTCGGGCCAGCGTTGAAATTCGATTGTCATGGTTTGTCCCCGGGAAATCAGGCAGAAAGACCGCAGGCGTTCAGCATGGTCTTGAGTTTGGTCTGCACCTCGGCCCATTCGGATTCGGGCTCCGATGCCTCAACGATGCCGGCGCCGGCAAAGAGCCGCACCGTTTTTCGCTGCACGGAGCCGCACCGGATCGTCACCACCCACTCGCCATTGCCCTCAGAATCCGTCCAGCCGACCATGCCGGTGAAGAGGCCGCGCTCGAAAGGCTCGACGAAGCGGATAAGGCGATGGGCGCGCTCGGTGGGGAAACCGCAGACGGCCGGTGTCGGGTGCAACAGGCACGCAAGCTGCAGGGCATTGGTCTCGGGGTCGGCGAGGCGGCCTTCGATGCGGGTCGAAAGATGCCAGAGGGCCGCCGTGTTGATGAGGGAGGGTTTTTCAGGGACATCGAGTTCCGCGCAGACCGGCGAAAGCAGGGAGCGGATATCCTCGATAACGAGGCTGTGCTCGTAGTGGTCCTTTTCCGAAGCCGATAGCCGCTCGGCGTTGGCCTTGTCCGAGGCGGGGTCGACCATCCGCTTTGCCGATCCCGCCAGCGGGTTGGAGATGATGTTCTCACCCTGCTTGCGAATCAGGAGTTCCGGGCTGACGCCGATGAGGTCGCCGCCATCGGGCAGCGGAATACGGAACTGGTAACCTTCGCGATTCTGTTTGGCGAGACTCGCCAGCAATCTCTCGACATTGACCTCGGAAGCGAAGGTGAGTTCGCGCATGACGGAAAGTACCGCTTTACGGACATCGGAATGGCGGAAATTGACGATGGCGTGCTCTACGGCGCGTTTAAAGCCGGTCTCGTCCGGCAGGCTGTTCTGGCCGACAAGCGCGGGCATGGCCGAATCGGCGACGACCGGCGCGGTTTCTCGTGGGCTCCACTCATGGTTGTTCGGTATATAAAGGCATGAGGGTTCGCTGACATCGAAGGGGATTGCCCCAATGGCGATCGGATTGTCCTGACCAGCCCGGCGGGCCCGTTCGAAAGCGGCTTTAATCGCTTGCTGCAATGGGCTGCCCGTATCTTCTCCGCCGCGGGCCGGAAGCGTTATCCTTTCGCGAATTCCTTTGGCCCGCAACTGCCCGGTACCGGAAGTGAAAAGAAAATCTCTATTAAAATCAGCAATTTCGTCGGATTCGACGTCATTCGTCCTGAGTGCTCCCGTTTTCATGGGATGCCTCCTGTTCGAGTGGTTGACGATGGCTTATACTTGATTATGATAATCATGTTTTGTCAATCGGTGCAAATTCACATGCTAAATTTAACTCCGATGCAGGTGGCCTACTGGGTCGGTCGGGAGACGGATGGGATACTCGGAAAAGTTACGCCCCATCTTTATCTCGAGTTCGAGGGGCGAACTCTGGAGCTGGAAAAACTGGCCGTTGCGGTCGGCAGGCTTTGCCGGCGACACCCGATGCTGAGCCTCAGGATCGATGCGGAAGGGCGTCAATCCGTCGATCCTGATGGTCGCCCGCTGCATCTCGATGTGGAGGACATGACGGCGCTTGATGCGGAGACGCTTGCGCGCCGGCTCGAGATCAAGCGCCACGCGTGGAGCCATCGCGCGACGGATCTTCGCACTGCGCCGCCCGCGGCGATTGCGCTCAGCCTGTTGCCGCATGGCCGTAGCCGGCTGCATGTGGACACGGACATGTTGGCCATCGATCCGGCCAGCGTGCGGATATTGATGGAGGACCTCGCCGGCCTTTACGACGAGGCGGACAAGGATGAAACCGCGCGTCCCCCAGCGGCGCAGCCATCCTTCTTCGACTGGACGAAACGCCTTGCGGCCGATCCTGACCTCAAGAGCATGCGGGAATACGACCGGTCGTGGTGGCGGCAGCATATTGCGGATATTCCGGACGCGCCGCCGCTTCCATTTTTACCGGAGGATGCGTCACGCGCCGTTCATACGGACCGTTTTGCCACGATGCTTACGGTCGTTGAACGTGACGGTCTTGAACGGGCTGCGCGGCGTTGCTCGGTAACGATGTCGACCCTGTTGCTCGGTGTTTTTGCCGTGGCGCTGTCGCGGGCGATCGATTCCGAAAAGTTCCGGCTCTCCGTTCCGGCTTTCTGGCGTGCACCCCTGGTCGAAGGGGTTGATTCCATCGTCGGTGAGTTTTCCAACGTGCTGGTGCTCGGCGTCGATATCAGACCTGCTGAAAGCGTCGAAGCCCTGCTCGGGCGGGTTTTCGATGACATGAACGGCCTGCTTGCCCATCAGGCCTATCCGGGCGTCAGCATCATGCGCGACCTCTCTCGCCTGCGCGGCGGTTTGCAGACCTCGCCCGTGGTTTTTACCGCCGGTGTCGACCTGCCGGGCGGCGATCTGTTTTCACAAAGGGTTGGGCAGCTGTTCGGCTCCCTGGTCCACACGGTATCGCAAGGGCCGGGGGTTGCGCTGGACGCGCAGGTCGCGAGGCTTGATGGCGGCCTGCTGATAAACTGGGATGTGCGGCTCGATGCGCTGCCTGAACCATGGCTGCGCGCCCTGTTTGAAACCTACGTGGGTCTCCTTCGCCGGCTCGCTGATCACCCGGAGCTCGTTGAGGAATGCGTGGAACGATTTGGTGCTGCGATGCCCGAACAGCTGGCCGAGAAAAAAGGAAACGCCATGGAACGTCCGCTCTCGCCGCTGCAGAAGGCATATCTTCTCGGTCGCGGCACACATCTGCCGCTCAGCGGCGTGGCGATGCAGGAGTTTCGCGAATATCGCGGCAGCATCGACCCCGCCCTGCTGCGGACCCGCCTTTCTGCCATGGTCGAGAGACATGAAAGCCTGCGCACCCGCATCGACGAGCGGCGCCTCGTGCAGATCGTGTCCGGGGAAGCGGAGATCAACCTTGATATGATCGATCTCTCGGATATTTCCCCGGCGACAGCGGAAGCGAGGATCGATGCCGTCAGACGGGATTTTTCCCACGCCCATTTTGATCTCGCCGCCTCTCCCTGGCAGGTCACGGTCTTCCGCCTGCCGGCGTCCGAAGCAAAGGCTGATCATGTCGTGGTGTTCCTGCGTTTTGACGCTCTCATCCTTGACGGGCGGGCGATAGCCAGCCTCGCAACGGAACTTTTCGACGGTGTCCCGCCGGTCGCAATCGCCGCTGCGGCTGAAACGCCAGGAGAGGATATCGCAGCCGCCCGTGCCGGGCACGCGGCCTATTGGACCGAGAAGCTGAAAGAAGCTGAAGTGCCCTCGCAGTTGCCCTGGAAAGCACCGCTCGAAACCATTCCGACGTCGCGATATAGCCGCCAGAGTCTGATTGTCGAAAAGCAGCGCTTCTCCGCCTTTGCGCGGGCCGGTGCGAAAGAGCGCCTGTTCAAGAATTCGGCGCTCACGGCGGTCATTCTCGAGGTGCTGTCGCTCTGGCTGAACGAGGGTGCGCTGGTGGTCGGCATTCCCGTTGCGCCGCAGGTGGATGGGGCCTTCGCCAACCGCTCCAGCTTCATCGCCGTCCAGTGGAATGCGGCAAAAGACGATTTTGACGTGCGGGCGGCAGGCCTGCAGAGGGATGTGCTGGAAGGGCTGAACCATCTGGCTTTTTCCGGCATCGATCTCAATCGCGTGCTTCTCAATGCGAATGCGGGCGGGCTCGCCCTGCCTGTGGTGATTACCAATGGTCTCACATGGCCGACGCTTTCGCCGGATTCGGCCATGCGCTGGACGGACGGTCTGACGCAGACGCCGCAGGTCGTGCTGGATTTTCGCTTTTCGCAGAATCCGGAGGGCGATCTAGTGCTCGATATCGACTATGCGGAGCAGGCGATCGATGCGGCGATGGTGGCGGATATTCTCGCAGCCGTCGAGCGCGCGATTGCGGGGATCGCGGATAGCGGCGCTTTCGTCCTCAACGGACGCGATATTGTCGACCTGTCCCATTACCGGCTGAATGGCGATGAAGGAAACTTCGTCTGCCCGCCATTTCTGGAACGGATCGCCGGCCGGCTTTTCGAAGGAGAGCCGTCACGTACCGCGCTTGTCAGCGGCAAGCGGCGCATCGCCTATAGCGAGCTTGGCGAGATGGTGGCGCGCGTGATCACGAGCCTAAGGGCGCGCGGCATCGGTCGGGGCGATGTCGTGGCCATCTGCCTGCAGCGTAGCCCCGAACACACGGCGATCACGCTCGCCGCGGCCCTGATGGGGGCGGTCTGGGTGCCGGTCGACGCCGGTTCACCCGACGATCGCCTGCAGTATCTGCTGACCAACTGCCGCCCGGCGCTCATCGTCGCCCGTCGCGTTCCGCAGGGTTTTGATGCTGCCGATCCGGCGGTGCTTCTGTCCACGCCCGCTCCGGCTGGCGCACCGGTCTCCATGGCGGAGTTAGCGGCGCTTTCCCGAAGCGAGGACCCTGCCTATTTTCTTTACACGTCTGGCACGACAGGCAAACCGAAATGCGTCGTGCTTTCCAACCGCGCCACGGCCAATGTCATTGGCGGCACGCTGGCGGAATGGGCGGTGACGGAACGCGACGTATTCATCTCGGTCACCCCGCTGCATCACGACATGTCGGTCTTTGATGTTTTTGGCGCGCTCGTTGCAGGGGCGACGCTGGTGCTGCCGGAACCCGGAGAGGAAAAGGATGCGGTGCGCTGGAACGAGCTGGTCGCAGAACATGGTGTCACGCTGTGGTGCTCCGTGCCTGCCATCCTCGAAATGCTTCTCGCCTGCCGCCGTGGTAACCAGCTATCGTCGCTCCGGCTTGTCGCGCAGGGCGGGGACTATATCAAGCCTGTTATCATAGAAGAGCTTCGCCGGCTGAATCCTGACCTGCGGCTGATATCGCTCGGCGGGCCAACGGAAACGACGATCTGGAGCATCTGGCACGAGATTGTTGCGGAAGATGTGGCGGCCGTGCCCTATGGCCACCCGCTGCCCGCCAATCGTTATTTCGTCCTCAACGATCACGGCGGCCATTGCCCGGCGGGCGTCGTTGGCCGCATCCATACGGCCGGCGTGAATGTCGCGATCGGCTATCTCGAGGACGGCGCGATTACCCAGACGGATTTCGTGACGATTACCGATCCGCAGGGAAACAGCGTGCGCGCCTTCCGAACCGGGGACCGCGGCCGCTACCGGCCGGATGGCAAGATCATGTTCGCGAGCCGTGTCAACGGTTACGTCAAGGTGCGGGGCGTGCGCGTCTCGCTGCCGGATGTGGAAAACGAGCTGATCCGCCACCCTTCTCTCCAGAGGGTTCTGGTTGTGGATTACGGTGTCGAGCAAAAGGGCGAGGCGGCCATCGGCGTGCTTTATGTCACGGCACCCGGCCTCGAACTCACCACTGCCGAACTGCGCGACTTTGCCCGCCGGCATCTGCCGGAATCGCATGTGCCCGGCCGGTTTCTCAAGGTTGACGATCTGCCGCTTTCGACCAATGGCAAGCCCGACCGCCGTCGCGCCCGTGAACTCTTGACCGGTGGAACGGCTGACGCGGAACCGGCAAAATTCTCCGCCTCTGTGGTTCCCGACGTCGATCACGGGGACCGCCGGGTGCTGGATATCTATCTCAGCGTATTGGGTAAAAAGCCGGCAAATGTGGATGCAGACAGCGACCTGCTGGCGCTCGGACTTTTGCCGTCGCACCTGAAAACCGTCTCGGCCGAAATTCGCGCTGTCTTCGGTGTTGACCTGACACCGCAGCAGCTTTTGCGGTGCCGCAACGCCAGGCAGGTGACGTCGCTCATGGCCGTACGGGCGGCGTGAATCCCATCATTTCGGGTGGCACGTCGCGCCCGGCAACGAAAATAGTGCAAGGAAAAACAGATGGCGCATATCGATCCCGCCGGCGGCTGGCTTCCACTGACGCAGCCGCAACTCGATTTCTGGGAGGAGTTTTCCTTCCATCCCGACGAACCGGTTTCAACCGTCGCCCATTACATCGATCTTTCCGGTGCGGTGAATGAAAGCGCGCTCCTTCAGGCGATCACACGCACCGTGCGCGAATCCGAAGTCCTGTCTATCCGCTTCCGCGTCGGCGATGATGGCGAGACGCCGCAGCAATGCTGCGACCCAAGCCATGCCCCGGTTGTGGAACTTGTCGATCTCCGAGGCAATCCCGCTCCGCTGGAGGAGGCTTTGCGGCGCATGAACGCGGATGTGGAAGCGCGGCTCGATCTCACGGCCGACAGGCTCTCGGCGCAGCTCCTCTACCGTATCGCCGATGATCGTTACCTTTGGTATATCCGCGCTCATCATATCGTCGTTGATGGTTATGGGCTGACGCTGGTGGAGCAGCGCTGCGGCCAGCTTTACGGGCACTATTGCGGCAAGGGTGAAGCGGGTCCGGATTTTCACCCCTTCGGCGATTTCCTGGCGGAAGAGGAAGCCTACAAGCGGAGCCGGCGTTTCGAAAAGGATCGCGATTTCTGGACAGCCTATCTCGCCGCACCCGCCGATCTGCCGGTGCTGGACAAGGATTGCGAGGATTATGGCGGCGGCGGCCTGCATGCGGATGCGGCCTTGCCGCCCGGTTTCAGCACGCGGTTGCAACGACTGGCCGGCGCACTGGAGATTGGCTGGCCCGATCTTCTGGTGCTGCTTTCCGGTCTTTATCTCCACCGGGTGCTGCCCCGTCCGGATCGTGATGTCCTGACACTGTGGCTGCCTTTCATGAGCCGCTGGGGCAGTTTCGGCGCGCATATGCCGGCCATGCTCGTCAACATCCTGCCGTTCCACCTCACCATCGAGCCTGGAGAGGACGTCGGCGCATTTCTGACGCGCAACGCCGCCAATCTGCGGAAGCAGCGCCTGCACGGCCGCTACCGTATTGAACAGATCGCCGCCGACCGGGAAATACCGAAAGGCCGGCGCTTCTTCTTCTCGCCGCTCATCAATGTCCTGCCGTTCAGCGCGCCGGTGTTTGCCGGGCTCACCGTTGCTAGGCACATTCTGGCGAATGGTCCCGGCGACGGGTTCAACCTTACCTTCCGCGGTGAAGATGACGGCAGCGAACTGAACCTGCACATCGATGCGGACTCGGCGCTGACACAAGCGGGAGACTTCGCCCGCTACCGTAAAGAGCTGCCATTGTTCCTCGATGCCATGCTGCGCGAGGAGGCCTTGGCGCTTGCGGCGGTGGAGGCGTCCACGGCGTTCCGCCTGGCGGTCTGAGGTGTGACGGCGTGCGGATGCAGGGGCCGCGCCAGGACATTCTCATCAGCGTTCAAAGACAAATAACCCGGCTCCGTCAGGCGAAGCCGGGTTTTCCTTGGCAGGTCCGGCTCAGGCGAGCGTCGTCAGCACGCGGTCCGAAGCGCCGGTTTCCGCAAAACGGCTGAAGATGCCGCTGGTGGTGCTGCGCAGCCGCTCGACATCCTCAGGTCCGTAACGGCCCGAACGGTAGCTCATCAGCACGCGAATGGAGCGATCGCCGCCGATCGTCTCTTCCATTACCTCGAACTGCAGCCCCAGCATGGATTCGTGTTTGTCAGGATCGATCTGGCGGAATTCCACCGCCCTGCCATCCGGCCCCGCAAGGGCGCCGTTCAGCTTGTTCTTGGCGTGGATCTGGATGAAGACCTCGAACAAATGGTCGCGACCCGGCGTCATGCCCAGTGCTTCCTCCACGAGATCGATCGGGATTTCGCTGTGTTCCAGCGAGCCATTGATGGTGTTCTTCACCGAGGAAATCAGTTCGCCGACGGTCATCGTTTCCGTGAAACGAACGCGATGGGCGACGACCGTGGTGAAATAACCGATCGTATCGAAATAGTTGCTGTCGGTGCGGCCCGAAGCCGAGGTGCCGACCACGAGATCGCTCAGCCCGCCGAGATGGCGCAGCGATGCGGCAATCGCGGCATAGACCACGTTGAACAGCGAGGCGCTGTTCTGCCTGGCAATGGCGTAAAGCCCGTCGCTGACATGTTTTTCCAGCTTGAACTCGATCCAGCCGCCTGCCGGTGCTTCGTCCTGCGATGCCTCGTGCGGTGTGCTTTCCTGTCCGTTGAGAGTAAGGCCTCTCGGCGCATCCCGCAACATATCGGTCCAGTAGGCAAGGTGGCTGGAATTGACGCCTGACGCGACCTGTTGTCTTGCAAATTCGTGGAACGGGGCTGGTCTGGTCGCGAAGACCGGGGCCATGCCCGTCGCCCTTGCCCGGTAAGCCTCGGTCAGCTCGTCCATCATCAGGTTCACCGACCATTCGTCCAGCACGATGTGATGGAAGAGGAAGGAAAGCACCTGACGGCCGGTGTGGGGGTCGCGCAGGAAGCGCAGCCGCATCGGCAGTTCGCGCGCTAGATCGAAGCGCCAGCCAGCCTCGGCGTGGCGGTCCACCCCTTCGCTTTCTTCGCTGGTCCAGAACCATTTGTAACCGGGCAGATCATGCATTGGCACGATCCTCTGCAGAACCATATCGTTTTCGACGTAGAAATGGGTCCGCAGGCCAGGATGGCGCTCGATTATATCGAGGAAGGCGCATTCGAAGGCGGTCTCATCGACCGGATCGAGGAAATCGAGCGCGAAGGGAATGTTGAAGATTTCGCCGAAACCGAAAGCGGCATAGGCTTTCCAGAGCGACATCTGCGCCAGCGAAAGCGGCGCGGACAGCGAGCCGCTCGCCGTCGCGTCCGCCTGCGCAGGCGCAGCGGTTGCGAGCCGCGTCGCCTGTTTTGCGAGCGTGGCGGCGGTCGGGTAGCTGAACAGATCGTTGAAACGCAGCTCGATGCCGTGATTGGCGAGAAGGCGGCCGATGATGCGGGTCGCGATCAGCGAATGGCCACCGAAATCGAAGAAATCGTCATCCGGCCCCATGTCGGGTGAGACGAGCGCTTCACGGAACTCGGCGAGGATCGTTTCGACGGTGTCGTCCTTCTGAGCGGACGCACTGGGCGAAAGGGCTGCCTGCTGCGGTGCTGCCGCGGCGTCTTGAGGGACGACCTCGGAAAAATCCGTGCCGCCTTCAAGATGGCTGACGAAGCGCTCCAGGAGGAAGGCCGTCGCATGCGGCGATGTTTCCCTGCCGCCCGTCAATTCGAGGCGGATTTCGCCCGCGGCCGTCGGCCCGACGGCAAGTGTCAGGCCGAGGCCGGATTGCAGGGAGGGCAGGGGCAGGTGCTCGAAGTGAAGACCATGTTCCGATATGGCCCGAACAGGTGTTGCAAGCGCCTGCAGCGTTAAGGTGACCTTTGCGCCTCCATTGTCGGTTCGTTGCTCCAGCCCCAACAGCACGGCATTTTCAGCCTGTTCGGGCGATTGGTCGCGGGTGATCGCTATCCGCGCCACGGACTCGGCTGAAATCGGCGTGGCTGCGCCGAGGCCGGGCCGCAGGCGAAGGGTTACTGTTTCGGGGCCACCGCTTCTTGCCAGGAAAAGTGCAAAACGCGATCCGGCACGCGCGAGGATCGCGTTTGCAGCCGTGGAGCTGTGGAGGCCGAGCAGGGAAGCCGCAAGGTCGACGCCGTGGCTATGGCTCGCAGGCCTGTCAATTGTGTTCTGCCGCAGCGCCACGACGGTCGAGCCAGTGGCTGGACGTTGCAGCCAGCCAAGCGGAAGCGGGTCGACGCTGTCACTTTCGACCGCACGCGGCGAAAGCGGTTTCGGCGTTCCACCGGCATAGGCCGCCGTAATACCGTCCAGCAGGATCTGCGGCGAGAGGACCTCGCCCAGCAGGGCATGGACCAAAAATGCCAGCAGGATTTCCCCTTCGCTCAAAAGCACGACGGCCTGGAAAGGCGGGTCGGTCTCGGCATCAAAGGGCCTCCCCTGAAGGTCGTGCAGCAAAGTCAGTGCCTCCTCTGCCGAGGGGACATGCAGCAGCTGCACGATGGATGCGGATGGAGCCTCAATACCCTTGGCAAGCGTGCCGTCCTCGCCAAAGGCAAAGCGCGCACGAAGCTCGGGCCAGACCTCACAAACCGTCTTCAGTGCCGAGGTTAGACGCAGCAGATCGCATTCTTCACCGATCCGATAGGCGAGAAGCTGCCGAAAGACCTGATCGGGATCCTGAAACTGTTCGAACCAGACCCGTTCCTCATATTGGCTCGGCGGGGCCTCCCCTTCGTTGTCGAAGCCTTCTTCGATGCGACGTGCGAGCATACGTGTGTTGTCTGCTGCCATGGTCCTCTCCTTGGTATAGTCGGAAATCGCGCTCCGGCGCGAAACGTGCCGGTTCGCGGGATCAATGTCCCGCGCGCGACCGTTCGATGAGTGCCTGCCACGCGGCAAGCGTTGGCCGCCGGGCCAGATCGTCATAAGCGAGCCGCGCTCCCGCAAGCTGTGAAAGCGGCTGCATCAGGCGCATGAGGGCAAGCGAATGAAGTCCATAGCCGAACAGGTTGTCCCCCGGTTCGATATCGCGCACTTCATCTTCCAGAACCCTTGCGAGAAGGGCTCTGAGTTGCGTCATAGTCGCTTCCGCATCCCGCATGGCAGCCGTCGTGATTGCCGGGTTACTCATCGAAATGATCGTGAACGCCGCTCGCGCCGCGCCGCCAGTAGCCGGAAGCACGGGTCCATTTGGGGTTGGCGCCAAATTCCTCGACCAGAAGGGCGCGAACCGCCTTTGCGGTCTTCGATTCGCAGGCGACCCAGCTGAAGAAGTCGCCCTTTGGCAGTTCGAGCTGGCGCAGGGCGCTCGTTAATGCATCGTGGTCGGTTCCGTTGTCCGGCCTCTGCGTTATCCAGACGATCGAAGCGTCCGCCCTGGTTACGAGCTCCAGCCGGTCCGCCTCCGTTTCGACTTCGATCAGCGCCACGACGGGTGTGCCCGCAGGCATCTCCTCCAGTCGCCGTGCCAGCGCGGGAAGGCCGGTATCGTCGGCGATCAGCAGGTGCCAGTCATAGGTGAAGGGAACGGTGAAGGAACCGCGTGGGCCGGCGATCCATGCCTTGTCACCGACTTTCGCGTTCTTCGCCCAGTTGCTGGCCGGGCCATCGTGATGGGTGGCGAAATCGATGGCGAGTTCGCCTTTTTCGGCATCGAAGCTGCGCGGCGTGTAGTCACGCGCCAGCGGCCGCGGCGCGCCTTCCGGGAATTCAATGCCGTTCGGGCCGATCACCGGCAGGGTCGGTTCGGTTTGGCCGGGCTGGGGGAAGAACATTTTGACGTGGTCGTCAAAACCGAGGCTCGTAAAGCCCTCCAGTTCCGGCCCGGTCAGCACGATGCGTACCATGGATCGGCTGAGTTTTTCGGTCCGCGCCACGTCCAGCGCGCGCAGCGTCACGGCGTGGCGGTGGCGTTTGGGAGTGCGGTCCGGAAGGGCGGAATCCATGGTTTCTGGCATGCTCATGCTGCTGTCTTTCCTGGGATGACGCCGACGGGTTCGGCGGTCTCGCTGTCCCGGGTCGGCGTGCCGGATGATCGCGCTTTGGGGTTCTCGTCCGGCGCGATATTCCGGCGTCGTTGCGTCAAGATGCGCGGACCATAACAGGCGGTTTCCGCCCCGGCAATATAAGTTTCTTCGAAAACTCAAGTTTATGCCCGGTACGTGATCGTGCCGGGATTTGTCGGGCAGAAAGGTGGTCAGCGGCGGCCTGCCCAGCTTTCCACTTCATCCAATGTATGGAGCGCGCTCGGAATGGAAGGCGTCGTCACCCTGGTGGAATCGAGGAAAACAATCCTTTTCTCGCGTGCCGGTTTTACGAAACGCTCCCAGCCGGGAATGATCTTTTCAAGCGCGGCGCGGGTTCCCGCCTCGCCGCGGGCTGGGCTGGTATAGCTGTTCATCACCACAAGCAGATCGGGATTGAGCTTGCCGAATGCTTCGGCGCTCAGCGGTATCATAAGGGTCGAGCCCATTCCGCCCGAAGAGGCGGTACTGTCGATCTTCAACCTGACATAACCGAGATCCTCTATTGCCTGCACCGCGCCGGACATGTTCCCCACGGCGTTGATCTGGTCCGTCAGCAGGATCGCGAGATAAGTCTTGCCGTTGATATCTTCACCCAGCGTCTTCTTGACGGCGGCGAGCTTGGTGTCATAGGTCCTCCGACGCTCAGCGAAGACATCGCTTCGCCCAACCAGACCTGCAAGGTCTTCCTCCACGCTGAAGCCATAGGCTTTGCCGGCGCTTGCCTTTTGCAGATAGACCGGTGCGACCGTGGAGAGCTGTTCGGCCTTGCCGCTGTCCATTTCCGTGGCGACGATGAGGTCCGGTCGCAGCGCCCGCAGCTTTTCGAGGTCGATTTGGCCGACAGCGCCGAAACCCTTCGGTTTCGCGTGGCCTTCGCCAAGAACGGTATCAACGAAATCGACGGCGGTTGCGAATTTGCCGTCGCTGTTGCGGCCATAGGCGCCGACCACATCAGCGCCAAGATCCATCAGCGGCACGCCCAGAAGCGGCTCGTGCATGACGACAATGCGCTGCGGCTTTTCCGGAACGGTGACGGTGCGGCCGGCGGCATCGGTCACGCTGCGCTCGGCGGCGAGACTCGTTCCGGCGGCCAGAAGTGCGGCGACGAGGATGGCAATTCGCATGGCATTCCCTTTATTCGATATATTAGTGAGCGTTGGTTCTGCGCAACGCCTGCAGGCGCAGCGTGAGGATGAAGAGCGGCACGCCGATCAGCGTCAGAGCAAGGCCAATCGGCATCGGCACATCCGCCACCAGCCCGCGCGAGAGCGTATCGGCGGCGACCACCAGAATGCCGCCGGTAAGCCCCGACAGGAAAAGCCTGGCGCGGCCGACGGCGGGCGAAACGAAGGTGGCGAGATGCGGGGCGATGACGCCGAGAAATGTCAGCGGGCCGACGGCGGTAACGGAGGAGGCGCTTAGAATTACCGCAAACACAATGACGAGCGGTCGCGAATGCCTGACGGTTTCTCCGAGTGCCATGGCCATCTCGCTGCCAAGATCGAAGACGGCAAGCGCCCGGCCAATGAGGAAAATGCCGGCAAGGCTTGCTGCAAAGAGGGGAGTAAAAACGATGATGGTCGGCCAGCTTGCCTGAAACAGCGAACCGGCCATCCAGTCCGCCAGCGAAAGCGAGGTTTCGGCTGGCGTATAGAGCAGAAGCACCGATGAGACAGAGGAAAGCGCCGCCTCAATTGCGATGCCCATCAGCAATATGGCAAGGCCGCTCGAACGTTCGCGCCCGACAAGCGCGATCAGAAGGAAGGCCACGGCCAGGCCTCCGCCGACAGCCGCAAGAGCCACCAGCGTCTTGGGGGCCGTCGGCACCAGCACCAGAAGCAGCATGATGGTGGTCATCGACCCCTGGCTCAGCCCGAACAGGCCGGGATCGGCGAGCGGATTGCGCGCGACGGATTGCAGCATCGCGCCTGCCAGCGCCACGCTCCAGCCAGCCATGAAGCCGAGCAGGATGCGCGGCAGCCGTACCGTCCACAGCGCATAGGCCTGATCATCGCCGAGATGCCCGCCGGCAAACCCGTGCAGGAGATCAATAAGGCCCGTTTCGGTATTGCCGAGGCTGACGGACACGGCGGCGATCGTCAACGCCAGCGCAACCAGCGTCAGGCCGGCCGTCAGATTGCCGATGCCGATCTGCAGCCCGCCGGGCAGCCTGAGAACGGCTTTCCCGTCTGTGGCGAAATCCCGTTTCACGATAACCCCCTTGCCGAAGGCGACAGATAGAGGCGCTTGACGATGACGATGAAAACGAGGCCGCCAAGCAGGTCCATGAACAGCCCGGTATTGACCACGTAGGGCGCAAACAGGGTTTGCGCGCCAAGATCGGCGAGCACACAGATGCTCGCGCCGACAAGCGCGGAGGCCGGCAAAGCAAGCGTGAAATTCACGCCGACCAGCGGCCGGATCATATGTGGCACTATAAGGCCGACGAACCCGATCGGGCCGCAGATCGCTACCGCCGAGCCTGACGCCAGCATGGTGGCAAACAGTGCGAGCCGGGAAATACGCGTGACATTCACGCCGGCGGAAGCGGCTTTTTCCGCGCCCAGCAGAACGAGCGTCAGCGGCCGCGCGACCGATAGCAAAATCACCATTGCAATGGCGCCGATCCACCAGAAATCGGTGAGCCGTTCGATATAGACATGGTTGATATTGCCGCCAACCCAGCTCAGGAATTCGGCCCGACGCGTGGGGTTGGAAAGAAGCAGGGCGTTTGTCACGCCGATCAGCAGCATGGAAACCAGCGCTCCGGAAAGGATGAGCGACAGACCGCGCGGATCGTTCACCCGCCCGGCAAGACGCGCGACAACGAAGCAGGCGGCAAAACCGAAGCCGGCGCCCGCAAGCGCGGCAAGGCCCTGTGCCTCAGCAGAGAGATCGAACAGCAGCGCGCCGGCGATCACGAAAAGCGTCGCTCCGGCATTCAGCCCAAGGGTCGAGGGCGAGGCGAGGGGATTGCGGGCAAGCCCCTGCAGCACGCAGCCGCTGACGGCGGTTGTGGCGCCCACATAGATGGCGATCAGCGACCGTGGAATTTGCTGATAGAGGAGCACCGATTGTTCATAGCTGTCGGCCTCCCCGCGCCAGAGTGTCGCCATGACTTCGGCAGGCGGCATGTCGCCGGACATGACGAACAGATTGACGGCGAGGATGGCGGCCAGCAACAGCGCCGCGGCAAGGATCAGCGTTATTTTCGCGATCATGCCGGAATGGCCTGTTCCTGTCGTTCCAGCCGGGGCACGCAGATGAGACGCCCCTGTCTGGAAAATATATCGGCTTCGAGGTCGAAGATTTCGGCGACATTTTCGGGTGTGACCGTGTCTGCTACCGGCCCTGATGCCAGAACCTGCCCGGCCTTCAGCATGATGACGTCGTCGGCGAAAGTGGCGGCGAGGTTGAGATCGTGCAGCACGACGATAACGGTCTTGCCGTGCCTGTCGGTCAGCTCGCGCACAAGGCCAAGAACGGCATATTGATATTTCATGTCGAGATGGTTGACCGGCTCGTCCATCAGGATCACGTCCGTATCCTGCGCCAGCACCATGGCGATGAAGGCGCGCTGGCGCTGCCCGCCGGAAAGCGTGTTGACCTGCGCTCTCGCCTTGTCCTCCAGCCCGACTGTCTTCAGCGCCCCGGCGAAAAGCGCCCGGTCACGCTCGCTCGGGCCGCCGGCAAGGCCGTAGCGTGCATAACCCGCAAGCTCGATCAACTCGCCGAGCGTCATATAGTCGGGGCAATGGCATTCCTGCGGCAGATAGGCGATACGGCGCGCGAGATCCCTGCGTCCGATGTCGCCCAGCGAACGCTCGCCAAGCCTTATCGCGCCCGATGTCAAAGGCACGAAACCCATGATGGTTTTCAACAGCGTCGACTTGCCACAGCCATTGGGGCCAACCAGCGCCGTGACGCGACCGCTGTGGAAGCGGCAAGAAAGCCCTCGCAGGACGGGAACGTGGCCATAGCTGGCGTGAAGGTCCGTGGCGTCAAGCACCGGATACAACTCCTGTTAGTCATGCGCTCATGCGTCGAGACGCCACATGAGGATTATAAGTCTTTGAATCTTAACATCGAACCTGCGGGAAACGGGCTCCTTCCCGACGGGCGCGACACTCTGGTCTTGAAGCGACACTAAACTATAGTAAAACTCTCCACAAATCGAAATTTGCCGATTCAACGCGCGGTTTTCTTGCCGGATATTTCAGTCGAGGTGCATCATGTCAGTCGCAGCCAAACTTCATGTGGGCATGTCGCTGGCCCCAACCTGGCTCAGCGGCGAAGCATGGCGTCGAGCCGACAGCGATATGAATCGGGTATTTTCCAGCGATTATTTCGTCGATCTGGCACAGCGCGCGGAAGCTGCGCATGTGGATTTCGTGTTCCGGCCGGACACGCTTTTCCTCCGCACCGAGGGGCTGGAAACCGGCGGCGGATTTGCCAGCATGGACCCGACCATGCTTCTTTCGGCCATTGCGCGGGAAACGAGCCATGTCGGCCTGTTGTCCACCGTATCGACCACATTTCTGCCGCCCTATGTGGTGGCCCGCCAGCTTCAGTCGTTGAACTGGCTCAGCAATGGCAGGGCCGGGTGGAACATCGTCACGGCACTTGAGGGGCACGAAAATTTCGGCCTGAGAGAAATGCCGTCACCGCAGGAGCGTTATGGACGCGCCGCCGAATTCACGCAGGTCGTGCAGCAGCTCTGGGCGAGTTTTCCAAATGAAGCCCTTAAACTCGACAGGGAAAGCGGGCGATTTGCCGATTCCTCGCTGGTGCGCCCGGTAGCGCATGAGGGCAGGCATTTCAGTGTGAAAGGGCCGCTCAACCTGCCAGCCCACGCCAGCCGCATTCCGTTGGTGCAGGCCGGTGCGTCTCCCGAGGGGCGCGATTTCGCCTCTTCGGTGGCGGATGCAGTCTTTGCTTCCACGCCGGACATGCGGGCAGCCATCGAACTGAGGGCGGACTTACGGCGGCGCGCCGAAGGACATGGCCGTGAGCCTGACGGGGTGAAGCTGATGCCGGGCCTCAGCCTATATCTGGCGGATAGCGGCAAGGAGGCGCTTGAACTCTTTTCTGAGACCCATGCCCGCGCCAACCGCGCCCGCACCCTGGCGTCGGTTCTCGACATGACGGGCCTCGACCTCACCGACTGGCCGCTCACGCGGGTGGTCACCGCTTCCGACCTGCCGCCGCCGCCCGAAAAACCGCGAAGCCGCACCCATGCCGGACTGCTGCGCAGGCTGATTGAGCGGGAGACGCTAAGTGTCGCGGAATTACTGCGGCGGCCGGAGGTGATGGGATCCGGCCATTGGCAGATCGTCGGCACCGTTGAAGATGCCTTTAAGGGCATCCGTGAATGGGCGGCCGCAGGGGCAATCGACGGTTTTGTCGCGGTGCCCGGCGGCTCGGTGGCATCCATGCGGCTGGTGCTGGAGCGGCTGCTGCCGAAACTCGCCGATGCCGGGCTTTTCCGCACCGCCTATTCCGGCCGCACCTTTGCGGAGCATCTGGCCGAAGGTGTCTAGCCGCCGCCGGATTCGGCGGTTGCCTGCCGGGCGGCCTCGATCAGTCGCGAAAAATGCCGTTCCGCTTCGGCGGTAGCCACGAAGGAGACGGTGGTGACGACACAACAGAGTTCGCCCTGGGCATCGAAAACCGGCGCCGCCTTGCCCGTCAGGGCGGAGAACAGATGTTCATTGAGTTCGGCGCCGCCCGTCTCGCGGATGGTTTCGAAAATGCCGGCAGCAGGAGGAGAGCCGCGAAAGGCGGGTGGTTGCAGCCTGCGCACGGCAGCCACCCTGTCCGGTGGCAGATAAGCCTGAAAAACCAGACCGCAGGCGCTGTTGTCCAGCGGCAGAACATCGCCAAGAGCGACGGTGCTGATGGAAAAGCTGGCGCTTCGCGCCCACCGCACCACGGTCGGGCCGCGCTCGGTCCAGATCGCCACGCCGCAGCTGGCGCCGATTTGCGCGGCAAGCGCCTTCATCTCACGTCCGGCGGTTTCGACCGGGTTGATTCGTCGGAGGGCGCTGATGCCGATGCCCAGCGCTGCGGGGCCGAGATCGTAACTGCCGCTTGCGGGGTCCTGTATCACCAGTCCCTCCCGCACGAGGCTTTGCATGTAACGATGCGCGGTGGAGCGACCGGTGCCGGCGCGTTTAGCAAGTTCGCCCAGCGCCAGCCCCGTATCGGACCTGGAGAGAAGATTAAGAAACCGCGCCGCAATCGATACGGATTGAATAAGCGCCGAGCGCTTTTCACCTTCGTTTTCCGGCCGTTCTTCGGTTTCGTCATCCATGGCGTTCAAGGTCGTGCCCCACTCTTTCGAGAATGCCTAACGCATTGCGACGAAAATCGGAATGGCTGTCTTCAGCCTTTTCAATGACTTCTCCGGCCGGGCTGCCATGGCGGAAAAGGCGGCCCCTTAAACTTTGTTGTAAATATGGCACATCCCGTTACGGAAGCCTGCTTGTCCGCAATACGGAACGCATTCCCTATTGCGAAACGGAAAACGCTTCCGTTACTTGAATATGACTTTAATACTCATGTTTATTTGGGGTGTATGATGGGGTTTAGCTCTAACGGCCGTTTGATGAGCGGGGTCAGTGTTCTGACGTTGGCGACATTGTTCGTGACGCCGGTTGTCGGTCAGGATCAGCAGGCTGATACAGCAGGGACGACCGTGTTGAAGCCGATTGTCGTGACCGGTGAAAAAGTGGCGCGCGACATGAAGAACACGGCCTCGTCGGTGTCAGTCAAAACCGCCGAGGAGATCAAAAAGGAAAAGACCGGCGATTCGACCGTATCCGAAGCGATCAAGGATATTCCGAACGTCGTCTACACCGACAATGTCAGTGCCCCCATCATTCGCGGACAGGACACGCAGGGCCCGAATACCGGCTCCATCGCCTTCTTCACCGGTACGGTGCCGCGCGCGACGATCAATGTGGACGGTCACTATCTCGGGTATAACGAGTTCATCTACGGGGCGACGTCCATATGGGATGTCGACACCATCGAGGTGTTCCGCGGGCCCCAGACGACCTCGCAGGGCGCCAACGCCATTGCCGGCGCCATCCTTGTCAACACCAAGGACCCGACCTTTACGCCGGAAGCCAGCTATCAGGCGGAAATCGGCAACTATCACCAGAAGCGTGGTTCCTTCGCCTTTTCCGGCCCGCTGATCGAAGACGAGCTGGCGGCGCGCATGGCGATCGATTATTCCGGCCGCGATACCTTCATCGATTACATCAATTCCGCCTTTGCGCATGAGGGAACGGACCAAAACTTCAAGGAATTCAACGGTCGCTTCAAGCTTCTTTGGGAACCGTCTGAAATTCCCGGTCTTTCCACAAAGCTGACCTATTCCTACAACGCCTCCAACCGGCCAAGCCAGGAAGCGGCGTCGCGTCCCTTCGAAGATCTCAACCACATCACCACGACGATGCCGAATTTCAGCCAGTATACCAATACGGGCATTCTCGACATCAATTACGATTTCGAGAACGGCGTGAAACTGTTCAACCAGACCCAGTTTTCCGACTCCACCGCCAAACGCCGGGTCGGCATCGCCAACAACGGCGACGCCGATGTCGATCTCAGGAACACGTCGCATGAAACGCGCGTCACCTTCGGCGATCAGGAGGATGTTCTGAGCGGTGTCGCCGGCATTTTTTATGCGCACACGAAAGCCGACGAGGTGCTTTATCTGCGCGGCACCTCTCGCTTCAGCGACACCAAGGACAATCTCGGCCTCTTCAGCGAGCTGAGCTATCGGCTGACCGACCAGTGGACCCTGACGGGTGGCCTGCGCTACCAGCAGGACCAGATTCAGCGCGCCGGTTACCGGACGCTCAGCGCCACCAGCAGAAGTTCAGTCAATTATGACGAAACCTTCTCTCAAATCCTTCCCAAGGCGTCTCTCGCCTATGCCATCAATGATGATTGGACTGTCGGCGGTCTTGTCAGCCGCGGTTACAATCCCGGCGGCGTCGCATTCGACCTGACCACCAGCAAATGGCGGAGCTTCGACAAGGAAACCATTTGGAACTACGAAGTGTTCACCCGCGCCAGCCTGCTCGATGACGCACTGACGGTAAACGGCAATCTGTTCTACATGGACATGAAGAACGCCCAGTTTAACGTACCCGTCGTCGTCTCCACCGGCATCAGCGAATCCTACACCGTTAACGCAGAAGAAGCCCATGCCTATGGTCTGGAAATTGGCGCGGATTATCGGGTGCTCGACAATCTCACGCTGAAAGCCAGCGCCGGTCTGCTGAAGACGAAGATCGACGAGATTTCCAGCAATGCCGCCTATGTCGGCAAGGAGTTCGCGAAGTCGCCGGGATACAGCTTCACCGTCGGCGCAAGCTGGGACGTGACGGACAAGTTCACCGTGTCCGGGCAGGTCCGCCATCTCGACGGCTATTATTCCGATACGGACAACAAGGCCGTCTATGCGATCGATCCCTACACGATCGCCGATGTGCGGGCGAGCTACAAGTTCCAGGACGAACTCGAGTTCTACGCTTACGTCAAGAACGTCTTCGACGAGCGCGCGCCGACCCTTATGAAGGAAAACCGCGGCATCGGCGGCATCGAGGCGAGCATGACCGAACCGCGCATGTTCGGCATCGGGGTGCGCGGCACATTCTGAGCCGTCACCTGAGCTCGAAAAGAAAAAGGCCTTCGAAGCGATCTTCGGAGGCCTCTTTCTTGACGGAACCGCTACGGTCCATAACCCTCAGAAAAACGCCTGAATGCCCGTCTGGGCCCGGCCGAGGATCAGCGCGTGCACGTCATGCGTACCTTCATATGTGTTGACCGTTTCGAGGTTCTGCGCGTGGCGCATGACGTGATATTCGATCTGGATGCCGTTGCCGCCATGCATGTCGCGGGCCTGGCGGGCGATATCCAGCGCCTTGCCGCAATTGTTGCGCTTGACGATGGAAATCATTTCCGGCGCCATCTTGTGCTCGTCCATCAGCTGGCCGACGCGCAGCGATGCCTGAAGGCCGAGCGCGATCTCGGTCTGCATGTCGGCGAGCTTCTTCTGGTAAAGCTGCATGCCGGCAAGCGGCTTGCCGAACTGCTTGCGGTCGAGACCATATTGCAGGGCACGGAACCAGCAATCTTCGGCAGCGCCCATGACGCCCCAGGAAATGCCGTAGCGGGCGCGGTTGAGGCAGCCGAAGGGGCCCTTCAGGCCGGACACGTTGGGCAGCAGCGCGTCTTCGCCGACTTCGACGCCATCCATGACGATTTCGCCTGTTATGGAAGCGCGCAGCGAAAGCTTGCCGCCGATTTTCGGTGCTGAGAGGCCTTTCATGCCCTTTTCGAGCACGAAACCGCGGATCTGGTTGTCGTGGGCTTCGGATTTGGCCCAGACCACGAAGACATCGGCGATCGGTGCGTTGGAAATCCACATTTTCGAACCGCGCAGACGATAACCGCCCTCGATCTTTTCAGCACGGGTCTTCATGCCGCCCGGATCGGAGCCGGCATCCGGCTCGGTGAGGCCGAAACAGCCGATCAGTTCGCCCGAGACGAGGCCGGGCAGGTATTTCTTCTTCTGCTCATCCGAACCGTAAGCGAAGATCGGGTGGATGACGAGCGAGGACTGCACGCTCATCATCGAGCGGTAACCGCTGTCGATCCGCTCCACCTCGCGGGCGACGAGACCATAGGCCACATAGCTCGCATTCGCCGCGCCATATTCTTCCGGCAGGGTAACGCCGAGAAGGCCTTGCCGGCCCATCAGGCGGAACAGTTCCGGCTCGGTGGTTTCAGAAAGATAGGCTTCGGAGACACGCGGCAGAAGCTCCGATTTGCCGAAGGCGGCCGCGGCGTCGCGTATCATCCGCTCGTCGTCAGTCAGTTGGTCTTCGAGCAGGAAAGGATCCTGCCAATTGAATGCTACGCGTTCGCTCACTTTATGCCTCCGGATTTGCTGGCCGGATTATTCGTATTCAGCACGGATGGCACAAGCCATGTTTACTCATTTTTGCATTACATATAGTAATGGCTCATGACATCTCTCAGCCGCAAACTCCTGCCATCCACAAGTGCGCTTGCCGCTTTCGATTCCGTTGCCCGGCTCGGCAGCTTTTCCGCCGCCGCAGATGAGCTGGCGCTGACGCAGGGGGCAATCAGCCGGCAGGTTATGTCACTGGAAGAACAGCTTGGCGTGCGGCTCTTCGACCGCGGCGCACGCGGCGTGGCGCTGACGGCGGAGGGGCAGGTCTACGCAAAATCGATCGCGGCAGCGCTCGGCGAGATACGCTCAGCCTCCCTGCAGATCATGACCAAAACGCATGGCAATACGCTGAACCTCGCCATGCTGCCCACCTTCGGCACCCGCTGGCTTCTGCCGCGTATACCGGATTTCGTGGCGAACCACCCGGAGATCACCATCAATTTTGCGACCCGCATCGGCCAGTTCGATTTCGAGCGTGAGCAGCTGGATATGGCAATCCATATCGGCCAGGCCGATTGGCCAGGCGCGGAAAGCACCTTTCTGATGCATGAAATGGTGGCGCCGGTGTGCAGCCCGCAGTTCCTCAGCGCCCATCCGGTGGAAAAGGGAGAAGACATCGCTGCCCTGCCATTGCTGCACATGGCCTCGCGGCCGGGCGCATGGGGCCACTGGTTCGAAAGCCTCGGCCTGTCACTCGTCTTGCCGCAGGGCATGCGCTTCGAACAGTTTTCCAGCGTTGCGCAGGCCTGCATCGCCGGCCTCGGCGTCGCGCTGATGCCGCTCTTCCTCATCGATAACGAGTTGAAATCGAAGCAGCTGGTCAAAGCCTTCGATCATCAGGCCAGAAGCCCGAGCTCGTATTACGCGGTGGCCCCGCTTTCACGCGCCAACCACGTCCCGGTCGTCCTGTTTCGAGATTGGCTGGTGCGTCAGGTGGAGGCTTATCGCGCAGCCAGTACCCAGAGCGCGTAAAAATAATCGCTCTTTTTTCGGGCATTTAACCTTTGTGCCCAGCTTTTCGCCCTATTTTGCCAGCGCAGGACTCGACAGCGGTTCGCGCCTCGATTATCGTGATTAAACGTTTAATCAGCCCTTCCGGACCATTATGGCGTCGTCACGACCTGCCACCAATCTGAGCGCGATAGCAGCGGCACTCGGCGTGTCGGTGGCAACCGTGTCCAATGCGCTGTCCGGCAAGGGCCGCGTTTCGCCCGAACTGGTGGAACGTATCCGCAAGACGGCGAGCGAGCTGGGCTATGTGCCGAGTTCGGCGGGCAGGGCGCTTCGCACCGGCAGATCGGGCGTTCTCGGGCTCGTCCTGCCCGATATTGCCAATCCTCTCTTTCCACAGATTGCGCAGGCCATCGAGAAGGCGGCTGTCAACGCGGGTTATGGCGTGCTGATCGCCGATGCGCGCGGTGAGATCGCCATGCAGACGGATGCGATCGACCGGCTGATCGAGCGCGGGGTGGACGGCATGGTGGTCGTTCCCCGACGTGGCACACGCATTTCCGGCGTTGATTGCCCGGTGGCCGTCATCGACAGCCCGTCGACACCGGGAAATACCGTTGCTGCCGACCATTGGGATGGCGGCCGGCAGGTGGGTGAATATCTTGCGAGCCTCGGCCATCGCAAGGTGGTGCTGGTCGGCAAGAACAGGGATTCCAATGTTCAGAATGACCGTCTCGGCGGCATTCGCGATGGTCTCGGCAAAACATGCCTGGCCCAGACGCTCTGGATCGATGGCATTGAAAAGGCCGGTGGCGCGGGCTGCCGGCTGGGCCTTGCGGAGAAAGTTGCCGAAGGTTTCACGGCCTTTGCTGCCGTATCCGATCTGCACGCGCTGCGCGTGCTGACCGAATTGCAGCGCGCGGGAATCGAGGTGCCGGAAGAGGCGAGTGTCACCGGCTTCGACGATCTTATCTTTTCTGCCGTGGTCACCCCGCCCTTGACGACCATGCGCATGGATATGGGCCGCATCGCCGATCTCGCCGTTGGCGCGCTTTTGCGCGCGATCGATGGCGCCGGAGAAAACGGGGCCGCCGTCGACGTCACGGCGGATGTTTCGAAAGTACCGATGGCGCTGATCATGCGCGGCTCCACCGGCAAGACAAAGCATGATGCGATTGAAGCCAAGAACACGACAGCAGGAGAACTCACACCATGAAAAAGATCATTCTCGCATCGGGCACCGCCCTGATGCTGACGATGGGAGCCGCTGAGGCCCAGGACAAGACGTTGACGATCTCGGTCTACGCCTTCGCGCAGGATGAATTCAAGGAACTGGTCTATACGCCCTTCGAGCAGAAATGCGGCTGCAAGCTCGTCGTCGAGACCGGCAACAGCGTCGAGCGTCTGGCCAAGATGGAGGCCAACAAGGCCAGCCCGGTCGTCGATCTCGCCATCGTCTCCATGGCCGATGCGCTGTCGGCCACCCGCAAGGACCTGATCCAGAAGATCGATGCTTCCAGGGTTCCGAATATTGAAAAGCTCTATGACATCGCCAAGGACCCGAATGGCGATGGCATGAGCGTCGGCGTCAATTTCTACGCCACGTCGATTGTCTACCGCACCGACAAGATGAAGATCGACAGCTGGGCCGATCTTTTGAAGGACGGTATCGTCGACCACGTCGCCTTCCCGAATGTCACCACCAACCAGGGCCCGCCGGCGCTTTACATGCTGGGCAAGGCCATCGGCAAGGACACGCCCGATCTTGCCGGCGCCATCGAGGCCGTGGGCGAAAAGAAGGACGATATCGTCACCTTCTACGTCAAGTCCTCGCAGCTGGTGCAGCTCATGCAGCAGGAGGAAATCTGGGCAGCGCCGATCGGCCGCTTCTCCTGGGCGCCTTTCACCAAGCTCGACCTGCCGCTCGCCTGGGCAACGCCCAAGGAAGGCCAGACCGGCGGCATGAACGTGCTCGTCGTACCGAAGGGCACGAAGAACGAGGACCTTGCGCTGCAATTCATGGATTTCTGGCTCTCGACCGACGTCCAGAAGGCGCTGGCGGAAAAGCTGGTGGACAGCCCGACCAACAGGGAAGTCAAGGTTTCCGACGAGGTGGCGAACAACATCACCTATGGCGATGAAACCGCCCGCAGCCTGCAGCTCATTCCTTCCGACGTAACGCTCGATAACCGCGACAAGTGGCTGTCGGAGTGGAACGCCAAGGTGGGGCAGTAACAAGCTCGAAGGGGCGGGAATGGGTTACGTGCTGGCGCACGTCACCCCCCTCTGTCCTGCCGGACATCTCCCCCACAAGGGGGGAGATCGATATGCTGGCACCCACTGACGCCAAATGAACAAGTCCTCCGCCAAACGTAGCCGGCGGAATTTCAAGACCGGAGAATGCCATATGTTTCAGAACCGGGCCGAAGCGCTGGCGCTTGCCTTGCCCGCCGCAATTTTCGCGGCGGCGGTCTTTCTCGTGCCGGTCTTCATGCTTTTGTCGGAAGGCTTTCGCACCGCTGACGGCTGGACATTGTCGGCCTATGGCGCTTTCTTTTCCGATCCGCTGAACCAGACGGTTTTCCTGCGCACGCTGAAGCTCGGCGCGCTCGTCACCGTCGTTTCGGCGGTGGTGGGCTACGCGGCGGCTTTCGCCATCGTCAACCTGTCGCCGGCCAGGAAGGGCCATGTGGTCAACCTCGTCGTGCTGCCGCTGATGATTTCGCCGGTCGCCCGCACCTATGCCTGGATCGTCATTCTCGGCAGAACCGGCATCGTCAACCAGGCGCTGCAGGCGGTGGGCCTCAGCGACGGGCCAATCCGCATCCTGTTTTCCGAAACGGCCGTCTTCATCGGCCTTCTGCAATTGTTCCTGCCATTGATGATAATCTCCCTCATCAGCGCGCTGGAGAACATGCCGAAGGATACAATCGCTGCTGCCCGCGTTCTCGGCGCCAACTGGTTTCAGGTGTTCTGGAAGGTCATCCTGCCGCTCACCCGGGAAGGGCTCGTCGTCGGTGGCACGCTGGTCTTCACCGGTTCGCTGACCGCCTATATCACGCCCGCCATTCTCGGGGGGTCCAAGGTGCTGATGCTGGAAACCCTGCTTTACCAGCAGGTCACGGTTTCCAATAATTTCGTCGCCGCCAGCGTCATCGCCTTCATCCTGATTGTCATGAGCTTTGCCGCCAATATCCTCTTGAAGCGCATCGCCACTGCGAGGAACAAGAAATGACCCGGCAGCTCTTCATTCCGCTCACGCTTCTGCTTGTCGTCGGCTTCCTCATCGGGCCGTTTCTCATCATCGTTGCGGCCTCGTTTTCGGCCGGGGATACGCTCGCCTTTCCGCCGCAGGGCTTTTCGCTGAAGTGGATCGCCAAGGTCTTCACGGTCGAAAGCTTCCGCGAGAGCTTTGCGATGTCGATGTTCCTTGCCATCGGCGGCACGTTCACGGCGCTGATCCTCGGCATTCCCGCTTCCTACGCCATGTCGCGCTACAAACTGCCCTTTAGCGAGACGGTGCGCACCATCGTGTCCGCGCCGATCATCGTGCCGGGCATTATCGTGGGTCTTGCGCTGCTGCGTTATTTCGTCGTGCCCTTCGGCATCGGCATCACGCTTGCGTTGTTTCTCGCCCACACCGCGCTCATCCTGCCCTATGCGGTGCGCGTGGTTTCAGCCAGCCTCAACAATCTGCGCTCCGATATCGAGGAGGCGGCGGTGCTGCTCGGCTCGTCGCGGCTTGGCGCATTTTTCCGCGTTGTGCTGCCGAATATCCGCGGCGGCATCCTGTCGGCCTTCATTCTCGGTTTCGTGACGAGTTTCAACCAGGTGCCTGTGTCGCTGTTCCTGTCCGGTCCCGGCGTGCGCACGCTACCCATCGACATGCTGGGCTACATGGAAATCGTCTTTGATCCTTCCGTGGCCGCCCTTTCCTCGCTGCTCGCCTTCCTTTCCATCGGCATCGTTTTCATGGCCGAACGTTTCCTGGGGTTCTCCCGTTATGTCTGACGCAAATTATCTTTCGCTCCAAAAAATCTCGCTCGCCTATGGCGGCAATGTCGCCGTCAAGGATCTCGATCTCGATATCCGCAAGGGCGAATTGCTCGCGCTTCTCGGGCCCTCCGGCTGCGGCAAGACCACGACGATGCGCGCCATCGCCGGGCTGATGCCGGTGGCTGCCGGGCGGATCAATCTCGATGGCGCCGATATTACCCGTGTCGCGGCCAACAAACGCGCCGTCGGGCTGGTGTTCCAGTCCTACGCGCTCTTCCCGCATCTGACGGTCTATGAAAACGTCGCCTTCGGCCTGAAACTCAAGGGAATGAGCGGCAAGGCGCTGGAGGACAAGGTCGCCTCCGGCCTGAAGTCGGTCGGCCTGTCCAATTTCGCCTCACGCAAGCCGGCGGAACTATCGGGCGGCCAGCAGCAACGCGTGGCATTGGCACGCTCCATGGTCATGGAACCGAAAGTGCTGCTTCTCGACGAGCCGCTCTCCAATCTCGACGCCCGCCTGCGTCTTGAAATGCGGACCGAACTGCAGCGCGTGCAGAAGGAAACCGGTGTCACGATGATCTTCGTCACCCATGACCAGATCGAGGCGCTCGCGCTTGCCGACCGCATTGTCGTCATGAAGGGCGGCAAGATTGAGCAGATCGGCACGCCGGAAGAGATTTACAACGCGCCGGTTTCCGCCTTCGTGGCCGACTTCGTCGGCTTCGAAAACATCTTCGCCCTTCAAGGCGGGGCTTTGAAAACAGCCAACGGCACAACACCGCTTCCCGGACCAGTCCTTTCAGCATCCGGACTGGCCTGGCGGCCGCGCATGGTCACCCTCGGTTCAGGTCCTTTCCAGGGAACCGTGCGCGGCACATCCTTCGCCGGCAACAGCCGCGAATATCTGCTCGACACACCGCTCGGGCCCATCAAGGCTGAAACCGACGCGGCCCTGACCTCCCACGCAATCGGCGATACGCTTGCCTTCGACCTGCCGGTCGAAAAGGCGGCGAGCCTCAAGGTATTCAACTGATCATGGGTGTTTGGATCGATACCGATATGGGCTTTGACGATATCGCCGCCATCTTGGTGGTGCAATCGTCGGGTCTCGCCATAGACGGCATCTCGCTGGTCTTCGGCAATGCGACGCTTCAGGCCGTCTGCGGCAATGCCGCGGGTGCGGTTGCCGCTTTTGGCTGGTCGATGCCGATCCATCAGGGCCGCGCCATGCCGGTGTTGGGTGCACTTGAAACGGCGCAGTGCATTCTGGGCGAAAACGGCATCCCGACCGTCGGCCAAAGCTTGCCGGATGCCGCGGCCTTGCCGAAAAGCGATGCCTTCGCCGCTCTCTGCGCCTGGCTGGAGGGGGAGGGCGAGAGGCGCATTCTCGCGCTTGGTCCGCTCACCAATATTGCCGCCCTGTGCCTCGCCCGGCCTGATCTTGCCACGAGAATTTCCGACCTCACCTGGATGGGCGGCGGCGTGACGAGCGGCAATCACACGGCCTCGGCCGAATTCAACGCCTTTGCCGATCCGGAAGCGCTGGCCATCGTGCTTTCCCATGGCCTGCCGTTGCGTATGGTCGATCTGGACGCCTGCCGCAAGGTTACCGCTTCGCCCGCCGATGTGCTGCCGATCCGCAAAGCGGGTGGCAGGAATGCCTGGCTGATCGCCGATCTGCTTGATGGTTTCATCGGCATCGCCACCCGTCGCGGCAGACCAGGCATGGCGCTTTACGATCCCGTCGCTGCCGTTGCCTTCGCCTCGGGCTCCGCCTCTGGCCTAATCGGCTGGCGTCACGCGCGGATAGATGTCGAGCTTCAGGCGACGCTGACGCGGGGCAGAACGGTGGTCGAGCCGCGTGCGGAGAAAGCGCAAACATTCAACGCGCATTTTGCTGAGACGCTGGATGCCGACGGTGCGAGGACGGTTATTCTTGAGGCGCTGCGCCGGGAGGCCGCCCGATGAACGCGAACCTCACCACATGCGAACCTGCCGATCTCGGCGATGATGCGCTCCGCGCCCGCGCCGTTGCCGCCGCACGCGGCGATGCGCCTTTCGACATCCTCATCACCGGTGCAACATTGGTGGATGTGGTAACCGGTGAGCTGCGCCCCGCCGATATCGGAATTGTCGGTGCGTTGATCGCCAGCGTGCACGAACCGGCAAGCCGCAAAGATGCTGCAAAAATCATCGATGCGGCCGGCGGGTATGTCTCGCCGGGTCTGATCGACACGCATATGCATATCGAGAGTTCGATGGTCACACCGGCTGCCTATGCGGCAGCGGTTGTCGCCCGCGGCGTTACCACCATCGTCTGGGATCCGCATGAGTTCGGCAATGTGCATGGCGTCGAAGGGGTGCGCTGGGCGGCGAAGGCCGTCGAAAACCTGCCGCTGCGTGCCGTTCTCCTGGCGCCCTCATGCGTGCCTTCCGCACCGGGGCTGGAACGCGGCGGAGCTGATTTCGACGCCGCCATTCTCGCCGATATCCTGTCATGGCACCAGGTCGGCGGTGTCGCGGAAATCATGAACATGCGCGGCGTCATCGAGCGCGATCCGCGCATGAGCGGCATCGTACAGGCCGGGCTTGCCTCGGAGAAACTGGTCTGCGGCCATGCGCGCGGCCTCAAGGACGCCGATCTCAACGCCTTCATGGCGGCGGGCGTCTCGTCCGATCACGAGCTGGTCTCGGGCGAAGACCTCATGGCGAAACTGCGGGCCGGCATGACCATCGAGCTGCGCGGCTCGCATGACCACCTGCTGCCGGAATTCGTGGAAGCGCTGAACGCGCTGGGCCACCTGCCGCAGACCGTGACGCTGTGCACGGACGATGTCTTCCCGGACGACCTGTTAAATGGCGGCGGGCTGGATGATGTGGTGCGCCGCCTTGTCCGTTATGGCCTGAAAGCCGAATGGGCACTGCGCGCCGCAACGCTCAATGCCGCCCAAAGGCTTGGGCGTCCTGACCTCGGGCTCATCGCCGCCGGCCGTCGCGCCGATATCGTTATCTTCGAGGACCTGAGCGGTTTTGCCGCCCGTTACGTCCTTGCCGGGGGCAGGACGGTTGCGGAAGGCGGACATATGCTTGTGGACGTGCCCGCCTGTGATATGACGGCGCTCGAAGGCTCGATGAAGCTGCCGCTGCGCGTGACCGAAGATTTTCGGATTGCTGCCGAAGGTGCGAGGGTGCGCCTCGCCACCATCGACCGCCCGCGCTTCACGCAATGGGGCGAGGTGGAGGCCGAGGTGAGAGGTGGTTTCGTCGTTCCGCCCGAAGGTGCGACGATGATCTCCGTCACCCACCGCCACGGCAAGTCCGAACCGGTCACCCGCACTGGCTTCCTCACCGGCTGGGGAGACTGGAACGGCGCCTTCGCCACAACGGTCTCGCATGACAGCCATAACCTCACCGTTTTCGGCGGCAATGAGGAAGACATGGCGCTCGCCGCCAATGCGGTGATAGCGGCAGGCGGTGGTATGGCCGTCGCCTCCGAAGGTAAGGTAACTGCACTTCTGCCGCTGCCGCTCTCCGGCCTCGTTTCCGATGCGGCACTTGAAGATGTTGCAAAGGCTTTCGAGGAACTGCGCGAAGCCGTTGGCAGGGTGGTGGAATGGCAGCCGCCCTATCTCGTCTTCAAGGCCTGCTTCGGGGCCACGCTCGCCTGCAATATCGGCCCGCACCAGACGGATATGGGCATTGCCGACGTGCTGACGGGACAGGTGATGGAGAGCCCGGTGATGGCGGTTTTAGGGTACTAACGCCACGGGCTGCCGCGACGGCACCGTCGCAGCAGCCCGTGCGTCTCAGTTCACATTGTGAAGTTGCGCTTCGCCGTTATGCAGAAAGCAGGCTTTGGTGAAGAGGCCCAGATCAAGCAGGTTGGGAAGGCGGATATCGCGCATATCGGGAACTCGTTTGATTTGCGGATCAAATGAGCGGTCAATCTGCGAGATGAAAGCGAAAATAACGCC
Source organism: Agrobacterium sp. 5Ca39 (assembly GCF_055382365.1). Classification (NCBI taxonomy): domain Bacteria; kingdom Pseudomonadati; phylum Pseudomonadota; class Alphaproteobacteria; order Hyphomicrobiales; family Rhizobiaceae; genus Agrobacterium; species Agrobacterium sp. 5Ca39. Next base: position 1,518,761 of record NZ_AP026437.1, on the reverse strand, counting down.
AGTCTTTTTTGCGAATTCTGCAAGAACGGTGACTTGTTGCGACAGGTCCGGCTTCTGGCGCTGCTGGTCGAGTAACTGCAGATAATCGATTACGGCGAAGGTGCCGGATTTGGCTGGAGAGAGGTAACGGATCATGTAGTCCGCGCATATCTCGTCCGATGTCACGATCTCGATTTCTCTTTGAGCGCCTGCGTGTTGCTCGGTGCGTTTTCGTACCTGTTGCTCGGTCATTTCGAGCGTGAATAAAATGGACTGCCGTCCGTCTTCGGCTGCCGCCCGCAGAAGCTCAAAAGCAAGCGCTGTCTTGCCCTGGCCCGGCCGGCCGGCGAGCAGGAGCATGTCGCCATTCACGATGCGCGAGAACAGGTCTTTGGACAAAGAGCCAGCCGCAACGTGAGCGGAAAGCAGGCTCCAGGCTGCAAATCCTTCCTCGCACGCGATCTGGTCCAGCGCTTCGTGAAGGGGAATGGCATTATTCCGGACCATAAGTTTGGCCCGTCGCTTCAATTGGAAAATCGGGGTGGAAAGCTTCATCACAAAACCTCTATTGCGGGTTCAAAACGCAATCCCTCCTTATGCGAATGCCCGAACAGATGGTTCGATGATGAGATTACCCAGCATGTCGAATGCTTCCCCGAAAGGAGGGGGGAGGCGTGGGTCCAGCCTGTGTCTGAAAGCTACCGCGCCCGATGATTCGCCACAAGTGTCTGAGACGTTGCCGGTCGAAAAACAGCAGGGAACAAGATGGATTTACTCCGCCGCCAGTTCCTGCTCCACCAGCGTCGCCCAGAAAGCTACGCCCGGCACGATGGCCGCATCGTTGAAGTCGTAAGAGGTGTTGTGGTGCAGTGCGCCGTCCACCGCCGGGCCGTTGCCGAGCCAGACATAGCAGCCCGGGGCTTCGCCCGCGAAAAAGGCGAAATCGTCGCCGGCGGTCGAGGGCGGAAAGGCGGTGCGCGCTTTGTTGCCGAAGACGGTTTTGGCTGCCCGGAGCGCCCGTTTCGTCGCGTCCGTGTCGTTGATGACGGGCGGAATGCGGCGGATGAATTCGTAATTTGCCTCGATGCCGAACATTGCCGCCGTGCCCTTGGCCAGCCTGCCGATTTCCGCCTCGAGCTGGTCTCGCACTTGAGGCGCATAGGCGCGCGCGGTACCGCCGATTTCGACGAGATCTGGGATCACATTGAGTGCCTTGGGGTCGCCTGCCCGCACCGAACAGGCACTGACCACGGCCGGCTGCAATGGGTCGACCACGCGGCCGACGATAGTTTGCAGCGAGGCGAGGAAGGTGCCGGCCGCCGTTACAGGATCGCGACCAAGATGCGGCTTCGCGCCGTGGGTGCCGACGCCCTTGAAGGTGACGCGCCAGCTGTCCGACGAGGCAAGCTGCGGTCCTTCCACCACCGCCATTTCGTCGATGCCCAGCCCCGGCATGTTGTGCAGGCCATAGACCGCATCGCAGGGGAACAGCTCGAAAAGCCCGTCCTCGACCATTTTTTTTGCGCCGCCACGGCCTTCTTCGGCCGGCTGGAAGATGAAATGCACGGTGCCGGAAAAATCGCGGGTCTTTGCGAGGTAACGCGCCGCACCCAGAAGCATGGCGGTGTGGCCGTCATGGCCGCAGGCATGCATCTTGCCGGGGAATTTCGATTTGTAGGGGCGGTCTGGGACCTCAGGCATGGCAAGGGCATCCATGTCTGCGCGAAGACCAATGCTGCGCGTGCCGTTGCCCACCTGCAGCGTGCCGACCACGCCGGTGCCGCCGAGACCGCGGTGCACCTTCAGCCCGGCGCGCTCAAGCAGATCGGCGACGATGGCGCTCGTTCTTTCCTCTTCGAAACCCAGTTCCGGATGCGCATGCAGATCATGACGGAGTTCCGTCAGGAATGGCAGGTCCTCGCCGATCCGGTCCAGGAGTCTCATGGGAAGCTTGTCCTTGAATGTGGGAAAAACCCGCGTCATAGGTGGGTTTGTCCAAATGCCTGTTGCTTTTTTCTCTTCTAACGGAAAAAGCCAATGAAATGAACCCGCAGCGTCTCTGTGGTTGCTAAAATGATAAATCTGCCGAACGGGATTGGCGTGGCTGAAAACCGTCTCCGCCATGCGCCATCTCCGTTCTGAAAGGAAAACAGATGCCGTCACCAGCATCGCCCGCCATCGCCCCGTCTCCCGCAACGCCGCATGAGTTCTGGCAGCAGATCCATCCGCCCCGGAGCTTCGAAACAGCAGGCGCATATTCCACATTCTTTCCGGCGGAACTGGATGATGGAAGGCAGATCTGTCTGCCCATACGGCCGCTTGCGGACGGAGAGCACGCACTCGCATCGCTCATCGTCAACCAGGCTTCCTTTGAGGTTCTGGAGGCGCTGGCCGCCGATCTTGCCGCAAAGCTTCTTCCCTCCAAGCCGGATGTCGTTATCGGCCTGCCGACGCTCGGCCTGACGCTTGCGGCCGCCGTTGCCCGCCATCTGGGCCATTCCCGTTACGTGCCGCTCGGCACCTCGCGCAAATTCTGGTATCTGGAGGAGCTGTCGGTGCCGATGTCCTCCATCACCACGAAGCAGGAAAAAAGGCTTTATGTCGATCCGCGCATGCTGCCGCTCATCGAGGGTAGACGGGTGGCGCTGGTGGATGACGTGATCTCCAGCGGCAGTTCCATCCTATCGGGCCTTGCGCTACTCACCGCCTCCGGCATCAACCCCGCCGTCATCGGCGCAGCCATGCTGCAATCGGATCGCTGGCGGGAAAAAATCGCCGCTTTCGGGCCGGAATGGCCGGAGCGGGTGAGGGGTGTTTTTGCGACGCCGCTGCTGACCAAAGCGGAAGATGGCTGGCGCGCCTGACGAAGCGCAAATTCCGTCAAAAGGCAAGTGGTGATAAATTTACCGCTGCCTAATTTGTATCTTGCGAAGCTCGAATAGATCGTCCTAAGATCGCGGCTGACAGACAATAGCGGTCGGCTGATAACGCGCCGGCTTGCTTTCGCGTGGTGTCATCCCGGCGTCTGCCTGCCCCGTTTATTGTTTCGATGACTGGAATTTCTTCCCATGCATGCAGTGTTTGACGGTCATAATGATGTGCTGCTTCGGTTGTGGCGCAACAGCAAGGCCGGTGCTGATCCCGTGGCCGAATTCAAGAACGGCACTCGGGAAGGTCATATCGATGGTCCGCGCGCACGGGCAGGCGGGCTCGGCGGCGGTATCTGCGCCATCTATATCCCGTCCGGCGATCTGATTCTGCAGGAACCGGACGAGAACGGCCATTACGATACGCCGCTCGCCACGCCGCTCGAGCGACTGCCTTCGCTCGATATCGCGATGGAAAAGGCGGCGATTGCGCTGAGGCTCGATCGCGCTGGAGCGTGGCGGCTCTGCCGCTCCACGGCGGATATCCGCAAGGCCTTTGCCGAGGATATCTTCGCCGCCGTGCTGCATATGGAAGGCTGCGAGGCGATCGGCGCCGATCTCGATGCGCTGGAAGTATTTTATGCCGCGGGTCTGCGTTCGCTCGGCCCGGTGTGGAGCCGGCACAATATTTTCGGCCATGGCGTTCCTTTCTCCTATCCCATGTCGCCCGATACCGCGCCCGGTCTCACCGATGCCGGGTTTGCGCTGGTGAAGGAATGCAACCGCCTCGGCATTCTCATCGATCTCGCGCATATCACCGAAAAAGGCTTCTGGGATGTGGCCAAGACCACCAACCAGCCGCTGATCGCCAGCCATTCCAATGCGCATGCGCTCACTCCGGTCGCCCGCAATCTCACTGACAGGCAGATGGATGCCATCAAGGAAAGCGGCGGGCTGGTTGGCCTCAACTACGCCGTGACCATGCTGCGTGCCGATGCGCGTGATATCGCCGATACGCCGCTCTCCGATATGGTGCGCCATATCGACTATATGGTGGAGCGTATGGGCATCGACTGTGTGGCGCTCGGATCGGATTTCGACGGCGCGACGGTACCTGTCGGAATTGCTGATGCCAGCGGCAACCACAATCTGGTTGCGGCGCTGAAATCGGCGGGCTACGGTGATGGAGAACTTGCTAAAATATGCCGGGAAAACTGGCTGCGCGTCTTGTCCCAGGCTTGGCACGAAGCGGCCTGATAAACAGTTTAAGCGAACCAAATCAATCTCATAACAAAAGGGGAGATCCTATGATCAAATCGCTCAACAAATCCATGCGTATCCTCAGCACCAGCGCTGCCCTGTCGCTGATGATGCTGTCTGCCCCGCATGCTTTTGCCGCCACGCCGGCCGATACGCTGGTGGAAGGTTTCGCCATCGACGACATCATCACGCTCGATCCGGGTGAGGCTTTCGAACTGTCTGCCGCTGAAGTCACCGGCAACACCTATAGCAAGCTCGTTTCCATCGATCTCAACGACACGTCCAAGGTTGTCGGTGATCTCGCCGAAAGCTGGACGACCTCCGAGGATGGCTTGACCTATACGTTCAAGCTGAAATCCGGCCTGAAATTCGCCTCCGGCAATCCGGTCACCGCTGATGACGTTGCCTTCTCCTTCGAACGCGCCGTCAAGCTCGACAAGTCGCCGGCATTCCTGTTGACGCAGTTCGGCCTGAAGGGCGACAACGTTACCGAAAAGGCGAAGGCAACGGACGCGAACACCTTCGTACTGACCGTCGACAAGCCCTATGCGCCGAGCTTCGTGCTGAACGTGCTCACCGCAACCGTCGCTTCGGTGGTGGACAAGAAGCTCATCACCGAAAAGGCGAAGTCGGTCACGCCGAGCGCCGATTACAAATACGACACGGATTTCGGCAACGAATTCCTGAAGACCGGTTATGCCGGTTCCGGCCCTTACAAGATCCTTGGCTGGAAGGCCAACGAAGCCGTCATTCTGGAGGCCAACCCGAACTATTACGGTGAGAAGCCGAAGCTGAAGCGGGTCGTCTATCGTCACATGAAGGAAAGCTCCGGCCAGCGTCTGGCGCTTGAAAACGGCGATATCGATGTTGCCCGTAACCTTGAGCCCGGCGATATGGAAGCCGTTTCCAAGAAGGAAGGCCTTGCCGTTACCTCCGCGCCCAAGGGCACCGTTTATTATTTCAGCCTCAACCAGAAGAACGAGAACCTGAAGAAGCCTGAGGTCATCGAAGCGTTCAAATATCTCGTCGATTATGACGCGATCGGCGCGACGATCATCAAGGGCATTGGCGAAGTCCATCAGACCTTCCTGCCGAAGGGCCAGCTTGGCGCGCTTGATGAGAACCCCTACAAGCTTGACGTCGCCAAGGCCAAGGAACTTCTCGCCAAGGCCGGTCTGAAGGACGGCTTCACCGTCACCATGGATGTGCGCAACACCCAGCCGGTGACGGGCATTGCCGAAAGCGTGCAGCAGACGCTGGCACAGGCCGGCATCAAACTCGAAATCATCCCCGGCGACGGTAAGCAGACGCTGACCAAATATCGCGCCCGCACGCATGATATCTACATCGGCCAGTGGGGTTCGGACTATTTCGACCCGAACTCGAATGCGGAAACCTTCACCATCAACTACGACAATTCGGATGAAGGCAAGAACAAGACGCTGGCCTGGCGTAACGCCTGGGATGTTCCTGATCTGACCAAGGAAACCCAGTCTGCTCTCTTGGAAAAGGACAGCGCCAAGCGCGCCGCCATCTATGAAAACCTGCAGAAGGAAGTTCTGGCGAAGGGTCCCTTCGTCATCATCTTCCAGCAGACGGAAGTGGCCGGTTATTCCGCCAAGCTCAAGGGCCTGAAGCTCGGACCGAGCTTCGACACCAACTATGTCTATCCGATCTCCAAGGAATGATCCGGAAGGATCGGTCTCTTGAGCATCGTTGAAGCAAACAGCCGGGCGAGGCAGGGCAAACGCCGTGCCAACGCCCGCGCGAAGGCCATTCTCGGCTTCGCCGTCACCGTCATCACCACCTTTCTGGGGCTGATGGCGGTCACATTTTTCATTGGCCGCGTGGTGCCGATCGATCCCGCACTGGCGATCGTCGGCGACCGCGCGCCTGCGCATGTGGTCGAGCGCGTCCGTGAGCAGCTCGGCCTCAACCTGCCGCTCTGGCAGCAGTTCTTTATCTATCTGAAGCAGGCGCTTTCGGGCGATTTCGGCACCTCCGTCCTCACCACCAATCCTGTGATGGAGGACATCAAGCGGGTGTTTCCGGCGACGATCGAACTTGCCACGATCGGAACGATCATCGGCGCGGTTTTCGGCATTCCGCTCGGCGTTCTCGCGGCCGTCAAGCGCGGCAGCTTCGCCGACCAGGTCGTGCGTGTCATCGGCCTCATCGGTTATTCCGTGCCGATCTTCTGGCTCGGCCTGCTGGCGCTGCTGGTGTTTTACGCCCGGCTGCAATGGGTGGCCTATCCCGGGCGCATGGACATCGTCTATGAATTCACCTTCACGCCAGTCACTGGCTTCTTCCTGATCGACGCCATCTGGCAGCGGCAATGGGACGTGTTGTGGGATCTTTTCCGCCACATCATCCTGCCGGCCTCGCTGCTCGGTTATTTCTCGCTGGCCTATATCAGTCGCATGACGCGCTCCTTCATGCTGAATGAGCTCGCCCAGGAATATGTCGTCGCGGCCCGCGCCAAGGGGCTTTCGGAAACGCGCATCATCTGGTTCCACGCGCTGCGCAACGCTGCCGTGCCGCTGGTAACCGTGATTGCGCTCTCCTATGCCGGTCTGCTGGAAGGTTCGGTGCTGACCGAAACCATCTTCGCCTGGCCGGGGCTTGGCCTCTACATCACCAATTCCCTGCAGAATGCGGATATGAACGCCGTTCTCGGCGGCACGATCGTGATCGGCGCCATCTTCGTCGGCATCAATCTCTTCTCCGATCTGCTTTACCGGACGCTCGATCCAAGGACGCGCAGCCGATGACGATTTCGACCGATACACTCAAACCCTATAGCCGCGAATGGCTGCTCTCCGACCGGCCGGCCTCGCGCAGGCAGGCACGGCTTGGCCGCGCCTATGTGATCTGGCGGCGCTTTTCGGAAAACCGGCTGGCGCTGCTCGGCCTTGGCATCATCATCGCGCTGCTGTTCGTGGCGATTTTTGCCAATGTGCTGGCGCCACATAATCCGGTGCAGGGCGATCTGCGCAATGCCCGGCTTCTGCCGCCCGGCACTGCCGGTTATCTGCTCGGCACCGATGATCAGGGCCGTGATATTCTCTCGCGCCTCATCCACGGGTCGCGCCTGACCCTGTTCGTCGTGCTTTTGGTGGCCATCATCGCCGCACCCATCGGGCTCATCGTCGGCACAGTCTCGGGTTATGCCGGCGGCTGGGTGGATGCGGTTCTGATGCGCATCACCGATATTTTCCTCGCTTTTCCGAAGCTCGTTCTGGCGCTGGCGCTGGTAGCGGCCCTGGGGCCTGGCATTGAAAATGCGGTGCTCGCCATCGCGGTCACCTCGTGGCCGCCCTATGCGCGCATCGCGCGTGCCGAAACCATGACCTTCCGCAATTCCGATTTCATCGCTGCCGTGAAGCTCATGGGCGCGTCACCCTTCCGCATCGTCTTGAAACACGTCATGCCGCTTTGCATGTCGTCGCTGATCGTGCGTGTCACGCTCGATATGGCGGGCATCATCCTCACTGCTGCGGGCCTCGGTTTTCTTGGCCTGGGCGCACAGCCGCCGCTGCCGGAGTGGGGCGCGATGATCGCGTCGGGACGGCGTTTCATTCTCGATCAATGGTGGGTGGCTGCCATGCCGGGTATTGCGATCCTGATCGTCAGCCTCGGTTTCAACCTTTTGGGTGACGGTCTGCGCGATGCGCTTGATCCCAAGGAGGCGGGCCAATGAGTGCGTCTCTTCTGACGGTTGAGAACCTGCGTGTTTCCTTCCCGACCCGCACCGGGTTGGTGGAGGCGGTGCGCGGCGTGTCCTTCACGCTGGGGCGCGAGCGCCTCGGCATTGTCGGCGAATCCGGCTCCGGAAAGTCGCAGACTGGCCGCGCCATCATGGGTCTGACGCCGAAAAATGCCCGGATCGAGGCCGATACGCTGCGTTTCGGCGATATCGACCTGCTCAAGGCATCGGCAAAAGAGCGGCGGCTCATGCGCGGCAAACGTATGGCCATGATCCTGCAGGATCCGAAATATTCGCTGAACCCGGTCATGACCATTGGCCGCCAGATCATGGAAACGCTGCGTACCCACGAAAAGATTGGCTCCAGCGAAGCGCGCCAGCGCACGCTTGCCATGCTGGAGGCAGTACAGATCCGTGATCCCGAGCGCGTCTTCGATCTCTTTCCACACGAAGTTTCCGGCGGCATGGGCCAGCGCGTCATGATCGCCATGATGCTCGTCTGCGGTCCGGAATTGCTGATCGCCGACGAGCCGACCTCGGCGCTCGATGTGACGGTGCAGCTGGAAGTGCTCGATATTCTCGACAAGCTGGTGCGCGATCGCGGCATGGGGCTGATCTTCGTCAGCCATGATCTCAGGCTCGTTTCCTCCTTCTGCGACCGGGTTCTCGTCATGTATGCCGGCAAGGTGGTGGAGGAGCTTGCTTCCGCTAACCTCAAGGAAGCGAAACATCCCTATACGCAGGGCCTGTTGAACTGTCTGCCGCAAATTGGTGGCCACCGGCATCCGCTGCCCGTTCTGGAACGCAAGCCGGAGTGGCGCGCATGAGCACAGTTCTTTCCATTAGAGACATGGTGGTGGATTTCGACGGTTACATCGCGCTCGACAGCGTCAGCGTCGATGTGGCCGAGGGTGAATCCTTCGGTATCGTCGGTGAATCCGGTTCCGGTAAATCGACCCTGCTGCGCGCCATCGCCGGCCTCAACCATTTCGATGAAGGTTCGTTGATGGTGGCCGGGCGCTCCTATTCGGGCAAGCACCGCGACAAGAGCTTTTATCGCGATGTGCAGATGGTGTTTCAGGACCCGTACGGTTCACTGCACCCGCGCCAGACGGTGGATGCGCTGCTGCTCGAGCCGCTCGTCATCCACGGTCTCGACAATCGCGAACAGCGCATTGCCCGCGCTTTGGACGAGGTGGGTCTCGGTTCCGGTTTCCGCTTCCGTTATTCACACCAGCTGTCCGGCGGCCAGCGCCAGCGCATCGCCATTGCCCGCGCACTGATCGTTGAGCCGAAGATCCTGCTGCTAGATGAGCCGACCTCGGCGCTTGATGCGTCTATTCAAGCTGAAATCCTGAACCTCCTGGAACAGGCCCGCAAGGACCGTAACCTCACCTTCGTCATGGTCAGCCACGATCTCGGCGTCATCAGCCACATGTGCGACCGTCTGGCGGTGATGAAAAGCGGCAAGGTGGTGGAAATGCTGGAGGCCGAGGCGCTGGAAAGCCGCGAGTTCAGCGCGGATTATACGAGGCAGCTGCTGGTGGCGAGCGAGGGTTTCAAGCGTCCGTAAAGGCGTGAGGGTGCGGGCCGTTTCTTCTCCCTGAGGGGGAGAAGATGCCCCGAACGGGGCAGATGAGGGGGCAAGCTCTCCGTATATCTCCACCGTCGCCCCCTCATCCGGCGCTGCGCGCCACCTTCTCCCCGGCGGGGAGAAGAAACAAGCGGCGAGCTTTACTTTCACGAGCGATCTTTCCGGGTGAAGTATTCTCTCGCGACGCTGCGATGATATGGTGAGCCGCACACCAGCCCACCCGAACAAGGTACCACCCATGCAATTGCGCGCCTTGATGTATTTCGATGAACTCGTCCGCACCAATTCCATGCGCGCCGCGGCGGAAAACCTGAATGTGGCGCCGACGGCGGTGAGCCGGCAGATCGAAAATCTCGAATATTATTTCGGCTCGCCCCTGGTGGAGCGTTCCAGCCGTGGCGTGAAGCTGACGGCGGCGGGCGAGCTGCTGGCCGCCCGCGCCGGCAAGACGCTGCGCGAACTCGACCATGTGCACCAGCTGATCGACGATCTGAAAGGCCTGCAGCGCGGCCGGGTGACGATTTACGCCAATGGCGCGACAGTGGCCAACCTTCTGGCGCCGGTGCTGGCGCAGTTCAGCCTCAAGTATCCGAAGCTGCGTTTCGAGGTCCATATCACCAGTGCGCGCCAAGCCATGGAAGCGCTGGGGGCTGCGGAAGCAGACCTCGTCGTCAGCCTTTTTGCGCCAAAGGTCTCCGGGGTCAAGGTGCGCTCGCGCACGCGCATCAATTACGATGCGATCTTTCCCGCCGGTCATGCCCTTGCCGGTCAGCCGGAGGTGTCGCTGAAGGAACTGGCCGGGTTGCCACTTGCCTTGCCGGACAAGAGTTTTGCCGCGCGTCAGGCCTTCGATATGCTTTTTGCCGAGGCGGATATCGAACTTGACCCCGTTTTCATCACCAGTTCGCTGGAAATGCTGAAAGAGCTGGTGCTGGGTCACGCCGCGGCCACGCTGCTGCCGGCGCTTTCGGTGGCGCGCGAAATCCGTAGCGGCCAGATGGTCGCCGTTCCGCTCTCGGGCAAGAAGGGTATCCACACCCAGATTGACCTCTGTGTAGCGCCCGACAGGCAATTGTCCTTCGCAGCTTCCAAGCTTGCCGATTTCATCGAGCGTTTCATGCGTGAGGCGACGGCAGGGTAGTTTCTTCTCCTCGGCGGGGCGAGCAACCGGAGACGTTCCCGGAATTGCCCACCAAGGTTGATTTTCACCCGCATTCCCGTGTAGCCATTTCAGCTACACGGAGCACACAAAAATCATGATTGTGTGTGCGCCTGCAACATGACACTCTTTTTGCAACGGGTGGTCTTTTGAAGGGCAAAAATGCCCCGGCCGCCAGACAGGGGACTAAAGGATGCCACGTACCTATCTTTCGCAGGCGGCGAAGCTCTCGCGCCGTACCGCGCTGGCGCTTGCTCTCGGCACGGCGCTCTTTCTGCCGCTCTCGATTGCTGAGGCCGAAGCTGCGGCGAAAACCGCTTTGACGCTCGGCATGACGGTGGAGCCGACCGGTCTCGATCCGACCATTGCCGCTCCCGTCGCCATCGGTCAGGTCACCTGGCAGAATATTTTCGAAGGTCTCGTCACCATCGACAGCAAGGGCAAGGTGAAGCCGCAGCTCGCCGAAAGCTGGGAAATTTCCCCTGATGGCAAGACCTACACCTTTAAGCTGCGCAAGGGTGTCACCTTCCATGACGGCGAGGCGTTCGATTCCTCCGTCGCGAAGTTCTCGCTGGACCGGGCGCGTGGTGAAGCTTCCGTCAATCCGCAGAAACGCTTCTTTGCGGCGATCGACAGCATCGAGACCCCGGATGCCGACACGCTGGTGCTGAAGCTGAAGCAGCCCGCCGGCAGCCTCATCTACTGGCTCGGCTGGCCTGCCTCCGTCATGGTCGCGCCCAAGAGCGCAGAGACCAACCGCACCACGCCCGTCGGCACCGGCCCGTTCAAATTCGTGAACTGGGCCAAGGGCGACAAGGTGGAGTTGCAGAAGAACGCCGCCTATTGGGACAAGGCCGTGTCGGTAAAGCTGGAAAAGGCGACGTTCCGTTTCGTTTCCGATCCGCAGGCGCAGGCGGCGGCGCTAAAATCCGGCGATATCGACGCCTTCCCGGAATTCGGTGCGCCGGAATTGATGAGCTCGTTTGACGGCGATGCGCGCCTCGGCACCTTCGTCGGCAATACCGAGTTGAAGGTCGTGGCGGGCATGAACAGCGCCCGCAAGCCCTTCAGCGACAAGCGCGTGCGCCAGGCGCTGATGATGGCGGTGGATCGTGGCACGGTCATCGAGGGTGCATGGTCCGGTTTCGGAACGGCCATCGGCAGTCACTATACGCCGAATGATCGCGGATACATCGATACGACGGGCGTTCATCCCTATGATATCGATAAGGCCAAGGCGCTGCTTGCCGAAGCGGGGTATGCGGACGGTTTCAGCTTCACCATCAAGGCCCCGCAGATGGCCTATGCTCAGCGCACCTCGCAAATCCTGCAGGCGATGCTGGCTGAAATCGGCGTGACCATGACCATCGAGACCACGGAATTTCCGGCCAAATGGGTGGCGGATGTCCTGAAGGGTGCGGATTACGACATGACCATTGTCGCCCATGCCGAGCCGATGGATATCGATATCTACTCCCGTGATCCCTATTATTTCAACTACAAGAACCCGGCCTTCAACGAGGTCATCGCCAGCGTCGAAAAGACGGCGGATGCCGGTGAGCAGGAAAAGCTTTATGGCGACGCCCAGAAAATCCTCGCCGAAGATGTGCCGGCTCTGTTTCTGTTCGTAATGCCGAAGCTCGGGGTCTGGGACAAGAAGGTGAAAGGGCTGTGGGAAAACGAGCCCATTCCCTCGAATGTGCTGACGGATGTGCATTGGGAAGAGTGACGTTTGACGATACTCATGTCTTCCGTCATGCCGGACTTGATCCGGCATCCAGCCAGCCCAAGTCCTTGGGCTGAAAAGGCTCCCTCCGCCGCGCAGACGCGCGTCGGCTGGATGCCGGATCAAGTCCGGCATGACGGGAGAGTGTGGAGCTTTCCAGCCGTCGCGGGTAAAGTATCGCAAGGAGCAGATGCCAGATGTTAGCCGTCCTCATCCGGCGTCTCGTAAGCCTCGTCATCACGCTGTTTGCCGTCTCGCTCATCATCTATCTTGTCATGGGCCTGCTGCCGGGTGATCCGGCCGCCATCATGCTGGGAACCTCGGCCAGTCCGGATACGCTGGCCGCACTGCAAAAGCAGATGGGTCTCGATCAGCCGCTGCTGCTGCGCTACATCCACTGGCTTGCTGGCGTCTTCCGCGGCGATCTCGGACAATCCTATACCTATGGCGTGCCGGTGGCGGGCCTGATCGTCGAGCGGTTGGCCGTGACGCTGCCGCTTGCGCTGCTGGCCGTTTGCCTGTCCGTCACTATCGCCATCCCGCTCGGCGTAGCGGCGGCGAGGAACCGCAACGGGGCGCTGGATTTCGCGGCCGGGCTGTTTTCCCATGTGGGCATTGCCGTGCCGGGCTTCTGGGTCGGGCTGCTGCTCATCATCGTCTTTTCCACCACGCTCGGCTGGATGCCGGCGGGCGGTTTTCCCGGCTGGTCGCCAAGCTTTGCAGCGGGTCTCACGGCGCTCATCCTGCCGGCGGTCGCCTTGGCACTGTCGCAGGCCGGCGTTCTTACCCGAGTCTGCCGTTCCGCCGTGCTTGAAGTGATGAACGAGGATTTCGTGCGCACCGCCCGGGCCAAGGGCCTGAGCGAGCGAGTGGCGCTGTGGCGGCATGCGGTGCCGAACGCGATGATACCCGTCGTCACCATGATCGGCCTGCAATTCACCTTCCTCATTGCGGGTGCGGTGCTGGTGGAAAACGTTTTCAACCTGCCGGGCCTTGGCCGGCTTGCCTATCAGGCGCTGACCCAGCGGGATATCGTCGTCATGCAGTCCGTCGTGCTGTTCTTCTCGGCGCTGGTCATCATCATGAATTTCGTGGTCGATATAGCCTATCTCTTCATCGACCCGAGACTGCGGGCAGGTGCGCGATGATGCGATTTATCCGCCGCCGCCCGGCCTTCGTTATCGGTATTGCCGTCACGGCCTTTCTCGTCGCCGTCGCGCTGTTGTCGCTGGTCTGGACACCGGTTTCGCCCACCAAGATGCAGATCGTCCAAAAGCTGAAATCGCCCTTCGTCTACGGTGGTCTCGGTACCGACCATTTCGGCCGCGATGTGCTCTCCATGCTGATGGCCGGTGCGTGGAACTCACTTTCCACCGCCATTGCCGCCGTCGCCATTGGCGCCTTTATCGGCACGGCGATCGGCGTCACGGTCGCGGCGCTGCGCGGCTTTACCGAAACCGTTGTCATGCGCATCTGCGATATCATCTTCGCCGTGCCGCCCATCCTGTCGGCCATGATGCTCGGTGCTTTCATCGGCACGGGACGCTTTACCGCCATCATCGCCATCGCCACCTTCATGGTGCCGGTCTTTGCGCGGCTGACGCTTGGCGCTGCGCTGCAAATCTGGGCGCGGGAATACATCACCGCCGCCACCAGCATCGGCCAGAACCGCGCCAAGATCACGATGTTGCACGTCGTGCCGAATATTTCCAACCAGATCATCGTGCAGGTGACGATCCAGCTGGGCCTGGCAATACTGACGGAGGCAGGCCTTTCCTTCCTCGGTCTCGGCATGCCGCCGCCGGCCGCCACCTGGGGGCGGATGCTGGCGGACGCCCAGACCTATCTCGGCGCGGCGCCCTGGCTTGCCATCATGCCCGGCCTTGCCATTGCGCTCGCCGTCTTCGGCCTCAATCTTCTCGGCGATGGCCTGCGCGACCTGCTGGACCCGCGCGATACAAGCTGACCGCTTCAAGCCGATATCGCCCCTATTTCCTGTTTTTCTGACGAGACGATGCCATGACCGATCTCATACACCTCAACACGCTCGAAATTCTGGCGCTTTACCGGGAAAAGAAACTCTCGCCATCGGAATATTGGCAGGCGGTGGAGGCGCGTATCGAGGCATTCGAGCCTATCGTGAACGCCCTTTACGCTTATGATCCGGAGGATGCGCGCAGGCAGGCGCTGGCCTCGACGGAGCGCTGGCAAAAGGGTGAAACGCTGGGAGCCCTCGATGGAATTCCGGTCTCGCTGAAGGAACTCATCGCCACGAAAGGCCATCCTGTGCCGCTCGGCACCAGGGCGGTGGAGCTTGTGCCCGCGGTTGAAGACGCGCCGGTGGCCGCCCGTTGCCGTGAGGATGGTGCGATTATCTATGCCAAGACGACGTGCCCGGATTACGGCATGCTCTCTTCCGGCCTTTCCAGCTTCCATAAGCTCAGCCGCAACCCGTGGGACCCCACCCAGAATCCCGGCGGCTCCAGCGCCGGTGCTGCTTCGGCCGGTGCTGCGGGTTACGGCACCTTGCATATCGGCACGGATATTGGCGGCTCGGTAAGATTGCCGGCGGGGTGGACGGGCCTCTTCGGCTTCAAGCCGAGCCAGGGTCGTATCCCGGTTGATCCCTATTATACCGGCCGCTGTGCCGGGCCGATGACGCGCACGGTCGTTGATGCGGCTTATGCCATGGCAACGCTTTCGCGGCCGGACTGGCGCGACGGCACATCGCTGCCGCCGAACAGCATCGACTGGATGGACCTCGATATTGATATGAAAGGCCTGAAAATCGGACTGATGCTGGATGCGGGCTGCGGCCTGCCGCTGGACGAAGAGGTGCGCGACGCCGTTGTCGCGGCTGCAAAACTGTTCGAGGCGGCCGGCGCCATTGTGATCCCGGTCGAGCCGGTGCTGACGCGTGAGATGCTCGACGGGCTGGATGATTTCTGGCGGGCGAAGTTCTGGGGCGACATGGTGGCGTTGAGCGCGGATCGTCGTGCCGCGATCCTTCCCTATATTCACGAATGGGCGGAAAAGGGTGCTGATGTTTCCGGCGCGCGTGCCGTTTTCGGTTTCAACCAGACCATGGAAATGCGTAAAGTTTGCGGGCGGTTGATGCAGTCCGTTGATGTGGTGATTTCACCCGTTAACCCCATCGTCTCCTATCCTGCCGACTGGGCTTCTCCCACCAACGATCCTGCACGCCCCTTCGAGCATATCGCTTTCACCGTGCCGTGGAACATGTCGGAACAGCCGGCATCCTCGATCAATTGCGGTTTCTCGGCATCCGGCATGCCCATCGGCCTGCAGATCGTCGGTCCGCGTTACCAGGATCTATTCGTGCTCAAATTGTCCAAGTCTTTCGAGGATTGGGGTGGTGGCGTCCGGCGCTGGCCGGAGCCGCCGGCCGGCTGATATCACCTTTATCGGGCATGTAGTATTGCCATAATACCCGCATCTCGATCCCTCCTGTTAGGGTGCCCAAAGGCATTCGAAAACGGGAGGAGCAGACATGCCGAAGAAGATTTTGATGATCACCGGTGATTTCGCCGAGGATTACGAGACCATGGTGCCGTTCCAGACGCTGCTCGCTGTCGGCCACACGGTGCACGCCGTCTGCCCCGGCAAGAAGGCGGGCCAGACCATCGCCACGGCCATCCACGATTTCGAGGGCGACCAGACCTACTCGGAAAAACGCGGCCATAATTTCGCGCTCAACGCCACCTTCGCCGATATCAAACCGGCGGATTACGATGCGCTGGTCATTCCGGGTGGCCGTGCGCCGGAATATCTGCGGCTCAATGCGGACGTGCTGGCGGCGGTGAAACATTTCTTCGAGGCAGACAAGCCTGTCGCGGCCGTCTGCCATGGCGCGCAATTGCTGGCGGCTGCGGGTGTGCTCAAGGGCCGCACCTGCTCGGCCTATCCCGCCTGCCGCCCGGAGGTGGAGCTGGCAGGTGGCACCTATGCCGATATCGCCATCGATGCGGCGGTGACCGACGGCAAGCTGGTGACGGCGCCCGCATGGCCCGCCCATCCCGCCTGGCTTTCGCAGTTCATGGCGGTGCTCGGTAAATAAGACCGGCGAACGGGGCTTTTTCCGGCCCCGTTTTCCGCCTATATCTCAGGCGTGGTGAGGGAGGAAACCATGTGCAAGCTCTTCATCAAGGCAGACCCGGCGCTCTGGGAAAGCCATACGCGGTCGCTCCGCATCGATGGCATGGTCACCAGTGTCCGGCTTGAAAACTTTTTCTGGACGACGCTGGACGAGATCGCGCGGCGCGACGGCATGAACAGCGTGCAGCTCATCGCCAAGCTCTATAATGAATCGATCGATGCCGGGCACGATCTCGGCAATTTCACCTCGTTCCTGCGGGTCTGCTGCGGGCGTTATCTCGCGCTTCAGCTTTCTGGCGATATTCCGGCGCGGAACGATATCCCGATTGCCGCGCTGGATGCGGACAGCATTCTGGATGCAGAAAAGGTGAATTATCACTAGGACGCGTTGCGCTTTTGTGCCGCGATACGCTCAACCTCATCCCTGTGCTTGTCACAGGGATGAGGGAAGGGAAGCGTTCAGCTCTTCAGCGCCCGCGGATCAAGCGCATCGCGCACGGCATCGCCGATGTAATTCACGCTCAGAACCGTCAGCGAAATCGCCAGCCCCGGCCACAACACGCGCGAGGGCGTCAGTTGCAGGAAGTTCGCGCCGTCGAACAGCAGCCGTCCCCAGGTCGGAAAGTCGGAGGGGAAGCCAAGACCGAGGAAGGAGAGGGCGGATTCCGTGATGATGGCGGCAGCGATGCCGAGCGTGGCGGAGACCATGATCGAGCTCAGCACATTCGGCAGAATATGCCTGAGGATGATGCGGTATTCGCGCATGCCGCTCGATTTCGCAGCCATGATGAATTCCTGGCTTTTGATCGTCAGCACATCACCGCGCACGATGCGGGCTGTATGCATCCAGCTGGTTATCCCGATCACGAAGACGATCAGGATGAAGATGCCAGTCTCCGGCCCAAAGGCCGCACGCAGCGTGTCGCGAAACAGCATCAGGATGACGAGCAGCAGCGGCAGAAGCGGTAGGGCCAGGAACAGGTCGGTGAGGCGCATCAAGGGTCCGTCCAGCCTGCGGAAATAACCTGACAGAACACCCACCAGCGTGCCGAGGAACAGAGCCAGCAGCATGGCGGTGATGCCGACGGCAAGTGAAATGCGCCCGCCGGCCAGGACCTGCGCCAGCATGTCCTTGCCAAGATTATCGGTGCCGAAGGGATGCGCCAGCGACGGCCACTGATTGCGCGCCTTCACATTGATGGCGTTCGGAGCAACGGTGTGAATATAAGGCCCGACATAGACCGCGAGCAGGATGAAGATAAAGACGAAGAGCCCCGCCACGCCGCCCTTGTGAACGCGAAACTGTTTCCAGATATCGGCAAGGGCGGATTGCGTGGGGGTGGCCGCAACCGTCGGCGCTGTAATGGTGGCGTCAGTCATAGCGGATCCTCGGGTCGAGAATGCCGTAAAGCACGTCGGCAATCAGGTTGAAGAGCACGATCAGCACCGCAAAGATGAAGGTCAGCGTCTGAACCAGCGGAATATCCGCCCCCTGAACGGCTGTTATCAGCAATTGGCCAAGCCCGTTCACGCGGAAAATCTGCTCGGTGATGATGGCGCCGGAGAAGATGGTCGGCACCCCAAGCGCAATAACCGTTACGACCGGGATGAGGCTGTTGCGCAGCACGTGGATGAGCAGCACGGATTTTTCCTTCACGCCCTTGGCGCGTGCGGTGCGCACGTAATCCTGATGCAGGTTGTCGAGCATGGAGGCGCGCACGAAGCGGCTGATCTGCGAGACGTTATAGAGCGTCAGGACCAGCACCGGCAGGAACATCTGCTTCACCTGCGCCACGAAGCTCGCCCAGTCCGTGACCCTCAGATTGGTGTCGTAGACTGAAGGGAACCATTGCAGGTAAGAGCTGAAGATGACGACCAGCAACACGCCGGTGAAGAAGGTCGGCACCGAATAACCGACCATGGAGACGAAAGTGCCGATCTGGTCGAAGATCGAATATTGCTTGTAGGCGGAGATCACCCCGATCGGGATCGCCAGCAGCGCACCGAAGAGATAGGCAAGGCCCACCACCCACAGTGTCTGCGGCATGCGCTGGATGACGAGATCGACCACCGGGCTGCGTGTCGCCCAGGAAAGCACCCGCATACGGCTGCCATCGCCGATCTGCCAGCCGGTCAGCTTTTCGAAGAGGTTCAGCGGCTCGTTGATGAAGAATTGCTGCAGCCACATCAGGTAACGGATGAAGAAGGGCTGGTCGAGGCCAAGCGAGGCACGGATTTGCTCACGCACTTCAGGCGGGATGGTGAGGGGAAGGTCGCCGGTCGGATCGTTGGGCGCGAGATCAAGCAGCGCGAAGATGACGAAGCTGATGACGAGCAACGTCGGAACGGCAAAGGCTAGCCGCCGGAGCGTAAAGGTAAACATCTGAAACTCTCCAGACCCAGAGCGCGGCAGAGCGAAAATTGGGAGCTATTTCGCCTTAACGCGGCAAATGTGTCTTCAGAACATGGTCCAGGGGCATGCAGAAGGCCGGCCTCTCCGGGGGAGAAGCCGGCGCATCTGCGTGTTACTTCTTGCGGGACCAGTCCGCGACGTTCCAGAGTTCCGAGTCCCAGGCATTCATGCGCACGCCTTCCAGCGTCAGCGAATGCGAGGAAACGCTGCCGCGGTGGATGAGCGGAATATGCGCGCCTTCCTCCGTCAGCATGTCGTTGAGCTGCTTGGAAATCTCCGCACGCTTGGCAAGGTCGGCGGTCTTGGAGAGTTCACCCACAAGCTTGTCGAATTCCGGGTTGCAGTAACGCGGAATATTCTGCCCCTGCCAGCCATTTTCGGGGGCCGGAATTTTGTCGCACAGCCATTCCGCCAGATATTTTTCCGGGTCCGTACCGTCGAAATTGTTGGTGTACATTTCGACGTCGGCATAAAATTTCTGGAAGGTATCCGGGCTCGCCGGGTCACCACCGAAGAAGACCGAGGCGCTGACATTGCGCAGTTCGGAAGCGACGCCGATCTGCGACCACATGTCCTTCACCAGTTCCTGCGTGGCCTGGCGAACCGAGTTTGTGGACGTCTGGTAAAGGAAGGAAAGTTTCACGCCATTCTTGGCGCGAATGCCATCGGCACCCTTCACCCAGCCGGCATCGTCCAATAGCTTGTTTGCGCCTTCCACATCCTGCTTCAGGCACCAGCTGTCATTCTTGGTGGAAGCGACGGCTTCCGGAGCCGGTACGATGTTGCAGGTCGGCTTGCCCGCTTCTCCGTAACCTGCTTCATCGATGACCTCACGGTCGATGGCGAGCGAAAGCGCGCGTCGCACGGCGGGATCGGAAATGGCCGGATGGGGACCGGCCTGTTTGGTGGAGCGCTTGTCGCCCAGCGAAGGATCGGCATTGTACCAGTTAAGATTGATACGCTCGACCTGCGTGCCGAAGGCGGTTTCCAGCTTGCCCTTGCCGGCCGCCACCATGGTGGCGAGGATTTCCGGCTCCACCTGCATGTTCCAGGCATAGTCGAATTCCCCGGTTTCCAGCACGGCGCGCGCGGCGGAAGCGGCATCGCCGCCGCCCTTCAGGGTCGCCGTGGCGAAGGCGGGCTTGGCGGGGTCACGGTAATTGGGGTTGGCAACGAAGCTGATGACGTCGTTCGGCTTGAAATCCTTGACGACGAAGGGGCCGGTGCCGATGGGGCCGAAATTGGCGGAGGTGCAGCCGGGAGCTGCCGCGCCGACGCATTTTTCAAACTGCTTCTTCTGGATGACCGGCGACTGTGCGCCCACGAATGCCGAATAGGGGTAGGGTTTCGGCTCGGTGAAGCTGACCTTGACGGTGTGGGCGTCGATGGCCTCGACGTTCTTCACGCCCTCATATTGTGCCGCCTGCGCGCAGCCGCCATCGGGCGCGGTGCAATATTTCCAGGTGAAGATCACATCCTCTGCGGTGAAGGGCGTGCCGTCAGACCACTTCACGTCGGTCTTCAGCTTCCACGTCATGCTGAGCAGATCCTTCGCGACGCCGCCATTGTCGATCGTCGGAATTTCGGTCACCAGCATCGGCACCAGCTCGCCCTTTTCGTCATACCGCGCCAGCGGCTCGATAACCATGGACGAGCTGTAGACTTCCTTCGTGCCACCCGAAAGATAGGGATTAAGCGTCGATACGGCCTGCCAGAACAGGATTTTCAGTTCGCCGTCACTGCCGCGCTCGGCGTGGGCGGCAGAGCCCGCGAGAGCCATGGCCGCCACCGTGCCGGCAAAGAGAACGCTGCGCTTCTTCATTGTGGTTTTCCCCTTTTTGGATTTTATCTGTTTGAATGTTTGACGCTTTTCCCGTCGTCATGTGCAAGGTCTGTTATTCTAACTATTTGACTTTGCTAAGGAATATTCCTCCATTCCAGATGATGCTATTGTCAGTTTTTTTGAAAAGCAAGTCCCAATGTTTCATTGATGAACAAATTTTGAGCCATTTAGTTTTGGGCCTATTTTTCGCTCATGCAGCAAATTTCATGCTTGCAAAAGAGGAAATTCCAAACTCAATATGGCGTCCGACAACCCGGCGGGGAACAAAAAAAGGGAAAAAGAGAATGCCGATATTGAACCGTGTGGCTGAAATGCAGGAAGAAGTTGCCGGCTGGAGGCGCCATCTGCATGAACACCCGGAACTGCTCTACGATGTCTACGAAACATCGAAATTCGTTGCCGAAAAACTGAAATCCTTCGGCTGCGACGTGGTCGAAACGGGCATTGGCAAAACAGGCGTGGTCGGCATCATCAAGGGCCGGCACGGGGATGGTCCGACCATCGGTTTCCGATCCGACATGGATGCGCTGCCGATCCTTGAGACGAGCGGCAAGCCATGGGCCTCGAAGACGCCGGGCAAGGCCCATTCCTGCGGTCATGACGGGCATACCGCCATGCTTTTGGGTGCGGCGCAATATCTGGCCGAGACGCGCAATTTCAAGGGGTCGGTGGCGGTGATCTTCCAGCCGGCGGAAGAAGGTGGCGCAGGAGCGCTTGCCATGTTGAATGACGGCATGATGGAGAAATTCGGCATCTCGCAGGTCTATGGCATGCATAACGAGCCGGGCATCCCCGTCGGGCAGTTCGCCATCCGCAAGGGTTCCACCATGGCGGCTGCGGACAGCTTCGAAATCACCATCACCGGCAAGGGCAGCCATGCGGCGGCACCGCATCTTTCCATCGATCCGGTGCTGACTTCGGCGCATATCATCATCGCCCTGCAATCCATTGTCTCGCGCGAGACGGATCCGTTGAAATCACTCGTCGTCACCGTGGCCACCACCCATGGCGGCACGGCGTCCAACGTCATTCCCGGTGCGGTGACGCTGACCGGCACCGTGCGCACGCTGCTGCCGGAGACCCGCGATTTCGCCGAAAAGCGCCTCAAGGAAGTGGCCGCCGCCACCGCCATGGCTCATGGCGCGACGGTGGAGGTGAAATACGATCGCGGTTATCCCGTCACGTTCAACCACAGTGACGAGACAGAATTCGCGACCGGCGTGGCGATGGGTGTGGCCGGCGCCAATGCCGTCAACACCAATCCCAATCCGCATATGGGCGCCGAGGATTTCTCCTACATGCTGGAAGCGCGCCCCGGCGCCTTCATCTTCATCGGCAATGGCGATACCGCCGGACTGCACAATGCCGCCTATGATTTCAATGACGACGCGCTGCCTTACGGCATCAGCTACTGGGTTTCGATGGCCGAAACCGCACTTGCTGCATGAGACATCCGGCGGCCCCTCGTGGCCGCCTTCTGCTTTTCAGGAGATCGGCATGCTTTTGGCAGCGACATCAATGGAACAGACCGGCGGTTCGGTCAGCCCGGTTTTATCGGTTCAAAATCTCACCACCTCCTTCCGCGTCGATGGCGGCTGGAAATCCGTGGTGCGCAATATGAGTTTCGAGATCGCGCCGCGTGAGACGGTGGCGATCGTCGGCGAGAGCGGCTCGGGCAAGAGCGTCACCTCGCTCTCCATCATGCGGCTGCTCGATAAAAAGACGAGCCGCATCGAAGGCAAGGTCATGCTCGGCGGGCGCGATCTGCTGGCACTGCCGGAGGAAGAGATGCGCAAGGTCCGCGGCAAGGACATTTCGATGATCTTCCAGGAGCCGATGACCAGCCTCAACCCGATCTTTCCGATCGGCAAGCAGATCGCCGAAGCGCTGACCGTACATCAGGATATTTCCTCCTCTGCCGCAAAGGCCGAGGTCATCCGGCTTCTGGAAAAAGTCCGCATTCCCAATGCGAAGAACCGTTTCGACGATTATCCTCACCAGTTTTCCGGCGGCATGCGCCAGCGCGTGATGATCGCCATGGCGCTTGCCTCCAAACCGAAGCTGCTGATCGCCGACGAGCCGACGACGGCGCTCGACGTGACCATCCAGGGCCAGATTCTCGACCTCATCAAGACATTGCAGGAAGAGGAGGGCATGTCGGTTCTCTTCATCACCCACGATATGGGCGTGGTGGCGGAAGTCTCTGACCGCACCATCGTCATGTTCCGTGGCGATGTGGTGGAAACCGGCACCACCGACGACATCTTCCATCGTGGCCGCCACCCATATACGCGTGCCCTGCTTTCCGCGGTGCCGAAGCTGGGTTCGATGAAGGAAAGGCTGCTGCCGGCCCGTTTCCCGATCATCGATATCAAGACCGGCGAAAGTCAGCCTGTCGCGGACGTGAAGGATACTGTCTCCGGCGGCCGCACGCCCATCCTTTCGGTCAAGGATCTGACCACCCGTTTCGACATCCGCTCCGGCCTATTCGGCCGCAAATCCGGCGCCGTGCATGCGGTGGAAAAGGTTTCCTTCGATCTCGCCGAGGGCGAAACCCTCTCGCTGGTGGGTGAATCGGGCTGCGGCAAGTCCACCACGGGCCGCTCCATCACCCGGCTGATCGAGCCGACGTCAGGCGATGTCATGCTCGATGGCTACGAGGTGCTGAAGCTCGACAAGACGACGCTGCGAACCATGCGCCGCAGCGTGCAGATGATCTTCCAGGACCCCTTCGCCTCGCTCGACCCGCGCATGAGCGTCGGCACGGCGATCATGGAGCCCTTTATCGAACATCGCCTCGGAACCAAACAGCAGGCCCGGGAAAAGGCTGCCGATCTTCTCGAAAAAGTGGGCCTGAGCCCGGATATGATGCGGCGCTTCCCGCATGAATTTTCCGGCGGCCAGCGCCAGCGCATCGCCATTGCCCGCTCGCTGATGCTCGATCCCAAGGTCATCGTCGCCGATGAGGCGGTATCGGCGCTCGATGTCTCGATCAAGGCGCAGGTCTGCAACCTGCTGCTCGACCTGCAGCAGAACCTCAACCTCGCCTTCCTGTTCATCAGCCATGACATGGCGGTGGTGGAACGCGTCAGTCACCGGGTGGCGGTGATGTATCTTGGCGAGATCGTCGAGATCGGCCCGCGCGCGGCCGTTTTCGATAATCCCCAGCACCCCTATACGAAGAAGCTGATGTCCGCCGTTCCGGTGCCTGATCCCGCGCGACGGCAGATCAAGCGCAACATGGCGACCGACGAGATCAGAAGCCCGATCCGGCCGGTGGACTATGTGCCGCCGCAGCGGCTTTATCGTGAGGTTTCGGCGGGGCATCTGGTCCAGGAAGCGGCTTGATTGAGCAGTGCTGGCTTCGGGCTGAGCGCCGGTAGGGAATCGGGCGGCGGCCACTTGTTTCTCTCCCCGAGGGGGGAGAAGTCCGCGGCAGCGGGATGAGGGGGCAAGCTCTCCGCATATTGCTGGCGTTGCCCCCTCATCCGACCCTTCGGGCCACCTTCTCCCCGGCGGGGAGAAGAATTACGCCGCACCGCCGAGCGTTCTCTTCCGCATCCCCCGTTTGACAGCCGCTGCGAAAAAATGCCAGCAAATGCGCAGACGTAATTCTCAGAGGGCAGCGGCATGGCCAGACGAAACGACGCACATGGACGGCTGGATGATGCGGCCCGTGCCGGCTGGCTTTATTATGTCGCCGGTCGCACGCAGGACGAGATCGCCGCCGCCATGGGCATTTCCCGGCAGTCGGCGCAGCGGCTGGTGTCGCTGGCCGTTGCCGAGCGGCTAATCAAGGTTCGGCTCGACCACCCCATCGCCGCCTGTCTCGAAAAAGCCGAACGTCTCAAGGAAAAATTCGGCCTTGGATATATCGAAGTCGTGCCGAGCGATCCTGCCGGGATTTCTTCCACGGTGGGTATCGCCGAGGCCGGAGCGGCGGAAATCGAGCGCTGGCTGAGAAATGTCGATCCCATCGTGCTCGCCATCGGCACCGGCCGTACATTGAAGGCCGCCGTGGACCAGCTGCCGCCGATGGAATGCCCGCAGCACCGCATCGTCTCGCTGACGGGCAATATCGGCCCAGACGGATCGGCCGCCTATTACAACGTCATCTTCAGCATGGCCGACGCGATCAAGGCCAGGCATTTCCCGATGCCGCTGCCGGTGCTCTGCTCATCGGCGGAAGAACGCGAGTTGCTGCACGATCAATCCATGGTGCGCTCCACGCTGGCGCTGGGGGCCGCTGCCAATGTTACCTTCGTCGGTATCGGTGAGCTCGGCGAAAATGCACCGCTCTGCGTCGATGGGTTTCTTGATGTCGACGAGATGAAGGCACTGATGGCGAGCGGGGCGGTGGGAGAGATTTGTGGGTGGATTTATGATGCCAACGGCCACATCCTCGATCACGCTGTCAACGAGCGCGTTGCCTCCGTTCCCATTCCCTCACGAGACACCTGCACCGTCATCGGCATGGCGCAGGGTGCGCGCAAGAACGCATCGATTCTGGCGGCGCTGAAGGGTGCCCTGTTGAACGGGCTCATCACCGACGAAGCGACAAGTGAATATTTGCTCACACACTGAGCAAAAATTAAACACGTAAAATCAAGAGCTTGGTTTTTCCATGTGCGTCGCAGCACAGGATGTCGCTTGACATTTTTGGTCTCCGGGTGAGTAAATGCCCCAGAGCAAAGCGAATGCTCATCATTTTTCTTCTGGGAGGAAGATATGACATTGAAGACCATTTTGCTGGGCGCATGCTCGGCACTCGCCTTTTCGACCCTTGCATCCGCCGAGACGCTGACCATTGCCACCGTGAACAACGGCGACATGATCCGCATGCAGGGTCTCACCTCGGACTTCACCGCCAAGAACCCGGATATCAAGGTCGAATGGGTAACGCTTGAAGAAAACGTCCTGCGCGAGCGCGTGACGACCGATATCGCCACCAATGGCGGTCAATATGACATCATGACCATCGGCAACTACGAAGTGCCGATCTGGGCCAAGCAGGGCTGGCTGCTGCCGCTCGAAAAGCTCGGCGACAAATATGACGTCGACGACATTCTGCCGGCGATCCGTGGCGGCCTTTCCGCTGACGGCAAGCTTTACGCAGCCCCCTTCTATGGCGAATCCGCCATGATCATGTATCGCAAGGACCTGTTTGAAAAAGCCGGCCTGAAGATGCCTGATAACCCCACATGGGAATTCATCGGCGATGCGGCTCGCAAGATCACCGACCGCAAGGCCGATATCAACGGCATCTGCCTGCGCGGCAAGGCCGGCTGGGGCGAGAACATGGCCTTCATCAGCGCGCTCACCAACTCCTTCGGTGGCCGCTGGTTCGATGAAAACTGGAAGCCGCAGTTCGATCAGCCGGAATGGAAGAGCTCGCTGCAGTTCTACGTTGATCTGATGAAGGATGCCGGCCCGTCCGGTGCCTCCTCCAACGGTTTCAATGAAAACCTGACGCTGTTCCAGCAGGGCAAATGCGGCATGTGGATTGACGCCACTGTGGCTGCCTCCTTCGTGTCAAATCCGAAGGATTCCACCGTTGCCGACAAGGTCGGTTACGCGCTCTTCCCGACCCATGGCGAGCTGAAGAACCATGGCAACTGGCTGTGGTCCTGGAACCTTGCTATCCCGAAGAGCTCGCAGAAGGCCGAAGCCGCTGAGAAGTTCATCTCCTGGGCAACCAGCAAGGACTACACCGCACTCGTCGCTTCCAAGGAAGGCTGGGCAAACGTGCCTCCGGGCACCCGCACCTCGCTTTACAAGAACGCCGACTATGAAAAGGCAGCCGCCTTCGCCAAGCCGACGCTTGCCGCCATGGATGCCGCCGACATCACCAAGCCGACTGTAAAGCCCGTGCCTTACACCGGCGGTCAGTTCGTGGCGATCCCTGAATTCCAGGCGCTCGGCACCACGGTTGGTCAGCTGTTCTCGGCGGTCGTTGCCGGTCAGTCCAGTGTCGATGACGCGCTTGCGAGCGCCCAGTCGACGGCGACGCGCGAAATGACCCGCGCCGGTTACATCAAGTAATCCTCCCGAAGATCGCTGTCCGGCGCCAATGCCGGGCAGCGAGACTGCGGGCTGAAGACCGCCATGCGGCTTCGATAGCTTTCAAATCAAAACAAGAATGAGCCGGTTCTTCCGGATATGCCGGGCGCATCTCTTGATGCCCGAGCCCAAGGGGAGGTGAGTGCAAATGGCAACACGAAACACAAGCGGTCTTGCGCGGGTGATGCTTGCGCCTTCGGTTCTGCTGCTTCTGGTCTGGATGATCGTGCCTCTGGCAATGACCCTGTGGTTCTCGTTCCAGAACTACAACCTCCTGAACCCGGCCAATGTCAGCTTCGCCGGCCTGTTCAATTATCAGTATTTCTACACCGACCCCGCCTTCTTCCAGTCGATCTGGAACACGCTGCTGATCGTCGGCGGGGTGCTTTTGATCACCGTGATCGGCGGCATTGCCATTGCTCTGTTGCTTGACAACGACATTTTCGGCCAGGGCATCGTGCGCATCATGATCATCTCGCCCTTCTTCGTCATGCCGCCGGTTGCCGCGCTGGTCTGGAAGAACATGATCATGCATCCCGGCTACGGCGTGCTTGCCGATCTCTCGCGCTTTTTCGGTTTCCAGCCGGTGGACTGGTTTGCACAGTTTCCGCTGCTGTCCATCATCATCATCGTCGCCTGGCAATGGTTGCCCTTTGCGACGCTGATCCTGCTCACCGCGCTGCAATCGCTCGATGGTGAGCAGAAGGAAGCTGCCGAGATGGATGGCGCCAACTTCGCCAACCGCTTCATCTATCTAACGCTGCCGCATCTTTCCCGCGCCATCACGGTCGTCATCCTTATCCAGACGATCTTCCTGCTCGGTGTCTACGCGGAAATCCTCGTCACCACCAATGGCGGCCCAGGCTACGCTTCCACCAACCTTGCCTTCCTGATCTATCGCACCGCGCTTCTGGGTTACGACGTGGGTGGCGCTTCGGCCGGCGGTATCATCGCCGTCATCCTCGCCAATATCGTCGCCATCTTCCTGATGCGCGCGGTCGGCAAGAACCTCGACCGGTAAAGGGGAAACATCATGGCCCGCAAGACAACCACTCGCGCAAAGATCGGCTTCTCCATCGCTGCATGGATCGTCGCGCTCCTGCTGTTCTTCCCGATCCTTTACGCCTTCCTCACTTCGATCAAGACCGAGCCGGAGGCGATCGCCGGCTTCAGCCTCATTCCCTCGGGCACGCTTGAGAATTACGTGACGGTCCAGACCCAGCGCGATTACTTCAAGCCCTTCATGAACTCGGTGGTGCTGTCACTAGGTTCTACGATCATCGCGCTGATCATCGCCATTCCCGCCGCCTGGGCCATGGCGTTCTCGCCGACCAAGCGCACCAAGGACATTTTGATGTGGATGCTTTCCACCAAGATGATGCCGGCCGTCGCGGTGCTGGTGCCGATCTATCTGATCTTCCGCAATGCCGGCCTGCTCGATACCCGCATTGGCCTCACCATCATGCTGACTTTCATCAACCTGCCGATCGTCATCTGGATGCTCTACACCTATTTCCGGGAAATTCCCGGCGAGATCCTGGAAGCGGCGCGCATGGATGGCGCATCGCTGTGGAACGAGATCGTGCATGTGCTGACACCGATGGCGGTGCCCGGCATTGCCTCGACGCTGCTCCTGAACGTCATCCTCGCCTGGAATGAATCCTTCTGGACCATCCGGCTGACCACCACCAATGCGGCGCCACTGACGGCCTTCATTGCCTCCTTCTCCTCGCCGCAGGGGCTGTTCTGGGCAAAACTTTCGGCCGCCTCGATGATGGCGATCGCCCCCATTCTCGTCATTGGCTGGTTCTCGCAGAAGCAACTCGTGCGCGGCCTGACCTTTGGCGCCGTGAAATAAGGAACGACAAACATGGGCAGCATTTCCCTTCAGAACGTGTCCAAGGTCTTCGGTGAGGCAAAGGTCATCCCGTCGATCGATCTCGATATCAACGATGGCGAATTCGTCGTCTTCGTCGGTCCCTCCGGTTGCGGCAAGTCCACGCTTCTGCGCCTGATCGCCGGGCTGGAGGATGTCTCTGGCGGCAAGATCGTCATCGACGGCAAGGATGTGACCGAGCGTGCGCCGGCCGAACGTGGCCTTGCCATGGTGTTCCAGTCCTATGCGCTTTATCCGCATATGAGTGTCAGGAACAACATCGCCTTCCCGTTGAAGATGGCCAAGCTCGACAAGGCGGTCATCGACAGGAAGGTGGAGGATGCGGCACGGGTGCTGAACCTCACCGATTATCTCGAACGCCGGCCCTCACAGCTCTCGGGCGGCCAGCGCCAGCGCGTGGCCATCGGCCGCGCCATCGTGCGCGAGCCTTCCGCCTTCCTGTTTGATGAGCCGCTCTCCAACCTCGATGCGGCGCTGCGCGGCACCATGCGGCTGGAAATTTCCGAGCTGCACAACACGCTGAAAACGACGATGATCTACGTTACCCACGACCAGGTGGAGGCCATGACCATGGCCGACAAGATCGTGGTGCTGAACCGTGGCAATATCGAGCAGGTCGGTTCGCCGATGGAGCTTTATCGCTCTCCCGCCAACCTCTTCGTCGCCGGCTTCATCGGCTCGCCGCGCATGAACCTCATCACCGGTGACTTCGCCCGCCAAAAGGGTGCCGCCACAGCCGGGGTTCGGCCGGAACATCTGGTGCTGTCGAAGGAAAGCGGTCTCTGGCAGGGCAAGGTCACCGTCGCCGAACATCTCGGCTCCGACACCTTTCTGCATATCGATGTCCCAGGCATCGGCCCGATTACCGCCCGCGCGGACGGCGAATTCGCCTGCAAGCACGGCGACACTGTCTTCATCACGCCCGACGATACCAAAATCCACAGGTTCGATGACAAGGGCAAGGCAATCTAGGCGGGGCTGGCCCTAAAGACGCAGCGGCTCGCCTTTCGGTGGCGGCCGTTTGCAGATAGTCCGAATGCCCGCGACAGGGCGATTGGCAAGACCACCGTTTTCCCTTCGAGGATCATGACATGACATGCAAACTTTCCCTCACAACGCTTGACGAAGCAAAAAAGACGGCGGCCGTTCCGTCCTACAGCCGGGACGATCTTTCTGCCGGCATCGTGCATTTCGGCGTTGGCAATTTCCACCGCGCCCATCAGGCGGTTTATCTCGACGACCTCTTCAACACCGGAGCGGACCATGACTTCGCGATCATTGGCGCGGGTGTCCTGCCGTCGGATACGGTGATGCGCGAAAAACTCGCCGCACAGGATTTCCTGACGACCGTTGTGGAGCAGGACAATAACCGCACCGGTGCGCGTGTCACCGGGCCGATGATCGATATTCTGCCGGTCGGAGACAGCGCGGCGATCATCGAAAAACTGGCCGATCCGCAGATCCGCATCGTTTCCATGACGATCACGGAAGGCGGTTATTTCATTGACGCCTCCGGCTCCTTCAATCCGCAGCATCCGGCGATTGCCGAAGACGGCAGAAATCCGGCTTCGCCGAAAACCGTGTTCGGGCTGATCGTCGCCGGGCTGAAGGCGCGGCGCGACAGAGGCGTGCAGCCTTTCACCGTCATGTCCTGCGACAACATTCCGCATAATGGCAAGGTCACGAAAAATGCCGTGGTCGGGCTGGCGGCCCTGTCCGATCCTGCCTTTGCCAACTGGATTGGCGAAAACGTTGCCTTCCCCAATTCGATGGTCGACCGCATCACGCCAGCCACCGGCGAGCGCGAACGCAAGATCGCCCAAGACGATTTTGGCATCGAAGACAATTGGCCGGTGTTCTGCGAAGAATTCAAGCAATGGGTGATGGAGGATAATTTCCCGGCGGGCCGCCCGGCGCTCGAGAAAGCGGGCGTGCAGTTCGTATCCGATGTTGCGCCCTATGAGCATATGAAAATCCGCATCCTCAATGGCGGCCATGCGGCAATCGCCTATCCTGCGGCGCTGCTCGACATCCACTTTGTCCACGAGGCGATGGAGCATCCGCTGATCCGGGCGTTTCTGGCCAAGCTCGAAAAGGAAGAGATCATCCCGGTCATTCCGCCGGTGCCGGATACGGACCTCAATGAGTATTTCGCGCTGATCGAGCGGCGCTTCCTCAATCCGAAGATTGGCGACACCATTCCGCGTCTGGCGCAGGACGGTTCCAACCGCCAGCCGAAATTCATCCTGCCTTCCACCGCCGACCGGCTGGAGCGCGGAGAGGATATCACCGGTCTTTCGCTGGTTTCGGCCTTGTGGTGCCGCTATTTTCAGGGCACCTCGGACAGCGGCAAGGAAATCGTCTTCAACGATGCCAGCGCCGAGCGCCTGCAGGCGGCGGCCATCAAGGCCAAGGACGATCCCATGGCCTTCCTCGCGCTTAACGATATTTTCGGAGCAGTTGCCGAATCGGAACTTTTCCGTAAACGCTTCGCCCACGCGCTGAAGACGCTGTGGCAAGAGGGTACAGCGAAGACCTTGCAGCTTTATCTGGATGACAAGCTGACCGAAAAGTGACGATGAGATGGAAGACGACACCGGCCCCCTTTTGATTTTCGACTGCGACGGCGTTCTCGTCGACAGCGAGCCGGTTTCCATCTCCGTCCTCCTCGACATGCTCTCCCATCTGGGTGTGACGATGGGGGAGGAGGAAGCCTATGAGCGCTTTCTCGGCCGAAGCGTCGCCAGCATGACAAGGACGTTGTTCGAGGATTACGGTGTCGAGACGGATATCGATTTTCTCGATCATATGCGGGCGACGCTGTTCGAGCGCTTCAAAAGCGAGTTGCAGCCGATCGACGGCATTGCGCAGACGCTCGACAGGCTTGTGCCATTCAGGCGCTGTGTTGCTTCCTCCAGTCAGCCGGAACGTATCCGTTATTCGCTGGGGCTGACCGGCCTGATCGACAAATTCGAACCGCATGTCTTCAGCGCCACCATGGTGAAGAACGGCAAGCCGGCGCCTGATCTCTTCCTGCACGCGGCGCGCCAGATGGGCGTCGATCCGCGTCACTGCATCGTGATCGAGGACAGCCCGGCCGGTATTGTCGCGGCAAAGGCCGCTGGCATGGGCGTTTTTGCTTTCACCGGTGGTTCGCATGCCCGTTTTCCCGCATTCCGTGAAAAGATCGCCGGGCTTGGCGCGGATGCCGTGTTTGACGCGATGCCGGATTTGGTCCAACTTGTCGGCAGCTATGTGGGGAAGGGCGGTTTGGGCGGCCAAGCGGAACGTGATGCAGGCTAAAACGGATTTCGCCTGCCGCCGCTGTCGCCGGGCCGTTGCGCAAGGGATGGAATTGCAGTCTTGAAGCGTCAAAATCTCGTCGCTGTCGATGTCGGCACCGCCAGCGCCCGGGCCGGCATTTTCGATGCGGCCGGCCGGCTGCTTGCCCGCGCCACCCATCCGATCCTGATGCAGAGGCCGCAGGAAAACCACGCCGAACATGATTCCACCGACATATGGAAGGCAGTCTGCATCGTGGTAAGGGCAGCGCTTGCCGAGGCGGGTGTTCCGCCGCAAAGCATTGCTGCAATCGGTTTCGACGCCACCTGCTCGCTCGTCATCCGCGATGGGCGGGGTGAGCCGGTTTCGGTATCCGTGACCGGGGAAGACCGGTTCGACACCATCGTCTGGCTCGATCACCGGGCGATATCGGAGGCCGACCGGCTGACGGCATCGGGACACCGGGTGCTGGATTTCGCCGGCAACAGCGTCTCGCCGGAAATGCAGATGCCGAAGCTGATGTGGCTGAAGCAGCATATGCCCGGGAGCTGGTCGCGCATGTCCTTCGCCTTCGATCTGGCGGATTTCCTGACGTGGAAAGCGACCGGTTCAGCAAAACGTTCTAATTGCACGCAGACGGCGAAGTGGAATTTTCTTGCGCAGGAAAATCCCGGCTGGCAGGCGGATTATCTCGAACTGGCGGGGCTTGCCGACTTGAGAGAGCGGGCGGGGCTCCCCGAAACCACCGTGATGCCGGGAGAAAGCATCGGTCCGCTTTCGCCCGAAGCTGCAGCCGAGCTTGGTCTCGACACCGGTTGTCAGGTCGCTGCGGGAATGATCGACGCCTATGCCGGCGCGCTGGGGGCGCTGGGCGGATGCCTGTCTGCCGATGTTGGCCGCCATGTTGCGCTGATCGCCGGGACTTCGAGCTGCCTTGTTGCGGTGTCGGAGCGGCAAATGCCCGGCCATAGCCTCTGGGGCCCCTATTGGCAGGCGATCCTGCCCGGGCACTGGCTGGTGGAGGGCGGGCAATCGGCCACAGGCGCGCTGCTCGATCATATGGTACGCATGCATGCGGCGGGCGGGGAGCCGGATACGGCGCTGCATGCCCGCATCGTTGCGCGGGTAACGGAATTGCGGGCGCTTGAGGGCGAGGCCTTTGCCGAGCGGCTGCATGTGCTGCCGGATTTTCACGGCAACCGCTCCCCGCTTGCCGATCCGCACGCCGTCGGCGTCATCAGCGGGCTGACATTGGATACGTCTTTCGACAGTCTCTGCCGTCTCTATTGGCGCACCGCCGTCGCGATTGCGCTCGGCGCGCGCCATGTGCTCGATGCGATGGAGCGTTTCGGTTATGCCGTGGAGAGCCTGCATGTCACTGGCGGACATGTGAAAAACCCGCTGCTGATGGAGCTTTATGCAGATGTGACCGGCAAGCGCATCGTGGTTCCCGCCACCGCCGATGCGGTGTTACTGGGCACGGCAATGACAGCGGCAACCGCCGGCGGGGTGCATGCAAGCCTCGCGGCTGCTGGCGCCGCCATGTACCCCGGCAACGCGGAAATATCAGGCGATCCGGCGCGGGGACCACGTTATGAGCGGGATTATCGCCGTTTTCTCGCCATGTACCGGCATCGTCAGGAGCTGGAAAGCCTTTGACTTATCAGCGTGGAATTTTTGCTGACGGATGCCGCGCGATTCTTCTCCGGCGGGAGAAGAAACAGGTGGTGGCCACTCGATCCTGCCGCCTGCCAAGCGCAGATCAGCCGCGTAGCGAGCGCTTCAGCTCGGCAAAGTTTTTCGCCCGCGCTTTTGTTGCGTCATCGGCCCCGGCGCTTAGCGCGCAGAGGGTGAATTCCAGCAGGGAAACCAGTTGCAGCAAGCCTTGGCCGCCATTTTGCGCCTGCGGCATGGCGAGACAGAGGTCGGCACTTTCCGGACCCCATTCGTAAAAGCGCGTGGTGATCAGCAATGTGCGATAGCCGCTCTTGCGCGCCATTGCAGCCAAGCGCTGCAGCGGTGACAGGCTGCCGCCGCAATCCATGATGACGAGCAGGGTCTTCGCGGCGTCGAAATCCCACAGGGCAACATAGGCGGCGCTGTCGCTGCCGAGATAATGGATGTGCCCCCGGCTTTCGAGAAGACGCGCGTAGAAATGCCGCCCGGCATCGAGACCTTCCGGCGAGGTTGCCAGAAAGACATCGCCCGCCGTGGCGATCTCGTTCATGGCAAGCCGCCAGATTGACTGGGACGTCATGTCGAAGGCGGTCTGGACGGCCTGGATCTGCTGCGAAAGAAGCTGTGAAAACGGGTTGGACTGGCGTTCGCCGCCTTCCGCCGTTGCGGGCTGGTCCGCGCCGGCGGTTTCTTCGGCATGGCGCAGATCGGCGCGGATATCGCTGAACTGCCGGTATCCCAGCGAGCGCAGGAAACGTCCGACCGTCATCGGGCTGAGGCCGAGCTTCGCAGCCAGCGTCTGCGCCGTCTCGAACGGTAATTCGTCGAGATGTTCGATCAGATATTTGGCGATCTTGCGCTCGGAAGGGGTGCCTGCCTTCATGGCGCGCGTAAGGTTCAACAGCAGCTTTTCCACCAACGCCTCATTCTTATCTTTATTGAACGATGATGCATGCGCGCGCGCAGACAAGCGTGCGAACCGCAATTTGACGGTGGGGGATAGCTTTTCCGGCCTTGCCCTCCACCGGACCGGAATGCGAATTATGATAGGTATATTATTATATTTTAGAGATACCTTTTATTCAAGAGAAATTCCATCTCCGGTTTAGATCGCGCTAATCTACCTTTTGGGTCCCCGTCTTGCGCAGGATGGGGTCATCGCCTATCTCCTCCTGAGAGAGTGCCCCAACCCGAGAAGCTTCAGGGAGTTCCGAATGATTTTTGATGCGGCGCGGCTCGCCTTCCAAAATCTCTTTGCCGCCGAAACCCGGTCGGTGTTCTGGAAGGTACTGGGGCTCACCCTTCTCGTGCTCGCGGCCCTGTGGTTCGCCATCCGCTCGATCTTCATCTATTTCGCCCTGCCATGGATAGATGCGCTGATTCCCGGCGTGCCGGACTGGGCGGGCTGGCTGAGCTTCGTTTTCGCCATTTTCGCCGGAATAGGGCTGGCTTTGGCACTGGCGCTGCTCATCTCGCCGGTCACTGCCGTCATCGCCGGCCTGTTTCTCGACGATGTTGCCGAAGTGGTTGAAAAAAAGAGCTATCCGGACGATCCGCCCGGCAAGGCGATGCCGATGGGCGAGGCCGTGCTCTCCTCCATCAAGTTTTTCGGCGTTGTCATTGCCGGCAACCTCGTTGCGCTTTTTCTGCTGCTTGTTCCCGGTATCAACCTCATCGCGTTTTTTCTGGTGAACGGTTACCTGCTCGGCCGGGAATTCTTCGAATTCGCGGCGATGCGTTTCCGCTCGCCCGCTGACGCCCGGCTGTTCCGGGTAAAACACCGCACCACCGTCTTCATGGCCGGGCTGGTCATTGCGGCCTTTCTGGCGGTTCCATTCCTCAACCTGCTGACGCCGCTTTTTGCGGCCTCCATGATGGTGCATCTGCACAAGGCTGTCAGCCGCCGCGACCCTTCATTCGCCGCCAGCCGAACCGAACAGCTGCGCGGGTAATTCCACCAGCGGCGCCGGAATATCGAAGGTCTTTTCCGGCGATTTGCAGATATCGGCGATCACGCAGCGCTCGCATTCCGGCTTGCGTGCCTTGCAGCAGTAACGCCCGTGCAGGATCAGCCAGTGATGGGCATGGAACAGATATTCTTCGGGAATGATGCGGATCAGCCGGTCTTCAACCTCGTCAGGGGTCTTGCCCGGCGCAAGACAGAGCCGGTTGGCGATGCGGAACACATGTGTGTCCACCGCAAGCGTGGGCACGCCGAAGGCCATCGACATCACCACATTGGCCGTCTTGCGGCCCACACCGGGAAGAGTCACCAGTTCGTCGCGGGTCTTCGGCACCTCGCCGCCGAAATTGTCGATCAGCATCTGCGACAGGGCAATGACGTTCTTCGCCTTGTTACGGTAAAGCCCGATGGTCTTGATGTAACCGATCAGTTCTTCCTCGCCGAGCGCCAGCATCTTTTCCGGCGTATCGGCCACCTTGAACAGCGCACGGGTGGCCCGGTTCACGCCCACATCGGTCGCCTGTGCGGACAGCGCCACAGCCACCAGCAGGGTAAAGGGATTGGTATGTTCCAGCTCGCCTTTCGGTTCCGGCCGCTGGATGGAAAAGCGGCGGAAGATTTCGCTGAGCTCCTCCCTGGAATAGGCCGTCTTCACCCGCGCCGGCCTGCGCGCGGCTGCCGGATTTGACTTTTTCAAGGTTTGGGTGCTGGATCGTTTCTTGGCGATTGTCATGGATTATCTATAGCCAGCCCGCCCAAAGGAAAGCAACGTGGATACGCTCAACGACCAGCCGATTTTCGCGGCGGAACTCGTTCCGCACCGTTCGCTTGGCCGCCGCGGTTTCCGGCTGCTTCTCATCCTGTCGGGATTTGCCTGCCTGATCTATGGCGGCTTTTTCTTCGCCACTGGAGCGTGGCCGATCGGCCTGTTTTTCGGACTGGATTTTCTGCTGCTTTATATCGCTTTCCGCGCCAATTACCGGGCGGCCAAGGCGCGGGAGGAGGTCAGCGTCTCGCGCACCAGCCTGTCGATCCGAAAATTCTCCCCTGCCGGACGAATGGTGGAGCATCGCTTCAATCCGTTCTGGGCGCGTTTCAGGGTGAGGCGGCATGACGAGATCGGCATCGTCTCGATGCATGTGACGGGCGAGGGCCGGGCGACCGACATCGGCTCGTTCCTCAATCCGGATGATCGGGAAAGCTTTGCCAAGGCGTTTGGCGGTGCGCTGGCGACGGTGCGGCGGATGTAAGAGGATAATCCAGCTCTCCCTCCGTCATTCCGGCCCTGAGCCGGAATCCAGCCGACGCGCGTCGGCGCAGCGGAAAAGACTCCCTTCCGCCCAAGGACTTGGGCTGGCTGGATACCGGCTCGAGGCCGGTATGACGGTAGAAATGGAGCAGGGCGCAAGAAACGGGTGGAGACGACCACGCTTTAATGGTTTTCTCTTAACTGTTAGGAGATTTGCGATGAACGCCAATATTGCGCTGAACGAAGACATCACCCCCATCGGATCCGATTACGACACGGTGCGCGGGGTCATCGAGCTTTTGACGCTGGATTATCGCGAGCAGCCCTCCCTCGAAGCCATTGCCGCAAGGCTCGGCCAGTCACCGACGCAATTGCAGAAGACTTTCACCCGCTGGGCCGGCCTTTCGCCCAAGGCATTCCTTCAGGCTGTAACGCTCGATCATGCCAAGCGGCTTTTGCGCGAGGAGGATCTGCCGCTGCTCGAAACCTCGATCGAGGTCGGCATGTCGGGGCCGGGACGACTGCACGACCTCTTCGTCACGCATGAAGCCATGTCGCCCGGCGAATGGAAGGCGAAAGGCGGCGGGCTGACGATCCGTTACGGGTTCCACGCCTCGCCCTTCGGTCTTGCGCTGGTCATGGTGACCGATCGTGGCCTTGCCGGCTGCGCTTTTGCCGATCCGGGTGAGGAGAGGGCCTGTTTTGAGGACATGGCCGGCCGCTGGCCGAATGCGGATTATGTCGAGGATCGCGGAGCGACCGCGCCTTATGCCGCCCGCATCTTCGATCCGTCCATGTGGTCGGCGGACAGGCCGCTGCGTGTTGTGCTGCTCGGTACGGATTTTCAGGTGCGGGTATGGGAAAGCCTCCTCAAAATCCCGATGGGCCGCGCGGTCACCTATTCGCACATCGCCTGTGATATCGGCCAGCCCACCGCCTCCCGTGCCGTGGGTGCCGCAGTGGGGGCAAACCCGGTGTCCTTCGTCGTTCCCTGCCATCGCGCTGTCGGCAAAAGCGGGGCTCTAACGGGTTACCATTGGGGCCTCACTCGCAAGCGGGCGATGCTGGGTTGGGAAACGGGAAAGGTGTGAGGCTAGTCTCCCTCATCCCTGTGCTTGTCACAGGAATGAGGGGTGTCTGAGTAGGCTGCCTGACAACGCCTAAACCAGCTCCATCAACGCCCGCGCCGCCGCCTCGTCCGTTATCAGCGTATTGCAGCCGATCCGCTTGATCGTGGCGCGGATGGCGATGGCGCGGTGGGCGCCGCCGGAGGCAAGCACGATGTGTTTGGCCTTGCGCAGCGTATCGAGATCGATCGCCATGGCGCGCTGGTTGATTGGATGATCGACCGAGCGGCCCTCGGCATCGATGAAGTTGAACATGGTGTCGCAGACGCAGCCGGCGTCAATGAGTTCGCGCAGCGTCTCCCTGGAGATGAAACCTTCCGACAAAGATGTGGAGTGCGGGCCGATATCGCCGCAGGAGACGATGGCAAGATCGAGCGTTTCGGCGAGATCGTACAGCGTTGCAAGCCCGCATTTTTCGATCAGCGCCCGTTTGGTCTCAACCGAATCCACCAGCAGCGGCGCGAGGAACATGTAACATTCCGCGCCGAGCGCGCTCGCCAGCCGCCAAGTGTAATCGAGCGGATTGGTCTGGTGCACGGCGACGATACCGCCGAGCAGCGAAACGACCTTGCAGTTCTCCCGGCGCGGCGGGCGGAAGCTGGAAAGCGAGGCGGTCATGGTGCGACCCCAGCCAACGCCGATGGTGGCGCCATTCGGCACCGCTTCGGAGAGGAATTGCCCGAGCGCCAGCCCGACAGCCTTGGCGGTGCCTTCGGCACTGGCTTTGTCTGGAGAGGGGATGATCACGGCCTCGTCCAGCCCATAAGCCGCCTCAAGCTGGCCAGCCAGCGAGACGAAATCTTCGATGCCCTCATTGATCCATATCTGCACTTCGGAGCGCTTCATCGCTTCGTCCAGCAGGCGGATGACGGTGGAGCGGCTGATACCCAGTTTTTCGGCGACGTCCTTCTGCGTCATGCCTTGATTATAATAGAGCCATGCCGCCCGCAGCCGCAGCGAAGCCGCTTCCGAATAGGCCGTATGGGTTTCTCTTCTCAGTTTTGCCACGGTTTCCGCCATTCATTATGTTCGCCGAGTATCGCAGGCATGAAACTTATGTCAATTGCGATGCGCAAATGTCTTGACTTTCGACCGTGCGGCTTGCGATAGTCGAAGCCGACGAAACCGCGATTTCGGCCTTGGGCGCACCCATGGTGCGGGAACGAAATGACGGCTGAGCAAGTTTTCAAGAGATCATGAAGGATCATTAGATATGACATCCAAACTCGAACAACTTCGCGCCATCACCACGGTCGTTGCCGACACCGGCGATATCGAGGCGGTTGCCCGCCTGAAGCCGGTGGATTGCACCACCAACCCGACCATCGTTCTGAAGGCGCTTGGCACGCCGGCATTTGCCGATGCGGTCAAGGAAGCCGTCGCCTGGGGCAAGAAGCAGGGCGGTCAGTCCGACGCCGTTGTTGCCGCCGTTGCCGATCGACTGGCCATCTCCGTGGGGGCAGCGCTTGCCGGCCTCGTGCCGGGCCGCGTATCGACCGAAGTCGATGCCGACCTTTCATTCGATACCGAAGCCTCCATCACGAAGGCCCGCCACATCATTGCCGCCTACAAGGAGCGCGGCATCGAGCGTGAACGCATCCTCATCAAGCTTGCTTCCACCTGGGAAGGCATCAAGGCTGCCGAAGTGCTGCAGTCCGAAGGCATCGACTGCAACCTGACGCTCCTTTTCTCGCAGGCTCAGGCGATTGCCTGCGCCGAAGCCAAGGTCTTCCTCATTTCGCCCTTCGTCGGCCGTATCCTTGACTGGTACAAGAAGTCGACCGGCGAAAACTACACCGCTGAGACCGATCCGGGCGTCGTTTCCGTGCGCAGCATCTACAACTACTACAAGGCCAATGGCATCAGCACCGTCGTCATGGGCGCGTCCTTCCGCAACGTCGGCGAAATCGAAGCGCTTGCCGGTTGCGACCGCCTGACGATCAGCCCGGCGCTGCTGGAAGAGCTGGACAAGGATACCGGCAAGCTGGAGCGCAAGCTTTCGGCAGAAAACGTCAAGGCCGAGCCGCTGCAGTCGCTGGACGAGAAGGCATTCCGCTGGGCGCTGAACGAAGACGCAATGGCCACCGAGAAGCTCTCGGAAGGTATCCGCCTCTTCGCCAAGGATCTGGTGACGCTGCGCGAAATGGTGCGCAAGGAACTGACGGCCGCCGCCGCCTGACGAAAAAAGGGGGAACCATCCACGTTCCCCCGACGTTTACGAGACATAAATCTCCAGTCAACTGAAACGCGATCGGGTCCCTGCCGGTCGCGTTTTTTTGTGCTCAGATAGTGCCCGTCACGATCTCGGAGATACGTTTTGCTGCCTCGCGGATCAACACCTCGCAGGCCTCGCGTGTGGGCGCCTTGCCGCCAAGAGGGGTAATATAGGGGCAGGTGATCACGGCCAGCGCGGTGCCATCGAGCGTCAGCACCGGAGCGGAAATATTGCGGACCCCGGCGGTCTGGAGGCTGTCCATCGATTCGAAGCCGTTCTTGCGCACCTCTGCCAGCCGATCGGCAAGACCCTGCGGTATGGTCTCGCCGCTGCCGCGCACCTGTTCGGTTATCATGATCTGGCGCTGCGCTTCTGTCTGGAAGGCCAGAAGCACGTGGCCCGAGCCGGTGTGGAACAGGCTCATCTGCGCGCCGACACGCATGGACATGGCCCAGTAGGTGGATGATTCCTGTTGGGCAATGACCACAACGCTGCCGCGATCATGGACCGCCAGATGGCAGGCCTGCTCCGCACTCGCCGAAAAATCGCGCATGACAGGGGCCGCGAAGGAAACCAGCCGGCGGATCGGCGCATGGAAATGCGCCAGCCCGAACATCTTCAGCGTCAAAGAGAATC
The DNA here is from genome assembly GCF_055382365.1 of Agrobacterium sp. 5Ca39. Taxonomy (NCBI): domain Bacteria; kingdom Pseudomonadati; phylum Pseudomonadota; class Alphaproteobacteria; order Hyphomicrobiales; family Rhizobiaceae; genus Agrobacterium; species Agrobacterium sp. 5Ca39. The sequence goes on along the minus strand of NZ_AP026437.1, from coordinate 1,477,989 downwards.
GATCGCCGTCAAGCCGCTGCACATAACCCCGGCGTACCAGCCGGTCCAGCATGCGGTAAAGCTCGTTGGGGCTCTTTCCGATGGACTTGGCGATCTCGATCTGTGTCAGCCCGCCATCGGTGCGGGCCAGAAGTTCGAGAATGTCCAGGCCCTTGTCGAGGGCGGGAGCGCGATATCTTTCGCTGTCGTCGTCGGTCATCTGGCCTCGATGATGATGGTGTGTATGGTCGCCGGCGCCGGGCTGGGCCTGAAAATAGGCTTGCCCTATACCGACTGTCCACGCAAGTTTGCTTGACGCCATATGAATACCGCGTTTACATATGAATTGTCGATCCATATTTGAGATCACTGAAATTCAACGGCTCTGCCCCGGCAGGCGGGCGTGCCTTAGCGGGAGGCTATTCATGGTGCAGGATTTTAACGGCCGGACAGTGGTGATCACCGCGGCCGGTCAGGGTATCGGGCGGGCGGCGGCAGAGCGGTTCGTGTCGCTCGGGGCGCGCGTCATCGCCACCGATATCAATGAGCAGGCGCTTTCTACGCTCAAGGGGGCAGAGACGCGGGTTCTGAACGTGCTCGACGGCGATGGCGTAAAAGATTTTGCCGCCGATATCGGCCATGCGGATGTGCTGTTCAACTGCGCCGGTTTTGTTCATTCCGGCACCATCCTCGAGTGTGAGGAGAAGGACTGGGATTTCTCCTTCGACCTCAACGCAAAGGCCATGTACCGTACCTGCCGCGCTTTCCTGCCCGGCATGCTGGAGAAGGGCAAGGGCGCAATCGTCAACATGTCCTCGGTTGCTTCCAGCGTAAAGGGCGTGCCAAACCGGTTTGCCTACACCGCTTCCAAGGCCGCCGTTGTGGGCCTGACCAAGGCGATTGCGGCGGACTTCGTGACAAAGGGCATTCGTTGCAACGCCATCTGCCCCGGAACGGTGGATAGCCCTTCGCTGCACGATCGTCTGCGCGCCACCGGCAATTACGAACAGGCTCTTGCAGATTTCATCGCGCGCCAGCCTATGGGCCGCATCGCCACGCCGGAAGAGATCGCAGCGCTCGTCACCTACCTCGCGTCAGACGAAGCAGGTTTCACCACCGGCCAGATCCATGTCATTGATGGCGGCTGGACGGGCTGACGGATTTTAAGGGAGAGAGGAGGGCGACCGGCGTGACAACCGGTCGCCTTTTTCATTCAGACGACGGCGCTTCCGGCCATCAGTGCAAGCACGAGGAAGACCAGGAAGATCACCACGGCGATGAAGAACAGAATGCGGGCCACGCCGGCTGCGGCTGCCGAAATGCCGGTAAAGCCGAACACGCCTGCGATCAAAGAAATGACAAAGAAAATAAGAGCCCATTTAAGCATGGCGCTTCCCCTTTTGCGAAATTTTCCCGAGCCGCCGCCCCGCGACAGGCTCGATAAAATGACGCGCAAAAGGAGAAAATGTTCCACGCGCCCGTAAAAATCGTTCTTTTATATTGCCGTCTCACGGGCCGTGTCGGTACGGCGGGTTTTCCAGATGGTGCGGACGAATGTCGCGACGAAGGTGACGCTCATGAAGAGCACGATCGTGGGGGCGGGAGCGCTGTCGATCAGGAAACTCAGCCATATGCCCGCAAGCGACGAGGCGACCGCAACCGCAATGGCCACCAGCAGCATGGCGGAAAAACGCCGGGTCAGCAGGAAGGCGATTGCGCCCGGTGCGACGAGCATGGCGACGGAGAGAATGATGCCAACCGCCTTCAGCGCGCCGACTACGGTGAGCGACAGCACCATCAGCAGGCCATAATGCAGCACACGCACGGGCAGCCCGATGGCTCTTGCATGTTGCGCATCGAAGGCGTTGACCAGCAGATCCTTGCGCAGGATGCCGAGAAACAGAGTGGCGAAAAGCGCGATCACGCCCGTCTCCAGCATGTCCAAGGGCGCGATGCCGAGCATGTCGCCGAAGAGGATATGGTCGAGATGTACGTCGCTCTGCACCTTCACGTAAAGCACCAGTCCCAGCCCGAACATGCCGGAAAAGACGATGCCGAGCACCGTATCCTCCTTGATGCGGCTGTTTTCCTTGATGAAACCGGTGCCGAGGGCACATATCATGCCCGCGATGAAGGCCCCGATGGAAAGCGGGATGCCAACGATATAGGCCACCACCACGCCGGGCAGCACGGCATGGGAAACGGCGTCCCCCATCAGCGACCAGCCCTTCAGCACCAGAAAACAGGAGAGCATTGCCATGGGCACCGCGATCATCAGCGTGATCAGGAAGGCATATTGCATGAAAGGCAGTTGAAACGGCAGTATGGCCAGTTCGAGATATTCGCTCATGGCGTTTCCTCCAGCGCCCTGCGCGCCTTGGCGCGCGAGGCGAGCAGGCCGTGTTTGGGTGCAAAGACGAAGGCGGCAAGGAAGATCGCCGTCTGTAGCACCACGATGACGCCGCCGGTCGCGCCATCGAGAAAATAGCTGAGATAGGCGCCGATGAAGCTGGTGGCCGCGCCGATGATGAGGCTCATCAGGATCAGCCGCTCGAAACGGTCGGTCAGGAGATAGGCAGTAGCGCCCGGCGTCACCACCATGGCGACGACGAGGAAAGCGCCGACAGTCTGTAGGGCGGCAACCGTGGAGGCGGCCAGCAGGGTGAAGAAGATCACCTTCAGCACTTCCGGTTTCAGCCCCACGGTGCGGGCGTGGTTCTCATCGAAGAACACCACCATGAAGTCGCGCCATTTCAGCGAAAGCACAAGGAGGCTGATACCGCCGATCAAAGCCAGCTGGATGGTGTCTTCAGCAGTGATGGCGAGGATATTGCCGAGCACGATGGTCTGGATATTCACCGAGGTCGGCGAGAGCGATACCATGAACAGGCCAAGCCCGAAAAACGAGGTGAAGATCAGGCCGATAATCGCATCTTCCTTGAGCCGTGTCTTCTGATTCAGAAACAGCATGGACCCGGCCGCCAACCCGCCGGAGAGAAACGCGCCGAGCGAAAAGGGCAGGCCCAGCATATAGGCTCCGGCAACGCCGGGAACGATGGCGTGGGAAAGCGCATCGCCGATCAATGACCAGCCCTTCAGCATCAGATAGGCCGAGAGAAAGCCGCAGACACCGCCCACCAGTGCGCTGACCCAGATGGCGTTCAACATGTAACCATAGGTGAAAGGCTCAAGAAGGGTGTCAATCATCGGCTTTCTCTTTCGGAGCCTCAGAATCGCGCCTGTCCTGGCCATTTTTGCCGTAGATCACGAAGGGCCGCTCGTCATCGGTTATGACCTTCAGGCGGCGCGGATCGGCGTCGCTATGCAACTCTGCCCCGCCGAGAACGAAGTGGCGCAGGCTGCCGCCGAAAGCCCTTTGCAGGTTTTCCTCTGTAAAGGTGTCGCTTGTTTTGCCCGACGCCAGAACCGTACCCTTGACGAAGACGGCGCGGTCGCAGAATTCCGGAACGCTGCCAAGATTGTGGGTGGAGACCAGCATGACGCGGCCCTCGTCGCGCAGCGCCTTCAAAAGCGCGACGATCTGCTCCTCCGTCGTCACGTCGACACCGGTAAAAGGTTCGTCCAGCAGGATCACCTGCCCTTCCTGCGCCAGCGCGCGGGCCAGAAACACGCGCTTCTTCTGCCCGCCGGAGAGTTCGCCGATCTGCCTTTTGCGATAGTCGAGCATGTTGACGCGTTTCAGCGCCTCTTCCACCATCTGGTGATCGCGCTTCGAGGGGATGCGCAGGAAATTCATGTGGCCATAACGGCCCATCATCACCACGTCTTCCACCAGCACCGGAAAGCTCCAGTCCACCTCTTCCGCCTGCGGCACGTAAGCGACGAGGTTTTTCTTCAGCGCCTCCTTCACCGTCAGGTCGAAGATCGAGACGGAACCGGCGGCCAAAGGAACGAAACCCATGATCGCCTTGAAAATCGTGGACTTGCCGGCGCCGTTGACGCCGACAAGTGCCGTGATCGTTCCGCGGGGAATGGAGAAGCTGGCATCTCGTAATGCGGTGTGGCCGTTGCGATAGGTCACTGTCGCATTTTGAACCGTCAGGCCGCCGCCTGATTTTTTACTCCCCATTCTCATGAAGACAGTCCCTTGGCGATTGTTTCGCTCGTCACACGCAGCAGGTCCAGGTAAGTCGGGACGGGACCATCAGCCTCGCTCAGCGAATCCACATAGAGAATGCCGCCATAAGCCGCACCGGTTTCCTTGGCCACCTGCTGGGCGGGATCGGCGGAAACGGTGCTTTCGCTGAAGATGACGTGGATATTATGCTCGCGCACGGCGTCGATCACACCCCGAACCTGCTGCGGCGTGCCCTGACTATCGGCGTTGACCGGCCAGAGGAACAATTCCTTCAGGCCGAAATCGCGGGCGAGATAAGAAAAGGCGCCTTCACTCGTCACCAACCAACGCTTGTTTTCCGGAAGGGCCGAAAGTTCATTGCGGATCGGCTGCACCGTGGCCCTGATCCTGTCCGAATAGGCCTTGGCATTGGCGGCGTAGACATCGGCGTGGGCGGGGTCGATCTCGCTCAGGCCCTTGCGAATATTTTCGACGTAGATCAAGGCGTTATCGGGAGACATCCAGGCGTGCGGATTGGGCTTGCCCTGATAGGCGCCGCCGCTGATCGCCATCGGCTTCACACCATCGCTCACCGTCACATCAGGCACCCCGGAGAGATTTGTCAGGAACTTCTCGAACCACAATTCCAGATTGAGTCCGTTGCGCAGCACCAGATCGGCCTTGCGGGCCTTCAGAATGTCGCGGGGCGTCGGCTGGTAATTGTGGATTTCCGCGCCGGGCTTGGTGATGCTTTCCACCTCGGCCGCGTCACCCGCTACGTTGCGCGCCATATCGGCGATGATGGTAAAGGTGGTCACGACAACAGGTTTTTCCTGGGCAAAGCCGACGCCCGGAAGAAAAAGCGAGAAAGCGAAAATGGCGTGGCGGAATTTATGGACGTTCACGTGCTCACCAGATTTTGTTGCGACTAATTCGCAATACCATCTGTTATAAAATCACCTTTGTCAACGCTATTGCAAATCATTCGCAAATCTCAAGATTTCTGAAATGTCCGAAAATGATGCGCTTTTGCGGGTATCTTGCCTGCGGGATTAAACTTTTTTCAATGAGAAAGCGGCACTATCGGAAGGCTCGGACAGCGTGGTCCGAAGCTTATCCCGCGTGTGTTCCTCATCCTTCGAGCCACGTTTCCGGGGTGAGGGCGAGAGGCGGGGTACTTGATGTCAGGATGTTGCGGGTGAAAGCTGTATTCGGACGAATGCGGTTTTCGCGCAAGCTCGTTATGATTGGAGGCGGGATCCTGCTTTTGGCAGGCGCGACCGGTTCCGCTGCCGTGTTCATCGGCAGCGAGCGGCTGCTTGGCCCATCCTATGCCTCCACCAACGGGCTTTCCTGCGACGCAGTCCAGACAGTGAATATCCGCAAGAACGGCTCGCTATGGGTACGCAAGTTCATTCGCACCGAAGGCGGAGACGGCACGGAGCGGTTGAAAACCGCCCTGCGCGTCGCCAAAGCGGTTTACGACAAACAGAAGCCCGATCTGGTTCAGGTCTCCGTGCTTGACAGGAACGGTCCGCAGCTGCGTTCGGAAATGCGCGGCCGGGCCATTGCCGCACAGGTGGTCTTCATTCCGGATCCGGCGAAAATTCCCGAGGGCGCCGAGGCCCGCCGTTATTCAGCCTTCTATTATGACGGCGCAGCAAATGGCAGCGGCCAGTTTTACGGTCTGCGCATCGATCTGCCTCTTGAAGATACCGAAGCTATGGCTGCCAGCCTCAGCGACTTCGCCGATTGTGCGACGCCGGTTGCGGAGCCGGAAGCGGGCGGCCACGAGGGCAAGTCCGCCAAAGGTCACGGCGAAAGCAAGGGCGGGGCCAGCGGCGAACATGACGCTGCGCCAACGGAGCCCGGCCATGGCGAAACTGCTCCGGAAGCACATGATGAAACTCCGTCTCCCGAAGCGCATGGTGAGACCGTCACCGACGAGCTTCTGACCTCGACACCGGAAGCCGAGGGCAGCAGCATCTTCAGCCTGTCCTATCTGAAGTCACTGATCTTCGGAAAAGGCTCGACCACCGCGCAGGCGGCGGAGGAAAAACCGATGGACGGAGAGGCGGCGGTGGCAGAGGAAGCTGCTGGCGAAAAGGCCAAGGCGGGGCATTGAGAGGGATTCGGCTGTTGCCGATGCGTTCCTGTTTCATGCCGGCGGCAGGTTCCGCCGACGCTGCCTTGTCATGCTTGCGCGACGTCATCCTTGGGCTTGTCCCACGCCTCTAAGCACGTCAACAAAATCGCTACGTTAGCAAATCCTCGGGACAAGCCCGAGGATGAGGTTGAGTGAATATTCACCTTTCAGCGCCAACTTCAAGGGGATTGCAGCTTGCCCGGAAATTCGAACCGGGCAGCGCTCCTGGTGCCTCAATCCGCCTTGTTGCGGCGGGCCGGGAAGAGAATGACGTCGCGGATCGACGGGGCGTTGGTCAAAAGCATGATCAGGCGGTCGACGCCGATGCCGAGGCCGCCGGCGGGTGGCATGCCCTGGTCGATGGCGTCGAGGAACTCGTCGTCCAGCTGCTTGTCCTTTTCGCCACGCGCATGCGCCTGTTCCAGCTGCTCCACCATGCGGCGGCGCTGTTCTTCCGGATCGTTGAGTTCCGAGAAGGCGTTGCCAACTTCCCAGGCGTTGCAATAGCTTTCGAAACGCTCGACGAGGCGCGGTTCACCCGGCACTTCCTTGGCGAAGGGCGAGATGTCTTTCGGAAAGTGCGTGACGTGGCTCGGCTGGATCAGCGTGCCTTCCACCTTCTCTTCGAAGATGAAGGCAAGGCATTCGCCCCAGGTCCAGTCCTTCTCGACAGCAAAACCGGCGGCCTTGGCGGCAGCTCGGGCTTCTTCGTCGGTCTTGATGGCGAGGAAGTCGATACCGGTTGCTTCCTTCACCGCATCAGGCATCGGCACGCGCTTGAACGGACCCTTGAACGAGATCGTCTGGCCCTGGAATTCCACCTCTGTGGTGCCGTGGAGCGAGATCGCCAGCGTCTCGAACAGCCGCTCAACGAGACCCATGATGTCCTCGTAGTCGGCATAGGCCCAGTAGCACTCCATCATGGTGAATTCAGGATTGTGCCGTGTGGAGACGCCTTCGTTGCGGAAGTTGCGGTTGATTTCAAAAACCTTGTCGGACAGGCCCGAAACCAGCGTGCGCTTCAGGAACAGTTCCGGCGCGATGCGCAGATACATGTCCATCTTCAGCGTGTTGTGGAAGGTCTTGAACGGGTCGGCCGTTGCACCGCCATAGACGGTCTGCAGCATCGGCGTTTCGACTTCGAGGAAGCCTTCGGCTTCCATGAAGCGGCGGATGCCGGAGAGAATCTTCGAGCGCTGCAGGAATCGCAGCTTGGATTCCTCGTTGGAGAGAATGTCGAGGTGGCGCTTGCGGTAACGCAGCTCGATGTCGGAGACGCCGTGCCATTTCTCGGGCATTGGCAGCAGCGACTTCGTCAGCATGGTGATTTCTTCGGCGTTGATCGTCAGCTCACCGCGCTTGGTGCGGCGCACCTTGCCAGTCACGCCGATGATGTCGCCGATATCGATCATCGGCAGCAGGTTGCGCGCCGCTTCCGGCGTCGTATCCTTGTGCGAGAAGATCTGCACCTTGCCCGAGGCGTCATGAATATCCATGAACATGCCGGAATTGCGCGAGGAATAAACGCGCCCCGCCACCGTCACCGTATCACCGGTCTCGACGTCGGCTTCGATATCGGCATATTTTTCCGCCAGCTCGGCATTGCTCATCGTGCGGTGGAAATGCGCCGGATAAACGTCGCCGATCTGCTCGCGCAGCAGCGCAAGTTTCTGGCGGCGCACTTCTGTCGCGTCGGAGGAGAGGGCGGTGGTTTCGGTCTTGGTGTCGGTCATCGTGTTCGCCTTTAGCGGGCTTGTTCGTTGCGGTTACCCTTGGCGCTCTGGGTTACCCCCCTCTGTCCTGCCGGACATCTCCCCCTCAAGGGGGGAGATCAGATGCCGCGCCCGCCCGTTCCATGGGCAAGGTGTCAGCCGCTTGTCGATCTCCCCCTTTGAGGGGGAGATGCCCGGCAGGGCAGAGGGGGGTGAGCCCCAGGCAAAGGGCGTATTCTAAAATGCTGCCGTCACCGCCAGCACGTCATCATCAGCTTCCGCTGCCAACCATCGTGGCCACAACGGCGATCGCAGCCTTCAGGCGCTGGCGCACGACGGAGCGGCCAAGCAGCGCCATCGAGTCAAACAGCGGCAGCGAGCGCGACGATCCGGACATGGCGACGAAAAGCGGCGGCGTGACGACACGCAGCTTCTTGCCAGTGCGTTCGGCCACATCGCGCAACTCCGCCTCGATGGCTTCCACGTTCCAGTCGGGCATCTTTTCGAGGTCTGCGGCAACCGTGGTGAGGATTTCGTGGATTTCTTCCGGCTTGCTCTTCAGCCCGGCAAAGGAGGCGGGCGTCAGGCCGGCATCGCTTGCGAGCAGGAAGCCGGCAAGGTTAGGCAGCTCGCCGAGTTTGGAAACGCGGCTCTGCGCAAGCTTCAGGCCCTCGGTCAGGCGGGAATTCTCCATCGCCCATTCCAGTGTGCGGGCAATGAACTCTTCCGGCGAAAGCTTTTCGCGCAGCCAGCGGCCGTTCAGCCAGTCCAGCTTCTGAATGTCGAAAATGGCGCCGGCCTTGGAAAGCGCTTCCGGGTCGAACTTCGCGGCGAGCTCGTCCATGGTCAGAAGCTCTTCGCCCTCTGCGATCTGGATGAAGAACAGGCCCAGGAAGTTCATCAGCGCTTCCGGCAGGTAACCGAGCGCGGAATAATAGGAGATCGAGGTCGGGTTCTTGCGCTTGGAAAGCTTGGACTTGTCGGCGTTGCGCATCAGCGAGAGATGCATGAACACCGGCTCCTGCCAGCCGAAATAACGGTACAGCAGAATGTGCTTGGGCACCGAAGCCAGCCATTCTTCACCGCGCGCCACATGGCTGATCTTCATCAGATGGTCGTCGATGACGTTGGCCATGTGATAGGTCGGCATGCCGTCGGCCTTGATCAGCACCTGCATGTCGACGGAATCCCACGGGATCGAGACATCGCCATAAACGCCGTCATGGAAATCGCACGAGCCTTCGGTCGGGATTTTCATGCGCACGACGTTGGCTTCACCGGCGGCAACGCGGGCGGTGACTTCCTCGGCCTTCAGGTTGAGGCAGTGTCCGTCATATTTCGGCGGCTTGCCGGCGGCGCGCTGGGCCTCGCGCATCTGCTCCAGCCGCTCGGGCGTGCAGAAACAGCGGAAGGCATGGCCTTTTTCCAGCAGCTCTTCGGCATAGGGCCAGTACATCGCCTTGCGCTCTGACTGGCGATACGGACCGTAAGGGCCGCCGACATCGGGGCCTTCCGACCAGGTAAGGCCGGTCCAGCGCAGGGCTTCCAGCACCTTCTGCTCATATTCGAGGGTCGAGCGGGTGGCGTCGGTATCCTCGATGCGCAGGATGAACTCGCCGCCGTGTTTCTTGGCGAAGAGATAGTTAAACAGCGCGATATAAGCGGTGCCGACATGCGGCTCGCCGGTGGGGGAAGGTGCGATGCGGACGCGAACGCCGGAAGTGGTCATGAATTTCACTCGTCGTGACGTGGCGGTGACATCGGGGCGGTTCCACCCTGATACCACGGAGTTTTCGTTTGGATGCGGCAGGACATCATGTCGAAAGGCGAAAGGAAAGTGCCTTTTTCATATTCCCGTTCGGCTTGGGCTTAGGCCATATTCTGCCGCAGGCGTCAAGGAAATATGAAGTCTCCAGAGGTCGGCCGGTCCTGCCGGCTGGCTTCAGTTGACCGGCCAGACGTAAAGCAGCATGGGAATGCTGGCGAGGACGATCATGATCGATAGCGGCAGGCCAAGCCGCGGGTAGTCGCTGAAACGATAACCGCCGGGACCCATGACCAGCGTATTGCACTGGTGCCCGATAGGGGTGAGGAAATCGCAGCCCGCGCCGATCGCCACCGCCATCAGGAAGGCCTCCGGCCGGAAACCGAGCGTGGTGGCAAAACCCGCGGCAATCGGCGCCATGACCAGCACCGTTGCGGCATTGTTGAGAAAGGGCGTAACCGCCATGGCGGTGAGCAGGATCATGCCGAGCGCGGCAAAGGGCGGCAGGCCCTGAGCCGCGTTGCCGAGCCAGGCGGCGATCAACTCGCTGGCGCCGCTGGTGCGCAGTGAGTCGCTGACGGGAATGAGGGCGGCGAGCATGACGAGGATAGGGCCATCGACGGATTTGTAGACTTCGGTCAGCGGAATGGCGCCGACGACGATCATCATGAAGGCGGCTGCGAAAAAGGCGACCGAGACCGGGACCAGACCGCTGCCGGCCGCGATCATGGCGGCGGCGAGTACGATGACCGGCAAAAGCGCGCGGCGCTGTACGCCGAGCAGAATCTCCCGCTGCGCCAGCGGCAGCAGCGAAAATTCCTGCAGCACCTGCGGCAGGTTCTTGCGGCTGCCCTGTAAAAGGATGACGTCACCCGCCTGCAATGTCAGTTCCGAGAGCCGCTGGCTGACACGCTGGCCGCGCCGGCTCACCGCGATCAGGTTGACGCCACGCGTATAGGACAGCGCGAGTTCCCGCGCCGAAATGCCGTTCAGAACGGATTCGTTGCTGATGACGGCCTCCATGGAAATGAGGTCGGCGGTCTTCTGGCCGTTCTCCATCAGGGGCTTGCCGGAAAGCAGCAACTTTGCCTGGGAGACGATGCGGTCGAGGCCTTCCGGGCTGCCTTCGAGCAGAACCGTGTCTCCGGCCTTCAGCGTCACGTCGGGAAAGGGGGAAATGCGCCGCGGTCCGCGCAGGATGGTGCTGGCGATGACATCGCCATCGGCCTGCTTGAGAAGTTCGCGCAGCGGCTTGTCCGCAAAGGTATTGTCTGCAGGCAGCGTCGCTTCGGCGGTATAGGCGGACTGGTCGAGAATATCCTCGACAGAGGCCTTTTCCCGGTTGCGCACCGGCAGCAACCGATAACCGAAGGTCAGGAAGATGATGCCGATGACGGTGAGGCCAGCCCCAACGGGCGTGAAATCGAACATCGAGAAGCTCTTACCGGTCATCTCCTCACGCAGGCGCGAGACGACGATGTTTGGCGATGTGCCAATCTGCGTCATCAGCCCGCCCAGCAAGGCGGCAAACGCCATGGGCATCAGGTAATAGGAAACCGGGCTTCCTGATTTGCGGGCGAACTGGAACGCGACAGGCATCATGATGGCGAGTGCGCCGATGTTCTTGATGAAGGCCGACATGACGGCGACGACGATCATCAGGAAGGCGAGCTGCAGGCCTTTTGAATGCATCTCGGGGAAATATTTCTTGATCGTCATGTCGACGATGCCTGAACGCGCCACCGCCGAACTGACAACCAGCGCGCTGCCGACGATGATGACGATATCATCCGAAAAGCCGGAAAATGCCTTGTCGAAAGGCACGACGCCGAGTGCTACAGCCACCAGCAGCGCGCTGCAGGCGACGACGTCATAACGAAACCTGTCCCAGATGAAGGCCACCATCATGCCGGCGATGACGGTGAAGGCGAGGATCTGGTCTGTCGTCATTTGTGCGGGTTACTTTCGCATGCGGGGGATGGAATCGTATTTGCTTTTTTTGTCAGGGACCTGCTCATCAACGCAAGTGCGGGGCGGGAGTTCCTCGTGCCTGCGCACATCATTTCATTGCTTGAAAAATGCCTCGATAAAACGTGTTGCCTCGTCAGATATGCCGACGATCTTGTCTGTCGCCTGGCGGTAAAGTTTGAAATTGAGTTCGGTCTCAGGCTGCCCGTCCTCCCAGTCCCGGAAATCCCGCAACTGTGCCCGGCCGAGAGGACGCCAGGCCGTTGCCGTTCTCTTTATGGTGAGATCGACCCGGGGCGTTTGGCGCGCGATGCCCGGTCTGCGGGCAATTGCCCGGGTGGCTGTCACGACGCCGCTCGCAATGAGGCCGTGCCCGCCCTCATTTTCGCTGGCAAACAGGAAAACAGTATCGCCCGCCATGATGGTCTTGCCGCCATACATGGTTTTCTGCGCGGTGAATGCGAAAGTTTCCGCGTCGGGGTCTGAGATTTCCGCTTTAATGACGAAAGCCATGTTCTCGTCCCTTCGGGCGATGCCATGTGTCGGCCCCCTTGGTCCGGTTATGCAAGGCCCGCATGCTGCGGGCCCTACCAGTCGTTGCAGCTATCACTCAATGCAGCTGTTTGTTCTTTCGCCTTGCATTGCGCGCCAGCATGTTGAGCAGTTCCACCAGTGCCGAGAACGCCATGGCGGCATAGACGTAGCCCTTGGGAACATGGAAGCCCATGCCTTCGGCGATCAGTGTCGTGCCGATCATCATCAGGAAGGCGAGCGCCAGCATGACGATGGTGGGGTTACGCTCGATGAAATTGGCGAGCGGCGTTGCGGCCAGCAGCATGACTGTCACGGCCACGATGACGGCGACGATCATGATCGGCAGGTGAGGGGTCATGCCGACGGCGGTGATGATGCTGTCCACCGAGAAGACGAGGTCGAGCAGCAGGATCTGGCCGATGGCGGCGCCGAAATTCATGCCCACAGGGCCGCCCACCAGGTCTTCCTTGTGGTCTTCCGGGTCGACATTGTGGTGAATTTCCTTGGTCGCCTTCCAGACGAGGAAGAGACCGCCGGCGATGAGGATCATGTCCTTCCACGAGAATGGGTGGCCGAAGGCTTCGAAGACCGGTGTGGTGAGCTGCACGATCCAGGCGACGGTACCAAGCAGGCCAAGGCGCATGACGAGCGCGAGGCCTATACCGATCTTGCGGGCTTTTTCGCGCTGTTCAGGCGGCAGCTTGTTGGTGAGAATGGAGATGAAGATCAGGTTGTCGATGCCAAGAACGACCTCCATGACGATCAGTGTGACGAGCGCCACCCAGGCGGCGGGGTCCGACAGAAGAGGGAGAATGGACTCCATCAGGTATGTTTTCCTTTCAGCAACAAGGCCAGCCGATATATTCGGTGGGTGGAATTTATAGCGCAATACGCGAGAAACAAGGAGATAGCTCCTGTGTTTGGCAAGATTTCATCGAAATTTCGCGCAAACCGCGTATCGGACGCCATCGCCTTGCCGGCCTGATGCCGGTCAGGCCGTCCCTTGCTGAATGGTCTCAGGCTTTGTCTGTTCCGTAAGCCGCCATGAATACGTTGATGGCGCTGCTGATAACCCGGTCCAGTTCCTCGTCGGGAACCGGGCCTTCCAGTTCGCCGAACAGCCGCAGCTTGAAGAAGGTGCCGGTGGAAAGCTCGATATATTGCCGGGCGGCCAGTTCAGGATCGTCCACTTTCAGGTGGCCGATTTCGACCTGATGTTGGATGAAATCCAGGAGCACGGTGCGCACGTTGTTCGGAGCCGACAGGAAAAAGCGCTGCGCCAGTTTTGGCATGCGATCGATGACGCCGAGCACCGAACGCATGGCGGGGATCATGTCCGAACAGATCATCTTGTTGGCAAAGGCCTTGCCGAACTGCTCCAGCCCCTCGCGCACCTCCTCGGTGCCCTCAAGGATATGGCGCATGGAGGTGGCGAATTCGTTGCGATGGTGGTCGACGAGCGCAACGAACAGATCCTCCTTGTTGGAGAAATAGACGTAGATCGTGCCCTTGGAAACGCCCGCTTCACGCGTGATGTCGTTCATGCTGGCCGCATCGAAGCCCTTGCGCTTGAACACACGCCAGGCACCTGCCAGAATCTGCTCGCGTTTGGCCGGGTCTTCGCCCGCCGCAAAACGCCCGGCGGCATTGCCCGGACAGCCCGTTTCCGTTTCCGTCTCCATATCCCTGTCTTCACCTGCCATCGCTACCGCCTTCATAGCATCACAACGGCGTAAAAAAAATTAACCGAACGTCGAACCAATCGGTTCGATAACACTTGATATGTGTCAGGAAAGAGATTATGTCAATCGAACCGAACGGTTCAGTTCGAAAAACTTTCTTCAATCTATCACGGTAAGCTCTCTCATGTCGGCCCAGAAGAATAATGCGGTTCGCGCCGTCAACGATGCGGAAGAGGCGGATATCTCCGCCAAGGCCGAGACCTCTCCCGCAAAGCCGGCGGAGGCGCCTTCCCAGCAGCCGCAGGCAGCGCCGGCACCAAAGCAGAAGAAGCGCTCGAAGCTTCTGCCTGTCATTGCCATTGCACTGCTGGCCGGTGCTGGCTGGTACGGTTACAACTGGTGGATCGATGGTCGCTTCCTGGTGTCGACGGACGACGCCTATATCGAAGGTGACATCGCGGTCATCGCGCCGAAGGTTTCCGGTTACGTCGCCAGGGTGAACGTGGTCGAGAACCAGGAAGTCAAGGCGGGCGACCCGCTGGTGACGCTTGACGACGGCGATTATCGTATCGCGCTTGACCAGGCCGAAGCGCAGATCCGCACCGAGGAACTGTCTCTGAAGCGTATCGATGCGCAGATCATCGGCGGCGAAGCGGCGCTCGAGCAGGCCGTTGCCCAGAAGGGCGCGCTGGATGCAGCCCTTCGTGGTGCGGAAATCACCCAGAAGCGCGCAAGCCAGCTGCAGGCAAAGGATGTCGGCACGGTTGCCGCGTCCGATAATGCGCAGGTCGCGCTCGATCAGGCCAAGGCGAATGTCGTGGCCGGCGATGCCGCCATCGCTTCGGCCAAGGCCAATGTGGAGCTCCTGCGCGCCCAGCGTCAGGAGGCGGAAAGCACCATCCGTTCGCTGCAGCTGTCCCGCGACAAGGCGGCCCGCGATCTGTCCTTCACGGTTCTGAAGGCGCCTTATGACGGCGTTATCGGCAATCTCGCGGTACAGAATGGCGATCTGGTGTCTGTCGGCAAGCGTCTGGCTTCGCTGGTGCCGATGAACGAGCTTTATATCGACGCCAATTTCAAGGAAACGCAGCTCGCCCGCGTCGTACCCGGTTCGAAGGTGCGCGTGCATGTCGACGCCTTTGACGACGCGACGATCGAAGGCACGGTCCAGTCGATCTCGCCGGGTTCCGGCTCGGTCTTCTCCATGCTGCCGCCGGAAAATGCGACAGGTAACTTCACCAAGGTCATCCAGCGCGTGCCGGTTCGGATCGTCTTCTCCAAGGAAGACCTCGAAAAGCATAATCTGCGCGCGGGCCTCAGCGTTGTTGTCGATGTCGACACCCGCACGGCGCCGGAAACCACCAGAACGGCGCAAGCTAATCCGCAGGCCAAGTAAGGCGCGTCTTTGACGCACCGTTGAGGGCAAGATCATGGCGGCTACGGTTGTCGGTACGGGCGGGGCGTCCATCCCCGCCGATCCTCCGATGGACAGGCGCAGGCTCATCGCATTCTTCGCGATGGTCTTCGGCATGTTCATGTCCATTCTCGACATTCAGATCGTTTCCGCCTCGCTGGCGGAAATCCAGGCCGGCCTCGGCGCCGGCTCGGATGAGATCGCCTGGGTGCAGACGTCCTATCTGATCGCGGAAGTCATTATGATCCCGCTGTCGGGCACGCTGGCGCGCATCCTCTCCACGCGCGTGCTCTTCGCCACCTGTGCTGCGGGCTTCACGATCTCGAGCGCGCTCTGCGCCACTGCCACCAATATCGACCAGATGATCGTTTACCGCGCGATCCAGGGCTTTATCGGCGGCGGCATGATCCCGTCGGTCTTTGCGGCCGCCTTTACCATCTTCCCGCCGTCGAAGCGTTCTGTCGTGTCGCCGATCATCGGTCTCGTCGCCACGCTTGCGCCCACCATCGGCCCGACGGTCGGCGGTTATCTTTCCAACGCCTTTTCCTGGCACTGGCTGTTTCTCGTCAACATCATCCCCGGCATCATCGTCACCATCCTGACATGGAGCCTGATCGATTTCGACAAGCCGGAGCGGTCGCTCTGGAAGAAGTTCGACTGGTGGGGGCTCATCTCCATGGCCGTCTTTCTCGGCTCGCTGGAATATGTGCTGGAAGAGGGTAACAACAAGGACTGGTTTAACGACGAACACATCGTCATGGGAACGGTCGCCATGGTTATCGGCGCGGTCGTCTTTTTCTGGCGCGCCTTCAAGGTGGAGTTCCCCGTGGTTGATATCCGCGCCTTTGCGGACCGCAACTTCTCCATCGGCTCGCTGTTCTCCTTCGTCATGGGCATCGGGCTTTACGGGTTGACCTATCTCTACCCGCTCTATCTTGGCCGCGTGAGGGGATATGACGCGCTGATGATCGGCGAGACCATGTTCGTGTCCGGCCTTGCGATGTTCTTCACCGCGCCGATTGCCGGCAAGGTCTCCACCAAGCTCGATCCGCGGGCGATGATGGCCATCGGCTTCATCAGCTTCGGCTGCGGCACCTGGATCATGACGCATGTGACGACCGACTGGGATTTCTACGAGCTGCTGATCCCGCAGATCCTGCGCGGTTTCGGCCTGATGATGTGCATGGTGCCGATCAACAACATCGCGCTCGGCACCCTGCCGCCCGCCCGTATCCGCAACGCGTCCGGTCTGTTCAACCTCACGCGTAACCTCGGCGGGGCCGTTGGTCTTGCCGTCATCAACACCATGCTGTCGCAGCGCACGGACGACCATTATGTGCGTCTGGCCGAACATATCAGCTATTCCAACCCCAAGGCGCTGGAATGGCTGAACAGTGTCGGCGCCAACTATGATTCCTACGGGCTGGACGGCGCATCCGTCGCGGTCAAGAAAATGGTCGGCATGGTCTCGCAGCAGGCATGGATTCTAGCCTTCGCCGATGTGTTCTTCGCGCTGACGCTGCTGTTTTCCAGCCTGATCTTCATGACGATCCTGATCCAGAAACCCAAGGCAGCGCCGCCACCAGACGCGGCGCACTGATAACAATCCCCTCCCATCCACCGCAGAGCTGGGGCCGTCGGAAATGACGGCCCCTTTTTTACATTCGCTCAAAATCCCGATTTCGTCTGTTGCCTGATTTCGACTGTTGATCGCAGCGGGCAAGCCATGTATATCAATTTATGAGGTACGTACCTCAAAAAGGCGCAAATGGAGCGAAAACGGGGTCGGGAGGACGGCTGACCGGGATTTGGGCCCCTTGGGCAGGGCAGTTCAGAGGGGGAGATCATGGCGGCCTTGGAACTCAATCCAGACTTCGCAATCACGGATGAGCAGTCGCTTCGCGGCCTGTTCGAGCCGACACATGCCCTCGCGCTACAGAAGTGTCAGGACAGGCTCGGCGAACATGCGCAGGAATTCATTCGGCGTTCGCCCTTTCTCTGCATCGGCACCCAAAACCTTGAGGGAAAGGCCGATGTCAGCCCCCGCGGCGATCCGCCGGGCTTTGTAAGGGTTCTCGACGCGCGCACGCTGGCGATCCCGGACCGGCCGGGCAACAATCGCCTTGATACGCTCAGCAATATCATCGCCAACCCCATTGTCGGTCTCTTGTTTATCGTGCCCGGTTTCGACGACACCCTGCGGGTGAACGGGCGAGCGACACTGAGCAACGATCCAGAACTACTGAAGCTGATGAGCGTTGCGGATCGTATTCCCAAACTTGCCATCGTCTTGAAGGTGGATGAGGTCTTCATGCATTGCGCCAAGGCGTTCCGGCGCTCCCACCTGTGGGATCCCGCGCATCACCAGTCCCGGTCGGAAATGCCCTCGCTTATCAAGATCATCTTGGATGAAACGTCGCGCACTCCGACAAATGGGGATGACCTGCGGAAGATGGATGAGCAGCTGGAGCAGGACTACCGCCGGACCCTCTATTAGCCTCAGCCAATGCCGGGATTGATATTCCGCAGCCATTTGATGAATTATGAGGTACGTACATCATTTTTCGATTTACGGCGGCGGCAAAGCTGGATATGCAGGAGGCGGGAGGAGCCATGAAGCCGACAGTTCACGATATCGCCGAGCGGGCGGGCGTCAGCCTCGCCACCATAGACCGGGTGCTGAACATGCGTCCCGGCGTGCATGCCGCAACGCGGGCGCGGGTGGAAGCCGCCATTGCCGAGCTGGGTTACGTGCGCGACATCGCCGCCGCCAATCTGGCCAAGGGGCGCAATTACTCGATGATCTTCATCCTGCCCGGCAACGACAATTCCTTCATGGCGACGCTGCGCGCCGAGGTACGGGCTGCGGCCAGCCGCTCGCATCTGGAGCGGACGGCAATCCGCGTCATCGAGGTGCCGCCGTTTAATGCTGCGGCTCTGACTGAGGCTCTGGAAGTTGCGCGGCGGGAAAAACCATCCGGCGTGGCCTTCGTCGCCACCGATTCCGAAGATGTGGCGGAGGCCGCCGACCGGCTGGCGGAAGACGGCATCGCCACGGTGACGCTGGTGTCGGACCTCTCGGGTTCGAGGCGTGATCATTATGCAGGTGTGGACAACGTCGCGGCCGGCCGCACGGCGGCGAGCCTGATGGGACGTTTTCTTTCCGGGCGCGGCGGAGATGTCGCCGTTGTCGCGGGCTCCATGCTGGTGCGCGACCATCGCGAGCGTCTGGAAGGGTTTCGCGCCGTCATCGAGGCAGAGTTTCCCCAGGCGCGGCTGCTGCCGGTGCTGGAGGGCAGGGACGATCCGCTGACCGTCGAGGCGCTGGTGTGCGAGGCGCTCGGCAATGCAACCCTCGCCGGCATTTACAGTCTCGGTGCCGGTAATCGAGGTCTCATCCGCGCGCTTGGAGCGGTAGATGACGAAAGACCGCTTTCGGTCATCGCCCATGAGCTCACCGAAACCACCGCCAATGCGCTGCGGCAAGGGCTGCTGGATGCCGTGCTCAACCAGGACGCGGGTCACGAGGTGCGCAGCGCCATCCGCGTCCTGAAGGCGCGCGCCGATGGCCTGCCCGTCATCGCCGCGCAGGAACGTATTCGTATCGATATCTTCCTCAGGGACAATCTTCCCTGAAGAAACTCTTCCGAAGGAAAAGTGGTCGCTGGTTTTCCCTCTGGCGGCGACTTTAAAAAACCGCATGAACTTTGGCGCATGGCGCGCCGGAATGGAGAAATATATGTATCTCGGTCTCGATCTTGGCACTTCAGGCGTCAAAGCCCTGCTGATGGACGGCGATCAGAAAATCATCGGCTCGGCCAACGGCTCGCTGGATGTCTCGCGCCCGCATCATGGCTGGTCGGAACAGGACCCGGCGGACTGGATCGCCGCGACGAAAACCGCAGTTGCCGGCCTGAAGCAGAAGTTTCCGAAAGAGCTTGCCGCGGTGAAGGGCATCGGCCTTTCCGGCCAGATGCACGGCGCCACACTTGTCGATGCCGATGGCAAGGTGCTGCGCCCCTGCATTCTCTGGAACGACACCCGCTCCCATGCCGAAGCAGCCGCACTCGATGCTGATCCGCGCTTCCGCAAGATAACCGGCAATATCGTCTTCCCCGGCTTCACCGCGCCGAAGCTCGCCTGGGTGGCAAAGAACGAACCTGAAGTCTTCGCAAAAGTCGCCAAGGTATTGCTGCCGAAGGATTATCTGCGGCTGTGGCTGACCGGTGAGTATATCTCGGAAATGTCCGATTCCGCCGGCACCTCCTGGCTCGATACCGGCGCGCGCAAATGGTCTTCCGACCTGCTTGCCGCGACGGGGCTCGATGAAAAACACATGCCGTCTCTGGTGGAAGGCACGGATGAGGCGGGCGTTCTGCGCGCCGAGCTTGCCTCCGAATGGGGCATTTCCGGCCGGGCCGTGGTTGCCGGCGGAGCGGGCGACAATGCCGCCTCGGCCTGTGGCATGGGCACTGTGAAGGAAGGTCATGCCT
The DNA here is from genome assembly GCF_055382365.1 of Agrobacterium sp. 5Ca39. Taxonomy (NCBI): domain Bacteria; kingdom Pseudomonadati; phylum Pseudomonadota; class Alphaproteobacteria; order Hyphomicrobiales; family Rhizobiaceae; genus Agrobacterium; species Agrobacterium sp. 5Ca39. The sequence goes on along the minus strand of NZ_AP026437.1, from coordinate 1,458,218 downwards.
TCGTGTCGCTCGGAACCTCTGGTGTGCTCTTCGCCGCCAATGCCTCTTATCTGCCGAAGCCGGAAAGCGCAGTTCATGCTTTCTGCCACGCGTTGCCCAATACCTGGCACCAGATGGGCGTCATTCTCTCCGCCACGGATGCGCTGAACTGGTATTCGCGGCTGACAGGCCAATCCGCCGCCGATCTGACCGGCGAACTCGGCGACACGCTGCTTGCGCCGACTGGCGTGACTTTCGCGCCCTACCTTTCCGGCGAGCGTACACCGCACAATGATGCTGCCATCCGCGGCTCCTTCATCGGCCTTTCGCATGAGAGCGACCGCAAGGCGCTGACGCAGGCCGTGCTTGAGGGCGTGACCTTCGCGATCAGGGACAATCTCGAAGCCTTGAAATCCGCCGGCACCTCGATCTCTCGTGTCACCGCCATCGGCGGCGGCTCGCGTTCGGCCTATTGGCTGGCGTCGATTGCTACGTCGCTTGGTGTGCCCGTCGATATTCCCGCCGAGGGCGATTTCGGTGCGGCCTTCGGTGCCGCGCGTCTCGGCCTGATTGCTGCGACCGGAGCTGATCCGGTGGCGGTGTGCTCGCAGCCGGAGACGGCGCGGACGATTGAGCCGGTGGCTGATCTGGCCGGTGCCTATGAGGAGGCTTACCGGCGGTATCACGCGGTTTATCCGGCGATTAGGGGGCTTTCGCATTGAGGTGTTGAGGGTGCGGCTTCACCCCCCTCTGCCCTGCCGGGCATCTCCCCCTCAAGGGGGAGATCGGCAAGCGGCGGACACTTCACTTCATCTTCAGCCTCGCAAGAGGTGGACACCTAACCACGAGTCGATCTCCCCCCTTGAGGGGGAGATGTCCGGCAGGACAGAGGGGGGTGAGCGGCAAACGCCAACCCTGAAATTTCAGAACACCATCTAGACCCACCAAGGAGGAACCACCCAATGAGCACAGGCTTCTTCGGCGATATCGCCAAGATCAAATATGAAGGCCCCGACAGCACCAACCCGCTGGCCTTCCGCCATTACAACCCCGACGAAATCGTCGCCGGCAAGCGCATGGAAGATCATCTGCGTTTTGCGGTGGCCTACTGGCATACCTTTACCTGGCCGGGCGGTGACCCCTTTGGCGGCCAGACGTTCGAGCGTCCATGGTTTGAAGACAGCATGCAGGCCGCGAAACTGAAGGCCGACGTGGCGTTCGAATTCTTCTCGCTGCTCGGTTCGCCGTTCTACTGCTTCCACGATGCCGACGTACGGCCGGAAGGCAAGAACTTCGCGGAAAACACCAAGAACCTCAACGAGATCGTTGATTATTTCGCGCAGAAGCAGGCCGATACCGGCGTGAAGCTGCTGTGGGGCACGGCCAACCTCTTCTCCAACCGCCGCTTCATGTCGGGTGCCGCGACCAATCCGGATCCTGACGTCTTCGCTTTCTCCGCCGCAACGGTTAAGACCTGCATGGACGCCACCAAGAAGCTCGGCGGCGCGAACTACGTTCTGTGGGGCGGCCGCGAAGGCTACGAAACCCTGCTCAACACCGATCTGTCGCGCGAGCTCGACCAGCTTGGCCGCTTCCTCAATCTGGTGGTGGAATATAAATACAAGATCGGTTTTGAAGGCACGATCCTGATCGAGCCAAAGCCGCAGGAGCCGACCAAGCACCAGTACGACTATGACGTCGCCACCGTTTATGCCTTCCTGCAGAAGAACGGTCTCGACAAGGAAGTGAAGGTCAATATCGAGCAGGGCCACGCCATCCTCGCCGGCCACTCTTTCGAGCACGAGCTTGCCATGGCGAACGCCTTCGGCATTTTCGGCTCCATCGATATGAACCGCAACGATTACCAGTCCGGCTGGGATACGGACCAGTTCCCCAACAACGTGCCGGAAATGGCACTCGCCTATTACCATGTTCTCGCCGGCGGCGGCTTCAAGAATGGCGGTACCAACTTCGATTCCAAGCTGCGTCGCCAGTCGCTCGATCCGCAGGACTTGCTGATCGGCCATATCGGTGGCATGGATTGCTGCGCCCGTGGCCTCAAGGCGGCGGCGAAGATGATCGAGGACGGTGCGCTTTCGAAGCCGCTCAAGGAGCGCTACGCCAAGTGGGATTCGCCGGAAGCCCAGAAGATGCTGCGCGGCGAGCTGAAGCTCGACGAGATCGCGGCATTGGTCGAGCGCGAGGATATCAACCCCGAGCCGAAGTCTGGCCGCCAGGAATATCTCGAAAACGTGGTCAATCGTTACGTTTGACGTGATGGAGGGGGTGACGGCAACGTTGCCCCTCATCGCCTCGCTGCGCTCCGGCACTTCGCCCCGGCGGGGGAAAGAACAAGCTTCACGCTCCTTGCCAAACGCGGCGGGCCCGGCATATCTCTTCTCCCCGCCGGGGAGAAGGTGGCCCGAAGGGCCGGTTGAGGGGCCCGCTCTCCGTTCTGCTCCAGAAGAAGCGGACAACTCTGCGCCACCCCTCCATCCTTTTCAGTCACTTCCGAAAAAATTCTTCCTCTCCCGTCCGCATGGCCCTCCTTGGCTGCATCATTCCTCCCGCAACCGGAACGGAAGGGCGATACGCGCGGCGCCTTTTGCGAACCGGTTGCCGGCATCGACAAGCATGGTTCTGGTAGACCGTGTTTCGGAGAGGCGTCCCGCACGGCCAGAGGCGGGAAGGGCTGATCGGATAGATGTCGTGAAAAGGCTGTAAGCGAGGGGCCGTGATTATGGTCTCCACAATGCGGCCAGGTGCATGCAAATACTTCCACCACTACCCATTTCACACGCATTCACCGGGCCTGCCTCCCATGCCGCCGCTACGCGCTGCGGTGACGTTTGCGCATGCAAAGCGCTTTGGGCCTGTTCACCGCGCATCCTGAAACGTTGTAGATTCCGCCGAGCCCGACTGTACCTCGCAGGCGACATGGTCTAAACCGCTGCTGATCTTTTCACATCCGATGGACTCTCCGATGACCGATCCCAAAACGCTCGCAGCCCGTTTCCCCGGCGATTTCCTGTTTGGCGTCGCAACTGCCTCGTTCCAGATCGAAGGTTCCACCAAGGCGGATGGCCGCAAGCCCTCCATCTGGGATGCCTTCTGCAATATGCCGGGCCATGTCTTCGGGCGTCACAATGGCGATATCGCCTGCGATCACTACAATCGCTGGGAGGAAGACCTCGATCTCATCAAGGAGATGGGGGTGGAGGCCTATCGTTTCTCGATCGCCTGGCCGCGCATCATTCCCGATGGTTTCGGGCCGATCAACGAGAAGGGTCTGGATTTTTACGACCGCCTCGTTGATGGCTGCAAGGCACGCGGGATCAAGACCTATGCGACGCTGTACCATTGGGATCTGCCGCTGACCCTGATGGGGGATGGCGGCTGGTCTTCCCGCTCCACGGCACATGCCTTCCAGCGTTACGCCAAGACCGTCATGGCGCGCCTTGGCGACCGGCTGGATGCGGTTGCGACCTTCAACGAGCCTTGGTGCGCGGTGTGGCTCAGCCATCTCTATGGTATCCACGCGCCGGGTGAGCGCAACATGGAGGCGGCCCTTGCCGCCATGCACCATATCAACCTCGCCCATGGTTTCGGCGTGGAAGCTTCCCGCCACGTCGCGCCGAAAGTGCCGGTGGGGCTGGTATTGAACGCCCATTCCGTCATTCCCGCTTCCGATGGCGAGGCTGATCTGAAGGCAGCCGAGCGGGCCTTCCAGTTCCACAATGGCGCGTTCTTTGACCCGGTCTTCAAGGGCGAATATCCCGCCGAGATGATGGAGGCGCTGGGTGATCGTATGCCCGTCGTGGAGGCGGAAGACCTCGGCATCATCAGCCAGAAGCTTGACTGGTGGGGCCTGAATTATTACACGCCGATGCGCGTCGCCGACGACGCGACACCGGGCGCGGAATTCCCCGCGACTATGCCCGCACCGGCGGTCAGCGATGTGAAGACCGATATCGGCTGGGAGGTTTACGCTCCGGCGCTGAAGTCGTTGGTTGAGACGCTCTACAGGCGTTACGATCTGCCGGAGTGCTACATCACCGAAAACGGCGCCTGCTATAATATGGGCGTCGAAAACGGCGAGGTGAATGACCAGCCGCGTCTCGATTATTACGCCGAACACCTCGGCATCGTCGCCGATCTCATCCGCGACGGTTACCCGATGCGCGGTTATTTCGCCTGGAGCCTGATGGATAATTTCGAATGGGCCGAGGGTTACCGCATGCGTTTCGGGCTCGTGCATGTGGATTATGAGACGCAGGTGCGCACGCTGAAGAACAGTGGCAAGTGGTACAGCGCGCTGGCTTCGGGTTTCCCGAAGGGGAACCATGGGGTTGCCAAGGGGTGAGGTTTTTTCCCCTCATCCCTGTGCTTGTCACAGGGATCTAGCCAGCCTAAGTCCTTGGGCTGAGGGGAGTCTTTCCGCCACGCGGACGCGTGTGGGCTAAATTCCTGTGACAAGCAAGGAATGAGGGTGGGGAGGCCGGCTGATGCGTAAAATTCAACGTCGACTCCTGACGGGCGAGGGCACGAAGCCTGTCCGCAATAAAGTTCTCTCCCCTTATTATCAGTTTTCCAAACTTTTTTGTCGGTTACCCCACGGTGCCTGCTTGCGCCTGCCGTCCCGGCTCCTATGTGAGACGGGCTACGAAGCGTAGCGCCCATCCTGCCGTCAAGGGGCAGGGCGGGCTGGTCCTCCCAGGGAAAACGAACATGCTTATCGAAAAACTTAACTGGCGTTATGCCACCAAGAAAATGGACCCTTCAAAGACGGTGTCCGAAGACAAGGTCGAGCGCATTGTCGAGGCAGCGCGGCTGGCGCCCACCTCCAGCGGTCTTCAGCCCTTTGAAGTCATCGTCGTCACCGATCCGGAGGTGCGCGCCAAAATCCGCGAGATTGCCTGGAACCAGGCGCAGGTGACCGAAGGCTCGCATCTGCTGGTCTTTGCGGCGTGGGATAATTACACCGAAGAGCGGATCAACCATATGTTCGATCTGGTCAATGAAGAGCGCGGCATCAAGAATGAAGGCTGGGAAGCCTATCGCCAGATGCTGCTTAACACCTATCCGCAGCGCGATCAGCAGGTGAATTTCGAGCACGCCGCCCGTCAGGCCTATATCGGGTTCGGCATGGCTGTGGCGCAGGCCGCCTTTGAGGGTGTGGATTCCACTCCGATGGAAGGTTTCGATCCTGCCAAGCTCGATGAAATCCTTGGCCTGCGTGAGAAGGGCCTGCGCTCCGTCACCATCCTGCCGCTCGGTTATCGCCAGCCGGAAGGCGACTGGCTGGTGAACCTGAAGAAGGTGCGCCGTCCCGCCGAAGAATTCGTCAGCCGCGTCTGATTCAAGGTACTCGCAAAATCTTGACTGCCGCAGGGCTGCACACGCGGCTTTGCGGTAGATTTTTCCTCTCTTTTCAGATAATTGAAAAAACATCCCTGTTAAAAGGTGGCGTGTGCGGGCAAGTATGCGCCATCGAATTGCCGATCCCCGGCATTTCTGAGTGAAAGCCTGACGAAATGACCCGGAAAATCAGCTGTCATCGAATGTGCCCGAAGGCTGCATGAAGAGAGCGGTTCAGCACCGCAACAGGATTTTTTGAGACCCGATCCGTCACGCATTCCCAGAGTTCACAATGAGTTTTCCATCCAGTGCGGCCTCGCCCGCGCGCCAAGAACAGGCGGTCCCTGAAGGGGCGGCAAAGGAGCCGATGGTCACGTTCGAAGGCGTGACCAAGACCTTTGGCGGCACGGGCGGCAAGCCCGGCTTCGCAGCCCTAGCCGGTATCGATTACGCCGTGCCGAAGGGCTCAATCACCGGCATCATCGGTCGCTCCGGTGCCGGCAAGTCCACGCTCATCCGCCTCGCCAACGGCCTTGAAAAGCCTTCGACCGGTCGTGTGATCGTTGATGGTGTCGATGTTGCGGCGCTCGGTGAAAAGAGCCTGCGCACGCTGCGTCGTTCCGTCGGCATGATCTTCCAGCATTTCAATCTCCTGTCCTCGCGCACCGCCTTCGACAATGTGGCGCTGCCGCTCGAAATATCAGGCATGGGCAAGAAGGATATCGAGACCCGGGTTGCGCCGCTGCTCGATCTTGTTGGCCTGTCCGATAAGGCAAAGCGTTATCCGGCGGAACTTTCCGGCGGCCAGAAGCAGCGTGTCGGCATTGCCCGTGCGCTCGCCACCCAGCCGAAGCTGCTGCTTTCCGACGAAGCAACGTCTGCGCTCGATCCGGAAACGACACAATCCATTCTCGAGCTGCTGAAGCGCATCAATGCTGAACTCGGTCTGACCGTGCTGCTCATCACCCATGAGATGGAGGTGGTAAAGACCATCGCGTCGCAGGTGGCCGTCATCGACAGGGGACTGATCGTTGAGCAAGGCACCACCTTCGATATCTTCACAGCGCCGAAACACGAGACCACCCGCAGCCTGCTGTCGTCCTCTGTCGGCGTGAAGCTGCCGCACTGGGTTACCTCTGGTCTCAAGCCGCAGGCAGCGGAAGGCGATCGTGTTCTGGTGCGTCTGGTGTTCTTCGGCGAAACGGCCTTCCAGCCGCTGACGGCCCGTCTCGTCGCCGAAATCGGCCCCGATGTGAACATCCTCGCCGGCACCATCGAGGAAATTTCCGGCGAGCCCTTCGGTTCGCTTGTCGTCTCCTATCCGGCCTCGGCTGAGGTTACGGCGCGCGCCGATCGCTTTTATGCTGAAACCGGTCTTCACACGGAGGTGCTCGGTTATGTCGCCTGATATGATCTTCAGCCTTCTGCTGAAAGGGCTGTTGCAAACCCTTCACATGGTTGCTGTTTCCGGCATCGTTGGGTCCATCATCGGCGTGCCGATGGGCGTTTTCCTCGCCACCAGCGGCAAGGGCGAACTGTTTCCCGCGCCCATGACCAACCGCATCCTCGGCCTCATCGTGAATGCGGCGCGCTCCACGCCCTTCATCATTCTTGTCGTGGCGATCATTCCCTTCACCCGTCTCGTGGCCGGCACGTCGATCGGCACCAGTGCCGCCATCGTGCCGCTGACGGTTGCGACCGTGCCCTTCATCGCCAGGCTGGTGGAAGCGGCGATCCGCGAGGTGGACAAGGGTCTGATCGAGGCTGCCCGCGCCATGGGTGCGACGCCGCTGCAGATCGTCACCAAGGTTCTGCTGGCTGAGGCGAAGCCCGGCATCACGCTGGCGCTCACGCTCACGCTGGTCAGCCTCATCGGTTATTCGGCCATGGTGGGCGCGGTTGGCGGCGGCGGGCTGGGCGATCTCGGCATCCGCTACGGTTACCAGCGCTTCATGCCAGACGTGATGCTGGCCGTGGTTCTGGTGCTGATCGTGCTGGTGCAGCTGGTGCAGAGCGCCGGCGACCGGCTGGCGCGCAGCTTCGACAAGCGTACACGGAAGAATTAACTGCGTTCATAATAACAACCCAAGGAGACACCCATGAAGAAACTCATCCTCGCGGCATCGCTCGCCGCTCTCTTCACCGCCGGTCAGGCGCTGGCCGAGACGATCAAGATCGGCGTCACCCCCGCCGAACCCGCGCAGATCATGGAACAGGTGAAGAAGATCGCGGCCGCCAAGGGCCTCGATATCGATATCGTCGAGTTCTCCGATTATGTCGTGCCGAACCAGGCGCTGAACGACGGCGAGCTGCAGGCCAACTCCTTCCAGCACCAGCCGTACCTCGACAACCAGATCGCTGACCGCAAGTTCGATCTCGTCAGCGTCGGCACCACCATCACCACCCCGATGGGCGTTTATTCGAAGAAGGTGAAGAGCCTTGACGAGCTGAAGGATGGCGCGACGGTCGGTATTCCGAACGATCCCACCAATGGCGGCCGCGCCCTTCTGGTTCTTGCCTCCAAGGGCCTGATCAAGGTCAAGGAAGAAGCTGGCCTCAAGGTAACCCCTGCCGACATCACCGAAAACCCGAAGAACATCCAGATCGTCGAACTCGACGCCGCACAGCTGCCGCGATCGCTTGACGATACCGACGCTTCGGTCATCAACACCAACTATGCCACGGCAGCCGGCCTGAACCCGAAGAAGGACTCCATCGCCATCGAAAGCGAAAAGTCCCCTTACGCGAACGTCATCGCCGTTCGCACGCAGGACAAGGACAAGCCCTGGGTGAAGACGCTGGTGGAATCCTACCACAGCCCGGAAGTGAAGGCCTTCATTCTGGAGAAGTATAACGGCACGGTTATCCCGTCCTGGTAATCGCTCCATCACGATGAAAATGATGACCTCTCCCGCTCGCGGGGGAGGTTTTTTGTTTTACGGACGGGCGCAAATCCACTTTTCCTGAAAAACCTCCATTCTTTCCAGAAAGGATTTTTCAGATTTCCGGTCGGACTGTCGTTTTGTACCCGTTGTTTTTTGGGTCGGTGTTACGGCGCGGCTTAACGGCTTTTGAATGTTTCCTTCGCAAGATGATGCTTTCGAAGGGGATTTTATGCGGATTGCGCCGCGCAACATTGGGGACTATTTGCCGGTCGGGCGCAGAACCGCCGTCGGCGTTGTGCTGTCCACCTTCGCGCTGGTGCTTCTCATCGTTACGGCGCTCGTCCTCTCCGCTCTCAGTCAGGTCCGGGAAAAGGCCAATCTGCTCGACAGTGCCCGTTCACGCGAGACGACGGCGGGAGCTCTCGTCACTTTTCGCGAACAGCTTGGTGCGACGCTCAACGATTACGCCGCCTGGGACGATGCCGCCGAATATGTCTATGCTCCTGATCGCTTCGACTGGGTGGCCAGCAACTACGGCGACATGACGGCCAATAACGATCTTTTCGATACTGCCGTTATCATCGACGAGGATGACAAGGTCCGTATGGCTTATCAGAATGGCAAGCCGGCGAAATGGGTGCCCGGCACCTATTTCGCCGCCGGCCTTCCGGAAATGATCGAACGGGTGCGGTCCATGCGTCCCGGCGTCACCTCGCAGGTCACGGGTTTCGTCAAAACCGGGGATGGTATCGCCGCTGCCGGTGTTGCGCTGGTGCGGCTCAAATCGGGAGCGCTGCCGCCGGTCGGCGCGGAGCGGCGCTATCTGGTTTTTGCCCGTCATCTCACCCAGGCGACGGTGCACAAACTCGCCCGCAACTACGTGATCGAGGGCCTGGAGCTGCAATATGGCGAGGGAACGGCCGCCAACCACGTGGATATCGTCAATCCGCTGGGGCAGGTGCTGGCACGGCTCGTCTGGCGGTCGCACCTGCCCGGAGATGTCAGTTTTCATGAGGCGCGGCCGGTCGTCTTTACCGCGCTCGGTATCGCCGGCACGTTCTTTCTGGTGCTGCTCATCATCGGTTCGGCCACGCTCGATCGTCTGAAGGCGGATGAGGCGGCGGCGCGGGAAGAGGCTCTGCGCGATCGGCTGAGCGGCCTCAATAATCGCGCCGGTCTCTTCGCGAGGCTGGACCGCATGGTCGCCAGGGCAAGCCACGACAAGACGGATATCAAGCTGCTTTATCTCGATCTCGACGGCTTCAAGGAAATCAACGATTCCTACGGCCACGCGGCGGGTGACCGGCTCATCAAGGGCGTGGCGGCGGCGCTCAGGGTGCTGGTGCCGGAAGGCGCGGTTCTGGCGCGGCTCGGCGGCGACGAATTCGCCATCGCCATTCAGGGCGACGACGTGTGGGTGGAAGGCCGCAAGCTCTGCATGTCACTGCTGGAACTCTTCACCGAACCCTTCAGCATAGGCGAGCGTGTGGCAAGTATAGGCTGCAGCATCGGCACGTCGATTTCGCGGGCGGGGGACATCAATGGTGAGGAATTGCTGCGCCGCGCGGATATGGCCATGTATCAGGCCAAGGAAAACGGCCGCGGTCGTTACGTGTCCTACGAATTGAAAATGGATGCGCTGCGCGAGGAAAAACTGCAGCTCGAGGCCGATCTTCGCTCCGCCATTTTGAACGACGAGATACAGGTGGTTTATCAGCCGGTCGTCAGCGCCGCCACGCGCTGCATTACCGGGGTGGAGGCGCTGGCCCGCTGGCAGAGGCCGGGATATGGCTTCGTCCCGCCCGACATATTCATCGCCGCTGCCGAGACGAGCGGTCTCATCGACCGGCTCGGCCTGCTGGTGCTGCGCAAGGCCTGCGAGACAGCACAGCAATGGCCGTCCATCAAACTGTCGGTCAATATTTCACCCGTGCAGTTCCGCAATCCGGCCTTTTCCGGCCATGTCGCGGATATTCTGGATGCAACGAAGACGCCGCCGGAAAGGCTGCGGCTGGAAATGACGGAAGGTTATTTCATCCAGCACCCGGAGCGGGCAAGTGCGGCAATAGACAAGCTGAAACAGCTCGGCCTGCATATCGCGCTCGACGATTTCGGCGCCGGCTTTGCCAGCGTCGGCTATCTGCGTCGCTTCGGCTTCGACAGGATGAAGATCGACCGTTCGCTCATCATGGCGCTCGACAAGGGAGGCCGCTCGCTGGAAATGCTGCAGGCGACCGTGGCGCTGGCGAAATCACTCGACATTCCGGTCACGGCCGAAGGCGTGGAAACGGAAGAGCAGGCGGCCATACTGCATCTGTGCGGCTGCGACGAATTGCAGGGTTACCTGTTCTCAAAACCGGTCGCGGCGGAAGAGATCACCGCCATGCTGGACGGGCAGGATGCGCCGCTCTTTGCGCTGCGGGCGGGGGCGTGAGGTTCTCAACGTGTCGCTTCTCGTTTCTTCTCCCCGGCGGGGAGAAGAAACACGCGGCGCCGCTCTATCCAAATTTAGATACAGTCCTGTAGCTACCTGGGCTTACCGCCCCAGATGCCGCTCGCCGCGCTTCTTTGCGAGGTCGATCTGCTGTTGCCGGTCGCGGAAGCGCTGGCGGTCTTCTTCGCTGCGCTCATCGTAGCAGCTCGGGCAGGAGACGCCTTCCTCGAACTTGGGTGACAGGCGCACTTCCGGGGTGATCGGGTTGCGGCAGGCGTGGCACAGCTGGTGGTCGCCTTCGGCCAGGCCATGCACCACCGACACACGCTCGTCGAAAACGAAGCAGGCGCCCTCCCACAGGCTTTCTTCTTCCGGCACTTCTTCCAGATATTTCAGGATGCCGCCCTTCAGGTGATAGACCTCGTCGAAGCCCTGCTCCTTCATGAAGGCCGTGGCCTTTTCGCAGCGGATGCCGCCGGTGCAATACATGGCGATCTTCGGCTTGTTGTGCAGGCCGGGATTGTTCTTCACCCAGTCCGGAAACTCGCGGAAGGTTTTCGTCTTCGGATCAACTGCACCCTTGAAGACGCCGATGGCGGTTTCGTAATCGTTGCGGGTATCGATGACGATCGTGTCCGGGTCGGAGATCAATTCGTTCCAATCGCGCGGGTCGACATAGGTGCCGACGATCCGGTTCGGATCGATATCAGGCACGCCCATCGTGACGATCTCTTTCTTGAGCTTCACCTTCAGCCGCACGAAAGGCATGTGCGAGGCGCGGCTTTCCTTGTGCTCCAATGCCGAAAATTCCGGCTGGGCGCGCAGGAAGGAAAGCACGGCGTGAACGCCTGCATCCGGGCCGGCGATCGTGCCGTTGATGCCCTCGGCGGCCAGCAGCAGCGTGCCCTTGACGCCGTTCTTCTGGCAGAGCTCGAACAATGGCTCACGCAGGCTCTCGAACCGCGGCAGGCGGGCGAAATGGTAAAGCGCGGCCACAAGGAAATCGCCAGAGACTTCCGGGCGGGGGAGAATGGTCGTGTCGGTCATGGCCGGTGAAATACAGCGACGGCGGCCGCAAAGCAATATTTATCGGTGGGTTCGGGCATTTTGAAAATCGTCAATCGGGAGGATTTGTAGGCTTCCTGTCATTCCTGCTGCCGTGTGCAGGCAACGGGATGTCGCAATGACGGAGGTGAGCGAGCGCCGAAAGTGGCGTTTGGCCTACTTCGCCGCCTGCCGCCACAGCAGGCCGACGATGCGGCTTTCCGTGCGGGCAGATTCGGAAAAGACCTCATCTGCCAGTTCAAGGCCTTCGGCACGCAGCGCCTGCTGCCTTTCGATGATGGCGTCGAGCAGCAGCGCCAGCCGTTCGCCGTTGCCAAAGCGGTCGGGCTCGCGGTCGGCCACGGCGGCGAGAACCGAGAGATCGTGTTCGTGGCCGAGAATGTCGACCAGTCGCTTGGTATCGGCGCGCTTGGCGCGCATGGCGGATGGCCAGATACGCCTCATCAGACCAAGATGCATCCAGTAGGTCTGGCCGGCCTTGCGCAACTCATGGAAATGCTCGACATCGGCCTGCTCGTGGCAATCGGCCAGCGCCCGTCGCGCCCGTTTCCTCTGCCGCGCCCAGCTTGTCCTCAGTAGCCGGGCGCTGTTCTTGAGCTCATCCGGCAGCGATAGCGTCTTCAGCCGTTCACGTCCCGCCTCGCAGCCAATGATGGCCGCAGAAATCGCCTCGTCCAGAGCGGCCTCGTATTTCACCGCATGATCCCGACGCGCGCGCAGCATCGCCGTGATGGACCGCCGCGCCTCACCCTGTGTATCGGAGAGCGCGAAAGCCTCCAGATATTCCGCCGTTTCCACCAATGCCGTCGCATCACGGGCGAAGGCGAGCGAACGGGCAATATCCCGGAAGCGGGCATTTTCCTCTCGGCTGAAATCCGGCGCCGCCTTTCGGATGAGGCGGTAGAGGGCCCGCAGCCGCTTGAAGCGCTTGCGCGCATCGTGCACGGCCTCGTGCGGGCCGGACGGACGGTTATGCAGGATGGTGACCGTGTCTTCGATCAATTCCAGGCCGGCGCGGCGGATTTCATCGTCAAAGGGCTTTTTCGGATCAATTCTGAAAGGCATCCGACAGGTCTCCGCTCTGGTCGTCCGTGGCGAGGGACTGGTTGGAAAAGCGCCTGTCGCCCGTTACCTCCCTGCCTAGCCAGGCAGGAAGATCCGGATCGGCATTTTCGTCATCCATCTCCACTTCCGCCACGATAAGCCCCTTATATCGGCCTTCGAAAACATCGATCTCCCAGGTGAAGCCGCCGTGATCAACCGTGTGCCGCGTCTTCTCGATCACCACGCCGGGCGCGCTGGCCATCAGTTCCTCGGCATCTTCCAGCGGGATGGGATATTCATATTCGTCACGAACAAGCGCGCTTGCGCCGATCTTGATGGTGAGTGTCGCGTCACGCCCGTCGACGATCCTCACCCTGACCGAACGATTTTCCATGGAGGCGACATAGGCCTGCCGGAAAGCCATGCTATGCGTTACCTCATCGCGCCATTCACCGCCTGCAACAAGAAACTTCCGTTCGATTTCCTTGGCCATGCTGTCTCCGCAAACTGGTGCGCCAGACTATCGCAAGACAGCTTGATGAAGAAGCGAATTGATTGAAGTATCAGGGCAAAAAATGGCCTTGCCATGCCTCGACATCAAAGCCGGGGCAGGCTAATCGGTAAACGGGATTTCAATCGTTTCAATCGCGCAAGGAGGCTCATCTTGGCCCAGGACTCCGAAAAACTTCTCTCCATCCTGAAACTTCAGCCGGTCGTGCCGGTGCTGATCGTGGATGACGCCGCCTCCGCCGTGCCGCTTGCGCGTGCTTTGGTCGCTGGCGGTCTGAAGGCAATCGAGATCACCATGCGCACGCCGGCCGCGCTGGACGCCATCCGTGCTGTTGCGGCGGAAGTGGAAGGCGCCAATGTCGGCGCCGGCACCATTCTCAATGCGAAGGATTTCGAGGCGGCTGCCGAAGCCGGTTCCACCTTCATCGTCAGCCCAGGCATCAACAAGAGCGTGCTGGAAGCTGCGCGCAGCTCCAGGGTGCCGCTGCTTCCGGGCGCCGCCACTGCCAGCGAAGTCATGGCGCTGCGCGACGAGGGTTACAAGGTGCTGAAGTTCTTCCCGGCCGAACAGGCTGGCGGCGCACCTTACCTAAAGGCGCTGTCTTCGCCGCTCGCCGGCACCGTCTTCTGCCCGACCGGCAGCGTATCGCTCAAGAACGCAAACGACTATCTCTCCCTGCCGAACGTCGTCTGCGTCGGCGGCTCCTGGGTTGCCCCACGCGAACTGGTGGCGACGGGTGATTGGGCGGGCATCACCAAGCTTGCCGCCGAAGCTGCTGCGCTGCGCGGCTGATTTGTCTCCTGTCAAACCCGTTCACGAAGGCGTGAGCGGGTTTGACATTTATAATCGGCCCACGGCTTCCTATCTCCCCTGTAGATTTGACCTCTACAGGAGATTTTGATGTTCGACGCCAAGAAGCTTCTTGAACAATTCCTCGGCTCGCAGGTGCCGGGCCTTTCGGGAAGCGTCCGTGACAGAGCCGGGCAGGCCGCCGATATCGCCAAGAACAATCCCCTCAAGGCCGGTGCTCTCGCCGCCGCAATCCTGGGCACCAAAACCGGCCGCAAGCTCGCCGGCAACGTCGCCACCATCGGCGGTGTCGCCGCCATCGCTGGCCTCGGTTACCTCGCCTACAAGAATTACAAGTCAGGACAGGCGCCGGAAGCCGCGCCGAAACCCGAGCCGGAACTTCTCGCTCCGCCCGCCGATTCCGCTTTCCATCCGCAGTCGCCGGCGCTTTCCAATGATTTCGCGCTGAAGCTCATCCAGGCCATGATCGCGGCTGCCAAGGCCGACGGGCATATCGATGAGAAAGAGCGCGCCAATATCATGGACAAGGTGCAGGTTTCCGGCCTCGATAGCGAAGCCGAGCGTTTCCTCGAAAAGGAACTGGCCGATCCGCTCGACATCGACGCGCTGGTGGCCGCTGCCCGTACGGAAGAGCAGAAGGTGGAGCTTTATACCGCCTCGCGGCTTGCCATCGAGGCCGATACGCGGGCGGAGCGGGGGTATCTCGATCTTCTTGCCGGGCGGCTTGGGTTGCCGGATGCGCTGGTGGATCACATCGAGGCGACGGTGGTGGCGGCGAAGGTGTAGGTTGGCGTTTGGGCTTGGGCGTGAAGGTTTGAGCGTGTGGCTTCCCCCCTCTGCCCTGCCGGCAGAGGGGGGTGAGCCACGCCCACCGAGGATGATAAGCGCCCCGCCGAGATCACCGCATCCCACCCCCACATCCACTGTTGTCATCCCGCCCGGCTTGCCCTAATCCTTCTCCCAGCAAATGGGGAAGAGAATGCGCGATCTGAGTGAATTCAAGGGATGTCCGGCGCCGCAGCCGGTGGTGCTGAAGGGCCGTTATGTAACGGCGGAACCGTTCGATCGCGACAAACATCTGGAGAAACTCTGGGCTGCGCTTGGCGGCGAAGGCACCAATGCGCTGCTCAGATATTTCCCGCAAAGCGCCTTTCCCGATGCGGATGCCTTTGGCGACTGGCTTGTTGGCGCTGGCGAAAAGCTTAACTGGGTGACGCTGGTCTTTGTCGAAAGCACAACGGGCGAAATCGTCGGCATGGCGAGCTACATGCGGCCCGATCCCGCCAATGGCGTGGTAGAAGTCGGCTCCGTCGCCCATGGGGCGAAAATGAAACGTTCCCCGCTTGCCACCGAGGCGCATTACCTTATGGCGAAGCATGTGTTCGAGGATCTGGGGTATCGCCGTTACGAGTGGAAATGCCACAACGAAAATGAGCCCTCCAAGACGACGGCGAAGCGTTATGGCTTCACCTTCGAAGGCGTCTTCCGCCAGCATATGATCTCGAAGGGGCAAAATCGCGATACGGCGTGGTTTTCCATGATCGACGGCGAATGGCCACTGATCGGCAGGGCCTTCGAGGCCTGGCTTTCACCGGACAATTTTACAGCTGACGGCACGCAGAAGCGCAAGCTTGAGGATATTCGCGCGGAGCTTGCCCATGCCAACGCCTGAAAAGCCAAAGCCCGAGACGCCAACCGCCAGAAAGGATTGGTCGCCTGCCATTGCCGCGGTGCTCATCATCCTCGGCTTCGGGCTGATATTCTTCATTATGCCTAAAATCATGTTGTGGCTCGGGGATTATTCGCCCTGGCTGGCGGCCGCCTTCGGCACGGTGGCGGTGCTCTGTTTTTTCCTGCTGTTCTGGCTGCGGGCGCGTTACCAGCGACGCCATAACGATCAGAACTGAAGCGACGCCCCGAGCAGCATCAGGCCCATCAGCAAGACGAAGAGCGCACCGGCGATTTCGATCGCGTGGCTGATGCCGGCCGCCCTGCGGCTGCCGGGGCCGGCGAAACGCACGGCCAGACCCTTGGCGGAGACGGCCATGATGGCGAGGACCGAGACCGTGATGGCGGTGCCGAGCGACATCGCAAGGACGGAGAGCACACCGCCAAGATAAAGCCCGTTCAAAAGCGCGAAGCTCATGACGATGATAGCCCCCGAGCAGGGCCTGAGCCCTACAGCGATGATGGCTGACCATGCCTCGTGAAGACTGAAGTTCTTTGCCCTCAGCAGCATCGGATCGGGCGCATGGGATTTGCCGCAGGCGGTGCAGAGGTCGCCCGGGCCGTCATGGGCGTGATCGGCAAAAACCGGTTTGCCCTGAAACCGCAGCCCCGTGCCCATGCCGGTGGTTCTTGCTGCCGGTGCCTCACCCGCCACAGCGAAAACGGTGGCCTGCTCGCGCCGGATGCGCAGCGACCAGAGTTTTCGCACCAGCAGCCATGCGCCAAACAGGGCGACCATGGCGAAACTGGCGATTTCCATCGCCTGTGTCGCTTTCGTCATGGTGATTGAGGTGCCGCGCAGCACCAGCCAGGCCGCGCCGACAAGGCCGATCGCGACAGCGCCCTGAATGAGCGCCGAGACGAAGGAGATGACGATGCCACGTCTCAGCTGCGTTTCATTGGCGATCATGTAGGAGGAGATGACCGCCTTGCCGTGGCCGGGACCGGCCGCATGGAACACGCCATAAGCAAAGGAGAGGCCGATCAGCGAACCGAGCGCCCAGCTGTCCTCGCGCATCGCCTTCAGCGCGCCGGTCAGCGCCCGGTAGAACATCTGCTGGTGCACGTTGATCCACTGCATCAACGGGGCGAAAGGCCCGCCGACGGAAAAGGACGGTTCGGCCGAGCCTATGCCGAGCGGCGATTGCGCATGGGCCGCGCCGGCCACGGCAATGAAGCCGATGACGACGGCAAGCAGGCCGACCCGGCGGCTCAGCATGTGACCTCCAGCCGCGTGGCAAAGAGCTTGGTCATGTCTGTACCGGTGGGATCGTTGAAAAAGGCATCGGTGAGCGTATTCTGGTTCTGGGAGATCACCTCGTCCGGATCAGGGCGCACCACATGCTGCTTGCAGGCCTTCAAATCCTTGCCCTCGGTGGCGATATCGCCGTCCTTGGCGAAATCGATCGCCGTATACATCGTCGGATCCCACGCGCCAAAGCTGAGCCTGCCCTTCACCGCCAGAGGTTTGAGCGGTTTCACGGAAAAGAACATCAGAATCTGCTGGTCCTTGTAATCCACATGAATGGCGTCGGGTTTACCGAACTCCACCGGTTTCCCGTCAGCGGTGATGAAGGTGTAGTAGGAATATTCGGCCAGCGATTCCAGCACGGTATTGCCGATTTCGGCCAGCTCGTCCTTGTCGAGTTTCAGATCGCTGTTCTTGTCGTAATCCATCACAACGCTTGCTGAGAACATCTCGTCGAAACGCCAGATGTTGCGCACTTCCTGGATGGTCCGGTTTGGCCCCTCGACGATTTCCATCCGGGCTTCGGCAAAGATATGCGGATGGGCGGAGGCGGCGACGGGGATGCAGGCGAGGCCGGCCGCGAGAAGCAAAAATCGTCTGTACATTATCCGGTCTGTCCTGCCGTCGAATCTGGAAGGTGTGACTCTAGCAGAAATTGGGACCGAATTTCGACCCGATGCGTCCGAACCTTCGCGCAGGTTGAGACGGAGTTCAGAAGGTGCCGCTGAAACGCGAGGTGACGCTCGAGCCATCATAGGCAAGGTCGGTATCGCGCTCGTCATGCAGCAGGCGGTTGAACTCCACCTCCAGCTTGCTGTTCTTGCCGGTATCGAAAGAGAGGGTGGCGACCAGCCGGCGCTCGCTGGTATCGTAATTGTAATAGATCCAGTCCTTGTGGACCTGCTGCAGCGCGAGGTCCAGGCCGACCTTCTCGGCCAGCCTGCTTTTCACGACGAACTGCCAGCGACGGTGAAATTCGGCGATCGGGTCGTCGGGATCGAACAGGGCGTAATCCTGCGAGAAGCCCACGCCGAAGGCGATGCTGTCCGTGGCCTTCAGCTCGGCTTCCGCCCGGAGATAAGGCCGGGTGCGCTTCACCTTGTCGCTGATCTCGTCTCCGGAAATGGAGGTCAGCCCAGCTTCGGCAAGCACCGCGAGACGGTTCGAGAACCTGTAGCCGTAAGCAAGCGAGCCGCGCAGCGTATGGGCCGGAAACCGCTCATATTTTTCCTGCTGCCCTTCCGGCACGAGAACGCGGTCATAGGCGATCGTGATGCCAGCCTCACCGCCGGCGAGTGGCCGTTCATGTTCCGCCTTCAGCGACAGGAGCGCCTCATTGGCCTCCAGACGCGTGGGGATGAAATAGGCCGGGCGGAATCGCGCCTCGCCTTTCATCAGGCTGGTAAGGCTGGCCGTCAGCTTGTTCTTGCCGCCAAGGGCGAGGATGCCAAGCTGGGAGGAGGCTTCAAGCTTGTGATCCAGTTGCCTGTATCCGATATTTTCTTCCGGCAGGTGCAGGAAAATATCGCCGGCATCGCTGCGGGTGCCGCGCAACTCAAGAGCCCATTCCAGCTTTTCGGAAAAGCGTCTGGTCAAACCCAGCGACGCGATGGTGTTATGCTCATTGGCAAAACGATAACGGGGAAGGCGAACCTCTTCCTGCTCAAGCGAGTAACGCAGTTCCGCCCCTTCAAGCGCGATCTTGCCCGTGAGCCCGAGGCCTGCGCGCAGCGAAATGGCGCTCAAGCGATTGGTGTCGGCGAAATAATTGCTGTCATAGGAGATGCCGGATTTGTAGGTGATAGTGTGCTCATCGGCCTTTTCTCCCGCCCACCCACGGCAGGCGCAGGCAAGCCCGAGAACAAGCGCGATATATCCCCCCAGCCGCATTTGCATCTCCGGTCGCTAATTAAGCAATATCTTATATTTGGATGGTTAATAAAGTTTCCTGCTCGGTTTTACTGCCTCCGCCAATTGTGCCGGCCGATATTGTTTGCAAACGGAGCGAAAGGGCGGAGGCGAGATATGTAGTATTTGATTAAAATCGCCAGTATTAGTGTTAATCGTTTATTGTAATATTAGCCTTTGCTTGAATTAGAATCCTCTAAATATACAGTTCAGTTACGCCAGATGGCGTGATCAAACAAAAGAGGAGAGAGAAATGATTGCAAAGTTCGCTTGTGTAGCCGCTATTCTTACTGTCGCTTCCGTTGGTCAGGCCAATGCGGGCGGTCTTCTGGGTGGCATCCTGTCCGGCAACAGCAACAAGGGCGGCGCCCTTGTCGTGGTTTCGCCGAGCATCGATCTCGGTGTCAGTGGCATCCTGTCCAATAACGGGATTTTGAATGGCAACAAGACCGGCATCCTGAACGGCGTGCTGAATGGCAACAAGACGTCCGTCGATGTCATCGACAACAAGAATGACGGTGGCAAGAAGCGCCGGCACTAAGGAATGAAGAAAGGGATGGCGAAACCATTGTCTTTCGCCATCCCGCTCTGACGGGACAGCTCGAAGATCATCAGGGATTTTCGACGCAGACGATGCGCGAAGCGCATAAGCCGGCGATGCACCTCGAGTTGCGTGTGTTTGACGCATGGTATTTCCGGCAAGAACAAACGGCGCATCGCATGACTGAAGGGGGCCCTCGGGCTCCCTTTTTTTGGAGGACGATCCAGCTGCGTCGTCGCGCTCGCCGATCCTTGAAGTGCCTTAGAAAGATGCGTGCATCCGGTGTATTTATGTTTGGATATTCTAATTTTACTTTAAATGAAATAAGAAGTTATAATGTAGAAATATACAATATACTTTATTATTCTCTCGTTTTGGCGTCATTGTTACTTGTTTTTAACGTTTGGATGCTTCAATTAGAACGTGTCCCCGACTCGTCGTCGTGACCGTGATTTCGGCGGCGGGTATGTTCGAGGCCCGCTTCGTGGCGGGTAGGGCAGTTTTGAAGGAGCAATTTATGTTGAAACAATCATTTCTCGTCTTCGCCGCACTTGGCGTTCTTTCCGGCGCAGCCATTGCTGCTGATGCCGTTAGCGACATTCCGGCGGCGCCTGCTGTCAGCGACGCTGCGCCTGCCTTTTCCTGGGATGGTTTTTATGCCGGTGTTTCCGGTGGCTATGGCTGGAACCGTTTGAAAGCCACGGAAGACGGTGACACCGAAAAGCATAGTTTTGATGGCGGTCGCTTCGCGGGCTTTGCCGGTTACAATGCGGAAGTGGCGCCGTCAGTCGTTCTCGGTGTCGAGGGCGACCTCGGTTACGCCTGGGGCAAAAAGACGATCGAGCTCAGCAAGGTTTCCTCGGGCTTGAACGGTTCGGCACGTCTGCGTGCCGGCTATGCCATCGACCGCGCCCTGATCTACACCGCCGGCGGTTACACCGCCACGAACAGCAAGATCAAGACGCCTTTCGGCAACACGAGCGAGACGCTGAATGGCTGGACGATTGGTGCGGGTATCGATTACGCCTTCACCGACAACATATTCGGCCGTCTCGAATATCGCTACAACGATTTCGGCAAGAAGACCTACACTATCCAGAACCTCTCTGCCGATGGAAAGCTCAGCGACCACGTCGTTAACGTCGGTCTCGGCGTGAAGTTCTGATTGGCGGTTATTCGTACCGGCGGAACGCATCGGGCGACAGTCAAGCAGTATCAATCCATAACCTGCCCGGTGGCGAGAACATCCCCGGGCGGGTGCCCTTAATCGAACGACACTTGCTTTCCGCTGAAGCAGGTCCAGCCGTGGGCGATAGACATCCTGAGTGGAGAGAAGAGGTCTCGTCTTCTTCCAGCGACGAAACGGCATGCAGTGTTGAGCTCAGGCTTGAACAGCGGAGCGTTTTGATGTGATGGTGGGTGCCACCCTCGCTTGCCAGCCTTCAGACGATTCCCATGCAACAAAAAAGCACTTTGCCGGGCGCTTTTGATCGCCAGGCCTATATGATCGCGTTGCTGGTCTTCATTGCCGGCAGCACCAATGCCGCCGTTGTGCCATTTATCGGCTTCTACATCATTCAGGTGCTTGGTCATCCGCCGGCCACCGTCGGATTTTACAGTGTGACGGCGGCGCTGGCTTCGATTGTCGCAAGCCGCGTTTATGGTGAGCGCGTTGATGCCGGGATGCGGGTGAGGCCGCTTTTGTTGCTTTCGGTGTGCGGCGCTCTTGTCGCGGCTGCGGCGGCAAGCTTTGGGCATATGGCGCTGCTGGTGGCCGTAACGGCGACCGGCATGGGGCTTTCCAACGCCGCAAGCACGCTCATTTTCAGTTACGGTCGGTATCATGGCCGGGTGAAGGGGCTGGACACGGCCGCCTATAATGCCTTCCTGCGGACGATGGTGTCGCTGGCATGGATGCTGGTCCCCGCCGCCGCCTATCTGATCTTCGACCTTGCGGGTGCGAAGGCGGTATTCGTGAATGCCATCCTGATGGCCGTCATCTGGGGCGGTCTTGCGCTCCTCGTCGTGCCGTTGAACCAGACAAGCCCGATGGAACGGCGGCCGCAGGGCGAGGGCGACACGCGGCGCAATATGCCGCTGCTTCTCGCCGCCGCGGCCAGTTTCTGCATGTCTTTCGCCCATGCGCTCTGCGCTTCGGCATTGCCGGTGTTTCTGGTGCGTGAAGTGGGGTTGCCGGACTATGCGCCGGGCTTGTCGCTCAGCGTCAAATGCGCCATGGAAGTTCTGCTTATTCTTCTTGCGCCGCGCATCATGCGCCGGATCAGCGCACGGCTGCTTCTGAGCGGCGCGGCGATAACGGCGATAATCGCCTTCAACATCATCGCTTCGGTTACGACCCTGCCCGCAATGCTGGTGGGGGCTGCGATGGAGGGTGCCTATTACGGCCTTTTCGCCGGCACCTGTCTGACCTTCGTGCAGGGCTTTGCCCGTGGACGCACGGCGCGGGCAACGGCGCTTTATATGAACTCGATTTTTCTCGCTGCGCTGTTTGCGGTGCCGCTAATGGGGTTCGTATCGCAATATGCCAGCTTCGGGGCCTCGATCCGGCTCGCCTCGGTCGGTGCGGGCGCGGCTTTGCTGCTCTTGTTCCTCACGCGGCGGCAGGTGGGAGAGTAGCGTATTGCAGGGGGCAGCAATCCTGCACAAAGGCTTGGCGGCGACATTGCGGACGACCCTCGTTCCTGTGCCTGTCACAGGATTCCGGTCGACGCGCGTCTGCGCGACGGGAGGCTCCTTTCAGCCCAGGGACTTGGGCTGGCTGGATTCCTGTGACAAGCACAGGATGAGGGAGCGAGATTGGCCGTGGGATAAGCGGCCGCCTCGCGGGCGGCCAGCCCTCAAGCCGAAATGTCGATAATCCCGCAATCGCCCGCTTCTGAAGCGAAGGCGAGCAGCTTGCCGGTGGCGCTCCAGTCCATGGATGTGATCGCACCCTTGCCGGGACGACGCAGCAGGGCTTCCTTGCCATCTGCGAGGCGCACGCCGAGGATCATGCCGTCGATGAACCCGATGGCGAGCACATCTTCCACGGGGTGGAAGGCGACATTGGTGACCATGATGTTGGCGCGGGTGCCGAGTTCCTCCGGGGCCTTGCCCATCGGACCATCCTTGCCGGAGAAGGGCCAGACGATGGCGGCCGGTGCGCCCGATGAGGCGAGCCATTTGCCCTTTGCCGACCAGGAAACGGATTTGACCTTGGCGGGATAACCCGTCATGCGCATATGGCGGGCCTCCATGCCGCCCTTAGTGGCTTCCATCTTCCAGCCGTGCAGGGCATTTTCCTGCATGGTGGTGACGAGGAACTTGCCGTCGGGCGAGAAGGTGACGCCGGTATGCGCGCCCTTCCATTCGAGATCGACCGGATCGCCTGCTGTGGCGACCCAATGCAATGTCACGCCGTTATACCGGGCAACGGCAATGCGCAGGCCCTTGGGCGCAAACGCGATCGCCTCCACCGTGCGCTCTTCCTTGAATTCCTTGACCGTACCGTCCGGCAGCCGCACGAAGCTGGATTTGCCGACACCATAAGCAACCGCCTTCTGTGGCCCGCCGGCAACGACGCCCACCCATTTGCGCGGCACGTTGGCAATTTCGCTGAGGCTGCCATCATGGCCGATGCGCAGCACACGCCCGTCTTCGCCGCCGGAAAGCAGCGTGGCGCTGTAGGGGTCGCGAATGCAGGTCAAGAGCCCGTCATGCGCCTCAGTCACCTTCTCGCCGCCATCGAGCCGGTGAATGGTGCCGGCGGCGGTGGCAAACAGGGGAATGTCGCCGAGAAAATGGGTCGAGACCACGTGGCCTTCGATATCAAGCGGGGCAACAGTCGGCATGGGGCATCGGTCTTTCGTATCTGTGTCTGATTGGCGGGGCGTCATTCCCGCCGGCTGGCATGGTTCTAGAGCATTTCCGGCAAAAGCGGAACCGCTTTTACGTTCGGACGATTCGCGAAATCAAGGAGATAGAATTCTTTGCGGTAGAGGAATCATCCCTGCACAGCGGTTGAAAATCATTGATGTTCTGCGCTCCGGGCTCACCCCCCTCTGTCCTGCCGGACATCTCCCCCTCAAGGGGGGAGATCGTTCCGTGGCGAGGTTTCGCACCTCGCGACGGTCGAGAATGAAGTGAGAAAAGCGCGTCTTGCCGATCTCCCCCCTTGAGGGGGAGATGTCCGGCAGGACAGAGGGGGGTGAGCCCGGAGCACCGGAGCGTCAATGATTTCAACTGCCGTATACGGTGTCGAAGAACGCGCGTCGGGCGGATGACGAGCGCAGCCGTACCCCGGCTCAGAACCGGGGTGACGGAGGGATAAGATCAAGCCGTGGCGAGGCAGGCGTTAAAACTCTTTTCCAGCTTCTCGCGGTCCAGCTCACGGCCGATGAAGACGAGGCGGCTTTCGCGTTTTTCATCTTCCTTCCACGGGCGCTGGTGATCGCCCTCGATGATCATGTGCACGCCCTGCACCACGTAACGCTCGGCATCGCCCTTGAAGGCAATGATGCCCTTGAGGCGAAGGATATTCGGGCCGTCGGTCTGGGTGACCTTCTGGATCCACGGGAAGAACCGCTCGGGGTTCATCTCGCCGCCGCGCAGCGAAACTGACTGGACCGTCACGTCATGGATCGGGGAGACCGCGCCATGGTGGTGATGATCGTGGCCATGGTCATGATCGTGGTGATGATGCCCGTGGTCATGGTCATGATGATGATGGTCGTGATCGTGATGATGATGATCGCAATCAGGGCCGCAGACGTGGTCGTCATGGCCGTGCTCTAGGAAATGCGGGTCGTTTTCCAGCGCGCGTTCCAGGTTGAAGGCGCCCTGATCGAGAACCCGGGCGAGATCGACGCCGGAACGGGTGGTCTTGTAGATTCGGGCGGAAGGATTGATGGCGCGCACGATATCCTCGATGCGGGCAACTTCCTCCGGCGACACGAGGTCGGTCTTGTTGACGACGACAACATCGGCAAAGGCGATCTGGTCTTCGGCCTCGCGGCTGTCCTTCAGGCGCAGTGGCAGGTGCTTGGCGTCAACGAGGGCGACGACCGCATCAAGCTCGGTCTTGGCGCGCACGTCGTCATCCATGAAGAAAGTCTGGGCGACGGGCACCGGATCGGCAAGGCCCGTCGTCTCAACGATGATACCGTCGAAGCGGCCGGGGCGGCGCATCAGGCCTTCCACGACGCGGATCAGGTCGCCGCGCACCGTGCAGCACACGCAGCCATTGTTCATTTCGTAGATTTCCTCGTCGGATTCGACGATCAGATCGTTATCGATGCCGATCTCGCCGAATTCATTGACGATGACAGCGTATTTCTTGCCGTGGTTCTCGGAGAGAATGCGGTTGAGAAGCGTCGTCTTGCCGGCGCCGAGATAACCCGTCAGGACGGTGACTGGAATGGGCTTGGCTGTTGCTGTTTCGGTCATGGAAAACCCCGCGTGGAGAGAGGCCCGATGGCCTCAGGAAGATGTGTCGTCGTCCATATAGGCGCGACGCTCCGGCAGTTCAAAGAGATTTTGGCCGAATCCGGCCATCTCACTCAAATTTTGTTATGAAATAACGTTATGTCAAAAGCGTGGATATCTTCAAGCAGTTCGACAAGGCCGTTGACGGCGTGGGAAATCAGCCTTTCGCCCTTTTCCGCTGTCGCGGCGGCGGCGTTTCCGGCAACGCCATCGGGGTTGAGGTCGCTCATCAGCCAGCCGAATGCGTGTGGGCCATAGGCGCGCAGGTGTTTGAAGCGGCTGGCGAAATCGCTCTGGCGGGAGGGGAAATTCGCGGCCTTTTCCATTGCCACGCATTCGGGGTGAAGTGCCAGCATGACCGATGTCTCGATATCGCCGCCGTGAATATCAACCGCCTTGTCCTCCGGCTTCACGATGTCTTCCGGCACGCCGAAACGGGTCCAGCTCGTGGCGACCGCCAGCATGCCGAAACGGGCGCGGGCCTCGGTGGCGACGATGGTCATCAGCGGTGAATTGCCGCCATGGGCGTTCAGCATGACGAATTTGCGCACACCTCTTTTATGTTCCAACTCGGCGATGCCGAGCCACCGCTCGATGGCCTCATCGTATCGCAGCGTCTTCGTGCCCGGCACATTCATGTGTTCGATGGAATATCCGACCGGCTCCGCTGGCAGGAAGGAGACGGGCAGATGACCGGGCAAGGCGGCGGCAAGGCGGGCGACGATGCCTTCGGCAATCAGCGTATCGGTCTCGAAGGGCAGGTGGGGGCCATGCTGTTCATGCGCGCCGAGCGGCAGCACGGAAATTGCGCCTGTTGCGTGAAGATGAGGGTCTGTTACGTTTTCGTCGTGATAATGCGTGTATGAGTTTGGCATCTGGCAGTCCGCGCGAGCATTCGGTAAGGATTTCCAGCAACATATATCGGTTCCGCCACAGGGTAAAAGGCACTCGCGTATGAGCAAGGACAAATCCGGGAACAAGGACAAAAGCGCCAAGAAGGATAAGGGCGGCAAGAAGGTCAAGGACGCCAAAAAGAGGGATGAAAACTTCAACCCGGAGGAGTTGGCGCAATCGATAACCCAGGCCGCCCGCTCCATGCGTACCGCGCTCAGCCACAGCCTCGCCGAAAGCGGGCTTTATGCCGGACAGGACGGCGTCATCCTGGCGCTGGCGCAGGAAGGCAGCCTGACGCCGGGGCAAATCGCGCAGAAGCTGGGTGTCAAGGCGCCGACCATGACGCGCACCATTGGCCGCATGGAAGCCCAGGGTTTCGTGGAACGCAGCGGTGACGACGGGGACGGCCGTGTGACGCTGGTGAAGCTGACCGAAGCGGGCCTGAAAAGCGTCGAGCACATCAACGTTTCCATCGCCAATTGTGGCGCGAAAGCTGTCGAAGGCCTTTCGGCCAAGGATATTCGCAACATTGTTAAACTCTTGAAAGCCATAGACGCCAATCTTCAATAATTTTTGCTGAAATTTTTAAAAGAACCATCTGTTTTGCGGTTATTCCTTAAACGGGTTGCGGATTTTGTTTAAATTGTTTAATTGCGATTTAAACGGAGCCATCCGTCACTGACACGCGTTTGGGGAGGAATGCCGTGGCCCAAAAGGTCAAACTGTCTACCATCGCCGAAAGTCTCGGCCTTTCAACCGCCACCATTTCCCTTGCATTGCGCGACAGTCCGCTGGTCGCCGCCGACACGCGTGACAAGATCAAGGAACAGGCGCGGGCGCTGGGCTACATCTACAACCGCCGCGCCGCCAGCCTGCGCACCTCGCGCTCCGGCATTGTTGGTGTCGTGTTCCATGACGTGATGAACCCCTTCTATGGCGAAATCCTGAAAGCCATTGAAAGCGAGCTGGACCGCAGCCGCCAGACCTTCATCCTGTCCAACCATTATGATTCGGTTGAAAAGCAGCGCACCTTCATCGAGACGCTGCTGCAGCTCGGCTCCGACGGCATCATCATGTCGCCGGCCATCGGCACGCCGATCGAGGACATGACGCTCGCCGAAGAAAACGGCATGCCTGCCATTCTGGTGGCCCGTTCCATGGATGGCGTTGATATGCCGACCTATCGCGGCGACGACAGCTACGGCATTTCGCTCGCCACCAACCATCTGATCAGCCTCGGCCACCGCACCATCGCCATGGTCGGCGGCACTGACCAGACTTCCACGGGCCGTGACCGTTACCAGGGTTACGTCAATGCGCTGCGCAAGGCCGGCATCGAGGTCGACCCGAACCTGCGAATTCCCGGCCCGCGCTCCAAGCAGGGTGGTTTCGAGGCGGCGGTGCATTTCCTGTCGCTGCCGCAGAAGCCGACCGCCGCCGTGTGCTGGAACGATCTCGTCGCCATCGGTCTCATGAACGGTATTTCCCGCGCCGGTCTGGTGCCGGGTGTCGATATCTCGGTAACGGGCTACGACGACCTGGAGGAAGCTGCCATCGCCACTCCGGCGCTCACCACCGTTTCCAACGGCCAGGCCGAGGTCGGGCGCCTGGCGGCCCGCGCACTGCTGGACAGGCTGGCGGGCAGCCATGAACCTGACGGCATTCACCTCATCAAGCCGGAAATGCGTATCCGGCAATCGACCGGGCCGGTGCGGCCGCGGGTGTGAGCGTATCGCCCTCGCAGGCCTGGATACGGCAGGTTACGTGCTCCTCGCCGTCTACGGTGTTTCCTTCCTCCGTCATTCCGGCCTTGAGCCGGAATCCGGCCGCCGCGTGTCTACGCGGTGAAAAACAGTCATTCAGCCCAATGACTTGGGCTGGCTGGATGCCGGATCAACTCCGGCATGACAACCTTGCAAGTGCCGCAGCAAAGGCTGCATGATGCTGCCGGGCGCTAAAAAAAATCGGCATGAAACGTCGCTCTGCCCCCATAGCTTCCGCTTATTGGCCTTTTCACGGCAGCCGTTGTTTGAAAAGATCGCGGTCCGATGGAGCAGGATGGCGGGTAGTTTGCCCGCAACCCTCTCCGGCTATTGGAATGTTATCAGGAGGAATATCCGCTTATGTCTGACAAAAAGGCCGTCGTTCTCGTTCCCGGCAAGATCAATCCGCGCGTTCTCGAACGCCTCGAAGGCAAGGTCGAGATTGTCACGGCACCCGCCGGCGCAGAGCCGGTTCTGCCTGACGGCGCGGCGGAGCGCATCAATGCCATTGCCGTTTCCGGCGCCGTCAACGCCAAATGGATCGACGCGCTGCCGAAGCTCGAGATCATCGCCAATTTCGGCGTAGGTTACGATGGCGTTGATGCCAAACACGCCGCCACGCGTGGCATCGTGGTGACGAACACGCCTGATGTGCTCAATGACGAAGTGGCCGATACGACGATTGCTCTGTTGATCAATACCGTGCGACGTCTCTATCAGGCCGAAACCTGGCTACGGGCTGGCAAGTGGGTCGGCGAAGGCCCGTTCGCGCTGTCGCCGTTTTCGCTGCGCGGCCGCAAGGTTGGCCTGTTCGGCATGGGCCGCATCGGCCAGGAAATCGCCAAGCGGCTGGAGCCTTTCAAGGTGGAGATCGGCTATCACACCCGCAGCAAGCGCGACGAACTCTCCTACACCTATTACGCTTCGCTGAAGGAGATGGCTGAGGCCGTCGATACGCTGATCTGCATCGTGCCGGGCACGCCGGAGACGCACAAGGCGATCAATGCCGACATCCTGACCGCGCTCGGGCCGGAGGGCGTTTTCATCAATGTCGGTCGTGGCTCCAGCGTCGATGAGGACGCGCTTCTTGAGGCGCTCAAAAACGGTGCGCTGGGTGCTGCCGGTCTCGACGTGTTTTATGCCGAACCGAAAGTGCCGGAGGCCTTCCTGTCGCTGCCAAACGTTTCCCTGTTGCCGCATGTCGCTTCTGCGTCCATCCCGACGCGCAATGCGATGGCCGATCTGGTGGCCGACAATATTCTCGGCTGGTTCAGGGATGGCAAGGTGCTGACGCCGGTGCCGGAGACGCCGGTTAAGGAGTAAGGTCGGAACCTCCACGCACCGTCACCCCGGACTTGATCCGGGGTCCAGCGCGATCAAGTCTTTGATCGCGAAAGACTCCTCTCACGGCGCAGACGCGTCGTGGCTGGATGCCGGATCAAGTCCGGCATGACGGAGGAGACGTTTTCGCCCGTTGTGGGCGTTCTATTCCACGATCTCCGCGCTTCCCACCCAGCGCCCTTCGGCAAAAGACCGTGCCATGGCGTGAATGCTGCGCTCGATCTTCAGCCCCTCCTCGAAGTCGATGATATGCGCCTTTTTCCCTTCGATCGCCGCGATCAGCTCCCGGCATTCGATGACCTTCAGGTCATTGAAGCCGAGACCGTGGCCGGGGGCGGGGATGAAGCGGTCGTAGGGCTTGTGGTGCGGGGCGGTGAGGATAGTCCTGAAACCTTGCTCTTCCGGGCGTCCATCCGTGGTGTAGAGCTGAAACTCGTTCATCCGTTCCTGATCGAACAGGATCGAGCCGGTGGAGCCATAAATCTGAATGGCGATGCGCCCCTTGCGGCCCCAGGCGGAACGGTTGGCGATGAGCACGGCGGAAATGCCGCCTTCAAGTTTCAGGAGAACGCTCGCGAGATCATGAGTCTCAACCGCGCGTTCGCCGCCGCCGGCAAGCGGACGGGTCTCGTAAGGTTTGACCATGTCGGTAATGGCGCTTTGTGCGTGGCCGAACAGGGCGTAAAGCAGCGATAGCGGGTGCACGGCGAAATCGTCCAGCGCGCCGTAACCGGAAGACGCCTCACTCTTCCAGTAGAAGGGCTGGGTGGCATCGGCCATGAAGTCCTCATCCATTTCGGCACGTACATGATAGACCCTGCCGATCGCACCTTCGTCGATCAGGCGGCGGATGTGGCGGATGACGGGGTTCTGGATGTAGTTGTAACCCATCGCCGCCGCCTTGCCGGACTGGCGGGCCGCATCACGCATCTTCACCGCGTCAGCAAAGGCGGGCGCCATCGGCTTTTCACACCAGACATGCTTGCCGGCCTCAAGCGCGGCAATCGCCATTTCCGGGTGGAAGGCGTTGGGCGTGGTGACGGAGATCACGTCGATCTCGGGATCGGAAAGCAGGTCGCGCCAGTTGCCTGTCGAGCGGGCAAAACCGAACTCTGCGGCTTTCTTCGCGGCAAGCTCGGGGTTGACTTCCGCCAGCGTCACGAGGCGGGGGCGTTCCACATCGCCGAAGACGCTCGTGACGTTATTCCACGCCAGCGCGTGGCATTTGCCCATGTAACCGGTGCCGATAAGGCCCACGCCAAGAGCGGTCATGGTGTTCTCCTCCCGAAATTATTTGAATTAATACAATTCGTTAATTGCGTTTGTTGTGTGCCAAGACAGTCTCAAGACGTGTCTTCGCGCACTCCCTCATCCCTGTGACAGGCACAGGGATGAGGGAGGCGGCGATGTTTGCCCGAAATGCCTTACGGATTATCGCGCTTGAAAATCCAGTCATGATCCGGGTGGTTCTTGAAGCGCCATTTGCGCATCGGCCCCGCCATCACGTTCAGATAATACATCTCGTAACCATAGGGCGCGCCGCAGGGGTGGTGGCCCTTTGGCACCAGCACGACATCCCCATCGGATACCGCCATGGTCTCATCAAGCGAGCCGTCTTCGGTGAAGACGCGCTGGAAACCGAAACCCTGCGCCGGGTCGAGGCGATGATAATAGGTCTCTTCGAGATAGGTCATGTCGGGATAGTTATCCTCGTCATGCCGGTGCGGCGGATAGGAAGACCAGTTGCCCGAGGGTGTGAAGACTTCCGTTACCAGCAGGCTGTCGGCGACGTCGCGTTCTTCCATGGCGATGGGGAAGATGTATCGCGTGTTGGCGCCCTTGCCGCGTTCCGTCAGCTGCACGCCGTCAGGTCCGATCTGCTGTGCCTCGCGGTTGCCTTTTTCGCCGGGAGCAGTGCAGACGCCGATGGTGCAATCCGTTGTGGCCGTCAGCGACCATTCGGAACCGGCCGGAACATAAACGCAATGCGGCGGCTTGCGCTCGAACACATTCATGCGGTCACCGAGTTCACCGAAATCCTTGCCGCCAGCGGAAATCGTCGCCTTGCCTTCGACCAGCACGAGAATGACTTCCGTGTCGCCGGTGCTTTCGGCTGCCGTCTCGCCCGGCTTCAGTCGGTAAAGGCCGAAACCGACATAACCCCAATCCGCGCTTTGGGGCGTGATATCGTGCACCTTGCCGCTTGTCGCGACCGGCTTGCGCAGAAGTGAGGTCATGGTGTCGTTCCTTTTTCGTGTGTAGCACAAACATGTCGTTCGGTAGTTTCGCGCCCTGCCGTCATTCCGGCCTTGAGCCGGAATCCAGCTGACGCGCGTCTGCGCGGCGCGAAGACTTTTTCAGCCCAAGGACTTGGGCTGGCTGGATACCGGCTCAAGGCCGGTATGACGGGTGGGATAGGTCACCCGCCTTCCTTGGCTCAGCTCAAGCGGCCTGAGCCTTGTCCAGCCCCGCTTCGCGCGCAAACGCCTTCAGCGATTTCAGCCCGAGGCTCTGATATTCGAACGGGTTGCGCACGTCAGGATCCTGCTCGGCCTCGATCACCAGCCAGCCGCTATAGCCATGCTCGGCCGCCACTTTCAGCACGGGCGGGAAGTTGACGCCGCCTTCGCTATCGCCCGGCACGGTGAAGACACCGCGGCGAACGCCTTCGAGGAAGGAGAGCCGCTCATTGCGGACCTGATCGGCAATGACCGGGCGCACGTTCTTGGCATGGATATGGCCAACGCGGCCCATGTATTTCTGCGCGACGCGAACGGGGTCGCCGCCGCCGAACAGGCAATGGCCGGTATCGAGCAGCAGATGCGTCTTCGGACCGGTGTGCTGCATCAGAAGGTCGATCTCGTCTTCGCTCTCGACCACCGTGCCCATGTGGTGGTGATAAACGAGGGTGACGCCCTGTTCTGCGGCAAAGGCGGCCA
The DNA here is from genome assembly GCF_055382365.1 of Agrobacterium sp. 5Ca39. Lineage (NCBI taxonomy): Bacteria > Pseudomonadati > Pseudomonadota > Alphaproteobacteria > Hyphomicrobiales > Rhizobiaceae > Agrobacterium > Agrobacterium sp. 5Ca39. The sequence goes on along the minus strand of NZ_AP026437.1, from coordinate 1,426,285 downwards.
GCGCTTCCACGCCTGCGCCGAATTTCGCCCAGTCATCGGCCGCAAGGCGCGGACGGTCTACCAGCGCCGTGTTGTCCGCGCCGTGGATGGCGTTGGAGGTCTCGCAGACGATGATGACCTTCGAGCCCATGGCCTTCAGAAGGTCAAGCGCCTGCTGCATCGCCTTCTTTTCGGATTCGATATCGTCGGTCAGAAGGTTCAGCGAATGCCAGCCCGAGACGAAGGAGAGGCCGCGCGGCGAAAGCACACCCTTCAGGCCTTCCGGGTCGGTCGGGAATTTGTGACCCTTTTCGATGCCGTCGAAACCGATCTTGGCGGTTTCATCAAGGCATTGTTCCAGGCTGATATGGGCGCCCAGCGTGCGGTCGTCGTCGTTGGACCAGGCGATGGGGTTGGTGCCGTAACGGATCATCTTACTGTCTTTCCTTGACATGGTTTTCATAACGGACGCGGGCCGGGCCGATTTCGGCGCGGACTGAGACTTCAGGCACCGCGACATCCCACCAGTGGCCACCGGCCTGCGGTGTCGGATAGGGGTCGGTATCGATGACGATGACGGTCGTGCGGGTGGAGGCGCGGGCGGCGGCGAGGGCCTCTTCCAGTTCGGTTATGGTCGAAACCTTGCGTGCATCCGCGCCCATCGAGCCGGCATGGGCGACGAAGTCGATGGCGATGGGATTGACGTTGGTATGGGCGTAGAGGTTGTTGAACTCCGCGCCGCCGGTTTCCATCTGCAGACGGTTGATGCAGCCGTAACCCCTGTTGTCGGTAATGACGAGCGTGATCTTCACGCCCATGGCGACCGATGTGGCAAGCTCGGAATTCATCATCATATAGGAGCCATCGCCGACCATGACGATCACGTCCCGGTCCGGTTCCGCCATCTTGATGCCGAGACCGCCGGCGACCTCGTAACCCATGCAGGAGAAGCCGTATTCCATGTGATAGGAAAGCGGCAGCTTGGATTTCCAGAGCTGGTGCAACTCGCCCGGCATGGTGCCGGCCGCGCACATGACGACGGTATCGTCGCGCGACTGGCGCTGGACAGCACCGATGACCTGCATGTCGGTCGGCAGGCTGTTTGCGTGCTCTTCGCCCGGCGCCGCCGTATCGGCATCGGCTTTTTCGAACCATGCTGCCTTGAGGCCGGCATCCGGCGCTGCAAAACGGTGGCTGCCGAGGGCTACGGAGAGCTTTTCAAGCCCGATCTTCGCATCCGCCGTCAGGCTAATCGCATCATGCTTGGCGCTGTCATAGGGCTGGACGTTGAGCGCCAGGATTTTGCGGTTCGGGTTCTTGAATAGCGCCCAGGAGCCGGTGGTGAAATCCTGAAAGCGGGTGCCGACACCAAAGACCAGATCGGCCTTTTCGCTGATGATGTTGGCGCTTTCGGCACCGGTAACGCCAACGGGGCCGAAATTGAGATCGTGATCCCAAGCCAATGCTGATTTACCGGCCTGCGTTTCGACGACGGGGATGGAGTGGGTTTCGGCAAAGCGCTTCAGCGTCTCCGTTGCGCCGGCGAAATGAACGCCGCCGCCAGCAACGATGATGGGGTTCTTCGCGGCCTTCAGCGCCGCGACGGCCTCTTCGAATTCCACCACGTCGGGCTCGGGGCGGCGCTGGCGCCAGACCCGCTTTTCGAAGAAGCTTTCGGGATAATCATAGGCTTCCGCCTGTACATCCTGGCAGAAGGCGAGCGTGACGGGGCCGCAATCGGCAGGGTCCGTCATGGTGCGCATGGCGCGGGGGAGGGCGGTGAGCAACTGTTCCGGGCGCATGATGCGGTCGAAATAGCGGCTGACAGGACGGAAGCAGTCATTCACCGTCATGGTGCCATCGCCGAAATCTTCGAGCTGTTGCAGCACGGGGTCCGGGCCACGATTGGCGAAGACATCGCCGGGGATGAGCAGGACGGGCAGGCGGTTGACATGCGCCAGCGCTGCCGCCGTCACCATATTGGCGGCACCCGGGCCGATGGACGAGGTGACCGCCATGGCGCGGCGGCGGCGCAGCTGCTTGGAATAGGCGATGGCCGCGTGGGCCATGGACTGCTCGTTCTGGCCGCGATAGGTCGGCAGCTCGTCCCTGATGCCGTAAAGCGCTTCGCCGATCCCGGCGACATTGCCATGGCCGAAAATCGCCCACATGCCGGCGATATAGGTTTCGCCATGTTCATTCATCTGCGCTGCCAGGTAACGAACCATGGCCTGCGCAGCCGTCAATCTTACTGTCTTCACGCTGCCTCTCCCTTTTTGGCGCGCGCCTCATCCCAAATACGGCACAGGCTGGTATAGCGCTGCGCCATATCCTTGACCGCTTCCTCGTCGGTCATCTTGCCGGAAAGCCAGCCGCGGGCGGCGTCGGCAAAAATCGTGCGGCCAACGGCGAAACCCTTGACCAGATCGAAACCAGCCGCAAGGCGGAAGCTTTCTTCCAGCTCACTCTGCGGTGCGTCGAGACCGAGAACGACGATGCCCCTCACGTAAGGGTCGTTGCGGTTAACGGCGTCGCAGGCATTCTTCCATGCCGCGGTGGTTTTCATCGGCTCCAGCTTCCACCAGTCCGGGTAAACGCCGATCTCGTAGAAACGCTCGATGATGCGGGCGGCGGTAAGATCGTCGGTCGGGCCGACCTTGGAGGGGATGATCTCCAGCAGCATTTCCAAGCGGTTGCGCCGTGCGGCCTCGAACAGCCGTATCACGGTCTCTTCCTGTGCAGCGCGCATCTCATCCGTGTCATCGGGGTGATAGAAACAAAGTACCTTGACGACATTTTCGAGCGGCCATTCGGCGAGCCCGCCAAAGTCCTTGCCGAGATCGGGTTCCAGTGTCAGCGGACGGGAACCCGGCCATTCCACCGGACGGCCGATCCAGAGGCCGGAGCCGCTGGCGGCAAACAGCGCGTCACGTCCAAGGCGTCCGTCGCAGAGAATGCCATAGCCCGGCTCACCACCGGAAACTTTTTGCGCGGCCTGGAGGCAAAGCTTCTTGAAGGCGCCGATCTGCTCATGCTTGACGCCAAGCTCGTCGGCGATCGCTTCCAGCTGCATGCGATGGTCGAAAGCGAAGACGCGCATGGTCTCCCAATCGCCCTTGCGGTTGGTGGACCAGTGCACCTGCTCCAGCGCCTCGTCCTTGCGCAGCGCCTTGTTGCGAATGCCGGCCTTGAAGAAATATTGCAGCTCTTCCCAGCTTGGATAGGCAGGCGTGCAGCCATGGCGGGAGACGGCGAAAGCGCCGCAGGCATTGGCGTATTTCAGCGTCGTCGGCCAGTCTTCGCCGCGCAGCCAGCCGCGGAACAGCCCGGCCATGAAGCCGTCCCCAGCGCCCAGAACATTGAAGACCTCGATCGCGAAACCTTCGCCCGTCTGCCCGTCATCGAGGCTTGCAGGAATATCGCCGGTGAAGACCGAAGCACCCATCGGGCCGCGCTTGCACACCAGCGTGGCATTCGAAACGTTGCGCACGGCATTCAGTGCGGTCAGCGTATCTGTCGAGCCGCCGGCAATGTGAAATTCTTCTTCCGTGCCGACGATCAGATCGAAGAGATGCAGGGTGGATTGCAGCTTGGCGGTGACCTTCTGCGATTCCACGAAACGGCTCTCGCCATCGCCATGGCCGGCCACACCCCAGAGATTGGGGCGGTAATCGATATCGAGCGCGGTTTTTGCACCATTTTCGCGGGCAAGTTTCAGGGCCTTCAGCACGGCCGCTTCCGTTCTTGGATGCGACAAATGCGTGCCGGTGGCGCAGACGCAGGCCGCCTCGGCAATGAAGGCGGGATCGATATCGTCTTCGCTCAGCGCCATGTCGGCACAGTTTTCGCGGTAGAAAATCAGCGGAAACTGGTTCTGGTCACGAATGCCGAGCAGCACCAGCGCGGTCAGGCGCTCCGGGTCGGTTTTCACGCCGCGCACGTCAACGCCTTCGCGCACCAGCTGTTCGCGGATGAAGCGGCCCATGTGCTCGTCGCCGACGCGGGTGATGACGGCGCTGTTAAGGCCAAGCCGCGCAGCACCGGCTGCGATGTTGGTGGGAGAGCCGCCAATATATTTGGCAAAGGAGGCCATGTCCTCCAGACGGCCACCGACCTGCGACCCATAAAGGTCAACAGACGAGCGCCCGATCGTGATGAGATCAAGTTTTTTCAAAAGGTTCCTCCTTAGCACCGCACGCTGGCGCGGTCTGCCTCATGTGTGTCGAGCGGATCAGGCAACCATGCCGCCAGCTATCGCCATCCCCGCTCCGGTGAGCCTCCTCCGCTCACATGGCCCGTCACGAGAAGGACAGTCGTGGAATGTCCGTTTCATGAATTTGGATCATAAATTCTATTTTTTCCGTTTTCAATAAAAATATTCAGGCCGTCTTGCGTGTTCCCACAGCCACGGCCAGCGTGATGGCGAGACAGAGCGTGGCCGAAAGGGAGCGGAAAGCGCCGAAATCGATCTCTGTAACCGTCAGCAGCGTTGCGCCGGATTTCCTTAGCGGATTGACGGCGGAATCGGACATGGCGACAACCGGAACGCCCTTGGCGCGGGCCGTTTCCGCCAGTTCCAGCGTCTCGGTAGAGTAGGGGGAAAAGGTGATTGCGATCAGCGCGTCGTCGCGGGAAATCGCACTGATATTGCCGAGCCCGCCCACGGCGCTATGCAGAACCGCCGGCACCTTCATCTTCTCGAAGGCATAGGCCAGATAGCTGGCAATGGGGAAGGACCGCCGCAGGCCGACGATATGCACGGTGCGCGCCTTGGCCAGCACGGAAACCGCCTCATCGAGCTGTCGGGTGTCGACCGATTTCAGCAGCATTTCCAGCGACGAGCGGCCGGCTTCCACGAATTCGGCAAGCAGGCCGGACGCGCTTTCATCACCCTTTTCGCGCAGATGATCGAGCCGCGTGGCATAATCCGGCCAGCCGCCGACATAGGAATCGCGGAACAGGCGCTGCATTTCCGAAAATCCGGAAAAACCCATGATCTGGCAGAAACGCATGAAGGCCGAGGGTTGCACGCCGGCGCCTTCAGCCATTTCGGCGACGGTGGAAACGGCGATTCGATCCTGATTGGAGGCGACATAATCGGCACATTGCCGCAATCGTTTCGGCAAACCCTCCGCCACCTGGAGCAGCCGCTCCTCAAAAGCCTTTACGGAGTCTGGCGCCTCGATTGCCGTCATTGTCGTTCCCTGGTGCAGATTGAAATCGTGTGCACTTTAACTGCAATGGAATTTTTATTCCATTGGGTTTTTCGGAGGAAGGGCAGATGAGACGGCGGGGGCTTTGTATGATCGGTCACCCTCCGTCGCTCCGGCCTCAAGCCGGAATCCAGCCGACGCGCGTCGGCGCGGCGCGAAGGGTCTCTTCACCCCAAAGACTTGGGGTGCCTGGATGCTGGCTCAAGGCCGGTATGACGGAGATTATATATGAACGCGCAATGGCGATGCGTTGGCTTAGTGCAGCCCACCCACGCCTAGATGTGTATCGATAATATCCGGGTTCTCCACCAGTTCGCTCGACGGTCCGTCCCAGACGATGCGGCCGCGTTCCATGATGATGGCGTGGTCGGCGAAGTCGATGGCCATCTGGATGCGTTGTTCGACGAGAAGAATGGTCATTTCGCCGGATTGCGCGAGCTTGGAGAAGGCGGCCATCAGCTCTTCGCAGATGACGGGGGCGAGGCCTTCGAGCGGTTCATCGAGCAGCAGCACCCGCGGCTGGCCGAGAATGGTGCGGGCGGTGGACAGCATCTGCTGTTCGCCACCGGAAAGTTGCGAGCCGAGATTGCGGCGGCGCTCCTTGAGGCGCGGAAACAGCGTGTAGGCTTCCTCTATCGCCGATTTCGGTCGCCCCTTGAGGCCCACGAACAGGTTTTCCTCCACCGTCAGCGTCGGAAACACGTCACGGGTCTGTGGCACGTAACCGAGGCCGGCCTTGGCGCGCGCAGCACTTGGCAGGGTGCCAATCTCCTGCCCCCCGATGCGGATATCGCCGGAAAAACGCTTCGTCTGGCCGGCCAGCGTGGCGAAGAGGCTCGTCTTGCCGACGCCGTTGCGGCCGAGCACGGCGAAACGCGAGCCCGATGGCACGGAAAGCGACAGGCCCTCGATGACCCTCGTCGGGCCATAACCGGCCGTGAGGTTGACGATTTCAAGCGGCGCTGCGGGCATCGGCGTAACTTCCCAGATAGGCTTGGCGGACTTCCGCATTGCTGGTGACATCATCAGGCGAACCGTCGAAGATGACGGCGCCGGCGGCCAAAACGACGACGCGCTTGGCAAAACGGAAGACCAGATCCATGTCGTGTTCGATCATCAGGATCGCGAGGTCGGATGGCAGCCGGTCAAGCGCCTGTTCGATACGCGCGGTTTCTGTGGAAGGCACGCCGGCGGCAGGTTCGTCGAGCAAGAGGATTTTCGGGCGAAGCGCCATGGCAAGCGCGATCTCGATCAGCCGCTGCTGGCCATAAGCGATTTCGCGCACCTTTGTTTCGGCGAGAGCCGTGAGGCCAAGCGTGCCGAGAATGTCGCGGGCTTCGCCCATCACCGCAGGCATGGCACGGTAACGGCCGAAAATCCGGCCGGTCTTTCCCTCACGCTGGAGAATGGCGAGCGCCACGTGCTCCTCTGGCGTCATGTCCTGAAACAGCCTGGTAACCTGGAAGGAACGTACGAGCCCGCGTTTCACGCGCTGGCTGGCGCTGAGGCCCGTCACATCCTCGCCGGCGATGCGCACCGTGCCGGCTGACGGCTTAATATTGCCGGTGACGAGATTGACAAAGGTCGTCTTGCCGGCGCCATTGGGGCCGATGAGTACCGTCCGGTCTCCCGGCGACAGCGACAGCGAGACGTTGTTGGTGACGACGAGGCCGCCGAAATTTTTCTGCAGGCCGGAGACTTCGAAAATGGCGCTCATTTGCGACCTCCCCGGAGACGCGCGATGATCTGTTCGCCTGCGCCATAAAGGCCGCGCGGCGCGAAGAGCACGACGGCGATCAGCAGCAGGCCGACAATGGTGAGCCAGTGAAACGGGTTGGCGGCGGAAACCACGTCTTCAAACCACATGAAGGTGACGGTGCCGATCAGCGCGCCGTAAAGGGAACCCGCGCCACCGAGCACCAGCATGACCAGCCCCTCGGCCGATAGCGTGAAGCTGAGGCTGTCCAGGCCGACGACCTGCGTGGAGATGGCGTTAAGCGCACCACCAATGCCGGCGACGATGCCTGAAATAATGAACATCTTCAGGATTGTACCATTGACGGCGCCGCCCATGGCCTGAATGCGGATACTGTCCTGTTTGACGCCGCGGCACAACATGCCGAAGGGTGAATTGACGACCACCTTTAGAGCGAGGAAGACGACAAGCAGCAGGCAGACACCATAGATATAGGCGGTGCGGCCGAAGAGGTCGAATTCGAAGGTGCCGAACAGCGCGTCCGGCGAAACGCCGGCAAGACCGTCGCTGCCGCCGGTCCAGCCTGAAGCCTTGTTCGCCGCCTCGTGGAACAGGTGGATGACGGCGATGGATAGCACAAGCTGTGGAAGCCCGTGGGCACGCAGCAGCACCGCGCCGGAAAGCAGCCCGGCCACGCCGCCCGCAGCCGCGCCGATGGCGGTCATGAGAAGCGGGTCGGTGATTTCGAAATGGGCGGCGGCGATGCCGGCGGCATAAGCGCCGGCGCCGAAGAGGGCGGCATGGCCAAGCGTGGCGACGCCGCAATAACCGGTGACGAGATCGATCGACAGCACCAGAAGCGCAATGGCTATGATGCGTGTCAGAAGTGCCAGATTATCCGGAAACAGGTAATAACCGGCAACAGCGGCGGCGATGATGAGGAGCGGCCCCGCGAGCGCGCGCAGTGGTGAGCGCGCCTTCGGAATGTCTGCCGTTTCAGTCACGTCGTTCATGAGCACCGCCATCTCATTTCGCCCTTCCAAGAAGGCCGCGCGGGAACAGCGTGATGATCACGATGACCGCCAGATAAAAGAAGAATTCGCCATATTCGGGCGCAAGATATCGCCCGGTCGTATCGATGGCGCCGAGCAGCAGACAGGCGATCAACGCGCCGGGAATGGAGCCCGCGCCACCAACGGAAACCACGACCAGAAAGGTGACCATGTAGCGCAGGGCATAATAGGGTTCCACCGGCAGCAGTTCCGCGCCGATGACGCCGCCCATGGCGGCTAGTCCGACGGCGATGGCGAAGCTGACGGCATAGATGATTTCGGTGCGCACGCCGAGGGCTGCGGCCATGGCGGCATTATCGACCGCCGCGCGCAGCTTGATGCCGAAGGCGGTCTTTTCAAAGGTGAACCACAGCGCGCCGGCCACGGCAAGACCGCAGGCAATGGCGAAGATGCGGTGGGTGGCGATGGTGCGGAAGCCAAGATCGGTGGGGCCGGCCAGCTGCTGCGGCAGCGGAATGGTCTTCAGCGTCGGGCCGAAAACGAAGTTCGCGATGCCAATGATGCAGAAGGTGATGCCGATGGTCATCAGCACCTGTGTCAGTTCCGGCGCGCCATAGATGCGGCGATAAAGGAAACGTTCGAGCGGTATGGCGATGACGATGGTGCCGACGATGGCGACGAGGATCGCCGCCGCATAACCGAGACCCAGTCCGTGGGCGGCATAGGAGGCGAGATAACCGCCGATCATGGCGAAAGCGCCGTGCGCCAGATTGACCACACGCATCAGCCCCATCGTGACCGAAAGGCCGATGGATATGATGAACAGGACCATGCCATAGGCAAGCGCATCGATGAGGATGCTGAAGACCGTCTGCATGATGAAGAAACTCCTCCCGGTGCTGCAATGCCCGTCCGGGCCGGAAACGGGCCGCCACTGGCGGCCCGGCAATATTGTCCTGTCTGGCCGTTACTTCGCGGCGGCGAGACCCGGATCGCCCTGTTTTTCGAAGGTCTGGACTTCCTTGTTGTAATAGCTGCCGTCATCGGCCTTGGCTACTTCGCGCAGATAGATGTTCTGCGTGATGTGGCGGCTTTCCGGGTCGATGCTGACCGGGCCGCGTGGGCTTGTCCAGGAAAGGCCCTTGACTGCCTCGACCGCCTTTTCCGCATCCTGCTTGCCGCCAGTGGCCTCGATCATCTTGCTGATGACATACATGCCGTCAAAGGCGCCGACGGAAGGGAAGGAGAGTTCCTTCGGATTGCCGATTGCCTTGGTTGCGGCTTCCACGAAGGTCTTGTTCTCGGGTGAATCATGCGAGATGGCATAATGGAAGGTCGTCTGCATGCCGAGTGCGGCTTCCCCGAGCGCCGGCAGGTCGGATTCCTGCGTCAGATCACCCGGCGCGAAGAGCTTGACGCCTGCGGATTTCAGGCCGTTGTCGTTGAAGGCCTTGACGAAACCGAGCGTGGTCGGGCCCGATGGCAGGAAGGCGAAAACACCCTGTGCGCCGGAATCCTTCACACGTTGCATGATGGGACTGAAATCATTGGTGGAAAGCGGCATGCGGATGGTTTCAACCACTTCGCCGCCGGCAGCGGTGAAGGCCGCCTTGAAAGCATTTTCGGCATCGACGCCCGGGCCATAATCGCTGACCAGTGAGATGACCTTCTTCACGCCGCCGTCAAAGGCCACCTTGGCGATGGGGGTGGAAGTCTGCCAGGTGGTGAACGACGTGCGCACCACATAGGGGCTCTTGGTCACGATGGCCGAGGTGGCGGCATTCATGACCACCATCGGCACGTTGCCCTGCTTCAGCAGGGGTGTGACGGCCATGGCGTCAGGGGTAAAATAGAAGCCGGCAAGATATTGCACGCCTTCCTTCACCACCAGCTCCTGCGCCAGTGCCTTGGATTGCGCCGGATCGGCCTGCGGCACATCGCGATAGACGACCTCGACCGTGTCATTGCCGACCTTGTTACCGTGAAGGGCAAACCAGGCATCGATGCCGGCCTTGAAGTTCTTGCCCTGCAGCGCAAACGGGCCGGAAAACGGGCCGACAACGCCCACCTTGATCGTTTCTGCATAAGCGGCAGAGCTGAAACAGATGGCCGCTATCGCCACGGTGATCCGAAATTTCATGGTTTCCTCCAAATTCGCCTGTGGCTCCCATCCACCGGTCCAGGCTGCCAGATTGATGATTAAGAATATCAAAGTAAAATGAAATAAGGGGGGTAATAAATAACCTGACGGTTATCAATACCGCGTCTTTGACGCCTTGCCCATATCGGATCGGGAAATCAGCCCGGCGCCTGCCCCTTTTTCAGCTCCGCATCGGCCTTGGTCTTCGCGGTCAAACAGTTCGGGGCAAATGTCGCCTGCAACCGCGCGACCGGCCGTCCCGCAACCAGAGCTTTAACCAGTTCTAAGGGGATTTTTCGTAGTCTCCCCAAGCATATTTAGAACGTTATTTGGTGTCTTGATGGGCGAATATCAGAATAAAGCTGTTGAGCTGATGCGCAATCGCGTTGGAGAAAACAGGCTCAACAACCGGATCGAGCGTCGTGAAGCATTTCTGCGCAAGGCGCTGACGCTTTATCATGCCATGGGTGGTGCGATGGAGGATGTGGAAGCGGCCGTCAAGGACGCCGTGTCATCACCTGCACCGACCATCGACGTGGCCGTTGGCGACGTGATGTACAAGCTGGCCGCCATCGGCCATGTGGCCGATCTCGATATTATCCAGGCGGGATATAACAAGCTTGATGCCGCCAACCTGCATATTCTCAGCAAGGGCAAGAAGCTGCTGCAAAAACAGCGCGATCAGAAACTGGCTGCGACAACGCCGGGGAAGTGAACCGCCCGCCCGGGGCGGTTGCCGTATCAGGCCACTTGCGGCGACAGGATTTCCTGCCAGGCATCGTAGGCGGACAGCACCGTTTCCATTTGCGCGGTGTGGCCGGTGATGAAATCCGTGCCATAGATGGTTTCGTCGGGATATTCGGTGATCAGCGTCATCGGCACGGTGTGGCGGTCATCGATGGACGACAGGCACGGAAAGCCGTTGATGATGCGGAAACCGGTTTCGCCGGCGTGGATTTCATAAAGCGCGATCTGGCGGTTATTGTAGTCTAGCAAGCCGGGAATGGCGCCGAGATGGCGGGTTACCTTGTCCAGCAGGGCTTCCGCTCGGCTTTCCCAGTCCGCATGGTGGCGGATGATGAGGAAGAAACCCTTCGGCAGCGTCCACATGGCGAAATTGCGCGGCACATAACCGGATAGTGGTCTGGTCCACTCATGCGAGGGATAACCGTGCAGGTTCACATGCAGGCTGGCGCCGCTCATTTCCTGCGCCTTGAAGCGAATTTCCTTCTCGTTCAGATGCGCAGCCGAATTTTCCGGCGTGCGATATTCGAGGTCATCGCCAAGGGCGGTGTACCGCGCCGCATGATGCATGTGGCGCGGATTATCGACGCGCAGACGCTGATGCAGGGCGTAACCGTCAGGATTTTCCAGCGGCGAGATGGTGAAATGCGCGCCCTTGCGATCAGCGAGTTTGCGGGCGCCGCGGATGGCGCCGACGATGCCCGTCGTCTCGTTGGGGTGCTGGCCGCCGCTGATCATCACCGCGGCATCGCTGCCGGCGACATAACGGGCGGAAAGGACGCGGCCGGAGCGGGAGCGCGCCTGGAATGCCTCGCCGCCGATTTCCTCAAGCAGCCCTGCGAGCTGGCCTGCCGCAACCGGTTCGCGCGCCTCATCGATCGGTTGCTCGCCGCCATCGAGGAAGGCGGTTGTGAGCGGGCGGGTCTCGATGTGAAGGGTGATCTCGCCTTCGCTTTTGACGATTTCCGGTACGATCTGGCCGGGCTTGAGGCCACGGTCACCCAGCGGGCGGCCAGATTTTTTCTGAAAGAACTCCAGCAGCGAGAAATAGAAATCCTCGTGCAGCGCTTCGCGCAGGCTGACGACCTCATCACCAACGGAAAGAGGCAGATCTTCTGCCGGATGGGTAACACGGATGTTCAGTTCCTCGAAATAGGGCTCTTCATCGCCCCAGCCGTGGTTGGCGACGGCACTGATTGCCGCTTCAAAAAGCTGTTCGTAATCCGTCTCCAGTCGCTCGCCCGAGGCATCACCGGCAAGCCGGAACCAGCCGGTTGGCGAGACATTGGTTTCGCCGACGATATCGGTATGAACCCGGTTCGGAGCCAGAACCTTCAGAGTTTCCGTCTTGCCACGGCGGCTCAGCGTCACCTCATAATGGAAACTGCCGTCCTCGCGGGCGATGAAATCCAGCTTCGCATCGCCCACCAGCGCCGCCAGCGGATAGGCCTCCAGCCGGAAACGGTTGGAGGGGGCGTTTTCGTGCACCGGGTAACGCACTTCGATGGCGTCGACGCCATCCAGATTGATCTCTTCCAGAAAGGTGAAGAGAAGCGGCTTGTAGGCGCTGCGGATGCGGGCGCAGATGCCTTTTTTCTTCAGCCTCTCTTCAGTCTCGCGGCGGCTTTTGGCGTCATCGAAGGTCCATGCCTCGAAGGACTGGCCGGGCTCGGCTTTGGCGACAAGCGCGTCCAGTGTGCGTTCGAAGGTCTTGTCGAAAATCTGGCTCATCACGGTTACCTCGAGGTTCTGCCTGTTGGGTCGAGGCTGTCGCGCAGCCAGTCGCCGAGAAGGTTGAGGCCAAGCACGGTCAGAAGAATCGCAAGGCCGGGAAAGACGCTAACCCACCATGCCGTCTGCAGATAGGTACGCCCATCCGCCAGCATGCCGCCCCAGCTCGGAATTGTCGGATCAACGCCGAGACCGAGGAAGGTGAGGCTGCTTTCCAGCAGGATGTTGTTGGCGACGTTGAGCGTCATCAGCACGATGACAGGGCCGATGAGGTTCGGCAGCAGGTGCTGAAGGATGATGCGCCAGTCTTTCACGCCGATGGCGCGGGCGGAAAGGATGAATTCCCGCTCCCTGAGTGTCAGCACCGAGCCGCGCACGAGACGGGCATATTGCACCCATTGCGAGATGATCAGAAGGATGATGGTGTTGGTGAGACTGCCGCCGACAATGGCGATGAAGGTGATGGCGAGCAGGATGAAGGGCATGGCGAGCTGGATATCGGCAAAGCGCATGACCAGCATATCCCAGAAGCCGCGATAATAACCAGCCACAAGGCCAACGGCGACGCCGAAGATGACCGCGCCGATGACCGAGGTGAAACCGACCAGCAGCGAAATCTTGCCGCCGGCGACGACGCGGGCGAGCACATCACGCCCGAGCGGATCGGTGCCCAGGGGATGGGCGGCATTGGCGAAGGGTTTGGCAAGGCGCGCCATCAGATCGATCTTGTCAGCTCCGCCCGGAAACAGCACATCGGAAAAGATGACGGCAAGGCAGATGATTGTCGTCAGCGACGCGCCGAGGACGAATTCGAGATTGGTGAAGCGCGCGAGACGCGAGGTTTTGGCAGCCATCGTCACTTACTCCGTGCGGATGCGCGGATCGACAAGCCCATAGGCGATATCGACCAGAAGGTTGATGCCGACGATCATCAGCGACAGCACGGTGATGACGGCCTGAAGCACGGGATAATCGCGCGCGCCGACCGCGTCGAAGGCGAGCGTGCCGAGGCCCGGCCAGTTGAAGACGCGCTCGATAACGACGATGCCGCCAAGCAGCCCACCAAATTGCAGGCCGAAATAGGTGATGAGCGGAATGGCGCAGTTGCGCAGCGCATGTTTGTAGAGAACCTTGCTTTCACTGAGCCCCTTGGCGCGCGCCACCATGACGTATTGAGAGCGCAGCGTATCAAGCATGGCCGTGCGCACAAGTCGCACATTGGTGGCCGTCAGGATCACACCCATGGTGACCGCGGGCATGATGTAGCTCGCAAAACCGCCCATGCCGCTTGGCGGTAGCCAGCCGAGCGTGATGGAGAACAGCAGCACCAGCATGGTGGCCAGCCAGAAATTCGGGAAGGAAAGGCCGACGAGCGAGAAGATGCGGATCACCTGATCCGCCGTCTTCCCGCGCGATGTTGCGGCCTTGATGCCGAGCGGGATGGACAGCGCAATCGACACCGCCATGGAGATGAAGGCCAAGAGCAGCGTGGCGGGCAGGGCATCGGCAATGAGGCGCGAGACCGGCGTGCTGCCGGTGAAGCTGCGGCCGAAATCGAGCGTCACGAGGCCCTTCAGGAAGCTGAAATATTGCACGAAGAACGGCCGGTCGGTGCCGAGCGCCGCACGGATGCGCGCCAGATCATCTTCCGTCATGCTGCCGCCGCCCTGGAACATGGTGACGGCGGGGTCACCCGTCAGGCGGATGGCGAAAGAAACGAGAAGGGTGATGGCAATGACGACAAAAATCGCCTGCAGCAATCGCTTGATGAGGAAACCGGCCACGTTTTTTACCTTGAAGAGAAACCCGGCCTTGCCCGCATTGCGGCGGGCAAGGTGTGTTGATCAGAAACCAGCCTGATTATTCGACGGTAACGTCGGTCAGCTTCAGGCGATTGTCAGGCGGTGCGACAAAACCCTTGACCCGCTTGTTGATGCCGTAAATGGCATTGGTGTTGTAGAGCGGGATTTCCAGCGCGCGTTCGGCGGTGTAGCTGCCGATTTCCTTGAGAATCTTTTCGCGCTCGGCACGGTCGATCAGCGGACGCTGGGACTCAAGCAGCTTGTCCAGCTTTTCGTCCTTGTCATAGGGGTTCCACTTTTCACCCGAGTGATACATGGAATAGGCGGTGTTATCGTAATCGAAGGTCCAGCCGCCCCATTTCTGCTGGAACATCGCGCCGGTCTTGCCCTGCGGAATGATGTCGTTCAGGAGAACGTTGGTTTCATATGGCTTGATGGTAGCGGTGATGCCAACCATGGAGAGGTAGCTGGAAATGACCTGCGCCACCTCGTTCATCGTCGCGTCATTGCCGCGGATGTCGATCTGCAGCGCCGCACCCGGCTTGACGCCGGCTTCCGCGAGAAGCTTCTTGGCGCCTTCCGGGTCGTAAGGCAGCGGCTTCAGTTCGGGGTCGTAACCGAAGGACAGCGCGCTCTGGAAGCTTGCGATTTCCGATGCCTGGCCGGCAAGGATCGACTTGACGATCGTGCCGCGGTCGACGGCCATGATGATGGCCTTGCGGACCTTCGGATCGGCGGTGATGCCGTCACGGGTGTTGAAACGCAGCGCGTCGACCGTCGGGCCGGGAACGCTGACGATCTGAAGCTTGGAATCGCCTTCGATGACCGGGATCATGCCGATCGGGATGGTGGGCGGAATGACGAGATCGACGCGGCCTGCCTGCAATTCGGCAACGGCGGTCGCCGGCTCTGAAATGAAGCGGTATTCCAGTTCGGAAAGCTTCGGTGCGCCGCCCCAGTAATCCGGGTTGGCTTCAAGCTTGATGTTGGTCTTCGGTGCATAGGATACGAATTTGAACGCGCCGGTGCCGATAGGGTTGAGGTTGAAGTTGTCCTCACCCTTTTCCTGGATATATTTCGGCGGCACGATCATGCCGCCATAACCGGCAAGCTTGGTAAGCAGAACCGGATCCGGCGCCTTCAGCTTCATGTCGACGGTGTAGTCGTCGATGACATCGACGCTTTCGATGGCGACATAGTTGGAGCGCTGCGGGCCCTTGGCACCCTGTTCGCCGAGAAGGCGCTCGAAGGTGAACTTGACGGCGGCGGCGTTAAAGGGCTCGCCATTGTGGAACTTGACGTTCTGGCGCAGCTTGAAGCGGATGCGCTTGCCTTCATCCAGCTCTTCCCAGGATTCGGCGAGGCCGGGCACGACCTTCAGGTCCGGGCCGCGATAGGTGAGGCCATCGAAGATGTTGGTGGCGACAGCGGCCCATTGAACGAGGAAGGTGTCGATCGGATCCCAGCTGCCCGGATCCTGCGGGCTGGAAATGGTCATCTTGCCGGCGGCAAGAGCCGGTGCGGCGGTCAAGGCCGTTGCGGCCATGGCAAGCGCGACGAACGTTGTCGTCATCCCCTTCTTGATTATTGTCATCTACCTGTTCCTCTTCAGATGGTTGTGGTTCTGGTTGTTATTCAGGCGCTCTTCGCGATGAAGTGGCCCGGATTGATTTCCTCATGGGCGAGAATGGCCGGCTCATCGCCGACACGGCGCACGGGATTGGGAATTTCGCCCTCGATCATGGCAATGCGGCGCTCGATGGTCGGATCGGCCACCGGCACGGCCGACAGCAGGCGGCGGGTATAATCATGCGTCGGCGTTTCGAAGACCTGCCGGCGGCTGCCCATTTCCATGATCTGGCCGAGATAAAGCACGGCGACGCGATGGCTCATCTTTTCCACGACAGCCATGTCATGGCTGATGAAGAGATAGGCGAGCCCGCGCTCGGCCTGCAAATCCATGAACAGATTGATGATCTGCGCCTGAATGGAAACATCGAGCGCCGACAGCGCCTCGTCGGCAATGATGAGCTTCGGATCGGAAGCGAGCGCACGGGCAATACAGACACGCTGGCGCTGGCCACCGGAAAACTCGTGCGGATACCGCGCGGCGTGCTCGGAGGAGAGGCCCACACGCTCCAGCAATTCATCCACCCGCCGCTTTACGGCTTTCTGATCATTGATCAAACCATGGGTGTTGATCGGCTCGGCAATCGAAAAACCAACCGTCTTGCGTGGATCGAGCGAGGCGAAGGGGTCCTGGAAGATATATTGCACTTCCTGACGCATGCGGAAGCGTTCCGCCGCCGACATCTGTGCAAAGCTGCGGCCGTTGAAGGTTATTTCGCCCGAGATGGCCGACTGCAACTGCTGGATGGTGCGGCCGATGGTGGATTTCCCCGAGCCGGATTCTCCCACCAGCGCCAGCGTTTCGCCGGCATGAATATCGAAACTGACCTTCTGCACGGCGCTGCACCGGTGCGTTGCCTTGCCGAACAGGTTCTTGCGGATATCGAAGCGCACGAACAGGTCCTTGACCGACAGAAGCGGTTTCTGGTCGTATTTCGCGGTATTTTGCACGCGCTCTTCACCGATCACGACCGGCTGGCCATCCTGCAGCACGGTGAGCGGCAGGCGCTTCGGAAAGGCTTCACCTTCCATGCTGCCAAGGCGCGGAACGGCGGAAAGCAGGGCGCGCGTGTAAGGGTGCTGCGGATTGGCGAAGATATCCTTGACCGGACCTTCCTCGACCTTCTTGCCCTTCCACATGACGACGACGTCATCGGCCATTTCCGCCACCACGCCCATGTCATGGGTGATGAAGACCATGCCCATGCCGAGCTTCTTTTGCAGGTCGCGCATGATGTTGAGGATCTGCGCCTGAATGGTCACGTCGAGCGCCGTCGTCGGTTCGTCGGCAATGAGAAGCTTCGGGCGACAGGCGAGCGCCATGGCAATCATCACACGCTGGCGCATGCCGCCGGAAAGCTGGTGCGGGTATCGCTTCAGAAGCTCGGCGGCATCGGGCAGGCGCACCATTTCGAGAAGCTTCTGTGCTTCTGCCATCGCTGCCTGCTTACCCATCTTCTCATGCAGCACAAGCACTTCGCAGATCTGGTCGCCGATGGTGAAGACGGGGTTGAGCGAGGTCATCGGCTCCTGGAAGATCATGGCGATCTCCTTGCCGCGGATCGAGCGCATCTCTTTCTGAGAGGCCTTCAGCAAGTCCCTGCCTTCAAACAGGATTTTGCCTGTCGGATAGGTCGCGCCCATCATGTCCGCAAGGCGCATGGTGGAGAGCGACGTGACCGATTTTCCCGATCCGGATTCGCCGACGATCGCCACCGTGCGGCCGGGCTCGACGCGAAAGGAAATATCGTCCACGACGCGGCTGTTGCCAAACTCGACGCTCAGGCCTTCGACGGACAGCAGGGCGTTTGCGTTTGCGGCAGTCATGTCAGTGTCTCCGGCGTGGCCTGCGCCGGTGAAGCGGCGCGGTGGTCTGGAAAAAGAAAAGGGCGATGGGCAGGCGAGCTACGCGCAACGCCGGGCGGGAATATCGAAAATGTCGGGTGAGATTGCATCTTCAGGATGCTTTTTCACAGGGAGCCGCGCGACAATCGATGCCCCGCATTAATAGCCGCAGTGCCGCCGCAGCCGTACCGGTCAAATCCATGGCAGCCACCCGACGCGAAACGCCGGATGCCAATTCGACAATGCGCATGAAACCTTATTCTCCCCCGCCCTTGTTTTATGGAAAAAGCTAACAAAACAGAACAATCATGTCCATAGTGTTGAACAATTTTTGTGTACTGCTCTACAAATACGCATATGCACCGATTTTGAGCGCGTGTTCCTGCACAATGCTTCGCAAAGAGGCGTGTACTCCGCCTGTAGCGCCACTAAAAACGCTGAGAAGAACGAAGAGGAATGGTATGCCGTGCATGAACAATAGGGCAGGCGCAGTCAGGCTGAGGGGTTTTCTACGATGCTTGTCCAAGCATGATGTCGATCTGGTCCGGCGCCACCTTCCTGAACATCTTCGTCTGACGAGAGAGGAGCCCGGCTGCATTTCCTTCGAGGTATTCGAGACAGACGATCCCCTGATCTGGCAGGTGGAGGAGCTTTTTGCCGATCGTGCCGCCTTTGATTTTCATCAGCAGCGGACGCGGGCGTCGGTGTGGTTTACGGCGACCTCCGCCATTCCACGCGATTACGAGATAACGACATTGGAATAAATGAGAACAGGCCGCAGCGCCATTCCTGCCGGCTGCGGCCTCGTCGGATTTCGCTGCCGAGACCTATTCCTTCGGCATGCCAACCGGCGGCGCAAGGCGTCGTTGCGCGGCGATGCGGAAGGGGGCGTTCATGGCACCATAACCGCCGTAAGCCCCGCGCCTTTCGATGATTTCGAAGAAGAAACCTTCGCCGAAGGTGCGGCTGTAGATCTGGAAATATTCGCCATTGTCGTCGCGGTCATAAAGGATGCTGGCGGCCCGGAGAGCATCGGAAAATTCCGGCTCCAGACCGAAACGCGCTTCCAGATCGTCGTAATAATTGCGCGAGATCGGCAGGGCGTGGAAGCCACGTGCCTGCATCGCCCTGGCCGTCGCGAAAATATCGTCGGTGGCGAAGGCGATGTGCTGGATGCTGGTGCCGAAACCTTCAGCGAGGAATTTGCCGGCGAAGGTCTTGCGATTGTCGGCGCCGTTCATGGTCAGGCGAAAATGCGGCGAGGGTACGCTTTCAATCGCCTGGCTGCGCACCAGCCCGCCCGGATCGACCACATCGATCATCGGTGTGCGGCGGGTAGAAAACAGCGAGGTGTAGAACAGAAGCCACGTCAGCATTTCATCGTAATGCGTTGTTTGCGCAAGATGATCGATCCTCTTCAGCCCGGCATCGCCAGCTGGTTTATTGTCGCCGACTGTCGCAAACTCATTGTCCCAGATGGAAGCAAGCGCCGGCGAATCGTCGAGGAAATAAATGACACCGTTGCCCACGCCCTGAATGGCCGGGACGGCGACTTCGCCCGTCTTGCGCGGCTCGGCGAAGGTGGGCGCACCCAGCGCTTCAGCACGCGCCAGCGCCGCTTTGGCGTCATCGACCTTCAGGCCGAATGCATAGGCATTGGTGCCGTGGATGGAATAGGACGCCCCGGCGAAACTGTCGCCGCCATCACTGGTATTGATGACGATGCGGATATCGCCCTGGGTGTAGAGGTCGACATCGCGATTGCGGTGATGTGCGGTTTTCTCGAAACCGAGCGTGGCGAGCAGCGCCTCCAGATTGATCTTTTCTTCCGGCGCCGTGGTGAATTCCACGAACTCCACGCCCCGCGTCTCAACCCGGTCCGGCATGGCGGGCACGTCGATTCTGATATCCGGCTCAAGACGGCGCACCTGATCCATCAGGTTGACGAGCGAGCGGTGGCCGTCCTCGGCGAGCAGCCGGGCCGAGCCGCCGCGGAACTGGTCATTGAAGATTTCGAGCGACAGCGGGCCGCTATAACCGGTTGCAGCCACGGCGCGCATGAAATCCACGACAGGCAGATCGCCTTCTCCCGGCATGTTGCGGAAATGGCGGCTCCAGTAGAGCAGGTCCATGTCGATCAGCGGCGCATCGGCCAGCTGGACGATGAAAATCTTGTCGCCGGGAATGGAACGGATGGAATTGGGATCGATCTTGCGCGACAGCGTGTGGAAACTGTCGAGAATGATGCCGACATTGGCGTGGTCGGCACGGCGCACCACTTCCCAGGCATCGCGGTGATCGCTGATGTGACGGCCCCAGGCCAACGCCTCGTAACCCACGCGCACGCCATGTTTTGCGGCAAGTTCGCCCAGCTGATGGAAGTCGGCGGCGGCGCGGTCTATGCCGCCGAGCGAGACCGGCGAGACATTTGAGCAGATCAGCATCAGATCTGTGCCGAGTTCGCCCATGATGTCGAATTTCCGCTGCGCTCTCTCGAAGGCGCGGGCGCGGTGCGGTTCCGGCATGCCCTCGAAATCGCGGAACGGCTGAAACAGGGTGATATCAAGTCCGTGGTCGGCAGCCAGTGCCTTTACCTCGCGCGGGGAGGCGTCATAGGTCAGGAAATCGTTTTCGAAAATCTCCACGCCGGAAAAGCCGGCCTTGGCGATCGCCGCCAGCTTTTCGGGGAATTCGCCACTGATCGATACGGTTGCAATGGATGTGCGCATTGGCATGCCGTGTCCTGCTGTGTCATAGCTCGCCATATTGCCTTCCTTTTCAGCCTTATGTACTGATTGGTTAATAAGCAGGGCGTGACCGCAGGCCGCCGCCCCACCGATGGAATGGATGATGACCAAAACTGCGACTTTGAACGCGACCCGAGAAAGCCGGCAGGCGAAGCGTGATCCGGAAGGAGTTCGCCGCGACATTCTTTCGGTGGCCATGGAAGAGTTTTCGCAAAATGGCCTCTCCGGCGCCCGCATCGATGAAATAGCGGCGCGCACGCGCACGTCCAAGCGCATGATCTATTATTATTTCTCCGACAAGGAGAGCCTTTACCAGCGCGTTCTGGAGGAGGCTTATGCCAAGGTGCGCGGCGGCGAGAGCGATCTGGAGCTCGATGATCTGGAACCGGCTGCGGCGCTCGACAAGCTCTGTCGGTTCACCTTCGATCACCACCGGCGCAATCCCGCTTTCATTCGCATGGTGATGATCGAGAACATCCATCACGGCCGGCACATGCAGTCCTCCGAAACGATCCGCCAGCTCAACCGTCCGGCCATCGATGCGCTGGAAAGCGTGCTGCTGCGAGGCCAGCAGAGCGGCGTCTTCCGCGAGGGCATCGATGCGCTGGAATTGCACTGGCAGATCAGCGCGCTGTCCTTTTTCAACGTCTCGAATGTCACGACGTTCTCGTTCATCTTCGGCGACAGCCTGTTCACCGATGCGGGACAGGAGACATTGTCGCGGCATGTCAGCGACATGGTGCTGCGTTATGTGCTGACGCCCGCCCATATCACGACGAGCGCGAAAGACGGCCGATGAGGTGGCGCAGCGCCACGTCATAACCTTCGATGCCGAGGCCGGCGATCACGCCTTCGGCGCGGGTCGAGACATAGGAGTGGTGCCGGAAGACCTCGCGCTTGTGGATGTTGGAAATGTGGACCTCGATCACCGGCCCCTCAAAGGCATTGAGCGCGTCGAGGATGGCCACCGACGTATGGGTAAAGGCGCCGGGGTTGATGACGATGCCTGCGGATTTGCCGCGGGCTTCGTGAACCCAGTCGATCAGCTCATATTCCCGGTTGCTCTGGGCAAAAAACAGTTCGTGGCCGGCGGTTTCTGCGATCCCGCGGCAACGGGACTCGATATCAGCGAGCGTTTCATAGCCGTAGATTTCCGGCTGGCGCTGGCCGAGCAGGTTGAGGTTCGGGCCGTTGAGGATGGTGAAAAGACTCATGCCACCCCCTCCGCCATGCACAGCTCGGTGAAATGTGCGGTCATGCGCGCAGCGTCCGGCTCGCGGCCGCAGAAGAGGCGGAATGCGCCAACGGCCTGAAACACCGTCATGCCGCCGCCGGGCAGGGTGCGACAGCCCTTTTTCGCCGCCGTCGCCAGCAACTCGGTCACGAGCGGCATGTAGACGATATCGGCCACCCAGTGTCGCTGTTCGATCAGGGCGGCCGAAACCGGCATGCCGGGATGGGCGGGCATGCCCATTGGCGTGGCGTGGATCAGGCCATCGGCAAAGGGCAGGGAAGCGGCCGGGTCGCCAACGGCAAAGGCGCGCCCTTCTCCGAAACGGTCGTTGAGTTCGCTCGCCAGGCGCTCGGCCCGGGGCAAATCGCGATCGAAAATATCGAGTCTCATAATATCGAGCTTCAGGGCGGCATGGGCGACAGCCACGCCGGCGCCGCCTGCGCCGACCAGCAGCGCCCGATCACGCTTTGCATCCGGCAGGCCGCGCACGAAGCTTTCGTAAAAGCCGTACCAGTCGGTGTTATGGCCAATGCGGCGGCCTTCGCGGAAGACGACGGTATTGACCGCTCCAAGCATGCGGGCGTCGTCAGAAAGTTCGTG
This sequence comes from Agrobacterium sp. 5Ca39, assembly GCF_055382365.1. Classification (NCBI taxonomy): domain Bacteria; kingdom Pseudomonadati; phylum Pseudomonadota; class Alphaproteobacteria; order Hyphomicrobiales; family Rhizobiaceae; genus Agrobacterium; species Agrobacterium sp. 5Ca39. The sequence continues at coordinate 1,403,912 of NZ_AP026437.1, read as the reverse complement.
CAGATGCGCGATGACGGCCTGTTTGAACGGATGGGTGATATTCGTGCCGGCAAAACCGCGCGCCTCCAGCTCATCGAGCAAATCGGGAAGGGCGCTCAGGGGCAATTTGCGTGCGGAGACATCCACCAGCTCATAAGAATAGTCTAGACCATGGGCTGCTCCCTCGCGCATATGCAGCGCGGGTGACTTGGATAGCTGGATATCGGCGCCTATCAGGCCGACCTTGAATGCGGTTTTGTCTGTCATGATCTCGGGTCGTTCATCTGTTCGGCGGCGGGCATCGCCTGCCTTCGGGTTGCTGGCGAGGTGTTGAAACCTCGCCGTCGTCATCCTCGGGCCTGATCCCGGGGATCTGTCATCCGCTGGCTCCATGGATCCCCGGGCCTGTCCCGGGGATGACGCTGTCTCTGCGGGGGAGGTCGCCAAGAGTTCCCCGCGGAGCGCGAACCTCAATGATGGGCGAGAATTTCGCCAAGGAACGTGCGGGTACGCTGGTGCTTGGGATCGCGGAAGAATTCCTCCGGGGGGCCTTCCTCGATGATCTCGCCTTCCGACATGAAGACCACGCGGTCGGCCACCTGCCGGGCGAAACCCATTTCATGCGTCACGCAGATCATCGTCATGCCGTCGCGGGCAAGACCGATCATGGTGTCGAGCACTTCCTTCACCATTTCCGGATCGAGGGCCGAGGTCGGTTCGTCGAACAGCATCGCCTTCGGTTCCATACACAGCGCCCGCGCAATCGCCGCGCGCTGCTGCTGGCCGCCGGAAAGCTGGGCGGGGTACTTGTCGGCCTGGTTGAGAATGCGCACGCGCTCCAGATATTTGCGTGCCGTCGCCTCCGCATCGGCCTTCGACAGGCCTTTCACCCGCATGGGCGCCAGCGTGCAGTTTTCCATGATGGTCTTGTGCGGAAAGAGATTGAAGCTCTGGAACACCATGCCCACTTCGCGCCGAACCGCATCTATGGCACGGCTGGAATCCGAAAGCATGGTTCCCTCCACCGTAATCTTGCCTTCCTGGATTTCCTCCAGATGGTTGATGCAGCGAATGAGGGTGGATTTGCCCGAACCGGACGGGCCGCAAAGAACGATCTTCTCGCCCTTGCGAACCGTCATGTTGACATTTTTAAGCGCGTGGTAGGCTCCATACCACTTTCCGACCCCTTCAAGGGCGATAAGCGGAACCTGTGCGGCGGCGGATTGCGGCATGGAAACCTCCAGATTACTTCACGGTGAAGGGGATGTCGGGAAGGCTGTCCGGGAAGGCCGGCACTTCGCGCTTCATCCATTTGTCGTAAATCTTGGCGAGCTGACCATCCGACTTGATCTTGTCGAGGAAGGCGTTGACGGTTTCGTTCCAGTCCTTCTCGCCCGGGCGGGTGCCGGCGCCGTTATACATGGTCGTCAGTTCGAACTTTGATTCGTACTTGCCCTCGGCGGCCTTGTTCAGCCGGTCGCCGTAGAACATGTTGCCGCCCACGGCTTCGACCTGGCCCGATATCAGCGCCTGAATATTGGCGGCGTCGTCATCGAAGCGCAGGATATTGGCTTTGGAGCCGGCACCGGCAGTAATCGCCGTGTCCATGGCGCTCGACTTCGGCACGCCGACATTGATGCCGGTCAGATCATCGTAACCGGCGATCTTCTTGTCCTTGGGGGCATAGACGGAAAACACGTTGCCGACATAGGGCTTCGAATACTGGATGCTCTTGGCGCGCTCGGCGGTCATGGCCATGGTGGCGAAGAGCACGTCGACCTTGCCGGTCAGCAGCGCCGGGATGCGGTTTGCGACGGCGAGCGGCACGAACTCGGCCTTCACGCCGAGATAGTCCGCGAAGGCCTTGCCGATATCGGCATCGAGACCATCCTGCACGCCGCTGGAATTCACGAAGCCCCAGGGCGAATTGTCACCCTGAATGCCGATGACGACCTTGCCCTTGGCCTTTGCCTCTTCAACGGTCCCGGCGAAAGCATCGCCCGGTGTCACGAAAGGCAGCGCAACCGTTGCCGCGGCGAGCGCGAGCAGGGCGCGACGCGAGAATTTCATGCTGGTGGTTTTCATCTTTTGCTCCTCCTTACAAAGCTGATGAGATGGTTTTGACGTTTAACGGGACGCGGCCTGCAGCCGCTTTTCGACGCCGGCGCCCCACAGGGAGAGCGGCCAGCAGATCAGGAAATAGATGATGCCGACGAGGGCGAAGACGGTGAGCGGGCGGAACGTCTGGTTGGAGACGATCTGTCCGGCGCGGGAGAGCTCGACGAAACCCACGATCGCCGCAAGCGAGGTGCCCTTGATGAGCTGCACGAGGAAACCGATGGTGGCCGGCAGTGAAATCTTGAGCGCCTGCGGCAGGATCACATCCTTCATGCGTGAGATGTAATGCAGGCCAAGCGCATTGGCCGCTTCCGTCTGGCCTTTCGGTACGGCCTGGATGCCGCCGCGCCAGATTTCACCCAGGAAGGCGCTGGCATGCAGCGTGAAGGCGATGGCAACGGCGATCCAGGCATCCACATTGAGGCCGGCCAGCGCCACGCCGTAATAAACGACGAAAAGCTGCATCAGGAGCGGCGTGCCCTGGAAGATGGCGATGTAGGCCGTGCTTGCCCGCTGGATTGCCGGGCTGTCCGCAACGCGGGCGAGCGCCACGCAAAGGCCGAAAATGCCGCCGCCGATAAAGCCGATGATGGTCAGCGCAAGGGTCCATTTCAGACCCTGCAGCAGGAAGAAGAGTTCGTTGGGACCGATGGATGCCATTGTCTTTTCTCCTCACTTGACCGGATAGCTGAAGGAAAGGCGGGAGATGAGCGAGAAGACGGCCATCATCAGCGAGGAAATGACGAGATAAAGCAGCGTGATCGAGAAATAGACCTCGAAGGACCGGAACGTATCCGCCTCGATCTTCTGCGCGACCGAAGTCAGCTCATAAGCGGCGATCGAAGTGCAGACCGACGTCGTCAGCGTCAGCATGATGAACTGGCTGGTGAGTGACGGATAGACCGCGCGCAACGCCGGCTTCAGGATGATATGGCGGAAGATCTGCGCCCGGTGCAGGCCGAGCGCGAGGCCCGCTTCCACCTGGCCCTTGGGGATGGAATCGACCCCGCCTCGAATGATTTCAATGGCGTAGGCGCCACCGTTCAGGGCCAGCGCAATGATGGCGGTGACGGTGGGATTGAGCTTGATGCCGATTTGCGGCAGGGCGAAGAAGATGAAGAATATCTGCACCAGAAACGGCGTATTGCGGATGGCTTCCACAAAGCCGATGACGATGCCGCGCAGCAGCCTGAAACGCGAGCGTCGGGCGACAACCCCGAGAACCCCGATGACGGTGGCAAGCGACATGCCGGCAATGGCAAGGCCGATCGTCGCCAGACAGGCTAAAAGCAGCTCGGGCAGCCGGTCTATGACCGCTGAGAAATCGAGACTGTAAGACATTCTTCCTCCCAACCCCTTCGGGTCCGGACAGGCTTTGTGCCTTGTCCGCATCGCTCTGGAACCGTGCGGCGCCAAAGCCCTCCATTTGTCGATTTTTGCCGCTGCGGGCTTCGAACCCTCGTCGGCGGCGTCTCGTTAATCTTAATGTTTGTACCAGTTAGTTCATTTTTGTGTCAAGCGTCATATCCGGTTAAAAAGCGGCGTCGCCGCTGTTTTTTTGTTTTTTGAAATTCCCGATAAAGTCTTTTTTATCAATGGCTAATGCAAAGGAGCGCAAGCGCTTTCCGCACGTCACCATGTCGCCACCGGCCGCCCGTCTGGCAGTTCCTGGAAACCCTGGTCTATGGAAGATGGCGATCGCCCTGAGGCTCGTTTTCGCCTGCGCCCAACCTGTCTATCTGCCCCGCCAACCGCTCGGCGATCAGCAGCGAGGCTCCCGTTGCCGTCACCATTTGTGGGAGCGACAGCCATTCCAGCATCCAGCCCGCGCCGGACCTTTCCTGTTCGTGCACAAGCGACTGGTGCAACGCCGATATGTGCACGGCATTGAAGCGCGCGAGCGTCACCAGCGTTTCGGCATTGACCGGATTTTGTTTGTGCGGCATGGCCGAGGAACCGCCGCCTCCGGAGAGGCGGATTTCCGTGCCGAGTTCGGCCATGAGCGCGATGTCCTGCCCGAACTTGCCGAGCGTGCCCGTGATCAGCGAAAGCAGACCGGAAAATTCGGCGATGCCGTCGCGCTGGCTTTGCCATTGTGGCCGATCCGCAAGGCCGAGGCGCCTTGCCAGATCGATGCGCACGGCTGCGGCATTGTCACCGAGCTTTTCGAGCGTGCCGGCCGCGCCGCCGAATTGCAGGGCGAAACCGGTCTGCGCGAAGCTCTGGAGCCGCAGCAAATGGCGCTCCAGCGGTGAAATCCAGCTTGCCGCCCGGTCGGCGACGGTGATGCCGATCGCGGCCTGCATGCGCGTGTAGCCCGTCAACGGATTATGGCCGTCGCGGGAGGCGAGATCTCCCAGCGTATCGACGAGACGCCCGAGCCGCATGGCGATGATTTCCGCCGCCAATTTCAGCCGCAGCATCAGGCTGGTATCGATGACATCCTGGCTGGTCGCGCCGAAATGCACCTTGTCCGCTGCCTTGCCGGCGACGGCCGCCCGCATCTGCCGGATGAGTTCGGGAACCACAACGCCATCCTTTGCGACGCCGTGGCGAAGGGCGGTGATGTCGGCGGCAAAGTCCGACAGGCCTGAGACAATCGCTTGTGCCACCTCATCCGCAAGGATGCCAGCCTCCGCCTCCGCCTCCGCCAGCGCCGCTTCGAAACGGATCATGGCGTCGATATCCGCCCTTGCCGAAAACAGCTCGACGATTTCGCTGTCGCCGAAAAGGCCTGAGAGGAAAGGGTGCTCGAAGGGGGAAAGGCTCATCGTCCGTCTCGCTTTCTTTTGCGCATATCGTTGTCGCAAAACCGCTGCACACTTTTGCGCGATATGCGTCAGATATCGAAAAACACGGTTTCGCCTTCGCCCTGCAGACGGATATCGAAACGATAAACGTTGCCTTCTTCCTTTTTGGCGACAAGCGTGGCGATGCGGCTTTTCTGCTCGATGCGGGTAAGAACGGGATCGGCGGCATTGGCCTCCTGTTCTTCCGGGAAATACATACGGGTCTGCAGGCCGATATTGATGCCACGCGCGACGATCCAGAAGGTGATGTGCGGCGCCATCGGCCGACCGTCGCGGAACGGCACCGAGCCGGGCTTGATGGTTTCGAAGACGAATTCGCCCGTATCCATGTCACCGGGCGAGCGGCCCCAGCCGATGAAATTCGGATCGGCCTTGCCGCGCGTTTCGCTCGGGCTGTTGTAATAGCCGTCGGTATCGGCCTGCCATATCTCGATCAGCGCATCCTTGAGCGGCATGCCGGCGCCGTCATAGACCGTGCCGCGCACGCTGATGCGCTCGCCGCGGGCCTTGTCGTTATAAAGCGGGCCGGAACCGAGATCCTTCTCGAACACGCCTTCGATGCCGACGAAATTGGGTGTGCAGCCGATATGCACATAGGGCCCTGCCGTCTGTGAGGCGGTTTCCTTGAAATAGTTGAGCGGCTGAACCATGATCAGTTGCCCTCCATGCGGTTTTCGAAAAGGGTGGAGCGGCGACCGCGCAGCACGATATCGAACTTATAGGCCAGCATGTCCATCGGCAGCGTCGCATTCATGTCCAGCGGCGCGATCAGTCTCCGTATCGCATCCTCGTCCGGAATGGTTTTGACGATCGGACATTTCCAGATCAGCGGATCGCCTTCGAAATACATCTGGGTGATGAGGCGCTGCGCGAAACCGTGACCGAAGATGGAGAAATGGATATGGGCCGGCCGCCAGTCATTGACGCCGTTCGGCCAGGGATAGGCGCCCGGCTGGATGGTCTTGAACCAGTAATAGCCGTTCTCGTCGGTGATCGTGCGGCCGACGCCGCCGAAATTCGGATCGATGGCGGCGAGGTAGCTTTCCTTCTTGTGGCGGTAGCGACCGCCGGCATTGGCCTGCCAGAATTCCACCAGCGCGCCGTCGACGCCGCGACCGCGCTCGTCCAGCACCCGGCCGTGAACGAGAATACGCGGTCCAACAGGCATTTCACCGGGGCGGGCATAGTTGAGGATGAGATCGTTATCCAGCGGATTCAGCATGCCATGGCCAAAAACGGGACCGGTGATCTCGCTCTTGGTTCCTTCAAGCGAAATCAGGGCGCGTTGCGGCGAGCGCAGGATCGAGGTCTTGTAGCCGGGCGCATAGGCCAGCGGGTGAATATCGCGGTTGCGTGCGAAGAAAGGCCCGGTTTCTGGTGGCTGGTTGCTCATTTCGTCTCCTCCCCATCGCCAGTTTTATCAAGGGAACTATCGGCTTTCATGCTGGCCAGGGCAAGCTTGGCAATCTTGAAAGCATGATTGGCGGCAGGCACGCCGGCATAGATCGCCACGTGCATCAGCGCCTCGCGAATATCCGCCTCGGTTGCGCCGGTATTGACGGTGGCGCGCACATGCATGGCAAGTTCTTCGTCCTGGCCCAGCGCCGCAAGAAGGGCGATGGTGACCATCGAGCGCTCGCGTTTCGTCCATTGATTGCCGGACCAGACGGTGCCCCAGGCGCCTTCGGTAATGAGCTGCTGAAAAGGCTGGTCGAAGCCCGTCGTCACGGTCTGGGCGCGGTCCACATGGGCATCTCCCAGCACGGAGCGACGGGTCTTCATGCCCTGTTCGAAACGTTCGTTCTTGTTGTTCTGGTCCGCCATCGGTCAATGCTCCGGCAAGGTCTTGAGAAAAATGCACGCGGCCTGCGCGTAGGCGAGTGGCCGTTCAAGGCAGGGAATGTGGCCGCAGCCGGCGATTGTTACAAAGCGGCTTGCGGGAATGAGGTCCGCCAGCGATTTTACCAGTTCCGGCGGTGTCGAGCCGTCCTGATCGCCCACGATACAAAGGGTCGGCACGGCAATGCGCCCGGCGGCCGCGGTAAAATCCGCATCGCGGATGGCGGCGCAAGTGCCGCTGTAACCGGCTTCCGGCTGTTGCGACAGCATGTTGCGTGCGCCGGCATAGGCGGCATTGTCAGGCGTGCGGAAGGCGGGCGTGAACCAGCGCTCCATGACGGGATCGACCAGCGAGCCGAGGCCATCCGCAGAGATTTTGTCGATGCGGGCGTTCCACATGTCGGCTGTGCCGATCTTGTGAGCGGTATTGCTGAGTACGAATGCGCGGACGAGATCGGGCCGGCGGGCATAAAGCCTCTGGGCAATCAGGCCGCCAACGGACAGGCCCCAGATGACGGCACTTTTCACGCCGAGATGATCGAGCAGCGCGATCAGGTCACCGGCATGGTCGTCGATCGAATAGGGTGGGCAACCGATATCGGAAAGCCCGTGGCCACGCTTGTCGTGCAGCACGTAGGCATAGTCATCGCCAAGCACCTCGATCACCGCATCCCAGATGCGGAAATCCGTACCGAGCGAATTGATGAAGGCGATGACCGGCTTGCCGCTGTCCAATCCCTTGACGCGATAATGGATCACGGTCTCGCCGCAGCGCAGAAAATGCATGATGGCTCCTCCTGCCGGGGATATTGCAAGCGGGTTCCGGTTAAGTAAAATGACATTATCGATGAAAATCATAACCAATGGATTATACGAGCGATGGTCGACCAGCGTATCAAGTTCCGCCACCTGCAGACCTTCGTGGAGGTTGCGCGGCAGAAAAGCGTTATCCGCGCCGCCGAAATCCTGCATGTCAGCCAGCCGGCGGTGACAAAAACGATCCGCGAACTGGAAGAGATTCTGGGTGTCTCGCTATTCGACCGGGAAGGTCGCGGCATTCGCATCAGCCGCTACGGCGAGGTTTTCCTGCGCCACGCCGGCGCGACGATGACGGCGTTGCGACAGGCGGTCGATTCGGTTTCGCAGGAGGCGGCGCGCGCCGGTCCCCCGGTGCGGGTGGGTGCTCTGCCCACGGTTTCGGTCCGCATCATGCCGAAGGCGATGGCCGGTTTTCTGGCGGAAAAGACCGGCAGCCCGGTGAAGATCGTGACGGGCGAAAACGCCGTTCTGCTGGAGCAGCTGCGGGTCGGTGATCTCGATCTCGTCGTCGGCCGTCTCGCGGCGCCGCAGAAGATGGCCGGGTTTTCCTTCGAGCATCTCTATTCGGAAAGGGTGCGCTTCGTGGTGCGGGCTGGCCACCCGCTTCTGTCGCCCGGTGTTTCGGTGTTCGATCACCTGCATGAATATCCGGTGCTGATGCCCACACGGCAGTCCGTCATCGGTCCTGTCGTGGAACAGTTTTTGATCGCCAACGGCGTTCCGGCCCTGCCGATCCGCATCGAAACCGTATCCGACGCCTTCGGTCGCGCCTTTCTGCGCACCAGCGACGCGATCTGGATCATCTCGGAGGGCGTGGTGGCGGCGGATGTGGCCGATGGCATCCTCGAAATTCTGCCGGTCGAGACCGGCGATACCAGCGGCCCGGTGGGACTGACGGTGCGGGCCGATACACAGCCCTCGCTGCCGCTTTCGCTGTTGATGCAGGCCATACGTGAGGCGGCGGGCGAGTTGCTGGATGGGAGGGCGGAGGCTGGTTCTTGAGATGAGGGTGAGGGTCGGAAAAGTCTGAGAACCTGTCCTCCGTCATTCCGGCCTTGAGCCGGAATCCAGCCACGGCGCGTCTGCGCCGTGAAAAGAGTCCTTTTGCGATCAATGACTTGATCGCGCTGGACCCCGGATCAGGTCCGGGGTGACGGGTGTGGAAACGGTAGAGATAAAAGCCGCGTGTCTGGGGCAGCCCTAATACGGAAGCCCCACGTAATTTTCCGCAAGCGCGGTGGAAGCGGCGCGCGATTGGACGAGATAATCCAGTTCCGCCTCCTGAATGCGCTGGCCGAAATCCCCCGTATCGGGAAAACGATGCATCATCGTCGTCATCCACCAGGAGAAGCGCACCGCCTTCCACACGCGGGAAAGCGCCTTCTGCGAATAGGCGTCGACGCCGGCTTCAGACCTGTCGCGATAAAACTCGATCAGCGCCTCGCTCAGATAATGTACGTCGCTGGCGGCAAGGTTCAGGCCCTTGGCACCCGTTGGCGGCACGATATGGGCGGCATCCCCCGCTAAAAACAGCCGTCCGAAACGCATTGGTTCGCTGACAAAGGAACGGAGCGGCGCGATCGATTTTTCAAAGGAGGGGCCGGTCACCATTGCATCCGCATGGTTTTCCGGCAGGCGACGGCGGATTTCATCCCAGAAACGTTCATCGCTCCAGTCTTCAGGCCGGTCCTCGAGCGAACATTGAATGTAATAACGGCTGCGCGTGTGCGAGCGCATGGAGCAGAGCGCAAAACCGCGCGGATGATTGGCGTAGATGAGTTCGTGGTTGACCGGCGGCACTTCGGCCAGAATGCCGAGCCAGCCGAAGGGGTAGACCTTCTCGAATTCCCTGATCGCGCCTTGCGGCACGGATTTTCGGCTCACCCCGTGGAAACCATCGCAGCCGGCAATGAAATCGCAATCGATCCGGTGGGTTACGCCATCTTTCTGATAGGTTACATAAGGGCTTTCGCCATCGAAGTCATGCGGCTCGACATCAGATGCATCGTAGATGGTCGAGAGGCCGGCCGCTTCGCGCACATCCATCAGGTCATGGGTCACTTCCGTTTGACCATAGACCATCACACGCTTGCCGCCGGTCAGATCGAATAGATCGATACGATGGTCGCGACCGTCGAAGGTCAGCGAAAAACCGTCATGCGGCAGACCCTCGCGGCGCAGGCGTTTATCCGCGCCGGCCTTTTCCATGAGCTGTACCGTGCCTTCTTCCAGTACGCCGGCGCGGACGCGGCCGAGAATGTATTCCTTGCTGACCCGGTCGAGAATGACGGTCTCGACACCGGCTTTCGCCAGAAGCTGGCCAAGCAACAGCCCCGATGGACCGGAGCCGATGATGACGACCTGTGTACGCATTGTTTCCTCCCGAACTTGTCTCCGGTCAAGAAATTGACCAAGCGTTGCCGGAAGCTCAATGGACTTTCCGGTCCGTAAATTGCACAATCCGACCATCGGGCCCAGGAGGGGGATGAGATGCGTGTGACTGCCAATGAAGGGCTCTATGGTGAGGAAGCCGCGCAGGGCAGCGATTTTCGCTTCCATTGCGAAACGCTTTTTTCGCGGAGCAGCCTGCATCGCTTTGAAATCGGCCTGCATCGCCATTCTGCTTTTTTGCAAATCTTGTACATTTTTGGCGGCGAGGGTGATGCCTTGCTGGATGGCCGCATCGAGCCGATCCGCCCGCCGGTCGCCATCATCGTGCCACCCGGTTTCGAACACGGCTTCCGTTTTTCCCGCGATATCGGCGGCGTGATCGTCACCATGCTGCAGGGCGCGCTGCCAGCATCGGTGCAGGCGCTTCTGCTGCGGAATTTCTCCCAACCGGTGCTTCTGCCCTTACAGGATTTTGCCGATGGAGAAGGAGTGCGCAGCGGGTTCGAACGGATTTCCGCGGAATATGAGGCCCGTGAGATCGGTCGCGACGCGATGATAGAAGGCCAGCTTGCGACCGTCGTCGCGCTTTTTTCACGGGCGGCGCGGCCGGTTCTGGAAACAAGCGGTGAGGGCCTGGCGGAGCAACGTTTCGAACGGTTGCTGTCACTGATCGCCCGCCATATCCGCGAGCCGCAGAAAGCCGGTTTTTATGCGAGGAAGCTCGGCCTTTCGGAAACGCACCTCAACCGGCTTGTCCGTTCCGTTTCCGGGCTCAGCCTGCAGCGGCTGATTGCCAAGCGCCAGATCGAGATCGCCCAGCAGGAACTGGTCTTCACCGTCTCCAGCGTACAGATGATCGCGGAGGGTCTTGGATTTGCCGATCCCGCTTATTTCAACCGCTTCTTCAGGCGGGAAACCGGCATGACGCCGCGCGCCTGGCGGCTCGCCGAGCAGCGCAAGATGGGCGATACCGGCGCGCGGCAGATGCCGCTTCAGACCAGCATTCTCGCCAGTTCCCGCTGAACGGACAGAAGTGCGGGCAAATATCGCTCCACCAGATCATCCATCGAAGCGACCGAGGCGGCGAGCCCGACATTCAGCGCAGCGACCGTCTGGCCGCGCACGCTTTTCAGCGGCACGGCGATGGAGCGAAGGCCGATTTCGACTTCCTGATCGATCAACGCATAACCGCGATGGCCGGTCACCTCGATTTCGGTGAGCAAGGCCTGAATATCGGTAATGGTTTTTTCCGTGCGGGCGACCAGCCGGGAGGCTTCGAGAATGTCGCGCTGGCGTTCGGGCGGCTGAGCGGAAAGAAGAACACGGCCCATCGAGGTGCAATAGGCGGGCAGGCGCGACCCCGGCATCAGCGCAATGGACATGACCCGCTGCTGGGCGGCGCGGGCCACATAAACGATTTCGGTTTCGTCCAGGATAGAGACGGAGGTGCTCTGGCCGATCTCCTCCGAAAGGCGATCGATGAGCGGCTGGACGATTTTGGGAAGCGGCATGGTGGCGAGGCAGCCGGTTCCGAGCCGCAGCACCTTCGGCGTGACGGTAAAGAATTTGCCGTCATAGGCGGCATAACCAAGCTCCGATAGCGTGAGCAGGCAGCGGCGTGTGGTGGCGCGGTCCAGTCCGGCGATCTCGGCGGCATCGGAGATGGAAAGCCGCGGCCGCTCGGCGCTGAAGGCTTCGATCACGCGCAATCCCTTGGCGAGACCGCCCATCATGTCTCTTTCATTGACGGCCATGGCTCCGCTCCATTTGTGCGATATACGAACAAAAATCATATAACGCACAAAATCCTTGCCGTCGAGGCAATTTCAGCTTTACCTCATGGCCAAGCAGCCCTGCCGGTCCATCCGCTCGGCTGGATGGAGGTTTTGAGAATGGACAAGACAATCAAGAGCGCGGAAGAGGCGCTTGCTGGCATCGGCGATGGTGCGACGATCATGATCGGCGGTTTTGGCGGCTCCGGCGCGCCGATCGAGCTGATCCACGCACTGATCGACAAGGGACCGAAGGACCTTACCGTCATCAACAACAACGCCGGCAATGGCCGCATCGGCATCGCCGCGATGATCGATGCGGGCATGGTCAAGAAGATGATCTGCTCCTTCCCGCGCTCTTCGGATCCGCGCGCCTTCACCGATCGCTATCTGGCCGGCGAAATCGAACTGGAGCTGGTGCCGCAGGGCACGCTTGCCGAGCGCATTCGCGCTGGCGGTTCCGGTATTCCGGCCTTCTACACCCCGACAGGTTTCGGCACGGAACTGGCAGAAGGCAAGGTGATCGGGGAATTCGACGGCCGCTCCTATGTGCAGGAGCGCTGGCTGAAGGCCGATTTTGCCATCGTCAAGGCCGAGCTTGGCGATACGTATGGCAACCTCACCTACAACAAGGCCGGGCGCAATTTTAATCCGCTGATGTGCATGGCCGCGAAAACCACCATTGCGCAGGTCTCGAAGATCGTCGCCGCCGGCGAGATCGATCCGGAGCATGTCGTGACGCCGGGTATTTTCGTGAACGGCGTCGTGGAAATTCCCGATCCGCAACAGGAAGAAGTCCTCATTCGCGCGGGAGTAGCCTACGCATGACCACGACCATCGACACCCGCGAAGACATCAAGCTTTCCAACGCCCAGATCGCATGGCGCGCGGCGCAGGACATCGAGGATGGCGCCTACGTCAATCTCGGCATCGGCTTTCCGGAAATGGTGGCGCGCTATCAGCCACCCGGCCGTCAAGCGATCTTCCATACCGAAAATGGCATCCTGAATTTCGGCGAAGCGCCGCCGGAAGGCGAGGAGGACTGGAACCTCATCAATGCCGGCAAGAAAGCCGTGACGCTGAAACCGGGCGCCGCCTTCTTCCACCATGCCGACAGCTTCGCCATGGTGCGTGGCGGACATCTGGATGTGGCGATTCTCGGGGCCTATCAGGTGGCCCAGAATGGCGATCTCGCCAATTGGCGCGTCGGCTCCAAGGGTGTGCCAGCCGTCGGTGGGGCCATGGATCTTGTTCATGGCGCCAAGCAGGTCTTCGTCATCACCGAACATGTGACCAAGAATGGCGAGCCAAAGCTGGTTGAGAAATGCGCCTTCCCGCTGACCGGCGTCGGCTGCATCACCCGCATCTATACCAGCCACGCGGTGATTGACGTGGTTGATGGCCGCTTCGTGCTGCGTGAAAAACTGCCGGCAATGACGTTTGAAGAGCTACAGGCCATGACCGGCGCGCCGCTTCATGTGGATGGCACGGTTGCTGATCTCGTTGCACCGGAACTTTGAGGAAACACCGATGACCGAAGCCTATATCTGCGATTACATCCGCACGCCCATTGGCCGTTTCGGCGGTGCGCTTTCTTCCGTGAGGGCGGATGACCTCGGCGCGGTGCCGCTGAAGGCGCTGATGGAACGCAATCCTTCCATCGACTGGGAAGCCGTCGAGGATGTGATCTTCGGCTGCGCCAATCAGGCGGGTGAGGATAACCGCAACGTGGCGCGCATGTCGTTGCTGCTCGCCGGCCTGCCGGTGTCGGTAACCGGAACGACCATCAATCGTTTGTGCGGCTCCGGCATGGATGCCGTCATTGCTGCCGCCCGGGCCGTCAAATCGGGCGAGGCGGAGTTGATGATTGCCGGCGGTGTCGAAAGCATGAGCCGAGCGCCCTTCGTTCTGCCCAAGGCGGAGAGCGCTTTTTCGCGCAATGCCGAAATCTACGACACCACCATCGGCTGGCGTTTCGTCAACCCGCTGATGAAGGCGCAATATGGCGTCGATTCCATGCCGGAAACCGGTGACAATGTCGCGGTCGATTATCAGGTCTCGCGCGAGGATCAGGATGCCTTCGCCGTACGCAGTCAGCAGAAGGCGGCGGATGCGCAGGCCAATGGCCGTCTCGACAGGGAGATCGTTTCGGTAACGATCCCCCAGCGCAAGGGCGATCCACTTGTCGTCTCGAAGGACGAACATCCGCGGGCCACAAGCCTCGAAGCACTGGCTAAGCTGAAGCCGGTGAACAAGCGCGAGGGCGCTACGGTAACGGCGGGCAATGCGTCTGGCGTCAATGATGGCGCTGCCGCGCTTATCATCGCGTCAGCCGAGGCTGCGAAGAAATATGGCCTCACTCCCATCGCCCGTATCCTCGGTGGCGCCGCTGCCGGCGTGCCGCCGCGCGTGATGGGCATCGGCCCGGCTCCGGCCTCCGCCAAACTTCTGGCGCGGCTCGGGCTGAAGCAGGAAGAGCTCGATGTGATCGAGCTGAACGAGGCTTTCGCGAGCCAGGGCCTCGCGACGCTGCGCCAGCTCGGCATTGCCGATGACGATGCGCGGGTAAATGCGAATGGCGGTGCCATCGCGCTCGGCCATCCGCTCGGCATGTCCGGTGCTCGGATCGCCGGCACGGCGGCGCTCGAACTTTCCTTGAAGGGCAAGCGGCTGGCGCTCGCCACCATGTGTATCGGCGTCGGGCAGGGTATCGCCGTCGCGCTGGAGCGGGTCTGACGGGATAGCGGCTTCAGTATCGTGATAACGGTGCTAATGCCGCCGTAAACCGGTACGAATGCCCGCTGCCGCATCTTCCTTGGTGTGACAGTGGCCATTCAGGTTACTCGGCAGGTGATTTTTTCGCTCTGACACATCCCAGCCCCCTCATTCCTGTGCTTGTCACAGGAATCCAGCCGATACGCGTCTGCGCGGCAAAACAATCCCTCAGCCCAAAGACTTGGGCTGGCTGAGTCTCTGTGACAAGCACAGAGATGAGGGGAGGAGGCGTGCTGGGCCAAGCAAGCCGGCCCTACGATGCAGGCCCCGGTCGATTATTCCCTGATAAAGTACTCCACGCTCTTATCCCTCTGCACATGTTGGATTCCATCATAATCCGTGACATGTTTTGCGAGATATGACACGAATCTTTCCGTCTACGGGGCACCCGCATGAAACGTCCGACCATTACCGATGTTGCAAAGGCCGCCGGCGTCAGCGTCGCCACGGTCGACCGGGTGCTGAACGGCCGCCTGCCGGTGCGGGAGGAAACCTCGCGGCGTGTGTTCGAGGCCGCGGAGAAGATCGGCTTTCATGCCACCAACATCATTCGTCAGCGTATGCTGGCGGATATGCCGTCCTATGGCCTTGGCATCATTCTGCGCAAGGAGCGGCACGCCTTTTATCAGACCTTTGCCGATGAGCTGGAGCTTGCGGCGCGCAACATCCGGGATCGCCACGTCAATCTGCGCATCGAATTTGCGCAATCCGGTGAGCCGGCGGAGCTTGCGGCGCTGCTTATAGGCATGAAGGGCCGGGTACAGGCGGTGGCCGCTACCGGGCCGGACCACCACGATGTCACGGCCGCCGTCGAGGCATTGAAGATCAAGGGCATTCCGACATTCTCGCTGCTTTCCGATTTTGCCCAGGGCGTGCGGGAAGCTTATCTCGGTGTCAACAGCATGAAGGTGGGACGCACAGCGGCGTGGATGATCTCACGACTGGCGCGCAGCAAGGGCAAGGTGCTTCTGCTGCTTGGCGGTCACCGGTTTCATGGTCATTCGCTGCGCGAAACCGGCTTTCGCAGCTACATGCGTGAATATGCGCCGGAATTTGAGGTTATGGATGCCCTGATCACGCTGGAAACGCGACGCGTAACCTATGAGCTCGTGATGGACTCTATCGCCAAGCACAGGGATCTCGTCGGCATCTATTGCGTGGGCGGCGGCATGGAAGGGGTGATCGAGGCACTTCAACACGAAAAGCGGCAGGAACCCATTGTCTGCCTTGTCAACGAACTGACCCCCGTGTCCCGCCAGGCACTGCTGGAAGGCAGCATCAGCGGCGTGTTCCAGACCCCGCTACGCGAATTGTGCGCCGATCTCATCGCAACAATGGTTCACACTATCGAACATGGCATGGCGGAGACGCCGGGACAGCGTTTCCTTCCTGCCCATCTCTGGGTTCCTGAAAGCCTTTGATGGTTTGATAGATTGCATCATATCGCGCCCGCCCGTTTCTATCATGCTTGATGGTTTTGCCTGCTGCTGACGCGTTGACGTGATGACCGGACTAGGAAATCTTGCCTGCCTGTGGAGCGGACAGGAGGCCGACCTTCACAGCATGAGATTACGTCGGGGTTGCTTGACGCTGCCGATATTCCTTCGCGGCGCGGGGGCAGCTTTTTCCGGAAAGCCGTGACGGCGTCATTCGAGCGGGATGGTGCGACCGGTTCTTTTCAAGGTTTGGAGGGGAAAGAGATGAAAAGACATTTCGCCAATGCAGCCTTCGCGACCATGCGGACGACGGGCGCGCCGGTGCAGTCCGTCGGAGTTTCGATGGCGCTGAAACCTGCCGGAAACGATGCGGCAGACAGGAGGGTCTTCGTGCCCTTCGAGCTGATAACGCCGGCCGATCTCAAAAACCATCAGGCCGGGAACTGAGCCATGGCCGTGCCTGCCGGCTTCTGCGCTCCCCGGGGGAGTGCCGCCGGACGGGCCTGACGCGCCGCAGCCGGGCACGACCGGCCACGGTAAAAACTGGACAATGCAATCAGCAGCGATTTCCGCGGGAGGAAACCTTGAAAAAACTATTGATGGCGACGGCACTCTGTATCTTCGCGACACCGGCTCTGGCCGAGACCCGAATTGCAGTCTCGATGACGTCTTTCGACAATCCGTTTCTGACGATCCTGCTCAACGGCATAAGGGCCGAGGCCGGGCGCGACAAGACCATCGAGCTTCTGGTCGAGGATGCCCAGCTCGATCCTTCAAAGCAGCTGAATCAGGTGCAGAACTTCATTGCCAATGGCGTCGATGCGATCATTGTCAACGCCGTCGATGGTGACGCTACCTCGGCGATAACCAAGGCCGCATCCGCTGCGAAAATTCCGCTTGTCTATGTGAACCATCCGCCGGCTGAGCTGGAAACCGGGCTGCCTGACGGCACGGCATTTGTCGGCTCCAACGAACTTGATTCAGGCACCATGGAAGCCGAAGCCGCCTGCAAGCTGATGGGCGGCAAGGGCAAGGCCGTCATTCTGATGGGCCCTTTGGAAAACCATGCGGCGCTGGTTCGCACCAAGGATGTGGAAACGGTGTTCTCCAAGCCGGACTGCAAGATCGAAATCCTTGAAAAGCAGACGGCGAACTGGAGCCGCACGCAGGCACAGGACCTCGTTTCCTCCTGGCTGACGGCGGGCATACAGTTCGATGCGGTCATCGCCAACAACGATGAAATGGCGATTGGCGCCGTGCAGGCGCTGAAGGCAGCGGGCGTATCCATGAAGGACGTCGTCATTGCCGGCATTGACGCGACACCCGATGGACTTGCCGCGATGCAGGCGGGCGATCTCGATATCACCGTCTACCAGAATGCGACGAAGCAGGGCGAGGTCTCCGTTCAGACGGCGGTGAAGGCCGCTGCCGGTCAAAGCACCGAAAAGACGCTCTGGGTGCCCTTCGAACTCGTCACGCCGGAAAACATGTCCGCCTATGCCAAATGAGCCGGGGCTTCGGCCCCGTCCCTTATCCCACCGACTGGAAACAGCCATGAAACATACGCTCGATCCCCACATGTTCCGGCATCTTTCGCTGGCCGAGACCTGCCTCAAGGTCGCAGAGCTCGGTTACGACTATGTCGAACTTTCACCCCGTCCGGATTTTCTGTCCTGGTGGACGCGACCGAAGGTCTATCCCGAGCGCGTCGCCGAATTCAAAAAGGCCCTGAAGGATCACGGCGTCGGCCTTGCCACGCTGCAGCCCATGTATCGCTGGGCGAGCCCGTATCCGGACGAATGGGAGGTAGCGATCGACAACTGGAAACGCGCCATCGAGATTGCGGTCGAGATGGAGTGCCCGATGTTCGTTTCGGAATTCGGCCGTGGAGGCTCGCCGGAGCGCAGCCTCAACGACCGGTCCGGCCTGCACCGTCCGGAAACCTGCGAAGCGCAGTTCTTCCGCGCCATGGATGTTCTGGTGCCGATCCTCGAGCGGGAGGGGCTGGTGCTGTCGCTGGAGGCGCATCCCGAAGACTGGATCGAGGAAATCGCGCCGGCCATCGACATCATCAAGACCATCAATTCCAAGGCGGTAAAGGCCTCCTTCATCGCGCCTCACACCTTCTTTTACGGTCCGGACATGGTTGCCAACCTGCGCGCGACCGAAGGTCATCTGGTGCATGTGCGCCTTGCCGATACCTATGACCACACCAAATCGTCGCAGCTGCGCTACATCGTCAATCCGCCCGGCGCCAAAGTCAGGGTGCACCAGCACACGGATTTCGGCCAGGGCGAGATCGACTGGGAGATATTCTTCGCCACGCTGGCCGACATGAAATTCGACGGTGTGCTGTCGAACTGCGTCTTTGCCTGGGAAGATCGTGTCGATGAAAGCGCGCGTTTCATGCTCAGCGAAACCCGGCGATATGTCGCCAAATACTGGAAATGAGGTTTTTCAGATGACTGTGAAAATTGGTGTCATCGGCACCGGTGCCATCGGGCGCGATCACGCCCGACGTATCAATGAGGTTCTGGGCGGTGCGAAGGTCGTTGCGCTGAGCGACGTCAACCGCGCCTCGTCCGAAGCGGTCAAAAAAGACATCGCCCCTGATGCCGCCATTTTCGCCACCGGCGAGGAGCTCATCGCATCAGCTGATGTGGATGCCGTGCTTGTCACCTCCTGGGGCGCGACGCATGAGCAATATGTGCTGGCGGCCATAGCCGCCGGCAAACCGTGCTTCTGCGAAAAGCCGCTGGCGACGACGGCAGAGGGCGCGAAGCGGATCGTCGATGCTGAGGTGGCGCTTGGCAAACGGCTGGTGCAGGTGGGTTTCATGCGCCGCTACGACGCCGGTTACGTGGCGCTGAAAAAGACCGTGGACACCATGATCGGCGCCCCGATCATGGTCCATGCCGCCCATCGCAACCCGACCGTTCCGGAGCAGTATGTGACGCCCATGGCAATCCACGACACGATGATCCATGAGATCGACGTGCTGCGCTGGCTGCTCGATGACGACTATGTGTCGGCCCGGGTTCTCTTTCCACGTGCCGCCGCCCGCAGCCATGCAAAGCTGAGGGACCCGCAGATCGTCATTCTGGAAACGGCCAGGGGCACGATCATCGACGTCGAAATCTTCGTGAACTGCCACTACGGTTACGACATACAGTGCCAGGTGGTCGGCGAGGACGGCATTGCGAGCCTGCCGGAGCCGATGGCGATACAGACACGGCTCGGCGCCAAGCTGCAGAACGATATTCTCACCGACTGGAAGGATCGTTTCATCGCGAGCTACGACGTCGAATTGCAGGACTTCATCCATGCGGCGGCGAAGGGAACAGCCTCGGGCCCCAATTCCTGGGACGGCTACGTGGCCGCGATCACCTCCGATGCCTGCGTCGCCGCGCAGGAGACGGACGGGGCAGCCGTCGCAATCAGGCTTCCCACCCGTCCCGCCCTTTATCAGTGAGGTCTTTCATGCGTTTTGCCATCAACCACATCACCGCCCCGGCGCTTTCGCTCGAGGACTTCTTCCAGACCGCGCGCGAACTCGGCCTCACCGAGGTCGAGATCCGCAACGACCTGCCGGATATTGTCGGTACGGTGACACCGGCGCAGGTGAAGGCGGCGGCCGACAAGGCCGGCGTGACGATCATCTCCATCAACGCGCTTTATCCCTTCAACGTCTGGTCGGGCGACCTGCCGCAGCGCGCCGTCGCCATGGCCGATTACGCCGCGGCGAGCGGTGCAAAAGCGCTGGTCATGTGCCCGCTCAATGACGGCAGGGCGGTTTCCTTCGACGACCTCGTGACGGCGCTGAAGGCCATGAAGCCGATCCTTGAGGAGAGGGGCCTTACCGGTCTTGTCGAACCGCTCGGCTTCCCGGTCTCCTCGCTGCGCACCAAGACCGAGGCGGTGAGAGCCATTGATGTGGCCGGCGGCGGCGATGTCTACAGGCTGGTGCACGATACCTTCCACCATCACCTCGCGGGCGAAACGGCGTTTTTCCCCGAACGCACCGGTCTCGTCCACATTTCCGGCGTCACCGACCCCGCCGTCTCCGTCGCCGACATGCTGGATGCCCACCGCGTCCTGGTGGATGGCGCCGACCGGCTGGAGAACATCGCCCAGATCAGGGCGCTGGAGGCCGCCGGTTACAAGGGGCCCTACAGCTTCGAGCCCTTTGCGACGGAAGTTCATGACCTGAAGGACCCGGCCGCTGCCGTGAAAGCCAGCATCGACCACATCGCCGGCGCGCTATGACCGCGCTGCCGCCCGCGGTGAAGCGCGGGCGGCAACCGGACGATCGCCTAAGCCGGAGAAATCAATTCCGCATTTACGGATGATGCTGTAGTCTCCGGTAACGAGAGAGCAGCAGACCGGCGCGGTTATTCTTCAGATCGATTGCGTGAGTCTTTCCGCCAGGGCCGTCCGAAGAAGAGTGGTTGAATTCCCTTTTATGAAAATAGACAGGAAAACGACGCTTAAGGACGTCGCGCGGGAGGCGAATGTTTCGCTGAGCACGGCTTCGCATGCGATCAACGGCACGGCACCGCTCACCACGCAGGTTCGCGAGCGGGTTCTGGAAGCCGCCCGGTCGCTTGGTTATCTCGAAAACCGGCGCCAGAAGGCGACCATCGCCACCTTGCGTGTCGTCCTGCTGGCCATGACCAATGACGCGGCACCGCAGAGCGACCTCAACATGGTCAGCTGGACAATGTTGAACGGCTTCCGCCGCGAATGCGAGCGGCGCGGAATCCGCATCGTTCCCTATGTCAGTGCAACGAGCCGGCTCGACCCCGTGGCGGTTGCCGAAGCCGTCAGGACAGATAATGTGGACGGTGTCGTGGTTCTGAATGACGACAGGCCGCAGCTGGTCGAGGCGCTTTCCGCGCTTGGCAAGCCCGTGGTGCTGATCAATGGCGAAGATCCGGCCATGATCGTCGATACGGTAACGGCGGAGAACCGGTTCGGCGCTCGCCTCGGCATCGAGCATCTGCTGTCGCTTGGGCATCGCAATATTGTGCATGTGACCTGGAAGGGCCGCACGACGATCCGCCGTCGTCATGATGGCTATAACGATGCATTCCTTGCAACGGGCCTTGCCGTTCCGGCCGATATGGTTATCGAGGTCGAGAGCTACGAACCGGAATGGGGGGAGGTGGCTATCCGCCGTCTGCTTGCCGAGCAGCGACCGCTGCGAAACGCCACCGCGATTTTCTGCGCCGCCGACAATCTGGCGCTCGGCTGTCTGAAGGCCTTGGGGGAGGCCGGCATCCGGGTGCCCGAGGATGTTTCGGTGCTGGGTTTCGATGACATCATGCCAGCTGCCTTCAGCACACCGCCTCTCAGCACCATCCAGTTGCCCGCCGACAGGCTGGGCGGGGCGGCGCTATCGCTGCTGGAGCAGCGGCTGGTGGCGGCCGATCCCACCCGGCCGGCGCACCGGCTGGAACTCGGTTGCCGGCTGGTGCTGAGGGGCAGTATCGCCCCGCCGCGCAAATAGGCCGCTTTCCGCCGCCGCCGCGTCGATCGACGTTTTCCACGTGATATTCGATTGCAAAAACCTATCCCATGAATAGCCTGTGCGGCATGGATTCTGGAATCGGGAGGGTTCCCCGCATGTCGCACAGCAATGAAAACGTCCCTGCTCTGGCGAGGCTGGATGAGCTGGATCGGTTCTGCCGCGCCGTTTTCCTCGCTGCCGGTACGGATGACGAGACGGCCGATGCGGCGACCCGCGCCATGATGCATGGTACGCGGCTTGGCGTTGACAGCCACGGTGTGCGCCTGCTCGCTCATTATGTCACCGCACTTGAAGGCGGGCGTCTCAATCCGCGGCCGCAGATCAGCCGCGTTTCCGGCTTCGGCGCGGTGGAGACGGTGGATGCGGACAACGCCCACGGCGCCCGCGCCACCTATGCGGCCATGGAAAACGCCATGGCGCTCGCGGAAAAATTTGGCATCGGCGCGGTGGCGATCAGGAATTCCTCGCATTTCGGACCGGCTGGGGCTTATGCGCTGGAGGCGGCCCGGCAGGGCTATATCGGCCTGGCTTTCTGCAATTCGGACAGTTTCGTGCGCCTGCATGATGGCGCCATGCGCTTTCACGGCACCAACCCGATCGCCGTCGGCGTTCCTGCAGCGGATGACCTGCCGTGGCTGCTGGACATGGCGACCAGCGCGGTGCCCTATAATCGCGTGCTGCTTTACCGTAGCCTCGGGCAGCAATTGCCTGCGGGGGTTGCCTCGGATGGTGACGGCGTCGATACAAGGGATCCGAATGCAGCGGAAATGCTTGCCCCCGTCGGCGGCGAATTCGGCTTCAAGGGTGCGGCGCTGGCGGGAATGGTGGAGATTTTCAGTGCGGTTCTGACCGGCATGAAGCTGAGCTTCGATATCGCCCCGATGGGCGGGCCGGATTTCTCCACGCCGCGCGGGCTTGGTGCCTTCGTTCTGGCGCTGAAACCGGAAGCCTTCCTTGAGCGCGACGCGTTTGACGAGGGCATGAAGCGCTATCTCGAAGTGCTGCGGGGGTCCCCCGTTCGCGAGGATTGCAAGGTCATGGCGCCTGGCGATCGCGAATGGGCGGTGGCGGCGAAGCGGGAAAGGGAAGGGGCGCCGGTCGATCCGGTCACACGCGCGGCCTTTTCGGAAATGGCGGCAAGGTTTTCGGTCAGCCCGCCCGCTTATCACTAAGCTTCCACGATTGTCGCAGCGCCCGCTCAGGCGGGGCGAAGAAGCATGCTGGGGCGCGGATAGGGTGCTTTTGCGGGTCCCAGCCTTTCCGCCACGACCGGACGGCCGATGTAATAGCCCTGCGCGTAATCGATTTCCATCTGGCGCACGAGCCTCAGCTGTTCCTCGGTTTCCACGCCTTCGATCAAAATTTTATGGCCGCGATTGCGAATGAGGCGGATCATGTCCTGCAGCATCGCCCGTCCGCGTGGGGTCTTGCTGTCATGCAGGAAGGAACGATCAATCTTGACGGTATCGAAATCCGTCATGCGCAGCCATGACAGGCCGGCGAAACCCGTTCCGAAATCATCCAGCCAGATTTTGATGCCAAGCGTCTTCAGGTCGTTCAGGCAACGCAGCACATCCGAATGCATTTCCATGTCCAGGCCTTCGGTGATTTCGAAGGCGAGCCTGTTGCCGGCAATACCGGCTTCCACGAGAATGGCCGCGACGGACGTGGCGAACCCAGGGTTCTTCAATTGCATGGGTGACACATTGACGCTGACGACATCAACCCTGTCATCGGCCAATATGTGCTTGCAGACCGTCTTGATGGTCCACAGGCCCAGTTCCATGATCGTGCCGGTACGCTCGGCGATCGGGATGAAGATGCTGGGGGCGACGGAATTGCCATCCAGCAGCCGAAGTCGCATCAGCGCCTCGACGCCTGTCGTTTCATTGGTCGAGATGTTCAAGATCGGCTGGTAGACAAGGGAAACAAGGTTCTCCGCAACTGCGATCTTCAGAAGGGCGGCGATGTTTTCCGTTTCGTCGCTGGTCTGCGGATCGTCGGGATCGAACAGCTTCATGCAATTGCGGCCATTGCCCTTGGCGATGTAAAGCGCGCGATCGGCCTCGTTGATGATCTTCTCCAGCTTGCCGTCCGGATTGGGGCGGGTGAAGGAGGCGCCGATGCTGACAGTGACGATGAAGGTGCCGTCGCGGCGCTGGTCATGTGCGAGGGACAGGCTTTCCACGGTATGGCGGATCGTTTCGGCGAGCTCGCCAACCTGCTGTTTCGACTTGAATGGCGCCAGCACGATGAATTCTTCGCCGCCATAACGGCCGATCGAGGCGCCGTGCTGGATGATTGCATCCTGCAAGGCATTGCCCACGGTCACGAGACACTTGTCGCCTTCCTGGTGGCCATAACGGTCGTTGTATTTCTTGAAGAAATCGACATCGATCAGGAATACGGAAAAACCTTCTTCCTTCTTCATCCAGTTATCCCACAACAGGCGCAGATGGTGATCGATGGCGCGGCGGTTCTGCAGCCCGGTCAGGGAATCGGTGTTGGAAAGACGCAGCAGCGCCTGGCCACGCTCATCCGCCGCCTTCTGCTGGGCCTTCGCTTCCAGCCCGTTGACGAAGACATGGTAGCGTTCCCTGTTCAGGTTCCAGTTCACATAAGACGTGAAGACGAAGCAGGAGATATAGAAGGTGCCGAAAGCGAATTTGTAGAAAGCGTCTTCAGGAAACTGCGTCGCCGCCAGAAAATAGGTGACGAGAATGATGCCCGATGACACCAGCGACAGATGGAATCTGAAAGTGAAAAACAGATTGGCGCCCATCATGAAGATCGCCCCGAAAACCATGTAATAGGACATGTTTTCGATATTGTCGGTCAGCAGCGATGGCAATAGCCAGCCGATATAACCCATGACGAGGGCGGTCGCACAGGTGAGGTCGAGCGCTGCGGTGCTGGCTCCCCGGCGTAGCTGGATTTCCAGTGTCAGCAGCGCTGATACGGCGACCGCGAAACGTGCGACAATGGTGTAAAACGCGACGTCGGGTATCAGAACGATGTCTGAAGCGGCAAACAGAAGATAAATGAAGACAGCCGTCCACAGGCCCCGACGGATAGAACCCCGGCGGCTGCGTTCGCCTTCCTGCTGGTAAAGGGCAAGAAGTTCATCAGAAAACCGGGAGTCCGGCCGCCGATAGTCTTGCTGTCCACTCACCTCTCCCAATGTGTGCTTCATGCACTTTCCCATAGTGTTGCGTATACTTATTAAGTAACTGCTTATTCCACTTTTCCGTGTGCTGTCGCACCCAGTTCGGGTTCCTGTCGATCTCTGCCAAAGCGGATTGAGACCATGGAAAGGAAGAACGCATCATACGTTCGCAACATTAAGTTTCACTAAACCGCCTATCCTCCCAGCCGCCACCCGAGAGTGTGACCAAAAAAATACGCTAATTTACTAATCTATCCCTACACCGCGCAAAAATCGAAATCGAGTGGCCTTCGGTGTCCCAGAAACGTATAGTTAACAATGTGTTAACACTGGAGGCTGAAGTGGTGCGGGTAAAGAAGAAAAATCTGGATGGGGCAAGTCTGATCACCCCGGATACTGTCGCAAAAGAGATTTTTGCACGCAAAACGAAAACGTTCGATGAGCAGTTCGCAGTTGCAAAAGCAGAAATTGCCATCATTCTCGAATTGGCACAGCAGCAGTTCGATAATGGTATTTCAGCACATGACATAATACATCGAACGGCGGGGGCGCTGCATGGGTTGCGAGAAAAACTCCACTCAAGCGTGTGGGCTGAACTGATCCCCATCATACAGAATCACCCCGTGTCGGAGCGTTTTCTGCAGGATCCGTTCACGCGCTGGTCGTTCGACAAGCCGCGGGGTTATTCCGGCGATGCGCAATTGCTGGATTTTATCTATGGCCACGAAAGCGTTGCCGGTCTGGTGAAGAATGCGACGCCGCTGGGGCGTGATCTTTACGACTATACGAAGGACGCCAGTTCTTCCGTGGCGGTGCGCGAGCGACGGGATCTGCTGACGCGCTTTGTCGACGAAGCGGCGGCCCGGCACGGTGAAGATACCGAAATCCTCACCATAGCGTCCGGACATCTGCGCGAGGCGGACGCTTCCGCGGCGCTGAAGGAGGGCAGGCTGCGGCGCTGGGTGGCACTCGATCAGGACCCCTTGAGCGTCGGTTCCGTTGCCCGCGATTTCGCCGGCACCTGCATCGAGGCGATCGACGGCTCGGTGCGCGATATCGTCCTGCGCACGCAGGAGCTCGGCACTTTCGATCTGATATACGCAGCCGGTCTATACGACTACCTGAACGACCGCGTGGCGATCAAACTCACGCGGCGCTGCATGGAGATGCTGAAACCCGGCGGCATGTTCCTTTTCGCCAACTTCTCCGAGGACATCGTTGTGGACGGCTACATGGAAACCTTCATGAACTGGGCGCTGCTGTTGCGCTCGAAGGCGGATATGTGGCGGATCGTCAATGCCAGCGCCGATCCGGACAGCATCGAGGCTGAGGTGTTCTTTGGCGAGAACCACAATATAGTCTACGCGACGATGCGTAAGAAGGCATGACATCCTTCGACCCGTCTTCCTGCCAATAACCATTTGCTTAAACCTCGTCGCGGGCCTAAGAATCCGCGCCGAATGCATTGCAGAATGGAATGGCTGAAATGAAGAGATATTATTCGGATATGGGCGGTCTGCCCGGGCAGACGGAACTCCTGTCGAGCAAGGCTGTATTCAAGACCGCCTATGCTGTCATCCCCAAGACCGTGATGTCCGATATCGTGACAAGCGTGCTGCCCCACTGGACCGGCACGCGTGCCTGGATCATCGCCCGGCCGATGACCGGCTTTTCCGAGACTTTCGCGCAATACATCGTTGAAGTGCAGCCCGGCGGCGGCAGCGACCGTCCGGAGCCGGACGCACGGGCGCAGGCGGCGATCTTCGTCGTCGATGGCGAGATGACCGTGGAATTCGAGGGCGCCCGGCATGAGCTGCGGGAGGGCTCCTTCGCTTTCCTTCCGGCCGGCAGCCGCTGGCAGATCCGTAATTCGGGCAAGGCGCCGGTCAAATTCCACTGGGTGCGGAAGGCGTTTCAGGCCGTGGACGGGCTGGAGCCGCCGCCGGCGATCTTCACGCATGAAGACGAGACCGCCCTTTCGGCAATGCCGGACACCGACGGCAAATGGGCGACGACCCGTTTCATCGATCCTGATGACGTGCGTTACGACATGCATCTCAACATCGTCACCTTCGAGCCGGGCGCAACCATTCCCTTCATGGAAACCCATGTCATGGAACACGGCCTTTATGTTCTCGAAGGCAAGGCCGTGTACCGGCTGAACGAGGACTGGGTGGAGGTGCAGGCCGGCGACTTCATGTGGCTGCGCGCCTATTGCCCGCAGGCGTGTTATGCGGGCGGGCCGGGCCGATTCCGCTATCTGCTCTATAAGGATGTAAACCGACACGTGAAGCTCTGGTAACGGGCCTGCGGTCTGCAAAAAACCATGAATTGTCGCGCAATCCGGCGGTTTGCGCGATAAATGCTTGCTTTGGATCGAATATCCCTAATAAATTCCCGTAGGCGGCGGCTATTGCTGCGCCGCTTCGTTTGGTGATCCGCCTGCACCTATCCTTGAGAAGACTTGCCCGTATGACTGAGACGATCGATGCCAATGTCTTCAATCTTGCGCCCGTGGCGATGTGGATCGAGGATTTCAGCGAGGTAAAGCGCCAGTTCGATATCTGGCGGGCGGAGGGCGTAGAGGATCTCAGGGCGTTTCTTCTGGACGATCTGACAAGGGTGGCGGCCTGTTCGCAGAAGATCCGCGTCATCCAGGTCAACGCCAGGACGCTGGAACTGTTCGAGGCCCACGACCAGAACCATCTCGTCGACAATCTGCACCGCATCTTTCGCGACGACATGCTAGAGAGCCATGTGAACGAGCTTTCCGAACTCTGGGCCGGCAAGACGGAATTCACCAGCAATGCTGTCAATTATTCGATCGGCGGCAAGCGGCTGGACATTCAGTTGCGCGGCGCGGTGATACCCGGCCACGAGGACACGCTCGACCGGCTGCTTCTGACCACCGAGGATGTGACGGAGCGGGAGGAGGCCCGCCGCAAGGAGCTGCTCAACCGCCGTTATGCCGAGGGCATGTTCAAACATTCGCCTGTGTCCCTGTGGGTGGAGGATTTCAGCCGGGTAAGGCGCCTGATCGAGGAGGTCAGGGAGCGCGGCATCATCGATTTCCGGGTCTTCATGGATGTGCATCCGGAATTCGTACGGCAATGCATGAGCGAAATCCGCGTCATCGACGTCAATCGCGCGACGCTCGACCTGTTCTGTGCGCCGGACCGGCAGGTTCTGCTGCAGCGGCTCGGCGATATTTTCCGCGACGAGATGGAAAAGCCGTTCCGCGAACAGCTGATGGAACTCTGGAACGGTAATCTCAGCCATCACCGCGAGGTGGTGAACTACGCGCTGGACGGTTCCGAGCGGCATCTGCTTTTGCATTTTTCGGTTTTTCCCGGGTATGAGCGGGACTGGTCTCTGGTGCAGGTGGCGCTGACGGATATTACCGCGCGCAAGAAAGCCGAAGCCTACCTCGAATATCTCGGCAAGCACGATGTGCTGACCAAGCTGCACAACCGCGCCTTCTATTCCGACGAGCTGAACAGGCTGGAGCGCAGCGCGTTGCGGCCCGTATCGGCGATCGTGATCGATCTCAACGGCCTGAAGGACGCGAATGACAAGCTGGGGCACGATGCCGGCGACGCCCTGTTGCGACGCATGGGCGAGGTGCTGAACGGCGTGGTGACCGCGCCGAACCACGCAGCCCGCATCGGCGGCGACGAATTCGCCATTCTTCTTCCCGGCGCCGACAAGCAGGTGGCCGCCGCCATGGTCGAAACCGTTTATGAGCTGCTGAAGATCAACAACCAGTTCTATTCCAGCGCGCCGCTCAGCCTGTCGTTGGGTGTGGCGACCAGCGAGGCAGGCGAGACGATGGAATCGTTGGTGCGCCGCGCCGATATGAATATGTACGAGCAGAAAAATGCCTATTACGCGGCGCTGCGTAACAGATCTGCCGACAACAACGACAAGACCAATGCCGGCCCCCAGCCCGAAGCCAGTTCGCTGAAGCGTTTGTCCTGAGGGTAAGAAGGGTCATCGACCCATGCTCGCGCAATTATTTCTGATCTTCCGGCCATAAGGCCCAAGGTGGCACCCACGCCGTCGTGGATCCCAGCGCCTTCCGTGTCCCGATGTTCTTGCGAATGCAGGCCGTGTTTCCACGCCGTCTCGCGCGGCTTCACAAGCGCGTGAGGCCGGTTTTGCGCTGCAACAATTCTATTGTCAGAAATTTACATACGTCTTAGTATGTATGTAAATGTGACCTTTTTCATGGATTCGGAGCGCAGAATGGCGAAAAGACTGGGGCAGATCGTGGCGGTGTTGTTGGCGGGCATCGTTGTGGTCGGATGTAGCGACGAGCAGGCGTCTGCCCCCGGCGCGCCGCCGCCTGGTGCAGTCAAGGTCGTGACAGTGAAGCAGGAAGAGTTGCCGATAACCAACGACCTGCCGGGCCGCATTGCACCGACGCGACTTGCCGAAGTGCGCCCGCGTGTCTCCGGCATCATCGTTGAGCGCGTGTTCGAGCAGGGTTCGCTGGTGAAGGAAGGCGATGTCCTCTACCGCATCGATCCCGCCCCGTTCCAGGTGCGCGTCGACAGCGCCGAGGGCACGTTGCGCCGGGCGCAGGCCGCGCAGCTTCAGGCGCGCCAGACGGCCGACAGGCAGCAGCAGCTGCGCCGTTCCAACGTTGGTTCGCAGCAGGAATTCGACAACGCCATTGCCCAGCTGGCGCAGGCCGATGCGGAGGTGGCGGTGGCTGAGGCAGGCCTGGCGGAAGCGAAGCTCAATCTTCAATATGCGGATGTCAAAGCCCCGATCAGCGGCCGGATCGGCCGCGCGCGTATTACGGAAGGCGCGCTCGTCAGCGCGACCGGCTCTGAAAACCTGGCGACGATCCAGCAGCTTGATCCGATCTATGCCGACTTCACCCAGCCGGCGGCCGATCTCATTCGGCTGCGCAAGGCGCTTCAGGACGGCAAGCTGATGACCGGTCCGAATGAAGCTGAAGTCAATCTGCTCTTCGATGACGGCAGCCGTTACCCGCAGGCCGGCCGTCTGCTGTTTTCGGAGGCAGCGGTGGATGAGACCACCGGCCAGGTGACGCTGCGCGGCGAATTTCCCAACCCGAACGGCGATCTGCTGCCGGGCATGTATGTCCGCGTGCAGATCCAGCAGGGCATTCAGAAGGCTGCATTCGCGGTGCCGCAGCAGGCGGTTCAGCGCGATGCCGGCGGTCAGGCGAGCGTGCTTGTCGTCAACGCCGAAGATACGGTCGAGCAGCGGCGCGTCAGCGTCGGCCGTTCCATCGGTGACCGCTGGGTAATTTCGGAAGGGCTGAAGGATGGCGACCGCGTTGTTGCCGAAGGCTTCCAGAAGACCGCCCCGGGAGCCAAGGTGAAGCCTGAACCCTGGTCCGACGAGGCCGATGTCGCCGCTGCCGCAGGCAGCGAGAGCGCGGCTCCGGCCCAGAAGCAATAAGGACCGATTTCATGGCACGTTTTTTCATCGATCGGCCCATTTTTGCCTGGGTCGTCGCCATCTTCGTCATGCTGGCGGGCCTGCTCGCCATTCCCATGCTGCCTATTGCGCAATATCCGAATGTGGCGCCGCCGCAGATTTCGGTCTCCACGACCTATCCCGGCGCTGCGCCGGAAGATATCTACCAGAGCGTCACGCGCCCGATAGAAGAGGAACTGAACGGTGTTCCCGGCCTGATCTATTTCGAGTCGACATCGGAGGCTTCCGGCCGCATTTCGATCAACGTCACGTTTGAACCAGGCACCAATATCGGTGAGGCGCAGGTCGAAGTTCAAAACCGCATCGCACGCGTGGAGCCACGCCTGCCGCAGGCAGTGACGCAGCAGGGCCTGCGCGTGGAACAGGCAGGCACCTCGTTTCTGATGATGGTGGCGCTCACCTCCGTCGACGGCAATACCGATGCCATCGGTCTCGGCGATTATCTCAGCCGCAACGTGCTCGGCGAATTGCGCCGCGTTCCCGGCGTTGGCAGCGCGCAGCTCTTTGCCACCCAGCGCTCCATGCGCATCTGGATGGATCCGGACAAGATGCTGGGCCTCAGCCTGACGTCGAGCGACGTCATCGGCGCCATCCAGGCGCAGAACTCGCAGGTCGCCGCCGGCCGCATCGGTGCATCGCCAAACCCGATTGGCCAGCAGATTTCCGCGACCGTCAACGTGCAGGGTCAGCTTACATCGCCGGAAGAGTTCGGCTCCATCGTGCTGCGCGCCAACCCGGATGGTTCTTCCGTCAGGCTGCGCGATGTCGCGCGTGTGGAGGTGGGCGGCGAAAGCTATAACTTCTCGAGCCGCCTGAACGGCAAGCCGAGTGCCGCCATCGGCGTGCAGCTATCGCCGACCGGCAATGCGCTGCAGACATCGGAGGGCGTACGCGCCACGATGGAGGAGCTGTCGCGCTATTTCCCGCAGGGCATAGAGTATGAAATTCCCTATGACACCAGCCCCTTCGTCAAGATTTCGATCGAGAAGGTCATTCACACGCTGATCGAGGCGATCATCCTCGTCTTCGTGGTGATGTTCGTGTTTCTCCAGAACATCCGCTACACCATCATTCCGACATTGGTGGTGCCCGTGGCGCTGCTCGGCACCTGCGCCATCATGTATGTCTCGGGTTTCTCGATCAACGTTCTGACCATGTTCGCCATGGTTCTCGCCATCGGCATTCTGGTGGATGACGCGATCGTCGTCGTTGAGAATGTCGAGCGCATCATGGCGGAAGAGCATCTGTCGCCGAAGGAGGCGACCCGCAAGGCAATGGGCCAGATTTCCGGCGCGATCATCGGCATCACGCTGGTGCTGACGGCCGTGTTCGTGCCCATGGCCTTCTTCCCCGGCGCCGTCGGCATCATCTACCAGCAGTTCAGCCTGACCATGGTGGTGTCGATCCTGTTCTCCGGCTTCCTGGCCCTGTCGCTGACGCCGGCGCTGTGCGCTTCTTTCCTGAAGCCCATCAAGGCCGGCCATCATGAAAAGAAGGGCTTCTTCGGCTGGTTCAACCGCAACTTCGACAAGGCGTCGCACAAATATTCGTCTTCGGTCGGCGGCATCATCAAGCGCTCCGGCCGCTTCATGGTGATCTATGCGGCGCTGCTGGTCGGTCTCGGCTGGGCCTATATGCAATTGCCGAGCTCGTTCCTGCCGAACGAAGACCAGGGCTACCTGATCGTGGACATCCAGGCGCCTGCGGAAGCCAGCAGCGACCGCACCCTGCAGTCCATCCAGCAGATCGAAAAGATCTTCCTGGAAGAGCCGGCGGTTGAACGCGTCATCGCCGTGTCGGGCTTCTCCTTCTCCGGTTCCGGCCAGAATGCCGGCCTCGCCTTCGCGACGCTGAAGGACTGGAGCGAACGTGGACCGGAGGATTCTGCAGCGGCCATCTCAGCCCGGATCAATGGCAAGCTCTGGGGCCTGCCGGACGCAATGTCCTTCGCGCTGTCGCCGCCGCCCATTCAGGGTCTCGGCAACTCCAGCGGCTTTACCTTCCGCCTGCAGGACAGGTCCGGAGCGGGCCAGACGGCGCTGAGCGCCGCCGGCGCGCAGCTGATGGCCGCGGCGCGGCAGAGCCCCATCCTTGCCGGCCTTCGCATCGAAGGCATGCCGGATGCGGCGCAGGTCAATCTCGTCATCGACCGTGAGAAGGCAAACACATTCGGCGTGACTTTCAGCGATATCAACGCCACCATCTCGGCCAATATGGGTTCGTCCTACGTCAACGACTTCCCCAATGCCGGCCGTATGCAGCGCGTGACGGTGCAGGCCGAACAGGGCCAGCGCATGAAGACCGAGGATCTTCTGAACCTCAACGTCCGCAACGCCAATGGTGGCATGGTGCCGATCAGCTCTTTCGCCTCGGTGGAATGGGTGCGCGGTCCTTCTCAGGTGGTCGGTTATAACGGCTATCCGGCGATCCGTATCGGTGGCCAGGCGGCGCCGGGCTACTCCTCCGGTGATGCCATTGCCGAAATGGAACGTCTGGCGCGCGAATTACCCGGCGGTTTCGGTTTCGAATGGACCGGCCAGTCACTGCAGGAAATCCAGTCGGGTTCGCAGGCACCGGCGCTCATCGGTCTCAGCGTGCTGTTCGTCTTCCTGCTGCTCGCAGCGCTTTACGAAAGCTGGTCAATTCCGCTCTCCGTCATGCTGGTGGTGCCGCTCGGGGTCATCGGCTCGGTGGCGGCGGTGATGCTGCGCGGCATGCCGAACGATGTCTACTTCCTCGTCGGCCTCGTCGCCATCATCGGCCTTTCCGCGAAAAATGCGATCCTCATCATCGAATTCGCCAAGGATTTGCGGGCAGAGGGCAAATCCACCTATGATGCGACGGTGGAGGCGGCGCATCTGCGCTTCAGGCCGATCCTGATGACGTCGCTCGCCTTCTCGCTCGGCGTGCTGCCCATGGCGATCGCCTCCGGCGCGAGCGCCGCGAGCCAGAACGCCATCGGTACCGGTGTTCTCGGCGGCATGATCTCGGCGACGATCCTCGCGATCTTCTTCGTTCCCGTGTTCTTTGTTTTCGTCATGAAGATTTTCGGGGATCGGAAGAAGGAGAACGAGATTGCTGCTGACGCCGTTTCACCGGCGGAATAACATCGAGGGAAAGCCGGGACACCGTCATGTCATGACGCCGCGGCATTGAGGAAAGGCACGGTGCGGAAGCGCCGTGCCGGCAGTGGAAGGAGATAACGGAATGCGCCGTACCAAGGCCGAGGCAGAAGAGACGCGTCAGGCGATCCTTGCCGCTGCCGAGCGGGTGTTCTTCAAGAAGGGCGTTGCCAACAGCTCGCTGGACGAGGTGGCGGCCGCGGCCGGGGTCACACGCGGGGCGATATACTGGCATTTTTCCAGCAAGACCGATCTCTTCATCGGCCTTTACCAATCGGTGGCGCTGCCGGAATCCGACCTGCTCGATTTCGGCGATCCCGACCTCAAGGGTGCGGCGCTGCTCTCCAGGATAGAAGAAGCGGCCTGCAAATGGCTGGCGCTCCTGGCGGGCGACGAACAGCGCCAGCGCATCATGACGATCAGTCTTCGTACCAATTATTCCGATGAGTTCGCGCCCGTGCTTCATGCGCAGGAGGAGCTGGATCGATACCACAAGGAGCGGCTGGAGGCGGCTTTCGAGCGGGCGCAGGCGGAAGGCGCGTTTAACGACAACTGGACCGCGGAATCCGCGCTCGGCGCGCTTTACTGGCTTTTGAAGGGCATGTGCTCCGATTGGCTGCTGTTCGGCAAACGATTCGATCTGGCCAGCGACGGCGCCGAAGCGGTACATCGCCTCATGAAAGGCTTCCAGCGTTCCCCTGCAGAGTGAGGCGTTTTGCGGGCTCCTCGTCCACCGGACGGCCCTCACATTTCAGTGTATTCTAACAGACAAGCGAAATTTGCTTTACGTACCTCAAAACCAACGCTAGCTTCTTCTCCGAGCTTTGGGAGGAGTTCGCTCATGGTCACTTCAAGGACAATCGAAGGGCAGGAGCCGCCCGTTCGCACCGGATGTCGGTGAGGGCGCATGGCTATTGCTGAGGTTACTGCGGAACCGGCACTTGTCCGGACGGTCGGGTTATCGAAATCTTTCGGACCGGTTCAGGTTCTGAAGGACATAGAGATAGACGTGCGGGCCGGTGAGGTGCATGCCATCATCGGTGAGAACGGCGCCGGCAAGTCGACGCTCATGAAACTGCTGGCGGGCAATGAAAAGCCCTCTGGCGGTGAGATCCGTGTCGACGGCGACCCCGTCACGCTGAGCGGGCCGGTGGATGCCGAACATCGCGGCATTGTGCTCGTCCATCAGGAAATATTGCTCGCGCCTGATCTGACGGTGGCGCAGAACATCTACCTTGGCCGCGAACTGCGCAAGGGCCCGGTGGTGGACGATCGTGCCATGCGCGACGGCGCCCGCAGGGCGATCACCGAACTGGGCGGCGTGATAGACCCCGATGCCATCGTCGGCAGCCTGTCTATCGCCCAGCGGCAGTTGGTGCAGATCGCGCGCGTGCTGCTCGTGCCACATCGGCTGGTCATTTTTGACGAACCGACGGCCAGCCTGACGCCTATCGAAACCGAGGCGCTGCTTAACGTCATCCGCGATATTCGCGCGAAAGGCGTGGCCGTGCTCTATATCTCGCACCGCCTGCCGGAAGTGAAGGAAATCGCCGACCGCGTGACCGTGCTGCGCGACGGCCGGCTGGTCGCCTCTCACCCGGCCTCGGAGCTGGAGCCGGCCGATATGGCGCGGCTGATGGTGGGGCGCGATGTGGCGAAACTCTATCCCGACCGGAACGCCGGCGGCGAGCGCGAGCCTGTTCTTGAGGTGGAGCATTTCAACGTTCCCGGTTATGCGCAGGATGCCGGTTTCAGCCTGCGCAAAGGTGAAATCCTCGGTTTTGCCGGGTTGGTGGGGGCGGGCCGGACGGAGCTGATGGAGGGTGTGCTGGGCCTGCGGACCGGGCGTGGGACGGTGCGTCACCTTGGCCGGACGGTGCACTTCGCCAAGGCGGAGGACAGCCTCAGGGCCGGCATCGTTTACCTCAGCGAAGACCGTAAGGGGAAGGGGCTGTTGCTCACCAAGGATCTGCGGGTCAATCTCACGCTTGCGTCGCTAAAAAAATTCAGCCGTCTGTTCCAGATCGACACCGGCCGGGAAACGGCCGCGCTTGATGCTGCAGTGCGCAACTTCGACATTCGCACAGGACGCAAGGACTTGCTGGCGGGCCAGCTTTCCGGCGGCAACCAGCAGAAGCTGCTGCTGGCCAAGATGATGCTGCTCGACCCGTCCATCGTCATCATCGACGAGCCGACCCGCGGCATCGATATCGGCACCAAGGAGCAGATTTACCGCTTTATCGCCGGGCTTGCGGATGAGGGGCGCTCGATCATTGTCGTTTCCTCGGAAATGCCGGAGCTGATCGGCATCTGCGACCGCATTCTGGTGATGCGTTCGGGCAGGATTGTCGGTGAGGTGACGGGGGAGCGCATGACTGAAAACGACATCGTGGCGCTGGCGACGGGTGTTCACACGCAGGAACCCGCCTGAGCGCCCGCGTTCGGGGAAACATGGCCTGACAAAAGAAACTGAGGGGAAATATGACTGAGGCCGCATTTGATAACGGCAAAACGCCGAAGACCTCGAAGGACTGGGACCTGCGCGCCGTCGCGCCTTTCGTGGCGCTGGCACTGCTGCTGGTTCTCGGCACCATCGCCAATCCCAATTTCATCGGCATCGACAATCTGTTGAATGTCATCACCCGCAGCGCCTTCATCGCCATCATCGCGCTGGGCGCAACCTATGTCATCACGTCGGGCGGGCTGGACCTGTCGGTGGGCGCCATGGTTGCTTTCGTGGCCAGCCTGATGATCCTGTTCATGAACAGCGGCGCGATAGCGAGCCCGTTGCTGATGCTTCTTGCGGCAATGGCGCTCGCGCTCGCCATCGGCGCGGCCTGCGGGCTGGTAAACGGGCTCATCACCACCATCGGCCGCATCGAACCCTTCATCGCCACACTCGGCACCATGGGTATCTATCGCGGGCTGACGACCTGGCTGTCGCAGGGCGGCGCGATCACGCTGCGCAACCCGGAAATCCAGACGCTTTATCGCCCGGTCTATTTCGGCAATGTTCTGGGCGTGCCGGTGCCGGTCATCGTCATCTTCGTCACGGCTGCGATAGCCGCCTTCGTGCTTTACCGTACCCGCTACGGGCGGCATCTGACGGCGGTGGGCTCCAGTGAGGATGTTGCGCGTTATTCCGGCATTCCGGTCGCCCGGGTTCGCACCATCGCCTATGTGGTACAGGGGCTCTGCGTCGCCGTTGCGGTGCTGCTTTACGTTCCGCGCCTCGCGTCTACGTCGGCAACGACAGGCATGTTGTGGGAGCTGCAGGCGATTACGGCCGTCGTCGTCGGCGGTACGGCGCTGCGCGGCGGGGTAGGGCGCATCTGGGGCACGATCTGCGGCGCCTTCATTCTGGAGATCGTCGGCAACATCATGATCCTGTCGAACTTCGTCAGCGAATATCTGATCGGCGCCATTCAGGGGGCCATCATCATCATCGCCATGCTGGTGCAGCGCTCGCTCAGCCGCAGGTAAGGTATCACGCCGCGCCATGTGGGGCAGGCGCGGTTGGAGGAGGAACGCCCCGGTCTTGAGAGGAAAGAGACTATGCGTAATAAATTCATCGGCGTGGCCTTTGCCGCGCTGGCAACGGTGCTGGCGGGTTCGGCCCACGCGCAGGACAAAAAGGTCACGATCGGCGTGTCCATTCCGGCGGCCGACCATGGCTGGACGGCGGGCGTGGTCTACCATGCCGAACGTGTGGCGAAGCTTCTGATGAAGGAGCATCCGGGTCTCAACGTCATCGTCAAGACATCGCCGGACGCCGCAAACCAGGCCAATGCGCTGCAGGATCTGGCCGTGCAGGGGCTCGACGCGCTGGTCGTCCTGCCGTCCGATCCCGATCCGCTTGTCAACGCCATCAAGGAGATCAAGGACAAGGGCACCTTCGTCGCGCTCGTCGACCGCGCGCCGAGTGTCAACGACAATTCTATCCGCGATCTCTATGTGGCCGGCAACAACCCGGCGCTCGGCCAGGTGGCCGGCGAATACATCAAGAAGACGACGCCGGATGCCGAAGTCGTGGTCATTCGCGGCCTGCCGATCCCGATCGACCAGCAGCGCCAGGATGGCTTCGACAAGGGTATCGCCGGCTCGAATGTCAAGGTTCTCGACCGCCAGTACGGCAACTGGAACCGCGACGACGCCTTCCGTGTGATGCAGGACTATCTGACCAAGTACAAGAAGATCGACGTGGTCTGGTGTCAGGACGACGATATGGCGATCGGCGTGCTGGAAGCCATCCAGCAGGCCAAACGCACCGATATCCAGTATATCGTCGCAGGCGCCGGGTCCAAGGACATGATCAAGAAGGTCATGGACGGCGACAAGCTTGTGCCGGTCGACGTGCTCTATCCGCCAGCGATGGTGGCGACCGCCATGCAGCTGACGGCCGGGCATTTCTACGATCAGGTGCCGGTCGCGGGTGAGTACATCCTCGATGCGACGCTGATCACCAAGGACAATGCCGAGCAGTTCTACTTCCCGGATTCGCCGTTCTGACGAGCTGGCTTCTGCCATGCGACGCCCGCTGCAAGGCGGGCGTCGATGCTGCTAAAAGTTTTGCCCAGGTTTGGATTTGGCGAGACGGCTGCATCCCCACTCCGTCACCCCGGACTTGATCCGGGGTCCAGGGCGATCAAGTCCTTGATCGCGGGAGAGTCCTTTCACGGCGCAGACGCGCCGTGGCTGGATGCCGGATCAAGTCCGGCATGACGGAAGGGCGCTCGGCGAATGCCGCCCGGCCCCTCACCCGTTCTTCCTGAACCACGCCGAGAGATAATCCACGAAACTGCGCACCTTGGCGGGCAGGTAGCGGCGATGCGGATAGACCGCATAAATGCCGCGGTCCTTGGAAATGT
Organism: Agrobacterium sp. 5Ca39; assembly: GCF_055382365.1. Classification (NCBI taxonomy): domain Bacteria; kingdom Pseudomonadati; phylum Pseudomonadota; class Alphaproteobacteria; order Hyphomicrobiales; family Rhizobiaceae; genus Agrobacterium; species Agrobacterium sp. 5Ca39. The sequence continues at coordinate 1,365,812 of NZ_AP026437.1, read as the reverse complement.
AATCGTCGAACAGCGTCACCAGTTCTCCAGACTGGATATAGGGCCGGGCGATAAAGTCAGGCACCATGGCGATTCCGAGGCCGGCACGCGCCGCGCGCAGGGTCGCCTGTGGGCTGTTGACCTCGATGGGTCCGCTGATGGCGACCGAATTTGAGCCGCCATCCGGCTCCAGATACCGCACCGTATTATGAAAACGCGTATTGGTGTCGATGATGAAGGGAACGCGGGAGAAATCCTGCGGACCATCGAGCGGCCCGTGTTGCGCGACGAAATCCGCCGTCGCCACCGCATAGACCCGGAAATCGGAAAGCTTGCGGGCGATCAGGCCCGAATCCTCCAGCCGGGTGATCCGGATCGCGAGATCGAAGCCTTCTTCGATCAGGTCGACGAATCGGTCTTCCGCGACGATCTCAAGCGACAGTTCCGGATTTTCCTTGGCGAAGTCGATGAGGCTCTGGCCGACCTCCGCGTCGATGAAAGTGCGTGGAACGGAGATCCGCAGTTTTCCTTTCAGATCGGCATTCTTTTCCCGAACAAGGTCGGCGAGATTGTCGATCTCCTTCAGAATGTCGGATGCTGTGCGGTAATAGGTGTGCCCGGCTTCCGTCAGCGAAAACTGCCGCGTGGTTCGGTTTAAGAGAAGCGCTCCGAGATCGTCCTCCAGTTCCCGCACATATTTGGACAGAAGCGCCTTGGAGCGCCCGGTCTTGCGCGCCGCAGCGGAAAACCCCTCCGCTTCGACAACATCGATAAAGGCGCGGATGCGCGTCAGCGTGTCCATGAAAACCCTCCAGTTTGTTCCATATAATTGAACGCTGCATCCTGACTGTTCAACTATAAAATCGCTGCTGAAAAATTCCGCTATATGGTGAAAAAATCCTCTTGATTATGACGGCGAATATTCTTATCTCCCGTGCTGCCCAAAGTCGCACGTGCCCATGTGTGTCCGCCGATTCCTCGATGTGGTGAGGATTTAGGTAAGGTACCTGGAACTAACCCCTCCAGTCGCTATTCCGGCCAACCGGAAAATGCGAGGACATACGAAGCAACGACGGTGCGGGCCTTTCTGGTTCTCTGCCGGCTCTCCATCAGCCGGGGTACTAAAGAGGCACACCATCATTGCCTGAAGTGCGGTCGGGTCATTCCCTCCAATCCATGGCAGACAAAGCCGAATGATGCTCTGGCAGGGCGTCGTTCACATTCGCGCCTTGAGCGTATGCTATCGATTCTGCGCCTCCACCGGCTGATTCGAATGCATATCTCGAGCGTCCTTTGTCCTCCGGATTTTTCCGGAGCCGGTTTAACAGGGAATACATCGATGACGACTGCACGCATTCTCGACTTCATCAAGACCCGACGTCCCGAAGGCCCTTGCCTTGTGGTTGATCTCGACGTCGTGCGCGACAATTTCAACGCGTTCCGGCACTCCCTGCCAAACAGCGCGATCTATTATGCCGTGAAGGCAAACCCGGCTCCCGAAATCCTGAAGCTGCTTGCTTCGCTCGGCTCCAACTTCGATTGCGCCTCCGTGGCTGAAATCCAGATGGCGCTCGATGCGGGTGCGACTTCCGACCGTATCTCCTTCGGCAACACCATCAAGAAGGAACGCGATGTTGCGCGCGCCCATGCGCTCGGCATCGATCTCTTCGCCGTGGACAGCCATGAGGAAGTTGAGAAGGTTGCCCGTGCAGCTCCCGGCGCGCGCGTGTTCTGCCGCGTTCTGACGGATGGCGAAGGTGCGGAATGGCCGCTGTCGCGCAAGTTCGGCTGCGTACCGCAGATGGCTGTCGACGTTCTGGTTTACGCCCATCAGCTCGGTCTTGAGTCCTACGGCGTATCCTTCCATGTCGGTTCGCAGATGATGAACCTTGACGCATGGGATGCGGCACTGGCCGATGCCAAGCGCGTTTTCGCTTCGCTTGCCAAACAGGGCATCCACCTGCAGATGGTCAATATGGGCGGCGGTTTCCCGACAAAGTACCTGCGCGACGTTCCGGCTGCCGAAGAATACGGCCAGGCCATCGACACGGCGCTGCGTAAGCACTTCGGCAACCAGATCCCGAAGACCATCATCGAACCGGGCCGCGGCATGGTCGGCAATGCCGGCGTCATCAAGGCGGAAGTCGTTCTCGTGTCGCGCAAGTCCGACAATGACAACCACCGCTGGGTGTTCCTCGACATCGGCAAGTTCGGCGGTCTCGCCGAGACGATGGATGAGGCGATCCGTTACCCGATCCGCACCGAGCGCGATCAGGACGAGATGGAGCCCTGCGTTCTGGCCGGCCCGACCTGCGACAGCGCCGACGTGCTGTATGAAAAGAACATGTATCCGCTGCCGGTCTCGCTGACCATCGGCGATGAAGTTCTGATCGAAGGCACGGGCGCTTACACGACCACCTATTCGGCGGTCGCGTTCAACGGTTTCGAGCCGCTGAAGGCCTACGTCATCTGATCCGAGCGCCGTCCGCTGAAAGGGCGGCGTCTCGACCAAGCTTCCGTTCCGGCCCTGCCGATTGTGCTGTTGCGCAAATCCCTGCTTGCTGCACCTCTTCCAGCCGAGGAAAGCGTGTCGGCGGGCCGGAACGGCTCCACCAATTTTCATCAAGGGCCGCGTGTGGGCGGTTGTGTGACGGGAGGCCAAGGATGGCCGCTCTTTTGAATTCGGTACGGGCATTTTTCACACCGCAGACATTTCATGTCGATCAGGAAAATCCGGGCGATGTCGTTGCCCGTGAGAACCTGCTGGACCGCGCCATGGGCGCCGGACGCCGCCGCAAGTCTTCCGAAAAGCTGCGCGCCGGCCGCGTTCCCGCCGAAGGCCTGGCGCTCGTCGCCCGCGATGAGGACGGCCATGTCATCGGCACGGTGCGCCTGTGGAACGTCGAAGCCGGTATCTCCCGCGAAGGCCGCGCCGTCGAAGCGCTGCTGCTCGGCCCGCTTGCCGTCGATGCCGCCCATGAGGGCAAGGGCATCGGCTCGGCGCTGATGCGCGCCGCCATTACCGAGGCCACCAGGCGGGGCCATGGCGCTATTCTTCTGGTTGGCGACGCACCCTATTACGAGCGTTTCGGCTTTTTCGCCGACAAGGCCCTGCATCTCATCATGCCCGGCCCGTTCGAGCGTAGCCGTTTCCTGGCGCTGGAGCTGAAAGCTGGCTGGCTTGAAGGCGCTGCCGGCCTGCTGGTGGCAAGCGGCCGCAGGCTCTCTGCCTGACCCCGTCAACCGTTGATTTCGTGCTCCGGCCGGGTGGCCGGGGCCGATCCAGCGAAATTGTATTGCTGCAAAATATTCTTTCATGCGAGGCTGGGGAATCGGATGCGATACCGGTTCGGCGGCGATAGGTCGCAATAGGCTCTTTGGCCATTGTGACAGTTTATGTCTGCTCCGGCGTGATTTCAGCGGCAGGGGATCAGGCATGCAGGCAGCTCTACTCCGAACCAATCGTGATTACCGCCTGTTATTCTCCGCGAGCGCCGTATCCAATCTTGCCGATGGTATTTCGATGGTGGCGATACCATGGCTCTGCACGTTGCTGACCAGCGATCCGCTGCTGATATCCATGATCGCGGTGGCGCAACGGTTGCCATGGCTGCTTTTTGCGCTGCCGGTGGGGGTTTGGACCGATCGAAGCGACCGGCGTTTGCTGATGGTGCGGGCAGACATGGTACGGCTGGCGCTGATGATATGCGCAGTCGCCATGATCTCCGCCACTGCAAACCTGCCATTACCGATGCAATCGGGTTCGTCGGCGATTTTTTCGCTCGCGGTAATAGCGTTCCTATTCGGCTGCGCCGAGGTCGTTCGGGACAATGCGGCGCAGACGATCCTGCCTTCGCTTGTCGCGCCGGGTGATCTTGAACATGCCAATGGCCAGATGTGGAGCGCCGAACAGGTGACCGGCCAGTTCATCGGCCCGCCGCTGGCCGGCCTGTTGATCGCGGCGGGCATTGCCATTCCCTTCGGCCTTGATGCCGGCTTTTACGCGGTCTCGGCGGTGTTGATCTGGCTCATCGTGCTGCCGCCACGCAAACCCTCCGGTCCGGCTTCATTCTGGCCGGCATTGCAGGAAGGCCTTGGCTGGATGTGGCGCAACCCCATGGTGCTGCGGCTCGCTATCATGCTGGGCGCAATCAACGCCGTATTTGTCGGGGGAATGACAGTCCTCGTTCTCTATGCGCAGGAGGTGCTCAATCTCTCCGCGGCCGCCTATGGCGTGCTGTTGACCTGTGGCGCAGCTGGCGGCGTTCTTGGCGGGCTGGTCTCACCCTGGCTTGCCCGGCGGTTGGGGGCGAGGGCAAGCCTCTTTCTGGCGCTTTGCACATTTGCACTGTTCAATCTGGTGCTTGGCCGGTCGGCGTCCTTGCCGCTGGTGGCGGCCGGCCTGTTTTTCGAGGCGGCAGCGGGCATGTTGTGGAATGTGGTCACCGTCAGCTACAGGCAGAGGCTCATTCCAGATGAACTGCTTGGACGCGTCAATTCCGTCTATCGGTTTTTCGGTTGGGGCGCGATGTCGTTCGGCGCCTTTGCCGCTGGGATAATGGTCAGTTTGGCCGAACCGGAGATCGGCCGCACCGCGGCGCTGCATATGCCTTATCTGGTTGGCGCCTCTGTCTGTGCGGTTCTTGCCGCCTATGGCTTCTTCCGACTGCGCTTCTGAACCCTGCCGCATGGCGATCTCCGGCCGTTTTGTCGCATCTTTGCGTTCCATACCCCCTTGCGCCCGGGAATTTGCGGGTATATACCCGAGACAAATGCCAAACGATAGCTGCCACTGCATTCTGTTGCGCAAAGCATCCCGCAAGGTCTCGTCCTATTATGACGAGGCGCTGGCGCCGCTTGGTGTCAACATCGGTCAGTTCAGCCTGCTGCGGAACATCAACCGCGTTGCGCCGGTCTCGCTGACCGACCTGGCTGCAAGGGTGGAACTGGATCGCTCCACCGTTGGCCGCAATGCCAAGGTGCTGGCGCGGATGGGTCTGGTCGCTATTGGTCACGGCGAGGATCAGCGGGAAGCGATGCTGACCGTAACGGAGGAAGGGCACGCGATCCTTAAGGCGGGCGCACCGCTCTGGGATGGGGTGCAGGATGAAATCGAGGCCCGGCTTGGGCCCGAGAAAACAGCACAATTGCAGGAACTGCTCGCAGCCCTGTAGTTTTTTGGGCATATGCGGTTATCTGCCCGCAATGTGGGTATATACCCGTAAAATATCGGCCGCGGCCGCCGGAAAGGGAATTCGAACATGCTCTCCACACGCCTCGCCAGCTGGATGGCCGGCAGAAATCTGCACTATGGCTGGCTCGTCGCCGCGACCACCTTTCTCACCATGCTGGCCACCGCCGGTGCGATGGGATCCGCGGGGGTGATGATCCAGCCGCTGCATCAGGAATTTGGTTGGGATATCGCCGATATTTCTTCGGCCATGGCCGTCAGGCTTGTGCTGTTCGGTCTGCTTGGGCCCTTTGCCGCCGCTTTCATGAACCATTTCGGCATCCGGCAGGTGGTTTCCACCGCGCTTGCCCTGATCATGGGCGGCATTGTCGCCTCGTTTTTCATGACTGAGGTGTGGCAATTGCTGCTGCTCTGGGGCGTGGTGATCGGCGTCGGCACCGGCATGACTGCCCTGGTGCTGGGCGCCACCGTGGCGACACGCTGGTTTTCCAAGCGTCGGGGACTGGTGATCGGCCTGATGACGGCAAGCAACGCCACCGGCCAGCTGGTTTTCCTGCCGCTGCTGGCGGCGCTGACGGAAGCCTATGGCTGGCGAACCGCCTTGACCCTGTCCGTTGCGGTGATTGCCACCGCCATGGTCCTCGTCCTGCTTTTGATGCGTGACCACCCCGCCGACGTCGGTTTGCCGGCCTATGGCGAGACGGTGGTGACAAAGCCGGTCAAGCAGGACCACAATCTCCTCGCAACGCTGGCATCGCCGCTGGTGACGCTGAAAAGCGTCTCGGGCAACCCCGTCTTCTGGGTGCTGTTCGGCACGTTTTTCGTCTGCGGACTTTCGACCAACGGTCTCATCCAGACACACTGGATCTCGATCTGCGGCGATTTCGGCATGGCTGCGGTAACAGCGGCGGGAACGCTGGCGGTGATCGGCATTTTCGACTTCTTCGGCACGATCTTCGCCGGTTGGCTTTCCGACCGGTTCGACAATCGCTTCCTGTTGTTCTGGTTCTACGGTCTGCGCGGTCTGTCCTTGCTTTACCTCTCATTCTCAGGCTTCAGCTTCGTGGAGCTTTCGGTCTTTGCCGTCTTCTACGGGCTGGACTGGGTAGCGACCGTGCCGCCGACGGTGAAGCTTGCCGCGGAAAACTTCGGCCGTGAAAAGGCCGGTCTTGTTTTCGGCTGGGTCTTTGCCGGCCATCAGCTGGGGGCAGCCACCGCCGCCTTTGGCGCCGGTTTCTTCAAGAGCGACTTCGATACCTATATGCCCGCTCTGCAGATTGCCGGTCTGATGTGCATGATTGCCGCCGTCTCGGTTCTGCTGCTGCGAAAGCCGGGCTCCGCGACCCTGACGCCGCAGACGGCGTGATATGCATAGGGGGAGGCCTGCGCATGTGGCCTTCTCCGTATTCCGACTTTCGTAGGCGGGTCGCCGGGCGGCATTGTTGCGTAATTGTCACAATGCTTGCCGGTTCATCGCTTCCATACATGAAGGGCATCCCGGTTTGATCCATCTCAATCGGCCTGCGTCACCCTTCGTCATAGTGGCTCCCAAGCGGTTGCGGCAGGCGAAGATTCGCAAGGCCCGCCGTCATCAGCCGGTTCCGGGGACTTGCCCGGCTGCGGTGCGCTATAGGAGAGATGGAATGACGAATAGAAACAGAAACAACGCCTTGCTTGCCAGTGTTGCGATTGGCGTTGCCGCCATGCTCGGTTCCGCCGATGCGATAGCCGCTGATATGACCCAGGCGGCGCCGGCTCCGACTGCGGAGGAAGCGATTGCGGCGGCAAGCCCGTGGATGCTGCGCGTGCGCGGCCTCGGCGTCATCACCAACGACAGCGGGAGCGTCGACGGTGTGCCAGGGGCTGGCCTGTCCTATTCGGATACGGTAATCCCGGAACTCGACATCAGCTATTTCTTCACCGATAACTTCGCCGCCGAACTCATTCTCGGCACCACCTATGCCAAAATCAATGGCGAGGGCGTGCTGGCCGGCACGCCGGTCGGCAAGACCTGGCTGCTGCCGCCGACACTGACGCTGCAATATCACTTCACCGACTTCGGCGCTTTCAAGCCCTATATCGGCGCGGGCGTGAACTATTCGCTGTTCTACAACCAGACCGAAAAGCCCGGTTTCAGCAATCTCGACGTCAAGAACAAGCTGGGCGCCGCCGTGCAGGTCGGTTTCGACTATATGCTGGATGAGCATTGGGGTGTGAACTTCGACGTGAAGAAGATCTTCCTCAAGACCGACTGGACGGCGGAACTCGGTGGCACGCCGATCAGCGGCAAGGCCAAGCTGGATCCGTGGCTGATTGGCGCGGGTATCACCTATCGTTTCTGACAGTAGATCGATGAAGCGCGGCCTTTGACGGGCGGCGCTTTCTGGGCTATAGGGACGGCCACGGGCAAGAGCCCCGGCCGTCCGCAGGCGCGTTTGCGCCCCTGGTGAAGCTCTTTTATTGATAACGGTCATCCCATGTTTTGCATGTCGTCGATGGCAACGCGGACCCCCTTCGGAACATTCGGCATGCACATGTTGGAGAACCGTTATGAACGTGTCCAAACCGCTTCCCGCACTTGAGGGGCTGAAAGAACAGGCAAAGCGCCTGCGTGCCGCTCTTGAGGATGAGGGGCAGTCAATCACCCATTCAAAGGCGTTGGAACTCATCGCTGCGCAATATGGCTTCCGCGACTGGAATACGCTACATGCCGCTGCGGGAAATCGTCCCGCATTCAATCCCTATCTTCTGGGTTCGAGGGTGGAAGGTTTTTACCTCGGGCAGCCTTTCGTGGCCTCCGTTCTGGGCGTGCAGGCGCTCGGCGGGGATCCCGAACGTTACCGGCTGACCCTGCATCTCGATGATCCCGTGGATGTCGTGACCTTCGAAAGCTTCTCCGCTTTCCGCCAGCGCGTTCATTGCAATGTCGATACCTCCGGCCGCACCCTTGAGAAAACTTCCAATGGCCGGCCGCAGGTGGAACTCGTCTGGTAGGTTGGCGCTCCCTTGATTGGTCGCCGTTCATGGAGGCGAAGCACGGGATTTCAGGCTTTTGAACCCCTTTTCATTTGAAAACTGAAAGGGGGTTCAGTCGAAATTTGCGATGTTTGCTTCACCGCGTCTTTCCACATCACCCCCTTAATACACGTCAGTGCTCGTCCGAGTATATATAATATATATTTTGGTTGTGCTTGTGTGTTATTAATAGCATTTATTGTAGATATATTTGTTTTGCAAAGTAATATCTGTTATTGTATTGAATAGTGGATATATAAATATTATTGTCTGCTTATGTTTGAGGGATTTTATGAGCGATACGCAGTGGCTGGAATGGGGCAGGAAAAACCCATATTACGGCGTGTATTCCGAAGACCGATTTCACACTTCAAATATCGAGGCAACGAAGGGGGAATTCTTCGCAACCGGGGAAGCCAATGTCTCTTGGATGCTGGGTCGTGCGGAACAGTATTGCGGGCCGTTGGGTAAAGGGCGTGTTCTTGAGTTCGGTGCCGGGGTGGCTCGAATGAGCATACCGCTTGCGTCCCGTTTTGAAACCGTAATCGGCGTTGAACTATCTCCAGACATGCGTGCCGAAGCCGTTAAGAATTGCCAGTTATACAATGTCAAAAATGTCGAAATGGTCCCTTCAGACGACGATTTAAGTCACGCTTCGGGCGAATTTGACCTCGTCCTCAGCTATATCGTTCTCCAGCACGTAGATGCCAGGAGGGGAGTGATGCTGATCGACAAGTTGCTGTCTAAGGTCGGCCCCAGCGGTGTCGCCATTCTCCAGGCGAGCGTCAAACGGCCTGAACGCCGCTTGTCAGACCGTCTACGCTATCACCTGCGCCACAATGTGCCAGTGCTGGCGGCAACATACAGATTCCTGCGTGGAAAAGGCTGGAATACACTTTCAATGCGAATGTCGGAATATGATCCTATCGCCATCCTCGCAGCGTTCAGTCGGAACGGAATGAAGGACGTTTTGCTTTCCGAGCATTATCAAGGTGATGTCCTTACCTTTCATTTCACGGCGAGAAAGGGCGGCTAACACGACGGGACGCCATTACTTAGATGCTGGACGTCGCAGTAATGGCATCCCGCAGTGGCTTAAATCCGCTTCCCCGCCGAATCGAACAGATGGAAATCCTTTGCCTGGGCGGCGATTTTCAGCGTTTCGCCGATGCGCAGTTGCGAGCGGCCGTGGACGCGGAAGACGATGGTGGTGCCGTCGGCGAAGGAGCCGTGCACGTAACTTTCCGCACCCACCAGTTCCACGGCGTCCACCTGCACGGTGCCGGTAAATGCAGCGTCGGTGGGGGCCTCACTGGCAAGGGTGATGTCTTCCGGGCGGATGCCGAGCGTGGCAGCACCCTGCGGCAGTGCGGTGCTTTCCATCACCGACCAACCGGAAGAGCCGTTGGCCGTCGCCGTCCCGTGGTTCAGCAGGTTCATCGAGGGCGAGCCGATGAAGGTGGCGACAAAGGTCGTGGCCGGTTTTTCGTAAAGCTCGATCGGCGTGCCCATCTGCTCGATGCGGCCGGCATTCAGCACCACCAGCCGGTCGGCGAGCGTCATGGCTTCCATCTGGTCGTGGGTCACGTAAACGCTTGTCGTGGCGAGAGAGCGCTGCAGGCGGCGGATTTCGACGCGCATCTGCACGCGCAGCTTGGCGTCGAGGTTGGAAAGCGGCTCGTCGAACAGGAATGCCGCGGGCTTGCGCACGATGGCGCGGCCCATGGCCACACGCTGGCGCTGGCCGCCGGAAAGCTGGCGCGGCTTGCGCTCCAGGAATTGCTCGATTTCGAGAGCCTTGGCCGCCTCCGTGATACGCCGCTCGATCTCCTCCTTCGGCGTGTTGCGGTTCTTCAGGCCATAGGCAAGGTTCTGGCGCACCGTCATATGCGGGTAGAGGGCGTAGTTCTGGAACACCATGGCAATGTCGCGGTCTGAGGGTTCCAGATCGTTGACGACGCGGTCGCCGATGACGATCTGGCCGCCGGAAATGCCTTCCAGACCGGCGATCATGCGCAACAAGGTGGATTTTCCGCAGCCGGAGGGACCGACGAGCACGATCATTTCGCCATCGGCGATGTCCATCGATACGCCCTTGATGGCTTCGACATTGCCGCCATAAACCTTGCGGACGTCTTTCAGCGCAATTTTTGCCATTACTTCTCGGTCTCCACCAAACCTTTGACGAACCAGCGCTGCATCAGCACCACAACGATAACAGGGGGGATGATGGCGAGGATCGCCGTCACCATCACATAATTCCAGGGCGTCGAGGCATCGGTAAAATCCACCATGCGCTTGAGGCCGATGATGATCGTGTTCATCTTTGCGTCGTTGGTCACGAGCAGCGGCCAGAGATATTGCGTCCAGCCGTAGATGAAGAGAATCACGAAAAGTGCCGCGATATTGGTTTTCGACAGCGGCAGCAGGATATCGCGCATGAAACGGAACGGACCCGCATTGTCGATGCGCGCCGCTTCCACCATTTCACCGGGAATTGTCAGAAAGAATTGCCGGAAGAGAAAGGTCGCCGTGGCTGAAGCCATCAGCGGCAGGGTGAGCCCCGCATAGGTGTCGATCAGGCCCAGATCGACGATGACCTTGTAGGTGGGCAGGATGCGTACTTCCACCGGCAGCATGAGCGTGATGAAGATCATCCAGAAAAAGCCCATGCGGAAGGGAAAGCGAAAGAAAACGATGGCGAAGGCGGACAGGAACGAGATGATGATCTTGCCGATGGCGATGGCCAGCGCCACGACGAAGCTGTTGAACAGCAGCCGTTCGAGGCTGACGCCGACGACCCTTTCCACGCCGCCAACCATGGCGTCGGTATAGTTTTCTCCGAGATGGCCGCCTGGCAGCAGCGACATGGGCGGCCGGATGATGTCGTTCGACGTCATCGAGGAAGCGATGAAGGTGTAGTAGATCGGAAAGGCCACGATGATGATGCCGAGCACCAGCATCAGATGGGCAATCACGCGTGCGATGGGGCGATTTTCAATCATCAGGACGTCCTCAGCCGTAATGCACGCGCTTCTCGACGAAGCGGAACTGGAAGGCGGTGAGCGCGATGACGATCACCATCAGGATCACGGATTGCGCGGCGGATGAGCCGAGATTGAGGTTCACGAAGCCATCATTATAGACCTTGTAAACCAGCGTTTCCGTCGCCTTTGCGGGGCCGCCGCCGGTCACCGCATGGATGATGCCGAAGGTGTCGAAGAAGGCGTAGACCGTGTTGACGACCAGAAGGAAGAAGGTGGTCGGCGCAAGCAGAGGGAAAACGATGGTCCAGAAGCGCCGCGAACCGCGCGCGCCATCAATGGAGGCGGCCTCCAGCAATGATTTAGGAATTGCCTGCAAGCCCGCGACAAAAAACAGGAAATTGTAGCTGATCTGTTTCCACGCAGCCGCTGCAACGACGAGCAGCATGGCCTGATTGCCGTTGAGCAGCGGGTCCCACATGATGCCGTTGCGACGCAGGATATAAGAGAAGGTTCCCATGGCCGGATTGAACATGAAAAGCCATAACATGCCGGCCACCGCCGGCGCGACGGCATAGGGCATGATCATCATGGTGCGGTAAAAGCCCTTGCCGCGCACCACCCTGTCTGCCGCCGTTGCCAGCAGCAGCGCCAGCCCCATGGAGACAAGCGCGGTGAGGATGCTGAAAACGACGGTGACCTGCAGAGAGTTGAGGTAGCTTTCATCAGAAAGTACCGCGGAAAAATTCGCCAGGCCGACGAAATTGCTGTTCAGCCCGAAGGCATCCTCGCGCATGGTGGACTGATAGAGCGCCTGGCTGGCCGGCCAGAAGAAAAAGATCACCGTGAGGATGATCTGCGGGGCGACCAGCAGATAGGGCAGGATCTTGTTGGGGAATACGACGCTTTGCACGGCGATCTCCTGATGACATGGAAATGCCGCCCGCATCTGTCAGAGGATGCGGGCGGGGCAGGGGATCGTTTAATTGCCGGCGGCCTGTTTGATGGCCGCGTCGCCGCGCTGGACTATCTTGTCGAGTGCTGCCTTCGCATCCTGCTTGCCGGCCAGCATCGCCTCGAACTCCTCGTTCATGATGTCGCGTACCTGCGGCAGGTTCACGAGACGCACACCCTTGGAGTTTTCTGTCGGCGGTTTGCCCATCATCTGCAGCAGCGGCGTTTCACGGCCGGGGTTCTTGTCGTAGAAGCCGGATTTCTTGGTTTCCTCATAGGCCGCGATCGTGACCGGCATATAGCCAGAGACCTGATGCAGGCGAGACTGGATCCTGGTCTGGGAGAGGAAGTGGAAGAATTCCGCTACGCCCTTATATTCGGCATCGCTCTTGCCACCGAAGACCCAGAGGCTGGCGCCGCCCGGGATGGTGTTCTGCGGGCCATGGCCCTCATAATAGGGAAGCTGGCCGATGCCGTAATTCATTCCGGTCTTGATGATATCTCCAAGGCCGCCGGAGGATTCGGTCAGAATACCGCATTCGCCGGACATGAAGAGCTGCTTGGCTTCCGAAGTGCGGCCGCCATAACGGAAGACACCGTCTTTCGCCAGATCGGCAATCGCCTGGAAATGCTCGACAAAGAGCGGCGCATTGACGGCGAGCTTCACATCGGTGCCGCCGAGACCGTTTTCATTGCTGCCATAGGAGACGTTGTTCCACGCGGCGAAGTTTTCGGTCTGGATCCAGGTCAGCCAGGTGGAGGTGAAACCACATTGCGCGGCACCGCTGGTCTTGATCTTCCTGGCGGCATCGAAAACTTCCGGCCAGGTCTTCGGCGGGTTGGCGGCATCGAGGCCGGCCTTCTGGAAGATATCCTTGTTGTAATAGAGGATCGGCGAGGACGAATTATAGGGGAAGGACAGCATGGTGCCGTCAGGCTTGGAATAATAGGCGACGATGCCTGCCAGATATTCATCCTTGTTGAAGGTGTAGCCGCCTTCCTTCAGCACGTCCGCTACCGGTTTGATGGCGCCCGCAGCACCCATCATGACACCGGAGCCGGCATCGAAGACCTGAATGATGGCAGGCGCCTGCTTGGCGCGGAAGGCGGCGATGCCGGCGTTCAGGGTTTCGGGATAGGTGCCCTTGAAGACGGGCATGACCTTGTAGTCTTTCTGGCTGTCGTTGAATTCCTTGGCAAGCGAATCCACGACTTCGTTGTTGGCGCCGGTCATGGCGTGCCACCACTGGATCTCTGTCACAGCATATGCATTCGATGTGACAAAAAACGAAAGCGCGGATGCCGCAGCAAGGCGGTAGCTGAGTTTTTTCAAGGCGATTCCTCCCATTATGAAAACAGTAAAAGATACAGCCCCTTAATTGCAGCCTATCCTCCTCGATATGGCTGCGGGCGATCTTTTCTGTATTAGCATTGCTGATTAAAAGCGAACTCTAACGAAAATGCAATAGAACGTGGAACGATTAAAACGAAAGTGAAGGAAACGGATTTATTATTCCATTTCCTTCGTTCCGCGGTTTTTTCATGCGCTTGGCCACCGGCGCGTGTCTTCGCTGGATTCGCTCCTGTCGAAATCCAATAGTTGCCATTGATATGTTATTACATTACCTATTGTATTGCTGTGAATTTGTGCGGGCGAAGAGGTGGATGTGTTCGGATTGAAGCCGAAAAAGGCGGTTGAGCGCAGGGACGATTCGGCTGGCCTGCCATCTTTGCGAACGGTGCCGGTTACCCTGCTTACCGGCTTTCTCGGTGCAGGCAAGACCACCTTGCTGAACGCGCTTCTGGCTGAGCCGGCCATGCGGGATGCGGCCGTGATCGTCAACGAATTCGGCTCGGTACCCATCGATCACGGTCTGGTGCGGACGGGTTCCGAACGATATTTCAGAACGACGACGGGTTGCATCTGCTGCACCGCCACGAGCGATATCCGCACCTCGCTTTACGAACTGCATCAGGCCATTCTGGAAGGGATAATGCCTGATGTCTCGCGGGTTGTCATCGAAACCACCGGTCTTGCCGATCCTGCGCCGATCATCAACAGCCTCATCGCCGGCGGCACACCGGCGCTGGGCCTGCGGGATCACATCGTCGCCCGGCATTTTCATCTTTCGGGTGTGGTGACGGCTTTCGACGTTGTCTCGGGCCCGACGATGCTCAACAGCTTCATTGAGGGCTGGAAACAGCTTGCCTTTGCCGACCACATCGTTTTGACGAAGACCGATCTGGCCGATGACGCGGCGCTGGACCGCGAAAGCCTCGCCGATCTCAATCCCGCAGCCTCGTTTCATGATCGCAATGCAGCCGATTTCGATCTGATGTCGTTGTTCAACGCATCGGATTATTCGTTGTGTGGCAAGCCGGAGGATGCGCCTGCATGGCTCGCGGCCGACAGGCTGAGCCTTCATGCGGCCCATCAGCACGATGTCAACCGCCACGGCGTTGGGGTCGAGGCCTTCAATCTCACCTTTGACGGGGTTTTTGACCCTCAGGCGATTGTGACTTTTCTCGAGCTCGTCACCAGCAATGTGCATTCCGGTCTTCTGCGGCTCAAGGGAATTTTCGGGGCGACGGATGATCCGGAGCGACCGGTTGTCGCCCACGCGGTGCAGCATCGGCTTTATCCGCTTACCCGCCTGGAGCGCTGGCCGGATCAAGATCGTTCGACACGTATCGTGCTGATCGGCATGGACATGCCGCAAAAGCCCATTCGCGAGCTTTTCGACACATTGGCCGCGCAGGCAAGGCGAAAGGGCAGGGCATGAACAATCCGCTTGCACGCAGTGGCTCCGCGATCATCTCGCACGCCCGTCTTCTGAAGCAATGGTCACGCGATTTGCTGCAACTCAAGCCGGAAGACAGTATTACCGTCAGCGAGCTTTCCTGCGCGCTGCCGGATTGCCCGCCACGGGAAACGGTGATCGTCATCCTCGCCGTTTCCGGTACGACCCGGCAATTATCCATCCACAAGGCGCTTCTCGCGGTGGATCATGACGATATTGTGCGCGCCATTGCCGCGAATTCAGCTTGAGAACCCGCCTCCACGCGGCAGAGCCGCTTGACCGCCGCGGCCCTTATCCGCCACTTCAGGGACAGCGATGGGATTCGCGGATGATGAAGGGCACGGAATGGCCGATCTGGCTGTATATGCGGGTTTGTTTCTGACGGCGTTCATTGCGGCGACCATCCTGCCCATGCAGTCGGAGGCGGCGCTTGCGGGGCTCATTCTTCTGAAATCCCAGCCCGTCTGGCTGCTGGTTGTCGTGGCGAGCGTCGGCAATGTCGCCGGGTCCTTCGCCAACTGGCTGCTTGGCCGTGGCATCGAACGTTTTCGACATGAACGTTGGTTCCCGGTCGGGGAGGCTGCGCTGCAACGGGCGCAGAACTGGTACCGGCGTTACGGCAAATGGTCCCTGCTGCTCAGCTGGGCGCCGATCATCGGGGACCCTCTAACGGTTGCGGCCGGCATCATGAAAGAGCCGCTGCCGGTGTTTCTGCTGCTGGTCACCATCGCCAAGGTGGGGCGATACGTGGTGCTCGCGCTGGTGACGTTGAATTTTTCATGAAGCCTCTCCTCCGTCATGCCGGACTGGATCCGGCATATCCAGCCACGGCGCGTCTGCGCCGTGAAAAGAGTTTTTCGCGATCAAGGACTTGACCGCGCTGGACACAGACCTGATCCGGAGTGACGGTTTGCGACTGCCCCGCATCGGTAGCTACCGCTCAAGCCGCCTGCCGGTCCCAGCTGGCGAAAGGATCGGGCATGTGCCGCCAGGCATCGGGCGTGAAGGCATCCGTGTCTATCAGGCAGGCATCGAGCTGGGCGCGGATGCGGGCTTCATTCATTGGATCGGAACCTATGAAGACGATTTCCTGCCGGCGGTCGCCGAAGACCGGGTCGAGATAGGGCTTCATCATATCAAGGAACTGCTTTTCGCGCGGCCATTGCTCTTTCGGCACGGCGGACCACCAGAGACCCATCTTGCCGGTGCGAACCAGGGCGCCGGCCTGGCTGATCTCTCCCACATAACGCGGCCGCGTCGCCAGCCAGAAAAAACCCTTGGCGCGCACGACCCCCGGCCAGGCGCGATCGATGAAACGCTGGAACAGCACGGGGTCGAAAGGCTTTTTGGCACGATAGACGAAAGAGCGAATGCCATATTCCTCGGTTTCGGGAATGTGGTCCTTGAAACCATGCAATTCCTTGAACCAGAGAGGGTGTTCTTCGGCCCTGGCGAAATCGAAGCGGCCAGTGCCCAGAACCTCCTTCAGCGCCACCTTGCCGAAATCGGCCTCGATGAGTTTTGCATCGGGGTTCAGCCCGATGATGATCTTGCGGGCGGCATCCCGCTCCTCTGGCGTTGCAGTGCCGATCTTGTTGAGCACGACGACATCGGCGAATTCGATCTGCTCCACCAGAAGATCGACGATGGTGCGGTTGTCGCCGTCACCCGCCGTTTCGCCCCGGTCGGCCAGAAAGTCGGATGAACCGTAATCGTTGAGAAGATTGGCGGCGTCCACCACCGTCACCATCGTGTCGAGCCGGGCAACATCGGAAAGGCTGCGACCATTCTCGTCGCGGAAATCGAACGTCGCGGCGACGGGAAGCGGCTCGGCGATGCCGGTCGATTCGATCAGCAGATAGTCGAAACGGTCCTGCTCCGCCAGCGCCCGCACTTCCTTGAGAAGATCGTCACGCAGGGTGCAACAGATGCAGCCATTGGTCATTTCCACCAATTGCTCTTCGGTTCGGGAGAGATTGGCCCCGCCGTCACGAACCAGCGCCGCATCGATATTGATCTCGCTCATGTCGTTGACGATCAAGGCCACGCGCAAACCATCGCGATTGGCGAGAATGTGGTTCAGAAGCGTCGTCTTGCCAGCGCCTAAAAAGCCGGAAAGCACGGTGACGGGTAGTTTTTTCGACATTTGGACCTCGTTCTGTAAACGTGTTTCGAGTGGACCTCGGCGGGCACATCGGGGCATTGGGAAACGACCCGGCGCGCATCGTTACCATATGTAACGTAATAACATTACATATACGGGGCGTGTCAACAGGTGAGCGAGAAATTGCCTTCGGCATGAGCGTGGTGGTTACGCGTCCGGATGAATAATTCGCCGTTTGCCAGCAACGGCCTACCGCCGGAGGGGACAGCGTGCCAGTCCGCCTCCACCAGTAAATGTTATTTCATTACATATTCGTTTGACGAATGTAATAACATTACATATCAAGGGTCATCGAATGACATCCTGCTTCCGGAGGGATCGATGAACGATCCGTGCCTTATCTTCTCAAATCTGACCCTTGGATATGCCGGCCGGGCGGCGGTGCACCATCTCAATGGTAGTATTGCCTGCGGCTCGCTTACCGCCGTTATCGGCGCCAACGGCTCGGGAAAATCCACGTTGATGAAAGGCATTGCCGGCATTTTGAAGCCGCTTGGCGGCGAATGTCGGGTTAGTCCGGCGATCTCCGTCGCCTATCTGCCGCAACAGTCGGAGCTGGACCGGTCCTTTCCCGCTCAAGTACGAGACCTTGTGGCCCTCGGTCTCTGGCCGAGACGCGGCCTGCTCGGACGACACCGTTCCGAAGATCGGACGGCGATCGACCAAGCGCTGAAAGCGGTCGGACTGTCCGGTTTTGAAAGGCGAAATATCGACTCCCTCTCGGGTGGCCAGATGCAGCGTGCCCTTTTTGCCCGGGCCATGCTGCAGGATGCGCAGCTCATTCTGCTCGATGAGCCCTTCAATGCCGTCGATGAGCGGACGGTGACCGACCTGCTGGTGCTGATTAAGGCATGGGTGGCGCAAGGGCGCACCGTTCTGGCCGTACTTCACGATCACCAGCTCGTGCAGCAGCATTTTCCCCAGACGCTTTTCCTGGCGCGAAGCCTGGTCGGGCTTGGTCCAACGGCTGAAGTCCTGCAGGCGGAGAATCTTCGCCAGGCCCGACATTTCCATGAGGCGTGGGAGGCGAATGCGCCTTGGTGCGCGCCGGCTTCCCCTCCGCTCCCTCCGGATCCGGCGGCGCCGCCGCACGCCCACGCCCACTTCCACGCGAATTCGAATAGCCATGGCTGATATCTTCATCGATCCTTTCATCCAGTATGTCTTCATGCAGCGTGCGCTTGCCGGTGCGCTGATCCTCGCGGTCAGCTGCGGCCCCGTCGGGGTTTTTCTGATGCTGCGCCGCATGAGCCTGACGGGCGATGCCATGTCGCACGCCATCCTGCCGGGCGCTGCTGTCGGCTTTCTGTTTTATGGGCTGGACATTCTGCCGATGACGATTGGCGGGCTCGTCGTTGGCCTCGTGGTCGCGCTGGGGGCAGGCGCGGTGTCGCGTTTCACCGTTCAGAAGGAGGACGCCTCTCTCGCCGCGCTTTATCTGATTTCGCTGGCGCTCGGCGTGCTGCTCGTCTCATGGCGTGGCTCCAGCGTCGACCTGATGCACGTTCTGTTCGGCACGGTGCTGGCGCTGAACAATGAGGCGCTCGGACTGATCGGCGGCATCTGTGTCATTACGCTTTCGGTGATGATCACCTTCTGGAGGGCGCTCGTGGCGGAATGCCTCGATCCGCTCTTCCTGCGCTCGGTCAGCAGATGGGGCAGCCCGGTGCATTTCCTCTTCCTCGGCATCGTCGTGCTCAATCTCGTGGGTGGCTTTCAGGCGCTGGGGACGCTGCTTTCAGTCGGGCTGATGATGCTGCCGGCTGCCGCCAGCCGCTTCTGGTCAAACCGCGTCGCGCCCATGTGCTTCATTTCCATCGGCATCGGCATGGTGTCCTGCTTTGCGGGTCTTGTCCTGTCCTATCACGCGTCGCTGCCATCGGGCCCGGCGATCATCCTTTCGGCGGGCGCCGTCTATGTGCTCTCCATCCTCTTCGGCACGCGCGGCGTGCTCATCGATCTTCTCGGTTCCGGCCGCCACCGCACGGCCTGAAAACAGCCTTTGAAACAGGAGAATCCAATGTTCAAAACCTTCCGCTTAGCCACGTGCGCCAGTCTTCTTTCCCTCTCACCGGTTCTGACGGCGCAGGCTTCCGCCGCCGAACTGAAGGTCGTCGCCAGCTTCTCGATCATCGCCGACTTCGCGAAAAATGTCGGTGGGGATCGTGTGGAGATCACCACGCTCGTCGGGCCGGATGGCGATGCCCATGTCTACGAACCGCGCCCTGCCGATGCTGTCGCCGTCAGCAAGGCGGATGTGGTGCTGGTCAACGGCCTGGAATTCGAGGGCTTTTTGAAGCGGCTGATTGAAACGAGCGGCACGAAGGCGCCAGTTGTCGAGCTGACCAAGGGTGTCGAGCCGCTCAAGCTTTCCGACGAGCCCGCGGGCCACGCCCATCCTCAGGCCGAGGAAGAGGAGGCTCACAACCACAAGGCGGAGGAAGCCGGCCACAAGCACGAAACGGCTGACGCCCACGATCACGACCATGGCCATGAAGGACATCACCATCATGGCGAGTACGATCCCCATGCCTGGCAGTCCATCAAGAATGCCCAAATCTACGTGAAGAACATAGCCGGCGCCTTTTGCAAGGCCGACAAACCCGGCTGCGCGACCTATACCGCGAATTCCGACGCCTATGTCGCCAAGCTTGCCACTCTGAACGAGAAGGTGAAGACGGAGATCGCCGCGATCCCGCCGGAGAAGCGCGTCATCATCACCTCGCATGATGCCTTCGGTTATTTCGAGCATGCCTATGGCCTGAATTTCCTCGCGCCGGAGGGCATCTCGACGGAGTCCGAAGCCTCTGCCGCCGATGTCGCCAAGCTGGTGGACCAGGTCAAACACGACAAGGCTTCGGCCATCTTCGTCGAAAACATCACCGACAAGCGGCTGATCGACCAGATCGCCAGCGAAACCGGCCTGAAGGTTGGCGGCACGCTTTATTCCGACGCGCTTTCCACGGCCGATGGCCCGGCCGCGACCTATATCGACATGGTCAACCACAATATCGAGACCATCTCGGCCGCTGTACTCGGACAATAAGACCGCCGTTCAGCCGAAAAGTTTCAGGGTGGCTTCGGCCACCCTGATTTCGCTCGTGTCATTCAGGCCGGGATCACCCTGCTGTCATCGGCGTGATGAAAGGGCCTGACCGAGCCTGAGCTCGAGCTTGCCATCGGTTCTGGCCGTCGACCCCCGTCGACCTTGCGCCCTGGCAGGGACGGACCGGAGCTTTCGAGTTGTCCGATCCGGCCACTATAAAACTCTAATTTGCGGCCGATTGATCGTTTGGCCGTTGATAACCGCATCGAACCGGCTTTTCGTGCGAAGGCCCGTCGATGTAAAGTGCCACCTGTGACGTTCATGGGGGCAAGCACTTTGGCCAAATCTATCAGGACGATGGAGGAGTTTTCGGAGTTTGTCGGCCTTTCCCGCCCGACCGTTTCGAAATACTTCAATGATCCGGCCTCGGTCCGCAAGAAGACGCGGGATGCCATCGAGGATGCGCTGAAGAAATCCGGGTTTCGGCCGAACATTTTCGCCGTCAACCTCAACCGCCGCCGTTCCAACATCATCGGCATCATCATCCCGAGTTCCACCGACCCCTTTTATATGGCGCTCACGAGCCGTATCGAGCTCATCGCCAGCGAAGCCGGGTTTCTGGCCTTCGTGCTTTCATCGGACGGCAAGCCCGAAATCGAAGACCGCGCCATCCGCACCTTCAAGTCGATGAACGTGGCGGGTGCCATCATCGCGCCGCTTGGCGTCAAATCCCATCGCGCTACGCTGGAGCAACTCGCGGCCACTGTCCCGATCGTCTATGTCGATTCGCCGCTCGACGAGACGTCCGCCTTTGTCGGCACCGATAACCGGCAGAGCGTGGGACTGATGGTGGATTATCTCTGCCGGTCGGGAGAACCGCCCTGTTTCTTCGACATGCCGCAGGTCAATACCAATGCCGCCACGCGCCGCACGGCCTATGTAGAGGCCATGCAACAGCTCGGCTTCGAGCCACATGTGATTAACGTCCCGGGCGACATCACATGGGAGTTTGAACGGTTTGCTTTCGAGGAAGCAGGCCGGCTTCTGGAACGGCGCACGCTTCTGCCGTCGCGGACGATCCTGTGCGCCCATGACCGCATCGCCTTCGGCGTCATCGCCGCGGCTTTTCAGAAGGGCATCAGGGTCGGCCACGGCGCCGATTACGATCTGAGGGTCGCTGGCCACGACGATCATCCGCTGGCGCGTTATGCCTGCCCGCCCATCACCACCGTGGCGCAGAACTACAACGAGATCGGCAGGCTGTCGATCGAGCTGCTGTTTCAGAAACTGAACGAGGAGGCAGACGATGCCACCCGAATGCGGGAGCGCATCCTGCTCAGCGCCGATCTGATGCTGCGGAAATCGGCCTGAGGATCGTTAGAAAAACTAAAATAAAAATGTGATTTTCTAAATAGAACTAATATTTGAACGCTCCTACTCTGTTCTCAAGGTTGCTTTGGGAGGCGACCGCGAGAGCCGGCGCACAGGTGTGCCGGGCTTCGGGAGGAACGTCAGATTGCCATGTCTCCGGTGCCGTGAGGGGAGCCTCGCAGCCGCGGTATCGCATGGTTTTCGCCGGGCTGACTGGACATTCTCGCCAGCAATTTCCCCAGCGAAGGATGATGAAACATGAACCTCTATTCTCTTCTGTCAGAACGTGCGGCCGGCGGCAGGCCTGTCCGCGTCGGCCTCATCGGCGCGGGCAAGTTCGGCTCCATGGTGCTGGCGCAGGCGCAGCGCATCGCCGGTTTCCACATGGTCGCCGTTGCGGACCTCAATGTCGGAAAGGCGAAGGAATCGCTGGATCGCGTCGGCTGGCCGAAGGAACGCTACGATGCGAAGAGCTGCGCCGAGGCGCTGAAGAGCGGCAAGACCTATGTGACCGACGACGTGAACGAGCTTTTCGCCTGCGGTGAGATCGAATGCGTCATCGAGGCCACCGGCCATCCGCTGGCCGGTGCCCGCCACGCGTTGGGCGCCATCGACCACAACAAACACGTCGTCATGGTCAATGTCGAAGCCGACGTCATGGTCGGCCCGATCCTTGCCGAAAAGGCCCGCGCCAAGGGCCTGATCTATTCCATGGCTTACGGCGACCAGCCGGCGTTGATCTGCGAGCTTGTCGACTGGGCGCGCGCCACCGGCTTCGAGGTCGTTTCCGCGGGCAAGGGCATGAACTTCGAGCCGCGTTACCGTTATTCGACGCCGGACACGGTCTGGGGTTATTTCGGCTGGACGGACGAGGAAGTGGCCAAGGGCGACTTCAATCCGAAAATGTATAATTCCTTCACCGATGGCACCAAGGCAGCCATCGAAATGGCGGCTGTCGCCAATGGTACGGGGCTGGATTGCCCGGATGACGGTCTGGCTTTCCCGCCCGCCGGCCTGCACGATCTCGCCCGTGTTTTCCGTCCCGCCGCCGATGGCGGCCGCATGGCCCGTTCAGGCCTGGTGGATATCGCCGCAAGCCAGGAACCGGATGGACGCGAGGTGTTCAACAACATCCGTTACGGCGTCTTCGTCACGTTCAAGGCGCACAATGAATATGCCCGCGCCTGCTTCAAGCAATATGGCCTGCTGACCGATCCGTCCGGCTGGTATGCCTCCATGTGGCGTCCGTTCCATATCATCGGACTCGAAACCTCGATCAGCGTGCTCTCTGCCGTATTGCGAAACGAGGCAACCGGCTGCTCGAAGGAGTTCCGCGGCGATGCCGTCGCCACCGCCAAGAAGGACATGCAGCCCGGCGAAATGCTGGACGGTGAGGGCGGTTATGCGGTCTGGGCGAACGCCATTCCAGCGACCCGCAGCCTGGACATGAAAGCGCTGCCGATCGGCCTCGCCCATAACGTCAAGCTGAAGCGCGCCATCAGGAAAGACCAGATCGTCAGCTTCGACGATGTGGAGCTGGTCAACGATCTCGACGTGGTGAAGCTGCGTCAGGACATGGAAAACCGCTTCCGCCCGCAAAAGGACGCTGCGGCGTGACGGGCGGGGATCAGGACATGTCGAAGGGGGCCTTCGTGGTGATAGCGGAATTTCGGGTCAAGCCCGACGCGATGGAGGCCTTTCTCGACGCTGCGCGTGATGACGCCACCCATTCGGTTCGTGATGAACCGGGTTGCCGGCAATTCGACGTGGTGCGGCCGGAAACGGGAAACAATGTGGTGTTCTACGAGGTCTATGACGACAAACAGGCTTTTGACGACCACCTGAAGACACCGCATCTCGACCGCTTCCGCGAGGCGTTTCCGGCGCTTATCGAAGAAGAACTGCCGGTGCGCTTCCTGAACCGGCAATGGCTTTGAAGGATGGAAACGATGGCAGACATCCGCCAGGTCGCCGTTATCGGTACGGGTATCATGGGCGCACCCATGGCGGCGCGCCTGGCAGAGGCCGGGTTTTCCGTCAAGGCCTGGAACCGCAGTGCCGACAAGGCTGCGGTTCTGGCGGAGAAGGGCGTCCAGCCGACCGTAACGGCTGCCGAGGCTGCGGCCGAAGCGGATGTGGTGCTCTGCATGCTGAGTTCCGGGCCGGTCTGCAACGATGTTCTGCTCGGTTCGCCGGGCATCGTTTCAGCCATGAAGCCCGGTGCGGTTCTGCTGGTCATGAGTTCCATTCCCGTTGAAATTGCGATGGAACAGGCTGAAGCCGCCATGGCATGCGGCGTCAGATATGTCGATGCGCCCGTGTCCGGCGGTGAAAAGGGAGCGATCGAAGGAACGCTCGCCATCATGGCCGGGGGTGAACAGCGGGATGTGGATGCGCTGCGGCCGCTCCTCGGTTGTCTTGGCCGCGTCACGCACGTAGGGCCGGTGGGCTGCGGCTCTCTGGCCAAGCTTGCCAATCAGCTGATCGTCGCCTCGACAATCTGCGCCGTTGCCGAAGCTCTCACCCTTGCGGAAGAAGGGGGAGCGGACCCGGCACAGGTGCGCCACGCCCTGCTTGGCGGATTTGCCGATTCCACCGTCTTCCGTCAGCACGGAAAACGCATGGTTGAGGGCGATTTCCGCCCCGGCGGGCCGGCGAAATATCAGGTCAAGGATACGTCCACGGCGCTGGCCTTCGCCAGAAGCCGCGGCCTGACATTACCGGTCAGCGAGGAGGTTGACCGGCTGTTTCGCTCCATGGTCGAGCATGGCGCGGGCGAGCTTGATCACAGCGGTGTGATCCTTGAAATTAAGCGCATGAATGCGTTCGGAGGAACGCTCGAAACTGTTTAAGACACAACAAAGGGAGGAACACATGAAAATTTCAAAACTTTACGGGCTGGCCCTTGCCGCCACCATGCTGGTCGCATCGATTGCACGGGCCGAGACGCTGACGCTGTCGACGCCGGATGCAGACAATTCCGAAATCACGCTTTCCGCCAACAAGTTCGCGGAACTGGTTTCAAAAAAGACCGACGGCAAGCTCAAGATCAAGGTATTCCCCAACGGTACGCTTTATGGCGGCGATCCTTCGGCGGGCGTCAAGCAGCTGGCCGGCGGCTCGCTTGACATGCTCCTGAATTCGACATCGCTCTACGCGACGTTCAACCCGAAATTCACAGCTATCGCCATCCCCTACCAGTTCCGCGATATCGACCAGCTCCGGGTCTATCTCGACAGCGATCTCGGCAAGGAGCTTTCCAGCGATCTGAGCAAGATCGGCATTCTCGGGCTCGATCTCTGGTCACGGCCGCTGCGCCAGATCACCAATTCGAGGGCGCCGATCAAATCCCCAGCCGATTTGAAGGGCATGAAGCTGCGGGTGCCGAACAATCCGCTCTGGGTTGAATTCTTCGGCGCCATGGGGGCCGCCCCGACGCCGATGGCTTTTGCCGAAGTCTATAATGCCCTCCAGCTCAAGGTGGTCGACGGGCAGGAAAATCCGGTCAATGTGCCGGTCAGCGCCAAGCTCTACGAGGTGCAGAAATACCTGACGATCAGCAACCACATCGCCGACGCCTGGGTGCTGGGCATGAATCCTGCCCGTTTTGAAGGTCTTGATGAGAACTTCAAGACCGCGCTCAAGGAGGCTGCCGTGGAAACGGAGGCCTGGAAGGCGCAGAACGACGCTGCCGATATCGACAAGTCACTGGAAACGCTGAAAAAGAACGGCATGGAGGTGAACGCGCTGACCGATGACGAGCGCAAGGCTTTCGTGGCCGTGGCGGCCGGCCTTTCGGCGAAATTCTCCGCTCTGGTGAAGGATCAGGCCTTCTTCGACAAGACGCAGGCGTTCCTCAAGACGAACTGACCTTTCCGCAAACGGACGGCCGGGTTTCGATCCGGCCTTCCCAAATGTCAGGCAGGGTCGTCTTGCCGTGAGGGCAGGGTGGCATTCGTTTTACCGGATATCCGGTTTCAGCAGTGGAAGGGTATTGTCATGAACGATACGAAACCTTCGGTGCTCGGCACCATCGTAAGACTCATCGCCGATGTGGCCGCAGGCGCGGCCTGCGCCGGCATTCTCATCGTCGTGCTCCTCCAGGTCATTGGCCGCCTCATCGGCAGTCCTCTCCCCTGGACCGAGGAAGCGACCCGCTTTCTCTTCATCTGGATGGTGTTTCTGGGCCTCGCCGCCGGCTTCCGCACCGTTGAAAGCGCCCGTGTTGTGGTGTTTCTCGTGCTGTTTCACCGCTTCTTCCGGCGGCTCGCGGTGCCGATCTACGTCGGTTCATCCGTGTTCTTCTTCGGCATGATGGGCTGGACGGGCCTGACCATGGTGCGCCAGCAGGTCATGATGAACGAAACCGCCGCCACGCTTCCCATCCCGATGTGGACTATCGGCATCGTTCTGCCGGTTTCCGCCATCATCGCCGTGCTCGCCATCGTCGAATCGCTGCGCAGCCGCCGGGAGCTCATCGCGCTCCCCGAGCTTGGCCTGCCGGCGGACGAGATCGCACACGCCGACATCTCCATTTCAGCAGGACATTGATCCATGTCGGTCTTTCTTCTCGTCGCCTTTTTCGGTCTCAGCATGCTCGGTGTACCGCTTGCCATTGCGCTGGCGCTCGCCAGCGTCGGCACGCTCTGGCTCTTTACCTCCATGCCGATGGACCTGCTGTCGCAGACGATGTTCTCGTCCATGAACTCCTTCCTGCTCGTCGCCGTGCCGCTGTTCATCCTCGTCGGCACCGTCATGGAGCGGGGGCGTGTTGCGGAGCGCATTTTCGATTTCGCCGAGGCCATGGTGGGCTGGTTGCCCGGCGGCCTCGGTCACGTCAACGTCATCTCTTCGGTGATTTTTTCCGGTGTCTCCGGCTCGTCCGTCGCCGACATCGCCTCTGTCGGCGCCATCGAGATCAAGGCGATGGAGCGGCATGGCTTCCCGAAGGGTTATGCCGTCGGCATGACGCTTTGCACCTCCACGCTCTCCTCGATCATTCCGCCGTCGATCCTGATCGTCATTGCCGGCTCCATCGCCAACGTGTCCATCGGCACATTGCTGATCGCGGGCCTGGTGCCCGGCCTCTTCATCGCCTTCGCCTTCCTGGTCTTCAATCACTTCTATTCCGTGCACTACGGATATAACCCGCCGACCCCCTTCAACTTCCGTCTGGTTGTCATCACCGGACTTCGCGCCATCCTGCCGATGCTCACCCCGCTGATCCTCATCATCGGCATCGCCAGCGGCCTGTTCACGCCGACGGAAGCCGCTGCCATCGCGGTCGTTTATGTCGCGGTGCTCGGCGTCATCGTCTACCGCACGCTGCCGGTGCGCGAACTGCCGGAAATCCTCATCTCGACGGCACGCATTTCCGGAACCATCCTGTTCATCGCCGCCACTTCGCAGCTGGCTGCCTGGGTCTTCACCTTTGACGGCCTGCCGGAACAGGTCGCCGAACTCTTGAAGGCGATGAACCTCGGGCCGATGACGGGCATGCTCGTGATCTTCGTGTTCCTGCTGATCATCGGCATTTTCATGGAAGCGATCCCCGCCATGTTCATCCTCATTCCGGTATTGATGCCGCCGGTCGAAGCGCTCGGTATCGATCCGATCCATTTCCTGATCGTCACTGTCATGACGCTGACGCTCGGGCTGGTGACGCCGCCAGTCGGGGTCTGCCTGTTTGCCGCAGCCCAGGTCGCGAACATGAAGATCGAGGATGTCATCCGCGGTTCGCTGGCGCCGATGACGGTGCTGACGCTTGCCATATTTGCGCTGGTGCTTTTCCCGATCCTGACGCTTGGGCCGATACGGCTGATGGGTCTCTACTGAGCCGAAACAGTACGCCTGAAAAACTCAGACAACGCGACGGTCACGCCACTCGTCGCGTTGTTTTCGCATCCACTCCAGGAAAAGCGTCACCTTTCGCTGCCGCAGGTGAGAATGCGGGCAAACGATCCATTGGGTAACGAGCTTGATGCGCGGTGCGTCGATGACGGGGCAGACAAGCGCTCCGGTACTCAGTTCCCGTTCCATCATCAGCGTGCTTTCCAGCGCGACGCCCAGACCGCCGGCCGCGGCGTCGATGGCCATATGGCTGCGGTCGAACAGCACGCGCCGCCATCTTTTGTCTGAATGCACGCCCGCCATCGGGAACCAGTGCGTCCACTGCGCCTGCGCCTTCACCGAATGAATGAGCCGCAGTTCGAGCAGATCGGCAGCCTGAAGGCTTCCGGTGGCGGCATAGTCCGGTGAGGACACCGGCAGGAATTCCTCTTCCACCAGCCCTTCCACGAAGAGGCCCGGCCAACGACCATCGCCGTGGCGCAGCTCCACATCGACGAGCTCCTGCGAAAAATCGGTCGGCTCGTTGGTGCCGTCCAAGCGCACTTCCAGTTCAGGATGCTCCTCCAGAAAGGAGCCGAGACGCGGCAGAAGCCATTTGTTGGAAATGGTCGGCGTCGCCCGGATCGTCAGTGCCGTGACGGAACGGAAACCGCGAATGCTGTCGGTGGCGTCGGATATCTGCTCGATCTGGGCGGTGATCATCGAAAAATAGCGCTCGCCCGCTTCCGTCAATGTCACCTTGCGGCCCGTCCGCGCCATCAGCGTCGTGCCGAGCTGGCCTTCCAGCAGCTGGATCTGCTGGGAAACGGCCGAAGGTGTCACGCTCAACTCTTCCGCCGCCCGGGAAATGCTGCCCGCCCTTGCCGCAGCGTGGAAAACAAGGATCGATTTTATCGGGATTTGCATGGGTAGGGCTTTGCTCAACGGAATACGGCGGTCACCCGAGTATCACAGGTGACCGCCGTGTTGAAAAGCGTTGAACGCGAGGCTTTTAGCGATGGCTCGGCAGTTTCGGCAGGAAGACCGTCAAAAGGCCGAGCAGCGGCATGTAGGAGCAGATGCGGTAGACGAATTCAATGCCTTCCTTATCCGCATAGACCCCCAGAACCGCAGCCCCGATGCCACCGAAACCGAAGGCGAAACCGAAGAACATGCCGGCGATGAGGCCGACGCGGCCCGGCACAAGCTCCTGCGCGAAAACGACGATGGCCGAGAAAGCGGAAGAGAAGACGAAGCCGATGACGACGACCAGAACGGCTGTCCAGAACAGGTTCGCATAGGGCAGCATCAACGCGAAGGGAATGACGCCGAGGATCGAGAACCAGATGACGACGCGCGAGCCGAAACGGTCACCGATCGGGCCGCCGAAGAACACGCCCAGTGCCGAAGCCCCGAGGAAGAGGAACAGCAGTACCTGCGCGTCCTGCACGCCAAGGCCGAACCTGTCGATGGTGTAGAAGGTGAAGTAGCTCGACAGGCTGGCGAGATAGGCATTCTTGGTGGCGGTCAGAACCACCAGCACCAGAAGCGTCATCATCACGGTTCCGCGTGAGAGCGGCAGGGCGCGGCTGGCCGGAGCCTTGCCGACGGTTGCGCGGCGGTGGCGGGTATACCAGACGCCGACCCAGGACAGCACGCCGAAGCCGAGGAGCGCAATCAGCGAGAACCAGCTGAGGCTCGACTGGCCCAATGGAATGACGATGAAGGCGGCGAGCAGCGGGCCGATGGCCGTGCCGGTATTCCCACCCACCTGGAAGAAGGACTGCGCCAGACCATGGCGGCCGCCGGATGCCAGGCGGGCAACGCGCGAGGCTTCGGGATGGAAGATCGCCGAGCCGATGCCGATGAGGCAGGCGCCAATCACCAGAACCTCGAAACTATGGGCAAAGGCGAGCGTGATGAGGCCGGCGCAGGTGGAGAGCATGGCCACGGGCAGGGAAAACGGCATGGGCCAACGGTCTGTCACCATGCCGACGACCGGCTGCAGCAGCGATGCCGTGACCTGAAAGGCGAAGGTAAGCAGTCCGATCTGTACGAAATCGAGCGCGTAATTGGCTTTCAGCAACGGGTAAAGCGACGTCAGCAGCGATTGCATGATGTCGTTCAGCATATGGCAGAAGCTCGCGGCTGCGATGATTGAAAACGCCGTGCGTTGCGGGTTGAACCCGGTGCTGGTGACGGTGGCCATGAATTATCCTCTCCAGATCCCCGCCGATGAAACGGGAAACATGTCTTTATTTGCTCCCGCTTTTATTCATATTGTGTCTGGCCTGCATTTGTGTTCTGGACGAGTTTCTTTGTGAGTGGGCCAAATGGCAAAAATCAAATCGCGACAGACAGTCGGTGTGACGCTCGAGGAGCATGAGCGCAGCCTGAAACTGATCGACGGCACCAATGAGCCGGTGCTGGCGCTCCATCGCATCTATCCGACGGGGCATCGCACTCCGCCCCATAACCATAGTCGCGTGCAGATATGGTGCGCGCGCCGGGGGGTGGTGCTGGTCAGCACGGCGGATGGGCGCTGGATGATACCGCCGGGTCACGGGCTGCTCATTCCCGCCGGTCTGCAACATGAGGCCGAAGTCATCTCCAATGTCGAGATGCACTCCATCTACGTCCATCCCGATCTCTTCCAGGCAACGTCTCCAAGGGTCGTGGAAATAACAGATCTCGCCTCGAGCCTGATTTCCGAATTGCTGGCCGAGGAACATCAGCCAGCTGCTTTTCACCGGCAGGGTCTCGTGCGCGCACTTTTGCTGGATGAAGTGAACCGCCTGCCGGAACGCCCTTTGGGTTTGCCATTTCCGGACAATCAGCGGCTGGCAGCGCTTTGCCGGGATTTCCTCAACAGGCCCGTGGCGCGGGTGGAGATCGATGACTGGGCGGCGGCCATGGGCATCAGCCGCCGGTCCTTCACGCGTCTGTTTCGCAAGGAACTGGGGGTGAGCTTCGCCACATGGCGTCAGCAGGCCTGCATCTTCGCCTCCCTGCCGCGGCTGGCGGCGGGGGAGGCCGTGACGAACGTGGCGCTGGATGCCGGTTATGAAAACATCCCCGCTTTTACAACGATGTTCCGGCGAATGCTGGGCAGCTCGCCCCGGGCTTATCGCCAGGCGGCGCGGCAACGCAGCGCTGCTTTTCCCGATTTTGAAGAGATGGGTGGCTAGGGTTGGGTGGCTCACTCAACCTCATCCCTGTGACGAGCACACGAATGAGGAGGATACCCTAAGCCGCCGCCGCCCGCATGTCGCGGCGGAAATCGGAAGGCGACATGCCTGATATCTGGCGGAATGCCTTGTTGAATGCGCTGACCGAGCCAAAACCGCTTTCCATGGCGATCTGCAGGATATTGTCCTTGCCCGTCATCAGCATGGCCTGCGCGCGCGAAAGACGGAGCAGGGTCAGATATTTGATCAGCGTCATGCCGGTGGATTTGCGGAACAGGTTCATCGCATACTTCGGGTGAAGCGCGGCGGCGCGGGCGATGTCGGTTGCGTCGATATCGTCGAGGAAATTGGCGGCAATGAAATCGCACATGCGTACCACGCCGATGGAGGGCGCCATGCCCTCATCATTCTCTCTGCGTTTGCCGCTGGCGGCGGAGGATATGACGGCGTATGGCTCGAGGAACATCCGCTCGACCCTGAGCAGCAATTCTTCCACCGCGTGCTGGGCTTTCGCCGGGTCGCCGGAGGTGACATAGCGAAACCAGCGGCCGAAATTTTCGGCGTCTGCCTTGTCCGTCTCAGCACTCACCATCGTCGCACCGCCCATCAGCAGGCTCGAAACGGTAGCGGGCAGGCGCATGCGGAAAAAGTGCACGAGCGGAAGATGCGCGCCGGCGTAAAACGAATCGTCGGAAGAGTGGTCCATCTGGTGCGGCTGGCCACCCCAGAAGATGCACATCTGGCCGGAATTAAGCGTAAGGTCATGATCGCCCATGCGATAATGCACCGATCCCGCCATCACGTAATTCACCTCCACCTGCGCGTGCCAGTGTGGCCTGAGCATGATGGGCGGGTGATTGTGAAAAAGCTGAAGGGTTGTCGGCATGCCTTCGATGCTGCTTGCACCCGGCTGGTAGAAGGCTCTTTCAGCAATCTTACTTTCCGCCAAATCGATGTTCCCTTTTTACGAGACAGATTTCCTGCCGCCGGTAATGTGCCCATGTTCGCTGAAGAACGGCAATTGAAAAAGGGAGGTTTTCAATGTGCTTGAAATTTCTTGGCGCGTCTACGGCCATGCTGCTTCTTGCAGCCCCGGCTTTCGCGCAAACCGAGACCGTCACCATCTGGAGCTGGAATGTCGCGGCTTCCGCGCTGAAATCCACGGTAGAGGGCTTCAACAAGCAGAATCCGGATATCAAGATCGTCGTTGAAGACCTTGGAAACAATCAGGTTTTTGACAAGACGCTGGCCGCCTGCGCCGCCGGGGGCGATGGTCTTCCTGACATCGTCACCATTGAAAATTTCGAAGCGGAACTGTTCTGGAGCCGTTTTCCCGATTGTTTCGCCAATCTGACCGAGCTTGGCTATACGCCGGAGAAACAGGCGCTTTTTCCTGATTTCAAGCGCACGGAACTGGAGGTTGACGGTGTAGCCTATGCGGTTCCGTGGGACTCCGGCCCGGTAGCGGTTTTCTATCGCCGCGACTTCTATGAAAAGGCGGGCGTCGATCCGGCCACCATCAAGAGCTGGGATGATTTCATCGCCGCCGGCGAGAAGGTCATGGCTGCCAATCCCGGAACGGTCATGGCGCAGGCCGACTTCAACGGCGATAGCGAATGGTTCCGCATGATCGCCAATGAGCAGGGATGCGGTTACTTTTCGACCGATGGCCAGAACATTACCATCAACCAGCCCGCCTGTGTCGCGACCCTTGAAAAGGTCAAGGAAATGAAGGACGCCGGCATCATCACGGCGGCGATCTGGGATGAAAAGATCCAGGCCAATACCGCCGGCAAGGCGGCAAGCCAGATGTATGGCGCCTGGTACGAGGGCACGATCCGCTCCGGCTCGCCCGATCTCGCGGGCAAATGGGGCGTCTATCTGATGCCGAGCCTCACGCCTGACGGTCCGCATGCGGCCAATCTCGGCGGGTCTTCGCTGGCGATCAGTTCGACGTCCGAGCACAAGGAAGCCGCATGGAAATACATCGATTACGCGCTGACCACGAATGAGGGCCAGGTGACGATGCTGAAATCCTTCGGCCTCGTTCCCTCGCTGCTGTCAGCCATCGACGATCCCTTCGTGAAGGAGAAGCACCCCTATTGGGGCGGGCAGGCGGTCTGGACCGATATTCTCGCCACGCTGCCGAAGATCGTTCCAAGCCGCGGCACGGCATTCCAGTCCGATGCGGATGCGATCTACAAGGCGACGCAGACGAAATATTTCGCAGGTGGCTATCCCGATGCGAAGGCTGCGCTCGATGATGCGGCAAAGCAGATCGAAACGGCCACGGGGCTGCCTGTCGCGCAGTAAGCCGGCGGCCAGGACCGAGCGGGTGCCACGGGCTTCTTCTCCCCGATGGGGAGAAGGGGGCAACGTTGGTGATAGATCGCGAGCTAACCCCCTCATCCGACCCTTCGGGCCACCTTCTCCCCCTTGGGGAGAAGAAATAGGCCGCACCGCCCTGCAATGGTCTCGCCCTCGAAATCGGGCAGGCCTTCAAGCTTTTCCATTTATCCGGTCCATGCCCGGCATCTGGAGGTCGTCATGCCGTCTAGGAACAGGATCGCTTATGCGTTCCTTGCACCTTATCTCCTGATTTTCGCCACCTTCTGGGTCTGGCCGATCATCAGCTCGTTCATGCTGTCGTTCCAGAATACCCGCATTAACCCGTGGCGGTTTGCACCGTCCATGAACTGGGGGCGGCTCGTCTCCGATCCGGCTTTTTATAACGCGCTCTACAATACGCTGATCATTCTGGTCATTCAGGTGCCGGTCATGATCGCGCTCGCCACCGTCATGGCGGTGCTCCTGAATTCGCCGCTGCTGAAGGCGCGGCCGCTCTATCGTTTTGCCTTCTTCGCGCCTGTCGTTGTCGGTGAGGTGGCCTATGCGGCGGTGTTCCGGCTGATGTTCAGCGCCGATTTTGGCATCATCAACAAGCTCATCACGTCAGTCGGCCTTTCGTCCATCTCGTGGTTCGACAATGCCAATGCGGCCATGGCGCTGGTCATCATCGCGGTGACATGGCGCTGGGCGGGGTATAACGCCATCATCATTCTCGCCGGTCTGCAATCGATCCCCGGCGATGTCTATGAGGCGGCGACGCTGGACAAGGTGAGCAAGCGCCAGCAGTTCTTTCATATCACGCTGCCGCTCCTCAAGCCCATCATCCTGTTCTGCGTTGTCCTGTCGGTCATCGGCACCATGCAGCTCTTTGCCGAACCCTTCCTCATCACCAACAGGGGCGGGCCGGGCGGCGGCACGGAAACGCTGGGACTCTTCCTTTATCGGCAGGGCTTCACCTCGCTCAATTTCGGGTACGCCTCGGCCATCGCCTACACCATGGCGGCGCTCGCCATCGCCATTTCGTTGCTTAATCTCTGGGTCGGGAGGGAGCCGAAATGAGATCGAAATCGAGATCGCTTTTCTGGCAAAAGATCGCGCTGCACGCGGTGCTGACGCCACTTGCCGTCATCTGGCTGTTTCCGCTGTGGATGATGTTCGTGTTCTCGACCATGCCGGATTACGGCATCTTCAGCCCCGATATCGTTCTGGTGCCGTCCACCAACTTCATCGACAATTTCAACAACCTGCAGGCGGATACGAATTTCCTCAGGGCCATGTTCATCTCGATCACCGTCGCCTGCATCTACACCGTCCTTTCGGTCTTCCTGACGTCGATGGCGGGCTGGGCGCTGGCGCGGTACCGTTTTGCGGGACGCGGCGTGGTGATCGCCATCATTCTCGGCACCATCACCCTGCCGTTTGCAGTCGTCGTCATTCCGCAATTCATCATGGTGGCGCGGGAATTCAAGCTCGCCAATACCTGGGTAGCGCTGATCGTGCCGCCGCTCTTCAACTCGCTAGGCGTGCTGTTCATGCGGCAATCCTTCTCGATGATGCCGACGGAGCTTTTCGATGCCGCGCGGGTGGAAGGCGTCAAGGAATGGCAGATTTTCCTGCGCATTGCTTTGCCCTTGGCGCGACCCACCATGGCGGCGCTCTCCATCATTCTCTTCCTGGCCTCGTGGAACAATTACCTCTGGCCGCTTCTCATCAATTCCCGCCCAGGAATGATGACCGCACCCGTGGCGCTTGGCACCCTTATCGGGCTCACCAAGGTGTCATGGGGCGGCATCATGGCCGGCGCGGTGCTGCTGACCGCACCCATTCTCGTGGTTTTCGTGGTCCTGCAGCGTCACTTCATCGCCGGCATTTCAGCCGGGGCAGTCAAGTAAGGGGAGGCCGCATGGCGGAACTTTCGCTCAAAAACGTGGTCAAGCGATACGGTGCGCTGGAGGTGATCCATGGCGCCAACCTTGAGGTGAAAGACGGGGAATTCGTCGTTTTTGTCGGCCCGTCCGGCTGCGGAAAATCCACGCTTCTCAGAATGATCGCGGGGCTGGAGGATATTTCCGGCGGCGATATCGTGATTGGCGGCAAGACGGTCAGTGATGCTGATCCGGCCGATCGTGGCATTGCCATGGTGTTCCAGTCCTATGCACTTTATCCGCATATGACGGTGGCCGAAAACCTCTCCTTCGGCCTCAGGATGAACGGCAACCCAAAGGCCGATACGGAAAAGCGGGTCAACCGCGCCGCCGAAATCCTGCAGATCAATGAACTGATGGATCGCCGGCCGAAACAGCTTTCCGGCGGCCAGCGGCAGCGTGTGGCCATCGGCCGGGCCATTGTGCGCGAGCCGAAGGTCTTCCTGTTCGACGAGCCTCTGTCCAACCTCGATGCGGAACTGCGGGTGCAGATGCGCGTCGAAATTTCGCGCCTGCACAAGCAACTCGGCACCACGATGATCTATGTGACGCATGACCAGACCGAGGCGATGACGCTGGCCGACAAGATCGTGGTCCTGCGGGCGGGCAATATCGAACAGGTGGGTGCGCCGCTCGATCTTTACGATGATCCCGCCAACCGCTTTGTCGCCGGCTTTGTCGGCTCGCCGAAGATGAACTTTCTCGACGCCACTGTCATCGGCGGCGGCGCCGACAGCGTCACGCTCGCCCTCGACAGCGATCCTGCGGTGCGGCTGACTTTGCCGATCAAAGAGCGCGTCAACGAGGGCGCCAGGGTCTCGCTCGGCATCCGGCCGGAGCATTTTGCCGATGCGGGCGGGGGCGATGCCGATCTCACCGTGCATGTCGATGTCGCCGAGCATCTCGGCAATACCAGCTATGTCTATGCCCGAACCGAAGGCGGCGAGCAGCTCATCATCGAGCGGCCGGAATCGCGTGATGTCGGCAATCGCGACCGGCTGACGGTCGGCCTTTCCGCCCGCCGGGCTTTCCTTTTCGACAGCAAGGGCGAACGCCTGCGCTGAACCCTTTCCCAAGCACCCAAGACCGATACGAAAGACGAGGATTTCATGACCACCGAACAACCGATCCGCTGGGGCATCATCGGCCCGGGCACCATCGCCAGAACCTTTGCTGACGGTATCGCCCATTCCCGCACCGGCAGGCTGGAGGCCATCGCCACTCGCAATCCGGACAAGCCCGGCCTTGCCGAAGCTTTTTCCGGCGCGCGCATTGTGAAGGGTTACGATGCGCTGCTTGCCGATCCCGATATCGACGCGGTCTATATCGCCACGCCCCATACGGGCCATGCCGAGTGGGCAATCAAGGCAATCCGGGCGGGCAAAAACGTGCTGGTGGAAAAGCCGATCGCGATTTCCGCTTATGACGCCGACGCCATTTTCCATGAGGCGAAAAAGGGCGGCGTTTTTGCCGGTGAAGCCTATATGTATCGCCTGCATCCGCAGACGGCGAAATTGCTGGAACTGGTGAAAGCCCGCGCGGTCGGCGATATCCGCATCATCCGCTCCAGCTTCGGTTTCAACATGGGCTCGTTCCGGGCCGATCACCGGCTCTTCGCCAATGAAACCGCGGGCGGCGGCATTCTCGATGTCGGCGGTTATCCGGTTTCCATGGTGCGGATGATCGCAGGCGCTGTGGATGGAAAGCCTTTTGCGGAGCCCGAAAAAGTGGCGGGTGCTGCCCATCTCGGCCAGTCGGGCGTTGATGAATGGGCCTCGGCCGTGCTGAAATTCCCAAACGGGATCGTCGCCGAAGTCTCGTGCTCGATCATGGCGGCGCAGGACAATGTGCTGCGCATCATCGGCTCGGACGGCCGGATCGAGGTCAGGGATTTCTGGTTTGCCGCCGGCCACAAGGGCGGCACCGGGCGGATCGATATCATCAGGGGCGACAAGGTGGAAACCATCGAGCTGCCGGAGGATCGCTGGCTTTATTCCTTCGAGGTCGATGCGGCGGGCGAAGCAATTCGCCAGGGTAAAAAGGAATTCGATGCACCCGGCATGGCCTGGGCGGACAGCCTCGGCAACCTGCGCGTCATGGACCAGTGGCGGGCTTCCGTCGGGCTGGAATACAGCGTCGAAAAGGCGACGTCGCGCATCGCCAATATAGCCGGTGGTAAGGTTGTATCCGGAAATACGGTCCCGAAGCGGCAGATACCGGGCCTTGCCAAGCCCGCTTCGGTAGTCGCGCTCGGCTTCGAGTTTTTCCCCAATTTCGCTTCCGCATCCCTGACGCTCGATGCGTTTTACGAGGCGGGCGGCAATCTCTTCGATACGGCCTATGTCTATGGCGGCGGCAAAACGGAGGCGATTTTCGGCGACTGGCACACCAGCCGCAACGTGCCGCGCGAAGAGATCGTGCTGATCGGCAAGGGTGCGCATTCGCCGCTCTGCTATCCCGATATGATCGCCAAACAGCTAGATCATTCGCTGGAGCGTCTGAAGACGGATTATGTCGATGTTTATTTCATGCATCGCGATAATCCCGACGTCCCGGTGGGCGAGTTCGTTGATGCCATGGATGCCGAGGTTCGGCGCGGGCGCATTCGCGGCATTTTCGGTGGCTCGAACTGGACGCGCGAACGCATGGATGAGGCCGCGGCTTACGCGCAGAAGAACGGCAAACAGGCCCCCGGCGCGCTTTCCAACAATTTCTCGCTTGCCGAAATGCTCGATCCCATCTGGGCGGGCTGCGTGGCGGCATCGGATGACGAATGGAAAGAATGGCTCAAATCCCGACAAATCCCCAATTTCGCCTGGTCCAGCCAGGGGCGCGGTTTCTTCACCGAGCGGGCAGGGCGGGACAAGCATGACGATGAGGAAATCGTCCGCGTCTGGTATTCCGACCGCAATTTCGTCCGTCGCGATCGGGCGATCGAGCTTGCGCAGAAACTCGGGCGCCACCCAATCCATATCGCTCTCGCTTATGTCATCGCCCAGCCTTTCCCGGTCATCCCGCTGATCGGGCCGCGCACGATTGCGGAGCTGGAGGATAGTCTTTCGGCGCTCGATATTGCGCTGACGGACGAGCAGGTGAAGTGGCTGGAGGCGTAAGAGTGGATTGAGGCTGAGGATTTATCTGCCGCCTCTTTCGGATAGGTCAAGCCGTTGCGGCATATTTCTTCTCCCCGCCGGGGAGAAGGTGGCCTGAAGGGTCGGATGAGGGGGGAACGTTGCCGGATTTCGGAGAGCGAGCCCCCTCATCCCGCTGCCGCGGACTTCTCCCCGGCGGGGAGAAGAAACAAGGGGCATCCGCTCGCTCACACTGATGAATCTCAGGGTTGAGACATCATCTTCCACCTTCTTTCCTATCCCGGTGACTGCTAAAGCGTAGGTTCACAAACCTGCCGCCAAACAATCACCGGAGTTCCCATGAGCGATATCGACCGAGGCCGCGCCCAGCAGCTGATGCGGGAGGCGGAGATTGATGCGCTGGTACTGTTCCAGCCCGAGGCCTTTCGTTATGCGGTTGGTGCGCCTGCCGGTGTTGCGACCATGTGGGGCAAAGCGGGTTCCGCAATTGCGCTGGTGCCTGCCGATGCCGGGGCAGGGCTGGCCGCCGTCGTCAGTGATCATGCCGCGCCGATCATCAGGAGGGCGGCACCTGATATTGATCTGCGCTGCCATCGCATCTGGATCGATTTGGTCGATCTTTCGGGTGTGGACACCATCGCGCAGGTGGATGATGCCTATCGCCGCAACAAT
This sequence comes from Agrobacterium sp. 5Ca39, assembly GCF_055382365.1. Taxonomy (NCBI): domain Bacteria; kingdom Pseudomonadati; phylum Pseudomonadota; class Alphaproteobacteria; order Hyphomicrobiales; family Rhizobiaceae; genus Agrobacterium; species Agrobacterium sp. 5Ca39. The sequence continues at coordinate 1,327,252 of NZ_AP026437.1, read as the reverse complement.
TCAGGTGGGCCGCGGCCGGAGACATTCGATCGTACCGCCTGCTTCGGCCTGCTCTCCGATCTGCTGCGGGAGCGCGGACTGTCCGCGGCGCGCATCGGTGCCGACCTTGAATTCATGCCCGCGGCCGATTTCCTAGCGCTGCGTCAGGCATTGCCCGAGGTGAACTGGGTTGATGGTTCGACGGTGCTGAAACGTCTGAGGGCGGTGAAATCTCAACGCGAGATCAACCTTCTCAGGCAGGCGTCAGCCGCAGCCGAGGCGGGGCTGGTCGAGATGGCAGCCGCCGTCCGACCGGGGGCAGTTCTTGGTCAACTCTCTACCGCCTGGAAATCCGGCGCGCAGGCATATGCCGCGAAATCCGGTTTTTCTTTGAGCGGGCATTGGGACTTCATTTCGGTCGGCCCGGCCTTGTCAGATATGACGGCAGCGGTCGCGCCGGGTGCGCTGATCAAGGCCGATGTGGGCACGCTGGTGGACGGTTATTCTTCGGATGGCGCGCGGACTTTTTCATGGGGGCCGGTTTCGCCTTTGGCGGGCGATATCTTCAAGGCTCTGGAAGCGGCCTTCGCCCGCGGGCTGGACGCGCTCCGCCCGGGCAATACATTCGGTGCAGTGCACGCCGCCATGCTGGCCTCGATGCGCAAGGACGGCTTCGGTGAATATTATCGCGGCCACTTCGGCCACTCCGTTGGTGGCAGCGTGGGTATCGAGGAATGGCCGTTCTTTTCCCACGACAATCCGGAAGTCATCCTTCCCGGCATGGTCGTTGCGCTCGAAGCGCCGTTTTATGGGGAAGGCGTGGGTGCGTTGATGATCGAGGACCAGTTCCTCGTCACCGCGTCTGGCGCAGAGTGCATGAACAGCCTGCCACGCACCCTGCGGGATTTATCTGCGGACTGATCGCCGGATCAGAGGAAATCGTCGCGGCGCGGCGTGAAGCAGTCGATCAGTTCGCCCTCTTCCAGACACAGGCAGCCATGCTCGATATGGCCGGGAATGACGAGGCTATCGCCCTTCTTGAGGTCGTAGGCCTCGCCATCACGGTAAAAGCGGAAGCTGCCGCTGGCGACATAGGTCGATTGTACATGCGGATGGCTGTGCAGCTTGCCTTCCGCGCCGGTCTTGAAACGGAACGATACCACCATCAGTTCGGGCGCTTCGGAAAGCACGGTGCGTTCTACGCCATCGTCGGGCGAAACAGTGGGGAAGGTCGGAAGCTGCTGCATATCTTTCTCCTCAGTCAATGCGGTTCGGGCGGCAATCTCAGCGCGGTGCGCGCAACATCGCGCGGTATCGCATCTGGCTGCTTTTCAGGTGATTGCGCATGGCGCTTCGCGCCGCCTCCTCGTCGCCGTCCTGTATCGCGATCAGTATCGCCTCGTGCTCTCCCACCAGACGGCTGAGATCAGCGGGCGAAAGCACGGTCTCGGAGCCGTTTTCGGCCACGGCGCGGCGGGGAATGACGGTCGGGCCGAGCACCTGCAGAAACTCGCTGAAGCGGGGATTGTTGGTCGCTTCGGCAACGGCCAGATGGAAGGCGAAATCGGCCTCGGCCGTCGGGCTGCCCTTGGCGGCGCTGGCGCGGAAGGCGTCGAAGGCCTCGATGATCTTTTCTTCCTGCGCCGGCGAACGGCGGATCGCAGCAAGGCCCGCGGCATCGCCTTCCACCGCGGTGCGCAGTTCCAGCATTTCGATCAGCGAGGAGACGCGGGCCAGATCGACATTATGGAAAGGCCGCCGTTCGACCGGGGCGGGCTCCAGTACGAAGACACCGGCGCCCTGACGCGGTTCGACGAGACCGTCTGAGCGCAGGGAAGCAATCGCCTCGCGCACAACGGTTCGGCTCACGCCGAATTCCTGCGTCATCTGCGCTTCCGATGGCAGGCGGTCGCCAGTCTTGTAACGGCCCTTGGCGATCTGGCTGCGGAGTTCCTCCGAAACCTTCACCACAAGCGTTTTGGCCTGTGGCGCTGCCGGTTCGGAGGTCGTCGTTCTTGTCATCTTCGTCGCCGTTCTAAAAATATCGGTTGCGTCTACCGTTCCTCGATACGTTATTCGCGGCCCGGCTTGCAATCCCACCGCCTGCCGGGAACGTTCCCTGCCGCATTTCACGTCGCCTTGAAGATCGGGTTGTCGACGAAAACACCGCCCTGAAACCGCACCATGGCATCGCCGGGGTCGGGTTTCGGCGTTGTCTCGGCAATGTGCCGCCGGAAGGCCTCCGCATTGTCTTTGGGTTTCCATCCGAGAAAACCGAGATGCGAATTGTCCCACCAGCCGGCGTCATTGGCAGACGCGCCCCAGACAACGGGGCAGCCGAGGATCGGTGCCCGAAATACCGCTTCGATCAGCGATACGAAATCGTCGTGCGAGAACCAGGTGGACAACATGCGATAATTGGTGGGTTCCGGGGTGCAGGAACCGATGCGCACAAGCGCCGTCTCCTGCCCGAACTTCTCGAAATACATGCGGGCCAGGTTTTCGCCAAAACACTTGGAGACGCCGTAAAGCCCGTCCGGTCGGAAGGGGGCGTCGGGGCCAAGACGCTCCGTCTGGGGATAATAACCGATCGTGTGGTTGGAACTGGCAAAAACGATCCGCGGCTGTCCGTGGGCGCGGGCGGCTTCATAGAGATTATAAAGCCCGATGATGTTGCCTTGAACGATTTGTTCGAACGGCTTTTCCACCGATATGCCGCCAAGGTGGATAATCCCGTCGCAACCGGCGACCATGGCATCCACGGCATTTGCGTCCGCCAGGTCGCACTGCACGCATTCCTCGTTCGGGCCTGCCGGGTCTAGCGGAGCAAGATCGGCGAGGCGCAAGATCTCGGCCACCGGTGCGAGGCGTTCGCGCATGACGCGGCCGAGCTGGCCTGCCGCACCGGTAACAAGAAGCCGTTTCATCGCAATTCTCCATCAGCATTATACGTCATCGACGCAGTCAGATATGGCAGCGCCTCTTGACCTTGTCATACAGATCGTACAAAAAGCGGATAACATATATTATGTGCCATACGCAACAATCATGAAGGATGAGTTTGATGCTGACCGTCGAAACAAGGCAGGCCGTGAACCCGGAATATGCAAAAACGCTGGATACCGAAGGTCTCCGCCGGCATTTCCTCGCCAGCGACATGTTCCGTTCCGGTGAAGTCAGGCTGATCTACACCCATTACGACCGCTTCGTGATGGGCGGCGCCGTGCCTGACGGAAAGCCGCTGACGCTCGACAAGGTGGAGGAAACCAGGACACCTTCCTTCCTCGATCGGCGTGAAATGGGCATCGTCAACATCGGTGAGGCGGGCACGGTCAGCGCCGGCGGCGAAACCTACACGCTGAACCGCGGTGACGTGCTTTATCTCGGTGCCGGCAGCGGCGCGGTGACCTTCGACGGCGCCGGGCGATTCTATATCACCTCGTGCCCGGCGCATCGCAGCCTGCCGGCGAAGCTGGTGACGCTGGCGAACAGCAAGGAGGTCAAGCTTGGTGCAACCGAAACCTCCAACAAGCGCACCATCAACCAGTTCATCCATCCGCTGGTCATGGAAAGCTGCCAGCTGGTGCTGGGATATACGACACTGGAGGACGGCTCGGTCTGGAACACCATTCCCTCGCATATTCATGATCGCCGCATGGAGGCCTATCTCTATTTCGGCATGGATGAAAAGTCGCGCGTGCTGCACCTGATGGGCGAGCCGCAGGAGACCCGCCACCTGTTCATTTCAAATGAAGAAGGCGCGATTTCCCCGCCCTGGTCCATTCATTCCGGTGCGGGCATCGGCTCCTACACCTTCATCTGGGCCATGGCTGGCGACAATGTCGACTATACCGACATGGACTTCATTCAGCCGGGAGACCTGAAATGAGGAACCCCTTTTCGCTTCAGGGGCGCAAGGCGCTCGTCACCGGCGCGAATACGGGGCTCGGCCAGGCGATTGCGGTGGGTCTCGCCGCTGCCGGTGCGGACGTCGTCTGCGCCGCCCGTCGTGCGCCGGATGAAACGCTTGCCATCATCGCGAGTGACGGCGGCAAGGCCAGCGCATTGTCTATCGACTTTGCCGATCCGCTGGCGGCAAAAGACAGTTTTGCCGGTGCCGGTTTCGACATTCTCGTCAACAATGCCGGCATCATCCGCCGTGCCGATTCCGTTGAATTTTCCGAGCTGGACTGGGACGAGGTGATGGACGTCAACCTCAAGGCGCTGTTTTTCACCACGCAGGCCTTTGCAAAGGAGCTGCTGGCGAACGGCCGCCCCGGCAAGGTCGTCAATATCGCCTCGCTCCTGTCGTTCCAGGGGGGCATTCGTGTGCCGTCCTATACGGCTGCAAAACATGGCGTCGCCGGTCTCACCAAACTTCTGGCAAATGAGTGGGCGGCGAAGGGCATCAATGTGAATGCGATTGCGCCGGGCTACATCGAAACAAACAATACAGAGGCGCTGCGCGCGGATGCGGCCCGCAACAGGGCCATTCTCGAGCGCATTCCGGCTGGCCGCTGGGGTCATTCAGACGATATAGCCGGGGCGGCGGTTTTCCTTGCTTCGCCGGCGGCGGATTATGTGCATGGCGCCATTCTCAATGTCGATGGCGGCTGGCTGGCGCGCTGAGCCGCGCCCGCTTGTAAAATTCATCATATAACTTGTATGATGAATTGTTGACAAATATACGGCAAGTCGTTTAGGTGACTTTCAGTCATTGAACTTCAAAGGAATACCAATCATGAACCCTGAACAAATCAAAACGGCTCTCGGCTCCGGCCTTCTGTCTTTCCCGGTCACCCATTTCGATTCCGAGGGCCGTTTCGCTGCCGACAGCTACAGGGCCCATGTCGAATGGCTTGCCGGTTACAAGGCGCCGGTGCTGTTTGCCGCAGGCGGCACCGGCGAGTTCTTTTCGCTGAAGCCGGATGAGATTCCGACGATCGTTTCCGCCGCCAAGGAAGTCGCCGGCGAAACCGCCATCGTTTCCGGCTGCGGTTACGGCACTGAAATTGCGGTTGATATCGCCCGCTCTGTCGAAAAGGTCGGCGCCGATGGCATCCTGCTTCTGCCGCATTACCTCATCGATGCGCCGCAGGAAGGGCTTTACGCCCATATCAAGAAGGTGTGTCAGTCGGTCGGCATCGGTGTCATGGTCTATAACCGTGACAACTCGGTTCTTCAGGCCGATACGCTGGCGCGGCTGTGCGACGAGTGCCCGAACCTTGTCGGCTTCAAGGACGGCACCGGCGATATCGGCCTCGTTCGCCAGATCACCGCCAAGATGGGGGACCGCCTGATGTATCTCGGCGGAATGCCAACCGCGGAACTGTTCGCCGAAGCCTATCTCGGTGCCGGTTTCACGACCTATTCCTCGGCCGTATTCAACTTCGTGCCCGGCCTTGCCAACGAGTTCTACGCGGCGCTGCGCGCCGGCGAGCGTGCCACCTGCGAGCGCATTCTTGTCGATTTCTTCTATCCATTCATGGCGATCCGCAACCGCGCCAAGGGTTATGCCGTCTCCGCCATCAAGGCTGGCGTCCGCCTGCAGGGCTTCGATGCCGGTCCGGTGCGTGCGCCGCTGAAGGACCTGACCAATGAGGAAATCGGCATGCTCGAAGCCCTGATTGGCACGCACAAGCGCAAGGCCTGAGGACGCTTAATGGGAGGGGAGCCATGAAGATCACGGCAGTGCGCACGCATCTGCTCGAACATCGTCTGGACACGCCGTTCGAAAGCGCCTCCATGCGTTTCGACCGGCGGGCCCATGTTCTGGTGGAAATCGAATGCGACGACGGGACCGTCGGCTGGGGCGAATGCCTCGGCCCGGCGCGGCCGAACGCCGCCGTGGTCCAGGCCTATTCCGGCTGGCTCATCGGCCAGGACCCTCGCCAGACCGAAAAGATCTGGGCCGTGCTTTATAATGCCTTGCGCGATCAGGGCCAGCGCGGCCTCAGTCTTACGGCCCTGTCCGGCATCGATATCGCGTTGTGGGACATCAAGGGCAAGCATTACGGTGCTTCCATCTCGATGCTGCTCGGCGGGCGCTGGCGCGAGAGCGTGCGCGCCTATGCCACTGGCAGCTTCAAGCGTGATGGTGTCGACCGCGTTTCAGACAATGCGTCCGAAATGGCGGAGCGCCGCGCTGACGGCTTCCACGCCTGCAAGATCAAGATCGGCTTCGGCATCGAGGAAGACCTCAGGGTCATAGCCGCGGTTCGAGAGGCGATCGGGCCTGACATGCGGCTGATGATCGATGCCAATCACGGTTATACGGTCACCGAAGCCGTCACGCTTGGCAACCGCGCCGCCGACTATGGCATCGACTGGTTCGAGGAGCCGGTGGTTCCCGAACAGCTCGATGCCTATCAGCGTGTACGGGCAGGGCAGCCGATCCCGGTTGCGGGCGGCGAGACCTGGCATGGGCGTCACGGCATGTGGCAGGCGCTTTCCGCCGGTGCCGTGGATATTCTCCAGCCCGATCTCTGCGGCTGCGGCGGTTTTTCAGAAACGCAGAAGATTGCCACGCTTGCCACGCTGCACGGCGTGCGCATCGTGCCGCATGTCTGGGGCACCGGCGTACAGATCGCAGCCGCGCTGCAATTCATGGCGGCGATGACGCCTGATCCGGTGCGGGTCAATCCCATCGAACCGATCATGGAATTTGACCGCACCCATAATCCGTTCCGTCAGGCGGTTCTCAGTGAACCTCTCGAAGCGGTGAACGGTATCGTCGCCATTCCCGATGGTCCCGGTCTCGGCATTGAGATCAACCGGGATGCACTCGTTGAATTCAGGATGCCAGACCCATGAGTGAACTCGTCAGAAAGCTGAGCGGCACCGCGCCGAGACCCGCTTTCCCGAAAGGCGCGGTCGATACGCAGATGCACATGTATCTGCCCGGATATCCCGCCTTGCCGGGTGGCCCCGGCCTTCCGCCGGGCGCCCTGCCGGGACCGGAGGATTATCGTCGCCTCATGCAATGGCTCGGCATAGACCGGGTCATCATCACGCAGGGCAATGCCCATCAGCGAGACAATGGCAATACGCTGGCCTGTGTTGCCGAGATGGGCGAGGCGGCGCGCGCGGTCGTCGTCATCGATGCCACCACGAGCGAAAAGGACATGGAGAAGCTTGCCGCCGCGGGTGCGGTCGGCGCGCGTATCATGGATCTGCCGGGTGGCGCGGTGAACCTTTCCGAACTGGAAGCGGTGGACGAGCGGGCGCATGCGGCCGACTGGATGGTGGCGGTACAGTTCGACGGAAACGGTCTTCTCGACCATCTGCCGCGTCTTCAGAAAATCCGCTCGCGCTGGGTGTTCGATCATCACGGCAAGTTCTTCAAGGGCCTCAAAACCGATGGGCCGGAAATGGCGGCGCTTCTGAAACTCATCGACGGCGGCAATCTGTGGTTCAAATTCGCCGGCGTTTATGAAAGCTCCCGCGAAAGCTGGCCGTACGAGGATGTGGCCGCCTTTTCGCGGGTGATCGCGGCGCATGCGCCGGAACGCATCGTCTGGGGCACCAACTGGCCGCATAATTCTGTACGGGAGACGGCTGCCTATCCTGACGATGCCCGCCTTGCGGAACTGACGCTTGGCTGGCTTCCGGATGAGGCGGCGCGTCATCGGGCGCTGGTCGAAAACCCCGAAGAGCTGTTCAAGCTGCCGCCATTCAAGGCGTCATAGGTCAATCCGGGATGGTTGGGGAAGGGAGGCCCCATCATCCTTTTCACATGAAAGGTCTTTGCATGCCGGCCCGGATGGGCGTGAAAAAATCGGCCCGACAAGCCTTGGAGGGGCTGGGCCGTTTCAACAATGGAGGAGGAAAGCATGAAAAAGATTGCAAGCATGATGTGCGTCGCGATGGGGATCGCGCTGTCCGGTGTTTCCGCCATGGCGCAGGAAATCACCCTGCGTTCGGCCGATATTCATCCGGACGGTTATCCCACGGTCGAAGCCGTGAAATATATGGGCGAGCTTCTGGCCGAGCGGACCAATGGCCGTATCAAGATACAGGTCATGAACAATTCCGTTCTTGGCGGCGAAAAGGACACCATCGAGCAGACCCGCTTCGGCGTCATCGACATGAACCGCGTCAATGCCGCGCCTTTCAACAATCTGGTCAAGGAAACCACCGTTCTTGGTCTGCCTTTCCTGTTCCGCTCGACGGAGCACATGCACAATACGGTCGACGGTCCGATTGGTGATGAGGTTCTGGCTGCCTTCGAACCGCACGGTCTCGTCGGTCTCGCCTTTTACGATTCCGGCGCCCGATCCTTCTACACCACCAAAAAGCCCATCGAAAAACTGGCGGATCTGAAGGGGCTCAAAATCCGCGTGCAGCAGTCGGACCTGTGGATTTCGATGATGCAGGCCTTCGGCGCCAACCCGACGCCGATGCCGATGGGCGAGGTCTATTCCTCACTGGAAACCGGTGTTGTCGATGGTGCCGAAAACAACTGGCCATCCTACGAATCCGCCCGTCATTATGAGGTGGCAAAGAACTATTCTCTGACCGAACATTCTCTGAACCCGGAAATCCTCGTCATTTCGAAGATCTCCTGGGACAAGCTCTCCCCGGAAGACCAGAAGCTGCTGCGCCAGGCGGCCAAGGATTCGGTCGGCAAGATGCGCGAACTGTGGAGCGCCCGCGAAAAGGCATCGGAAGAAAAGGTCCGGGCCGGCGGGGTCAATGTCATCAAGGTCAACAAGGAGGAATTCGCCGCCGCGATGGGTCCGGTCTACGACAAGTTCGTCACCGATCCGAAGATGAAGGACCTTCTGGAACGGGTGAAAGCGGTCAAGTAACGCGTGGGAAACCGGCCTTGGAAACAGGGCCGGTTTTCTTTTGTCGCCGTTGATGCGGGAGGAACAGACAATGCGACACTTCATGCGGGCCATCCGCCCTTTTCTCGGCGCGCTTAGCCACGCGTCGCTTTATATTGCCGGTATCGGCATGATCGCCATGACGCTTATCGTCGGCTGGCAGGTCTTTGCGCGGTACATTCTCAACGATTCACCCAGCTGGTCTGAGCCGCTGTCGCTGCATCTCATGTCGTGGTTCATCATGCTTGGCGCCGCCGTCGGCGTGCGCGAGAGCGTGCATCTGGGGCTCGATATTCTGCGCTACATGATGCCGCCGCGTGTGCAGAAGGGCATGGACCTGACAAGCCTTGCGCTGATCTTCTTCTTCGGTGCCGGCATGGCCTGGTATGGCACCTCGCTTGCCATGGGGACATGGACGGCGACGATCCCTGTTCTCGGCTGGCCGGGCGGGACGGATTTCTTTCCGCTGATCGGCGGCGGTTTCCTTATCGCGCTGTTTGCTGCCGAACGTTTCGTCGATCTTTCCATCGGCGAGGAAATCGCTGCAGACGTGATCGTGCAGGAGGCCGCATAAATGGCTTACACCATTCTCTTCGGGGTATTCACCCTGCTGATGCTGATCGGAACGCCGATCGCGTTCTGTCTCGGCATCGCGTCCTTCGCCACGGTTCTTTATCTCGGCCTGCCGCCCATCGTGGTGTTCCAGCAGATGAATTCCGGCATGAATGTCTTCGCGATGATGGCGATACCGTTCTTCATCTTCGCCGGTGACCTGATGGTGCGCGGCGGCATCGCCCATCGCCTCATCCGCTTCGCGGCAGGCCTCGTGGGGCACCTGCGCGGCGGTCTCGGTCAGGTCAACATCGTGGCTTCGACACTGTTCGGCGGCATTTCCGGCTCGGCCGTGGCCGACGCCTCTGCGGTGGGCGGGCTGATGATACCGCAGATGGCAAAACGCGGTTACGACAGGGATTACGCCGTTAATGTCACCGTCAACGCCGCCATCATTGCGCTGATGATCCCGCCCTCGCACAACATGATCCTCTATTCCATCGCGGCGGGCGGCAATGTCTCTGTGGCCGATCTCTTCACCGCCGGTATCATTCCGGGCCTGTTGCTTGCAGCAGCGCTGATGGTGACGGCCTATATCGTCGCCCGGCGCAAGGGCTATCCGTCCGAGCCTTTCCCCGGTTTCTCGAAGCTGATGTATTATCTGCTGGCGTCTTTCCCCGGCATCCTGCTGATAGGCATCATCTTCGGCGGCGTGCGTTCGGGCATCTTCACCGCGACGGAGAGTTCCTGCATCGCCGTGCTCTATGCCTTCCTCGTCGCCATGCTGGTCTATCGCGAACTCAACTGGGACGGCTTCGTGGATGCGGTGATGGGTGCTGTCCGCACCACGGCCATGGTGCTGCTGGTCATCGGCACGGCGGCGTCCTTCGGCTGGCTGATGGCCTTTCTGCAGGTCCAGACGTTAATGATTGCCGCAATCAGCGCGATTTCGGACAACCCGATCATCGTGCTGCTTGTCATCAACATCATCCTGCTGCTGCTCGGCACCTTCATGGACATGGCGCCGATGGTCATCATTTCCACGCCGGTGCTTCTGCCTGTCGTAAAGGCCTTCGGCATCGACCCCGTGCATTTCGGCGTGGTGATGATCCTGAACGCCGGCATCGGTCTCAATACGCCGCCGGTCGGAACGGTGCTCTTCGTCGGCTGCGCGGTGGGCGGCATATCGATACGGGAGGCAATGCGGACGATCTGGCCGTTCTTCGGCGCCAGCATCGCGGTGCTGCTTGCTGTCACCTATATTCCGTCGCTGTCCCTGTGGTTGCCGTCACTGTTCCGGTAATTCCAGCGCTTTCAAACGAGCAGGCCCCGTTATGCCGGGGCCTTTTCCGTTTCGTCGGCAAGCAGCCTTTGCTGCTCATGCTCGTCAAATGCCATCAGGTTGCCGTGCCGGCTGCGGCGTATCCGGTTCATATGGTCACGCGGGCTTAATCCCAATGTCCGCTTGAACATGCGCGAGAAATAATAGGGGTCGCCATAACCCACCTCCGCCGCCGCTGCCGAGACCGAAAGTCCGGCCTCGAGAAAATGCATGGCGCGTTCCATGCGTTTGAACTCCTGATATTTGCGCGGCGTCCGTCCCACCCGCTTCTGGAATTCCCGCAGGAAATAATCGCGATTATAGGGCGCCGCATCGGTGGCCCGCCCGGCAATGTCGGGGTCCAACGGATTGGCGGAAATCATCGTGATCGCCTTCATCACCGCAAGGTCGAGGCCTTCCGTACCCTCCGGCTGAAAACTCGGGCGGTCGACCCAACCCAGAAACGCGTCATCGATGAAGGCGATCAGAAGCACCATGAAGAGATGATGTTGACCCAGAGTGACGGAGGAAGGAGGCGCGCTCTGCCGGTAGTGGCGCACCAGCGGCTCCAGAAGCGACCAGCGGCTCAGCCGCAGTTTCGGTTTCAGGTCCATCTGCGCGATCAGGTTGTGGCGGCCGTAAATATCGAGCGTGAAATGCTGCGCCACGCCGCGATAGGTCACGGCCTGCTCGTTCCAGCCGACAAAGCGTTGCCCTCGGAAAATAAGCATGGCGTCACCGGGCTCCAGTACCCTTGCTTCGCCATCAACGAGATAGTGCCCGCGCCCCTCCAGGCAGATGATGAGATCGTCCACCGGATTGGATTTGTCGATCTGCCAGGTGCGCGAATGCTCCATTTTGATCGTCGCGCGCGTCAGGTTGAGGTTGAGCGCCGCAGGCGGAACGGATGACAGGATGCCACCTTCGATTTCGTCCATCTTTTTCCTCGTCTTTGTTAATTCACCTTGGCGCTGAAATTTGGTTTTGTCACCGCATAAATTGCTTTTACGCGCCGTATCAATGAGGGAGGAGATCGGTCGCGGCTAGGAAATACGCATTATTGCGCCTGCCGCTGGCCGTTCCGGGAGAATCACTTGTACGAAATTGTATTCTGTCAGTCGCGTTCCGCCGGGACGCGGGGAGGAGCATCATGAAATCTCAGCGCTTCCTGGGGCTGGGATATCTGACGCCTTACATCATCGGGCTTTTGATCTTCACGGCCATTCCGTTTCTTGGCTCGCTCTATCTCAGTTTCACCCGTTACGACCTGATGAGCGATCCCAGCTGGGCAGGACTTGCCAATTACGAGCGGCTGTTCACCCGCGACCGCACCTTCATGAAATCCCTGAACGTCACCCTGTTCTACGTGTTTCTGACGGTGCCGCTGAAGCTTGCCTTTGCGCTGTTCATCGCGGCAATACTCAATTACAAGTTGCAATTCATCAACTTTTTCCGCACCGCCTTTTACGTGCCGTCCATCCTCGGCGGCTCGATCGCGATTGCGGTTCTGTGGCGCTACATCTTCGCCAGCGAAGGCCTTGCCAATATGGCGCTTGCCGCCGTGGGGCTGTCGCCGGTGGACTGGTTCGGAGATCCGGGCAATGCGCTGTTCACCATCACGCTGCTGCGCTGCTGGCAGTTCGGCTCGGCCATGGTGATCTTCCTTGCGGCCCTGCAATCCATCGACAAATCGCTTTACGAAGCGGCCGCCATCGATGGTGCCGGCAAGGTGAGGACCTTCTTCTTCATCACCCTGCCGCTTCTGACGCCGGTGATCTTTTTCAACCTCATCATGCAGATGGTGCAGGCATTCCAGGAGTTCAACGGTCCTTACATCATCACCCAGGGCGGGCCGCTGAAGTCCACCTATCTCCTGCCTCTTTATATCTACGACGAGGCCTTCAAGAAGTTCAACATGGGCTATGCCTCCGCAATCGCCTGGGTGCTCTTCACCATCATCACCGTGCTGACCCTCGTGGCCTTCTGGTCCTCGAAGAAGTGGGTCTATTACGCCGGCGACAAGCGGAACTGATGCCATGACCGATATCGCAACCCTAAACGACATGCAGGCGGCCCGCCGGGCGCGGCTCAGGCTGCTTTCCACCTCGGTCCGCTATGTGCTTCTCTTTGCGGTCGGACTCGTCATGCTCTACCCGCTGATCTGGCTGGTGGGCGCAAGCTTCAAGACCAATTCGGAAATCTTCTCCGGTGCCGGTTTCATCCCGGAAAACCCGACGCTGGATGGCTATATCCGCGGCTGGGAAACCTCGACGCCCTACACCTTCGGCCGGTTCTTCTGGAACTCGTTCCTGATCATCGTGCCGAAGGTCATCGGCACGGCGATTTCCTGCACCATGGCGGCCTATGCCTTCGCCCGCTTCGATTTTCCGCTGAAGAAGATCCTGTTCGGCTCGGTCATCGCCATTCTGCTGCTGCCCAATGTCGTCACCCGCATTCCGCAATATATCCTGTTTCGCGATCTCGGCTGGCTGGACAGTTTCCTGCCGCTCTGGGTGCCCTCGGCTTTCGCCGGTGATGCCTTCTTTGTCTTCATGCTGGTGCAGTTTCTGCGCTCGCTGCCCTCGGACATGGAAGAGGCCGCCCGGGTGGACGGCGCCAACAGCCTGCAGACACTGGTCTACATCGTCGTACCGATGCTGGCGCCGGCGCTGATCTCGGTCTGCCTGTTCCAGTTCATGTGGACGATGAACGACTTTCTCGGTCCGCTGATCTACCTGTCCTCGGTCGACAAATATCCGGTGAGCCTGGCGCTCAAACTCTCCATCGACACCACCGAAGCCTTTGAATGGAACCGCATCCTGGCGATGTCGGTGCTGACGATCGCGCCCGCGCTGATCGTGTTCTTCGCGGCGCAACGGTATTTCATTGAAGGGATCTCGTCTGGCGGGGTCAAGGGCTGAAAATGGCAAGCGTTCAACTTAAAAATCTCGAAAAAGTCTATGGCGGCAGCTTCAAGGCGGTGCACGGCATCAATCTCGACGTCGAGGATGGCGAGTTCATGGTGTTCGTCGGCCCTTCGGGCTGCGCCAAATCCACGACGTTGCGCATGGTGGCGGGGCTGGAGGAAATCACCGGCGGTGAAATCCTGATCGGCGATCAGCGGGTCAACGACCTGCCGCCCGGCAAGCGCTCCATTGCCATGGTGTTCCAGAACTATGCGCTTTATCCGCATATGAAGGTGCGCGGCAATCTCGCCTTCGGCCTGAAGATCGCCGGTGTCGCCAAGCCGGAGATCGAGAAGGCCATCGACAATGTCGCGCGCATCCTGGAGATCGAGCCGCTGCTCGACCGTCTGCCGAAGCAGCTTTCCGGCGGGCAGGCGCAGCGTGTGGCGCTCGGCCGTGCGCTCATCAAGAAACCGGGTGTGTTTTTGTTCGATGAGCCGCTGTCCAATCTCGACGCCAAGCTTCGTGCTTCGATGCGGGTTCGCATTACCGATCTGCACCGCCAGTTGAAAGCGGAAGGCCTGTCATCGACTGTTATCTACGTCACCCATGACCAGACGGAGGCCATGACCATGGGTGACCGCATCTGCGTCATGCAGGCAGGTCGCATCATGCAGGTCGCGACGCCGAAGGAGCTTTACAACCATCCGGCCAATCTCTTCGTCGCCGGCTTCATCGGCACGCCGGAAATGAACCTCGTGGATGTGGCAATCGAGGGTACTGAATTCGTGATCGCCGGTCAGCGCCTGCCGATCGGCGCGCATCTGGAACAGCGACTATCGGCGAGACCCACGGACGCCGTCATCGGCATCCGTCCGCAGCATTTCTCATTGGCGGAGGCGACCGATGGTCCGGCGCTGCAGGCGAAACTCACCAATGCGGAATTCATGGGCCACGAGGTCTATCTGCACGCCGATCTCGGCGGCCAGAAGGTCGTCAGCGTCGTCGGCGCGGCGGAATTCGAGGTGCTCGGCCGCGATGGTCTTCTGCGCCTGAAGCCGGACCCGGAGAAGCTGCATATTTTCGACAAGGCCGATGGGCGCAACGTTTCGCTGTGAGGAGCGGACGGGCGTGCCTGATTTTTCGAGGAGGAGAAGAACAATGAAGATGATGACCAGAATGATGGCGATGCTTGCCGGTGCCGCTTATGTGGCGATGGCGACCGCTCCTGCGGCAGGTGCCGCGGAACTGCGCATGTCATGGTGGGGCGGCGAGAGCCGCCATGTCGCCACCCAGAAAGCGATTGCCGCCTGTGGCGAGAAATACGGCCACACGATCAAGGGCGAGTTCACCGGTTTCGACGGTTATCTCGAAAAGCTCACCACCCAGATGGCGGGCAAGACGGAAGCTGATATCGTTCAGGTCAACTGGCCGTGGCTGCCGCTGTTTTCCAAGAATGGCGAAGGTTTTGCCGATCTGCGCCAGCTGAAGCCGCTCGATCTTTCCCAATGGGCCGAGAGCGATCTGGAGGCGGGGTCGATGAACGGCGTGCTGCAGGGGCTTTCCGTTTCCACCACCGGCCGCGTCTTCTTCTTCAATGCCACGACCTTCGAAAAGGCGGGTATCGAAATTCCGAAGACCTGGGATGAGTTCTTCGCGGCGACGAAGACCATCAAGGAAAAGCTCGGTAAGGACTATTATACCTTCAACGCCGTCAAGGAGACCGCCCAGCTTCTGGTGACGCTGGCCGTTGTGCAGAAAACCGGCAAGGATCTGGTCGATCCCAAGACAAACCGCGTGGCCTGGACGCCGGAGGAACTGGCCGAGGGCATTTCCTTTGTCGGCAAGCTGGTCGAAACCGGATCCATCCGCTCCCAGAAAGAGGAAGCGGCCGATGGCAATGTCAATCTTTATGAAAAGCCGTCCTGGTCTGAAGGCCGCATTGCCGGCTCCTATGAATGGGATTCGACCTATTCAAAATATGCCGATCCCCTGAAGCAGGGGCAGGTTCTGAAACCCGTGCCAATGCTGAAGCTTGCAGACGCGGTGACCGAGGGGGTCTATCGCAAGCCTTCAATGGTGTTCTCGATCTCTAAAAACTCGAAGAACCCGGAAGCAGCGGCGCAGATACTGAACTGCCTGCTGAACGAGCCTGAGGGTATCGACGCACTCGGCACCTCGCGTGGGTTGCCGGCATCCAAGGCTGCGGCTGCACGTCTGGGCGACAAGGGCGAGCCGGAAGTGCGAGCCGCCAATGCCATCGTCATGGCCGCATCCGGGCCGGTGGTATCGCCCTTCAACGAACATCCGGAAATCCGCTCGGCCTTCATCGATACGCTGGAAGAATATGCCTATGGCCAGCTGACGGCGGAGGAGGCGGCCGAGCAGATCGTCGATTCCACTAATGATGTTCTGGCGAAGTTCGATTGACGGCAATCTCCCGCCGCCGCGTCCGTGGCGGCGGGCTCACCGACCGGCTGCCGGAACATGCGAGGCATGTCCGCCAGGGCCTGGCCGGATAGGGACGAAAGACGGGAAATGAACATGAACGAACCCCTTATCATCGCGTCTTCAGCGCGAACGGCAGCGCTTTGCCTCGCCGCACCCGGCGCTCGCCATTTCCTTCCGGCGAGGACAGAGTGGCGTTTGTCGTCGATGGAAGGCGACGAGCGGCGCGGCGAAACTGCGACCGTGGTGACGCTGCTGCATGATCTCTTACAGGATACCTGCTATCTGTTCGAGGCCGAGGGGTTCGCAGCGCTGGAGTTCAGAACCAGCCCTTGCGCCGGGCTTGTTGAGGCTGCGGCGTTCTCCCTGACGCCGGATGTCGCGCTCGATGATGAAGAGGGCGCGCGTGCCAATGCCGAGGCGCTGGAAAGGGCGATGGCTGCTGTGCCGCATGGCGGCACATTGCAGCTTGCGGCCGGTCTCTGGACGTCCTTCCCTGTCCGCCTCAAAAGCAACATGACCTTCCATCTTGCCGAGGGAGCCGTGCTGCGCGCCCCTTCGAGCCGCAAAGGGTGGCCGATCCTGCCGGCACGCGATGATGCGGGCCATATGCTCGGAAGCTGGGAAGGCCTGCCGGAAGCCTGTTTCGCCGCGCCGGTTCACGCCATCGGGACAGATAATCTCATCATCGAGGGCAGGGGCGTTCTCGATGGTTCGGGCGACAGGGGTGACTGGTGGAGCTGGCCAAAAGAAACCCGCGACGGCGCGCGACGGCCGCGCGGCCTGCATCTCGTTTCCTGCCGCAAGATCCAGCTTCTCGGCTTTACGATAAAAAACGCTGCCTCATGGACAATCCATCCGCAGGGCTGCGAAGACTTGATCGCTGCCGGCCTCACCATCAACGCGCCGCATGACAGCCCGAACACTGATGGTTTCAATCCTGAAAGCTGCCGCAACGTCACGATATCGGGCGTTCGTTTTTCGGTCGGAGACGATTGCATCGCCGTAAAGGCAGGAAAGCGCGGCCCGGATGGCGAGGACGATCATCTCGCGGAAACCCGTGGCATTCTTGTGCGCCATTGTCTGATGGAGCGCGGCCATGGCGGGCTGGTGATCGGCTCGGAAATGTCCGGCGGCGTGCATGACGTATCTGTGGAGGATTGCGACATGGTCGGCACGGATCGCGGCCTGCGCCTCAAGACGCGGCGCGGACGGGGCGGCATCGTCAGCAATATCGCCATGCGCCGGGTGCTGCTGGACGGCGTGCAAACCGCGCTTTCCGCCAATGCACATTATCATTGCGATGCTGATGGACATGACGAACGGGTACAGTCGCGGAAGCCGGCGCCGATCGACAAGGGCACGCCATTCATCGATGGAATTACCGTGGAAGACGTCGAAATACGCAATCTCGCCCATGCTGCGGGCGTCTTTCTCGGCCTTCCCGAAGCACCCATCCGCAATGTCGCCATCCGCAATCTCACCATCGTCTCGCGCGATCCATCGGCCATCGCCGCGCCTCCAATCATGGCTGACCGGGTTCGTCCCATGCGCCATGAGGCGATTGTTGTCGAGCAGACACATATAGTCTGCGACGATCCTGCCATGCTGAGCGACGCTTCCATTTCCACCGTTTCAGATCGCGATTGAGAAAATCCATGAAAGCCACTGAATATTTTGAGCAATTCTGCAGTCGTTATAGGCATTACAAGGGCGGCAGCTGGTGTTATGAGGATGGATGCATCTACCGCGGCCTGCAGCAGCTGTCCGAGGCCACCGGAGAGGCGCGCTGGAGCGACCATCTGCACCGGCTCGCCGATGTGCAGATAGCGACCGACGGCGCACTCGCCGGTTACGATCCGCAGGAATATAATATCGACCATATTCTTGCCGGCCGTATCCTCTTTCCCCTTTCGGAAGAAACGGGTGACCCACGGTATCTCGCTGCCGCGGACCATCTGGCGGGGCAGCTACGCAGCCATCCACGCATCGCCTGCGGCAATTACTGGCACAAGAAACGCTATCCGCATCAGGTTTGGCTGGACGGTCTCTATATGGGTCTTCCGTTCCAGATTGAATATGCGCAGGCAACGGGGCGGGGCGAACTGATCGACGACGCGCTGAGGCAGTTTTCAACGGCACTTGCCCTGACGGCGGATACCGGCGGGCTCTATGTTCATGGCTACGATGAAAGCCGCACCCAGCGCTGGGCCGATCCGCAGACCGGCAAATCGCCGGCCGTCTGGGCCCGTGCGGTCGGCTGGCTGGCCATGGCGCTGGTGGATGCGCTCACGATACTGCCGGATGATGGCCGGACAAATGAATTGCGACAGAGCACACGGCGCCTCCTGGCTGAGATCGTCGCACGCCAGACAGGCAGCGGTCTGTGGATGCAGGTTCTCGATAATCCGGATCTGGAGGGCAATTACGAGGAGACATCCGCCTCCGCAATGTTCTCCTATGCGCTGCTGCGTGCGGTCCGTCTTGGGCTGCTGCAGGGAGAGGCGGCGGGCGCGGCTTTGTCCGCAGGTCGTCGCGCGCTTTCGGCTCTGCTGGAGACCCGGCTTCTGGCGGGCGAAGACGGTGTCACTCGTCTTACCGGCATCGTACACGTCGCTGGACTTGGTGGTTTCGAGGGCAATTATCGCGACGGCTCGCCGGAATATTATCTGACCGAGCCAGTGGTTAGCGATGACGCCAAGGGAGTGGGTCCCCTGATGATGGCCTTTGCCGAAAATCTCCTGCTGGTCTGATGTGCCACCACCTCGATGAGCAGGATAGTTAGAGCGGGACTCCCCGAAATTTGCCCGGTTGCGGCGCTATCGGCGGATCAGGCCCGCCTCCGGCGCTTCACCGTCAAGCCGTGCTTTTTTCGATGAAGCGGATGGCGTCGCCGACTGTCAGGATCGTATTTGCGGCGGAATCCGGAATCTCCACCCCGAATTCCTCTTCGATCTCCATGACCACCTGAACTATTTCCAGAGAGTCTGCCCCGAGATCGTCGGCGAAACTGGCATCGTCCACGACGGCGGCAGGGTCTGCGCCAAGCTGGTCCACGATGATTTTTCTGATACGTTCGGCAATTGTGGGCATGAGAAGGCTCCGCGAGAGTGGTTGTCGCCGAACCTGCCCCATGGACATTGCCGGAACTTGTTCTTGCAAAATCACACATTTGCAGGAACAACACGGCTGTGTCACGGGGTCGAAACATCGATGACATCCGGACGTAGCACGCCTTTCTCCGCTGCGAAAGGGTGCCGGCCTCGACCCCATGTCCGGAAAAATTCGCGGCGACTGCAAGATTAAACGGTTTGTGACTGGAAGCGGAGAACCGGGACGCGGTAAAGCTGGTTTCCATTGAACAATTGCCGCTATCTCATTGAGCATCAACGCCATGGCCCCATCATCCCCGGAACGCTTCATCTTGCTTGACGGCATAAGGGGCGTGGCTGCGCTCTTTATCGTCCATCGCCATGCCGAGCAGTTTTTCGGCAGGGATCCGGCCTCGAGCTATCTTGCCGTTGATCTGTTTTTTGCTCTCAGCGGCTTCGTGCTGGCTCACGCCTATGGCGTCAGATTGCGTGACGGGGCTATCACGCCCGGCTTTTTCATGAAGGCGCGCTTCGCCCGGCTTTATCCGCTTTATGTGCTGGCACTGGCGTTGATGGTGGCCTATTTCATCTGCCTTTATATACTGGGTCTGCCGACGCCGATCGACGATCTGCATCGCCTCATCGATCCCGGTGAACTGGCCTTTGCGCTGGTGACGGGGCTTCTCTTTCTGCCGGCGCCTTTCACGTTGACCCTCAATGGCGCGCTGTTTCTCGTCAGCCCGGCGTGGTCGCTTTTCAACGAACTGGTGGTGAACGTGGTCTATGCCCGCTGGGGCGTGCGGGCGACGGTGAAACAGATCGCAGCCGTCATTGTTGCCAGCGCCATTGTACTGGTGGTGGCCGCCGCCGCGTCTGGAAAGCTGCATCTCGGTTTCCGTTGGCATGAAATGTATGCCGGCATGGGTCGGGTATTCTTTTCGTTTTTCGCCGGCGTGCTGGTTTACCGGTTCCGCAACCGTGTGCCGGAGCTGAGGCCCGTCCAAGCCGCGCTGTGTCTGGTGCTCGTCTGTGTCATCCTTGCCGTGCCCGTATCACGCGAAGTCCGGCCCTTCTTCGACCTCGCAATCGTCCTGCTCCTCTGGCCGCTGCTGCTGTTCGTGGCCAGCCGAACGGTGCCGGGCCCCATGGTGAGTGCACTTTCGGGGTTTCTTGGTACGGCGTCTTACGCCGTCTATGTCCTGCATATTCCGCTTCTGGCATGGACGGAGTTTTTGGTCCCGTCCATCACGCAGCAGAATATCGCCCTGCCAGCCGGCGTCCTGTTTCTCATCGGCACGACGTGGATTTCATGGTGGCTGACGGTCCGTTACGATCAGCCCGTTCAGAAATGGGTGAAAAACCGTCTGCGGAAACGCGCAGAAACCCGCCAGCCCGTCTAGTCGAAACAAGCGGGCCTGAAATTCAGTAGTGGGCAAAGATAGGCGCGGTCAGCACAAAGGCGGCCACAAGGCTGATGATCGTCAGTTTCGCCGCTCGCATGCGGCGCATTCTGCGGCCGCTCCAGTCATACGTCATACTCTCTCTCCACGCAGACGCAAACCCGCCGGTATGGAACCCGCTGACGTCGAGGCCTGTCCCGGCCTTCAGCGCGCATGTTCCATCCGTCACCTTCGTGCCGCCTGATCCGCGCACGGAGGTATCCATTTCAGTGTTGCCTGATATACATCATTTGCCAAGCCGTTATTTTCATCGGTGATTTTGAAGGCCTGGTTCCCGTCGTCATGGATGGAAGAGCGCCGTTATCGGTAAAGAGGCGGCAGCCCCTGAATCGCGTAACGTGGCAACGGTTTCCATGATTTACTGCGATCATGTTTATGAACGCCAAAAAGAAAGCGCATTTCCTTCGAAAGCTCGGCAGGGTCGGTCAGCCCGCCCTGAAACAGCTGGATCACCTTTCGGGCGGCATTGTTGTAAAGCATGACCTCCTCGCCCATGGTGTGCCGGTCATAACCGAGGTCTGCCAGCACCGACTGGAGCATCTTGAGGTCCTGTGACGAAATGATGCAATTTTCATATGCGGAAGACATCACGTCCTCCTTTCTATGGGGTTCACCAAAACTGTGGTGTCTCGCGTCGCTGCGGACGTCATGCGACGCCTCTTCCGTGCATCCGAGCGACAGGCCGTGCCATTAAAGCGTCGCGCCTTGGACATTCATGTCGTGTGGGTCCGTATCGTTCCTGCGGGTCAACGACATGAGCAGGACGAGGGCTTCAGCGGCCGTCGTAAAGCAGCGGTAACGCCCTTTTCAGTGATTGGGAGGGTGCGCCCATTAGGCGGAATAGGCAAGTTAATTCCGTCGCAGTCGGCGGCAGTCGTGCATATTTATCTTCGGCTGCTCACGGCAACAAAAAAGGCCGGGGCAATATTGCACCGACCTTCCTCATATCGCTCTCAACACCAGTGCCAGTACATCCGTGGTCAAAAGTCTGAAGCGACTAAAACAACTGCGAACGACGATTTCATTCGCGCTCACCAGCAGTTGCTATGGGAAATATATAGAAGAGCAATATGGCCAAAACAAGTCCGGTCTCCCAGACGAGACATTTATCGTCGTGACCTGCGCGCCGATACCGTGCCCTACTTCTTCTTGCCATCCGCTGTCGTGGCGTTTGCGAGTTTCACCTGCGAACCGGCTGGCGCCGCGGCGGGTGTTTTTGTCTTGTCCTTCTTCGGCTTGCGGATTTCCTTGTTACTGCGCAACTGACCCTTTGCCATGGTGTCGTCCTCCTGCGTTGACCGGGCGATGTAAAAGCGCCCGCTATCTGTTACCGGATCGTTTCTTTGCGGGCACCGGATCGGCGGCGACAACCGCCGCTTCCTGTGCCTCGCGAAGCTGGCGAAGGCGTTCCGTCTTGCGGGCGCGCTGGTCGGCTTCGGCGTTGATGATCTGCTTTGCCGCGCTGTCGGTCAATGATGCTTTGTCCTGAGCGGACAGTTTACCGGGCTTGAAAAAAACTTCTTTCGTGGCGGCCATGGCAGTCTCCTTCGCGGAAGTGCGGTGTAGGGCGTTTACCGGGTACGGGCGGCCTTTTTGGGCGCTGGCAGCAGCCCTTCGCGCTGCATCTTCTTTTTCTCCAGCTTGCGGTGGCGGCGTACGGCTTCGGCTTCTTCGCGAACACGCTTTTCCGACGGCTTTTCATAGGATTCGCGGGCGCGCATCTCGCGGAAAATGCCTTCACGCTGCATTCTCTTTTTCAGGACGCGAAGGGCCTGTTCAACATTGTTGTCTCTAACGAGTACCTGCAAGACTATCTCCTTTAAGCGGCCAATGCCGCTACTTTCTGATTTTGATCGTGTTCAGGTTGATCCAGCTTGATCCGGTTTCGCGTGGCGAGAGGCTTTCGCCTTTGCCTAGCCGCGAGGCCGTCGACATCGATGCGTCTATCTCATCGAGTGCGACGCTGCGCTCAAAATTCTCGTGCTGGAAACGCACCCTGTAACGAACCGTTCCCTGGGCTTCGGGCATGACTGACACGATCCGGCCGGGACCATCGGGCTGTGCATTGCCAAGGACGCCGGACTTCAAAAAGACGGTGTCACCGCAATGATAGGAATTTTTACGCATGAGGACCTCCATGGCCCAAAAACAAAAGGCCGGGCTTTAACCCGACCTCTCACAGTCATCGGCAAGCGCAGCCAGTACATCCGTGGTCTGCGGTGCCAAAATGACGAATATCAAGCTGCCTGAAGGTTGTCGGCAGAGCTCTTTCCGGACCGACGGTCCTGGACGATCTCGTAGCTGATCTTCTGGCCGTCGTTCAGAGAACGCATGCCAGCGCGCTCGACAGCGGAAATGTGGACGAAAACGTCCGTGCCGCCATTGTCAGGCTGAATGAAGCCGAAGCCCTTGGTGGCGTTAAACCACTTTACAGTACCAGTGTTCATAACGATTTCCTTTCGTAGAATCGTTGTGGTTCCCGCGATACCTTGCGGGATAAGATCGATTATTTGAGAGGAAATCCGACGGGGAACAGTCTGTTCCAGAACGACGTCACAAGCAATGGTCGATAAGGCAAATATAAGCTCAATTTTCGATTTTGCAATGACCACCGTGAAGAAACAGGTATTTCGCGACGGTTCGGGGGCTAAGTTACTGTTAATGCGCCGAAATATAATAAATGTATGATATTTCGGCGCAAATGGTCATCAGCCGGCGCCAGGCGTGACGTCCTTGCTGTCGCCATCCGGCAGGCTTCCTGCGCCTGGTGTCTTTTCATGGTCGGTCAGGGAAGGTTTGGCGTGCGGACCTGCAGGAGGAATGTCGCTGACCTTCGAAGCCCTGTTGTCGTCGTTTTTCGTCTTTTGCTCTTGCGTCATGGCGTTCTCCTTCTGACAGGGAAACGCTGACGGCAGGACGAGGTTCCGTAACCGTGCAAGGGCGCGGGCGGGCGTGATCGGTCAGCGGCGGGAGCGCGGCTTCTTCTCTTCCCGATTCATGTCGCGCCCCACCCATTTGAAGAATACGACGAGGCTGACGCCGATGATGATGAGCGGAACGATGGATTGCAAACTGGACATGACTCACTCTTTCTTCCCCCGGCAATCAATTTACCGGTATGGAAGGAGTGCGTAATCTGCGGAATATCGCCCGTTCTTTTTGGTGGTTGCCCGTGGCGGATGGCGCCACGGGCTGAGGCAGCTAGAGGGGCAGGGATTTCACCGGCTGGGCGCCGCCTTCCAGCGCACTTTTCAGTGCCGCCACGCCTGTCAGAACCGACATGGCGCCAGCGCGCGAACCAGCCCGCTGCCGCAGCCGGTCGTTGGAGCCGGGCTTGAAGATCATGTCGCGCATGCGGTTGTCGCCGCCATAATGGCCGCCCGGCTCATGCGGCACCCAGATGTGCTCAACACCGCCGCCGAAGCTCTTCACCAGCAGGATTTCATCGGCTGGCGGCTCCGTCCAGGGCTGCTTTTCATATTGGCGCATCTCGATGCGACCCTTGTGGCCGTTGAAGGCGATGTGGTGACCCTCTATCGGCATGTAGGTGTTGAGTGAATAGGAAACCTGCACGCCGCTGGCATAACGGATCGAAGCGCTCATGGTATCGGGAATGTCGATGTCCTCCCGGAAGACGCAGGCATCACGCATGTATCCGTCAATGCTCGACGGGTCCTCGTAGAGCGCATCGAGGAAAGGATCGGCGCCGAGGTCCATGAAATAATCACACTCATTCTTGTGCGGACAGGTGCGACAGCGCGTTCCGCGGAACGGGCCGTTCTTGCCATAATGCAGCAATTGCCCGAAGCCCTTCACCTCCACCGGATCGGAATCGAGATACCAGTTCAGGAGGTCGAAATGGTGCGTGGCCTTGTGCACGAACAGGCTGCCGGAATGTTCTGTGAAGGCGTGCCACCGGCGGAAATAATCCGCGCCGTGCTGGTTATCGAGATACCAGTGGAAATCCACCGAGGTAACGGTGCCGATGGCGCCTTCATCGATCAGTTCCTTGATGCGGGCGGCGGTGGGAGAGAAGCGATAATTGAAGGAGACATCGACCCGGCGGCCGCTTTTGGCCTCGGCTGCGCGAATCCGGTCAATCTTTTCGGGGGTGGTGGTCATCGGCTTTTCGCTGATGACGTCTGCCCCGCCTTCCAGCGCGCGGATGATGATGTCGTCATGCGTATCGTCGGGCGTGCAGACGATCACCAGCTCCGGGCGCTGCTCTTCCATCATCCGGTCGAAATCGTCGTAAAGCGGGGCGCTCGATCCCATCATGGCGCGGGCGCGCTCGGCGCGCATCAGGTTCAGGTCGCAAATGCCGACCAGTTCGACATAGTCGCTCCAGCCGGCCAGCAATTCGCGGCCCCACATGGTGGTGCCACGATTGCCGGTGCCGACCAGCGCATAGCGTTTGCGTTTCACCCTTTCAGGCATTGTCTCTCTCCCGGATCTATCAACAAACAGTCTTGAAACGCTCGACCACGGTGGCGAGGACCTCGTCCACCGGGCGCGCCTGCCAGCGATGCGAAAAGATTTCCACTTCCTGCGGGCCGTGGAAGCCCGCAGCCTCGATCATGGCGCGAAATGCCTTGAGGTCAATCACACCATCTCCCATCATGCCGCGATCGTTGAGCGGGTCAGTGGTCGGCACCAGCCAGTCGCAGATGTGATGGGCGAGAATTTGGCCATTCCTGCCGGCCCGCGCCACCTGCTCCTCCAGCTCCGGGTCCCACCAGACATGATAGACATCGATGGCCACGCCGGTGCCGGCACCCAGCCGGTCACAGAGGTCGAGCGATTGTTTCAGCGTGTTGATGCAGGCGCGGTCCGCGGCATAGAAAGGATGCAGCGGTTCGATGGCGAGCGGCACGCCGGCAGCCCGCGCATAAGGAAGAAGTTCCGCCATGCCGTCCTCCACCATCTGCCGCGCACCTTTCAGATCGCGCGAACCGGCGGGCAGGCCGCCCACGACAAGCACAAGGCAGTCGGCCTTCATGGCGGCGGCCTCATCGACGGCGCGTTTATTGTCCTCGATGGCGAGACGTCGGCCTTCAGCGTCAGGAGCCGGGAAAAAACCGCCGCGGCAATGACCGGACAGGCGCAGGCCGTTCCGCTCAACGATGCGGGCGGCCTCCGCAAGGCCGATACCGTTCACCTGCTCGCGCCACGGTGAGATGGTGGTGATGCCATGGGCGAGGCAGGCATCCACGATGGCACCGAAATTTGCGCCTTGCCGCACGGTCGCGAAATTGATGGAAAGGCCTTCAAGGCTCATCTTCTATCCTCCCTCGTTCTGCTTCAGCTGATACCCCGGACGGCGAGAAATGCCTTCATCCGGTGCGTCGCCAGGTCAGGTTCAGCCAGCACGTTGGCCTTGTCCGCCAGCCGGAAAAGCTCGGCGAAATGCTGCGTGGAACGGGTGCTTTCCTGGCCGCCGACCATGGTGAAATGATCCTGCAATCCGTTGAGATAGGCGAGGAACACCACGCCGGTCTTGTAGAAGCGGGTGGGCGCCTTGAAGATGTGGCGTGAAAGCGCCACCGTCGGCTCCAGAATATCGAAAAATTCATTGTCAGCACCGCGCTTCAGGCTGGCCAGCGCCTTGGACGCAGCAGGCGCGATGGCATCGAAAATGCCGAGGAGCGCATCCGAATGACCCTGTTCGTCACCGGCGATCAATTCGGCATAATTGAAATCGTCGCCGGTATACATGCGCACGCCAGCGGGCAGGCGGCGGCGCATGGCAATTTCCTTTTCCTTGGAGAGAAGTGAAATTTTGATGCCGTCGATCTTGTCGGCATTTTCCTCGATCATGGCAAGGCAGGTGTCCATGGCGGTCATATGGTCGCCCGAACCCCAGTAGCCCTCGAGCGCCGGGTCGAACATTTCGCCCAGCCAGTGGATCACCACTTTCTGTTCGGCGCGGGAAAGCACCCTGGCGTAGGTCTTGAGGTAATCATCGGGCGAACGGGCGGCGGCGGCGAGCGCGCGGCTGGCCATCAGGATAACGCGCCCGCCTTCTCCCTGAACAAAATCAAGCTGTTCGAGGTAAGAGTGGATAATTTGATTCAGATCGTAACCGCTGCCGTTCAGATGATCGGTGCCCACCCCGCAGGCAATCAGCGCATCCTTGCGGCTGGCGGCTTCCTTCAGCGACCGGGAGATCAGCTCCTGGGCCTGCGGCCATGCCAGCCCCATGCCGCGCTGCGCCGTGTCCATCGCTTCTGCAACCCCGAGGCCGAGGTCCCAAAGGCGATGACGGAAACGCAAGGTCGCATCCCAATCGATCGCGGGGGTCAGCCACGGGTCGTTGTCGGCAAGCGGATCGGCCACCACGTGGGCGGCCGCGAAAGCGACGCGGTTGAAATCGGCGGCACTTCGTTTTTCAACCGAGATCGGCGTGCCGGATAATCTGTAGACCTCGATGCTGCGGTCGTCCTTCGGAAGCTTGAGTTCACTCACGTCAGCCTCCTCAGGAAAGGGCGGGAACGTCGAGCCAGCGGCGTTCCTTCCATGATTTCAGCCCCAGTTCGGCAAGCTGCACGCCCTTCACGCCTTCCATCAGGCCATAGGGCCACGGATCATTGTCGACGAGGTGGCGGATGAACATTTCCCACTGTGCCTTGAAGCCGTTGTCATAAATGACGTTGTCCGGCACCTCCTGCCAGGTCTTGTAGAAGTCGATGGTCTGCGGCTGGTCGGGGTTCCACACCGGTTTCGGTGTGTTGGTGCGGTGCTGGGTGAAGCACTTCGTCAGGCCAGCGACGGCCGAGCCGTGGGTGCCGTCCACCTGGAAGGTGACGAGATCATCACGGCGCACCCGTACCGCCCATGAAGAGTTGATGTGCGCGATAATTCCGCCCTCCAGTTCGAAGGTGGCGTAGGCGGCGTCGTCCGCATCCGCCTTATAGGCTTTGCCCTGTTCATCGAAACGCTCCGGAATGTGCGTCGCTCCGAGGCAGCTCACGGATTTCACCGGTCCGAACAGATTGTCGAGCACATAACGCCAGTGGCAAAGCATATCGAGAATGATGCCGCCGCCATCCTTCAGGCGGTAGTTCCATGAGGGGCGTTGCGCTGGCTGCCAGTCGCCCTCGAAGACCCAGTAACCGAACTCGCCCCGCACGGAGAGAATCTTGCCGAAGAAGCCGCTGTCGCGCAGCATGGCGAGCTTGCGAAGGCCGGGCAGGAACAGCTTGTCCTGCACCACGCCGTGCTTGATGCCCGCACTTTCGGCCAGGCGGGCAATCGCCAGCGCCTCATCCATCGTGTCCGAAATCGGTTTTTCGCAATATACGTTCTTACCGGCCTTGATGGCTTTTTCCAAAAGGCTGCCACGCATCTGTGTCGTGCCAGCGTCGAAGAACAGTGTGTCGTCAGGGTTGGCGAGAGCGGCATCGATATCGGTCGTCCAGCGCGCGACATTATGCTTTTTGGCGATTTCCTCGATCTTCGCGCCGTTGCGGCCGACGAGAATGGGATCAAGCATCACCCTTTCACCGTTCTTCAAAAGCACGCCGCCCTGATCGCGAATGGCGAGAACGGAGCGCACGAGATGCTGGTTGTAACCCATGCGGCCGGTGATGCCGTGCATGATGACGCCGATACGTTTCATGAATTTCCTCCCAAGGCGGCCTTTTCCCGCAAGGCCGCTTCCGTCAAACATGGTAATTTGTAACCATTTGGTTATTTGTGATCGCGAAGAACACGATCTGTCAAGGTGTTTTTTGACAGGAAAATTTGATGAGGTTTGAAGGCTCGCCCTTGCAGTCATTCGCTGCGCCGCAAAAGAAAATGACGCGCTTCGCGGATGCGAATGGCGCGTCATCGCTGTAGTTAAACAGGAATCCGGCTTGGCTCGTTCAGACCCGCCGCACTGCAGCAAGCAACGTGTCGACGATGTGCTGGCCCCATCGCTCCAGCTCGGCAGGGTCTGTCAGGTCGCGCTGGAAGATCGTTGACAGGGTGAACCTGTTTGACAGGTAGAAGGCGCCGAGCGAAGCGATGGTCAGATAAACGTCGATCGGATCGAGGCCGTCACGGAATTCGCCGGCGTCGCTCCCACGCCGCAGCACGTCCTCAAGCTCGGAAATGAAATTTGAGTGCATCGCCGTGATCGTCGGTGATTGCCTGAGATACCGGGCTTTATTGAGGTTTTCCGTGGCGAGGATGCTCAGGAATTCGGGGTGGTCGAGAAAGTAGTGCCAGGTGAAAAGCGCAAGTTCCCGCAAGCCCTCGGACGGGGCCTTACGGGCCAGATCAAGCCGTCTTTCAGTGTGGCGGATATGGCGGTAGGCGTCTTCCAGAACGGCGAGATAAAGCGCATCCTTGTCGCCGAAATAATGGTAGATCATCCTCTTGTTGGTCCCGGCGCGGCGGGCGACGACATCGATTCTGGCTCCCGCCAGCCCTTTGGCGGCCACCTCGCGGCGGGCAGCTTCAAGAATGGCGGCGCGGGTTCTTTCCGGGTTTCGCACCTGGGCCGTGGCCCGTTTGCGCTTTGCCGGCGGCGTTTTCTCCACGGCCGGATCGGGGCCCGGATCGGACGGCTGGTTCTTAGTCGTTTCTTCCATTTCGGCACCCGCTTGACAATGTTTGCGATCGGTGTTCCCATGTAACCAATTAGTTATAAAACGGCAAGTGTCGTTTGCGTTCATCATCAATTGGCAGTCAATAGGGAGGAGTTGCCAATGCCCGTGATGCTTCAGAGGAGAACTGTGCTTTCGGCAGGGCTTGCGGCCCTGTCGCTTGCAACATTGGGGGGTGGTTCGGCGCAGGCGCAGGCCGCGCGCCTTCGCATGTTGTGGTGGGGGTCGCAGGAGCGTGCCGATCGCACCAACAAGGCGATAGCAGCCTACAAGCAGGTGAAGCCCGATCTCGACATTGCCGGGGAATTCGCCGGCTGGAGCGATTATTGGCCCCGCCTTGCAACGCAGGTGGCGGGCCGCAACGCGCCCGATCTGATCCAGATGGATTATCGTTACATCTTCGAATATGGCCGGCGCGGCGCGCTGGCGCCGCTGGATGATTACATCGGCAAGGGCTTGAAGATCGAGGATTTCGGCAAGATGAACATCGATTCCGGCCGGGTCGATGGAAAGCTTTACGGCATCAATCTGGGGGTCAATTCCAGCGCCGTCTTCTTTGACAGGGCGGCCTGGGAAAAATCCGGCGCGACACCGCCGGCCATCGGCCAGACCTGGGAGGAGTTTGCCGAAAATGCCGCCAAGCTCAGCAAGAACAAGCCGAAGCCCGGTTATTACGCCACAGCCGATGCGAGCGGCGTGGAGCCGAGCTTTGAAAACTGGCTGCGCCAGAACGGCAAGTCACTCTACACACAGGATGGCGGCATCGGCTTCGATCCGACCGACGCGACCAAGTGGTTCACGCTCTGGGCGGATCTGCGCAAGAGTGGTGCCTGCGTGCCCGCCGATGTGCAGGCGCTCGACCAGCTCAATATCGAAACCAACCCTTTGACGACGGGCAAAGCGGCAACCGCATTTGCCCATTCCAACCAGTTCGTCGGGTATCAGAAGCTCAACAAGGCCAAACTTGCCATCAGCTCCTATCCGAAGAGCACGAAGGACGGCCCTTCCGGCCACTACCTTAAACCTTCCATGCTCATCAGCGTCGCCAATGGCAGTGCCGGTATCGAACAGGCCGTCGGGTTTATCAATTTCCTCGTCGCCGAGCCGGAAGGCATCGATATTCTCGGCGTGGAGCGCGGCGTTCCGGCGTCGGAATCCATGCGCAACGCGCTGACCCCGAAACTCGATGAAGTCAGCAAGAGCATGGTGGAATATATCGCCGAAATTACACCCGGCGTCGGCGATCTGCCGCCGGCGCCACCTCCGGGTGCGGGGGAATTCGCCTTTGTCCTGAAACGCACGGCGGAAGAAGTCGGCTTCGGCAAGATCACCCCGGAAGAAGGCGGTGACCGCCTCGTCAAGGAATCCGAAACCGTTATCAAACGGAAGTGATGGTTTATGGCCTTTCGATCTGAAACTCTTGTGGGGGAGAGCCGTGGCGCGGCTCTCCCGAAACGGGGCGGCCTGAAGCGGATCTTCGACCGCAACATTCACGCCTACCTGTTTCTCCTGCCCTGGCTGATCGGCTTTTTCGGCCTCACGCTGGGCCCGGCGCTTGCGTCGCTTTATCTGTCCTTCACCAACTACGACCTGTTGCAGTCGCCAGACTGGGTGGGTGCGGCCAATTATGTGCGCATCGCCACGGCCGACCCGAAATTTGCCGCAGCCATGCAGGTCACCTTCACCTATGTGCTGCTGTCGGTGCCGCTGAAGCTGATCTTCGCGCTGCTGGTGGCGCTCGCCTTCAACCGCGGCATCCGCGGCCTGACCCTCTATCGGGCGATTTTCTATCTGCCGTCCTTGTTGGGCTCCAGCGTCGCGATTGCCGTTCTCTGGCGTCAGCTTTTCGCCTCTGACGGTCTCGTCAACATGATACTCTGGCAGGCCTTTGGTTATGAAGGGCCGAGCTGGATTTCCAATCCGGATTATTCGATCTACACGCTGGTCATCCTGTCGGTCTGGCAGTTCGGTTCGCCGATGATCATTTTCCTCGCAGGTCTGAGGCAAATTCCGCAGGACATGTATGAGGCCGCCGAAATCGATGGCGCGAGCAAGGTGCGGCAGTTCTTCCGCATTACGCTGCCGCTTCTGACGCCCGTCATCTTCTTCAACGCCGTGATCCAGACGATCGACGCCTTCAAGGCCTTCACGCCCGCGTTCATCATTTCCGAAGGCACCGGCGGGCCGATCAATTCGACACTGTTCTACACGCTCTATCTTTACCAGGAAGCCTTTGGTTTCTTCCGCATGGGCTATGCCTCGGCGCTTGCCTGGATACTGGTGATCATCATCTCGCTGTTCACGGCCTTCTCGTTCCTCAGCGCAAAATACTGGGTGCATTACGATGACTGACGCTGTTACCGCTCCCCGGCCGGGACAAGGCCCGCAACGCTCGCCGCTGAAATCGGTGATGCTCCACACGGCATTGATCATCGCCTCCTTTGCGATGCTCTATCCGATCCTGTGGATGATTTCAGGCTCCTTCCGGCCGCAGGACGAGTTGTTCGGCTCATCCTCGCTCATTCCCTCGGCGGTGGATGTCGGCGGTTATATCAGAGGCTGGACCGGGCTGCAGGTGAGCTTTGGGCAGTTCTTCTGGAACTCCTTCTTCATCTCGGTGCTGGCCACCATCGGCAACGTGGTCGGCTGCTCGCTCACGGCGTTCGCTTTTGCAAGGCTTCGCTTCGGCGGGCGCAATTTCTGGTTCGCGCTGATGCTCGGCACCTTGATGCTGCCCTATCACGTTGTGCTCATCCCGCAATATATCCTGTTTCTGGAAATGGGCTGGGTGAACACATCGCTGCCGCTGATCGTGCCGAAGTATCTCGCGACGGACGCCTTCTTCATCTTCCTGATGGTGCAGTTCTTCCGCGGTATTCCGCGTGAGCTGGATGAAGCGGCTGTCATGGATGGCTGCTCGCCCTTCCGTATCTACTGGAAGATCATGCTGCCCCTGTCGCTGCCGGTTCTGGCAACGGCCGCCATCTTTTCCTTCATCTGGACCTGGGACGATTTCTTCGGTCCGCTGATCTATCTGAACGACATCAACACCTACACCGTGCAGCTTGGTCTCAGGTCCTTCGTGGATTCCACCGGCAGCTCGGACTGGACCTCGCTTTTCGCCATGTCCAACCTGTCACTGGTGCCGGTCTTCCTGTTTTTCCTGTTCTTCCAGCGGCTGCTGATTGAAGGCATCGCGACGACGGGAATGAAACGCTGAGCGGATCCCGGATCGGGAACGTATTCTAAGACAATCAACACTGTCGCAGCCGTCCCGCATGCGGCGCGACAGTCGGGAGAAACAGCATGGCAAGCAGCATTACGCTCGAAAAAATCGTCAAGCGGTTCGGCGCTTTTCCGGTCATCCACGGCATCGATCTCAAGATCGAGCCGGGCGAATTCACCGTCTTCGTCGGCCCTTCGGGCTGTGGCAAATCCACGCTTCTGCGCATGATCGCCGGGCTTGAGGAAATCTCCGAAGGCGATCTGCGTATCGACGGTGAGAGGGTCAACGAAACCGCTGCCTCCAAGCGCGGCATCGCCATGGTCTTCCAGTCCTACGCGCTCTATCCGCATATGAGCGTCTACAAGAACCTCGCCTTCGGGCTGGAAACCGCTGGCTACAAAAAACCGGAAGTCGAGGCGCGGGTGCAGAAGGCCGCCGATATCCTGCAGATCGGCCCGCTGTTGCAGCGCAAGCCGAAGGCGCTTTCCGGCGGCCAGCGCCAGCGTGTCGCCATCGGCCGCGCCATCGTGCGCGAGCCGAAAATCTTCCTCTTCGACGAACCGCTTTCCAACCTCGATGCGGAACTGCGCGTGCAGATGCGCGTCGAAATTGCCAAGCTGCACCAGACGCTCGGCAGCACCATGATCTATGTGACGCATGACCAGGTGGAAGCCATGACCATGGCTGACAAGATCGTCGTGCTGCGCGACGGCCGCATCATGCAGGTCGGCCGCCCGCTCGATCTTTACAACAATCCCGCAAACCAGTTCGTTGCGGGGTTCATCGGCTCACCGAAGATGAATTTCCTCTCCGCAAAAGTGGCTTCAGGCGACACCTCCAACCGCACTATCGAAGTGGCGGGACAGCGCATCGTGCTTGAAAAACCGGTCACTGCTCAGCAGGGGGAACCGCTCACCTTCGGTGTGCGCCCGGAACATGTGAACCCGCAGGCGCAATCCTCTCTCGGTGAAGCTTCCATCCAGCTTGTGGAACATCTCGGTGGCTCGACGGTGGTTTACACCAGCACCCCCGACGGCCAGCCAGCGACCGTGCTTCTCGATGGCCAACGCCAGATCCGCATCGGAGAAACGATTCCCTTTGCCTTCGATCTGGGCAAGACGCATCTGTTCGGGGCGGATGGACGGCGGATATGAGAACGGGTGGCGAGCTGGCCCACTAGGGCTAACAAAGTCCACCAAGCTTTGCGTTCCTCATCCTCGGGCTTGTCCCGAGGATTTGCGACGTCTTTGTTCCACATGATCAGGTTCCCGGCGCCGGGCCGGGGGTGACGTCGCGTGTGAGGTTAATCGGTGCGCTAATCGGCCACTCGGCGGCCAGCGAGTATCTTGCCTAGTGTCAGCGCGTCTGCCGCAAACTGGCCGATGTCATCACCCCTGACGAATTCCAGCATCGCATAGGCGGGTCTCGTCCATTCGCTCTCAGGCAAAGCCTTGATGCACGCCCGCCAGTAGTCTGCGCGGTTGGCAAGCGGCAGGCGGCTGGCGTCGGCGAGCCAGGCGAAAACATGCAGATGGCAGATGCGTGGGCCGAGCGCGGATATTTCCGCGAGTGCCTCTTCCAGCGGCAGGCCCGGGGCGGGCTGCCAGTAGAAGAACAGGTTGGGCATCGGCAAATCCTGCGCCAGCTGCTGGGCGGAGGGGAGGGCGTCGGTCAGCGAATTCGGGTGATATTCGAGGCCGATCGTCATGCCGTAGTCTTCCGCTCGGTGAGCAATTGTCGCCAGCGCTTCCGTTGCCGCGCGGCGTTCCGCGGGTGTGTAATCGGCGGATGGACGTTTGCGTTGCCCCGGCCAGATACGGATATGCTGTGTGCCGAGCGCCCTTGTGGTTTCGAGCACACTGGTCACATCGTCAGGTGTGAAATCCGGCGCGAAGATATAGGAACCGTAGGACGAGACGGAGAGGCCCGCTTCTGCCGTCCGCGCAGCAACCTGCCGCGCATTTTCGAGGTCGCCCGGCGGGACATGGACATCCGCACCCCATTCGATTGCCCTGATGCCATTGCTGGCCGCAAGCTCTATCACGACCTGTGGCGTCAGGGAGCGGAAGGTGACGGAGCACAGGCCGGGTTCGAAAGGTCTCACGCGATCAGGTCCAGATGTTCGGGCCGCACCTGCTGCTGCAAAGGCACCGCGCAGCAGAAGCGTTCGATTTCGGCAATCGCCATGTCGCCGAGCCTCGCCCGTTCGAGACCGGTGGCGCCGGCAATATGCGGCGTCAGGAAGACGTTCGGCAGGCTGTAAAAGGGTGAGTCCGGCGGCGGCACTTCGGGATCGGTCACGTCGATGACGGCTTCGATGCGTCCGGTTTTCAGTTCGGCCAGAAGCGCGTCTTCATCCACAAGTGCGCCGCGCGCCGTGTTGATCAGGGTTGCGCCGTCCTTCATGCGGGCAAGCGCTGCCGCGCCAATCATGTGCCGCGTCTGCGGCAGGGAGGGCGCATGCAGGGAAATGACATCGCTCGCCGCCATCAGCTCTTCGAGCGAGGCAAGACGGACGCCGAGCTTTTCCGCTTCCGCAGCACCGAGAAGCGGGTCGAAAAGCATGAGATTGAGATCGAAGGGCTGCAATAGACCAATGACGCGACGTCCGATGCGTGACGCGCCGACGATGCCGACCGTGAGGCCGAGATTGCCGATGGCCTGCGCCTGCAATCGCTCGACCGGGGCTCGGTCGCGATGCTCCAGATAAAGACGCCTGAAGCCGAAGGTCCGCTTGCCGGCCAGCAGGATCATCGCCAGAGAAAATTCTGCGACCGGCTGCGCATTCGCCTCTGCGGCGCTGCACACCGTAACGCCCCGATCGAACACCGCTTGCGACAGGAAATATTTTACCGTGCCGGCAGCATGGGAGATGAGCCTGAGGCAGGGCATCAGCGCCAGTTCCTGCGCGCCGATATCCGGACAGCCCCAGCCGGTCAGGAGGATATCCGTCTTCGCCAGCTGCTCTTTCACCGCGGGATCGTGGAAATCGCGGATTGTGCCTGTGTCGAGAATCTCGACCCTCTCTGACAACCTGTCGAGCGCCTGCGATGTCAGCACATGCTCGGTCCGTTCCGGGTCCATGGCTATGCTGAGACGCGGAATCGGGCTCGTCATTGCGGCTCTCCCCTGGCCGCCATGCTGCTGACCGGCACGCCCTCTCTCGCGAAGAGGCGATCAAGCGCCTCCAGGTCGGGAATGGCTGGAACCGAAGCCATTGCTTTCTCGCCTTCCGGGCCGCTCACTCCGGCAAAGACCGCGCAAACCAGAACGCTCTCGCCGGCGGCGATCTGGCCGCGCAATTGCGGCACGGTGGTCTTGGCGTTGATGAGATTTGTATTGGGCAGTGCCTTCAGCGCCACGCCGTGCCGGTCTATGTTCGAACCGAGATCGATGATTGCCGATATGTCAGTGCCACAATCCGTCGTCGCCCGTCCGGCCTCTTCGCTCACGGCGTCGCGGTCGCCATCGTTGCGGTTGATCGCAAAACCACCTTCCGTAACCCAAAGGGAACGGGCAGAGGTGATCCGGTGCAGTCTGATATGCCAGTCGCCAGCCGCAACCAGCGTGGTTTCAACGGCGACATCGGCAAACGGCTTCCATGTCGCCCGCAGGCTTGCTCCCGCCAGCAGAACCTTCTCGTTGGTCTCGCGCACGCGGTAATGCAGTCCGTCCTCGGAAAAGGCCAGCATATTGTCGAAACCGTTGGTCTTGAAGCCACGCTCGTCCACTTCCACGCCGAAGCCGTAGCGGGAGGAATAGGCGAATTTTGCGTATTTTTCCGGCCCGCCGCGCATGGAGAGATTTTCCTGGCCGCTGGAGAGCGCCGTGACGTTGCCTTTCGTCCGCATCATCACCATGCCGGGATGAACAAGCGGCTTAGGGCTTGCGGACGGTTCGGGCAGCCTTTCCTCCGCCTGCCAGAAGGGATGACTTTCCGGCAGGGCAAGCGGCAGGAAAGCCTTGAAAGCCCAATAGGGCGAACCTGCCGAATTATAACTTTCCGACATGGTGAGCTGCGGATAGGCGTAGCCGATGGAGAGCGCGCCATCGCGATCGGCAATCGGCTTTTTGGCCCACCAGCGCAGATGCTGCAGATAAAGGCCCTTGATCTCGCCCCAGGGCAGCGCCTCCTCGTCGGCAAAGGCAAGGCCCGCCCAGAAACCGCCACAGGCAAAACGGTAGGTCATGGAGCGGCCGAAAGCCAGGGTTCCGCCATCCTCATCGAACCAGCTGGCAAAATCGCCAGCGAAAAGCCGTGCGCGCTGCCGGTAACGCTCGGCATAGGCGTCATCAGGCTTGCTGAGTTTCGCGTAAATCAGCCCGTAGAAATGCATGGCGAAGGCAATGTAGTGATCGATGCGGCGATAGTTGCCGTCGCGATACCAGCCGTCGGATATATAGAAATCGTCGAGCTCCTTCTGGAAGGTTTCGGTCAGGCTGCGATCGAATTCGATACCGAGATGATCCAGCGCCATGTCGACCATGATGCGAAAGAACTTCCAGTTATTATCGGCGTAACCGCGCTCACGGGCGGTCAGCAAATAGCGGCGCACATTGTCTTTCTGTGTATCGGACAGTGGTTCCCACAGATGCTGCGGCGCAAGCCGCAGTGCAAAACCGATTGCAGCGAGCTCCACCAGCCGCTGATCCTTCTGGCGGACATCACCCCAGTATTCAGGATGGGAAGGATCGGTGCCGTTGGCTATGCCCCGGGCGAGAAGCGGCCAATGGTCGAAACGATCGCCACTCAGCGCAAGCGGTGCGATGCCCCAGAGCGGTCGGGCAAAGCCTTCCAGATCGGCCGCGGCCCGGTCGAAGTGCGCGGCCGCTCCGCTGAGCGTCACCCTTGCGCCACCCTGCGAGAAATAGGGAAGAAGCGGCGCAAAGCTATCATCCAGCGCCCGCCGGACATCGGCGCGGCTTTTGAGCGGATTGCCGTGCAGCGGATTAAATCGCGCCATATGGGGTCTGCTCATGGTGTCATGCATCGCGTGTCGCCTTTCCCGTCTTTTTCGCCTTGCCGGCTGTCTGTCCTTCCACCAGCTGCACGCCAAGTTGCACCTGACGGGCATTGGCTGAAGGCTCGGTCAGGCGCCGCCGCAGCAGGTCAACCGCTTCGCGCGCAATTTCGCGGCGATCGACCCGGATCGTGCTGAGACGTGGGGTGGAAAGTTCGGCAAAGGGCAGGTCATCGAAACCGATGATGGAAAGATCGTCGGGAACGCCGAGGCCCAGCTCCTGCGCTGCCCCGAGTGCGCCAAGGGCAATTGCGTCATTCATACAGAAAATGCCTGTCAGTTCAGGGTTTTTGGCCAGCAGCTGGCGAACCGCGTCGCCCGCCTGCCCGAAGCCGCTATCTGCCGTCGAAAGCAGGAACTCCTCATAGGTCGTTCCTTTCTCCTCAAGGATCGTATGGCGGAAGCCGCGCATGCGCTCCCTGATGGTGTGGCGATGATGCGGACCAATATAGGCGACCTTGCGATGGCCGAGTTCCAGAAGCCGCCGGGCCGCCAGCGCGCCGCCGTAAAAATTGGACGGCGAAACGCAATCGAGCATCATGGAGGGGTCAGCACTGTTGACAAGAACAGGTTGCAGTACGCCCTGCGTGATGCGGTGGATGATCTCCTCCTCGGGATCGAGCCCGATGGCCAGGAGGCCGTCCACCTCACAGACCCGCTGGATCAGGGAATCGTCGATGTGCTTCTGGTGCAATAGCCTGATGTCGAGTTCGAAACCGTCCGTCTGGGCGAGGCTGCGCAGCACATCGAAAATATCGTGGTAAAAGGCGCCAATATCGCCCGTCGCCCTTTCCGCGGACATGAGCGCGAGGATTGTCTTGCCTTCTAGCTGCACACCCGCCGCCTGATTGGTTGCCGGTCGCAAGGGGTAACCGAGCTCCGCCGCAACTCCCAGAACCTTGGTCTGGATCGACGCGCTGATTCCTTTTTCCCCTGCGAGAACACGCGAGACTGTGCTGATGGAAACCCCGGCGCGCTGGGCGATATCCGACTGGCGCGGACGGCTGATGTCGGGCGTATCGTTCATATCGGCTCCTGCGCTTGCAAAAAAATCTATTATGATGCAAATATTGCAAACAAAGAAAATTTGCAAGAATTTAAGTGATATCAGAAAAATTTGCAAAACGCGGGAGGAGCAGATGCAAATGATTGATAGACGCGGGTTTTTGGTGACGGCGGCGCTGGCGAGCCTGGGTGCTGCGGCGGGCGGTTTTCGCGCGGCTGCGGCTGAAACCCGGCTTCGTTGCGTGTGGTGGGGATCTGCCGATCGCAGCAAGCGCACCAACGATGTGATCGCCCTTTACCAGAAGGCCAATCCGCAGACCGAGATCAGCGGTGAAATGATCGCCGGTTCCGATTACTGGACCAAGCTTGCGACATCGATGGCGGGGCGAAACGTCGCCGATATCTTCCAGCTTGAACCTTCCACCATCGCCGATTATTCGGGTCGAGGCGCCTGCATGGAGCTGGATCAGTTCGTCGGCAAGTCGCTTGATCTTTCCACCTTCGGCAAAAGTGAGATCGATCTCTGCCGTATCGACGGCAAGCTTTACGGCGTCGGCCTCGGGCTCAATTCCTTCTGCATGATGTATGACGCCGACACGCTGAAAGAAGCGGGTGTTTCCGTTCCACAGGATCAGATCACCTGGAAGGCGCTTGCTGAACTGGCGCGCGATTTCAAGAAGAACGGCCCGGCGAAGCGCAACTATTGGGCCGTACCCTATGGCGCGCGTTATCATTATGTCTTCGATGTCTGGCTGCGCCAGCGCGGCAAGCTTCTGTTTCAGGACGGCACCATCGGCTTCAACAAGGAAGATGCCAAGGAATGGTTCGCCTATTGGGAGGACCTGCGCGAGAACAAGCTTTGCGTTTCCGCCGATATCCAGACGCGTGACGACAATACCATCGAATCCAACGCGCTGACGCTTGGCAATTCGGCCATTGGTTTTGCCTATTCCAACCAGCTTGTCGGTTACCAGAAACTCAACAAGCAAACGCTGTCCATCGGCATGCTGCCGGGTGAGGGGCCGGGCAAGCCGACCGGGCATTATTATCGGCCGGGCCTCATCTGGTCCATTTCGTCCACTTCGACCAACGCGGAAGCGGCGGCGAAATTCATCAACTTCTTCGTCAACGATCTGGAAGCAGGCAAGGTACTCGGCGTCGAGCGCGGCGTGCCGCCCGCCAAGGTTGTGCGCGAGGCATTGTTGCCGACGCTCAACGAGACCGAGCGCAAGACGGTGGATTACATTGAGAGCCTGTCGGGCAAGCTCGATCCCTATCCGGAGCCTGCCCCGATCGGCGCCAATGAGTTCGACCGCGGCGTGATGCGCCCCATCGCCGATTCGCTTGCCTTCGGCCGCGCCACCGTGGATGAAGCAGCGCAAAATCTCGTCGACACCGGCACGCGGACCCTGCGCAAGCGCGGCTGACGACGAAAGGGCATCGCCGCGCGGTCTCGCAGCCGCGTGGTGATGTCTTTTTCATGAAGCGATGGCGGTGAATCCCGCTTTCCGCCTTTTGGAAGCGCCTGCACGGCAAACAGCACTGGACAAGTGCATGGCAATTAAGCCAGAAATTCTGATCTGGATCGATAAATCTGAAGATTAGAATATGGCGCCCAATTTCCTTCTCGTTGATGCTGAAAAAGAATTCGATGTGCTGAAAGCGGCCGCATCGCTGATCCGCGTGCAGATATTGAAGCTCTTGCACGAGGCGAGCGGTCTCAATGTGAATGAAATCGCCCAGAGACTGGATCTGCCGCAGTCCACCGTGTCCGCAGGGGTGGCGGTTCTTGAGGAGGCGGGACTGCTGCGCACCGAGACGCGCAAAGCGCGCAAGGGCAGCCAGAAAATCTGCTTTGCCACCTGCGACGAACTCATCGTTTCCTTCCGGAAACCCGAAACCCCGGCGACCTCAAACTATATTGCCGTGGCGATGCCTCTCGGTCTTTACACGCAAAGTTCGGTGACGGCGCCCTGTGGCATCTGCTCGCCGGAGGGCATTATCGGGCTTCTGGATGTGCCCGATACGTTCATGGATCCGGACCGCATGAAGACGGCCTTGTTATGGCTGACATCGGGTTTCGTCGAGTATCAGTTCCCCAATAACGCCAAGATTCAGGGGCGGGAGGTCGAGGAAGTCGAGTTTTCCATGGAGGTCAGTTCCGAGGTTCCCGGAACCCACAGCAACTGGCCGTCGGACATCACCCTGTCCGTCAACGGCAGGGAAATCGGCGTCTGGACGTCGCCCGGCGATTTCGGAGACAAGCGGGGAACGTTCACGCCGGACTGGTGGAAGCTGTCCGGTTCGCAATACGGTATGCTGAAAACATGGCGGATTACCGCCCAGGGAACCTTTGTGGATGGCACCCGGATTTCGGATGTGACGCTCGCGGATATCGATCTGACCAGCCACCGTTCCATCCGTCTGCGCATCGAGGTCAAGGCGGATGCGAAACATCCGGGCGGGCTGAACATATTTGGCCGCGGGTTCGGAAATTACGACCAGGACATCGTTCTGCGCCTGCGAACGGCTGCCTGATCCAGCAAATTTAATAAGTATGATTTTCGCGGTTGACAGGCGCGGATTCCCTCGGCAACTATATTATCAAATGTGGTTTATACCACATTTCACGATATAAATGCGCATGGGAGGAGAGCCTTATGAAAGCGCGGGTTTCAGTCCACCGGGACTTCCGGATTGGGCGTATCGACGATCGTCTTTATTCCGCCTTCATCGAACATATGGGGCGCGCCATATACGGCGGCATCTACGAGCCGGGCCATCCTCAGGCGGATGAAAACGGCTTTCGCAAGGACGTTCTGAAATTCGTGCAGGACCTGAAGATCCCGGCCATCCGTTATCCGGGCGGCAACTTCGTTTCGGCCTATCGCTGGGAAGACGGCATTGGGCCGCGCGACCAGCGTCCCATCCGTCTCGATCTCGCCTGGCGCTCCAAGGAAACCAACCAGATCGGCATCAATGAATTCGCCGACTGGGCGCAGATGGCCGGCATCGAGATGATGCTCGCCGTCAATCTTGGCTCCCGTGGTCTGGACGACGCCCGCAACTTCCTCGAATACGTCAACTTCCCCGGCGGTACGACGCTCAGCGATCTGCGCCGCAGCCATGGCGCCGAAAAACCGCATGGCGTGAAAATGTGGTGCCTTGGCAACGAAATGGACGGTCCCTGGCAGATCGGTCACAAAACGGCGGTGGAGTACGGGCGTCTCGCCAACGAAACCGCCAAGGCCTTCAAGGGTTTCGACCCGACAATAGAAGCAATTGTCTGCGGCAGCTCCAATGACGGCATGCCCACTTATCCCGAATGGGAGCGGGAAGTGCTGGAGGAGTGCTATGAAAATGTGGATCACATCTCGCTGCACAAATATTTCGGCAACAACAGCCGCGACACGCTGAATTATTTCGGCAAGATCGAGGAAACCGGACGCTACATCCAGACGATTGCGGGCGTCATCGATTATGTGAAGGCGAAGAAGCGCGCCAAGAACGACGTCTCCATCTGCTTCGACGAATGGAACGTCTGGTATCACATCCGCGAAGAAGACGGCAAACGCATCAAGAGCTGGGACTGGCCGGAAGCGCCCGCACTTCTCGAAGAGACATACAATTTCGAGGACGCGCTGTTCGTGGCGGGTCTGCTCAACGAGTTCATCCGCCGTTCGGATCGGGTGCGCATCGCCTGCATCGCGCAGCTCGTCAATGTCATCGCCCCCATCCGTGCCGAGAAGAACGGCCCGGCATGGCGTCAGACGATCTATTATCCATACCAGTTCGCTTCGCTTTATGGCCGTGGCGTCGCGCTGAATGTCGCCGTTGATTGTCCGACCTATGACTGCAATGCGGCCGATGACGTCAAATATCTCGATGTCGCCGGTGTCTATGACGAGGCGGAAGGCATGGTGACATTGTTCGTGTTGAACCGGCACTTGACCGAGGCCGCCGACCTCGATGTCAGCCTCACCGGTTTCTCGTCGGCCACGCTCGATCTGCATCTGGCCATGGCGGGATATGATCTGCGTGTCGGTAATGGCCCGGATCAGCCGGATCGTGTCGTGCCGGTGCCGGGCAGCGGTGTCGGCGTCGAAGACGGAGCGCTGAAGGGGTCCGTGCCGGCGCTGTCTTATCATGTGCTGCGCGTGAAGGTTCAGTGAGGCGGCCATGGGTGTCCGTCTCAACAATATCGCCAAGTCCTTCGGCTCCTTCGCGGCGATCCGGGATGTCTCGATGGACATCCCGACCGGCAGCTTCGCGGTCTTCGTCGGGCCTTCCGGCTGCGGCAAATCCACGCTGCTGCGGATGATTGCCGGTCTTGAAGAGACCAGCGGCGGACGCATAGCCATCGACGACCGTGATGTTACGGCCGTCGAGCCGGCGGATCGCGGCGTTGCGATGGTTTTCCAGAACTACGCCCTCTATCCGCATCTGACGGTGTTCGAGAACATGGCGTTCAGCCTGCGTCTTGCCCGCCGGCCGAAGGCGGAGGTGAATGAGAGGGTGGGCGAGGCGGCCCGCATTCTGCAGCTGGAAGATCATCTGCAGAAAAAGCCGTCGCAGCTTTCCGGAGGACAGCGCCAGCGCGTCGCCATCGGCCGCGCCATCGTTCGACAGCCGAAGGTCTTCCTGTTCGATGAGCCGCTTTCGAACCTCGATGCGGAGTTGCGCGTGCAGATGCGGCTGGAGCTGACCCGGCTTCACCGCAAGCTGGGTGCCACAATGATCTATGTCACCCATGATCAGGTGGAGGCCATGACGCTCGCGGACAAGATCTTCGTGTTGAAGGGCGGCGTCGTGCAGCAGGCGGGTGCACCGCTCACCCTCTATGACGATCCTGATAACCGGTTCGTCGCGGGCTTCATCGGCTCACCGGCGATGAACTTCCTGCAGGCGGACGTCGTCGGACAGCA
Organism: Agrobacterium sp. 5Ca39; assembly: GCF_055382365.1. NCBI lineage: Bacteria > Pseudomonadati > Pseudomonadota > Alphaproteobacteria > Hyphomicrobiales > Rhizobiaceae > Agrobacterium > Agrobacterium sp. 5Ca39. Next base: position 1,283,898 of record NZ_AP026437.1, on the reverse strand, counting down.
CGAAGGCGTCGTGACGCTTTCGCCCGATGGCGGGCATGGACATATCGAGGCGCGGCTCTCGCAACCCGTCTCCGCCGGGCAGCGTGTCGAGATCGGGATCCGGCCCGAGCATCTGATCATAACACAGGACGGTGCCTTGCCGGTCGTCGTCGAGGTCGCGGAAGAGCTGGGCGACGTCTCCTACCTCTATACCCGCACCGGGGCCGGCAGGGAAATCATCGTGCAGCGCCAGGGCTCGCGCGAGAGCCTGGATGGCCGTCCGGTTTCGCTCACCGCCGCGCCCGACCACATCATGGTTTTCGACAGCGACGGCAGAAGGTTGCGATAGGCGCGAGGAGGCGCCTGTCGATGCAGCAGACCATCCCCGATGGGGTGTTTTCAAAGAAAACGGGAGGAGTGAACGATGCGACTGATCAAGACATTGCTTGTTGGCACGGTTCTGGGTTTGACCGCCCTGCCGGCGCTGGCCAGACAGGATATCGTCTGGTGGGACTTCCTGTCCGGCGGTGACGGCGTGCGCATGAAAGCGCTGATCGATGCCTTCAACAAGGAACATCCTGATATTCAGGTGAAGGGAACGACGCTCGAATGGGGCGTGCCCTTCTATACCAAGGTGCGGACCGCTTCTGCCGTCGGCGAAGGACCTGACGTCATGACCTATCACCTGTCCCGTGCGCCGCTGGCGCTGCAGGAGAAGGTGCTGAGCGAGATTACCGACAAGGATCTTGAGGATGCGGGACTGAAGAAGGACGATTTCTTCAGTGCGCCGCTCGATGCGGCCACCCATGACGGCAAGCTTTATGCCGTGCCTTTCGATATTCACGCGCTGGTTCTCTATTACAATGCCGATCTTCTCAAAGGCTCGCCTTATATCGATGCCGAAGGCAAGCTGACCGGTATCAAGACGATAGACGACTTCGAGAAGGCGCTGGCCTGGGCCAAGGAAAAAGGCGTCGAAACGCCGGTCACGTATCAATCCGGCGGAGAAGCCGGTGTCTGGCGCGTCTTTTACACCTTGTTCTCGCAGCAGGGTGGTGAACTCGTCACCAATGGCGAGGTGCTGGCCGGCGACAATGCGGAGAAGGCCGCCAAGGCTATCGATACCATGTCGAAATGGCGCGAAAACGGCTGGGCGCCGGAGCAGGCGGAATATCCCGCTTCCGTCGCGCTCTTCTCCGCCGGAAAATCCGCCTTCCAGCTGAACGGCGTCTGGGAAGTGCCGACCTACAAGGACCTGGAAAAGAACAACAAGCTGGGCTTCAAATGGAGCGCGGTCGAGGTTCCGCCCTTCATGGGTAAACGCGCCACATGGGCGGATTCACACGCTTTTGCCATTCCCAACCAGGGTGACAAGACCGTTTCCGGCGAAAAACGCGCCGCGGTGATGAAGGTAATCGGCTGGATGGAAAAACACGCCATCAGCTGGGCCGATGCCGGCCATATCCCGGCCTATAAATCGATCACCGAGGGCAGCGATTACAAGGCGATGCAGCCGAACGCCACCTATGCGTCACTTGCGGAAGCTGCCGTGTTCGATCCGAAAACGACGATCACGGGTGTCGCTTCGCCTGCCTATGATGCCGCGCTCAACGTCATCGCTCCGGCCATTCAGGGCTTCATGAGCGGCACGGATGCGGTGGAGCAGATCAAGGAAGAGCTGCAGAGCAAGCTGAAGTGACAGGAACCGGCCCTCCGGTCTCTGGCCGGAGGGCGCCTGCAATGCGTGAAGTCCCGGAGACAGTCCATGGCTATGATTGAAAACCGGCGCAAGAAATCGCTGATCGCGCTGTCGATGGTGACGCCGTTCATCGTGGTCTTCGCCACCTTCTTCCTTTATCCGCTGATCGAGATGGTGCGCATGAGTTTCACCGATGCGCCCCTGATCGGTGATGGAAACTGGGTCGGGTTTGCAAACTACGCAAAGCTGCTGAGCGACCGCCTGTTTATCACGTCGCTGAAGAACAACGGTTATTTTGTGCTTCTAACCGTGGTCCCGACGACCGTCATCGCGCTGATGATAGCACTCGCCGTCAGCCGCCTCTCGGGCGTCAGGCAGACGGTTGCGATGAGCCTGTTTTTCTTGCCCTATGTCTTGCCTGTATCGGTCGTCACGGAAATCTGGACGTGGATGCTCGATCTTCAGTTCGGCATTCTTCAGCCGGTAATTTCCCTGTTTGCCGGAAAACCGGTCGCGGTCTTCAAGAATCCCTATTGGGTCATGCCGATGGTCGCTGTCGTCACCATCTGGTGGACCAACGGTTTCAACGTATTGCTATTCATCGCGGGTCTTCGCAACATTCCGGCCGAGCTTTATGAGGCCGCCTCGCTCGATGGCGCAACGACGTGGCATCGCTTCTGGCGCGTGACCTGGCCGCTATTATGGCCCGTGACAGCCCTCGTGCTGACCCTTCAGTTGATCCTGCAACTGAAGATATTCGACCAGATCTATCTCCTGAGCGGCGGCGGCCCTTTCAACTCAAGCTTCGTGCTGCTTCTAAAGGTCTATCGTGAAGCCTTCCAGCTCAACAATGGCGGTTATGCCTCTGCCGTCGCCACCGTGCTGTTCCTGCTGATCGTCATCGTTTCCATTCTCCAGTTCCAGTTGCTGCGCATCCGGAGGAACTCATGAGCCTCACCAGAAGACTAGAAAACATCATCCTGACCGTGCTGACCTTCTCGGCGGCGCTGGTATGGATATTTCCGCTCTACTGGACCTTCGTCACCTCCATTCGCTCGGATGAGAATGTTGCAGGGAACACCTTGCTGATACCCGACGAGTTCCGGCTGAGCGCCTATGTGAACGCCATCTTCAATACGCAGTTGATGAACTGGTATATCAACTCGGTCGGCACGGCGGCGATCGTTACCGTGTCGGTGCTTCTTATCTCGATGTTGTGCGCCTATGCCCTCTCGCAGATACGGTTTCCGGGCCGACGCCTGCTCTATGGCATCGTGCTGGCGAGTTTCATGGTGCCGGCGCAGACGCTTGTCGTCACGCAGTTCATCCTGATGAAAAACCTTAACCTCATCAACACCTGGGCAGGCATCATCCTGCCGCAGTTAATCACGCCCATCGTCATCATCGTCTACAAGCAGTTCTTCGACAGCGTGCCGAAGGAGATGCGCGAGGCTGTGGTTCTGGATGGCGGCGGTGAGTATACGATCCTTTTCAAGGTCTACCTGCCGCTGAACTGGGGCATTACGACCGCCATGGCGATCGTGACATTCATCACGGTCTGGAACGCCTTCTTCTGGCCCTTCCTCGTCGTTACCTCGGAAAACATGATGACGATCCCGGTCGGCATCACCCAGGTCAATGACACATTCGGCGTTGCCTATGCACGGCTGATGGCCATCGCCATGCTTGCCGCGCTGCCGGTCATCATCGCCTACGTCATCTTCCAGCGGCGGGTAACGGAAGCCATCATGATCTCGTCCGGTGTGAAAGGGTGAGGGGGCGGACGATCAGATGACATGCGCCTTGTGCAGGGCTGTCAGCACGTCGTTCTTGAGGGTTGCCAGCCGAGGTGAGCGCCGGTCACGGGGGCGTGGCACGTCCACCTCGATCTCCTCCTGTATGCGACCGTCATGGGCACCCATCATGTAAATTCGGTCGCCGAGATAGAGAGCTTCATCGATATCGTGGGTGACGAGAAGGAATGAGATGCCGCGCTGTTCGACAAGCTTCAGAACAAGGTCCTGAAGCTTCATCCGCGTGAAGGCATCGACCGCGCTGAAGGGTTCATCCAGCAGCAGGATACGCGGTTGCGTATAGAGCGCCCGAGCGATGGCGACACGCTGCGCCATGCCGCCGGAAAGCGCCTTTGGCAGCGCCGCGCCGTGGCCGCTGAGGCCTACGTCGTTGATCAGCCCTTCAACCCGCTGCACGTCGAATTTCTTGCCGGCCGCATAGCCGATATTTTCGGCAACCGTCAGCCAGGGCATCAGGCGGGGTTCCTGAAAGACGAAGGCGATCGGCGGCGTGTCCGTCGCACCGTCTTCTTCCGCCGTGTTGATCGTCACTGCGCCGGCAAATCGCCTGTCCAGACCTGCGGCGATGCGCAGCAGCGTGCTCTTTCCGCAGCCGCTAGGCCCGAGAAGAACCGCCGCTTCGCCATCACCGAGCCCCAGATGAATGTCCTGAAGGACAACGGTATCGCCAAAGGCCTTTTCGCGCACGTCAACCTGAAGCAGGCTCATCGCAACCGCCCTCCTTCCTGCAGGGGATAGGTATCGCGCCACCGCAGGCAGCGTTCCTCGACGATCTTGAACAGGCTGTCGGAAATCTTGCCGAGCACCGCAAGGCAGATGATGGCGATCATCACCAGATCGGGACGGGACAGTTCCCGCCCGTCGGAAAGCATGTAGCCGATCCCTTCGGATGCGGCCAGAAGCTCGGCTGCCACGACGCTCAGCCAGGCGAGGGACAGCCCGTAACGCAGACCGGTGAAAAGATGAGGCAGGGAGGCCGGGATAAAAATTCGCCAGACCAGTACGGGCAGGGGCTGGCGATACATTTCGCCCACTTCCACAAGTTTGCGATCCACATTGCGGATGCCGGAGAACAGGTTGAGATAGACCGGGAAAAACGCGCTCTTGGCGATCAGGACGATTTTAGAGGTTTCGCCGATGCCGAACCAGATCATCAGCAGCGGCACCCAGGCGAGGCTCGGAACCGCGCGCAGGGCCTGAAACGTGGGCTCCAGATAACGCTCGGCGGCAACGACCAGCCCGACCAGCGATCCAACGATGACCGCAAGCACCGAGCCGATGACGAAGCCGACGAAAACGCGGGCGGTGCTTGCCGCGACATTGGTCCAGAGAGGTCCTTCAGCAAGCCGCAGAAACGTATCGTAGAGTTCCGACGGCGGCGGCAGCACATAAGGGCTCACCCAGCCCATGCGAACAAAAAGCTCGAGCAGCAGCAAAGACCCGACCGGCACGATCGCACCGCGCAGGTCGAACCGTGTGAAGAAAGCCCCCACCTTTTGCACAAGCGTCGATCGGGAAGGAGACTGTCTGGATGGCTGTCTCACGCGCTGAAATTCGCGCGGATGGGAATTCATGCGCCCAGCACCTTTTTCGCCGGAGCCGGGTCTATCAATGACGCAAGAACATTGTCGACATTGACGCCCGGACGCAGGACGTCGTCGCCAAGCAGCGGGGTAACGATACGGATCGAATTCAGCAGTTCTTCACCCGGGACGGGGTCGTTCCAGTCACGCTTGTTGATGGTAAGTTCCGTGATCTTGGGGTCGTTGCCCGTGACCTTCGTGACGAAATCGATGAATTCGCCGTTATTCTCGCGGATCCATTTCTGCGTCTGCACCCACACGCCGAGCAGACGCTCTACCGCGCGCGGATGTTTTGCCAGGAACGTCTCCGATACGCTGAAGACACTGCCGTCGCGCCAGCTACGCTCATCGAAAATTGCCCTGTCGCCGGCAAGCTCGGCCTGGGAGGTGTGCGGATCGATACCGACCCAGGCATCCACCTGTCCCTGCTGCAGCGCGTTGAACCCCTCGGGGTGCTGCAGGTTTACAACCTTGAGATCATCGACTGACAGCTTGTGTTGAGCAAGCGCGCGGACAAGGGTGAAATAGGGAGCCGTGCCCTTGGTGACGGCAATGGTCTTGCCCTTGAGATCGGCCACCGTCTTTACCGGCGAATCCGGACGCACCTGAATGATGGACGAACCGCCCCAGCTCGCTACATAGATGACTTTCAGCGGCACGCCATTGGCGCGGGCAAGAAAGGCCGAAAGCGCCGCGGAACCGGCGAAATCGGTCGAGCCGACCTTGAGGAACTCCAGCGAGTTGTTGCTGCCGCGCGATTGTACCCAGGTGATCTTGGTGCCGACATCCTTGAACGCTTCCTCAAGCCAGCCCTTGTTCTTTATCAGCAGCGTATGGGACGAATAAAATCCCCAGTCCAGCTTCAGCTCTGCCGGAAATTCCGGCGTGCTCTGTGCCAGCGCACCGCGAGTTGCAAGCGGCGCGGCAAGCGCGCCAGCAATACCGAGCTTGAGGATATGGCGGCGGGAATGTTCGGCCTTCATTTAATTCACCTATTTTATGGATTTTATATACATAAAGGCTAAAGGCAGGGGTTTTTGTGGTCAATACGCACCTCTGGAACCCCATGCCAAACTTCGAAAGCGGCGTGGAAAATCTCCCTAATCCCGGAGGGATCGGCGCGACATCCCGTTATCAAGCAAAGAAGCGGTTGACCGGGCGGTGCAGTCCGAGATGATCGCGCAATGTCGGACCCTCATAGTCCGTTCGGAACAGTCCGCGCTTTTGCAGTTCCGGCACGACCAGCGTGGTGAAATCGTCAAGGCCGGCGGGCAGGAAGGGGAAGGTGACGTTGAAGCCGTCCGAGCCTTCCTCATGCAGCCATTGTTCCATCTCGTCGGCGATGGTTTTCGGCGTGCCGACGAAGGCGAGCCCCGCATAGCCGCCCAGCCGCTGCGCGAGTTGACGCACGGTCAACCCTTCGCTTCTGGCAAGTTCTATCACTCTTTCGCGGCTGGATTTGCTCGCATTCGTTTCCGGAATGTCGGGCAGCGGGGCGTCGGGATCGAAACCGGACACATCGTGACCCAGCGCGATCGACAGCGATGCTATCGCGCTTTCATAGTGGACGAGGCTGTCGAGCCTGGCGCGCTTGGCTTTTGCCTCCTCGACCGTATCGCCGACAAGAACGAACGCGCCAGGCAGAATGACGATGCCATCACGCGACCGTCCGGCGGCGACCGTCCTGTCCTTTACGTCCTTGTAAAAGGCCTTGCCGGCTGCAAGGGTGGGTGTGGCCGCAAAGACCACCTCAGCGGTTTCGGCGGCGAGCTGGCGTCCGGGTTCGGATGCGCCGGCCTGAACGATGACCGGCCAGCCCTGCACCGGGCGGGCGATATTGAGCGGTCCGCGCACCGAAAATTCGGGGCCCCTGTGGTTCAGCACATGCATTTTTTCAGGGTCGAAGAACAGTCCGCTATCGACATCCCGAATGAAGGCATCATCCGAAAATGAATCCCACAGCCCGGTGACGACGTCATAGAATTCCCGCGCGCGGCCATAGCGCTCGGCGTGGTCGGGTTGATCATCTCGGCCGAAATTCCGGGCGGCGTCCGGGTTCGAGGTTGTGACGATGTTCCAGCCGGCGCGGCCATTGCTGAGGTGATCGAGAGAGGCAAAACGCCGGGCCACGTGATAGGGCTCGTCGAACGTGGTGGACGCGGTGGCGACGAGACCGATGCGCTGGGTGACGGCGGCCAGGGCGGAAAGAAGCGTGAAGGGCTCGAAGGAAGTAACGGTATGGCTGCGGCGCAGTGCCTCCGTGGGCATGTTCAGGACGGCGAGATGATCGGCCATGAAAAATGCGTCGAATTTCGCAGCTTCGAGCTGCTGCGCGAAACGCGCCAGATGGGCGAAATTGAAATTGGCGTCAGGAAAGGCGCCGGGATAACGCCATGCGCCCGTGTGGAGGCTAACGGGCCTCATAAAGGCGCCGAGATGCAGTTTGCGATCATTTGCCATTGGGTTTCACTCTCTTGTCGGTGTTTCGGCGCGGACGGCTCGCTGTCGCATCCGCTGGCGGGCGCAAGCCCGCTTCTTGCTTGCGGCGACGATATCCCCGTCAGGGAGTTGGCGCGGCAAAGACTATTCCGATTATGATTTACAAACCGAAAGATTTTTCCCGGGATCGCGTTTGCGACGATGCAACCGTCGCTGCCGACCGGTTGTCGCGGGCGGTTGATGTGTCTGCAACTTCGTATCGTCGTGACGGGGCCGCGTCGTGTGAAGGTCCGGCAGGCGGCCTGCCACCGGACCTCTCTTTCGGCGCCGTCCGCGTTCAGACTGCCAGAAGCGCCTCGTTGCCCGTGCGGCGGGTCTCAATGGCGCTTTCCGTTTCGATACGCTTGCCGGTAGCCGGATCGAAGAAGTGCAACTGCGCGGCCGGCAGGCCGAGATGGATGCGCTGGCCGGGCTTCACGGCCAGGTCCTCGCCTATGGCAGCGGAGAATGTTTCGCCGGCAATCTCGGCGTGTACGATGCGGCCCGATCCCAGTTCTTCGACGAAATCGACGATGGCCGGCACGCCCTCGCCATCCGCGCTGACGAGGCATTGCTCCGGGCGGATGCCGACCGTTACATCGCGGCCGCGCAGCTCCAGTGCGGTTTCGGGAAAGAGTTTCACCGGCGTGCCGGCCAGCATGACGGCGTGGGATTCCACTTCAACCCGGGTGGTGAACAGGTTCATGGCCGGCGAACCGATGAAGGATGCAACAAAGGTGCTGGCGGGACGATGATAGATATCGAGGGGATGACCGACCTGTTCGACGATGCCCCTGTTCATCACGACCAGCCGGTCGGCCAGCGTCATGGCTTCCACCTGGTCGTGGGTGACGAAGACGGAGGTGGCGGACAGGCGCTGGTGCAGCTTGCGGATTTCGGCGCGCATGGTGACACGCAGCTTGGCGTCGAGATTGGAGAGCGGCTCATCGAACAGGAAGACCTGCGGCTCCCGAATGATTGCGCGGGCCATGGCCACACGCTGGCGCTGGCCGCCGGAAAGCGCAGCCGGCTTGCGTTCCAGATAATCGGAAAGGCCGACAATCTTCGCCGTTTCCTCGATCCGGCGCTGGCGCTCGGCCTTGGCGACGCCAGCGACTTTCAGCGCGTAGCCGATATTGCCGGCGACGGTCATGTGCGGATAGAGCGCGTAGTTCTGAAATACCATGGCGCATCCGCGCTCACGCGGCTCGAGCCTGTTGACCACGCGTCCGCCAATCGCGATCTCGCCGGAGGTGATGTCCTCCAACCCGGCGATCATGCGCAGAAGGGTGGACTTGCCGCAGCCGGAGGGACCGAGGATGACGACGAATTCGCCGGAGCCGAAAGTGAGATCCACGCCATGCAGCGTGGGGGTCTTGCCATAGGATTTGCGGAGCTGGCGGATATCGATCTGAGCCATGATGGGAACCTTGTTGTTAAAAGCCGCGCGCCGTCACTTTTCGGACGAAACGAGACCGCGGACGAACCAGCGTTGCAGGAAGGCGACAACGAGAAGCGGCGGTGTGATGATGATGAGGGAGCCGGCCAGTGTCACGTTCCAGTCCGGCGTGCCGTCTTCGGCGGGCAGAAGGGCGCGCAGCGACATCATCACCGTCTTGTAGGAAGGATCGGTGACCATCAATAACGGCCAGAGATACTGGTTCCAGGCATAAACGAACATGATGGTGGTGAGCGCCGCCATGTTGGTTCGGGAGAGCGGCAAGAGCATTTCCACGAAGAAGCGGATTGGCCCCGATCCGTCCATGCGCGCCGCTTCAGCCAGTTCGTCGGGGATGGTCATGAAGAACTGGCGGTATAGAAAGGTGCCGGTGGCGGTTGCGACCAGCGGCAGGGTGAGGCCGACATAGGAATTCAGGAGGTTCCACTCCACTGAGACCTCAATTCCGAACCATCCGAGGATGGAGCGGAAAGGCTGGAAAATATCCGCGGCTACCGAATAGGTCGGCACCACGCGCACTTCCAGCGGCAGCATGAGGGTGATGAACACCGTCCAGAAGAAGAGGTGCTTCAGCGGCGAGCGGAAGAACACGATGGCAAAGGCGGTAAAGGCCGAAAGGGCCACCTTGCCGATCGTGACCAGCGTGGCCATGATCATGCTGTTGAGAAGGGCGTTGCCGAGATTGGCGCGTTGCCAGGCGGTTTGGGCATTGGTGAGGAATTCGCCCTGTGGCAGAAAGCTGAACGGGATGCTGTTGACCTGAACGACAGACTGGCTAGCGCCGGCGATCACGACGAGCAGGGGACCGATGAGCAGAAGAAAACCGGCAATCATCAGCCCGTAGGTCAGGGCGTCGGCATAGGGGGTGCGCTGGATCATCGTCGCCTCACTTGTAATGGACCTGCCGCTCGACGAAGCGGAACTGGATGAAGGTGAAAATCATGATGAGGCCGATGAGGACGAGGCTCTGTGCCGAGGCGCCGGAATAGTTCAGCCCCTCGAACGCTTCGCTGACGATGCGGTAGACCATCACTTCGGTGGCGCGGTTGGGACCGCCCTCGGTGGTGGAGGCGACGATGCCGAACGTATCCGCGCCGACGAAACCCTCCGTCATCATGATGACGGTCAGGAAGAACAGGGTCGGTGCCAACAGCGGCACCTGAATGTCGATGGCGCGGCGGACGGGCCCGGAGCCATCCATGGCGGCTGCTTCCGTCAGCGCGCGCGGCACGGATTGCAGGCCGGCGAACAGGAAGATGAAGGTGTAACCCGCCCATTTCCAGATGAAGATGACGATGACGAGGATCAGCGCGTGCTCGCCATATTTTGCCGGGTTCCAGAAATCCGGCCACCAGGCGTTGAGCGAGGCGGCAAGCCCGCGTTCCGGCGAGAGGATGAAACGGAAAGCCATGCCCGCCGCAGGCCCGGCGATGGCGTAAGGAAGAATGTAGAGCACCCGGAAGAAGCCGGAGCCGGGAAGGGCGCGATCCACGCAAAGCGCAAGGACAAGGCCGATGAGAATGGTGAAGAACGGACCGGCGACGGCGAAGATCAGGCTGACGAGCACCGATTGCCAGTAAAGCGGATCGAAGAATGTCTCCTTGAAATTGGCGAGCCCGACGAATTCCGCCGCACCGCCGAAGGGCGGTTCAAGTGTGAACGCCCAGTTGATGACCGCTGCCACGGGCCAATAAAAGAACAGAAAGATCAGCAGAAGCTGCGGCAGGGCGAACAGCACGGGCAACCACGTGCTCTTGAAGACGGCGCGCTTTTCCATTGAGTAACCGGCAAAAGTGGAGAACTGGACGGGCTTGCCCGGGAGATCCCGCGGGCAAGCCTCTGGAAAAACGGCGAAGCTTAGTTCAGCTTGGCGCCGGCATAGGTCTTTTCGAAGCGGCGCAGGCCGGCATTGGAGCGCTCGACGGCCTTGTCGAGTTCCCCCTGAACGTCGGCATTCTGCATGAAGATGGCTTCGAGTGCCGTGGAGACTTCCTTGCGGATCTGCGTGAAGTTGCCGAGACGGATGCCGCGCGTATATTCGGAAGGCGGCGTGAAGGTCAGGCTCTCAATTGCCTTTTCGCGACCCTTATAGGGTGCCTTGTCGTAGAAGCCGTTGGCCTTCATGGCGTCGAAGCCGGTCTTGGTGACCGGGATGTAACCGGTGACCGTGGACCACCACTGAACCATCTCCGGCTGGGCGATGAAGTTGAGGAATGCTGCCGCGCCCTTGTATTCCGCTTCCGGACGGCCGGCCATGACCCACAGGGAAGCGCCACCGACGAGCGAGTTCTGCCGCTGCGTGCCCTTCCAGACCGGCAGCATGGCCACGTCCCACTTCACGCCCTCAGGCATGCCCTTGCCCACCGTGCCGTGCCCGGCAATCGAAGACATGAACATCTGGCAGGTCTGCGAGGTGAATGCGGGCAGGATGTCCATGCCGAGCTGCTTCGTCTTGACGACGAATAGCGTCTCGTCCTGCATCTTTTTGAAGAATTTCACATGGTCGACGAACTTGGTCTTGTTGATCGTCAGTTCCGCGTCGAGGCCCTGATAGCCGTTGCCTTTGGTGGCGATCGGCTGGTTATGGATGGCGGAGAACTGTTCCATCAGCATCCAGGTGTCGAAGTTGAAGGCGAGCGGGCATTCGAAGCCGGCGGCTTTCAGCTTCTTCGCGGCCTCTTCAACCTGTTCCCATGTATCGGGCTTGAAGGTGATGCCGGCTTTTTCGAACGCATCGACATTGTAATAGAAGACAGCGGTGGATGAATTGTAGGGGAAGGAGTTCAGCTCGCCCGCAGCCGTTGCATAATAATTGGCAATGCCGGGGAAATAATTGTCCCAGTCGATCTTGTAGCCATTGTCAGCCATCAGCTTTTTCGCGGGAACGAAAGCCTTGGACAGCATCATGTCCAGCGTGCCGGCGTCGTAAATCTGGGTGATCGCCGGCTGCTTCTTGGCGCGGTAAGCGGCGATGGTGTTCTGCAGCGTGGCGTCGTAATCGTTCTGAGACGTGCAGACGATCTCGAATTCAGCCTGGGATTCGTTGAACTTCTTGCAGGTGTCCTGAACGCGTTCGCCAAGATCGCCGGAAAGGCCGTACCAGAATTCGAACTTGGTCTTTTCAGCGTGGGCAGCCGTGGCGCCGAAGGCGGCGGCAATGGCAACGCCGGCCATGAAAGAGGTCAGAGCGGAAGGTTTCATGAGTTGAGCCCCGTTGATGGAATGATGGCCTGATCGGCAGGGACGTCATGTCCTGAGCACGAAGCCACGGGCTCTGCTAACAGTCGTATTTGACGGATAGCTTACATTTTGTTGAACGTTTTATGATGACTTGCGGCGCAGCATCGTTGGCGCGGCGAAATACGATCGCTGGAAGCGCAATGCATGTATTTCTATTTAGACGTCAGTTATTTACGTGGAAAGCGGGCGTTCCGCTACCTGATGCTGAACCGTCTATCTCCATCAACCCCGGCGTGCGGCTTCGATGGCGGCGACGTCGATTTTCTTCATATCCATCATCGCCGTGAAGGCTCGTCTGGCTTCTGCCCCGCCGGCAGCCATGGCATCCATCAGCACGCGCGGCGTGATCTGCCAGGAGATGCCCCATTTGTCCTTGCACCAGCCGCAGGCGCTTTCCTGGCCGCCATTGCCAACGATGGCGTTCCAGTAGCGGTCGGTTTCCTCCTGATCTTCAGTCGATATCTGGAACGAGAAAGCTTCGCTGTGCTTGAATTGCGGCCCACCATTGAGGCCGATGCAGGTTACGCCTGCGACAGTGAACTGCACCATGAGGACGTCCCCCTGCTTGCCGGAGGGATAGTCGCCCGGCGCGTGATACACTTTTATAACCTCGCTATCGGGAAACGTGTCGGCATAAAAACGGGCTGCTGCCTCTGCGTCCTTGTCGTACCAGATACAGATCATGTTCTTTCGCATGGGTATGGTCCTCCGAGGTTGACGGCATCCCCCTTGCCGGCGGGTAACTCATGGGCAGATTGACGGCTCCTCATCCGGCATAAAATGCAGCCGCAGCGAAAACGTTCCGAAAACGCTATGGTGACCAGTGTCAAAGCCAGCGTCTCACCTTGCGGCGATAGGCAACATAGGCCGGGCCAAGTTCCTTTGTCAGCACGCGCTCTTCAATGTTGACCTGCAGCATCACCGCGATGATGAGGACGATGGCGACGGTTAGCTGCAGAACGGAGGTGAACACCAGAACCAATCCCGTAAACAGCACAATCTGCCCGACGAAGACCGGGTTTCTTGACATGCTGAAAGGCCCGGTATCCACGATGGTTCCGAGATGGCCTTCGGCCGCGCCGATGCGCCACGATTTGCCCATGTAATGCTGCGCGTAGAGCGCGAGCGCACTTCCCGCCAGCGCCATAACCACCCCAGCGAAGCGGATGGCTGCGCCGGTATAGTGTCGGTCCAGCAGCCAACCGGCCCCTTGCGGTTCCAGCCAGAGGGTGAAAAGCGGCAGAAGCGCGCCGAGAAGAAACGCGACACGGAAAAGCGTGGCGGGAACGGTTTGCCTTTCGCGACCCTTGGCAAAAAGCCAGACCGGTTCGCCCGTGCGCTTCGCCAGCCGGGCCGTCAGCCATAAGAAACCGCCGATATAGGTCCACACCGCAAGCACTGCCACAAGATCAATCATGTCTCCCCCAAATATATTGCCCAAGCCGGAAGCGGGCTCCCGACTCGGAACAAATGTATCAATGGAACTATTGCATCGTCGTGTCTTCGACTACGGGGACGGGTGTGAAATTTCAAAAAACGAACCAATGAATGGAAATTTCGCTGGAGTACGCACGCGCATCGAACGAAAATAAAATTATCATTAAATATCAATTAATACTGAAATTATAATATGCGTGAATAATTTTGGATAGAAACGTCCCGTTTCATCGGAGAAACGCGCTTGAGTGTTCTTGATCGTGGTGCCAATGCTTTCGCGGTTCTCGCCGCGCTTTCCAAATCCCAGGCCATCATAGAATTCGACCTTTCGGGAAAGATTCTTGCCGCCAATGAGAATTTCTGTCGGGCTCTGGGTTACGAACTTTCGGAAATCCTCGGCAGGCATCACAGCATGTTCGTCGAACCCGCCGTCGTGGCTTCGGCGGATTACAAGGGCTTCTGGGCAAAACTTGCTGCCGGTCAGTTCGATCAGCAGCAGTATAAGCGCATCGGCAAGGGCGGCAGGGAGGTCTGGATCGAGGCTTCCTATAACCCCGTGTTTCGCCGCGGCAAGCCGGTGAAGGTGGTGAAGATCGCTACAGACATCACCGCTCGCAAGCTGAAGGCGGCGGAAGACGCCGGCAAGATCGACGCCCTTTCCCGGGCGCAGGCCATCATCGAATTCTCGCCGAACGGCGAAATCCTGACCGCCAACGAGAATTTTCTGACGGCGCTGGGCTATTCTCTGGCGGAAGTGCAGGGCCGGCATCATTCCATGTTCTGCGAGCCGGCCTATACACAGTCACCGGCCTACAGGCAGTTCTGGGAAAGGCTCGCCGGCGGCGATCTGGTGGCGGATGAATTCATGCGTCTTGGCAAGGGCGGCCGCAAGGTCTTCATCCAGGCTTCGTATAATCCGATTTTCGATCTGAATGGGAAAGTGTTCAAGGTCGTCAAATTCGCGACCGATGTGACTGGCCGTGTCGAGAATGTCGAAAAGCTGGCGCAGTGTCTTACAGACCTTGCCGAAGGCGATCTTGCCCAGAGCATCGACATGCCTTTCATTCCCTCGCTTGAACGGCTGCGCACGGATTTCAACGCGGCTTCGGAAAAGCTCAAGCGGGCCATGACGCGGGTGTCTGAAAATGCCGGCGCCATTTCTTCCGGGTCGAATGAAATACGATCCGCGGCAGATGATCTTGCCAGACGGACGGAGCAGCAGGCGGCTTCGATAGAGGAGACCGCAGCCGCGCTTGAAGAGGTCACCACCGCAGTCAGTGACTCAAGCCGTCGGGCGGAAGAAGCCGGCAGGATCGTTGCCCGTGCCCGCGACCATGCCGAACATTCAGGCCAGGTGGTGCGCGATGCCATAGGCGCCATGGATCAGATTGAAAAATCATCGCGGGAAATCTCGAGCATCATCGGCGTGATCGACGAAATTGCTTTCCAGACCAACCTTCTGGCGCTCAATGCGGGCGTGGAAGCGGCCCGTGCAGGCGAGGCAGGCAAGGGCTTTGCCGTTGTCGCGCAGGAGGTGCGCGAGCTTGCGCAGCGCTCGGCGACGGCCGCAAAGGAAATCAAGAACCTGATCAACGCTTCGGGCAAGCAGGTGGAAAACGGCGTCGGCCTCGTCACCAGGGCGGGTTCGGCGCTGCAGGAAATCGCAGAGCAGGTCCGCGACATCAATACCAATGTGGCGGCGATCGTGGATGCGGCCCGCGAACAGTCCACGGCGCTTGCCGAAATCAATCAGGCGGTCAACAGCGTGGATCAGGCTACCCAGCAGAACGCCGCGATGGTGGAGGAGCAGACGGCCGCAAGCCACAGCCTCGCGCGGGAGGCCGCGGCCCTGTTCGAGCTCCTAGGCCAGTTCCGGTTCGAGGAGACTGCGCGTCATGCGGCCTCTACGCGCAGCGGGTCCGGCCAGCGCGGTGCCGCTGCGCCGCGCCACCCGCTATCCCGCCCGTCGGGCGTGCGTGGCGCATCGAGCGCGGCTGTCGCGCATGAGGAATGGCAGGACTTCTAGACGCATCTCCGGTTCCCTTCCACCCCTGCGGGCCTTGGCATGGGGGGCCTTGAAACGTCTGAAACCGAAATCGATCCATGCAAGTGCGGGGTATAGGCATATCGTCGCGATTGTCGGATAATCGGCGCAGCGCGCCTGAAGATTACGGGGACTTTCGTTTGGCAGGGATGACATCAACAGGCAGGGTCGTGCTCGTTCTCTGCTGGCTGGCGGCGTTTCTGGGGCCGGCGCAGGCCGAAACGCCGGCTGAGGGCAAGGCATCCTGCGCCCATGCCCACGATGTGGCGCCCGAATTGTGCATCAGTCCCCAGAGCTACAACAGGGACCTTTGCCACGCCATCGAGGTTCTCGCCGCGCGGCATGCCGTTCCGCCGGATTATTTCGCCAGGCTGATCTGGCGGGAGAGCCTGTTCCGGGCCGATGCGGTGAGCCCGAAGGGGGCGGAAGGCATTGCCCAGTTCATGCCGGGAACGGCGAGGCTGCGTGGTCTGGACAACAGTTTCAACATCATTGCTGCGCTGGAGGCGTCGTCACGCTATCTGTCGGAGCTGAAGCTGCGCTTCGGCAATTTCGGTCTCGCAGCCGCAGCCTATAATGCCGGCGAGGCGGGGCTGCGCGGTTTTATCGCGACAGGTCGCCTGCCGGTGGAAACGCGCGATTATGTCTTTGCAATCACCGGGTACCCAGTGGAAAGCTGGAAAGACAATCCACCGGATAAGGCCGCGCCGGCGCTGGACGACAGCCGGCCCTTCATCGACGCCTGCCTGCGGCTTGCCGACACACGCACGATCAACGATCCCGTCCTGATATCGTCGGCCGACTGGGCGCCATGGGGTGTGCAGCTTGCCGCCCATTACAATCCGACGGTGGCGAACCGGCTCTTTACCCGTGCCATAGGCCAATTGTCGGGGCCTCTCAATGCCGAGCGCGCACTGATCGTGCGGCAAAGGGGTGGCAATTTCGGTTCGCGCCCGCGTTACGCCGCGCGCATCGGCCGCGAGACCAGAGCCGAAGCCAATGCGCTTTGTGGTGAAATCCGCGGGGCGGGTGTTCCCTGCACCGTATTCCGCAACCGCTAGCGGGGGCCGCGGCTGATCATGACAAGTTGATCGGCCTATAAGCCGCTCCTCCTTTCAGTGTGAGATGATCGCTCCTAGATTTGCGGCCGGCGGCGACCGCAACCCGCGGGCCGGTGGCGTGTGACGAGGGGATGAATTGCACATGAGATTGCTTGAAACCGGAGCGCTGGCAGCGATGCTGACCATGGCCGTGGCGTGCACCAGCACCGGGCAGACGGAAATCACCCGCACTGTGGCCGGTTTTATAGGGCAGCCGCGGGAGGCGGCGATCGCCCGGCTTGGCCGCCCCAACAAGGTCATCATCGAAAAGGGCGCAACCGAATCCTACTGGCTGAAAGTGGATGTCGAGACCTATGCCGGGCTCAGCAACCGGCGCGAATACCGGACCGTCGACGGGCAGGCGCAGGTCTCGCAGACCGAGGGCATGAAAATCAAGCAACATCGCCGCGATTGCATCATCAAGATCACCGCGGACGCGGCTTCCATCATCACCACGAGCGAGATCATCGGCGATCCGGCAAGCTGCGAGACTGTCCTGGGGCGTCCGGCTCCCTGACCGCCGTGGTTGAGATCGCCGCAGATTTACAGATGACGGCGGTTTTTTCCGAAGCCTGAAACCGTGCGCGTCTTTCGTTAACGGATTGGCGCCGCCTTTCTGTGGATGAGAGCGTCTGCTGTTGTTACCGTGAGCCTCTACGCATATGTTGGAGTACTGATTTTCGATTTCCGGGCAAGGCGGACAGGCACCTCATGACCTCCCAGTTGGACTTTTTCGCTTCCGCGGCCGCGCGGCTTCCCGAGACCGAACGGGGGCGAAAAATGCCGGGACGCGGAGCGGTGCAGAGGGTCGCGATGGATGACGAGGGGCTGGCGGGCTATCTCGAATCCACCGGCAATTACCGCGTTCTGCGCAAGCTCATGCCGCGTCAGGTCGTGGAACGGCCAAGGCCGGAATTTTCCCGCCGGGGTGTGATCCTCGACACCGAAACCACGGGTCTGAACCACCGGACGGACGAAATAATCGAGATCGGCGTCATCGCCTTCACGTTCGACGATCAGGGCGCCATTGGCGACGTCACCGGCATTTACGGCGGACTGCGGCAGCCCAACGTCGCCATACCGGCGGAGATCACCCGGCTGACAGGGATCACCGATGACATGGTTGCGGGGCAGGCGATCGACATGGAGCGGCTGGCTTCTCTCGTCGGCGATGCCGATCTGATCATTGCCCACAATGCCGGCTTCGACCGTCCCTTCTGTGAAGCCTTCTCGCCCATATTCAATGAGAAGGCCTGGGCCTGCTCCGTTTCCGAAATCGACTGGCGGGTGCGTGGATTTGAGGGCAACAAGCTGGGTTATCTGATCGGTCAGTCCGGTTATTTCCATGATGGCCATCGCGCGGTTGATGATTGCTTCGCGCTTCTGGAGGTGCTCGAGCAGAACCGGCCCGGCCAGGAAGGCATGACGCCCTTCATGGAGCTTCACGCGGCTAGCCGTAGATCGCGCGTCCGGATCTACGCGGAGAACAGCCCCTTCGATATGAAGGATCACCTCAAAAAGCGGGGGTATCGCTGGTCGGACGGTTCGGACGGCCGGCCGAAATCCTGGTGGGCGGAGCTGCCGGAAGAGATGCTGGCGGAGGAGCTGCATTTTCTGCGCACCGAAATCTATCGCTGGGACGCCGACCCTACGGTCAAATATCTCACGGCTTTCGACCGGTTCAAGGCCGGGTAGGGTTAATCGCCTGCGGGCGTTTTGATCTAGTGATGAAAATCTGTCCTGTTAACAGGCTGCTTCTTTCGTGTGCGCTGGACAGGTTGCTCAAATTTTGAGCTCATGTCATTTTCCCCGCGATTTAAAGTGGGGAATCCGTCTGGCACGGGCTTTGCTTTCTGTCTTGTATGCAAGATTTACATACCAGGCAGGATCGTCAGATAAACATTGAAGAGGCCATCGTATCCGGCATTTTGTCGGCGCGTATCCGGCCGGGCACACGGCTCAGCGAAAACCAGCTCGCAGGTCTTTTCTCCGTATCGCGCACCCGGGTACGCGAGGCGATGATGCGGCTGGAAACCCGGGGAATCGTGCACGTTAGTGCGAGGCGGGGCTGGTTCGTGGTCGAGCCGTCTGCCGAGGAGGCGATGACAATCTATGAAGCGCGCCGGATCATCGAATCCGGGTTAGTGCGCAGTATGCGGACCCTTACCGAAGAAGGGCGCGGCGTCCTCCTGGCGCATCTCCAGGAAGAGAAAGTCGCCATAGCCGCGGGCGACCGGCAGCGACTGACCTGCCTCATGGGCGATTTTCACATCAGGATCGCCGAGCTTTGCGGTAATGCCGTCCTCGTTGAACTGCTGCGCGACCTGACGGCCCGCACGATCCTCATTTCCATGCTTTACCAGTCGGAATTCCATGCGCTGCAGTCGCATCAGGGACATTGCCGGATATTCGAGGCGATGGCAGCCGGCGATTTCGCGAGGGCGGCGGAGCTTTCAATCGAACATCTGGACGAGGTGGAAACCGGCCTCGATCTCACCCGGCGACCTGACCCGCTCGCCGGTCTTCGCCACTCGCTCGCCCTTCCGGAACATAACCGCGGCGATACCGACAAAAAAACCGAGCAACAGAACCAGCACAAGGAGAATGACCCATGATATTCAGACGGACCTTCATCGCCGCCGCCGCCATGGCTGCCGCCTTCGGACTTTCCGCGCCCGCAAAGGCGGACGCCCTTGCCGACATTGCCGCACGCGGCACGCTGCGCGTCGCCGTGCCGCAGGATTTTCCACCCTTTGGCAGTGTCGGGGCCGACATGACCCCGCAGGGTTATGACATCGACGTCGCGAAGTTGATCGCCGACAAGCTGGGCGTGAAGGTGGAGCTGGTGCCGGTCACCAGCGCCAACCGCGTTCCCTATCTGCAGACCAACAAGGTCGATCTGGTGATCTCCAGCCTCGGCAAGAACGCCGAACGCGAGAAGGTCATCGATTTTTCGACCGCCTATGCTCCTTTTTTCAACGGCGTGTTCGGTCCGCAGGACGTTTCCCTCTCCAAAGCCGAGGACCTGAAGGGCAAGACCGTTGCCGTGACGCGCGGTTCGGTCGAAGACCTCGAGCTGACGAAGGTTGCGCCCGCGGACGCCACCATCAAGCGCTATGAGGACAATAATGGCACCATTTCCGCCTTCCTGTCCGGTCAGGCGGAGGTTGTCGCAACCGGCAATGTGGTCGCCGCCGCCATTCTGGCGAAGAACCCGCCGAAGCGGCCGGAAATGAAATTCCTGATCAAGAATTCGCCCTGCTACATCGGCCTCAACAAAAATGAGACGGCTCTGCTGGAAAAGGTCAATGCGACTATCGCCGCGGCCAAGGCGGACGGTTCGCTGAATGCCATCGCCACCAAATGGCTCGGGCAGGATCTGCCGGCCGATCTCTGATCGTCACATATCCCCGTCGTCCCGGTTCCCCGGGACGGCTTTCTCACCACCGGCGCAAGGGGACTTTTCTTGAGCTATCAATTTGATTTCCTGTGGCTCGGCGAATATTGGCCGCAGATTGCCAAGGGTATTGCCATCACCAGCCAGCTGACGCTGGTGGGCGGCGTCATCGGCGTGTCGCTCGGCACCGCCTGCGCCTGGGCCCGTGCGCTTGGCCCCTCCTGGCTAAGGCCCATCGTCGGCGGTTACGTCGAACTCATCCGCAATACGCCTTTCCTCATCCAGCTGTTTTTTATCTTTTTCGGCCTGCCGTCGCTTGGTTTCAAGCTTTCGGAGCTGACCGCCGCCAATCTGGCGATGATCGTCAATCTCGGCGCCTATAGCTGCGAGATCATTCGCGCCGGCATCCAGGCAACACCGAAAGGCCAGTTCGAGGCGGGGGCAAGCCTTGCGATGACGCGCTTCGAAACCTTCCGCCACGTGGTGCTCCGGCCATCGCTGCAGCGCATCTGGCCAGCGCTCACGTCGCAGGTTGTCATCGTCATGCTCGGGTCGGCGGTTGTCTCGCAGATCGCGGTGGAAGACCTGACGTTTGCGGCCAACTTCATCCAGTCGCGCACCTTCCGCGCCTTCGAGGCCTATATTGTTTCGACGGTGATCTACCTGCTGCTCGCGATCCTGCTGCGGCAGGGCATGCTGGCGCTGGGCGGCTTCCTTTTTCCGCGGAGGCTGGCGCGATGATGGAATTCACCTTCTGGGATATTCTGCGCAACCTGTTGCTTGCCACGCGCTGGACGCTGCTGCTGTCGCTGGTTTCCTTCGCTGGCGGAGGCCTGGTCGGCCTCGCGCTTCTGTGGCTGCGCATCAGTCCGCGTCCGGCCTTGAGCCGTCTTGCGCGCATCTATATCGAAGTCTTTCAGGGCACGCCGCTCCTGATGCAGCTTTTCATCGCCTTTTTCGGCCTCGGCCTCTTCGGAATCGATGTTCCAGCATGGCTTGCCGCAGGCGTGGCGCTCATCCTGTGGACTGCTGCGTTTCTGGCGGAAATCTGGCGCGGTTGTGTAGAGTCGATCGCAAAGGGGCAATGGGAAGCCTCGGCAAGCCTTGCCATGGGCCGCCTTCAGCAGATGCGTTACGTCATCCTGCCCCAGGCGATGAAGATCGCCATTCCACCGACAGTCGGTTTTTCCGTCCAGGTCATCAAGGGCACCGCGCTCACCTCCATTATCGGTTTCGTCGAACTGTCCAAGGCCGGCACGATCGTCACCAACGCGACCTTCCAGCCTTTCACGGTATACGGGCTGGTGGCGCTCATCTATTTCGCCCTCTGCTGGCCGCTGTCGAAATCCAGCCAGTTTCTCGAAAGGAAGCTCAATGTCGCTCATCGAAATCACTGAAGTCCACAAGAGCTTTGGCGACAACGAAGTGCTGAAGGGCATCAACCTGGATGTCGAGCCCGGAGAGGTGATCGCGATCATCGGGAAAAGCGGTTCGGGAAAATCGACGCTGCTACGCTGTATCAACGGTCTTGAGACGATCAGCAGCGGCTCCATTCAGGTGGCGGGCGCCCAGCTGCTTGATGACGAGCTGCATCTGAAGGCCCTCAGATTAAAGGTGGGCATGATTTTCCAGCAGTTCAATCTCTTTCCGCATCTGACTGCCGGCGGCAATGTGATGCTATCGCAGATGGTTGTGAAGAAGCTGGCGGCGCCCGAGGCGGAGGCGATGGCGCGCAGGATGCTGGAGCGTGTCGGTCTGGCGCACAAGTTCGACGCTTATCCGGACCAGCTCTCCGGCGGTCAGCAGCAGCGCGTGGCCATCGCCCGCGCGCTTGCCATGCAGCCCATCGCGCTTCTGTGTGATGAAATCACGTCCGCGCTTGACCCGGAACTGGTGTCGGAGGTGCTCGCTGTCGTGCGTGAGCTTGCCAGGGAGGGCATGACACTTTTGATGGTGACGCATGAAATGAAGTTCGCCCGTGACGTCTGCTCGCGCGTCGTCTTCATGCATCAGGGACGGGTACACGAGATCGGCCCGCCGGAAGAAGTTTTCGCTAACCCCCGCACACCGGAACTCAGGCAGTTCCTCGGTGTGCTCTAACATTCCATGGCTGCGCACGCCTGCAGAACGGCGTGCGCAGTGGCCCGTGCGCCGCAGGCTTCGCGCTGCGACTTGCGCGTTCATGCGTCATGTGGACCAGCGACGCGTAATCAATTAGTCGTCAAGATTGCATACAATTTTTCCATCGCATCGAAAACAATCGCTGTAAATTTGGGCACTCTTCCCGCTCGGTGTTTCTTTCCTTCGAAAATATCCTTTTGCATCAATGAGAAAGCCGATTGGCACGCCTCCTGCATGGATAGAAGTGTCGCAGGAGAGTGTTTATGAGCAAAGCCGCCGCAATTGACATCGCTTCCGTATCCAAGATTTACGGCAACACCACCGCCGTCCATGCGATAAGCCTGAAGATACCGCCCGGGAGCTACTGCTGCCTGCTCGGCCCGTCGGGCTGCGGCAAGACCTCGACGCTCAGGATGATCGCTGGTCACGAGAGCATTTCCAGCGGCGATGTCAGGCTTGGCAACACCGTCGTGACCGATCTGCCGCCCGCCCGGCGCGGCACGGCGATGATGTTCCAGTCCTATGCGCTGTTTCCGCATCTCGATCTCGTCGACAATGTCGCCTTCAGCCTCAAGATGAAGGGCGTGGACAGGGAGACCCGGCGCACAAAGGCGCTGGACATGCTGCGCCTGATGCAGCTCGAGCCTTATGCCGGCCGCCGCCCGGCCCAGCTTTCCGGCGGGCAGCAGCAGCGCGTGGCGCTGGCGCGCGCACTCATTACCGATCCCGAGGCGCTGTTGCTGGACGAGCCGCTTTCGGCGCTCGATCCCTTCCTCAAGATCCGCATGCGCGCAGAGCTGAAGAAGCTGCAGACTTCACTCGGCATCACCTTCGTCCACGTCACCCACAGTCAGGAAGAGGCGATGGCACTGGCCGATATCATCGTCGTCATGAATGACGGCCGCATCGAGCAGGCCGCGACCCCGCGTGAGGTTTTCGAGCGACCGGCGACCGCTTTCGTCGCCCGTTTCATGGGCGACCACAATGTCATTTCCGGACGATTCAGGGAAAGGTCCGGCGAGCTGGTGACGCTTGAAGTCGCAGGCGGCGGCACATTTACCGCGACAGGCGCGGCGCCGGATGACGGGGCGGTCGATATCGCCGTTCGCACCGATCGGGTGCGTGTGGGTGAGACCGATCAACCCGGTCTCGGTTTTACGGGCATCGTCTCCAATGTCGAGTATCGCGGCGCCACCGTGAAGATCGCCGTGACCGGCGCCGGCATGGAGGATTTCAACGTCATCCTCAGAGACGCCGCCTTTTTCGAAAACCCGGTCAGGACCGGCGACGCCATACCGCTTTCATGGAATGCGGCCGATGCCATCGTGCTCGGCCGGGTAGAGAAGTGACCCCAAAAATAACCAGAGGAGAACTTTGCAATGACCGATACCACCAGCAGCAAGAAGGGCCTGTCCCGCCGCGGCCTCCTGAAAGCGGGCGCGGCTGCCACGGGTGCGGCGATCGGCTCCGGCCTCATCACCGGCTTCCCGACCATCTGGGCGCAGAACCCCATCACCATCCGCCAGTTCGGCACCGGCGTCTCCAACCTCAACGCCATCGCCGAAAAGTGCAAGGCGGACCTCGGCATCACGCTTGAGATGACGGCGACGGATTCCGACGCCGCTGCCCAGCGCGCTGTCACCCAGCCGAACTCCTACGATATCGCCGATATCGAATACTGGATCCTGAAGAAGGTCTATCCGGCCGGCGTCATCCAGCCGATGGAAATCAAGAAGCTCAAATATTACGACAAGATCGTGCCGCTGTTCAAAAACGGCAAGCTGAAGCCTGACAGCGTGGTCGCGCAGGGCACTGCGCCGCACACGGTCGGTTACGTCGAGAAGCCCGGCGACAAGACATTTGCCAAGGGTGAGACCGATTATTTCACCATGGTTCCGACCATCTACAATGCCGATACGCTCGGCATCCGCCCCGATCTCGTCGGCCGCGATATCACCAGCTGGGCCGATATCATGGACCCCAAGTTCAAGGGCAAGACCTCCATCCTCAACATCCCGTCCATCGGCATCATGGACGCGGCGATGATCATGGAAGCCATGGGCAACATCAAATATGCCG
Organism: Agrobacterium sp. 5Ca39; assembly: GCF_055382365.1. Lineage (NCBI taxonomy): Bacteria > Pseudomonadati > Pseudomonadota > Alphaproteobacteria > Hyphomicrobiales > Rhizobiaceae > Agrobacterium > Agrobacterium sp. 5Ca39. The sequence continues at coordinate 1,259,468 of NZ_AP026437.1, read as the reverse complement.
ACAAGGGCAACATGACGAAGGCGGAAATCGACAAGACCATCGATTTCCTCATCAAGGCCAAGAAAGACGGCCAGTTCCGCGCCTTCTGGAAGAGCTTCGACGAAAGCGTCAACCTCATGGCCTCGGGCGAAGTCATCATCCAGTCCATGTGGTCACCGGCCGTTGCCGCGGTCCGCTCGAAGGGCATCGCCTGTAAATACCAGCCGCTGAAGGAAGGCTATCGCTCCTGGGGCGGCGGTCTCGGTCTCGCCAAGCATCTGTCCGGTGCGAAGCTCGATGCAGCCTATGAATATATCAACTGGTACACTTCGGGCTGGGTCGGCGCCTACCTCAACCGTCAGGGTTATTACTCCGCCGCCATGGAAACGGCGAAGGAGCACATGACCGCCGACGAGTGGGGTTACTGGGTCGAGGGCAAGGCGGCTCAGGGCGATATCATCGCGCCAGACGGCAAGGTCATGGAAAAGGCCGGTGCCGTGCGCGATGGCGGTTCCTTCGAGGAGCGCATGGGCAAGGTGGCGTGCTGGAACTCTGTCATGGACGAAGACCGCTACATGGTCCGCCGCTGGAACGAATTCATCGCGGCGTGATGCTTTCAGGACGACCGGCGGCAAGTGCCGCCGGTCAATTGCGACAGGCACCCACCTCTCGACGTCATCCTCGGGTCAAGCCGAGGATGACGTCGAGGGTGTGGCGGACCTTCCAACGTGCCCGCTGGCGGCAAAGCCGCCGGCACTTCTGCAAATCCACAGAAAGGCTCCCCATGGTGACGGTCAGACTCATCGGCGTCAGCGACAAGAAGGACAGACCGCCCCGCAGCTTCGCGCTGCCGCAAAAACTCGTTTCCTATGTGCAGGCTGCCCCGCTTTTCCTGATCCTCGGCTTTTTCCTGGCTCTGCCGATCCTCATGATCACCGTCGTCAGCTTCTGGGATTACGATTTCGCCCAGATGTATCCTGATTTCGTAACCTTCAATTACAGCGAGACACTGGGATCGTGGGTCACCTGGCAGACCTATCTAAATACGTTGAAATATGCAGCGATGGTCTGGGCCATCACGCTGTTCTGCGGTTTCTGGGTGGCTTATTTCCTCGCCTTTCACATCCGCACCACCACCATGCAGATGGTGCTGTTCCTTGTCTGCACCGTGCCTTTCCTGACGTCCAACATCATCCGCATGATTTCGTGGATACCCGTTCTGGGGCGAAACGGTCTCGTCAACAGCGCGCTGGTCGGCACCGGCATCATCCCCGAGCCGATCGAATGGCTGCTCTATTCCGATTTTGCCGTGGTGCTGGCCATGGTGCATCTTTATACGCTGTTCATGGTCACGCCGATCTTCAACACGCTGATGCGCATCGACAAATCCTTGATCGAGGCGGCGCGCGACGCTGGTGCGACCGGCTGGCAGACGCTCACCAATGTCATCATCCCGCTCGCAAAACCCGGCATGGCGATCGGCAGCATCTTCGTTGTCACGCTGGTCATGGCCGATTTTTCCACGGTTCAGGTCATGTCGGGCGGCCAGAGCGCCTCGGTGGCGCTGATGATGAAGAACCAGATGTCGCTGCTGCAATATCCGGCCGCTGCCGCCAATGCCGTCATCCTGCTCGTCCTCGTTCTCCTGATGGTCGCGGGCATCCTGCGCATCGTCGATATCCGCAAGGAGCTTTGATTATGCACCGGGAAAAACGCGGCCGCGAATTCTATATCCTCGCTTTCTTTTTCGCCCTCTTCGTGCTGTTTCTTTACGGCCCGTTGTCGGCCATTCTCATCCTCGCCTTCCAGGGGCCGAACGGAGGCCTGACGTTCCCGCTGAACGGCGTCTCGCTGCACTGGTTCGGCAATCTCTTCGAACAGCAGGCAGTCGGCGATTTCGGCGGATCGTTCCGCCGTTCCTTCGCTCTCGGCGTGATGGTCATGGTCGTAACCGTGCTCGTCTCTTTGCTGGCAGGCCTGGCCTTCCGTCGCAAATTCATCGGCGCGACGCCGCTGTTTTATCTGTCGGTCGCCAGCCTGGTGGTGCCTTCCATCATCATATCCCTTGGCATTGGTGTTTTGTTTCAGCAGCTTGGGCTTGAACCTTCATGGTATACATCAGCTTTTGGCGCGCATCTGACCTGGACATTGCCCTTCGGCGTTCTCATCATGCTCGCCGTCTTCAACCGGTTTTCGCCGTCCTATGAGGAAGCGGCGCGCGATCTCGGTGCGTCCTCATGGCAGACCTTCGCCCATGTGGTGCTGCCGATGATCGCGCCGAGCCTGATCGGTGTCGGCCTCTTCGGGTTCACGCTTTCCTACGACGAGTTCGCCCGCACGCTGATGACGTCTGGCACCTACAACACGTTGCCGCTGGAAATCTACGGCATGACCACCAATGTCACGACCCCTGTGCTTTATGCGCTCGGCGCCGTTACCACCCTGTTTTCCTTCCTGGTGATCGCGGCCACGCTCGGCCTGATCGTCACGCTCAATCGACGCCATTCGCGCGGATGAAGAAACCCAAGATGCGCATTCTCGTCATCAATCCCAATACCACGCAGTCCATGACCGCGACCATCGCCGACGCCGCGACACGGGTGGCGGGCCGCGATACGGAAATCCTCGCCGTCACCTCTTCCATGGGGCCTGTCTCCATCGAAGGTTATTACGACGAGGCATTCGCGGTGCCTGGCCTTCTGCTGGAGCTTGCCAAGGCTCCGGCGCTGCGCGTCGACGCGGCGATCATCGCCTGTTTCGATGATACCGGGCTTGATGCGGCCCGGGCTCTTGCAGACATTCCCGTCATCGGCATCTGTGAGGCGGCGGTTTCCGCCACGGCCTTCATCGCGCAGAAATTCACCATCGTCACGACGATGGAACGGTCCCGGCTGCCGCTCGAACATCTCGTCCAGCGCTATGGCATGTCTTCCCGCTGCAATGTCCGCGCCGCCGACATTCCGGTTCTGTCGCTGGAAGAGGCGGGTTCGAATGCACGCGAAAGGCTGCGGGAGGAAATCTCCCTGGCGCTGAGGCAGGATCGTGCCGAGGCGATCGTGCTCGGCTGCGCCGGCATGGCCGACCTGACGGCGGAACTCCGCGCCGAATTCGGCGTCCCTGTCATTGACGGCGTCGCAGCAGCCGTCAAACAGGCGGAAGCACTGGTATCCATGGGGCTCTCCACCGCCAAGCGCGGCGCTTATGCCACGCCGGTCGCCAAGCCCTATCGCGGATTGCTGGACATGTTTCAGCCGGACAGGAGCGGCGGGATGCCGGAGGGCGGCTGAGACGTTTTCCGGTCCGGTTCACGCGGTGCTGATTTCGCAAGGCCCTTCATATCCCTGTCGTAATAGTGTCTGATACCCTCGGCGTTTCAGTGCGGACGATGTGTATGCGCAGCCGTCATACGCTTAGGGAGCTATCGTTGAATTCCTCGACACCCACGATTTCGAACGACACCGCGCGTCACAAAATCGGAACGCCCGGCGAAGTTTTCGCGGCCTTTCTGAAGCTCGGGGTCACGTCCTTTGGCGGCCCCATCGCTCATCTCGGTTATTTTCGCGATGAGCTGGTCGTCCGGCGCAAATGGGTCGATGAAGCCGGTTATGCGGACCTCGTGGCGCTCTGCCAGTTTCTGCCCGGTCCCGCTTCCAGCCAGGTGGGCTTTGCGCTCGGGCTGCTGAGGGCAGGGCCGCTCGGGGCGCTGGCCGCCTGGACGGCGTTTACGCTGCCATCTGCCATTCTTCTCGTCGCTTTCGCAATGGTCGCCGCATCCATCGAAGGCCCCGTCGGCACCGGACTGCTGCATGGACTGAAGATCGTCGCTGTTGCCGTGGTCGCCCAGGCGGTATGGGGAATGGCAAAAAGCCTCTCACCGGATCGTGAGCGCGCGACCATCGCGATGGCCGCCATCGTCTGTGTCGTGTTCATCGCCGGCGCTTTCGGGCAAATCCTGGCGCTTTGCGCCGGAGCGCTCGCCGGGCTCGTCTTCTGCCGCGCCGCCTCGGCGGGGTCGACCAGCCATCTTGCCTTCCGCGTGTCGAAACGCGTGGGATATGTTTCGTTTGCGGCTTTTGCCCTTCTTCTCTTTCTGCTGCCGGTTCTTGCGGCGGGCGCGGCCTGGCAGGGGCTCTCCTTGTTTGACGCCTTCTATCGGGCCGGCGCGCTGGTCTTCGGAGGCGGCCACGTGGTGTTGCCTCTTCTGCAATCCGAAGTCGTCGCCTCGGGCTGGGTCACCAGGGATGCCTTCATTGCCGGCTATGGTGCAACGCAGGCCGTGCCCGGTCCGCTCTTCACTTTTGCTGCTTATCTCGGCGCGGTGGCGGGCCCTCAGCCGAACGGCGTGGCGGGCGCAGCCATCGCTCTCGTCGCCATCTTCCTGCCCGGCATGTTGCTTCTCGTCGGCGCACTTCCTTTCTGGGAAGGTTTTCGCCGGCATCCTCTGGCGCAGGCGGCCATGCGCGGCGCCAATGCCGCGGTGGTCGGCATATTGGGCGCGGCGCTTTATGATCCCGTCTGGACCAGCGCCGTCTTCACCCCCAGGGATTTTGCACTGGCGCTTGCGGGTTTCATCCTACTGACGGTCTGGAAAGCGCCGCCATGGGTCGTCGTTCTTCTTTGCGCGGCCGGCGGCGTGGCGCTCGCCCTCGTGTAAAGGCTTCAGGCAGTGCCGATGCTGTCGAACAGCCAGTCGGAAAAGACCTGCATGGCTGGGGTCGGCGGTTTCGATTGCAGCCGGGTCAACCAATAGCTACCGAGCGATATGGTGACGGGAAAAGGTTGGACGACCGCTCCGGAAGCCAGATGCCGTGAAAACATCGACGGCGGCGCCAGCGCGACACCGAGCCCTTGCAGGGCGGCCTCCATCATCCCGAGCGACGTGTCGAAGACAATGCCGGCATTGACCTGTGCGGCCGGCGTGACGCCCGCCGCCGCAAACCAGCTGCTCCATTCATCGGCGCGGTAACTGCGCAGCAATGTCGCTTCCATCAGGTCGGCCGGCGCTTTCAGCGTTTCCGCCAGTTTCGGCGTGCACAGCGGCGAAAGCGGCGCGTCGAAGAGACGAAACGCATCCGTGCCGTGCCACGAGCCCTGACCGAAACGGATGGCGAAATCCAGCCCCTCTGCCGCCATATCCACCCGGTTGTTGTTGGTGGAAACCCTGACGTCAATAAAGGGGTGGCGCTTCTGAAACGCCTGCAGGCGCGGCAGCAGCCAGCCGACCGCGAAGGTGCCGACAACGCCGAGAAACAGCAGTTCGCGCACCTGCCCGGCCTCGATGCGGTCAAGCGTCGTTGCCATCTGGTCGAAGGAACTGGTCACCGTCGGCAGCAGGGCTTCGCCTTCCGCAGTTATCTTCAGGCCGCGCGGAAGACGCTGAAAAAGCGCGACGCCCAGCCGCTTTTCCAGTCCCTTGACCTGCTGGCTCACAGCCGCCTGCGTCACGCATAGTTCGATCGCCGCGCGGGTAAAGCTCAGATGCCGCGCGGAAGCTTCGAACGCGCGCAAACCGTTCAGGGGAAGAAATTGACGGACCATTCGAGACCTAGATTTTCTTGTGTCTCCTCCGAGATATCATGATTTGTTCGTGCAATGTAGGGCGGCTAAACGTCTTTCGCGCTGGCTGGGGAAACGCCTGATATCCACCTGAGGTTTTGGAGACGCGACAGATGAATTTTCACCGCAGACATATCGTATGGACGGCCATGCTTTCGGCGATCCTCCTCACGCCGGCTCTGGCCGCCGACGAGGCGAGGCTGAAGGCGATAACGGATGCGGCGATCAAGCCCATCATGGAAAAGAACGGCATACCCGGGCTTGCGGTCGGCATCAGCGTCGATGGAAAGAGTTACATCTTCACTTACGGCGCGATGTCAAGAAGCACCGGCCAGCCGGTGACGGCTGAAACGCTGTTCGAACTCGGCTCCATCAGCAAGACATTCACGGCTACCCTTGCGACCTACGCCGAGGCGAACGGGCATTTGTCGCTGTCCGGCAGGGTCAAGGATTATCTTCCGGGCATGAAGGGCACCGCTTTCGGTGACGTTACATTGACGCATCTCGGCACCCACACCGCAGGCGGCTTTCCGCTACAGGTGCCTGACAATGTCAAAACGGAAACGCAGCTGCTGGCTTATCTCAAGAGCTGGAAGCCTTCTTACGGCGCCGGAACGCACAGGACCTACGCCAATCCCAGCATCGGCATGCTCGGCTACATCACGGCAAAGGCGATGGGGCAGGGCTACGACGCCGCCATGCAGGACACGCTCTTTCCTGCGCTCGGCCTGAAGGACACGTTCACGGTCGTTCCCAAGGCGAAGTTGGCCAATTATGCACAGGGCTACACGCGAAACGACGAGCCGGCCCGCCTGACGCCGGGCATTCTCTCTTCGGAAGCCTATGGCGTCAGATCGACGGCGACAGACATGATCCGCTTCGTCAACGCGAATCTGGGGCTTGAAAAGCTGGACGGCAAGATCCGGCAGGCGATCGCAAGCACCCATACCGGTTATTTCGAGGTCGGCGCCATGACGCAGGATCTCATCTGGGAGCAATATGCCCGGCCTGTCGCCTTGAAGACGCTTGTCCAGTCCAATTCCGGCGCTCTTCTCAAGACCGTTCCGGCGCAGGAAATCGCGCCGCCCCTGAAGCCCGGACAGGATGTCTTCGTCAACAAGACGGGTTCCACCAATGGTTTTGGCGCCTATGTCGCCTTCATCCCTCAAAGGAAACTCGGCATCGTCATACTGGCCAACAAAAACTATCCCAATGAGGATCGTGTCACGGCGGCCGTTGAGATTTTGACGACTGTCGACAAGGCGGACTGATATCCGCCCGATGCTTCCTTGCCGTGCCGGCGCGGAGCGCACTCCCGCCGGCGCCAAACGCATTTCGATCCCGCCGCCCGGATGACAGCGAGAACCAATCGCGCTACCGGAGAAAAGATACGCCGGCCACCGATTCGATCTCGACCGACCGCGCTTATCATCAAAAGGCAACTCTTTTTGCGCGGCTGCGATCTGCGACGGAAAAGCCGTCAGTCTCGCGCCGGGCGGTTCGTGGGGGACGACGATGAGCGACACGGGTGGTTATTTTCCTCGCTGGCGATTGAAAACCGAAGGGCGCATCATGCCGGATGAGCGATTGCCCGCCGGGCAGACCGCGGTGCTCGGTTTGCAGCACGTCGTGGCCATGTTCGGCTCCACGGTTCTCGCGCCGCTGATCATGGGCTTCGATCCGAATGTATCGATCCTGTTTTCCGGTATTTCCACGCTGATCTTCTTCATCGCCGTTGGCGGTCGCGTGCCGAGCTATCTTGGTTCATCCTTCGCCTTCATCGGCCCCGTTCTGGTGGCGACCGGGGCGGCGGCGGGCGCGGCAAGCCCGAATATCGCGCTTGCGCTCGGCGGCATCATCGCCGCGGGCGTGCTTTATGCACTGATTGGCGTGATCGTCATGATTGCCGGTCATAACTGGATCGAGCGGCTGATGCCGCCGGTCCTGACGGGGGCCATCGTCGCCGCCATCGGCCTCGTGCTCGCGCCTATCGCGATAGCCAGCGCCTCCGGCTCCGGCCCTGGCAATCCCGATGGCGACCAGCTATCGCGATGGATTGCCATTCTGACGGTCACCTCGGTCGGTGCGATTGCCGTCTATGCGCCCGGAATGGCGCGGCGCTTGCCGATCCTCATCGGCGGCGCGATCGCCTATCTCGCCTATCTCTTGGTGGCGAACGGCCTCGGCCTCGGCAAACCGGTTGATTTTTCAGGTGTCGCCGCCGCATCCTGGTTCGGATTGCCAACCTTCACCACGCCGGTCTTTTCCGCATCGGCAATCGCACTGATAGCTCCGGTCGTCGTCATCCTCGTGGCGGAAAATCTCGGGCACATCAAGGCTATCGGCGCGATGACCGGCAGGAACCTCGATCCCTACCTCGGTCGGGCCTTTATCGGCGACGGCATCGCGACCATCTTCTCCGGCGCCTTTGGCGGAACCGGCATGACCACCTATGCAGAGAACATGGGCGTCATGGCGATAACCCGCATCTTCTCGACGCTCGTTTTCGTTGTCGCGGCTTTGGTGGCCATCCTCCTCGGCTTTTCGCCGAAATTCGGCGCGCTTATACAGACGATACCCGGGCCGGTCATCGGCGGCCTGTCCGTCGTCGTCTTCGGCCTCATCGCGGCAACCGCCGGGCGCATTTGGGTGGAAAACAAGGTCGACTTTTCCGAGCCACGCAACCTCATCACGGTGGGTATCGCCCTTGTTCTGGGGGCAGGAAATTTCAAGCTGAATGTGGGCGGATTCACGCTTGATGGCATCGGCACGGCGACAATCGGCGCCATCGCCTTTTATCATCTGCTCGGCCTCGGCAAGCCGGCGCAGGGACGATAAGGCGGGGAGTGCCGGCGCGGCCTGGCGGCGAAGATGTGGGATGGGCGAAATATCGCGCATCCCCGCGCTTACAGGCATGCGACATCTTGTCAGCGGCCCCCGGTTGGCGTAGTCGAAACCGACAGAAACCCGGGGGCGACCAGCACTACCGTTTGGTGGCGCTGTGTTCGGCTCCATAGACATCATGACGTTGGGATTGCGATGAACCTTTACTTGGATTACCTGGCTGAAATCAAAAGCAGAGAACCACAGGGACTTGCGCCCAAGCCGATCGATGACGGTGCGTTGACCGCCGAAATCATCGAACTGATCAAGGATGCAGGCAGCGAACACCGCGCCGATGCCCTGAAGTTTTTCATTTATAACACGTTGCCGGGAACCACGAGCGCCGCCGGTGTGAAGGCTGCGTTTCTGAAGCAGATCATCCTCGGCGACGTCATTGTCCCCGAGATTACCCCCACCTTCGCGCTGGAACTGCTGTCGCACATGAAGGGCGGCCCGTCGATCAAGGTGCTGCTCGACATCGCGCTCGGCAACGATGCCGCAATCGCCACCAAGGCGGGTGAAGTGCTGAAGACCCAGGTCTTCCTTTACGATGCCGACATGTTCCGCCTGCGGGATGCCTACAAGGCCGGCAACGCGATTGCGCGGGACGTGCTTGAAAGCTACGCCAGGGCCGAGTTCTTCACCAAGCTTCCCGATGTCGAGGACGAGATCAAGGTCGTCACCTTCATCGCCGCCGAAGGCGATATTTCGACCGACCTCCTGTCTCCGGGCAATCAGGCGCATTCGCGCTCCGACCGCCAGCTGCACGGCCAGTGTATGATCTCGCCGGAAGCACAGGCGCAAATCGTCGCGTTGCAGAAGCAGCACCCCGACAAGCGGGTGATGATGATCGCCGAAAAGGGCACGATGGGCGTTGGCTCCTCGCGCATGTCGGGCGTCAATAACGTGGCGCTGTGGACCGGCAAGCAGGCCAGCCCCTACGTGCCGTTCGTCAACTATGCCCCCATCGTTGCGGGCACCAACGGCATTTCGCCGATTTTCGCCACCACCGTCGACGTGACGGGTGGCATCGGCATCAATCTGAAGAACTGGGTGAAGAAGCTCGGCGAAGACGGCAAGCCGATCCTCAACAATGACGGCAACCCCATCCTTGAGCAGAAATATTCGGTCGAGACCGGCACGGTCCTCAAGATCGACGCCAAGAATCGCAAGCTGCGGGACGAAAACGGCACCGAGCTGGTCGATCTCGCTTCGTCCTTCACGCCCCAGAAGATGGAATTCATGAAGGCTGGCAGCTCGTACGCCATCGTCTTCGGCAAGAAGCTCCAGACTTTTGCCGCTGAAACGCTTGGCGTCGAGGCGACCCCTGTCTTTGCACCGAACAAGGAAATTTCGATCGAAGGCCAGGGCCTCACCGCCGTCGAGAAGATCTTCAACCGCAACGCCGTTGGCGTGACGCCTGGCAAGGTCCTGCACGCCGGCTCCGACGTTCGCGTCAAGGTCAACATCGTCGGTTCGCAGGATACGACCGGCCTGATGACCGCGCAGGAACTGGAAGCGATGGCGGCCACCGTCATTTCGCCGCTGGTGGACGGGGCCTATCAGTCCGGCTGCCATACGGCGTCCGTCTGGGACAAGAAGGCTCAGGCCAACACGCCGAAGCTCATGGCCTTCATGCACAATTTCGGCGTCATCACCGGCCGTGATCCGAAGGGCGTCTATCACTCCATGACGGACGTGATCCACAAGGTGCTGAACGACATCACCGTTGATGACCGGGCAATCATCATCGGCGGCGACAGCCACACCCGCATGTCCAAGGGCGTCGCCTTCGGTGCGGACTCCGGCACCGTCGCTTTGGCGCTCGCCACGGGCGAGGCGACCATGCCGATCCCGCAATCGGTCAAGGTCACCTTCAAGGGAACGATGCAGCCCTACATGGACTTCCGCGACGTGGTGCACGCGACGCAGGCGCAGATGCTGCAGCAGCACGGCGACAACGTGTTCCAGGGCCGTATCATCGAAGTCCATCTCGGAACGCTGCTTGCCGACCAGGCTTTCACCTTCACCGACTGGACGGCCGAGATGAAGGCCAAGGCGTCGATCTGCATTTCCGAAGACGAAACGCTGATCGAGTCGCTGGAGATCGCCAAGTCGCGCATCCAGATCATGATCGACAAGGGCATGGACAACGCCGCACAGACGCTTAAAGGCCTGATTGCGAAGGCGGATCAGCGCATTGCGGAAATCCGTTCCGGTGAAGTTCCAGCATTGAAGCCTGACGCGAATGCGAAATATTTCGCTGAAGTCGTCGTCGATCTCGATGTCATCAACGAACCGATGATCGCCGACCCGGACGTCAACAACAACGACGTTTCGAGACGCTACACGCACGATACGATCCGTCCGGTTTCCTATTATGGCGCCACCAAGAAGGTCGATCTCGGCTTCGTCGGCTCGTGCATGGTGCATAAGGGCGACGTGAAGATCGTCGCGCAGATGCTGCGCAACATCGAAAAGACCGAAGGCAAGGTCGAATTCAAGGCGCCGCTCGTCGTTGCCGCGCCGACCTACAACATCATCGACGAGCTGAAGGCGGAAGGGGATTGGGAGATCCTCCAGAAATATTCCGGCTTCGAATTCGATGACATCAACCCGAAGACAACGAACCGGACCGAATACGAAAACATCCTCTATCTGGAACGCCCGGGCTGTAACCTGTGCATGGGCAACCAGGAAAAGGCAGCCAAGGGTGACACGGTTCTGGCAACTTCGACGCGTCTCTTCCAGGGCCGTGTCGTTGAAGACAGTGCCGAAAAGAAGGGTGAATCGCTTCTGGCCTCGACCCCGGTCGTGGTGCTGTCCGCCATTCTCGGCCGTACGCCGAGCATCGAGGAGTATCGTTCCGCCGTCGAGGGCATCGACCTGACGAAGTTCGCTCCGCCGAAGACGACGCCGATCGATTCCCAGTCGGTGCATTATTAATCCGCAATACCGCCTGCATCTGGATGCGGGACGGTGCGGTGAATGAAAGAGGGCGGCGGGGAGATATTCCCGCTGCCCTTTTTGTATTGGCCCTTGTCGCTGGCCCGCCGGGTCTTGAGCATTATCAAGACAATAGCCGTTTGCGGCATGCCGAATTGTCAGCACTTGCATGGCAAGGGTAACACTTCGTTTAGTTGTTTTGTGAAATCTAAAATACGCAGGTTCCAAGGTTTTATCGGTGGAGCCGGTAGAACAAGCGGACCCGTCACGACCTGCCCTGCGGTTCGAAAAAGGCACCCGCTTGTCGCCCTATGAGGAGGGGCAACAGCTACCCGCGATGTTTCATCATATGGTTCCCCCGGCCACCCGTGCGGCGGCAGGAGGAGCGCTTGCCTTGAGGCCGTTCATGTCATTCCTGAAGAATACCAAGATAAAAACGAAGGTCGTTTTTGTCATCTCGCTGATGAGCCTGATGTCGCTTTCCGGCATAAGCTATGTCAGCCTGCAATATAAAAGCACCGATAATGTCTATAGTGATTTCATCGGCCACGAGGCCCTTGCTGCGGTGCTGAACGCCAGAACAAGCGGAAATCTCAATGCGCTCGGCATGCAGATGCTTCGCGCCAGCCTCAACGATCCGGCCAGCAGCGATTTCGAAGCGGCCGTAAAGACCTTCAGGGCAGATCGCAAGCAGCTCGAGGAACGCCAGAACAAGATCATGGAACTCGTGCCGGCCCGCACGGACGCCGCGCGGGACATCCTCAGGGGTGTTGTCGAAGTCGAGGAAATCGGCAATCAGGTCATTTCCCTTATGCAGGCAGGACAGCGGGCCGAAGCCCAGCAGATGGCGCTTAACGTCCTACGGAAAATCACCGAGGTTTCGCCGAAAATCAGTGCGGGTAACGAACAGCTCATCCAGGTCATGAATGAGGGCCGGGAGCGCCTTACCGCAAGCACGAATACGACGATCTGGACGGGTGTTGTCACACTCGCACTCATGTCTCTGGCCGTGATCGCGCTTGGCCTGCTCATCTCGTCCCGCGGCATTACTACGCCGATTGCGCGCCTTCGCGCCCGCATGGAAGCGCTGGCGGCTGGGGATACTGCAAGCGAAATCGTCGGCATGGATCGCAAGGATGAAGTTGGTCAGATGGCCGCCACCGTTCAAGCGTTCCGCGAAAGCGCAGTGGAGCGCCTGCGGCTCGAGGCTGAAACGGACGCGAACCGGTCCATGTCCGAAAAGGATCGGATCGAGCGGGAGAAACAGAAGGCGCAGGAAGCCGCCGACGTTCAGTTTGCGGTCAACAATCTTGCCACCGCGCTTTCGAAGATCGCCGAAGGCGATGTCACTTACCGCATAGCGCAGCCGTTTGTGCCGAGCCTGGACGGTATTCGCGGCGACTTCAACAGGGCCGCGGAACAGCTACAGTCGACGCTCAACCAGGTGGCGCAGAATGCCCGTGGCATCGATTCCGGCGCAAACGAAATCCGCGCAGCGGCCGACGATCTGGCGAAAAGGACGGAGCAGCAGGCTGCGGCGGTAGAGGAAACCGCTGCGGCGCTGGAAGAGATCACCACGACGGTGAAGGATTCGACCAAACGGGCGCAGGAAGCGGGACATCTCGTCAGCCGCGCGAAGATCGGCGCCGAAAGATCCGGAGACGTGGTACAGAAGGCCGTTGCCGCGATGGAACAGATCGCGACATCCGCCAATGAGATTTCCAATATTATCGGCGTTATCGATGAGATTGCCTTCCAGACCAACCTTCTGGCACTGAATGCCGGGGTGGAGGCTGCCCGTGCGGGCGAGGCGGGCAAGGGCTTCGCCGTTGTCGCGCAGGAGGTTCGCGAACTGGCGCAGCGTTCCGCAGGCGCCGCCAAGGAGATCAAGAACCTGATCACGACCTCGAACGGTCAGGTCCAGCAAGGCGTGCAGCTCGTCGGAGAGACCGGCAAGGCGTTAGAACTGATCGTCACGGAAGTGCAGGAAATCAACCGCCACGTGGCGGCGATTGCGGAATCGGCACAGGAACAGTCCTCCGGTCTCCAGCAGATCAATACGGCCGTGAACCAGATGGACCAGGACACCCAGAAGAACGCCGCAATGGTGGAGGAGAGCACCGCGGCGAGCCACGGACTCGCACGCGAGGCGTCGTCGCTCAACCGGCTGATCGCCCAGTTCAAGCTGTCTGAAGCCGGTTACAGCGAGGCTTCCGCGCCCGTGCGAACCGCTTCGTCGGCCGACAGACCGGCGACCTCACCGGCCCGCGCCCTTGGCGGCCGGATCAGGGCGGCGTTCTCCGGCAACGCGGCACTGAATACGACAACGGATAATTGGGAGGAGTTCTGATACCCACCCTGCCTTCACGCCCTCCATGGCGCTGAAAGCACTATTCCAGACAGGGGCACCGGGGTCGGGTTTTTAACCTGAGCCCGGTGTTCTGCTTTTCGGGACGGATCAGCCTGCCACTGCGCCGTGGCTATTCGTTGCCATTCGTCTTCATGCTGGTTAGGTTTGCCGCCATTGGCGCGTGCCTGGGAGGGGAAGACATGATCGCAGCCTATATTGATGAATTCATCATGTTCTGCGTCGGCCTCTGGATGACGCTGGTGGGGTTCGAATATCTGTCCCTGTCGAGAAATCCAGCCCACCGGCCGCCGGTGGCGCGTCACTTCAAGTGGATGGGCCCTATGCTGCTTATGATCGCGCTCATTCTGGCCATTGCTTCCTGATCCTTGAAGGTTGTCGTGTGGCGGCACTTTGCCTTTGGCTCGTTTTGCGGTAACAGGGAGCCATGATCAAAGCATCGAGTACCACCTGCATCTAGCTCCCGCCGCAGCGCGAGGAGCATCGGACGAGAAGCCAGCCGGCTTTTCGCCTGGTGTCGGCTTGCCGCAAGGCAAGCGAAGCGAAGACATGCAGTGAGATTACTCAATGGAAAACTATTTCGAAAGCCCGTTCCGGGGCATCACGCTCGACAAGCAGGTAAAGAACCCAAACCTCCTGGTCGGAAAATACAGCTATTATTCCGGCTATTATCACGGCCACAGCTTTGAAGATTGTGCCCGTTATCTGTTGCCGGATGAGGGCGCGGACAGACTGGTGGTGGGGAGCTTCTGCTCGATAGGTTCGGGCGCAGCCTTCATCATGGCGGGCAATCAGGGCCATCGCAATGAGTGGATCAGCACCTTTCCCTTCTTCTTCATGCCCGAAGTGCCGGAATTCGAGAATGCCGCAAACGGCTATCTGCCGTCCGGTGACACAGTCATCGGCAATGATGTCTGGATAGGCTCGGAAGCTGTCATCATGCCCGGTATTACCATAGGCGACGGCGCCGTGATTGGAACGCGTGCGCTGGTGACGAAAGATGTCGAACCTTACGCTATCGTCGGTGGCAACCCCGCGAAAACGATCCGCAAGCGTTTCGACGACGACTCGATCGAGCTGCTTCTGGAGATGAAGTGGTGGGATTGGCCGGCGGACCGGCTGAAAGCCGCGATTCCACTCATGACCAGCGGCAATGTTGCGGAGCTTTACCGGTTCTGGCGGTCGGATAGCTCCCAGCCGTAAACAAACGGCCGGCCCGTCTCATCGAGGCGGGCCGGGCCTTTCCGAGGGCCGAACATGTGGGTCAGCTTCGCCGTCAGTAAGCGGTATAGTCAGCCCGGCATGAACGACCAAGACAGCTCCGTATCATCCTGCACATCCATCCTGTGGAGACATCACGCAGGGTTTCATAGTGATCAGGCCGCCGAATGAGGTCGGGCGGTTCGTGATCGCAGACGCCGGAGCCGGACTTCCATCTGTCTCCTCGCCTGAATGTCGCCTCGCCTGACGGCGACCGACATCCCTTCGACCCACGCCGTAATGGCGCCGTCATTGTCTCCCAACCGTGCACGGCATTCGCCGAGTTCTGCCCATACCGCCGAATAGTCGGGATCCTGCCGGATAGCCTCCTGCAGGTGATGCGCGGCATTTTCGAACTGCCCCGCTGCCGCCAGAGCCTTCGCGATTGAAAAGCGCAGAAGGGGACTGTCCCTCCCGTCTTCCAGCATCTTCATGAGTTTTGTTATCATCGTTGTCCCGGAGCAATGGTGAAACACCATGTATCGGTACGATCTCAAGCGCAGTTGAGGTCAAGCGGTATTTGGCGCGCTCTTCCTGCATGGGCCCTCATGCGAACGCGTCCGACGACGACGCGCGCCTTCGTCAGGATACGTCGCATCTCTCGCCATCGCCGAGTTGAAATGACCACAGCCTGTGGGTTAAAGCACGGATGTCACTAAAGAATGGACACGATTCCCCAGCATTATGGGTTTGCATGATCCCCGTCGCATTGCCCTCCGTCGAAGCGTTGCTTCTCCTTGCCTTCTTTCTCATCACGACCCTTGTGTGGGGCGTCTGGTCACTATGGCTGTTGGTTCGATACATGGGCGGGCGCTGGAAGCGCCCGATGATCCTGCCTTACGGGCTGGTGACCGCGGTTGCGCTTTTCACGCTTTTTCGGTTCGGTGAATTTTATCTGGAGATGAGCGCTTACGACAGGGATAGAGCAATACGTTATCAGCCGGAACTTCTGGAACCCGCACGTCTGGGCGGGATAGATATGCCCAAGGGTACGAAGCTCGAACTGGCCATTGCCGACAACAAGGAGGCCTTCGATAGGGCCGTGTTTCCGCATCCGGTGCGGATCGCGGATATCGATGCCGTTGAGATCGCCCGTTATATCGCGATGAAAACCAATGAAAATTACGAAACGATCGGTTTCACCCCAGGCGACATGCGGATAACCGGTATTGGCGTGACCACTCAGAGCGACTGGCGTTGTGATGCAACGCAGCCCGTGGAGTTCGATCTCATGGCTGATGGCAGCATCTCTACCTTCAGCAAATGCATTCTCGCCGATGGCAATCTCGTTGACGGTATCAGCCTGCCGAAAGGCACCTCCCTGCGGGCCTCCACCGGCAATGTTTACACCGATGGCTTTGTCGATTCCGACAGATGGGTTCTCGATATACCGTCTGGGCAGACCATTCACATCGATGACTTCGATCTCTCAGAGGTAACGCTTGCCTTGAACGGCGAGCGAAAGCTCCACGAAATCAGCAGAGGCACTCTGTCAAAAGATGCCGCTCTTGGAACGCTTCACCATCCCGCTGGAACCAATATTCGTTATAATCCCCGCCATCTTCGCAATGACTACCCAGACGCATGGCTGATAATTCCGCCTCTGCCCGATCCCGGTGCTCCGCCGGTTCCATCGCCGGATATCGTTCAGAGCAGGGATGGCGAGGTTCTTGCGAATTGAGCCTGCGGCGAAGACCTGCAGGTGTCCCGCCTTGCCCTACCAGCCGTAGCTGAAGGTCAGGCCGCTGCCGTTATTGCCGTCCTGCACGACGTTGGTATCCGTGTTGCGGCCGTACTGAAAAATGCCATAGGCATTGTTGTTGCCGTTCTGCTGCAACGTCGCGGAGTGGCCTACGCCCCGTTGCCGGATAAAGCCGAGATTGCCGCCGCCGTTCTGGGCAATGCCGGCGGCGTTGCCGCGGCCGAGCTGGCGGATGTCGGCATCCTTCAGGCCGCGGTAGAGCGAATAGGCGCGGAGGCCCGTCGAAAGCAGGTCGCCATCGGCGGCATTGCCGGGTGCGAGATCGAAGGAGATGCGACCGCCGGCGTGGGCCGGTGCCGGAGAACCAAGAGGTGCGAGGCCCCCGACGAGCATGGTAACAGTCATGAGTTTCAATATGTTGCGCGTCATTCTGATCTCCATCCGTCAGCGCCTTGCCGATGATCGATAATCGCATTTCGCAACTGAACCTGATCGGAACTGCCCGTTCACACGTCGTTCAGTCGCTTGGCAGGATCCAAAGAAAAGGGCGCCTGAAGCGGCGCCCTTCACGGGGATAATTTACGGGCATGTCTTGGCTTAGTCGCCATCAACCTGCTTTGTGCAGCTGAAGCTCCGGCCATCGATCACCATATCGAGCACCGCCTTATAGCGGGCTCCCTTCGCATCGAGCGTTACCGCGCTGAGCAATTGCGGACGTCCGGCTGCGGCATCAAAGTCGCCGCCCTGATTGATCACCGAATGTCCGCCGCTTCCCGATTTTTCGACGTGAAAGCCGTACGTCCCGCCGGCAGTGACATCGGCTCCGGCAAAGGCCTCCAGCTTCACCATGCCCGCCTGCGACGTTGCCCTGATCTCGCAGACGTTTCCAGCCGTCGACTCCCGTGCGGTCGATATGGCCGCAACGGTGCCGGCGGGAAGCAGTGCCAGCGCAAGGATCGCCGCCAGGCGGCGCTTATGACTGATGCTGTGGGGCATGGCTGGTCTCCCGGATGATCTGATGTTTCGAGCGCGACCGGTTACACGTCGTGCGGCCGGTCAAGGGCAGGCTTGCACGAAGGCGGCGACATTGTCGTTGCCGCCCTGGCTCACATTGGCGCTGCATCCGCGGCCCACCTGGACACCGGCCGCGATGTTGCCGTTGCCGTCCTGCGTGAGGATGGTGGTGTGATTGGAACCGAACTGGCCGATGCCGGCCACGTTGCGGCTGCCATTCTGATAGGTGGAGCCGTAATTGTCGTGCCCCTCCTGGCCGACAGCCGAGAGGTTATGCCGGCCATATTGATGACCGACAATCCGGTTGTAGCCGCCGTTCTGGTACGTGCGGATCCGGTTGCCGTAACCCTCCTGTGCACCGCCGGCAGAATTGGACCAGCCATATTGTTCGATGCGCACATCATTGGCCATGGCGGGTGCCGCGGCAGCGAAGCCGACGAGAGCGACGAGTGCACTTGCAATGAAGGACTTCCGGATCATGACGTGTCTCCTCAGGCGGATGGACCGCGGTTGAACGTCCCTGTTTTAGAACGTTCCACCGGAACGGAGGCTGAAGGCGTCATTCAGTCGTGGTTCATTGGCCGAAGCCAATAGGCGCCGGCATCGCTGAAGCCAGCCTCCACGTTCCTGCGGTATCCTGACGGAACCGGAATCGCCTCTTCAGCGCCATATATCTGTCAGGCCGCCCAAAGCTCCGTGCACAGGATCGGTCTGCGGCTTCGGCAGGGATCTGATCCGCTCAAGCATGTCAGCGCTGGCGGAGGATGTTTGAATATCGGCTTCCTGCCCGGGCGGATAAGCACCCACCACTTGAAAATCCGGGGAGGAGTCCAGTTTCATGTGGCCTGTCCCGGCGGGCAGGATCAGGCAGTCACCGCGGGCAACATCGAGAATTTGCCCCTCAGGCCCGCCGATCTGCAAGGTCGCTTCGCCACGTCCGACGCCCAGAACCTCGTGTGCCCCGCTGTGGTAATGGTGGTAGTCGAAAACGCCGTTGCGCCAGATGCCGCTCCATCCGTTGCGGGAAAATGTCGCTTCGAAATCCGCGGAATGAAAGTCCATGCCGACATTGCGGTAAATGATCACGGGAAAGGTCTGGTTATTGGGGACCTGTCCGCTGGGGCCGAAGGTCAGTTGCTCGGTTTTCATGGCGATGCTCCTCATGACCGTTTCTACCGCGAACAATGCGGACCGAAATCTGGCGGCGCATCTCAGCCGCCCAGGTCATAATCACTCCGGGGAGCGGGCAGTTCCGCAATGTCTTGACGAAAACAGCGGTTGCGGCGGTCTCAAGCCCGGCGAACCGGGCTTGAGACGTTTTCTGGCTGGTTTACTCGGCCGTCGCCTGAATATCGACCTTGTCGAGAAGACCCATCGGATTGTCGGAAGCCGCAACCAGGTCGAAGACCCCGAGGCCATTGACGCCCGTGGATTTGACTGTGACAGTCAGGGTTCCGGGCGTGCTGATGAAGCGCACCAGCGCCTCCACCGCGCCTTGCAGCTTCGGCTGCTCCGCCGCCACCTGCTGCAGCATCACACTCGCCACCAGCGTCAGCGTGCCGCGCACCTGATCCTCGGTCATGTCGTTCTGCAGGGCATAGAGCTTGATCGCCTTGGCCATCAAGCCTTCGTCCTTGACGGTGAGCTTCACCTCACGGCCGGCAAGCCCGAAAAGCGCCGCCTGCGCGCGATTGACGTCGAAGGAGAAGAACTCCTCCGTAAAGCCGCTGACCAGTCCGGCAAGATTGACGCTGCCGAAATCCCTGCTGCTGAGCGAGATGTCGCGGATCACCAGATTGCTGTTCGGCTCGTCCCAGCCTGCGGAAAGGCCATAGGAGAAAGCCAGCGTCTCGAGACCCAGCTTGCGGGCCTCCACGAAAACGTCCTCCGTCGCGTCTGCGGGGATCGGAAGTGTGAGGTCATCCTGCCTGATCTCTATATCGGTCGGAATGCCGTTGAAGGGCTTGGTCAGCCCCATCTCGAAATTCTTGAGCGTGAACCTGATGCGTTCCGGTGTTCCGGCGGGTTCTTCCTCCGGCTCTTTCGGCGCGGCAATATCGACGTTGATGCCGCCGACGCGCACCCGGCCAAGTTCCGGTATCAGGCGATTGAACTGAAAGGTCTCGATCTCGGTTTCATCGAGCGCGATGGTCTGGGAAATACCCTCGATCGTCGAACTCCAGTCGAAACCCTTGAGGCTTGCTTCCGCCACTTCGATCTTGCCGTCGCCGTCACCGATCGACAGACCGTTCAGGCCGAAGTCGAGCTTGCGGCTGTCCATCTGCATGTCGATGCGGTCGATGGCGGCCTTGACCCTTTTGCCGTCCGCTCCCTCTTTTTCATCCGGTGCGTCGGCCTTGAAGCCGATGAGCTGCATGTTGCTCCTGCCGATCATGTCGAGGATGGACACGACCTTGGCAAAAAGCGCCTGGCGTTCCTCCGGCGGAAGCTGGTCGGGATCCTTGGTGACCGTCAGTGCCTTCAGTGTGTCCAGCAGCGGTTCGGATGGCATGCGGGCAGTAAAGCCATCGCTGCGGATCTCGTCATAGCTGAAACGGCCATCGCCATCGGAAAATGAAACCGTCTTGACGGAAAGCGGCCCATAGAGAGGTTTTGCCTCCTTGTCGTCAGGGCCGGCCTTTTCCGTATAGAGCCGGGCGAGATAAGCGACGTCGATGTCCTGACCAGCGATCACGCCGGTCGACACCGCCACATGCTTGTCCTCAATCGCGCCGTCGCTGTCGGGAAGCCGCATCTTGATGTCGTAGCTGCCCTTGTCGATCGAATACCGGGCGATACGGCCACCGGCGATCTCGGAGAGGACCAGGTTGCTGTAAACCGTCTTCTGCTCGGTGGTCGCGACCGACTGGCTCAACGTCAGCTCGGGCGTGGAGATGCGCGTCGCCGCGAAGCGCTCGATGCGGCGGGGCAGGGAGCCGCCGTTTCCTTCCGCCTGTGCGGACTTCTCGAACGCCGCATTCTCGATGCGGGCATGCGCCATGGAAAGCTTGCCGGTGGGCACATCCACATCGATGTTGCTCATGTCCAGCGCGCCGTCCAGAAAGGGCAGCTTCGGACGACCGTCAATGGCGGCAATGCGAAGGTTCTTGCCATCTTCGAGAGGCAGCGTCAGATCGCGAACATGAATTTTCCCGAGGAAATCGACTTCCACGGAACCGGCAGTCGCGCCGGTGCGCGCAACCAGTTCTTTCACCTTCGCCTCGTAGAAGGTCTTGCCGCCGATGACACCTGCGGCCGCAACGGCGATAATTGCCACCGCCGCCCATAGCGCCCTGCGCCGACCCTTGCCGGTATGGCTGTTTTCCTGTTCCACGACGTTGGTCCTCTCTCACAGACTGATCATATTGCGCGCCTTTTAAGCACGCAAAAGTTGCTTAGCAAGAGGTGATCGACGCCTGTGAAGGCCGCGCTACATCCAGACCGTCAACGCCATGCCGGCCACCACAGGTGCGGCGCCAGCGCAAGCGTCGGGCGAAGGGGCAGACGCGGCCTCACCGGCAATCAGCGTTTGGGTGGGCAGGGCTTGGAATCCGCCGCGTCACGCGCCATTGATGATATTGCAGATACCCTCGCGGATCACGTTCTTGTCCGCGATCTGTCCTGCTTGAATGTTGAAGACGGCGTCGATCCGCACAGCCGCACCCTTTTGCCGGGCCACCACCCGCAGCGTCTGAATTCTGCCGCTGCCGCTGGTCTCCTGGTGCGCATCGATGGACGACAGCGCCTTGTTGATCTGGATGCCCGAAAAACCTTCCGCCGCCACGGCCTGGGCGAGCTTCTGAAGCACGGCTGGCGCCTTCGCCTTCGGCAGCTCCTGCCAGGACTTGTAGGAAACAGCCGTCACCATCGGCACGCCGGAGACGGTGAAATTCTTCTCGCAGGAGGCCGCGAAAACAGGGCTCGAGAAGGTGATCAGGCCAAGAGCCGCTATGAGGTATTTCATTTCGAACAATCCAATCGTTGGTGAAGGCTGACGACAATCGGCCGCGTCAGAAGGTTGACCGTTTGCCTCTGTAGGTGGAGGGCGGCGGCAGAGCCTCATGTGCCTGCGCAAGCGTTTCGAGCCATGTGGCCAGCCCTTCGGGAACCTCTTCATTGCCCGCCTCAAGCGCCTCGATCCAGGAGAGTTCGCATTGCAGCGCGGAGGCGATATTGATCGGCGTCCAGCGAATGACCCGCAGGCATTGGTTAAAGCGTTCTGGCGACATGATGATTTGATTTTTCCCCGTCTTTTTTCCCGCCGAAGCTCACCCACCGGGCGGCGGGAGTCAATTGCTTTTTTGCAACTCTCGATGGCTTGTTTCACTTCCCGATCCGGATTTGCCGGATGATAAACTTAGCTAATCGGCTAAGTTTTTACTTGTGCCGCAATGATGGAACATGATAGTTAGCGATATGGCTAAGCATCATCCAGAGCTTTCACTCATCTTCCAGGCCCTTGCCGATCCCACACGGCGGGCAATTCTCGCTCGGCTCGGCAGCGGGCCGGCGCAGGTTACGGCATTGTCCGCTCCCACGGGTCTGCGCTTGCCCACGGTCATGCGCCACCTCGCCGTGCTTGAAGAGGCGGGGCTCATCGCCACCTCCAAGGATGGGCGCGTGCGCACCTGCGCAATAGTACCTGAAGCGCTGGAGCCGGTGAGAACTTGGCTCGATGAGCAACGGGCGATGTGGGAGAGCCGGCTTGACCGGCTGGAGGCATTTGCAGTTCACGCCATGAAGGAGGAGGAACAATGACAACGAAACCCGGTCAACAAAGCGCACACGCTGAACCGGACCGTTTTGCAACGCTCAGTTTCGAACGGGAAATTGCCGTTCCGCTATCGGCTCTGTGGCAGGTCTGGCTGTCACCCGCCGCCCGGGCGGTGTGGGCCTCTCCCTCACCCTCGGTGACAGTGGAATTCCTGGAGGCGGACAGCAGGCTGGGCGGTCGCGAAGTGTCGCTCTGCAAGGTCTCCGGCCAACCGGATATTCGCTGTGAATGCGGCTGGCTGGAGCTTCAGCCAAGCCGCCGCAGCGTGAATTACGAGGTGGTCTCATCCAGCGGCATAACCCAGTCGGCAGCGCTGGTGACTGCCGATTTTCAGGCGGCGGACGAGCGTAGCCGCTTGACCGTAACGGTGCAGCTTTCCTCGCTGGCCGAGGATATGCGCGATGGCTATCAACAGGGTTTCAGCGCCGGTCTCAACAATCTTGCCAGCGTGGCCGGGCGAACCATGGTGCTGGAGCGAGTGATAAAGGTGCCGCGAAACATCGTCTGGAAAGCCTGGATGAACGAAAAGACGCTGCCGCAATGGTGGGGCCCTGAAGGGTTCTCCTGCCGCACGAAGAGGATTGACCTGCGGACCGGCGGTGAATGGGTCTTTGACATGATCGGCCCTGACAGCACAGTCTTCCCGAACCATCATCGTTATGTCGAGGTCCGGCCCGAAGAGAGGATCGCCTATACGCTGCTATGGGGCGAAAACGGGCCGAAACATGCCGATGCCTGGGCCTCCTTCGAAGATCAGGATGGCGCGACGAAAGTTGTGCTGGGCATGGTGTTCAGCACGGAAGCCGAGTTCCAGCAAGCGAAGGGTTTCGGCGCCGTGGAGCTGGGGCAGCAAACGCTGGGTAAACTGGAACGCTTCGCCAAGGCGCTATAGATGCGCCGTTCCGTCAGCTTCATGTGTAGAGGTCTCGATACTGGCTCCTTTCCAGACCGGCATTAATCGTCAAAGCGCGCTCTGCGCGTGCGTGATCGTCTTGCAGGTCCCGCCTAATCTGTGATTTCGGCTCAGCCTACGGAAGCGTAATGCTAGAGCGGGCTTCTGCGGGCAACCTGAAGGCCACTTGGGTCAATAATGGGCGTCAGCCGAATTGGCTTGACCGTACACAAGGGCAGGGCCGTGACTATTTGCGCAGGGCGATTCAGGTGAAGAACATCTGGGTGCCATATGGAGCCTGACCCGGATTATGCGCGGCCTGCGACTAACAAGATTGCTGACTGGGACCGGTGGCCCCGGTAAGGTTTTCCGTAGAAAACAACCCTGCAACCGCGCCTACCCGCTGTTGCCGTCACTTGTTGTGCTGGCAGGATGATCAATACGGCAACAGAGGCCGGCCACAGAGACCTGAAAAGCGCTGTGCTTTTCGAAGAAACATTTGCCTGCTTGTTTGACCAAACGAGCGGAGGCGAAGCGTTATCTCTCAAGGACTATCTCTCGCGTCCGCATGTGCGAGTAAGTGTTGCGCTGCAGGACAACAGCGAGGTTGACGATGCGCTCGCTCGTCTTGGCCACAAACGCCGCATTGCAATCCAGATTCCGCACTGGTCTGTTGCGCCCGACTTCGTCAGGGGAAGCGATCTCATCCTGACGGCAGCAAGACGCAGCATCGAGCTTTTGGGCCAGGGAAGTCTACAATGCGGCGAACTGCCGTTCCAGCTCAACAGCTTTCCATTCGTCCAGGCGTGGCACAGGCGTTGCGAAAAGGATGCGGCGCATCGATGGCTTCGGGAGGCAATCGCTGCCATGGCGTCTAAGGAACCGACGTAGATACTCGGGACAACAGTTGGACGTCTGCTACGACATCCATGCTGAGGCCGAAGCTTTGGGCTTGGCGACGACGATATGATCGGCGTGGTTGGAGTGATCGAACAGCGAACCGTCGCACTTTCACCAGAGATCATCGCATATGGATTTTGCCCCGAGTCTGCATTGGCTGCTTTCGGAGGCACTTGGACAGCACCGCCTAAGCTCATCGAGTTGATCGTTGCTTCGAACATTTGCGAGGCCGCGCCGGTGGCAACCTTCCGCTCCCAAGTCACAGGACATTAAGTGTTTCAGCGTACCCAAAGCGCGAGTCGCTAGTTTGATTGCCATCAAGGGCGCCTGAACTATCCACAGTCGAGGTTATTCATCGGCGCGCTGCGCGAACTAACGGCTCATGTGCGCCGAGCTTGCGGGAGAGTTCCGCGGCAGCTTGCGTCAAGACGCTCAGATGAGAGGATTGGGCCTCTGCCGTAAACCTTTGCATCTGGACGGTAAGACCGATCGCCCCGACCAGCGCATTACCGACGCCGAAGACGGGGACGCCGATCGCTCCGGTATCCGGGTCTCGTTCGCCGAGGGAGATGTAATAGCCCTTCTCCCTGATGTCATCGTAAAACAGCCCGGGCTCCCCCGAAAACGCCACGAGGATCCGGGCGGTGGCGCCCTTATCCAGCGACAGGGCTGCCCCTTCTTCCAGGTAATGCCGGAAGATCCGCTCGGCGTGGTGTCGGTAGAGGCAAATGCGCCGGTTGCCATCCTTGATGTAGAAGGCGGCAGTTTCTTGTGTGCTCTCGACAAGCTCCTTGAGCGTCGGCCGCACATAGTCGGCAAGGTTGAACGCGCGCTGGTACTGATTGCCGAGACGGTAGAGCGACGATCCCAGGCGAAAGCGGCCGTCAGCTTCCCGAAACAGGTAGCCGAACCGTTCGAGCGAAGCGGACAGCCGCAAGATAGTGCTCGGATAAAGCCCGGTTCTTTGAGCAAGCTCGTTCAGCGTCAGTTTCGGGTTTGCATCGTCGAATGCGTCGAGGACGGATAGTGCACGTTCGACGGCCTCCACACGCTGTTCTTTTTGTCCGGCCATGAAACGCCTCGCCCGTTTGTAAGCTTCTCTCGCATCGGAGCTTTTTCCAATGCAGCTCTGCGAATCCATATAGAGCATTTCGATATGGGATGGCATTAGGAGAGACGCTCGTGGAGCCCATATCAGCGGCGAGCGATGATTTTCCACACCCCGTGGGCGCTCGCGACCTGTCGATCCTGGACGAACAATTCCCCCCGCATGAAGACGAGCTGCCGGGTTTCTCGCACAATTGTGCAACTGATTTCGACAGTTTCGCCGATCTTGACCGGTTCAAGAAACTGCATGTCGAACTGCACGGTGGCCTGAGCACGGGTCGGATCGCCCTGTCGGGCCGTCTTGCCCATCGCCCGATCGGCGAGCGTCATCAGCATCCCACCCTGGACATAGCCGGCGCGATTCTTGTGCTTGGCTTCCGCATGAAAGCGGAACCTTCCGCTTTCGTTGGACGTCGTTCGATGGAAGATCGGGCCAACAAGTTTGATGAAGCCATCATCGTCCTCTTCGACCCAGTCGATCTTGGTGCTCATCCACCTATTCCCCGCAGCGGAATAGTGCCAAAGACAAGCGCGCCGCCAAGCATCGCGAACATCAAACCGATTACCCATCCGATCGCAGCCTTCTGGTTCTCACCGTAGTTGATGTCGAGAAGAGCGACGAGGAGATAGGTCGAAGCGACAAGCGGGCTCAACAGATGCAATGGCTGGCCAATCAGCGATGCCCGCGCCATTTCCGCCGAGGAAATCCCGTAGGCGGCCGCCGTCTGCGCAAGGATCGGCAGGACACCGTAATAAAAGGCATCGTTGGTAACCGCATATGTCGCCGGTCCGCTGAGGAGGGCTGTGAATGGCGCGAGATACGGCCCGAAACTGTCCGGTGTGATGTAAAGAAGGCTGTTCGACATGGCGTCGAGCATACCCGTACCATTTAGAATTCCGGTGAAGATGCCGGCGGCAAAGATCAGCGAGACGACGGCCAGAACATTATAGGCGTGTGCGCTCAGGCGTTCCTTCTGGCTGTTGACGTCGGGGTAATTCAACAAGAGCGCCACGGCGGTTGCGATCATGAACAGGATCGGCAGGGGCAGAAAACCCTCGACCAGTGCGATGATCAGGATCACGGTGAGGATGAGGTTGAACGGCAGCATGCGCGGCCGGCGGAACTGCGGCACCTCCCCGAGACCTTCCTCGATTGCGGCGACATCGCTGGCCCGCACGGTTCCGATCCGGCGACGCTCCCGGATACCGAAAATGATCGCGACAAACATAATATACGCGATTCCTAACAGCATGGCTGGGATCAAAGGCACAAATACCTCGCTGACGTCGAGATGCATGGCGCTTGCTGCGCGTGCCGTCGGGCCGCCCCAGGGGAGGATGTTCATCACTCCGATCGACATCAAAAGCAAGGTCGCCATATATTGCAGGCGGATGCCGAGACGCCGGTAAATCGGCAAGAGCGCGGCGGTGCAGATCACGTAAGTGGTGGCACCGTCACCGTCGAGCGCCACCGTCGTGCCCATCACCGCCGTGCCGACGATGATCTTCAGAGGGTCGCCCTTGGCGAGTTTCACGATGAGGCGGATCAACGGATCGAACAAGCCGGCATCTGTCATGATACAGAAGTAGATGATGCCGAAGAACAGCATGGCGGCGGTCGGCGCCAGTTTGACAAGGCCATCGAGCATCATTTTGCCCATATCGGCACCAGCCCCGGCGATCAGGCCGAATACGATCGGCACGATCATCAAAGCAACAAG
Organism: Agrobacterium sp. 5Ca39; assembly: GCF_055382365.1. NCBI lineage: Bacteria > Pseudomonadati > Pseudomonadota > Alphaproteobacteria > Hyphomicrobiales > Rhizobiaceae > Agrobacterium > Agrobacterium sp. 5Ca39. Next base: position 1,232,366 of record NZ_AP026437.1, on the reverse strand, counting down.
TGCGGTCATGCGTTTCGTCATGATCAGGATCATGAAGCTCGCGACCATTGCGTAACCGAGGAATATCAGCATGTCGTCTCCCTTCGACCACGTGCAAGCCTGCCTCCCAAGGCATGATGAGCGCGCGGTCGGATCGAAATTTTGTCAAATCAGTAGTGCAGGCATCAATCAGGCGTAGTGGAAACCCTTTGGCAGCCCCGCATCCTGGACATGGCCATAGAGTGCCTCGCCAGGCAGACCGGACAGGATGATCGGGCGCGCCGCAATCAACTTGTCGATGTCGATTCCGGTCTTGAGGCCCATGGCCTCGAGCATGAACACGAGATCTTCCGTCACGATGTTACCGGTGGCGCCCGGTGCATAGGGACATCCGCCCAGGCCTGCCTGGGAGGAATCAAAAGTAGTCACGCCGACCTCGAGCGCCGCTACGACATTGCCGAGACCTTGGCCACGGGTGTTGTGGAAATGCGCGCCGCCGGCCTTTTCGCCAACTTCGCTCTTCAGCCGCTTGAACAGCCGCTTCACCTGCGCCGGATTGCCGTATCCCGTCGTGTCGGACAGGCCGATCGTGTCTGCGCCAGCGTCGGCAAGCATGCCGGCGAGCCTGATGACCCAGTCTTCCGAAATCGCGCCTTCCATCGTGCACCCGAAGGCCGTCGAAATCCCGACCTCGATACCCGGCCTGTAGTCATCCGGTTGCTCGTGACGCAGGCGATTGACGCGCGCAACATCCTTGACCGCTTCCTCGACAGTGCGGTTGATATTGGCCTTGCTATGCGCCTGCGAGGCGGAAACCGGCATGGTGATCTTTCGGGTGCGCGCCGCGAAGGCTGCTTCAGCCCCGCGAAGATTGGGGACGAGGGCCAGGACCGTCAGGTCCGGGATTTCGATCGCCGCCTGGACAAGATCGGCACAGTCGGCCATCTGGGGAAGAAGCTTCGGCGAGACGAAAGATCCGACCTCGATCTCGGACAGACCGGATGCGGCGAGCGCCTTGATCCATGCGATCTTGGTTTGCGTCGGCATGATGCGCTTGATGCTTTGCAACCCATCGCGCGGTCCGACTTCGCTGACGATGACGTCACGGTTCTCCGGTCCCATCGGAATCTCCTCCAACTCCAAAAACAGAATGTGTTTCTACTAGACGGAAATATTAACATCGTCAAACCTTTTGCAGGACGATTATGATCGGTTCATGCACAAAGGCCGCTTACTAAAACGCCGCGAATTCCCGGAACTTATTGGTTTTTCGACAAAATCGCATCTGCGGCTGTCGTCTCCATTTTAGGCGAGATGCTGCAAGTGCTAGCAGACGGCTGGCGCAGAGTTGCAGCGCAACATCTAATTTTCTTGACAATGCCGGAGATTCGTCCAATTCCTAGGTATAACAGAAATAATTTCTATCTAGCAGAAATGGAGGAGGGCGCCTTGAGCCAACCGTTCCGTGACAACAGCAGCCTTCCGCTTGCGGGCATCAAGGTCGTCGAGTTTTCGCACATGATTATGGGGCCGAGCTGCGGCATGATCCTCGCTGACCTTGGCGCCGACGTGGTCAAAATCGAGCCGTATCCCAACGGCGACAATACGCGCCGGCTGAATGGTTCTGGAGCAGGCTTCTTTCCAACGTTCAATCGTAACAAACGCAGCCTCGTGCTTGATCTGAAGTCGAAGGATGGCAAGGACGCCGCCCAGAAGCTCATCGATCAGGCGGATGTTTTGATCGAGAACTTCCGCCCCGGTGCGCTCGACAAGCTCGGCTTCGGCTATGATGCCCAGAGCGCCAGCAATCCCAGGCTGATCTATTGCTCGCTGAAGGGCTTTCTTTCCGGCCCCTACGAACACCGCGCAGCGCTCGATGAAGTCGTTCAGATGATGGGCGGGCTTGCCTACATGACCGGCCCCACGGGGCGCCCGTTGCGCGCTGGCGCTTCCGTCAATGATGTCATGGGGGGCATGTTTGCAGCGATCGCCATCCTTGCCGCCTTGCAGGAACGATCGATGACGGGGAGGGGGCAGCTTGTGCGCAGCGCACTCTTCGAGAACAACGTATTTCTCGTTGCCCAGCACATGCTGCAGATGGCAGTCACCGGAAAGCCCGCTGCACCTCTGCCGGAACGTATCTCGGCCTGGGCCGTCTACGATCTCTTCGACACCGCCGACGGCGAGCAGATCTTCGTCGGTGTCGTCAGCGATACCCAATGGGTGGCATTTTGTACGGCCCTTGGCCTGGAGAAGTTCCTCGACAATCCCGATCTGCAGACGAACGCCGATCGCGTCCTGCATCGTGCCGACTTCATGCCCGACATCAAGGCGATCTTTGCAGCGATGACCCTGAAGGATGCGCTGGCGCGTTGCGAGGAGATCGGACTGCCGTTTGCGCCGATCGCCAAGCCGCAGGACCTGTTCGACGATCCGCATGTCAGCCAGCCGGGCGGGACGGTCGATGTTGTTCTGCCCAATGGAACACCGACCCGAGTTCCGACCTTGCCGATCGATTTCAACGGCGAGCGGCTTGGTCTGCGCTTCGATATCCCGCGTTGTGGTGAACACAGCGTCGAGGTCCTGCGCGAGCTTGGCTACGCCAAGGCCGATATCGACCGCATGGTCGTCGAGGGCAGCGTCGGTTGCGACGGCAATCGCGGCGAGCCGGCACCACTGCGCAAGCTTGCATGACTTTCAAACGTCGCGTTCTGCGCGGCGCGCATCCCGCGTAGGGAGGAAATGATTGGGATTGGAGACCCGATCGAAGATTGGCCGCAGATGACTGCGGCACGCCACTGGGAGGAGCCCATGACAATGCAATCAGCCTCGGCTGTGGAACTGAGAAACGTCGCCGTTAAGTTCGGCGCCTTTACCGCGGTCGCGGAAATGAACCTGACTGTCAAGGATGCCGAGTTCGTCGCGGTCGTCGGACCGACCGGCTGCGGAAAATCCACCATCCTCAACGTCGTCACCGGCTTGTTGAAGGCCGCCAATGGCGATGTCGAGATTTTCGGCGAACGGTTGAAGGGGTTGAACTCCCGTAGCGGATACATGCTGCAGCAGGAGGCAATTCTGCCTTGGAAAACTGCCGAAGATAATGTCGGGCTCGGCCTGGTCTTTCAGGGCGTTGCCAAAGACGAGGCCCGTGCGCGGGCCCGTGAATGGATGGCAAAGGTCGGGCTCAAGGGTTTCGAGAAACGCTATCCGCACCAATTGTCAGGCGGACAACGCAAGCGTATCGCCATGGCGCAGACGCTGATCATGGAGCCGAAGATAGTCCTGATGGACGAGCCGTTTTCGGCACTCGATGTCCATACGCGGCGCCTGATGCACCGTATTCTTCTCGATCTGTGGCAAGCCGACCGTCGCTCGCTGATTTTCATCACCCACGACCTGGAAGAGGCCATCGTGCTTGCGGACCGTGTGGTCGTGATGTCAGCCGGCCCCGGCAGCCGGATCGTCGGCGACGTCGAAATCAACTTGCCGCGCCCGCGCGATGTCTCGCAGCTCGCGACGACGGACGAATTCATGCGGCTGTACCGCCAGATCTGGGACATGCTCGGCAAGGAAGTGGAGAAAAGCTATGTCAATCAGTGATACGACTGCAAGCGTCGACACGCAGCGCGCGGCGGGCGCTTCTGTCCGCCTTCCTTACAGGGCCAAGGTCCACTTCGCCCAGGTCGCGATCCTTGTCGGCTTCCTCGGGCTTTGGGAATCCGGTGTGCGCAGCGCGCTGCTCGACCCGTTCTTTTTTCCGGCGCCAAGTGCGATCGTGCTGCGCGTCTTCGAATGGGTCCAGACGCGGGAATTGTGGACCGACCTTGGCATTACCCTGCTCGAGACTGTGCTTTCCTTTGTGATCGGCATTACCGCGGGCACAGTTCTCGGCGTCTGGCTCGGCCTGTCCAAATTTGCCTCGGATGTTTTCCAGCCCTTCATAAAGGTCTTCAACGCCATTCCCCGCGTGCTGCTTGCGCCGATCTTCGTCATCTGGTTCGGCATCGGGCTCGCCTCGAAAGTGGCGCTCGGCGTGATGATCGTGCTCTTCATCGCCTTCTTCAACACCTATCAGGGCGTGCGTGAAGTAAATCCGGTCGTGCTGGCCAATGCTAGGCTCCTGAAGGCAAGCAAGCTTGCCCTGTTGCGCCACGTCTATCTGCCTTCGGCGACCAGCTTCATCCTGTCTTCCCTGCGCGTTTCTGTCGGTATGGCCGTTCTGGGTGCGGTCGTCGCCGAGTATCTCGGATCGTCCTACGGTCTCGGCAACCGTATTGGCCAGGCCGAAGGTGTCATGGATGCGACAGGTGTATTTGCAGGTCTCGTCATTCTGTCAGTCTTCGTGGTCGTCCTCGACGGCCTGGTTGACCGTCTCGAGAAGCGTCTGCTGGTCTGGAGACCGGCATCGCATCCTGAGCATGAAGCATAATTTCATCTTGAGGAGGAGAACCAAAATGAAATCACGTATTGCAGCCCTCACCGGAACAGCCTGCCTCGCCCTGTCGCTGTTATTCGCGCAGGCGCGCGCCGCCGAACCCGAAAAGAAAGACATTTCCCTTGCAGTCGGATCGGTGATCATGAGCTACATGCCGGTTGGTCTGGCCGATGCAACAGGTGCCTTCAAAAAGGAGGGGCTCAACGTCACCGTCGAAAACTTCAAGGCTGGCGGCTCGAAGGCGCTGCAGGCGCTCATCGGCGGTTCCGTCGATGTGGTCGTGGGTGCCTATGACCACACGATCCAGATGCAGGCCAAGGGCAAGTTCGTCCAATGCGTCGTCCAGTTCAATACGCTTCCCGGCAATTCTCTCGCCGTTCGCGCAGCGCTCGCCGACAAGGTCAATTCGGGGGCCGACCTCAAAGGTCTGAAGATCGGCATCACGACGCCCGGTTCTAGCACCGACATGGCCATTCGCTACTATCTGCAGCGCAATGGTCTGAAACCGACGGATGCGCAGATCATAGCAGTGGGCAGCGGCACGCCTGGCATGGTGGCGCTGGAGCAGGGCAATGTCGATGCGCTTATTTACTGGGATCCGGTTGCGACAATCCTGGAGCAGAAGAAGGCGGTCAAGGTGCTGTTCGATGCCCGCACGCCAGAAGGCAATATGAAAGCGTTCGGTGGCTCGGTCTCGCCCTTCGCCTGCCTCTATGCCACCAAGGACTTCATCGACAAGAACCCTGAGACGATCCAGCGCCTGGTCGACGCCTTCGTCTCCACCTTGCGTTTCATCCATGACAAGCCCTCGGCCGAGATCGTCGACGCACTTCCCGATACCTGGAAACTTCCGAACCAGCGCGATCTGAACATTGCGATCATGGACGCGTCGAAGCAGATGTTCTCGACCGACGGGATGACGATACCCGATAGCTTCAAGATCAATTACGGCATCGTCAGTGCCTATACCGACGAGGTGAAGAATGCCGATATCGACCTGACGCAGACCTACACCAATCGCTTTGCCGAGGAAGCCGCCAAGCGGTTGAAATAAACTTCACCAAACCGCGGCGGGGATAGGCCCGCCGCGGCGCCTCTCCGGAGCATGACGATGTTTCTCTTCAATCCGCCGGTTGCCATCGCATCCGAAATATTTACGACCATGCCGGGCGAATTTCGCAAGACGGGGATCAGGTCCGCCTGGGGAGATGCGAACAAGCAAGGCCACCCCGTAGACTGCTTCATTGAGGGTCCTGCTTTCGACAGCGATGGCAATCTCTACATCGTTGATATCCCGCACGGCCGGATTTTTCGGATTTCGCCCAGGGGCGAGTGGGTGCTGGCTGCCGAATATGACGGCCAGCCGAATGGCCTGAAGTTTCATCAGGACGGCCGGGTCCTGGTTGCGGACTATCGCCGGGGCCTCCTTCAGTTCGATCCGGAAACGGGTAAGGTCACCGAAGTTCTGGCGCATCGCAATTCTGAGGCTTTCAAGGGGCTGAATGATCTGGCGATCGCCTCCAACGGCGATATTTATTTTACCGACCAGGGCCAATCCGGCCTGCATTCACCCACCGGACGCGTGTTTCGATTGTCTCCCTGCGGCCGTCTCGACTGTTTAATGGATAATCTCCCAAGTCCCAATGGCCTTGTACTCAGCCCCGACGAGAAGGTGCTGTTCGTCGCGATGACCCGCGACAATTCCGTCTGGCGCGCACCCTTGATGCGGGATGGATCGGTGTCGAAGGTTGGGCGCTTCTGCCAGATGTTTGGCACCAGTGGTCCCGACGGGCTTGCGATGACTGAGGACGGCAGCCTCTTCGTTGCTCATGCGTCGCTTGGCGCCGTCTTGATGTTTGCACCTAGCGGAGAATGCATCCAGGTCATAGAAAGCTCCGCTGGCAAGACCTGTACCAATATTGCTTTCGGTGGGTACGGCAACAGCGAACTATTTATTACCGAGTCGGCAACCGGTTCTATCCTGCGCGCGGGTACCGAGCACAAGGGTATCGCGCTCCCTCGTTGAGACCAGCCCACTGAGCATTCGGGACAACTCGTGAACTACTCCGGAATCGGCGCCCCCATCGGGATGAGCCACGTCACAACCCAGAAATACGTCGGTATATTCGAGAGCCTATTCCTCGCCCGAACCGTTCAACCTTGGTTTTCCAACAAACTAAAGCGCTTGACCAAAACCCCTAAAATACATTTCCTCGTTTCTGGTCTGCTCGCATCTCTTCGTGACCTGTCTCTCGAGAGAATGCGGGACGACAGAGGGCAGTTCGGAGCGTTGCTTGAGACTTTCGTTTTTGGGGAGATACTCAAACTCGCCAGTGCCGCACATACACGATTTGAGTTTTCGCATTTCCGAGACAAGCAGCAGAATGAAGTCGATATTGTCGTTGAAGACAGGCGAGGGCGGATTGTCGGCATCGAGATAAAAGCCGCAGCATCCGTCACAAATTCCGATTTCTCTGGCTTACGAATTTTGGCCGAAGAATGCGGAGAGCGCTTCGTATCAGGCATGGTCCTTTACGACCACCACAAGGTAATTCCATTTGGAGAACGATTATCGGCGGTTCCAATTTCGGCGTTGTGGCATTAGCGCCTGGGAGTTCTCACTAGGCTCCAGACGCGCGAGCGGTCCTGGAAGTCCGGCGGAAAAATGGGAATTAGGTTCGATTCCCTTCAAGAGCTTTGCGGTTCAGAATGTCTGCGTTTGGACCAAAGCGGTCGTCTCCCATTCCTAACCATCCGGTTTCGGGCGGCGGGAAGGAACCTCCCCGCCGACTAAGCATTGCCGCCTTGGAGGCGCGCGGCATCAAGTAAGCTCGGCAGCTATCGTCAGCGGCTGGAGGACGATATCGGCAAGTGACGATGCGCCGACCTGGAACGCGCGTTGATACTCTTCATCGTCAACCATCGCCTTAAACGCAGCTCTCCCCGGATACTGAACGAGTAATACCGCATCCCACATGCGCGTGTCACCGTCCGTGAGTACTGGTAGACCATTGCCACGAAACAAAATCTTTGCTCCGAAGCGCGCCAGTATCGGTTCAGCCATTTTCAGATATTCGAGATGCCTCTCGCGGCCACCATCGGGATCGAACCTTAGAAGGTTCAACATGACGACGGCTTTGTCATCTTTGGCGTTCAAGAACTCAGCGAACGCAGTGGGTGAAAACGCAACCATTCGATCTTCCTCTAGTCTTGTGTCCGATAGGCCAAGTCATTTGAGACGTTGTGACCCACGGTACTGAATCATCACCGTGCAGTGATGACGATGTTATCGGTGCTTGCTGCTCAGGCGACGTTTTGCAACGATCCCACCTCTTCAACGTCGGTGGAGAGGGCTATTGCCTTTTGAGCGTCGAGCGAGGCGAGGCGACTGACAAGTACACCGCGAATGGCGAAATAAGCATCGCTTCCGAGAGCCAGACGGAGAGGCGCGGGGTTCGCGTAAACGGAGTCAATCATGGCGTTCGCCATTTTGACCGGATCGCCATTGTTCGGCACCAGACCTTCTGCAACGGCGCGACGGAAGTCTCCGACCGGCGTGCCGTCGTAAATTTCCATCGGCCGTCCAGACACCATGCTGCCCCCCATGAAGTTCGTCCGTGCCAGACCCGGTTCGACGATGGTGACTTCGATGCCGAAAGGGGCGACTTCCTGCGCAACGGATTCCATGAAACCTTCGACCGCCCACTTTGTCGCATGGTAGACGCTGAGGTTGGGTATGGCGATCTGGCCACCCATGGATGCGAGCTGGAGAATGCGACCGCCACCCTGATGACGCAGATGAGGGATGACAGCACGAATGACCTGGATGGAACCGATCAGGTTGGTGTCGATCTGGAGGCGAATCTGGTCGTCCGTCAATTCCTCAGCAGCGCCCGACAAGCCGTATCCCGCATTGTTTACGACCACGTCGATGTGTTCGACCTCCTCGAATGCGGAACGAACAACGTTGCGGATCCCATTGATATCGGTGACGTCCAGACTTGCCACCGAAAGCTGGTCACCGTAGCGCGCCTTCAGGTCATCCATCGCTGCGATCTTGCGTACAGTCCCGACGACCCGGTCGCCCCGGGCGAGGATCTGCTCAACCAGAGCGCGACCGAAGCCGGAAGAGGTGCCAGTAATAAACCATGTCTTGGCCATTTGAATTTCTCCGGTAAGGTGGCCTGGCAGCTCTCCGCTGACGCAGGGGCGAAGGATGATCGGTGTACATCGATGCCGTCCGATTGCCTTCGATGGTCACTTATCGCCGCGATCGGGATCGGGTTGAACCCAGAATGCCGCCATGGTAGTGTTGACTGCATGTCAATACCGCCCTTGTCTTCCGATCTACTCCAACTCCTCTGGTTTACTCGCATTGTCGAAGCCGGGTCGTTTTCGGAAGCAGCGCGGCGGTCGAACAGCTCTACCTCCGCGATGTCCAAATCGGTCAGTCGGCTGGAACAGGCGCACGGGGTAAGACTTCTCAACAGGACGACGCACTCTCTATCGACGACGCCCGAAGGGGACCGTCTACTGGCTATCGGCATCAAGCTCCTGAGCGATCTGGAAGAAGCCCGTGACGCCATCGGTGAAGTTAGCCATCAAGGAGCTGTGGGGCGTGTCCGTATCAGCGCACCTCCTTCATTTGCCAAGAGATGCATTCTGCCTCGCCTGCCGGAGTTTCTCCGTGCGAACCCAAGTATTTCGGTAGAGATCGAATTCAGCGCCGATTTCCTCAATATGGCAGTGCGCGGGATCGATATTGCTATCGGAGGTGGAGACGTGTCAGGACTGCCCGGTCACTTCGTTCGCCAACTTTGTACGTTTCCGTGGATCGTGTGCGCGACGCCCGACTACATCAGCGCTCATGGACGGCCGGTCACTCCGTCTGATCTAGCCAGCCACGATCTTATTGGTTTGCGCAATCGGGTAAATGGGCAGGTCGAAAGCTGGCGTTTCCGTAGCCCGTTGGACGGAAAAACGATCCGTCACCAGCCTAAGGCGCGACATGTGTTCGATGATCCAGAAGCTGCGTGGGACATGATCCGCTCTGGAGTTGGTATAGGCTATGCGCCAGCGTGGGTCGGTATAGAGGACTGGAAGCAAAGTGTTGTGACCGAGGTTTTAGGCAATTGGCGTAGCGGTGAAGTCCCGCTCTACGCCGTGAGGATCGACAAACGTCACACGCCTTCACGTGTACACATCGTGCAGGATTTCATCGTCGAACTGACGCGAGCCTCGCACGAAGCGTTCTCTGAATTGGGTGTCAATCGCTAGTCGGGCAAGATTCAAGTCATGGACGAGAGTATCATTCGATCTCCGGATTGATAGATGATGACTGGCCTGAGACGAGTATGTCTTGACAAGCGGCCGGTTGGTGCGGCGAGCGTTGCGATCGGGTGATACGAGCCGTGACAGCCATATTGAGTATCACCCAGTCTGCGCCAGACGGATTCTGCTAAATGAGGGTCATAGAGGTGCCTCGCGCAATAACAACGTCATGACCACGAGCCTTCAATTCATCGATAGAAGCAATCCCCATGAGCGCCAGGCTGACGGAGACTTCCTTTTCGAGAATGGCGATCACGCCCGCGACGCCGTGCTCTCCCGCAGCGGACAGCCCGTAGGCATAGGCGCGGCCAAGCATTACGCCATCGGCTCCGAGACCGATCGCCTTGATGATGTCTGTGCCGCGGCGAATGCCGCCATCCAGCATCAGGCAGAAGTCTGGACCGACGGATGCGCGAATGCCAGTCAGGGAGCGGATCGTGCTGGACGCACCGTCCAGCTGACGCCCCCCGTGGTTTGAAATCACGACGCCGTCGCAGCCGATGCCGCGCGCCTTCACGGCATCGTCGGCCGAAAGTACGCCCTTGACGACCAGCTTGCCCGTCCAACGTTCGCGCAGCCAAGCGAGGTCTTTCCAGGAGAGCGTCTTATCGATGCCGCGTGACAGATTTGTCGCCTGCTCCAGTGCGCCACGGCCGAACTCCGGACGATGTTCAATCGCGCGTACCGAAGGCACCCCACCGAGTGCCATTTCCGCCAACCAGCGCGGGCGAAGGGACAGACGGGCGAAGAGGCCCGGGGTCATTCGCGTCAGCGAACGGAAGCCGTTGCGCACGTCGCGTTCACGGATGCCGGTAATCGCTGTGTCGACAGTGACGAACAGCGTATCAACGCCTGCCTGTTCCGCAGCGACGAGGAGCTCCTCGCAGAGCGTGCGGTCCTCGAGCACATAGAGCTGGAAGTGCAACGGTCCTTTGGTCTGGGCCCGGAGGTCGGTGAGCGACGCAATGGAGAAGGTCGAGAGGCAGAAGGGTATATTGGCCGCATGGGCGGCGCGAACCGCTTTTATCTCGCCATTGCCCGTATAAAGACCAAGAAATCCGACCGGGCCCAGCATGAAGGGTAGAGGGTGGCGCATGCCTAGATAGGAGGCTGAAAGGTCCTGCGGCTTTGGTTCCACCAGTACATTCTGCTTGAGCTCAAAATCGCCGAAGTCCGCGCGGTTGGCTTGCATCGTAACTTCATCGAACGATCCGCCGTCAATGTAGTCGAAGAAGATCTTCGGCAATCGACGGCGTGCGAGTTCGCGATAATCAGAGACATTTACCGGCTTCATCTCAGCCTCGCTCCGGATCAATCGCATCAAAGAAGCGAGACAAGGCATCCTCGCCCTCAACAGGTTCGCTTCCAGCCATGACTGCACTCGACAGGCCAATCAGGGATGATGCCGGATTATGGCTCGTCGCACCCGCACGAAGGTTCATCACCAGTGTTGGACACAGGAAGAGGCCGAGGCGGACCACCCGGCGCCAGTCAGCGGGAAGCATGCCGCGCGCCTTCAGCTCGGCAAGAAGCGGCCTCCACATGACCTCGCCCTTTACGGCAAGAAGTTCGCGGCGGACCTTACTCGGCTCGTAATTGGTGGTGATCAGAAGCATGTCGTCATCGAGCGTGACGCTTGCCGAATAGCGCTCTCCAGCAAGAGCCGGGTCATATAGCCAGAGCGGATGGGCGAGGATGTTGTGAAACGTCGTCTTCACTTCCGCGAGGAGCGTCGGGATATTCTCACCGGCGAAAGCGGGGTCGAAGAAGGAGAGGCGGGTGTCGCTGCCGTCGTCCTCATACCAGACATTGGCGTTATGGGCGTCGCCATGGGCGGTAACCCCCCCGGCATCGGCGAGTTTCGCTGGGTTCAGCCGTTCATGCGCCTCGTCGAAAAGCGCTGCGAAACCGTCGCGATACGCGATGCCGTTAACGCAGAAGCGAAGCCCGGAGAGGGTTTGCCAATCCAGGGTCATGCCCGGCAGTTCGAACGTCTTGCCAACATAGAAATTTGCCAGTCTGCCACCGGGATAGATGCCAGTGAGGGGATCGATCAGGCGCTCATAGAACAATCGATGAACCGGCTCGGCGGCAACTTCCGTGGGCGTGACGCCGTGCAGCGTTTCCAGATACACTTTCAGAACCGCCTCATTCAGCCTGCGCTCGGCTTCCACCGCCTTAGCGCGGGCTGCCGGATCGTCCTTGAGGTCCAGTGCACGCAAGACGTCGGAAAAACGCGGGTCGCTGCGGCGGCGATAGACAAGGATCTGTTCACCAGGGAGCACTGACATGAGCAACGGCTGGTCGACCGGCAGACCGGCGCGGGCAAGAATATCGGCGCGGTAATACTCGCCGCTCATGGCCTCTTCGCCCTCCTCCTGATGGAACTTGAAGAAGAACTGACCTTCGCCGGTTTCGAAGAAGCCATTGAGGGAATTGAGACTGTACTGATCGTGATTGATCGCCACATTCCTTGCTTCGATGCTGAAAAGGTCACGCAGCAAATCGGCAAGCATTTTTTCCGCTCTGCCATCGGCGGCCTTGGCGATTTTTCGGATTTCCGCGGTGCGGCTGGCGGGCTGGTTCATGGCAATTGTTCCGGATGTTGTCTTATTTGCTGCCGTGCAGATAGCGGCTTCCAAGCGAGTAGCGGCTGCCGACATAGGTCAGCGTGTTGACGGTCGCGACGATCGGGCCTGTCCAGGTCTTGCGGTGCAGGACGAGACAGCTGTCGCCAACGCGGATCTGCAACAGGCGCGCATGGGCCTCGCTGGCCGGCAGAGCGCTGATCAGGTGCTCGACTTCGGTGAGCGGCGTTGCGTTCTGGAGATAGTCGTAGGTTGCCGCCGTGGTGAAGTCCTGCTCGACATAGCCTGAAACGAGGCTGGGGTTGACGTAGCGTTCCTCGAGCTGCACCGGCAGATCGTTTTCAAAATGAATGACGACCGAATGGTCCACCGGTCGGCTGGTATCGAACTCAAAGGCAAGCAGGAGTTCGGGTTCCGGCCGGACGATGCGTTCCAGCACGACAACCTCGGCGCGGTGGCGACCGCCACGGGCCCTGATTTCGGTCATGATGTTGCTGATCTCGATCAGCGTTGACTGCGGTTTTGGCGGCGCGACAAATGTGCCCACGCCCTGGATGCGGCGCAGATGCCCTTCCGAGGTGAGCTCCCGAAGTGCGCGGTTGACTGTCATGCGCGAAACGCCGAGCGTAGAAACCAGCTCGTGCTCCGAAGGCAACCGGCTGTTGCGCGCCCATTTGCCGCTGCCAATGTTGCCGAGAACGAAGTCCTTCACCTTCTCGTAGAGGGGCGAGGCGGAATCTGAAAGTGCAGTCATGGTCACTGTCTCCGCCTCCGCGTCGCTGCGCCGGCATTGTTGAAGTGACGTGTCAGACCTATTTCGACACGTCTATTATCGTCTTCAAAGCGCTGCTTTCACCCCGCAGCAACCGGTCATAGGCGGCGGGGACATCATCGAGTGAGGGCAGCACCTCGATAAAGCGGTGAAGAGCCGGCGTGAGCTCCGTTAGCAGCGCCGTTGCCTCCGGCAGTTCGTCGCAAAAGGCGTGGCAACCGATCAGTGAAATTTCGCGCTCGACAAGAATATTGGGATCGAAATCAAGCTTGCCGTGGCTGATGCCGACAAGCGCCAGACCGCCGCCACCGGAAAGCAGGTCTACGGTCCGGGCTATCGCCTGAATGCTGCCGGTGGCGTCAAGCGCATAACGAAGGCGACCACCCGAAAGCGCGGCGTCTATCACAGCCTTGTCGAGTGTCACGATCTTGCCGCCTGTCACGTCACTGACGCGTCGGGCTCGCTCCGCATTCAGGTCGGCGAGCAGAACCGGGCCGTCGTGCAGGCGGGAGAGGATGAGAGCGCTCAGCCCACCGATCGTGCCGCAGCCGATGACGAGCACCGGCTCCCCCCTGGGAACAGCAAGGCGGCGTACCGCGTGCAGCGCCACGGCGAGCGGTTCTGCCATGGCAGCGATATGTGGCGAGAGTTGCGGATCATGGCCGACCAGCAGCTTGGCCGGTACCTGCACCTCATCGGCAAAACCGCCGTCGCATACTTCGCCGACAAAGCCCAGGTTTTCACACACATTGGTGCGGCCACTCGAACAGGCCGGGCAGAGGCCGCACCACATGCGCGAGTCTGATGAAACGACATCGCCGATCGCAAAATCAGTCACACCGTCGCCGATCGCCGTGATGCGCCCGCAGAATTCGTGACCGGCGGTGGACGGACCACGGGAAATCCATTGTCCGGTGCGGTAATTGTGCAGATCGGAACCACAAATCCCCGCTGCCCTGACTTGCAGATTGACGAAGCCTGCCGGCGGCGAAGATGGGGAGGCCATCTCCTCCACACGCAGGTCGTTCGCATCGTAAAGCCGCACCGCCTTCATGGATCAGGCACCCTTTTTCAGATAGGCGTCGCGCACCGGAGAAACCGCGAGCGCATGCGAGGAAAAGCCTTCGTAAAGAGCGAGGTTATGGGAATGTCTGGCGAATTCCGGATAGGCTGGCGGCGTGACATAGCCGATCGAGCTGCGCTTGACGAAGTCGGTCACCGAGAGCGGCCCAAAGGTGCGTGCCCAGCGGCTGGTCGGTAGCACGGCGTTCGGGCCGAGCGAGAAATTGGCAATGCTGACCGGCGTGTGGGTGCCCATCAGAATTTCGGAGGCTTCGGTGATATGTCCGAGATGGATGAACGGTTCTTCCGACAGTAATTCAAGATGTTCCGGCGCATAGGCATTGACGAACGCGTAGCTCTCCTCAATCGAGGACGTCAGGACGATACCGCCGGTCTTGCCGGTGAGAACGGTCTTGGAGAAAGCGACGCGCTGCTCCGACATTTTGGCCCAGTGTTCGGGCAGGGCCGCGATCGCCTCTTCAACGACGCGCCGGCTATGGGTGACGAGATAGGCCGAGGAATCGGGGCCGTGTTCCGCTTCGATCAGCAGGTCAAGCGCGGCGAGGCCGCCATGGACCGTATCGTCAGCGAGGATCATGACTTCCGAAGGACCGGCCGGCAGGCCGGTATCGATGACGCCGGACAGCGAACGCTTGGCGGCGACGACCCATGGGCTTCCCGGACCAACGATCTTGAGCGCCGGCTTCACGGTCTGCGTACCGTAGGCGACGGCGGCCACCGCCTGGGCGCCGCCTACCTTGTAGACGGTATCCACGCCGGCGAGGCGCGCGGCAACCAGTGTGGCCGCATCGACCGAGCCATCGGGCGCCGGCGGTGTGACGATGGCAAGGTTCGGAACGCCGGCAACGACCGCGGGCACAGAGGTCATCATGGTGACAGACGGAAAGGATCCCTTGCCGCGTGGAACATAGAGCGCTACGGACTGGATCGGCGTGAAGCGATCACCCGCAAAGGCACCGGGGCGAATTTCCTTCAGCCACATGGCTTCCGGCTTCTGCTCCTCGTGGAAATGGCGGATATTGTCGATGCCGAACTGGATGGATTCGATGACGCTTGCATCAACCAGCTTGAAGGCCGCGTCGAATTCGGCTTCGGTGACTTTGAGATTGGTTTCGGTCACGTCGGCCTTGTCGAGTTCGCGACCGAAGCGAGCCAGTGCACTGTCGCCTTCGGTGCGAACGGCTTCGAGGATTGGGGCAACCTTTTCGATGAAGCTCGAGATGTCGCTTTCCGAACGGCGCAGCAGGGCGGCCTTCTCATCGGCATCGAGCTTGGAATAGTCGTAGAAAGACACTGATGTCATCGTCTTGTCCTTGATAGCTGGCCATACGGCCGATTGGTCACTTCGATTTCAGGAAGATGTCGAGGCCGACGAGGCGGTCGAGCAGCGCGATCGCGATCCCGGCGCAGGCGATGAACACCACGGAAATGGCGGCAAGGTCCGGTGTGATGATCGAGCGGATGGAGTTGTAGATCTGGACCGGCAGTGTGACGCTTCGCGCGTCTACCAGAAGCAGGCTTACGAGGAACTCATTCAACGCCAGAATGAACATCAATAGAGAGCCGGTGATCACGCCCGGCAGGACGGCGGGAAGCGTGATGTATAGGAAACGCTGCAAGGGTGGCGCACCGCAATTTGCGGCCGCAAGTTCCAGATCCGGCGACAGGTTGCTGGCGCTTGCCGTCACCGCCCAGATCATGAAGGGCAGGTTGATGACCGAGCAGGCGATGCCGACGGGCCATAGCTTGCCAAGCACACCCATCTGTCCAAAGGCGAGCATCATGCCGATGCCGGAACCGATCAGCGGAATCGTGAAGGGAAGCAGCAGATAGATCTGGATGGAGCGGGCAAACCGTACCCGATATTTGGCGAGCGCAATACCGGCGAGCGTGCCGACGGGAATGGATACCAGGGTGCAGATCGCCGCGACGATCAGTGAGCGGAAGAAGGCCTGGCGCAGATCGGTGGCGTGGGCGATCTTGCTATACCATTGCAATGAAAACCCGTCCGGCGGGAAGGTGATGATGTTTCCGGAAGTAAACGAGGCACCGAGAACCACGATGGTGGGTGCCGACAACATGAGGAGCGCGGTGGAGACGAAGGCCCAGATGACGATGGATTTGCTGCGGCTGCCGGTCATTTGCGGTCGCCCCCCATGGCAAGCGTGCCTGCACCGAAGACCATGAAGACGACACCGACGAGAATGGAGCCAACCGCGACGAGCAGCAGCGAGAGTGTCGCGCCGAGGCCTTGGTCGGAGGTGCGGAAGAACTGGTCGTAGATCGCGTTAGCGATAAAATCCTGCGTCCCCCCGCCAAGGATCGCGGGAATGGCAAAGTCCGTAAGGGAGAGCGTGACTACGACAAGACCGGCTCCGACGAGGCCGGGGCGCGAAAGCGGCAGGACGACATGACGGAAGGTGCGAAGCCAGCTGGCGCCGAGGGAGGCGGCGGCGGCCTCGAGTTCCGCCGGAATGGCGGTCAGGGCAGGTGCCAGCATCAAAACAGCGAAGGGCAGCATGTATTGAACAAGGCCGAACAGAACAGCCGGGTAGTTATAGAGAAGGCGTATCGGTGAGACACCGACCAGGCCGAGAGCCTCGTTGACCATGCCCTGGTTGCCGAGAATGATCAGCCAGCCATAGGCGCGTACTACCTGACCGATGAAGAAAGGCAGGAACAGCGCAACCAGCAGGAATTTGCGCAGCGCCGAGGAGGACGTGCGCACCATGAGATAGGCGTAAGGGAAGGCGAATATCAGCGTGATGACGGTAACGATGAGCGAGCCTATAAGGCTGCGGCCCGCGACGGTGGCAAAGAACTTTTCCGTGAGCGCCCGCTGGTAATTGGCGAGCGTATAGGTCTCAGACATCAGAAACGTATTCGTGTCCAATGTCCGAAGACTCGTATCGCCGATCTGTATGAGGCCGAGGACCAGAAGGCCAACCAGCACGATGGCCGGCAGCAGCATCAGATAGGGCAAACCCTTCTTGAAGCTGGAAGGCCAGAAAATGGCCGCAAATCGTTCGAGCATATCCATGACGCGCCACGTCAGGGGATATGCGACACGGGAAGCGCGCATGAATACCGATCCTCGAGCGGTCCCGGCAAAGGCTATGGCGCATTTGCCAAAGAGACCGCGTTACCTCTTAACCTCAAGTGGAATGCCCGCCGTCACCTGAACGACGCGACGGGCGGGACAGGGCTTCAGCCCTGCATGATTTCCTTGAACTTGGCGAACCACTGGCTCTCGTTTTCGACCTGGATCTTGGACGAAACCCGGATCAGGTGTTTGAACTCTTCTTCGGTCGTAGGATAGGACGGGTCGCCCACGAGGTCGGCCGGCGGTTTGACGCCCGGAATGACGCCGGGAAGTCCGAGGCCATCAAGCCAGACCTGCTGGGCTTCCTGGGTCAGGGCGTGGTTGATGTACTGCTTCGCCCAGTAGAGTTCGTTCTCCGGCAGGCCCTTCGGAATCCACAGGCCGTCGGTATCGAATTTCGCACCTTCTTCCGGAACCACCCATGCGATCTCGATGCCGTTCTTCTTGGCTTCGCGGGCGTTGGTTGAAATGGTGCAGGCAGCGTCGATTTCGCCTTTCTGGAACCAGGTGGTGAAATCGGGGTCTTCGCCCAGCAGCGGCTGCTGCGCCTTGATCTTCGAAATGAAGTCCCAGGCGGGTTGCATGTTGCCGGGAATGTCCTCGAGCTTGCCGCCACCTGCGACCTGCGCCGGGAAATGGAAGCCGATGCCGTCATTATAGAGCGCGATACGGCCTTTCAGCTTCGGATCGAGAAGGTCCTTCCAGGACTTTGGTGCTCCGTTCGGGAATGCCGAAGGACGGTAGGCCAGCACATAGACGTAGCCATAGGTATTGACGATCGGATAGCCATCGAGACCGACCGGCTTGGCAAGATCCGTGGCATTCTTGAGATTGGGCAGGTCCGAGAGGTCTTCGGTGACGCCACGCAGCGCCGACTTCGTGGCATTCGTCGTGGTGTCCCAGTTAATATGGATCGGCGGAACGCGCTTCTGGGCGACGGCGGCCCAGACCTTCGGCTGGATTTCGTTATCTTCGGTCAGATCGTGGCGCACCGCGATGCCGGTTGCCTTGGTGAAGCTGTCGGAGACGCCCGCCTTCAGCGCATCTACCCAACTGCCACCCCAGGCGCGAACGATTATTTCGGCTGGTTTTTCCGGCTCCTGCGCAAAGGCGCGGCTGACGCCGAGCGTCGACAGTCCGGCATAAGCGCCGGCTGCGGAGAACGACGCTAGCAACGTGCGACGGCGGAGTTGGGCGGTCAGAAATTTATCATGCGACATTGAACATTCTCCTCTGGTCCGACCTTCTGGGGGTCATTTTTGAAAGATATGCATATCCCGTGCATTCCAGCCCAGTCGAACGTCGTCGCCCGGAGCGAATTGCAGATGTGATTCCGGATCGTGGTCGAACACGCGCATTACGACGCCGCCGAGAGCCTGGACCCGGATTTCATAAACCACGCGCTCGCCTTCGAAAATGCAGTCTTCGACCTTGCCCTCGACGACGGTTGACAGGCCTTCGAGGCGGCCATTGGCCGATGCGATGCGAATTTGCTCTGCGCGAACGGCCCCGGCACAGGCCGCGCCGACCGCGAGATTCTCGTCCGAAGCGACACCGAGAAGATTGATGCCTGCCGCCGTGATCGTGACATTGGTTGGTGTGACTTCGGCAACCTTGCCTTCGATGAAGTTGGTGACGCCGATGAAGTTTGCGACGAAGGCATTCGAGGGCGCGCGATAGGTTTCCACCGGCCGTGCCTTCTGCTGGATTTCGCCGCCGTTCATCACGATGACCTCGTCTGACACCACCAATGCCTCGCGCTGGTCGTGAGTAACGTTGATGGTGGTGACGCCGAGTTCCTTCTGAATACGGCGGAACTCCAACTGCATTTCCTCGCGCAGCTTGCGGTCAAGTGCCGCGAGCGGCTCGTCGAGCAAAAGCAGATCCGGTTCGAACACCAGGGCCCGGGCAATGGCGACACGCTGTTGCTGGCCGCCCGAGAGTTCGTTGATGCGGCGGTCACCGTAACCGCCGAGGCGTACGAGGTCGAGATAACGCTCGACCTTCTCGGGAATGGTGCGGGCATCATGTCGGCGCATCTTCAGGGGAAAGGCGACGTTTTCGGCGGCGGTCATGTGCGGAAAAAGCGCGAGCTTCTGGAACACCATACCGATCGCGCGCTGGTGTGGTGGCACGGCACTGACCGGCTGCCCGTTGATGAATATTTCGCCGCTGGTCGGGCGATCAAAGCCGGCAATCATCCGCAGCAGCGTCGTCTTGCCCGAACCGGAAGGGCCGAGGATGGTCAGGAAACGGCCCTTGGGAAGATCAAACGAGGCCTGCCTGACGGCGTGAACATTGCCGAAGGACATTCCCACGTCCCTGACGGACACTGCGATGAGGTCAGCGGAAGGATCGACCGAACGAAGTTCTGCTGCCCCCATGAGATTTCTCCTGTCGCGCTTTGATGGTGGGAAATCCCCTCAAAGCTACCTGTGCGCCTTCAGCGGTATGTGGCCGAGTTATATGTACTTGTATATACATATACGTACAACTAGCGTCAACCGAATTTGCGTAATTTTTCGCCTGAAATTTTGTTGCGCAATATTTGTGCAGATGCGAAAATGTTTAGCGGTCAACTCTGCGACTTTGTTTCTCATCGCGTCGAATGACAAGCGTCGAAGACGTCTATTCGGTACTATTTGGCATTCGTTTGTTTATCGACGTCAGATCGAGGCCAGATAGCCGCCGTCCACCGGAATGCAGTGGCCTGTAATATAGGCGGCCGCGTCGCTGCAGAGGAAAACGGCAACGCCGCCAATGTCACTCTCCTTGCCGAAGCGCCGTTGCGGGATCTTCTCCAGCATCCGCGACTGCCAGTCGTCATTTTCATAGAAAACCTCCGTCATAGCTGTGCGAAAATATCCCGGGGCAATGGCGTTTACCCGGATGTCATGCGCCGCCCATTCACTCGCAAGGGCATGGGTTATGCCGAGCAGGCCGGACTTCGAGGCGCCGTAAGGGGCGGCCGTTGGGATGCCGACATAAGATGTCAGCGAGCAGAGGTTGACGATCACGCCCCCGCCTGTTTCGGCCATGATGCGGCCGGCTGCCTGCGCGCAGAAGAATGCGCCCTTCAGGTTTGTCGACAGGATCGACTCCCAGAGTGCTTCGTCAACATCGAACGAAGCGCGGACGTTTTCGAAGCCAGCGTTGTTGATGAGGATGTCGAGACCACCAAGTTTGTCGGCAGCTTCCCTCGTCACGCGAGCGCATGCCTCGACGTCGCGAACGTCCTGGGTGAGCGCCACGCAGCGTCGGCCCAGATTAACGATGCGTGAATGCGTTTCCGAGAGCGCCTCGATCGTGCGCGCCGTGATGGCAATATCGGCGCCCGCCTGCGCGAGGGCGACCGCAATGGCCTGGCCGATGCCGCGACTTGCGCCGGTCACGAGCGCGCGGCGGCCGGAGAGGTCGAAATTCGGCTGTGTCATGGCGGCACCCTTTATTTATTTAGCTTGTCGATGACATCATTTTCATCATAAAATGTCTATACATATTTACGGATAAGATTTCCCGGTTTATCACTGGCCCATCCGCATCTCATGGAGACTGCAAAATGGAAAAGCCTTCAAGCCCCATCCGCGACGAAATCCGCGCGATTGCCCCTTACAATGCAGGTCTGACGATTGAAGAAGTGCGGGCAAAATACGACGTTGCCGCCATCGCGAAGCTGGGCTCCAACGAGAACCCGCTCGGGCCATCACCTGCGCTGCGTCACCTTTTTCCCGATATCGGCGAACTGGCACGTCTCTATCCCGATCCGCAAGGGCGGGCCTTGTGCAGTCAGCTTGCCGTCCGGTTTGGCGTGGACGACAGTCAGGTAATCCTTGGCAATGGCTCGGAAGACCTCATTGCCGTTATCTGCCGCTCCGTTGTTCGTCAGGGCGATACGGTTGCTACGCTCTATCCTTCTTTCCCGCTGCATGAAGACTACACCACGCTGATGGGCGGTGTGATCGAACGTGTGACTGTGAAGTCAGATTTAACGATCGATATCGATGCGTTGCTGGTGGCTATTGCGCGCAAGCCGCGCATGCTGATTTTCTCGAACCCGATGAACCCCGTGGGTTCATGGCTGACGCCGGCTGAACTCGAAAAGGTAATCGCTGCGCTCGACAAGGATACAATGGTCGTCGTTGACGAGGCCTATGCAGAATATGCGGCCGGCGAGGGCTATCCCTCGGCCGCCGATATGCTGCGGGATGCCAGGGTGAACTGGGTAGTCCTACGAACGTTCTCCAAAGCCTTCGGCCTTGCGGGTCTACGCATCGGTTATGGCGTCGTCAGTAGCGGCGAGCTCTGCAATTTTCTCAACCGCGCCCGAACGCCCTTTAACACCAACGCCATTGCTCAGGCTTCGGCCGTTGCCGCTCTCAACGATGATGCGCATCTGCGGAAATCCGTCGAACTGGCTCTTGTGGAGCGTGCGCGTGTCGCAGGCGAACTCAAATCGTTGGGTTACCGGATGGCGCCGTCGAAATGCAATTTCCTCTTCATCGATGTCGGGGTCAGCGCTGTGCATGTGGCGGAAAATCTGCTCAGCCTTGGTGTCATCGTGAAACCATGGAAACAAACGGGCTTCGAGACCTTCATTCGTGTCAGCATCGGCTCTCGCGAGGAGAATGATCACTTTCTCCGCGCCTTCAACCAAATCATGGTAGGTTAAGGTTGGTACTTCGTAGGCCGTCGATCTTAGTTTGTTGAGCAAGTAGTCCTCTCGACGACGCCTTTCGGCTGCTACCATGTGCCCTCTTTTCGACCCTTCTTAGCGCCGCCAGGCCAACATCCGCCTAGCGCGCAATAGGCCCTGTTCAGAAACGATCCTCGACGCTCAGCGGGCGACGCTTGAGCGCGTAGATTTCTTCATTCAGAAAGCAAAGTTCTATGATCGTTCTCGAGGTCAGTTGAACGAGCGACAGGAAAAAGTAGTCGCCCGCATCATCAAGGAAGGTACGGCAGGCTTCAAGGGGGGGCTAAGTGCCGAAAACTACATTTCGATCACAGACACATCCCGCGCTACAGCAACACGTGACCTTCAGCAGCTCGTTGAGACCTGTGCACTGACGCGTACGGGTGAACGTCGACATACCCGGTACTGGCTGTCATTGCAGAAATAAATTGCTGCTAGCTAATGAACTCCGCCAATGTGATAGTGATTGTTCGATTCCGCTAAAAAGCAAAAGCTGGTCAGGAAAAGCTCTCCAGCACTGCCAGGAAGGTATGGCGATCGCCTTGGCCTTCGGTCAGCCTTACCCGCCCCTCGATATCGGCGAGGTGATGGTCCATCAACTGCTGTGCCTTCGCCAAGTCTTTCGCCTTCAGCGCAGTGACGATCATGCGGTGGTGGTCGGCGCCGCAGTCGTCCTTCTTGTCTTCTTCATAGAGCGCCATGACGAGGGACAGGCGCGCGACGATCTTGGAGAGCATTTCGGTCATGACGGCATTTCCGCCAAGCTCCGCCAGGACGATATGGAATTTCCCGGAAAGCACCGTCTTCGACTTTTCGTCGCCGTGATGGTGAATATGCTCTTCCTCATCGGTCAGTTTTTCCAGTGCATCGAGTTGTTCGCTGGTGGCGCGGGCCATCACAAGGTCGAGGATCGCGTGTTCGATCTTGCGGCGTGCCTCGAACAGAGCCTTGGCTTCTTCGATGCCCGGTTCTGCGACGAAAGTGCCGCGGTTGCGCTTGCGCTCCAGCAGATGATCGCTTTCCAGCACTCCGAGCGCGCCACGAACCACGGTGCGGCTGACGCCGAAATGGTCGGCAATGGCATCTTCGAGGATCTTTGTGCCGGGTTTCAGAGCGCCTTCGCCGATGGCAGTGGCAAGCGTCGTGCGAATGCGCTCGGAGACGTCGTCATTGGCATTTTCTGCCGCTTCGGCGGTGCTCGGCGCCTTGGGGGCAGATCGCGGGATCTGCCGACGGGTCTTCTTCATGTCCTGCTCCGCATGCATTCGAGCGGTCGGTCGCTCGATCTGATTACATCCATACACATATTGTTGCGTACATTGATACGCGCTGGAAATCCACTTGATCTTGGGCTTGGCCGCGATGGCGGCAAAGATCTCCACCGTCATCGCGTGGGTCGAAATCAGGCTGCCTGCCGTTTTGCGGCGGATGCGGAAAGATCGATGCCATTATCGGCGCAGATCGTCTCGATATGCCTGGCCGAATTGCGAATGAAGACGATGGCCGCGTCGAAGCCATAGGCCTGCTTTTCATAGGACGGGTAGCCGTAGTTGGTCGCCTCATAGGTCTCCCAGTCCGGGACCTCGCCAGCAGCAACACGCTTTTCAAAGGCGCTGATGAGCGAGAGATAGGCGTCGAGCTCTTCGGCATCGAGGTCCGGGTGCGCAGCGCGCCACGCAGGGTCGTCAATCTCGATGCACTGACGTGGATTGGCCTTGCGCGGCTTGTCTTCGACCGAGGCGGCAACTTCCAATGAGAGATTGAGATCCGGGTTCGCCGCGGCCAGGATTGGAACGATCGTGGCAAAATCCACGATCCCGTGACCGACAGGGCGGGTCTGGAAATCGAGGCCGCCCGGAGCGAGGCCCACATAGGCGTCTTTGATATGGGTCTGGCGAACGTATGGCGCGACGCGTCTTGCAGCGTAAACCGGATGTTCCCCGCGCTGCAGGCCGTTAGCCGTGTCGAAGACAACGCCCATGCAATCCTCATCGACCTTTTCGATCAGCCTGAGGATTTCGAAGGACGTAATCTCGTCATGGGTTTCCATATTGAGATGGACACCATTGGCGCGCGCTACGGGAGCAAGTTTCAGCAGGACCTTCTCGATCGCCAGCAACTGCTCGTTCCAGGTGACGTCGGTGCGAAAGCGGTCGTTTGCCAGCCTGCCACGATACTCCGATTTGAAATTGCCCGGCGAGGTCCATAGTTCGCGGCAGCCGATGGAGGCGCTTGCCTCGATCATGCGGGTAAAGCCCAGAATGACGTCGCCATCGCCGATCGCACGGAACTCCGGAGCCTCGGCACTGCAATAGGGATTGATCTTGCCGACGCCACTTTCGAGGTAGAGCCCCAGTTCATCGGCTTTCTCGCGGATGTCGCGAAGGGCTCCCTTGTCGAGCGTCGGGCTCATGTCGAGAACTGTCGGGAAGAACAGGCCCGCAAGGCCAAGCTCCTTGACAAGGTCAAGGCTTGCGAGCGGTCCGCGTTTCACGAACTCGGGAAGCTTCTGGCTATCGATACCCAGTCTCATAATGGTCTCTCCTTGATGTTTCCTGATGGGATGCGCTGCAGTGGCGATCCCTTGGTTGGTTGATTTTCTGGCGTCATTGACTGCGCGCTGGCGCCCCGAAGCTCAATTTTTGCCGCTGTTCGAGCGGCCTTTTGGTGCAAGCTTCCGTTCCAGATAGTGCTGGCCGATGGAGGCGATCGTGGTGATCCCGAGATACCAAAGCGAGGCAACGCACAGGAGTTCGATGACGAGGAAGTTGCGGGCGTAGATGGCCTGCGCCTGTGTCAACAAATCCTGCATGCCGATGACGGAAACGATGGCACTCGCCTTCAGCATGCCGATCGCCTGGTTTCCAGTCGGCGGGATGATCAGCCTTACTGCCTGAGGGAGGACTACCTTTCGCAGAGTCTGCAATGGTCTGAGGCCCAGAGACGATGCGGCTTCGCGCTGTCCACGATCCACGGCATTCAGGCCACTCCGAATGATCTCGCTCATGTTTGCCGCCTCGTGCAGACCAAGCGCCAGGAAGCCGGCCAGGGCGGGTGTGACGATGTCGTTTACCGAAACCGACCAGGACCCGAATCCGATCTCGGGGACGAAGAGCGCGATGTTGAACCAGAAGAAGATCTGGACGATCAGCGGTACGCCGCGGAACCACCAGACAAAGGCGACGGCGATCGCCTTGAGAACGATGTTCTGGCTCGTCGCCATGATGGCAACGAGGCAACCGATGACGATGCCGGCGACCATGGCGCCGGCTGTCAGTTCGAGCGTCAGGACGACGCCGCCAAGAATGACGGGGTCAATCATGTAGCGCGGGATCTCGCTCCACTGGACGCTTTGATTGCGCCCGATAGCCAGGACCATGAGGGCCAGCACAAGGATCGCAATGCTACCGGTTGCGACCTGCCTCCAGAGTATCGGCCTGCGGACTGGAGGCACGATGGTCATGCTGATCGGTTGAGCAAATAGTGCCATGGCTCATTCCACCGGCATGGAGGCAGCATCGTTGAACTTGACGGTCTTCACGGCAAGCGGGCCAAGACTCCATTTCTCCATGATGGCCCGATAGGCGCCGCTGTCGACCATGTGTTGGAGCGAGGCGATCACGGCATCCCGGAGCTGTGGATTGTCCTTCGAGACCAGCATGCCAAGATAACCGACGGCGAGGCGGACATCGGGCAAGGCTTGCAGGCCGACGCCTTTGCCGGTCTGCTTCTCGGTGGTGTAGACGCTCGTTGCGTAACCGTTGACGGTCGCATCGGCGCGGCCCGTTCGCACGGCCTGCAGGACGTCAGGCATTTTCGGGATGGACATGATCTCGATGGGCGCGGTCTTGCATTTTGCCGAGGCGGCAACGACCAGCCTGTTCTGGAAGGTCCCGACCGGCACGGCGACCTTCTTGCCGCAGAGGTCTTCCATGTTCTTGATGCCGAGCGGATTGCCCCTGACCGTCATGATGGTTGTTGCGTCATACATGTAGTCGATGACATCGACCTGCTTTTCCAGTTCCACATCGTCGTTGATACCGGAAAGCGTGATGTCGAACCGCTTGGAGAGCACGGCGGGAACGATGGCTGCGCCCGCGCCGACATTGGTCATCTGCACATTAATGCCGAGAATGACGCCTAGCGCCGCCGCTAGATCGGCATCGATACCAATCAGCTTGCCAGCCTCGTCCTGGAAGCTGATTGGCGGCGTCAGATCCGTCGCAACCTTCAGCACCTTCTTTTCCTTGATCTCAGAAGGCAGACGGTCTGACAGTTGCTGATTAAAGGCGATGCCCGGAAGCTTCCCCACATCCTCCTCAGGCACCATCTTCACGGGCGTGCCTTCTGCGGCCTGCGTGGTTGAGGAGAGGAGAGCAAAGGCGATGCCTGCCAGGGCGGCTGTGACGGTCTTCTTGAAACTATGCATGCGGAACCCCTTCTTCACATTTCTATTGTCGTGAATTTTCAAGATTGGGTGATGCAATCAGCATGCCAGTTCGGGGTGATGGTTTTTATATATATGTTTTTATTGATTTATTTTGTACGCCGTAGAATCAACTTAATCTACGAACTAAGTTGCGCATGAATATTCGAAAGTATGTGATGAAAAAAATAGCCCGCATGGCGTTGTCGGATCATTCGTTTACAGTAACAACATTTAACCTATTGAAAAATATTTATAATCTTAAGATTTTTAAGAACGGATACGGTGCCTTGGTCGTCGAGAAAGCTCCGATACTGATACGATTCAAGAGCTCATGAGCCAAAGCTCTGCCCAACAAATCACCGTCATCTATCAAGGCTGCACAATTAATGA
This sequence comes from Agrobacterium sp. 5Ca39, assembly GCF_055382365.1. Classification (NCBI taxonomy): domain Bacteria; kingdom Pseudomonadati; phylum Pseudomonadota; class Alphaproteobacteria; order Hyphomicrobiales; family Rhizobiaceae; genus Agrobacterium; species Agrobacterium sp. 5Ca39. Next base: position 1,205,563 of record NZ_AP026437.1, on the reverse strand, counting down.
ATTCCAGATGGTTTGCGATTTTTCATGATTGTGAAGTTGCGAAATAACTTAAAACAAAAATAATTACATATATTCATGTGGTTGCTACCATCAGTTCGGTGTTGGAAGCGTAGTTGGCACGCAGCTTGCAATTCCTTTCCCATGGACCAGCGCGAGCTCAAAATTGCCGATCAACCACATCTCCGCCTGATGAATACGAGAGCCACGTCCTCGTCTGTTCAGGCGCAAACCAAGGGGACATTCATGTCGCAGGCCTCGAATGCATCAGAAGGCAGGCAGCTCAGCGTTCGTGGCCTGACCCACAGCTACGGTGGACAGAACGCGATCAGCGACATCTCTTTCGAGATGAACGCTGGTGAGATTGTCGCACTCCTCGGACCGAGCGGCTGCGGCAAATCCACGGTGTTGCGGGCCATCGCGGGGCTGATCCAGCCGAAAAGCGGCGTGATCCAGCTCGGTGGAGAAGACCTTGCCAATGTTTCGGCCCGTGCGCGCGGTATAGGCATGGTTTTCCAGAACTATGCGCTGTTTCCACACCTGACGGTCGCCGAGAACATCGCCTATCCGTTGGCATGCCAGAAGGTTGGGCGCTCCGAGCGGCGTGAACGGGTCGAGGAGATGCTTTCGCTCGTACGGTTGAAAGGGTTTGGTCATCGGCTACCGCGTGAGCTCTCCGGTGGTCAGCAGCAACGCGTGGCGGTGGCCCGTGCCATTGCCGGACGGCCTTCGCTTCTGCTTCTCGACGAACCCTTCGGTGCCTTGGACCGGGCGCTCCGTTTCGACCTGCAGGTCGAGCTTCTCCATCTGCAGAAGACGCTGGGCATCACCACACTGATCGTCACGCATGACCAGGAGGAAGCGCAAAGTCTGGCAGGTCGTCTCGTGCTGATGAACAAGGGCAATGTCGAGCAGATCGACACCCCGATGGCCGTTTATGACCGGCCGAAAACGCTGTTCGTCAATACGTTTATCGGCCAGGCCAATGTACTGCATGGAACGGTGGATCGCCTGGATGCCGAGGCAACCCTGGTCACGCTTGCCAATGGCAAGGCTCTCGTTCTCCCCCGCCGCCTGAATTTCACCACAGGCTCGAAGGTGACGATCACCTTCCGTCCCGAAGACGTACGCCTGTCTGCGACCTCGAGCGCATCGGCCCTGCCGGCGCGACTGACCGTGTCAGTGCCGCTTGGGCCCACCCTTGTCCATGATCTCCTTCTCGAAGACGGGACAAACCTTCGTTCCTCGGAGGTCCGCGGACCTTCGACCTTCATTCCCGAGCCGGGAGCACAGCTCTTTGCCGAGATAGACACCATGAGGTGTCACGCCTTTCCGAGCGAACCGGAAGCATTCCGTGAATAACAACAACAGAGGTGAGCCGATGCAAGACTTCAACATCACAAGACGCCGTTTCGGACTGCTTGCCGCCGGTGCGGCCGTGGCAGCGACCGTTCCTTTCGCCGCCCGTGCGGCTGGTGGCACGGCGGTTGCCGCGACCTTCCCAGGCAACTGGGAAGACGGCTATCGCACCGTGCTGACGCCACTCGTGAAGGAGGCCGGCTTCGATCTAACGGTCGCTCCGGCAATGGCGCAGGACCAACTCGCCAAGGTCATGGCAAGCCCCGGCAACCCGCCCTATGACACGCTTCTCATGTCGCCCGGTCAGATGGCCATCGCCGTCGAGAACGACCTCATCCAGAAGATCGACCCTTCGAAGCTGAAAAACTGGGGAATGCTCGATCCGGCCTTCCAGGGCGAATATGGCCCGACCGTCACGGTAGAGGTCAACGGCATTGCCTATAATCCCGATCTCGTACCCGCGCCGAAGGGCTACCGCGATCTTTTTGAAAACCCGGTCTATAAGGGCTTGGTCTCGTGGACAGGCTTTGCCTCCAATACAGGCGTAATGGCCTATACCCAGATCGCCAAGATTTTTGGTTCAGGCCCCGCCGACATGGATGCCGTCTTCAAGCTGTTCAAGGAACACCCGGAACAGATCAAGGGCGTGGTGGCCAGCACGAACCACCAGATGACGCTGTTCCAGCAGGGCGAGATTGCAGTCTTCATGTGCTCGACCGGCAACGTCGCCAAGCTGAAGGCTATGGGGCTGAAGGCCGAATTCGTCCAGCCGGAGACGGGCTCGCCTGCAGCCCCTGTCAACATTCATCTGACCAAAGGCGCCAAAAACGTCGACGCTGCCTACGCCTATATGGATGCAGCGATTTCGAAGGCCGCCCAAGACAAGTTGAAGATGCCGCCACAGGAAATGTTCCCGACGAACAAGGAAGTGGAACTGACACCTGGCATCGAGGCTTATGTGAAGCGCGAACAGCTTGCCTCTCTCGTCTATCCGGACTGGGCTGCCATCAACAAGAACCGGCCGGAATGGATCCGCCAGTTCGACGCCCTCGTGGCTGGTTGAGGTAGCACCATGAAAGCGAGCGGCTTCCCCTACGTTATCCCGATGCTTCTGCTGTCGCTGGCGTTCTTCGCGACGCCGCTCGCCGTCCTTGTCGGGTTCAGCTTTATTGGACCCGACGGCCTGTCCCTGCACAATTATGCGCGCTTTCTCGGCGATGCGTTCAATTATCGCGTACTCGTCAACACCGCCAAGCTCGGGGTGCAGACCATCGTCACCACGACGCTGCTCGGTGTGCCGATCGCGCTGTTCTACTGGCACAGCGGCAAGACCACGCGTCAGATTATCATTTTCCTGACGCTGATCCCTATGTTGACCAGCAACGTGGTTCGCACCTTTGCCTGGATCGTGATTCTCGGACGGCAGGGCCCGATCAGCGAACCATTCGTGGCGCTTGGGCTGACTGACCGTCCCTTCACGCTGATGTCGACGGAACTTGGGCTTGTGATGGCCATGTGCCAGATCGACCTGCCGCTGATCATCCTTCCGCTGGTGGCGATTTTGTCGCGCATTCCCGTCACCTATACCGAAGCTGCGCAGGTTTCGGGCGCCGGGCCATGGCGCATTCTTGTCACGGTCCTGTTGCCGATGATGCTGCCTGGACTTCTGGCCGGTTGGATTCTCGTCTTTGCCAGCACCAGTGCTTCCTTCGTCACCCAGGCGGTGATCGGCGGCGCGCGCAACGTCTATGTGCCGCAATTGATCTACCGCGAGGTCGGCACGCTGTTCGACTGGCCGATGGCGTCTGCGATCGCCGTCGTGCTCCTCATGTCAACCGGCATCCTGCTCGTCGCCATGACCATGATTTCCCGTCACCGGAGGCTCGTCGGCCATGCGTAGAAAATCCGAAAACCCGGTCCCCGCCATCCTCTACAAGGTATTCGTCTTCGGCTTCGGCGGCCTGAGCCTGATCTATCTCGTGGCCCCGATCGTCATCGCGATCACCATGTCGTTTACTTCAGGACAGACGCTCAAATACCCACCGGAGGGTTTTTCGCTGCGCTGGTATGAGGCGTTGCTCGATCCTATCCGCTCCGGGACCGAACATATTGCCGCCGGCAACTCGCTGAAGATCGCAGGCCTTGCCGTCCTCGGCTCGCTGCTCTTTGCGGTGCCCGCCACGATCGGCATGGCCCGGCTGCACCGTCGGTCGGTCAACACAATCGAGCCGTTGCTCCTCGCCCCGCTGGTCTTGCCAAGCCTCGTTTATGGTCTGGCTGCGCTGATCGTCGCCAATTTCGTTGGCTTGCAGCCTTCGCTCTGGCTGACTGTCGCCGGCCATGTGGTGGTCTTTGGGCCTTTGATGTACCGCGCCGCTTCGGTCGTCGCGCAGGGTATCAATCCGTCGCTGGCAGAAGCTTCGACGGTAATGGGGGCTACGTGGTTCACCACACTGAGGCGCGTGATCCTGCCCTTGCTGACACCCGGCATTCTCGCTGGCGCATTCCTCGTCTTCATCCAGTCGCTCGACAACGTTTCCGTCTCGCTCTTCCTGGCCGACGCGCAGACGACAGTGCTGCCGCTCAGGATGTTTGCCCTTATTGAGGAATCGCTCGATGTGCGCGTTGCCGCCATGTCGGGCCTGCTGATCGGCCTGACGCTGGTGGTGATGCTGGTGGCAAGGCGGGTGCTGGCGCCTACGCGACAGGCCTGACGAACAAGAACAATATTGAAAGGAATAGCCCATGAACATGACCGCCACCAGAACAGGAGCCTATCGCATCGGCTCGCTGCTCGCCGATTTTCAGCCGGATTTCGATTTCGCAGCGCCCTTGCCCCTCCCGGTCGAGGAATTCGAGGATCGTCTGCGGCGTATCCGCCGCCAGGCAGTGGAGGCCGGACATGACGCCCTGATTGTTCATACCGGCGGTGTGGGCTGGTTTCACACGTCGAACCACTATCTGCGCTATATCTGCGACTGGATGCGGGAAGGCGTGCTAATCATTCCGACGGATGTCGACAAGCCAATGGTGCTTTTGTCCTTCTTTACCCAGTCCGTGCTCCTGCCGCCGGGAGGCGAGCCAGTGCTGGTCGAGGATATCTGGCAGATTGGCCCCATCGGGCGGGAGTATGCCGACCGTCCGGGCGACAGCGTCATCAAGACGGCGGAAAAATGTGCCGCACTCCTGGCGGGAATGGGGTTATCGAAAGCACAGGTTGGCCGTATTGGCGACCGCACCTCGCTGACTTTCTGGGCAGGTCTCGACGCATTGATGCCAGGCGTGAAGTTCGTTGCCGACAATGCCATTCTCGACCGCATGCAAAAGGTCCGCTCGCCGCGCGAAATCGAGATGTTTCGGGCCGCCGCCCAACTGGTCAGCATCGCCACGCAGGCGGCCTATCACGTGGCAAAACCCGGCGTGACCGACCACGAGATCTATGCTGCCTTCACCCAGGCACAACTCTCCTTCGGTGGCGAAACCGGTGACGGTTACCAGATCGGCATCAACGAGTTTGGCACCCATTGCGGCAAGCCTTACGGGCACGTCGTACGATCGGGAGACCTGATCAATCTCTATGTCTCCAACGTGACCTACCGAGGCTACACTGCGCAGACTGCAAGGATGATCGCAATCGGCGAGATCACCAGGCGCCAGGAAGAGGTGCTCGCCGCCTGTACCGAAGGTGTCAAGCGTGCGGAAATGCTGATCCGGCCGGGTGCCTTGATGCGCGATGTCAATAATGCGGCTTTCGAGCCCATGATCGAGCGCCGCTTGCTGGCGTCGCCGGAAGCCCGCACCATGCCCTACAACTGGGCGCCGATGGATGATGGCAGCGCGAGGCTCATTCCGCGCCAATATGTCAAGAATATCGACTGGGAGGCGCAAGGCCGCTCACTCATGCATGTCTATCCAGCGACACATGGCCCGCATAACCCCAACCTCGGTCATTCAGTCGGCATGGCTGGTGGGCAGAACAGTTTCAACATCTCCTCCCATAACTACGATCGAATGGAAGAGGGAATGGTCTTCGTGCTGCATGCGCAGTGGTTGGAACCGCTATCCGCCGGCTGCAATGTCGGTGACATGTATGTCGTGACCAAAGACGGGTTTGAAAACCTGTCGCGCCACACTCCGCTTGAAACCCACCGCATTGCTGCCGAGGCCTGAGATGACCGATACGACCGTTGCTCACAGCCATTTCGATTTCGCCAAGCTCACAGAGCGCGAACGTTACAAGATCCTGATCGGCACGGTCATTCCCCGCCCGATCGCACTTGTAACAACCGCAGACAGAGACGGCCGCCACAATGCCGGGCCGTTCAGCTTCTTCAATGTCCTGACCCATGATCCGGCAATCGTTGCGATCGGCGTCGAAAATTACGCAGACATGCGCTTCAAGGACACTGCCCGCAACATTCGCGAAACGGGTGAATTTACGGTGCATATCTGTGACAACGCACTCGTGGACCAGATGGAGATCTGCGCCATCAAATTCGGTCCAGGCATCAACGAGATGGAGGAGGCGGGGCTCGAAACCGTACCGGGTGAGATGGTGTCTAGCCCACGCATTCTCGCGGCACCCGCAGCACTTGAGTGCCGTCGTCACACGACGTTGCAAGTGGGGCCTGCCCGCGAGATCATCCTCGGCGAGGTCGTCGGCGTCTTCGTGCGCAGCGATGCCGTCAACGCATCCAACTTGCATATCGACCAGCAGATGATGGACGCCGTTGGCCGCATGGGTGGCCACTCCTATACCCGTACCCGCGACCAGTTCGACGTCAAGACGTTGACGCCCCAGGAATGGGAGAGTCGAAGGCTCTCTGGAACTGACGCGGCTGAGTAAAATCTTCGATCATCAGCGCCTTTTTCGGTTGGTAGCTGCATCGCTCAGAGCCTGATCCGTCGTCGGTTCGATTCCAATTAAGAGCGGGTTGTTTTCATCGCTCGAAGGGAGTCAACCATTTCGAATGTCTAGGGGCAGGCCCCGATGAGCGTCGCTCGATAAAGGTCGAGGCGATAAGAATGCGTTTTGCGACGACCGGCTGGCCTCTTGTCTCAATGCGTTCCAACAATAGCCGCATCGCTGTAGCGCCCATCTCCCCGCCTTGTACTCTGATGGTCGTCAGGGGAGGAGATATTTGGGTCGCAGCGGAAAAATCACCAAATCCGACAACGGACATGTCGTCTGGTATGCGGTAGCCACGTGCTAAAAGTTCGGAAACAGCGGTGAGCGCCAACCCATCGTGAGCGCAGAACAGGGCTGTTGGTGCAATTCCGGCAGTTTGAAGAGTTTGCAGTGCAGGGATAAAGCCTCCATCTTCGTCAAAGCGCAGGACATGCAGTCGCGCATCGGCATGTTGCTCTAAACTTTCGCGCAGACCGTGATATCGCTCCATACGACCGCGATAGCCTTCCTGCCCCTGCACGAAAGCGATGTCGCGATGCCCGAGTCCAAACAAATAATCGCCGACCGCTATCCCTGCTTCGTGGTCCGTGCCGCCGACATGATCGGCCTGTTCAAGTGGAAGCACCCACCCCAGTCGAACCGAAGGCAAGCCCGACGCTTTGACAATGTCCAGCGTCTTTTTTTCGTGCGGCCCAACAAGAATGATACCTGCGCTATCTTTCACCATCGCCTCGACCCTGTCGGCGTCATGCGTCCACTGCAACCGTACGGCTTGACCTAGTCGATGCGCCTCCTTCTGCATGCCGTCCTGCAGCATCGTCCGCAACTCGTAGCTCACGCTATCGACCTGATCGTGAAAGATCAGAGTAATCTCGCGTTGCTCGTCGGCGGGCTTCGGGCGCTGGTAGCCCATCATCGCGGCAGCGTCCTCGACGCGCTTGCGCGTCGCCTCACTGACTCCTGCTTTTCCTGAAAGTGAACATGAGACCGCAAATTTTGACAGGCCGGTGTGATTGGCGATGTCCTGCAATGTCACTTTGCGCATAACGCATCCTCCCGCCGTGGAGTTCGTGCCGAAATAAATTAAACATAACGCTTTACCTAACAAATTACATAATACAAGCTAAACAAATTCGGGGATGCAAGCTATTTTTTTGCACCGCAGCCGTCCGAAAAATCGCGGGATCGATCCTGAGGAGGAGAGATAATTCCGCGATGCGTGACTGGAGGAGGAAAACAAATGCAAGGATTAAATCGCCGCGCGTTTCTCGCTGCGAGCACCGCTGCCGTCATACTACCCGCTTTGCCAGCGTTCGCGCAGACCACGACCGTTAAAGACCCCGCCATGCTGGACGCCTTGGTCGGGGAGGGTAAGCTGCCCGCCGTTGTGGACCGCCTGCCGCTCAATCCGCTTGTCATCACGCCGCTTGACCGCGTCGGAACACATGGTGGTGACTGGAACAGCGCGATCGTCGGTGGTGGGTCCCTGTCGATGTTGTTTCGATATCAGGCTTACGAGCCGCTGTTGCGATATAAGCCCGACTGGTCGGGTGTGGTGCCGAATGTCGCAGAGCACTACGAAAGCAATGCCGACGCCACGGAGTTCACCTTCAGATTGCGCAAGGGCATGAAGTGGTCTGACGGTCAGCCGTTCACTACCGAGGACATCATGTTCTGGTACGAAGACATCTTCAATTACGAGGGCCTTAGCGACATCGGCCAGAACCATCTGCGTGCGGGCGGAAAAAAGGCCCGCTTCGAGGCGTTGGACGATGTAACGTTCAAGGTGATTTTCGCCGCGCCCAACGGTCTTTTCCCTCTGCGGCTGGCATGGGCGAACGACGATCAGACCACCCGTGCGCCGAAACACTACCTCAAGCAATTCCACATCAAGTACAACCCAAATGCTGAACAGGAAGCCAAGGCCAAGGGCGCGTCTGGCTGGATTCAATTGTTTCAGCGAGAAGCGGGCCTCGTCGTGGACAACGAGTTCTTTCAGAACTCGCAACGTCCCGTTATCCACGCCTGGAAGATGGCGGTTGCGCCAGGACAGAGCACCGACCGTGCGATCGCCGAGCGCAACCCGTTTTACTGGAAGGTCGATACCGAGGGAAATCAACTGCCCTACATTGATCGCATCGTCTACCAGATGGTCGCAGACGCACAGGTGTTGTTATTGAAGGCGATGCAGGGCGAAATCGATCTGATGGACCAGTATATCGCGACGCCGGCAAACCGGGCAGTGCTTTACGACTCCCAGGACCAGGGCCAGTTTGGCTTATATACGCTGACGTCGACCGAAACCAACGAGATGGTTTTCCAGCTTAATCTAAATCATCCGGACGAAGCCAAACGCAAGCTTTACGGCAACAGGGATTTCAGGGCTGCGCTGTCAATGGCGCTGGACCGGCAGGCGATTATCGATACAGTTTTCATCGGACAGGGAACGATCTCCCAACCGGCCGTGCGGGCGGAGGATCCTCTTTATAACGAACGTCTGGCTACGCAATTCACCCAATACGACCCCGACGCCGCCAACGCGCTGCTCGACAAAATCCTTCCCACCAAGGATGGTGAGGGTTTCCGGCAGGATGAAAACGGCAAGCGTGTGACGGTCATATTCGAGATCGACCAGGCTCGAACCACATTCCTTGACATTTTCCAGCTGGCGCTGCCGATGTTTCACGCGGTGGGTGTGGACGTGCAGATGCGAAGCATGGACCGTTCGCTTTGGGAGGTGCGCGTGCGTCAGGGCATCGACTATGACGCCACTGCACACCGCTTCGGCGGCAATGCCGGCATCGCTGCTATTCTCGATCCGCGCTATTTTATTCCCAACACGACCGAGGCGCTCTACGCCAAGGGCTGGCAATTGTGGTACCGCGATCCTGCTTCCAAGGGTGCGGTCGAGCCGCCTCAGCCGGTCAAGGACGCATTGTCACGCTATGACCGCGTGCTGGGCTCGCCGGACCCGGATGTGCAGCGCAAGCTGATGGCCGAAATACTGGAGATCGCGGCCGACCAGTTTTACGTCTTCGGCGTTTGCCTGCCCAGCGACAGTTACGGCGTGGTGAAGAACAACATGCAGAACGTTCCCAAATCCATGCCGAATTCGTGGGGATATCCCACACCCGGGCCCGCCAACCCCGAAACCTTTTTCAAGGCCTGATCCCACCGTTCCATTCCGGCATCAACTGAACCCGGATGGAAACATCAAACCTTTTAGCCGCCCCCAAAGGGCGTGACGGCATAATATTGTCATTGGAGAACACATGTTGCATCGACCAAACGCCATTTCCGGAGCTGCCGTTCGTTCTCCGGACTGGTTTAAATCCGCCACTCGCTGGACCCAATTGACCTTTGCGGAGGACGACCCGGCGAAATATGACCCCGAGTTCTGGATCGACGTCTTCAAGCGCACCAAGTCGAATGCAGTCTGCCTTTCCGCTGGCGGCTATATCGCCTATTACCCAAGCGAAATCCCCCTGCATTACGTGTCCAGCTTCATTGGCGATACCGATCCGTTTGGCACGATCGTGGAAGGCGCGCGCAAATTGGGAATGCACGTCATGGCGCGCGTCGACCCACATGCGATCCACGAGGATGCAGCACTGGCCCATCCCGAATGGGTGGCCATCAATCAGGACGGAAGTCCGCGTGAGCACTGGGCATTTCCCGGTATCTACGTCACCGATGCGCTGGGAAGTTATAACCGCGACTTCACAACCGACGTCATTCGCGAAGTCGTAACCAAATATGACGTCGATGCCGTGTTCGCCAACCGCTGGCAGGGCCATGGCGTGTCCTACAGCGACGACAATCGCAAACGTTTCAGGCAGGAAACTGGTTTTGATTTGCCGATGAGACCGGATGCGACGGATCCGGCATGGCAGGCGTGGGCGGCGTGGCGCAGAAGCATACTCACCGAGCTTGTGGTCTATTGGGACGAGACGGTCAAATCCATCCGTCCCCATGCCAGCTTCATTCCAAATATGAGCGGTTCGTCACTGATGGAATTCGACCTTTCGCTCATACAGAAACATTGCCCGATCCTGTTCGTGGACCACCAGGCGCGACAAGGTGTGGAGGTTGGCTGGTCTGCTGGACGGAACGGCAAACGCATTCGTGGAACGTTCCGTGACAGACCCGTTGGCCTCATCACCTCCATCGGACCAGAGGAAGAGTACCGATGGAAGGATTCCGTCCAGAGCGGTGAGGAAATCAAGCTCTGGATTCACGACGGCATTGCGCAGGGCCTTTTCCCATGGTTCACCAAATTCAATGCCTGCGTTCCTGACAACCGCTGGGTGCAGCCCGTTGCAGAAGCCTTTAATCTTCATGCGGACATTGAGCCATATTTGGAGGGCATGCAGCCAACTGCCGAAATCGCGATCATTGATCCATCCACGACGTTGCGGCACTGGGCACCGGAGCAACGTCATATCGCCGAACATAATGATCTCGGCTTTTATCATGCGCTGGTGGAAGCGCGCATTCCGTTTGAATTTTTATCCGATCAGGTCATGACCCCGGATGCGCTTGATCGCTTCAAGCTCATTATTCTGGCCAATGCCACCTATCTGTCGGACGGACAATGCGCGGCCATCGAACAGTATGTACGGCGCGGCGGGTCGATCGTTGCCGCGCATGAAACCTCGCTCTGTAATGAAGTCGGCGAGCGGCGCGGTAATTTCGGACTATCAAATGTCTTCGGTGCCTCGCTGGCATCGACGCCACGTGGCCCGGTCAAGAACACCTATGTTGCACTGTCCGATCCGCACCCTGTGAACGAGGGCTACGAGGGTGCCGCTCGCATTATCGGCGGCACACACCTGATTGCCGTCGATGCCAATCCGGACGTTGAAACGCCTTTCCTCTACGTCCCTGATTTTCCGGATCTGCCCATGGAGGAAGTCTACCCACGCGAAGCCCCGAACGGCGCTGCGGTGATTGCGCGTGAGACCGGCCATGGAGGTCGTGTGGTCTACATTCCATGGAACATTGGCGAGGTCTTCTGGAAAGTGCTTGCACCCGATCATGGTAGGCTGATCTCGAACGCCGTGAACTGGGCTCTTGGCCAAGACCATCGTGTGACGGTCGAAGGGAAGGGTATCATAGACATCGCCGTTTATGAAAACGAGGAATCGATGGCAATCTTCCTCGTCAACCTTACCAACCCGATGATGATGAAAGGTCCTTTGCGGGAGGTCTACCCTATCGGTGAGCAGACATTATCGATCGATCTGCCAAAAGGTCGCTCGTCTGCCACGGTGAAACTGCTTGTGAAAAGCGAGGCCGCGTCCTGCAAGATCGTTGGCAACCGTGCAGAAATCACCGTGCCCTCCATCCGGGACCTCGAGACGGTTCATCTGACCTGGCATTCATAAGCCGGATAGCGTGTAGCGGGAGGAACCCATGCTGACATATGTGGCAAAGCGCGTTCTTTACATGATACCGACCCTGTTCGGCATGTCCTTGATCGCATTCATGATCATTCAATTGCCACCAGGCGATTATCTGACCTCGCTTCTCTCCACCATGGCCGATGGCGGGCAAAATCTGGACGAGGCGACGATTGCGCGCCTGCGCGCGCAATACGGTCTCGATCAACCTGTCTATGTCCAGTATTTCGTGTGGATCAGCGGAATATTGACCCGGGGCGATTTCGGATACTCCTTCGAGTGGAACCAGCCGGTCTCGACCCTGATCTGGGACCGGATGGGATCGACGCTGCTGATCTCGCTGGCGAGTCTTTTACTGGTTTGGGCAATATCCCTCCCGATTGGGATCTATTCCGCGGTCAGACGCCATTCCTTCGGCGACCACGCCTTTACGCTTCTTGGCTTTATCGGGCTGGCCGTTCCGAATTTCATCATGGCGCTGACCTTGATGTATGCGAGCTACCGGTTTTTGGGACAAAGCGTTGGCGGCATATTTTCTCCCGCTTTCGTCGATGCGCCGTGGAGCATCGCAAAATTCAACGACATGCTCAGCCATATGTGGATACCTGTGATCGTCATCGCCATGTCAGGCACTGCCGCCATGATCAGAATTCTGCGGGCAAATCTGTCGGATGAATTGAGCAAGCCTTATGTCATCACGGCGCGTGCCAAGGGTTTGCCCGAGCGTAAGGTCATCGTGAAGTATCCCGTCCGCATTGCGCTCAATCCTTTCGTCAGCTCGATCGGCTGGGTGCTGCCGGATCTCGTTTCTGGCGTCACCATCACCGCCATCGTGCTGAACCTTCCAACGGCGGGACCGCTTCTGCTGCGAGCGCTGGTCGGTCAGGACATGTATCTGGCCGGAAGTTTCATTCTCTTAATGGGCGTGCTGACACTGGTGGGCATGCTGATTTCAGACATATTGCTGGCGGTGCTCGACCCCCGCATCCGGTTCAATTGAAGGGGTGGCCATGTCGATCAACCAGAACCCCACCATCGCGCTGGAAACCGGCCCCGCCATCAGCCCTCTGAAGTCCGGGCGCAAGGTAGTAAGCCTCGAGGCGGCAGGGCAATGGACGCTCATTCGCCAGCGCTTCTTTCGCCACAAGGTCGCAGCATTTGCTGCGGGTATTATTCTGTTGCTCTATTTCATCGGTGCCTTTGCCGAGTTCTTGGCACCGGGTCTGCCGAACACGTCGCGCCCGCAATATACCTTTGCGCCGCCGCAAAGCATCGCTTTATTTGCGCCGGCCGCCGATGGCGGTTCCCGCTTTCTGCCACACGTCAAGGGCTACAAGATCGAGATCGAGCCGAAAGCCCTCCGCCGCAGCTTCGTTGTCGATGACACGAAAATCATTCCTATCGGATTCTTCGTCAAAGGGGCGCCTTACAAGCTGTGGGGCATCATCCCGATGGAAACACATCTGGTTGGGCCGCTTGACGCCCGCGATCCGTTGTATCTGTTGGGTTCGGACCGGCTCGGACGAGACCTCATGAGCCGCCTCATCTATGGAACCCGCGTCTCCATGTCCATCGGCCTTGTCGGCGTTGCCATTTCGCTGACGCTCGGCGTCGTGATGGGTGCAGTCTCCGGTTATTACGGCGGCTGGGTCGATACCCTCATTCAGCGTATCATCGAGATCGTCAGTGCCATGCCGACCATTCCGCTTTGGCTGGGGCTGGCCGCCGCCATCCCCCTAAACTGGTCGCCGCTTTCGGTATATTTCGTCGTAACCCTGATTGTTTCGCTGCTGAGCTGGACGGGTTTGGCACGCGATGTGCGGGGACGATTCTTCGCGCTGCGCGGCGATGACTTCGTGACGGCTGCCCGGCTGGACGGTGCAGGGGAAAGGCGGATCATATTCCGCCACATCCTTCCATCACTAACCAGCCACATTCTGGCGGTGGTGACACTTGCCATTCCGACCATGATCGTCGCTGAAACCTCGCTGTCTTTTCTCGGGGTCGGTCTGAAACCGCCGGTCGTCAGCTGGGGTGTGCTGTTGCAGGATGCCCAGAACGTGCGCACGGTTGCCACGGCGCCATGGCTGCTGATCTGGCCGAGCCTTGCGGTGGTCCTGGCGGTGCTGTCCTTCAATTTCTTTGGCGATGGCCTGCGCGATGCAGCCGACCCTTACGATAGCTGAAAGGAAGTGAGATGACGAAGCACGAAACCTTGCTGGCGGTCCAAGACCTGTCCATCGATTTCCATCTCAGAACCCATGTGCTCCATGCCGTTCGCAATGTCAGTTTCAACCTTGAACGCGGCAAGACGCTTGCGCTGGTAGGGGAAAGCGGTTCAGGCAAATCTGTGACCGCCCGCGCCCTGATGCGGATCATCGACAAGCCCGGACAGATGACAGGCGGCCAGATCGTTCTCGATGGGCCCAACGGACCAGTCGATATCGCGAAATTTGCCGCAAGCAGTCGCGAGGTTCTGGCCATTCGCGGTGGACGGATCGGCCTGATTTTTCAGGAACCGATGAGTTCGCTGTCGCCGGTCCATACCATCGGCTCACAGATCATCGAAGCAGTGCGTCTGCACCGCCGCCTATCGAAGAAGCAAGCGCGGGAGCGATGTATCGAACTGCTGCGCCAGGTGGAGATACCGCAGCCGGAAGTGATGGCCGACAGATACACCTTCGAGTTTTCCGGGGGAATGCGCCAGCGGGCGATGATTGCCATGGCGCTGGCCTGCGACCCGGAAGTTCTGATCGCCGATGAGCCGACGACGGCGCTGGATGTGACGACGCAGGCCGAAATCCTCGATCTCATCAAGCGGCTGCAGGTGGAGCGCGGCATGGCGATGCTCCTCATCACCCACGACATGGGCATCGTTGCCGAAGTAGCGGACGAGGTCGCCGTCATGCGCTTTGGAAAGATCGTCGAAAAAGGGCCGGTGGACGAGATTTTCCACGCCAGTCAGCATCCCTACACACGGCAACTTCTGGAAGCGACGGTCAAGCTCGAGAGCGGCGCAGCCACGCGCACGCTGCCGGCGTCGCTGACGGCCAACGTGGCTCCGATCCTGTCAGTGCGCAATCTTTCCAAAGTCTACGGCGCGCCGTCCGGACTGTTTTCGTATGGCGGTGGGCGCGGGCTGGTGGCGGTGGACGATGCTAGTCTTGACCTATTTGCCGGAGAAAATCTCGGCATTGTCGGCGAAAGCGGATCAGGCAAAACCACACTAGGACGAATGATACTGCGGATCGTTGAGCCGAGTTCCGGCAAAATCGCGTATCGCGGATGCCCGGATGCGGCCCCGATGGACGTCACCACGCTGAGCAAATTCGATTTGCGCCGCTACCATCAGGATGTGCGTCTTATCTTTCAGGACCCATTTGCGTCGCTCAACCCCCGTATGACGGTGAAGCAGATCATCGGAGATCCTCTGGTCATCGCCGGTGGCATGTCCGGCAAAGTGGTGGAGACCCGCGTTGGCGAACTTTTGCAGAAGGTCGGGCTCGATCCCTTGGCGATGGAAAGATACCCACATGCCTTTTCCGGTGGCCAACGCCAGCGGATCGGGATTGCAAGGGCGCTCGCCGTCAACCCGAAGGTCATCGTCGCCGATGAGGCGACTTCGGCTCTCGACGTCTCGATACGAAGCCAGATCCTCGACCTGTTGCTCGATATTCAAAAGCAGCTCAATCTCAGCTTTATCTTCATTTCGCACGATATCTCGGTCGTGCGCTATTTCTGCGATCGCGTTGCCGTCATGCACAAAGGCAAGATTGTCGAGATCGGAGATGCGGAAACAATCTGCACCACGCCCTCGCACCCCTATACCAAGCGACTGATCTCTTCTGTTCCCAACCCCGACCCCCGCAACAAGCGCATGCTGCACCGCCTGCGCGCAGACCAAGTTTGAGGTCATTGCCAATGCCGAAATTCGCCGCCAATCTGTCCATGCTTTATACCGAACATCCGTTCATGGAACGGTTCGCCGCCGCCGCTGCCGATGGTTTTGCGGCAGTCGAATATGTCAGCCCCTACGAGGAGGCGGCAGAGACGATTGCAGCGGAGCTCAGGAGGTGCAATCTCACACAGGCTCTGTTCAACCTGCCGCCCGGCAACTGGGCCGCAGGCGAGCGCGGCATCGCCAGCCTGCCGGACAGGGTCTCCGAATTTGAGACGTCCGTTGAAACGGCGATCCGCTATGCAAAAGTTCTGGGATGCCGAAAGATCAATTGTCTGGCCGGTATTCAACCGCCCGGTGTCGATCCGCAAGTTCTGGAAGACACGCTTGTCGGCAATCTCGGTCACGCTGCGCAACGTCTGGCGGATTCCGGAATTGCCCTTGTCTTCGAGCCCATCAACACTCGCGACATACCCGGATATTTCCTCACCAACACCGATCAGGCCGAGCGGATCATGGACCGTGTCGGGCATTCCAACCTGCTGATCCAATATGATTTCTACCACATGCAAATCATGCAGGGCGATCTCGTCGCGACCTTCGAGCGCTTGCAGGACAAAATCGGCCACGTTCAGATCGCCGATAATCCCGGACGTCATGAGCCGGGGACGGGCGAGATCAACCACGATTTCATCTTCAGGCGTCTGGATGAACTTGGCTACGACGGATGGGTCGGCTGCGAATATCGACCGGCGTCGACCACCAGCGCAGGTCTTGACTGGTTGAAAGCATATCAACGGGAGGATTGAGCCATGAAAATAGGATTTATCGGATTGGGGGTCATGGGCCGCCCGATGGCGCAGCATCTGATCGATGCCGGACATGAGCTTTATCTTCACAGGGTCAAACCCGTGTCGAACTCCCTCCTGAAAAGTGGTGCGAGGGCATGCGGTTCAGGTGCAGAAGTGGCGCGCAGCGCCGAGATCGTGATTTTGATGCTGCCGGACACGCCCGATGTGGAAGCGGTTTTGTTCGGTGACGATGGCGTCGCGCACGGCCTCGATGCGGGAAAGCTCGTCATCGACATGAGTTCGATTTCACCGATTGCGACGAAGGATTTTGCCGCCCGTATTGAGGCGCTGGGATGCGATTATCTCGACGCGCCGGTGTCGGGCGGTGAAGTTGGCGCCAAAGCGGCGTCGCTGACCATCATGGTCGGCGGAAAACCGGATATTTTCGAGCGCGCAAGACCCCTGTTTGAAAAGATGGGCAAGAACATCACCCTGATCGGTGACGTTGGAAACGGTCAGGTTGCTAAGGTCGCCAATCAGATTGTTGTCGCCCTGAATATTCAGGCCGTTTCGGAAGCCCTTCGCTTTTCGAAAAAAGCCGGAGCGGACCCCTCGATCGTGCGCAAGGCCTTGATGGGTGGCTTTGCCGCGTCCCGCGTGCTGGAGATTCACGGCGAAAGGATGATCAACGAAACATTCGAGCCCGGCTTTCGCATACGTTTGCATCACAAGGACATATCGCTCGCGCTTGAGTCGGCGCGTCTGCTCGAGCTTATGCTGCCCAACACTGCGATTGTTCATCAGTTGATGAATGGCGCGCTGGAAAGAGGCCTGGGCGACAAAGACCATTCGGCGTTGATCAAAGCCTTGTAGTTCAAACGAGACCTCCTGATTGATAGTCGGCTTTCCAGCGTGAAGCGCGCAAAATCAGTAGATTGGTCCCTCGGTCGGGCCGCAAGACCGTTGGCGAGGAGCCGCATGTAGTCATTTCGGCTTCCCGTTCTGGAGCTCAGCGAGGAACAGCGAGATTCCGGATCCCATGGGTGGGCGGCGGTCACCTGAGAATGGGTGATCGCTAAGACGCGCGTCCTAAATGAATTTGCCCTTTCGACAGGTGTCGATGGCAACAGTTCTGCGTAACTTCCCCGTAATTTTCGGCGGCCATACGTCTCTGCCTCAAAAGTCAATCGACGACCGCCGTGGCGGCGAACGGAAGGATAGGCATGA
Source organism: Agrobacterium sp. 5Ca39 (assembly GCF_055382365.1). NCBI lineage: Bacteria > Pseudomonadati > Pseudomonadota > Alphaproteobacteria > Hyphomicrobiales > Rhizobiaceae > Agrobacterium > Agrobacterium sp. 5Ca39. The sequence continues at coordinate 1,187,980 of NZ_AP026437.1, read as the reverse complement.
AAAAGATTATCTCGGGCGTACTCGTTTGCGTGGTATTGACCGCGTGCAGCCAGACGGAAAAGGGCGCCGGCATTGGCGCGGCGAGCGGTGCTATAATCGGCGGGCTGGCAAGCGGTACCTGGGAAGGCGCAGCAGTGGGAGCCGCCGCAGGCGGCGCGGGTGGCGCTGTGATAGGAAACATCAGCGAACGTAACGACAGGAACCGCCGGGACCGTTGGGAACGACGGGATCACCGCGACTACAGCTGCAGATACCGGGATTATTACGGTCGCTGCCGCTAGAGATTGCAGCCGGCTGCCGCACGTCAAAGGCGAGAGTGATATCGAAAAACTCCGGCTCTTCACCCCCCGCAGCCACACCACTTTTATGACATCGGGAAATCTGACGGTCAGGACGTCACGAACGTTGAGCTTATCTCGATCACGGGCGGTCGTTTTGCTGTAAGGATTATCGGAAACGACAGTGCGACTGGAATGAGTAGGCGACTATGAAACTTCTACTTATCGAAGACGATCCAGAAATGACGGATGCCTTGAGGGTGGCCCTCTCGCAGCATGGCATTGTTCTTGATGCCGTTGGCGATCTGGCAACGGCGCGGGAAGCAATCGCCATGGCGGACTACGATATCGTCCTTATCGACCGGCAACTGCCTGATGGTGATGGCAGTACCTTTCTTGCGGATTTGCGTGGCGCAGGTTCAAACACGCGATCGATCATCATCTCCGCTCTGAGGTCCACCGACGAGCGTATATCCGGGCTGAATGACGGCGCTGATGATTATTTACCAAAGCCCTTCGAAATCGCTGAACTGGTCGCGAGAATGAGCGCTGTGCTGAGGAGGGCTCCGACAACGGGATCGTCCCTCCTGGCTGCCGGAAACGTTACCTACAATCGTGTGTCATGCGATGTACATGTCAATGGCGTCCGCCTTGCGCTCACCCGGAGGGAACTGCTGATCATCGAGACGCTTCTGAGAAACCGTGGTCGGACCGTGTTGCGCTCGTCCCTTGAGGGTCAGGTCTATTCCTTTGATGATGAGATCCAGTCGAACTCACTGGAATCCAACATGTCGCGGCTGCGCAGAAAGCTTGGCGAAGCGGAGGCCAACATCGTTATCAAAAACATTCGAGGCATAGGCTATTATCTTCATGAGCAGCAATAGGATGACCAGCACCTCCCTTCGCTGGCGTTTCACTTTCGGTTTTATTGTCCTGCAGCTCTGTGCGGTCATCGCCTCGCTCAGTCTGGTTTTCTATCTCCTTTCCGGCCTCAAGCCCGATGTGGCGATCACGTCCATCTGGCTGTCTCAGGAAATCGCAGATTCAGTCCGTCTCGAGCCGAATGGCCGAGCAAGTCTGATTCCAACGGCTGAACTTAAAGAGATTATGGAAGACTCGCCTAACCTTTGGTTCGTGGCAGACCTGGGCAAAGATATCGTTCTGGCACATGGCGTGCCTCCCGGGAAAATTGCCGATAGCATGCCATTCTTGCGGACGTTCAGAAGTGTCGAACTTCACGGCGATCTAGACGATCCGTTGAGTGTGGGCCGCATGGAGCGTTTCGACACCCAGGCCGGTGAGGCGACAATCTTTGCTGGCGGTGTTCCGATGTCTCAATATGGTGTGACCGTGCTGTTGGGGAACCTTGCTATCGGTATTCCGGCCCTGATCCTCGTGGCCATTTCGCTCATTGGCGCTCCGTTCGTCACACGCTGGGCTTTGCGATCCTTCAGCGACCTGACCGCGCGTCTCGACAGGATCGATCTCGACACACGTGGCGCCCTGGTGGAAGAGCGGGGTCTGCCCAATGAAGTGCTTCGCCTGGTGCGCGACATCAACAGGGCGCTGCGTCGTCTCGATAGCGGCTTCGAGGCGACGGAGCGCTTCTTCGTCAACGCGGCGCATGAACTTCGAACGCCGATCGCTGTCCTGCAGGTGAGGATTGATACGCTTTCACCAAGTTCTGACAAGACCCACCTGCAGACGGCCATCAAGCGACTGACAGCGATCGCGAACCAGCTTCTCGACACCGAGAAGTACCGACAGAAGCCCCAGCAGAACGCACCTGTCGATCTCAACAGCGTTGTTTCGAAGGTGGTTGCCGATCTTGCTCCCCTGGCGATCTCTGAAGGCTACGAGATTTCGTTCGACAGCGATGCGGAAGATCTGTTCGTTCCGGGTGATGCCGAAGCTTTGGAGCGTGCATTCGTCAATCTGGTCCGTAATGCAGTCCAGTACGGAGGCGGAAGAGGACAGATATCAGTGAGCATTGAGGCTGACGGTAGCGTGATGGTCGCCGATCAGGGTTGCGGAATCGCCAGCGATAAGCAATCGCGCATATTCGAACCGTTCTACCGGGTCAGCCCTCACGGCTCAGGCGCGGGCCTGGGTCTCAGCATGGTCAATGAGATCGTGACCCGTCACGGTGGTTACGTTGAGCTTTCGTCCGCGCCAGGTAAGGGCAGCACATTTGCCGTGCGCTGGCGCGAGAAGCGCATTTTCCAGCGTCGGTAGCGGCCGGTGCCTGCGCTAAGGGGTCAGGGCATCCGTATCCGTCGGCGTTGGATGGGCACGGCCGCGATCGCCTGATATGTGGCGGGCAATCTCAGCCCCGCCACCCACACTGCAAACACTCTTTGCCGATCGGTTGATTTTACGGTGCATGCCAAACGGAGCAGCCGCGACGACGGCTCCCCGTAACTTTCAGGTAACTCTCGTGACAGAAAAAGCCCGCAAATTTCATAGCATGGGCCACGACTAAATGACACGAAACATCACCCGCAAGCGTCTCATCCTGTCGGCGGTAACCCTTGTCGGTTTGCTGGTTGTCTGGTTCCTGCTTCTGCGTTCGCCGGCAAAGCCTGAACTGGTGACGGCGCAGGCGCGAATGGGTGACATTGAAGAGGTGGTGCTGGCGACCGGGGTTCTCGAACCGCTCGAGCTGGTGCGTGTCGGCGCCCAGGCGTCGGGACGCATTGAGCATCTTGCTGTCAAGATCGGTGACATCGTCGAGGCGGGCCAATTGGTGGCCGAGATCGATTCCCAGACCCGGCGCAACACCTTGCGGGACCGCGAGGCCGCCTTGGCCAACATCCGCGCCGTTCACGCCGCGCGCCGCGCCGGTCTGGTGAAAGCCGAGAAGGATTTGGAGCGTGAGCGTGACCTGCTGGCAGGTGGTTCCACGCCGCGCGCCCAGTATGACGCCGCGATTGCGACGCGAGACAGCGCGCGGGCTGAGGTTCAGTCGCTGGACGCTCAGGTCATCCAGGCGCAGGTCGCGCTGGAGTCAGCGGGCATAGAACTGGACTATACGCGTATCACTGCACCAATCGCGGGCACTGTGGTCGCGATCGTCACTGACGAGGGTCAAACCGTGAACGCCCTGCAGACTGCGCCGACCATCGTCATGATCGCGCGATTGGACACAATGACGGTACGCGCGGACATTTCCGAGGCTGACGTCGTGCGTGTGCGGCGAGGCCTGCCTGTCTGGTTCAGCATTCTTGGCGATCCGAAGCGCCGTTTCGATGGGGAGTTGCGACAGGTGGAACCGGCCCCGGCGTCCATCGCCAACGAGAGCAACGCCGCTGCTAACCGGATTAGCTCAACCAATGGCGCGGTCTATTACACCGGGCTGATCGATGTGGCGAATGCGGACGGGATCCTGCGGCCGTCCATGACGGCGCAGGTGTCCATCGTCTTGAGCCGCGTCAGCGGCGCCGTGCTGGTTCCGCTCAGCGCAGTGGAAGGGGCACCCCGGGCCGGTGATACGGCGCGCGTGCGGATACTGGACGCGATGGGCGAGGTACAGATCCGGCAGGTCCAGGTCGGCATCGACAACGGCGCGGACATCCAGGTCCTTGGCGGTCTTCAGGCAGGCGAGACCATCGTGCTTGGAGCGTCCACGGACGAACGCACGGATGGCCGGGCGCAACTGGCCGCAGCGAAGCGGTAGGGCGCGCTATGACGGAACCACTGATCCGCGTACGTGGAGTATCCCGCGCTTTCCCCGCAGGCGACGAGATGGTGCGGGTGCTGAAAGACGTTGACCTCGACATCGAGGCCGGCGAGATGATGGCCATCATCGGTGCTTCCGGCTCCGGCAAGTCGACGCTGATGAACATCCTTGGTTGCCTCGATCGTCCGACGGACGGCAGCTACTGGATCGAAGGACGCGAGACCTCGAAGATGTCCGTGGACGAACTCGCGGCACTACGCCGTGAGCGTTTTGGTTTCATCTTCCAGCGCTACCACCTGCTTGGCGATCTCAGCGCGGCCAGCAACGTCGAGGTACCAGCCATCTATGCCGGACGCAGCCGATCCGACCGGCACAAGCGAGCGATCTCCTTATTGACCCGACTGGGCCTGGCCGAGCGAACGGGCAATATTCCGGGCAAGCTTTCGGGTGGCCAGCAGCAGCGGGTGTCGATCGCCCGCGCGCTGATGAATGGCGGCGAGATAATTCTGGCCGACGAACCGACCGGAGCGCTGGATACGCACAGTGGCGCCGAAGTCATGAAGATCCTGCGCGAGCTTCATGCCGAAGGGCACACCATCATCCTCGTCACGCACGACAAGAAGATCGCCGAACATGCGGATCGGGTTGTAGAGATCAGCGACGGCGTCATCATTTCCGACGAGCGCAATATACCCAAATCCGCCGCGACGGCCCGTCCCATCCGCGAGCACGCGCCGGGCGCTGGCTGGCGTGGTGCAATTGACCGGATGACTGAGGCCTTCCGTATGGCGGGCGCGGCAATATGGGCGCACAAGATGCGCTCGCTTCTGACCATGCTCGGTATTATCATCGGTATCGCCTCGGTAGCGGCAATCTCGGCGCTGGGAGCCGGTTCGCAGCAACAAATCCTGAGTAGTATCAGTTCGCTCGGCACCAACACGATAGAGGTGCGGGCCGGAAAAGGTTTCGGCGATCTGGAAGCGGGCAAGATACGGACCCTGGTCCCCGCCGATGCAGAAGCGCTGATGAACCAGCCCTACGTCGACAGCGTGACGCCAACCGTCACGACAAGCGTAACTGTCAAGCGCGCCGCGGTGGCCGTCAATGCGTCAGTCACCGGCGTTGGCGCGGACTTCTTTCGTGTACGGGGTCTTGAGCTGGCGCATGGACAACTGTTCGACGCCCAGGATGTTATCGCCTACAGCCAGAATGTGGTGATCGATGCAAACGCCGCGCGAGACCTGTTTCCAGACGGGGCAAACCCGGTGGGGCAGGTCATCCTTCTGGGCACAATGCCGGCGAGGGTCATAGGCGTGACGAAACGGGAAAACTCCTTCGGCCCGGCGGTTGATACGTTGACTGTTTATGCGCCTTACACAACCGTTATGGGCCGCATGCTGGGTCGTCCGAACGTCGACGGCATAACGGTCCGTATCAGAGACGATGTCGATCCGGGCAATGTCGAGGCCGCAGTTTCGCGCCTTATCGAGCGTCGGCATGGCGCGAAAGACTTCTTCCTCACCAACTCAGCGACCATTCGCGAGACTATCGAGACCACCACGCAAACCCTGACATTGCTGATTTCGTCAGTCGCCGTGATCTCGCTGATTGTCGGCGGCATCGGCGTGATGAATATCATGCTGGTGTCCGTGACCGAACGCACCAAGGAGATCGGCGTTCGCGTGGCCGTTGGCGCACGCCGCTGCGATATCCTCTCCCAGTTTCTGATCGAGGCCGTCATGGTCTGCCTTGTCGGCGGCTTCATGGGAGTGATGCTCGCCCTCGGGATCAGCGCTCTTTTTAATTTCCTGAGCCCCGACTTCAAAATGATCTTCTCCTCTGGCTCCATCCTTGTGGCCTTCGCCTGCTCCACCCTGATCGGAATTGTCTTCGGCTTCCTTCCCGCCCGCAACGCGGCAAAGCTGGACCCAATAGAAGCCTTGGCACGCGAATGATGGCTGGAAAGGATGCGTGATGGCGTCGTGACGAATAGCAGTGGCCATTGCCGTTTGGAATTCCAATTGGGTCCGCCGCTCTGACTCGATCCTCAGCGCGAAGTGCCAATCCGCGCTTGAAGACATGCGATCTGCACTCCGTTCGACCACGCTATGCTGCTGCAAAGTGGAATGAGAAAGGAGAGCTACTAGGTGGTAGTATCCAGTTAGCTCCCACTCTCTTCATGTTTAAATCGTGGACCCGCGGGAGTGCGTTCAGGTCAACGTGCCGCCATCAACGGTCAGGATGGTTCCGGTGATTTGTCGGGCCGCGCCAGATGCGAGGAACGCTACGGCAGCCGCGACATCCTCCGGCTCGCCGTACCGGCCGAGCGGTATCAGGGCGCGCTGAAAATCTCCGAACTCGCCCTCGGCCGGGTTCATGTCCGTGTTGGTTGATCCTGGCTGAATGAGGTTGACAGTGATGTCACGGGGACCAAGTTCTCGCGCCAGACCGCGGGTAAACGATTGAAGTGCCGATTTGGTCATTGAATAAACCGTCGATGGTCCGACAATGCGTTCTGCGCCTGCGGAGCCGATTGTGACGATCCGGCCACCTTTGCCAAGATAAGGCATCGCGGCTTGCGATGCCAGGATCGGGGAGCGAGCGTTGACAGCGAAAAGAGCATCGATCTCGGCAACGGTGAAATCCGCCACATCCTTGTAGATCGCGATAGCCGCATTGTTCACCAAGATGTCGAGGCCGCCCAAGGCTTGCGCCGCTTGATCAACCGACCGCTTAACCGCCTCTGGGTCCATGCTGTCAGCCTTGATAGCCAATGCCTTGCGGCCTTTGCCCTCGATTGTTGCGACGACTTGCGCTGCCCGATCAGCGGCGCGTTCGTACGTGATCGCAACGTCGGCGCCTTTTTCTGCCAGAGCTATCGCTATCGCGGCGCCAATGCCGCGGGACGCGCCAGTCACAAGCGCACGTTTACCTGCTAGTTCACTCATTGATCATTCCTTTCATTGTCGATAGGGGAAATGTCCGCCCGGCCACATTGCGCAGGGCATCGTGCGGCCTGCCGCCGAACGATTATTTTGGTTCAAGCGATCAGGACCGGCAGACCGCTCAAGCGGCGATTGTCCATATCGTCATGCGCTCGGGCTATCTCATCAAACTGATAGCGGATGGTTTCGAGATCATCGAAAATGCCTGAGCGCAGCGCATCCCATAGCTCGGAAGTTGCGGTCTCAACTGCTCGTCCCCGGACATATTGAGGGGTCCCACCACTGCGGACAGCTACCCCCCGACGCACAAGATCTGGGGCCGGCGCTGGCTGACCCGTCGCGGCTCCAATCGCGGCAATCACGCCACCGTCACGTACACTCGATGCGCCCAGAGCAAAGGTCGCCCGGCCAACCAAATCATACACGATGTCGACACCGTGAGGTGCGATCGCACGGATCTTGGCGGCGATGTCTGGCTCGCCAGCGTGGAAGGCATGGGTGGAGCCGGCTGCGACCCTGTCGAACTTGTTCCGCGATCCCGCGACGCCGATCACGGTTGCGCCCAGCGACTTCGCCCAGCGAGACAGGATAGCACCCACGCTCCCCGATGCCCCAAGTACCAGCACCGTCTCGGCGGATTTCAGATCATGGAGACCACGCATCCCCATCCAGGCCGTCGCACCCTTCGCCAGGAAGGTCGCCGCAGTCTCGTTCGAGATATCGGCGGGCAGGCGGATGAGCGGCGCGGTCGGAATGATCCTCTCGGTGGCGTAGGCCCCTTCCGAAAAGAAGTAAGCGACCCGGTCACCGACCGACAGCCCTTCGACGCCGGATCCGACTTCGGAAATCGTCCCGGCCGCTTCAAAACCGGGAACCGCAGGCAACGCCATCGGATACTGGCCTTTCCGTATCATCGTATCGACAAAGTTGAGGCCGATCGCGTCTTGAATGAGCCTGACCTCGCCGGCACGTGGCGCGTGCAGGTCTTTCTCGATAACTTGCAAAACCGACGGTCCGCCCGCCGACTGCATTTGAATGAATCTTGTCACGATATTGTCTCCGGGCTTCAGATGGCGCGCCGCGCACCGATTGCACACGGCTGGAGCGCCGCGATGTTCAGTCGAACTTGACGAGATTGAGAGCGGGCAGGGGACCACCTGGGAACTGAAGCAGCTGGCTGCCGGCTGCAAGCCCGCCGAGATCGATCCCGAAAAAGCCTATGCGATGAATGATGGCAGAGACCTCAGCCTTCGCCCTCATATCGTCGCCCGAGTAAAACAGGACGCGCCTGCCTCCTTCCGAGTGGGGGTCGCCCGTCAGTTGAGTTGGCGTCAGATGGTTGAACGCCTTGACGACGAGCGCGCCTGGCACAAGGGCGGTGAAAATATCCGTAGAGGTGCGGCCGCCAAGGTCCGCAGGCCTGTAAAGCGGCGCTTCGATGGAGTTGTTGGCGTCGATTACGATCCTGTCGTCAAAGTTCAAACCGGCGAGCGCGCCAGGTATCTTTGACCAGGGGACTGCCACGAGAACGATGGCTTGCGCCGCGGCCTCTTGGACGCTTCCAGCCCGGATCGTGCTTCCAAGTTTTGAAACAAGCGCCGTGAGGCTTTCCGGTCCTCGGCTGTTTGCGATCACGGCTTCGATTCCTGCCCTGCCGAGCGCAGTGGCAAATGCGCTCCCGATATTGCCGGCTCCGATAATTCCAATGGTCATCACCCACTCCTTTACGGTTCGTGAGAATTCTGTCTGCGCCGGTCGGTTTTCCCGCTACATCCTGGGCCTGATGCCGGTGGCGTTGCAGAAATTCGCTTTTGCTGTTGATTGGAATATGGCTGGCAAATACACCCAGCATAAGTCATAGATGGATTGTTTTAGTTTCAATCAATGCTTGAAAGTTACGTTTAATGGAGACACTGGCAAACCTCGAAGCGTTCGTTCGAAGCGCAGAAGCGAGCAGCTTTTCTGGGGCTGCACGGCGTCTCTCGATCACGCCGGCGGCAGTCAGCCGGAATGTTGCAATGCTGGAACGCAACCTCGGTATACGGCTCTTTCACCGCTCAACGCGGAAGTTGACCCTGACCGAGGCGGGGGAGTCGTTTCTGACAAGCATCGGCGACAGCCTGAACCACCTTCAGGGGGCAATCGACGGGGCATCACAAACGAAAGGCGAGCCCGTCGGTGTTTTGAAGCTCAGCATGAGTTTGTCATTCGCGATGGGATACGTTCTCCCCGCACTGCCCGACTTTCTGGCCCGTTATCCGGGCGTCCGACCTGACTGGCATTTCGACAGCCGCAAGGTCGATCTTATCGCTGAGGGTTTCGACGCCGCGATCGGCGGTGGTTTCGAACTCAATCCTGGCATCGTTTCCACGACGCTCGCACCCGTGCACGTTATCGCGGTGGCATCGCCCAGCTATTTTGCTGCACGTCGCCGGCCGGCCAGCCCCGCCGATCTGGCCGATCATGCCGGAATCTTGATGCGGTCCTCGAATTCGGGCCGGATCAGGCAATGGATGATGCGGGACGCTCAAGGACGCGAAGAGCGCGCGCTCCTCAACGAGACGATTGTGATGAGCGACGCCGCTCCCATGGTGCAGGCGGCGATCGCGGGGTTGGGCATTGCATTGTTGGCTGTACCCGATGTGCTGCCACATATGGAAAGTGGCGCGCTCGAACGTGTCCTTCCGAAGTGGTATGCCGATGCCGGATCTATCTCGCTCTACTACTCCGGCCGCGCGCTCCAACCGCTAAAAACACGCGCTTTCATCGACTTCTATACTGAGTATTTCCGTCGCGAGCGCCTCAGTGCCCGGCTTGCAGGCAGTCTCGGCTGATGTCCAAACGCCTTGTTAGCTTCCTTTGAAGCCGTGGTCGTTTGACTGCGTCGAATATCCCATATTCAACACATGCTTGAAGATGATCCAACCGATATGATGCTAATATTCTAGGACAGGGATGGGCAAATATATCACTCCACGGACACGCAAAAGGAGTGAAAAAATGACTGAATTAGCCTCGTCTCGATATCTTCCACTGAACGGGAAGATCGCACTTGTCACCGGTGGATCGCGATCTATCGGCGCATCGATCGCACAGCGTCTCGCAGCGGATGGCGCTCAGGTTGCCTTCACCTATCGTGGATCACCTGCGAAGGCTGAGGAAGTTGCTGTCGCCATAGAAAAAACGGGCGCGCGCGCGCTGGCTATTGCCGCTGATGCCGCTGATCCGGACGCGATACGCGCCGCCGTTGCCGCGACGGTCGATAAGTTCGGCGGCCTCGACATTTTGGTGAACAATGCCGGTATTGCCCTTGCCAGTCCCATCGACGACATCGCCTTCGATGACTATCAGGCAATGCTCGCTATCAACGTAACCGGCGTTTTCGTTGCCACGCAGGAGGCCGTGCGCCATATGAAGGATGGCGGCCGTATCATACAGATCGGCAGTTCGATCACGAAATATGCCGGGGCGCCCGGGCTGTCAGCATACGGCCTCACAAAAGGGGCCGTCGCCGGTTTCAACCGGAGTTTGGCTCATGACCTCGGGCCACGCGGCATCACAGTCAACACGGTGCATCCAGGCCCAACCGACACTGACATGAACCCTGTTGATGGCGAATTTGCCGCTATGCAGATCTCGCGTATCGCGGTGGGCCGCTATGGAAAGCCCAAGGAAATTGCGGACGTGGTCGCATTTCTTGCAAGTCCGGAAGCCTCGTTTGTAACAGGTGCCGACATCCGGGCCGATGGTGGCTTCACGTCCTGAAAATGCCGGGGCGAAATGCAAAATTGCTGCGCCAAGCGCAGCGAATTCGACGCCTCACCAATAATCAACGGCTCAAGGCCGGCTTGAACGACGCGGTTGCAAGACGCCGCAGCGGCTTGGCACGATCAAAAACAAGGGTCGCCTTTGGTGGTTTCACCGTTGCGATCTCGATCTGGAATGCGCGCCCAGCCGCCGTTCAAGCGCAAAACCGAACCGTTTCATATGAACCCGTGTTCGCGCGTATCGGAACCGGACAATAAACACGCATCATCGACGGTGATCGAGGATGTTTTCCAGTCCTTTATCCCAGTAGGGTTGATTGCCGAAGCGATTTACAAGCCAGTCGATGAACACTCTCACTTTCGGTGCCAGTTCGCGAGAGCTTGGATACAAGGCCCAAAGCGTCTGGGTTGAGACCAGCGGGTACTCCGGAAGGACCGGAACCAGCGCGCCGGACTGTAGCTCTTCCGACGCGCACCACGTGGCCATCAGCGCGATGCCCAGCCCGGCAGAAGCGGCATCGCGCACTGCAGTGCCGTCATTGATGCGGAGACCCGGAGTAACACGTCGTTCGATCACCATCGAACCGTTCCCCCGAAATGTCCAGAGATCGAGCGTGCCGACGACGAGGCAGGTATGTTCCGCGAGGTCGTCGGGCGTGCTCGGCCGGCCGCGTTTTTCGAGATATTCGGGTGACGCGACCAGCACCCGATTGTCGGGAGCAAGCCGCCGCGCGACAAAGGATGAGTCGCTGAGCTCGGTATAACGAACCGCCACATCAAAAGCACCTTCGACCAGATCAACGATGCTGTCCGAAATGCGCAAATCAAGTGCCAAACCGGGATATTGCCTGCAAAATTCAGCCAGGCCCGGCACAATATGCATTCGCGCGAACGAGGCAGGGGCCGCTATTCGCAATGTGCCGCGAGGCGCTGCTTGCTCTCGCCCAAGTGCCGCTCGGGCGGCCTCCGCAGCGACGACAATATGTTCCGCATGCGGCAGGAACGCCAGACCGTCTTCAGTCAAAGTTGCTTGCCGTGTAGTGCGATGGACGAGCCTTGCATTGAGTTTTCGCTCGAGAACCAACAGTTTGGCGCTAGCGCCAGCGGGCGTCAGACCCAAGTCGCGAGCTGCGGCACTGATGCTGCGAAGTTGAGCAATCCGCACGAAGAGATTTAATTCGTCCACGTCCATTCGTCGACTTTCAAAATTTTCTTGAAGGTGATCCTTAATATGGGCCACTACCGAAAGCAATCGCGATAAATCACATAGAACATCGAAACGGCGTCGACGCTTCGAGGCCGCAATGCTGCGACGGCGGAGCAGGTTTTCCGTCCCATGCCGACGCCGGCCACAAGAATCATTACCTTCGATAAAAGAGGAGCCTGAAATGAAAGCGATGTCACTCAAATCCTTCGGCGGTCCAGAAGCCTTTGAGCTCGTCGAAATTCCAAAGCCAGTTCCTAAGGCGGGGCAGGTTTTGGTGCGGGTCCATGCCACATCGATCAATCCCCTCGACTACCAGGTTCGGCGAGGCGACTATCGCGACCTGGTGCCGTTGCCTGCAATTACCGGTCATGACGTATCGGGCGTTATCGAAGCGACCGGTCCGGGCGTAACAATGTTCGCTGCAGGGGACGAGGTCTGGTACACGCCGCAGATTTTCGACGGGCCAGGCAGTTATGCCGAATACCACGTTGCGAACGAAAACATCATCGGGCGCAAACCCAGCTCGCTGACCCATCTTGAGGCTGCGAGCCTTAGCCTGGTTGGCGGAACCGCCTGGGAAGCGCTTGTCTCGCGTGCTGCCCTGAGGGTGGGTGAAAGCATATTGATCCATGGCGGCGCTGGAGGGGTTGGGCACGTCGCTATCCAGGTTGCGAAAGCCATCGGAGCAAAGGTCTTTACGACCGTTCGCGAAGAAAACTTCGAGTTTGCGCGAAATGTGGGAGCGGACGTCGTCATTGATTACAGGAAAGAGGATTATGTCGCCGCCATCATGCGGGAGACCGAAGGCCGCGGAGTAGACGTCGTGTTTGACACCCTCGGCGGCGAAACATTGTCCCACAGCCCGAAGGCGCTTGCACAACTCGGCCGCGTCGTCTCGATCGTGGACATCGCACAGCCTCAAAATCTCATTGAGGCATGGGGCAGGAACGCGAGCTACCACTTCGTCTTCACGAGGCAGAACCAAGGCAAGCTCAACGAGCTGAGCACTCTGGTGGAACGCGGTCAGCTGAGTCCGCATATTGGCGCCGTCTATTCGCTCGCCGACCTTCCGCTTGCCCATGCGCTGCTCGAGAAACCAAACAACGGTTTGCGCGGCAAGATCGCGATTGCCATTGACCCGCAAGCCGACACAAAGGTGCAATCATGATTTACGAGATCGCTGTGCTGCCTGTCCAAAAGGACAAGATCAGCGAGTTCAGGCAAGCGTTCGGAGGTGTTGTTCCTTTGCTCACACGTGCGCGGGGTTACCGCGGTCATGTCCTCGCCCAGGGGATCGAAACGCCGGAGGTATTCAATCTGATCGTGCGATGGCGGTCGCTTGACGATCATACTCCGGGTTTCGACGCGAGCGAAGACCATGAGCAGTTCATGGGACCCATACAGGAATACTTCTCGGGGGAACCGACGGTCTATCATCTCGAGGACGACAACAGCGGCTCGCGTGACTATCTTCCTGGGAAAAGCGGCGCGGCTTAGAGCGCACAACGGCAAGGGTTGCGCTAATAGCAACGCCGGGTTTCTCTGACGCCGACTTCCGCGATGCCACCATGTCCCTATTCTCCTGGCAACAACCAGCAAGGAGATCGCGACATGCCTGCAGTTCTCGTCCACGGCGTACCCGACACCCACCGGATCTGGGACACCGTTCGCTCTCATCTTGAACGCAGTGACATCGTCACGATCGATCTTCCCGGCTTCGGTCATCCGTTGCCGTCGGATTTCAGGTCAACAAAGGAAGAATATCTCGACTGGCTTATCAACCGGATCGATGAGTTCGGCGAACCCGTAGATCTGGTCGGTCATGACTGGGGCTGCCTGCTGACAGGCCGTCTGACGTCGATCCGGCCGGATCTGGTGCGGACCTGGACCGGCATCAGTGGGCCGATCGATCCGGAATATCCGTGGCACTATCTCGCCAAGATCTGGCAGACGCCAGGTGAAGGCGAGCAATGGATGAAGGATCTCGACCTCGAGGAATTTGCGGCGAAACTCGTCGAGGCGCAGATGCCGAAAGATGCGGCGGATGAATCGGTTCGGCATCTCGATACCACCATGCGGGCAAGCATTCTCGCACTTTACCGTTCCGCAATCGAGGTCGGGGAGGAGTGGAAGCCGGATCTACGCAGGATAACGGCGCCAGCACTCGTGATCTGGGGCCTGGACGATCCGTTTCTGCCGCACCGCTTCGCCGACGAGCTCGGCAACGCCGCGCACGCACGCGCCGTCGTTAAGCTGCGCGCCTCGCATTGGCCGATGATAGAGCGTCCGGCCGATGTCGCGCGCGAACTCGAGGCCCATTGGAGACACGCTTAACTCCCCGCGCTTGCGCCCAATCATTTGTCGGGAAACGAAACCATGTGACGCAGCAAGGCTAGCATTGCCCGGGCTGCACCAGACAGGAGCACGCCTACATGACCAATTCACCAAACACCCGGATCGGCGTCGGCATCGTCGGCGCCAGTGCCGATCGAGGCTGGGGCGGAGTTGCGCACGTCCCGGCACTGCGGGCGCTCGATGCATTCCAGATTCGCGCCGTCAGCACGACGCGTATGGAGAGTGCGAACGCGACCGCTAGCCGACTGGGCGCCGATCTCGCCTTTGACACACATCAGGCACTGGTCGTTCGGCCGGAGGTCGACCTGGTGGTGGTTGCGGTCAAGGTTTCGGATCACCAGCAGATCGTTTCCGACGCGCTCGCCGCGGGCAAGATGGTCTATTGCGAATGGCCGCTCGCGCGAAATCTATCGGAAGCCGGAGCGATAGAGGGGCTTGCCCGCAAACGGCGGCTGCGTACGGTTATTGGCCTGCAGGGCGGCCTGCATCCGCCAATCCGCTACCTTCACGACCTCATCCGTCAGGGCGTGATCGGCATGCCGCTCAGCACGAGCATCCGAGCGCATCTGAACGACGACATGTGGGTCGGCCGATACGACCCGCCATTCGAGTACATGGCTCTTGCAGCGAATGGCGCGACGCTTCAAAGCATCATGCTCGGCCACGCGCTCCAACCATTGGCCCATGTGCTCGGCGGATTCGAGAGCTTGTCCGCCATCGTCGCCAATCAGCGCGGCGACGGCGTCCGCCTTTCGGATGGCTCGTCCCTCCCGAAGGATGCGCCGGACGAGATCATCGTCGCCGGCGCTCTCGAAGGTGGGATCGTCACTTCTCTGCACTACAGCGCCGGACAGTCCGCCGGCTTGGTGTGGGAGATCCAGGGCACGGAAGGCAGTCTGCGCGTGGAGACGGCGTCGGGCAACATCCACTTCGGTGATATGACCATCACCTTGCGCCGCGGCAGCGAGCCTGTCCAGCAGCTACAGGTCCCAGCAGCATATGCGGCTCCCGACCTGCAACTCGAAGCGCCCGCGGCGGGGGTCGCCCGGCTCTACGCCCAACTCGCCGCCGACCTCCGCGACGGAACCGCAGATGCACCAGACTTCGCGGTCGCGCTCGATCGTCACCGGGTGCTTGAGGCGATCACACAGGCCAATCTGACGGGTCATCGCCAGCATCTCAACCCCTAAAAACCCAGGGAGGGTTCTAGCATGTGCTGTGGCTGATCTTTGCGCGTGCAACCCGAAGGCCGAGCAACGGCGTAAGCACCAGCGTGCTTTCGTATCACGCTCCAGGTCGATGGGTGGGCGCCGGGCAATGCAAACGAAGTCCGACTTCGGTACAGTGGTGTGGTCGGATCCCAGCGTGTGTCCGGTGTTGGAAAGCGGCTTCAACACGTCGCGGACCTTTATCGAATACGAAGATCAGAACCAGTTGAGCCACCGTTTTCCGATATAGTGGCTTTGACGAGATCCGGTTTGCGTAAAGGGGCGCATCATTGGTGAGAGGCTGGGCGCAAACGTCTCCGCTCGAGCCTCACACCGAACTCGGAACTAGTCCCGTCGTCGCTCTCTTCTCATGCGCTCATGCTGCCGGCGTGCATCTTCTGCCATGATTTGGCTTAGCCTTGCCGACTCAAGGGCCCGCAGTTGCGCGTCGTCGCGACGCTGCTGTTGCTGGAGCATGCATGCGGTATGTGACGATGATCCGTATCGTGCGCCCATTCCAGAGCAGGTGTCGAGATCGGCGTAGCGTTCCTGTTCCGGTGTCTGGCAACCGGTCAGGATAAGGAGGCCTGCGAACATTGTTCCGGCAGACAGGCGTCGAATGACGATGTGATCTTGGGAGGCTTTGCTCATTTGGTGTACCTTTTTTTTAGGCAAGTCAGTCAATTGCGAGAGCGAAGCGCGATCCCGCCAGACCCATATGGAATCTCACAGTTACGCAGAAATTACGTGATTCCGCGCCAAGCTGGCTTTCACGGTTGACCCCGACGCGACGTCATAGTTCAGGCAGTGTGTCGATATTGTTTGGGTCTGGCGGCCCGCGATGGCGCCGTCGGCGATGCGAGGTTCGACATGACTGCACCTGATCTCATCCCGATTGAAACGCTTTTTGGAATGCCAGAATTTTCGCGAGCGCAGATTTCGCCCGATGGCCGGCTGGTGGCCTATCTGGCGCCCTGGCATGGGCGGTTGAATATCTGGGTGCGGCCAGTCGGACAAGGCGCGGCGCGGCGACTGACTAGCGATGACATGCGCAATATCGACAGCTTCAGTTGGACGCGTGATGCTCGCTACATCCTCTTCGTACAAGACACCCAGGGCGACGAGAACTGGCACCTTCATCGTGTGGAGGTGGACGGGGCAGAGACGGTGGGCGGGAAGGCTAGGACTGTCAACTTGACGCCCTATTCCGGTGTGCGGGTAATGGGACTGGACTTGTCCGCCGCGTTTCCAGGCAAGGCTTTCGTGCAGATGAACCTCAGAAGTCCGGGTTTGATCGACCTGTACGAGGTCGATATCGAAAGCGCTGAAACCAGGGTCGCTGCCATTAGTCCCGGTCGGTTCGTACGCTGGATCATTACGCCGAACGCACTGCATGCCTTCATCATCAACGACGGGGGTGACCACGAACTGGCTCGGTACGAGAACGGTGCTTTCACCGCGTTGGCGAAGCTGAGCGGACGCGACCAGCCAATCGGCCCGATGCCGCTTATGGTGGCGGCGGATGGAAAGAGCATCTTGGTTGGCTGCAACGCGGGCAGCGACCACACCTATCTTGCTGCCATTGACCTTGCGACGGGCACGCACAGGGTAGTCGACAGCCAGCCCGATTTCAGCCTCGATACGCCGCGGCCAGAGGCCGATCCGCGCTTTCCCTCGAGCCTGATAACCAATCCTGTGACAGGCGAGCTGCTGGGACTGCGTTATCTTGGCAAAAGACAGCTGATACGGCCTCTGAACGCGCATTTTGCCGCCGTGCTAGACAGCCTACAGCGGCTGTCAGAGGCGGAAATAGGGTACATTTCCTGCGATGCCGATGGGCGACAATGGGTGGCGGAATTTTGGGATGACCGGCATCCCGGCACGACATGGCTTTACGAACATGAGAGCGGTGAAGCGTATGTGCTTGGCGAGCGATTCTCAGCGCTCAAAGCCGAGCGGCTGGCGAGTGTGCGACCCGTCGATGTGCTGTCGCGCGACGGATTGACGTTGCCGTGCCATGTCACGCTGCCCGTCTGGTTCGCTGCCAAGGATGAGCCGCGTGCGCTGCCGACCGTACTTCTGGTCCATGGCGGGCCCTGGTATCGCGACGCCTGCATCTATGATCCGGAAGTGCAGTTCCTCGCCAACCGCGGCTATGCCGTGCTGCAGGTGAATTTTCGCGGCTCGACCGGCTATGGCAAGGCGTTCATGCAAGCAGCTATAGGGGAGTTCTCCGGGCGCATGCATGACGACCTGATCGACGGGCTCGACTGGCTAATCGGGCAGGGTATTGCCGACCCGGCACGGGTAGCGATCTACGGGTGCTCCTATGGCGGTTACGCCGCGCTGGTGGGCGCCAGCTTCACGCCGGAGCGCTTCGCCGCAACCATTTCCTACTCCGGCATGTCCGATCTCCGGATGCTGGTGGATGGGGCCGTCCCGTTCGTACGACCTGCGCTGATCAACACCTACCTTTCTTACATGGGCGATCCTGATATTGAGACGCAGAACCGGGACATGCTTGCACGCTCGCCGGTCAGCCGGCTTGATTGCATTTCCAAACCGCTTTTGGTGGTTCACGGCGCGAACGACGTGCGCGTTGCAAAGGCACAGGCGGATCTGGTGGTGGAAAGGGTGCGTGCGAATGGTGTGGAGGTCGACTATCTTCTCAACGAGCGCGAAGGACACTGGTTCATCAACGAGGATAGCAATATTGAGCTTTATCGGAGGATCGAGCGCTTTCTTGCACGGCATTTGAGGGGCGAGTAATGAGGGCGGCGCATGCGCAGTAAGGAGATTGCAGGACTGGCGGGTGTAAGCATCCGCACGCTGCGGCACTACCACCAGATCGGACTTTTGCCGGAGCCGCCAAGACAGAACAATGGGTATCGCGCTTACAGCGTGCCGCATTTGATCCGACTGCTGCGTATCGGTCAATTGACAGCGCTCGGTTTCTCGCTCTCGCAAATCCCAGCCTTTCTCGACGGTCGTGCCGAAATGAGCGAGGACAGTTTGGACGCCCTTCTTGAGGGGCTCACGCGGCAGATCGAACTTCTGGAGCGTCAACGCCGGACTGTCACAGCCCTGCGTGACGGCAAAGGACCGCCCGACATGGCGCCGGAATTTGCTGCCTCTCTGATGCCGCTGGAGGTCGGGCGAGACCCTAAAGCGGTGCGGGCTGGTCGGGAACAATCCGTACTCCTGTCACACCTTTTGGATCAAGGGCAGCGCGCAGAACTGGCCCGGCTCTATGATCAACTCGCGGATCTCGAATATGGTGCTACCGTGCGAGAGCTGGGGGATCGTTTCGACGCGTTGGGGCCAGATAGTGACGACGTCGAGATTTCAGCTCTTGCCGAAGATTACATCGCCCATCTTGGATCATGGATGAGAGACTTCGACAACGCGTTGAGCGGCGGCAGGAAGCGTCAGGCGGCAACGCTGCTTTGGCTTCATGCCCTGGAGAATACGAACGATCAGCAGAAACAATTACTGAGGGAAATCAACAGCGGGCTGAAATCCAAGCGGTGATTGTGCGGTTTGCGCTGATAGTCGCGAGATGATTGACCGGTCGCGGGCGGCAATCGGATCCATGACGTTGAAATGCGCCCCTGTCCCGCGTCCAGACATCATCAAGCCATATTCCAAACATCTGGTTATGGCTGGGGTCAATCATAATCAAGAGCAATATCATGGATATCAACGTTGCTTTAAAAGCCTTCATCCGCACCGTCGAGAAGGGGTCGATTACTGCTGCGGCACGGGACCTGGGGGTAACGCAGCCGGCGGTCACGAAGCATATTTCGAACCTCGAGCGGCACGTTCAAGCCAGGCTTCTGGAGCGCTCGTCGAAAATCGTTCGCCCGACGGCCCATGGGCTCGAATTATACGAGGCCAGCCGTGTTGCGATCGCATCGATCGACGCGGCGCTGGAGGGCGTTCGCATCAACACAGGTGAAATCGAAGGCAATCTAAAAATTCACGCCCCATCCTGCATTGGTGTTGGTCATCTCGAACGGATAGTCGGGGAATTTCAGGATAAGTATTGCGGGATTTCCGTTGAACTGGCTCTCGACGAGCGCACAGTCGACTTGGTCTATGATAATTTCGATTTGTCAGTTCACTACGGGAAAATCGAGGATCAGGACGTCATCGCACGCCGCATCGGATGGGTGGAGCGATTTCTCGTCGCTTCCCCTCTCTACCTGCAACAGGTAGGGCAGATTGACGACACGGGACGACTTTCAGAGCTTGAGGTTATTGGCACTCCGAAGATGCTTGCCCAGCGCAATACTATTTCCCTGTTGGGAGCTGATGCGCGCGCCGAAGACGTCACCGTCAGGCCATTGCTCATAACGAACAATGCGCATGTCATGATTGCAGCACTTTTACGAGGACGGGGTGTGGGACTTGTGCAGAAGAACCTCGTATTGGACTTGTTGGCCAGCGGCGAGCTTGTAAGGGTGCTTCCCGAATATTGGCTGCGATCTACCGAAGCATTTCTCGCCTATCCGTCCACAAAGTTCATGCGACCGGTCGTCCGGGCATTTACGGACTTTGTTATGCCGCGGCTCAGGAACATTGACGGGATCTCCCCGGTGCAGCGGTAGCGGCGCATGGCATAGCCAACGGTTATGACGGCTATCACTCATGCAGATATGGAATATTCCCTCTGTTGGAGGATACCGTGCGATGCAAGCACGTGTGCCAGCCGCAATCCGAAAGTCGCCTTCCATGATGCAGAACCGAAACAGTTTCATATCCCGTCGTACGTTCATAGTCGGCTCTTTAGCCGCGCCGGTCATACTCGGCGGATGCACAACAGTCCAAGAAAGATCGGCGCCAGGCTCGCCCCAGCCCATTGCCACTCCGCAGCCTTCACCGGTCGACCCGGATCTCGCTTCCCGTTACGCTGCATTTGAGGACGGGGGACATGTCGTTCCTGCAGTTCCTTTTGAGCGAATGAACCCGGAATATCTCAGGCAGCGCGTTGCTGACCCGACCGGGGAGGCGCCGGGAACTGTTGTCGTCGATACGCCAAGGCGATTTCTCTATCTGGTGGAAAACGGCGGAACTGCGTTACGATATGGCGTTGGCATCGGGCGCGACGGATTTTCATGGGAAGGGAACGGATATATCCACTGGCGTCAGCATTGGCCAAGATGGAAGCCGCCAAGCGAGATGATTGCGAGGCAACCCGAACTGGAAAAATACTCTGTAGCAAACGGAGGGATGGATCCTGGACTGCATAACCCGCTCGGCGCTCGCGCTCTTTATATTTTCCAGAACGGAAAAGATACGCTGTATCGTCTCCACGGCAATCCCGAATGGCAATCCATCGGCAAGGCTGTTTCATCCGGCTGCGTCCGCCTTATGAACCAGGACATCGTTGACCTTTACGACCGCGTTCCGTTCCACGCGCCAATCGTCGTGCATCAGACGCCGATGGCCGTGTGATGGCAAACTGATCGTGACGCGTTCGCTGCTTGCCGCGATACGATGGCCGCCTAGTAATACTGCGGGGCAAGATCGCTGCAGATATTTTCTGAAGAGAGCCACACGTGGGGAAACGCCGCGAGCAGACCGTTTCTCAGCCATTGCTGGGCCGGGTGCCCGTCATTGCGACGATGCCAGGACAGCACGAATGGGACAGGGTTTAGGGGGAGCGGGAAATCGAAGACTGCAAGACGCTCCGCAAAGCCTGAATGAGCAACCACGCTTTCGATGACGGTCGCGACCATATCCGACGATGCAACCAATGCCGGCGCGGCGTGCATATGGGGAATAGTCACGGCCGCCCGCCTCCTGAAATTCTTCGAAGCCAGTGCGGCATCGGCGACATCCAGTCCCTCATTATCGGGTGCCACCAGAATATGCCTCAGAGACAGAAACATCTCGCGATCGAAAGGGCGGCCGAGGATTGGATGATCCTTCCTAAGGATACAAACGAACCGCTCCTGGAAAAGCCGGGCACTCAGGATTCGGCTCGTGGGCGTGGGGGGAATGCCGACCGTCAGATCAACGCCGCCGCTGTCGAGCAGGGAAACCGCGTCATCACGGCTGCTATAATCCCTGACCTTGATATCAATTCCGGGGGCTTTTTCCTCAAGCAGCGACAGGAGGCGCGGCAATATGACTGAACCTGCATGTGCCGAAACGGCAATGGAAAAAGATACGGTCGATCTGCCGGGATCAAAACCCTGCGTGAATTGCAATGTCCGCTGGATGTCCCGCAGAGCAAGTGAGATCGGTTCGGCAAGTTCTACCGCTCGCGGTGTAGGTTGAAGTCCGTTCGGCCCGCGAACGAATAATTCGTCCCGCAGCAGAAACCGCAATCTCGACAAAGCCGCGCTCATGGCCGGTTGGGTCCGGCCAATACGGCTTCCGGCGCGTGTCACATTGCGCTCGGAATTGAGGGCATCAAAGGCAACGAGAAGATTGAGATCGATACCGTGTAAATTCATGGGATGGATAATTAAACTCATCCTTCATCGATCTCAAGCATCTTTTCCACGTCAGCGAGAGTGTCCGTTTCCGTCATTCAGCAACCAACCCGGATACTCGACAGGCAGACGACTGACCTCATCGAGCTTCGCCAAGTCGGTATCGTCCAGCGCAATCGATGCGGACTGAATGTTTTCCTGCAATTGCTCGAAGCGCTTGGCACCGACGATGACGGTCGAGACGATGCTTTGCTTCAGCAACCAGGCGATCGCGATCTGCGCCGGGCTAGCGCCGTGTTTCTCCGCGACGGCTTTAAGGATCGCGATCAGGGGCTCCCCCCGGATGCGATCGATGGGTGGAAAATCCAATTCCGTCTGTCGGCCGCCTGCTGCGTTACCACCGGCGGAGTACTTTCCGGTGAGATAGCCGCCGGCAAGTGGACTCCACACCATGAGGCCAACACGTTCCGATGAGAGCAGCGGGCCAATCTCGCGTTCCAGATCGCGCCCGACAAGCGTATAATATGCCTGCAGTGATGTTACGGGCGCGAGGGCTCTGGCGCGTGTTATCCCGATCGCCTTCATGACCTGCCACGCGGCCCAGTTCGAAAGGCCGATGTAGCGAACATCGCCGGCCCGGACGAGTGTGTCGAGCGCCTCCAGCGTTTCCTCGATCGGCGTCGCGGAATCGAAGGCGTGAATCTGGTATAGATCAATGTAATCCACACCCAGCCGGCCGAGGCTTGCCCGGCATTCGGAGATTATATGACCACGCGAAGCGCCGCGATGGTTCGGTCCGTCACCCATGGCGGAGGCGACTTTGGTGGCGATCACGACATCTCTGCGCGACACGCCAAGGTTCCTCAACGAGCGTCCCAGTATTTCTTCGCTACGTCCGCGGGCATAGACATTTGCTGTATCGAACAGGTTTATGCCGGCGTCGAGAGCGACCTTGACCAGTGCATCGGCATCCTCCTGGTCGAGTCTCCCCACCTTGCCCCATAATCCGTCCGTCCCGCCGAACGTCATGGCGCCGAAGCACAATTCCGACACGAACAACCCGCTCTCACCGAGCTTGCGCATTTGCATGATGTGGTCCTTTTTCTGATGTTGGCCGATGTTGCGCACGGTCTCGTTGAGCGCATTTCCGTACGGCTTGCGCTTACGGACGGCTCGACACTCGTTGCGAATGCCGGGCCGTCTGGGACATCTCAACCAATGTGCTGCCGCTCACCTGTTCTTGCCGCAAGCTCGACGGCTGCGATCAAACGGCTGTTATGGCGGGCATGGTCGAAACCTGGAGTGGTGTATGTACCATTCGTCAGATCCCGCCCCAGGGAGGCATAAACCTCCCCGACATTGATAGCGGCTCCTGCCCAGAAATCGGCGGCTGTTGGGCTGACACCATTGGAGACCGGCCTGTCGGGCGCAGCAAATTCCAGGCTTGACGAAATTGAAATGTCTCCGACCTGTACGCCTGCCAGGTGATTGCCGGTGAGCATAAGCGAGCCCTGCGAGCCACGGATCTCAAAAACGAAACTCGCGTCTTCTGCAGGGACGCCAGCCAGAATCTGAACGGACACAGGCGCACCACTTGCCGTCTTTGCGATCAGATCGAGATGATCCGGAACCTCTCGCTTCGAAGTCTCACCTGTATCGACGATCTCGATCTCCGGCCAGAGCAACTCCGTGCGCGCATCGACCTCGGTAATGTTACCAAGCACTGCCTCGATGACGTCCAGCACGTGGCCTGCCGTAATCGTCATGAAGCTGGCGCCGGAAGCGGCCTTGTTGAAATAGTCGTACACGCTTGGAGATTGAGGACCGTAGCCGAATGTGGTCGCGCCGACACGTGCGGACATCAAGCGCCCGAGTTTTCCTGAACCGACCAGTTCGGCCGCACGCCGGACCGCAGGATTATGCCGGCCTTGCAGGCCGATCGCGGTATGCAAAGACCCCACTGCCGCAGCCATCTCGTTTGTTTCCGACAGCGTTGCGCCCAGAGGCGCTTCGCAATAGACCGATTTGCCTGCCTGCAGGGCGGCCATCACGAGCTCCTTGTGTGCCGGCACTTTCACGGCGACCGTGATGACCTCAATGCTCTCATCTCTTATCATCGCATAGGGATCGGCAAACCAGAGTTCTGCGCCGAATGCTTCGGCCGCCGCCTTGGCGCTTTCCTCGCGTCGGGTCGCGACTGCCGCCAGCGTCAGGTGAGGTTGTGACGCCAGGGCTGGCACATGCGATGCGCCCGCCCAACTTGCGTGAGTGTCCGCTCCAATAATACCCACACGAAATTTCTTATCCGACATCTGTAATGCTCCAGGTCACGTTACCGAACGCTCCCCGGCGTCCTGGGCAAGATGTAATCGACCCTCGGCACTGCGATGAAATCGATAAATAGTATGAGCGAACATCCACGCGGTGGATATCACCTACCGCTCCTGTGGCCACACTGCGACCAAAAGAAGTATTGCCCCGGTTGTCGCAATAGCGCTCAAGACCACTCGCGCCTGAAACGAAAGCGTCGGCGGGTGCCAAGGCATTCCTGACTGCCGCTTGGTCGGACCAACCGGATCGATATGGGCAGCACCGTTAGTGGACATGTGTTTATCACGGCGAATTTCCGCCAGCTTATGGCGAATGCGAATTACGAGGAGCACAGCCAGATAGGCCGCGGTTAAGAAAGCCAACACCGCCGCTAGGCGCAAGGCGTTTTGTTGGGCAAGGACCCAATTTTGCGAAGCAATCGCGATGCCGTCGATACAGGCGCCGAACAGGGCCTGGCCGGTGAGAGCGCCCATCGAATTGACTGCCCCAAAAAGGACGGTAAAACTCAAGAGTTCTCGGCTGCCTTTCTGCAGCGCGCTCGTGATGCCTAACACCAGCGCGGGCCCAAGAAAAAACATGGCGGCGAATGAGATCACCGCTTGGGACAGGTAAAACCAGGGCAGATGGTCAAGGCTCGTGGCCGAGCTGTCGGCAAGTGTCGCAGCAGCTATCGCGGTGACCGCCAGCGTCATGGGGATCGCCAGTTTTTCGACATTTACCGTTATTGCGCTCACGATCACGCCCACAACAGCGCTGACAAAGGTGACTATCGAAAGTGTTCTGAGGTGTTCGTCGCTGCCTCCTAGCGCCGTTAAAAATCTGGTTGCAACATTCTGTTCGGCAAGGACGATCCTGGCCATGAGGATTGCAAAACCAAAGCGGACAATATCACCGCTCCCAAGCCAACGCAGGTTGAGGAGAGGTGTGGTCCGGCCGTTCTCGAGTATCAGCGCGGTGATGATAACTGGAAGCGCAAGTGACAGAAACCAGATTATCCAAGGCGCCTCGAACCATCCTTCCAGTCGTCCGAGCCCCAACACTGCTGCAATCATAGCGAGGCTACCACCCAAAAGCAGAAAGGTGAGGAAATCCAAAGGTTCGAATGCTCGCTCTCGCTCGGCGGGTGGCAGCCGAAATGCACCGACGGCGGCGAAGGAGAGAAATGCAAGCCCGGCTTCGAACAGAAATATCGACTGCCAATGCGCGCTGACAGACAGCCATGGCGAGACGACGCTTGCGAGCGGGAACGCGCATTGCGAGATACCAAGGCCAAGTATGAGGCCCCGGATGCGCCAACGGCCTGGAAGGGCCTGCATCACGTAGAACAAGGACAACGGCGTTAACGCCGCCGCAACAAAGCCGCTTGCAGCCCGGATGGCAAGTGTGAGCCAGTGATCTGCGGTCAACAGATGGGTAAGGGAGAGGAGGGCATACAGGCCAAGGGCGAGCTGCGTGAATACACGCAGGCCATATTGCTGCCGGAGCTTGATCAGCAGCAGATTGGCGGAAATATTGGTCATGGCATAGGCCATTGGCAGCCAGGCCGCTTGAACGGAGCTCAACGCCAAGCCTGCCTGTAGTTCCGTGACGTTGACCATGACCAGCGCGTTGCCAAGCCCGCCTGTCAGGCCGACCAGAATTGCAACGAGGGCATAGGCGGTCCGCAGCGTCACGGCATGCTCAGGCGTCGCCGGCGACCCAGCGACGACTGGTCTTTCATGCTCGGGAAAGTCCCATGTTTCCTCACGGAAAAAGCTGCCAACTCGGCGCGTCAGTCTCATCATCGTGCTCTCTTGTTCGATTGACCGCATCAATCCGCCGCAGTCTAACCCAACTTCGATGGCCTGCGGCGTTGCTGGTTTGGCAACATAAGGTTCGAACTATCGCGACTTGCTGCGAGCAGTCATTCGCTCAAAATCAGCGACATCATTCGAGGCGCCCTTCATTCGCAATAGAGCGGATGGGCGCACTTAACTTCAGGAGGCAAAGATGCTTCACAGGTCCATCAGCAGGATTACGACGACACCGCCTCTCGGGCCCGGTTTCGCAGGCGAGCGGCACAAGGCGGCCCTCGTCGTCGCGCCAGGAGATTTTTCCGCAACTGATCCGTTCTTCTTGATGGCGGACGACCATGTGACCGGAGAGGGGCAATTCGGCGAGACCCACCCACATGCCGGCCTGGAGACCGTCACGTTCATGCTTGACGGCACGATGGCAGATACCGGTGGGCGTCTAATTGAGGGCGATGTGGAGTGGATGACCGCCGGAAGCGGCATCGTCCATTCGGAAGATGCCCAGGTCTCGACAGGAATGCGTCTGCTTCAGCTATGGCTGGTTCTTCCCGAGCAGGACCGCAATATGGCGCCAAGGGTGCAGATCCTGAGGCGCGACAAAATGCCGGGACACCGCGGCGATGGCTTCGTGGCGACCGTTTACAGCGGCCGCTCGGCAGGGATCGTCGCGTCGACGAAGAATGCCGTGCCCGTAACCCTGGTCGACATTCGGCTTGAGGCGGGAGCCGAGTTTGAGCAGGTTTTGCCGTCATCCTATAATGGCTTTGTCGTGGTCATCGCGGGCGAAATCGAAGCAGGCACCGGAGCGACGACGCTAACGACGGATAAGGTCGGTTGGACCAATCCGGTGGCAACTGACGGTGAAAGCGCCATAAGGCTGAAAGCGGGTGAAGATGGCGCGCGCGTGCTTTTGTATGCAGGCCAACCGCAAAAAATCCATGTCGTAGCACAAGGCCCATTTATCGCAGGCTCCAAAGAGGAGCTTGCCGGCTACTATGCCGCATACCGCCAAGGCAAATTCCCGAATGCCGGCACGATGCGACCTGCCTGATATCGCTTTCCAGCCGCCACGAAACCACAAGGGGTTTCGTTATCAGGAACCCGACGTTCCGCCATTGCTGTCTTTAGCCGTTCGACAGCACGGCTATGTGTGCGAACAGCAGACCCGCAAACGGGCTGAGAACACAAGCCGCTTCACCACCACTCGTTCGAAACTCAAGCGGATTTCATCAAGCCTTCCGAACATGGATCGCCCTTGGTCCGTGAGCGGGATCATTCGCCCCGGTATCCGCAATCAGCCCATGGAGGAACAGATGACCCAATCCGCCACCGCAGCCGTACTGGAAGAAAAAAACGGCCCCTTCATCCTCCGTGAAGTGAAGCTTGAGGCGCCGCGCCCCGACGAAGTGCTCATCCGCATGGTTGCTACGGGCATCTGTGCAACCGATGCGCATGTCAGGCAACAGCTCATGCCGACGCCGCTCCCCGCGATCCTCGGCCACGAAGGCGCCGGCATCGTTGAACGCGTCGGATCGACCGTATCGCATCTCAAGCCCGGCGATCATGTCGTTCTTTCCTATCACTCCTGCGGCCACTGCAAGCCCTGCATGTCTTCCCATGCGGCCTACTGCGACCACGTCTGGGAAACGAATTTCGCCGGCGCCAGGCTCGATGGAACGATCGGCGTTGCAGCGTCCGACGGGAACAGGCTCAATGCGCACTTCTTCGGTCAGTCCTCATTCTCCACATATGCGCTCGCTCACCAGCGCAATACCGTCAAGGTCCCGGACGACGTGCCGCTTGAACTGCTTGGGCCGCTCGGTTGCGGCTTTCAGACCGGCGCCGGCTCCGTCTTGAAGGCGCTCAACGTGCCGGTAGGCGCATCTATCGCCATCTTCGGTGTAGGGGCAGTCGGCCTGGCGGCGGTCATGGCTGCAAAGATTGCCGATGCGGCTGTCGTTATCGCCGTCGATGTCAGTACCGAACGGCTGAAACTCGCTTCCGACCTCGGCGCGACGCATTGCGTCAACCCGCGTGAGCAAACCGATGTTGCCTCGGCGATCAGGGATATCGCTTCTCGCGGCGTCGAATACGTCCTCGACACGAGCGGCCGGAAGGAGAACCTCGATGCCGGCATCGGCGCTCTTGCTCCGATGGGGCAGTTCGGTTTCGTCGCCTTCAACGGCCATTCGGGCGCGGTTGTCGACGCATCCCGGCTCACGGTAGGGCAAAGCCTCATCGGGATTATCCAGGGCGATGCCATTTCCGGCCTGATGATCCCGGAACTGGTCGGTCTCTATCGAAACGGTCGTTTTCCCTTCGACAGGCTGCTCACTTTCTACGACTTCGCCGACATCAACGGGGCGTTTGACGATGTCGCGGCGGGGCGCGTGATCAAGGCTGTCCTGCGCTTTCCCCCGCAAGCCGCTTAACCACCCACTTCTTTCGATATTGCGAACATTGAGGATTGAGTAAATGTGCGACCGACACCAGAAGCTGATCAAAGCAACCGACGAGCCCAACTTTTTCGGGATCGACCATTACGGCTTTCCGGAGGCCGGGGAGCACCCGGCTGATCCGCCGGGATATTATCCTGAGTATTTCTCCTCCGACCGCTTCCAGAGGCTCGGCTACCATGTCGAGGAGCTTCGTGGCGGTTTCTATTGGGTCACCAGCGGCGGCTATGACGCGGCCTTCGTCGTGACCAGCGATGGTGTCGTCGCTATCGACGCACCGCCGACGATCGGTGAAAACATGCTGGCCGCGATCGAAGACGTTACGGACAAGCCGGTAACGCACGTGATCTACAGCCATTGGCACACCGATCACATCGGTGCCGCTTCGGTTTTCGGGCCGGATGTCGAGATCGTCGCGCACGACATCACCAGGGAATTGCTGAAGCGGTTCCCCGATCCAAACCGACCGGTGCCAACCCTGACATTCCACAAGGATCATTTGCTTGTCGTCGGCGGGGTGACGTTGGAACTCTCCTACAAGGGCGAGAACCACTGCCCCGGCAATATCTTCATCTATGCGCCGGCGCAAAAGGTACTGACCGTCATCGATATCGTCAGCCCCGGCAGCGCCACCTTCATGCATTGCGACGCATCGCAAAATATCACTGGCTGGTACGAAGCCCAGAAGCAACTGATGGAATATGACTTCGATTTCCTCGTCGCCGGCCATCACATGAAGTACGGGACGCCGGAAACGGTCGCGGCTTCAATCGAATATTTCCAGGACGTCCTCGACGGAGCGCAGGCGGCCGTGGCTCGATTCAGCCGGTCGGATGCGCTCGTGAGCATCCTGGAGGGCGCGGGCTGGGACCAGGTGTTTTCCGGCACCGAGAACTGGATCAATTCTATGGCCAATTTCGCCACGAAATACGTCCTGGAAAAGAAGAGCAGCAATGGCCAGCTCTGGTCCGAGCGGCTTGCCGGCGTGACGACCCAGACGAAATACCACGCCTATACCGTGCTGGAATCTATCCGCCTGGAAAGGCCCCGGCCGAATTATCGTTTGCGGGGCGAAAATCCGCCACCGTTCCTGACCTAACCGGGTTCGTCCGCCACCCCAACCCGGAATCGGGCGGGCAAGGCCTGCCCCGATATATGCGGAGGTCGCCACTCAAAGGGCGGGTCATATCTCGCGCACCCTTGCAACGTCAGAAAGACAAGTCAATGACCACGATTTCCGCACATAACTGGATCGACGGCACCTTTGTCTCGTCTTCCAAACGCGGCCGCTCCATCGATCCAGCGACATATGAGACGATCGGAGATTATCCCGATGATGGCGGAGCGGCCGCGCACTCTGCCATCGAAGCCGCAAAACGCGCGTTCCGCGAAACCCCCTGGCGCGACGATGCCGAGCTTCGTGCAAGGGTGCTCGATCAGATGGCATCGGCAATCGAGCGAAATCGCGAACGCCTGATCGACATCCTCTCGCTTGAGAACGGCAAACTGCTCGGCGAGGCGGCACTGGAGATCGACGGAAGTCCGAGCAAGCTTCGATACTGGGCTGCGATGGCGCGTACGGAGGCAGGGCGGGCGACATTGCCCAAGCCCGGCAGCCTCTCCATGATTCTACGCCAGCCGATGGGAGTGGCGGGGATTATCGTTCCCTGGAATTCTCCTGTCATTCTTGCGGTCCGTTCCTTCGCTCCGGCACTTGCCGCCGGCTGCGCGGTCGTCGTCAAGATGCCCGGCCAGACGGCGCAAATCGCCAGCGTCCTGGCCGAGGTTCTCGCGGAAGCGAAAGACCTGCCGGGTGGTATCCTGAACATGTTCATCGAGAGGAGTACGGAGGGCGCAGCGCTTCTGGTGGAAAGTCCCGATGTGCCGACGATCAGCTTCACGGGAAGTACGCAAACCGGCCGCACCATCGGTGCCATCGGTGCGAAGAGGATGAAGCGGTTCGGGTTGGAACTCGGTGGCAAGGCTCCGATGATCGTATTTGACGACGCTGATATCGACGCCACGCTACCGGTTCTCGAAAAGGCACTGACCATCTTTGCCGGCCAGTTCTGTATGACGGGCTCGCGGCTGCTCGTACAGAATTCGATCTACGAACGGGTCCGCGACGGCCTCGCCGAACGGCTGCGTGCCGTCAAAGTCGGGCCGGCATCCGATCCGGCAAGCGACATGGGGCCGCTAATCGATAAGCAGAACGTCGCCCGCGTCGATAACGTGGTGAAAAATGCACTGTCAGCGGGTGCAACTGCGGTCGTTCGAGGAGGTCCCGTGACACAAGGCCCTTTGGCGAAAGGTGCTTTTTTTTCGCCCTTCGATGCTGGAGGTCTCCGACAACGGCCTGCCGGTCGTCCAGCAGGAAACATTCGGTCCTGTGATCACCATCCAGCGGTTCTCCGATGAGCGGGAAGCAGCCGCGCTGGCAAACGATAACGACTATGGCCTGTCCGCCTCGGTCTGGACACGGGACCTTGACCGCTCGTTACGGGTCGCACAGGCGCTCGAAGCCGGAACCGTGTTCGTCAACGACTGGGCCAAGGTGTATGACGGGACGGAGGAGGGTGGCTTCAAGCAATCCGGTCTCGGGAGGCTGAACGGCGTTGCCGCAATCGAGGACTTTATCGAGTACAAGCACATCGCTCTTAAGCCGGGTTTGTTGCGATAAAAGGAGCCAGTTGGTCAGAAGGTGTGCTTCCTTCAAGCCAGCGCATCGATTGCTGGAGCTTCAATTGAAATTCGCATTCGGTCTTCCGGCGTAATCTCCACTTAATGTTACCAATCCAGTTTGGCTGACCGATGCAGACATCTGACAAAATTGGTCGGCATCTCCTCTGATTGAATACAGCAACTTCCGAGAGGATAATGATTTGCAAGACAAGGTCGACGCTTTGATGCAGGCGGAAAGAACTATGATGGATGCGATACATGCAGCCATCATCCAGGCGGCAAAGGAATCGGAGGCTGCATTTCAGCCACTTGGACCACCAACCACCGCCCAAGCCTACTTCGCGGATGCCGCCATGCGTCAGCTGTTTTTGCACGTGTGTGGTGCGAATGCGGACACGGCCAAGGGTGGTGATCCAGACCACGCCTGGGAAATACTCTATTTGGGGCGCGGCACGGCCCGCTATTGGGAAAAAGAACGCGGAATTCGGTCGAGACGCCGAAAGGCAGAGAGCCATGCGGAACTCGAAATAGAGAGACGCGAGAAATCTGCCCTTGCGCTAAGTGCTCAGAAGTTCGCAACCGACACTGTTATCCGCGCACTGGTCGAACATGCCAGCATTTCCGACCCCGATCTGCGCGATCGTATAGCGGCCTCCGTCAAGCCGCGTGTCAGCGTCACCGATCCACTTTCGCAAGTCGGGCAGGAATTCCGCGATTTGGCTAAGGTTTCGCTCGCCCGCCTTATTGGCACGGCCACTTGAAAGCCATCGGCAATACGGAGCCACCGCCCGCTATCCGGTCAAGACCGCCTGGTCCTGCGGTTCTCCTTGCCGGTCGTGATCTTCAATGGACGTTAGGATTACGGCACCTTGGGTTTCTGAGACTTAGAGTAGCCGGTCTTAAAGGTGCCGTGTCTTGAACTCCCGGCGGCGGTTATTGAGTTCGACGAGCGGCAGTCATTACACCTCACGTTCGAATTTCTCATACAGGAAGTTCACCAGCGCGCGCACTCGAGCGATGCCTGCGCGCGCTGGTGGCATCAATATGTGCAAATCTGCTCCCGCGTGACTATAGCCTGGGACGACGACTTCGAGCTCACCTCTGGCAAGCGACTCTTGAACCATGAAGAGGGGCAGTACCACGATACCAAGTCCGCCGCGCGCCGCGGCAAGCATCATTTGACCGTTGTCTGTGCGGAATTGTGAGTTCACGCGGACTTGTTCCCATCCATCCGGACCTTGAAAACGCCAGCTGACCGTATCGAAGGAGTAGAGTATGGCGTTGTGCGCAGCCAGTTCAGCGGGCTTTGAGGGGCGTCCTCTGGCTTCCAGATAGGATGGACTGGCGACGACAGCCCAACGTACCTTTGCAAGTTTTCTCGTGATCAGCGCGGAATCGGGTATGCTTCCGATCCGTACGGCCAAATCATACGCCTCTGCGACAAGATCCGGCTGACGGTCCTCAAAGCGGACATCGAAATGGATCCTTGGGTGGAGGAGGGCAAACTCTGCCAGCAGCGGAGCGAGACAGAACTCTCCGAAAGCGACGGGAACCGAAACTCTAACCTGACCAGATGCTTCGGTCGTCGACCTTACGACCATCTCCTGCGCTGATTCCAGTTCGGCCAACCCAGATGCTGCTCTTACATGGTACTCGCGGCCGACGTCTGTAAGGGTTGTTCCCTTCTGGGAACGTGTGAGGAGCGTTGCGCCTAGAAAATTCTCCAACCGACTGACCCGGCGGCTGACGATCGATTTAGCGATACCCAAACGGCTAGCCGCACCAGCGATACTCCCAGTTTCGACCACCCGAATGAAGGAGATCAAGTCCAAGATCTCGACAGACTCAGGTTCCGACATTAGCAACTCCCCCCTCAGGTAAGTGCGGCTACTGCAACATCGGGTGCGCGAAATTGTCAAGTCTCCACGTTCGGTGCTCACACTGACGTCCTACAGCGACCCTGCAGGTCTTGTTGAATAAACGAAACGGGCAAGTTCCGTGCTTGGTAAAATTCGGTGTCCGCCGTCGCCCTGGAAACCGAGCAGTATGGCTGCAGCGGCTCATTGGAGCGTTGCCGCATCGACCTCACCTTGGCGGATCGCATAACGCTGCATAGGGTGCTGGCATCGTTCTTTTTTCCGCAACAATGGGTTTCGCTTTGGCAGCCTATTTTTCCCACGATCGGGGTCGCATGATTGAATTGATAGAAAAGTCAGGAGAGAAAGTTGAACCTCCCAACGCATAATCCCGATAGCCGCAGTATGACGGTGCAACTTCTTGCAAAACGTCGGACACAGTATTTTCTGGGCAAAAACATCGCGTTCTCTGACGAAGAGATTGATGCAATTATTCGCGAGGCGGTTCGCCTGTCACCCTCAGCCTTTAATTCGCAAAGTTCGCGCGTTGTGATCCTGCACCGCGATGAAAATCAGAAACTCTGGAACATCGTGAAATCGGAGTTGAGTCATATCGTTGAAGGAGAGCCTAAGATGCACGCCTTCAGAAAAATCGACAGCTTCGCTGCCGGAGCAGGCGCAGTTCTTTTCTTCGAGGACCGAAATGTGGTCAGGATATTACAGGATCAGTGGCCTTTGTACGCTGATCACTTTCCAGATTGGTCCGAGCAAGCCTCCGGGATGGCGCAACTTTCGGTCTGGATCGCGCTTGCCGGCGTGGGAATTGGAGCCAGTCTTCAGCACTACAACCCGCTGGTTGACGCAAAGATCAAAAGGCATTGGGACATACCGGAGACATGGCGGTTACGCGCGCAAATGCCGTTCGGCTCCAACGAGGCACCTTTTCCAGCAAAGACGACTATCGCCGATGGTGATCGCTTTCGAAGCTTCTTTCGCTAGACCTGCCGAAGAACGGCGATGCCTGATTATATAATGTATCTAGATGTTTAGGCAAATTGGACCGCAGTTTCAAGGTTCAAATGCCATCAAGAACAATACGATTTGAATTGCCACTCCAACAGACCTCCGCTCACTCTTCCCGATAGCTGGCCCGTTCCTATCAAGTTCCCGGAACGGAGGAAGTTGCGATCCGAATTAGACGCATGTCAACTACGACCTGAACGTATCGGCAATCCTGGAATTTGGTAGCGACTAGGAGGAAAAATATATTGAAAGGGGGAGTCCTTCTGACCTCCTTTCTCCGAGAGGCACAGCCGAGCGAGTTCGCCATTCGTACTTGTGAACGGACCGCGTCAGTGTGGCAAGACGACGTTGGCTCAACCCTGTTCCAGACAGATCGTCCGTATTTCAAGTTAGATGACGAAACGACCTTAGTATCAGCAAAGACCGATCCAGTCGGCTTCGTTCGTCAGATTGATACCGCCATCATAGACGAGGTGCAGCGGGCACCGGAGGCGTCGTATCAGCGTATTTCTCGCGTTTTTGAGCCACATGCGCTGCGAAGCGTCGATGAGTTCGCTCGGTTCGTCCATCACCCACGGGTATTCGCGCACGATGTGCGCCTTGGACCCGATAAGATGCATGCCGCGCACGTAGCCGACTTCGTTGAAATAAGCGACTTCCGACGTCCGGTAACACGCCCCGCGGATCGTTCTATAGAATGCCAACCAGGACCAACACATGCCCGAATTGCGGTCGCGACGGGATATTCCCTTTCAGGATAGCGGCAGTGCATCTGGCATCCTCCCCGACTTTCTGTGACTTCAATCAGTGGTTCCGGACGCCGCCAGGAAACGCCATCGTTGCGAGAACCTGCTTTGGCGCAAAGCCGGTTACTTCATGATGTCAATTTCGACAGAGAATTCGACGCCAGCTCCGTGCGCGACATGGATTGGCAGATCCAAGCCTGCGTCCCTTGCCTTGGAGCGCAGTCGACGGACCACTGCATCCAGACTTCGAGTTTCGGGGTTCAGATCCAGATAGCCCATTGCCGATGTTAAATCAGCCCTGGAAACGATACGACCACTCGCCTTTGCCAGGCAAAGGATCATCTTTGCCTCTCGAGAAGACAACTTTATCGCAATTCCTTGGGGAGAAAAGAGACGCCAGCTCGCGCAATCGATACGCCATGTTGGTCGCGACGTATGAGCGGGCTCTCGGCTGTTCTCGATCCGCCTTATGCGATCCCTCAGATTTCTTACGGCATATACTAATTCGTCTCCGTCGACCGGCTTGGTGAAATATAGATTCGCTCCCTCCGCATACCCACGGATCCTGTCATCACGAAGAGTGCGAGCTGTCAGGATGATAACTCCAAGATCGGTCTTTTCAGTCAAAAAACGCGTCAGCTCAAAGCCGTTAGTGTCTGGCAGGTTTAAATCTACGATAGCAACATCGAATACACCTGCTTGAATAACTGATGCGAACTCTGAGCCGCTTCCAACTGAGGTGACAAAAAATCCGTTTAGCCGGAGAAAATCTGTAAGGCTCTGTCTCAGTTCGAAGTCATCCTCAACGAGAACAACACGAACGACCTGCCTCTCGCTTTCGGATTTTGCTTTCAAGTTCTCCGATGACTGGTCGAGGCCTTGCTTCCACAAATGATATAACTCCTTGATATTCTTATGGCCCGGAAGCGGGAAAACGCGCCAGTTGACATGTCCTAGTCGAATTTATCGAATACGGGCAGCACGATAGCTGCCTCAGTGCCCCCTTCGGCCCGGTTAGAAAGCATGAACTTACCATTGTGGGTCTCAACGGTACGCGCAACAAGCGATAATCCAACGCCCGTTCCTTCAATGTAACCGACATTCTCACCCCGGGCGCCGATTTTTACCAGTTCGTCCATATTTCCGTCTTTGAGGCCGATACCTTGGTCCGTCACACGCAGGAAGATTTTTTCGTCATGGCACGCCGCATTTAGCTCGACGGTAGATTTACCGGTCGGAACCGAGAACTTGACCGCATTCTCCAGGAGATTAACCAACGCCAGCCGCAGCATATCCCTGTCAGCCAACACAAAGGTATCTTCGGAAACGTTGTCGACTGTAATGGTGATTTTAGCCCTTGGATTAAGGTCACGCGCGATAGATAACGCCGCGTCAATCAGCGAAGTCACCTTCGTTTTCGAGAAAGTCGGCTTGTAACTCGGACCTTGCAGCCTGCTTCGAGTTAAATTGACTTCAAGGACCTCGATAAGGCGCTTGACGCCGGCACTCGCTCTGTCCAGCCGCTCGCGATTGGCAACATCACTGTTTGGCAAGGTCAGACGAACGCTTTCAAGATTGGTCTTGATTACCCCGAGTGGTGTCCGATACTGGTGCGAAATCACTTCCATGAAGCGAACCTGTTGCTCCTGTGCCTTCAATTCGGCATCAAGTGCTGTTTCCGCCAGAAGCTTCGCTTTCTCTAGTTCGAGCGTGCGTTCTCGAACGAGATTTTTGGCCTTTTGTTCTGAGACGGTTGCCATCTGAAGGGCGCGACGATCAGCCTCCCTCGTCGCAGCCTCCGCATTTCGAAGCCGTACCGACAGTGAACCCGTCAACAGTGTGAAGTGCACGATGCTCGCGAGCGCATACGAACCGGCAAACCAGCTTGGCAATGGCAAGACACCGTAGCGCTGACTGTTCGTTATGATCAACCCGACCCAAAGTGCCGTAAAGGCCGAAAGGTTAAGCCCGTTTTGCCCGTTGCGCCGACGGACGAAATCAAGAATAGCTATGATCATAGCGGCCGTCGTTAGCAGCAGGATCACCGGCCCGGCAACGAGCGTGAAGTACCGGTTCACACCGATGAATACACAGACGACTCCGATAATCCCAACGATTGCGGCGCAACGAAAAAGAAAATTGATGCGTGGATACCGCTGACTGAGTTCCAAAATGGCGGCAATTGATATGGCGCCAAATGTGA
Source organism: Agrobacterium sp. 5Ca39 (assembly GCF_055382365.1). Classification (NCBI taxonomy): domain Bacteria; kingdom Pseudomonadati; phylum Pseudomonadota; class Alphaproteobacteria; order Hyphomicrobiales; family Rhizobiaceae; genus Agrobacterium; species Agrobacterium sp. 5Ca39. The sequence goes on along the minus strand of NZ_AP026437.1, from coordinate 1,151,008 downwards.
GCCCGAACCATGATGAGCTGCTTGTAAGATAGTCGTTGCCAAGGCCGCCAGCGTCGAAGAACAGCAGACGCGCCAGACCCAGACTCCCAAAGTAAGTTGAGATCACCGCGAGGATATCCAAGGCGATGAAGAGATAAAATTTCTTGCGGTCGAAGTAGAAAAAGAAGAACTGGATAACGAGCAATATACACATGCCGCCAAACCACATGCCCCGAACGATGTTTTGAACAATCGACCTATATTCATAATCGGACGTGGACAGCAGTTCTGCAGAAACATTCAGACTCGCATCCTGATTGCGCGCGCGGATGTAGATGATGGTGGTCTCGCCTGGATCCAACTCCAGAGGGAGTATATTTGCGGAGGTATTGAAGTGCACCTGCGATCGGGGGGAGTGGTCTCCCATTTCGTAGTGATTGAAGTCGTCTGCTGTCATGCCCTCTTTTTGAACGCCAACGTAGACTTCAAGCTCGTCCGTGAAGTTTGGCATGAGGGACAGAAGCAGGTTCTGCGAGCCCTCCGCCTGCGGAGGTAGCGCGAGTGCAAAGCGCATCCATGCTGACGTCTGCACGAAACCCAGATTGATGTCGTGTCGGGCAATTGGCGAAAAGAGAAAGGGCCGCTTGAGTACGTCCGGCAATGTTACGGTCTCGTCCTTAAATAGGGCGACACCGATGAAGCCGTCCAGAGAAAGTGACCGTTGCGCGTCCGGTGGCACAGTCAGAACCCGCATATCGGCAGCGTCGCTATCTGCGCTGGTGGTAGCCGTTACCAAAAATAGCGCGAGCACTAATGTAAAACAGGTCCTTAGTATCGACATCATCCAATCATGGCGCAAGAAAAGCCTGTGCTTTCAGCGGGCAGCCGGTAACTCATTCTTCCTCTGCTGATCAAGCCTGCCCTTGCCTTGTCGGCCTGGCCGCTCGCTCGAACGTAACCCACGCTGATACCTGATTCTGCGTGCCGTACGCGCTCTGCGTTGCATTAGCAGCCCGATGTTACCGGCAAAGCACAACTATCGTTCCAATCCGTACCAATCCGTTTCGATTGCGCTCTTTCGAAACCTGGCGAACCAATTTAACGCGTGTGGAACCAGGCGATCTCGTTCCCACCATACAGAACCGGCGGACACACTCTGAAATGAATGGCACCAGTGCAACTTACCTTTCCGCAAAAAAGTCGTTCGTTTTGAATTTCATGAAGGTTGGGGTTTCGGCGTTTGTTCTCGCCGCTTTTTTTATGGCCGGTATTGCGGCAATAACCACTCCCGCATTTGCGCTCTCAGCTGCCTGCACGACGCTCAACAGCAATAGCGGAACAACGAGCTATTCTGCGAATTTTCCTGCATCCGATTTCGCAGCAGGTGAGACGATTACCGTATCTTTCACCGACAATGGCACCGATCCAAAAACTGTTCCAGAATTCAACTCCGGTCAGATCAGATTAAACAATCGCGACAGCAGTACCGTTTTCTATAAATACTCCACTTATTCGGGGTCCGCTGGCCCACATTCTGGAAGCCATAATACCCTCAGTACAGATGGCCTCGGCATCATTGTTGACGCAAAAGGTCATCTGAGCGGCGTTACGATCGTTTGCTCTGCTGCTGTAGCTGAACCCACAATCAACGCAATTGTGCCGAGCACTGGCATAACGACGGGTGGGACTTCCGTTACCATCACAGGTACGAACCTGACAGGTGCGACAGGCGTCAGCATCGGCGGCGTGGCCGCAACCAACGTCTCAGTCCTTTCATCGACCAAAATCACAGCAACGACACCAGCTCATGTTGCAGGTCCGTCTAATGTCGCCGTGACCACGCCGGGCGGTACAGTCGTTATGGTCAACAGCTTCACCTATGTCGCCGCAAATCCGCCGGTCGCCAACGCGGTTTCCAAAAGCGTCTTTGTGGACTCTTCCGACAACATGATTGCACTGGATGTGACAGGGGGGCCAGCGACTTCGGTCGCTGTCGCGACGCAGGCGAGCCATGGCTCCGCAACCGCGTCGGGACTGTCGATAACCTATACACCCGCGGCCGGATACTTGGGCCCCGATAGCTTTACCTATACCGCCAGCAATATTGATGGCACATCGGCTGAGGCAATTGTCACCATAACGGTTGTCGCGGCAGCACCGACCCTTACCGGCATTACGCCAAATACCGGGACCACGGCGGGCGGCACCGCCGTTACCATCACAGGCACACACCTTTCCGGGACGACGCGAGTGAGTGTCGGTGGCGTGGCGGCAATTGACGTCACAGTTGTTTCATCGACCACGATCACGGCCACTACACCGCCGCATGCCGCAGGTCTGGCCAATGTCGCCGTCAGTACACCTGGTGGTGATGATATTCTGGTTAACAGCTTCACTTATATCGCAGAGCCAATCGCCATGGCGCCGGCAAGCGGAGCGCTGGCAGAGGCGACGAAGGGTACAGCCTACAATCAACCGCTTTCTTTAAGTGGTGGAACGGCGCCATTCCTCTTCGGAACATCAGGGTCGGTGCCGGCAGGCCTGACCGTTAACCCAGCGACGGGGACCATTTCCGGAACGCCAACCGCGACGGGAACCTATGAATTTTCGGTTACAGTCGTTGACGCGAACAATCACATCGGTTCAGCCAGCTATGTACTGACAGTTGTTGCTTCGCAGACCAGTTTCGTGTTCACGCCACCTGCCGGCGCCTTGAAAGACGCCATGGCCGGTGAAGAATACAGCCAGCCTGTCAGCACAACGGGCGGCAACGGCGCTCTTCTTTATAGCCTGGTCGCCGGTGCACTTCCTGATGGTATGACGCTCAACCTTTCGACCGGTGAACTGACAGGCCCATTGGATGCGAATGCCGAAGCGAAAAGTTACGCCATTACCATTCAGGTACGGGATGGCAGCGGAGCCACCGGAATGGCGAGCTACACAATGGAAGTTAAGGCGCGTGCCGTAACCGTTGTTGATAAGGTCGTCACAGTCGAGGCCGGTTCTTCGCCTGCGGATGTGTATCTTAACCGTGGCGCCACCGGCGGCCCGTTCGTGCAAGCCGACTTGACCTTCGTAGAGCCGCCAAATGCCGGCACTGCGGCCATTATCCAGGGGCAACTCGCACAGAGCGGTCCCGTAACGACACCGATAGGATGGTATCTTCAGTTCACACCGAACCCGGCCTATAAAGGGCAGGTTCGTGTAGGGTTCAGGCTGACAAGTGCTCTCGGCGTCTCCAACACCGGCACAGTGACCTACAACATCGCCTATGACACAGAGCAGGTCGCATCCGACACCGATCGGTTGGTGCGCAGTTTCGTCCAAAGTCGCCAGAGCATGATCTCCTCCATGATCCATGTTCCAGGTCTTCTGGAGCGGCGGCGGATGGCCGAGGCCACCGATCCCGTTACTGCACGCCTGACACCGTCCGAAAACGGCATGACGGCCCACTTCTCCACCAGTCTTGTTCAGATTCAATCGGCACGAAACAGCGCGGATGGCATTGCCGGCGGTTACTCCTCTGCCTTCAATATCTGGATCGACGGCTCCGTCCTTGCCCACAATGATAACGATATCAACGGCGGCAAATGGGGAAGCTTCGCCATGATCAATATGGGCGCCGACTATCTGCTGAGCGAAAAGGCGCTCCTCGGCCTCTCCTTCCATTACGACCACATGACCAGCCCGACCGATGAAGACGCAGAATTGAAGGGGAATGGCTGGCTGGCCGGTCCTTATGCGTCTTTCGAAATCGGCAAGGGCGTGTTCTGGAACGGCAGCTTGCTCTATGGCGGATCGTCCAACGATATCGATACACTGTTCTGGGACGGGTCGTTCGAGACGAAGCGCTGGATGGCGGATACCTCGATCGAAGGCGAGTGGGATCTCGGAAACGCTACAACGCTGACGCCGAGGCTCCGAGCAGTGTATTTTACAGAAAATGTCGAGGACTACACTATCGGAAACGCCGCAGGCGACACCATTACCATCGACGGATTCGATGCGAAGCAGTTCCGGATCAGCCTTGGCTCCGAGATCGCTCGCTCCTTCACCCTTGAAAGGGGCGCAACGCTCAAACCGAGCTTCGCAGTAACGGGAGGTTTTGCAGCTCTCGATGGATCGGGCGCTTTCGGCACGGCGAAAGCCGGCCTGTCATTGCAAACGGAAGAGTTGTGGACACTCGATGCAAGCCTGCTCTTCAACATCGAAGGTGAGGGTCGGAAATCCGTCGGAGCGAGGGTTGCTGCTGGAAGACAATTTTGACCGACACGAACTTTTAAACCCAAGGCCGTTTCGATATCTTGTCAGGGGCACATTCCAATGTTGGGGCGAAGACGTGGAAAGAGACAACGATACAACCATCGAAACTTCGTTATGCGGCGTTGGGGGGAACTTTGACGGTTACAGTCACGAACCATCCGTCTAAGGGAAAGTCCTCCACAAATCGAGCATCGAGGGTTCGTTGAGTCAGCTCCGCGAACATCGTTCAGTAGCTGATGTCGATCTCTTTCAGCGCACAGCTTCCTTTTCGCGCTCGGTGATGCAGTTATAAGGATCTGCCAAAAACATATGACGGCGTGCCCGCGTGTTAAGGTTATAAGTGTTTGACAGAAACCCGTAGCGCCCGAGAACCGCGAACCCGCAAAAGATGTGCGTTTTGGCGGTCGCCGGCACGCCCACGGAGGCACTGACAGCGCTTCTTGGTCACGGACGCGCCGATCAACAGTGGAAGAGCAGCTCGCCAAGTTGAGGCCGCGAACCCGATCAAAGCTGCCATCACGGGCGCAACATGAACACCGGAAACCCCCAAAACTAACCTGACAAATGTCACAACTCGTGGTGGTTGCGTTTAGTAAGCTTTCAATTAAATTCGAAAATACGCGATTTCTCCGCACTGTCTACAATAGACGCGGCGAGAGATTGATTTGCGAGGCTAATGTGGCGGCTGTAAACCTATCATGCACACTTTGATCGGTTGGCAAATCATACACGGGGGCGTTGATGTGTGATATCCGACACGATACCGAGCAATTGTCCTTTTCATCGCGCCGCGAAGGTCTTTCGAAACTAAGCTTACCTTTGACCGCACTGGCTCTGACGTTGCCTTTCTCGGCTACGGCGCTTGCCGATTGCTCGCCGCTCTTGCCTTCGCCCGGCGATACCGTCGTCTGTAACGGCAACCCCGCCGGTTTCACAACGGCCGGGCTCGGCGCGCTGAATGTACAGATCGAGCAGGGTACCAACCTCAACGGGCCATTTACTGCCACTGCCATGGGCGCGTTAGCTGTAAACTCCTCAGGCAATCTGCAAAGCGTTGCCATTACCGATGCAAACAGCCTTATGTTCGACAATCGTGGCACCATCAATGGCGGACTGGTGGTGAATGGCAGCGGTAATTACACCGTCCATAATTTCGCCAACTCCTTCATCAACTCCGCTTTCAGCTTCACCGGTAACAGTGTCAATATCGTCACCAATGACGGCACGCTGAACAATGGCATCACCGTGAACGGCGATGGGCGGACAACCGTCACCAATAATGCGGGCGCATCGCTCAACAGCGGTATCTTTGTGACCGGCGCAAGTCAGACTTACGTCCAGAACTACGGCACGATCCAAAGCACTATTGCACTGGGAACGGGTGACGACACCATCATCAATTACGATCCAGGTCAGATCAATGGCAGCGTGTCGCAAGGCTTCGGCGAGGATGTCTTCGACATGCGTGGCGGACGTGTCAGCGCAACCGTCAATCAGGATGACGGCAACGACCGTTTCCTGCTCTACGGCGGCGAGGTGACGGGATCACTGGGGGCAGGTTCCGGTACTGACAGCATGTACTGGAGTGGCGGCCTGATCGGTGGCATCGACATGGGGACCGATGACGACACAGCCTATTTTGCCGGGCTCACGGATACCAATCTCAGGGGCATCCAGATTGACGGCGGCTTTGGTAACGATGTCCTGACCTGGTCCAACACCGTGGGCAGCAACCCCGGCCGTTTGATAAACTGGGAAAGGATCGAGCTGACGAACGGATCCCAGCTGACGATGAACAACAATCTGACGTTGGGCGACACGGGAACGCTGGCAGGCGGCTTGGTCATCGATGGCTCAAGCTATCTGAGGGCCGGCAGCGGGACCTGGAGCATATCGCCGGCGGTTAGCGGCAATCTGGCACAGGTCCAGAACTTCGGTGTCATCGATCTGACAAGTGGCTCGAATTCGACCTCGGACAGTCTTTCCGTCATTGGCAACTATCGCGGCTTCGGCGGGCAGCTCTGGATCAATACGGTGCTGGCGAGCGATAACGCACCCTCCGACAAGCTGGTGATTTCGAGCGGAACGACAAGCGGAGCCACGGGTCTTGTCGTCACCAATGTCGGTGGCAGCGGTGCCGAAACCAATCAAAATGGTATCCTCGTTGTCGAGGCGATAAATGGCGGAACAACCGGCGCAGGTACCTTCAATCTTGCCCGACGCGTTTCAGCCGGTGTTTATGAATACCAGCTGGTCCGAGGCGGCGTGACAGCCGGAACCGATAATAACTGGTATCTGCGAAACAATTTCCTGGGCATCGACGCAAGCAACCCGGATCTTCCGGAATGGTTGTTGCCTGGGGGCGGCGACGAAAATGGCGAAGAAGCTGACGGTGGCAACGGCGGTTCCGGCGGCAGTGGAAGCGGCGGTTCTGGCGGTGGCGGCGGAGGCGCGGGAAGTGGTAGCGGCGACGGTGACAGCGTCACCTTGATCCGCCCCGAAGTGCCAATCTTGGGCGCGACGCCAACGGTCGTTCGTGGTCTCTTGCGTGTTGCGCTCGGCACGTTCCATGAACGCCATGGCGAACAGTCCTGGTTCAGCGATGAGGCAGGCAGGGACATTGTATGGACCCGGTTTTTCGGCGACCATTATCGTCAGGACCTCAGTTCATTTGCCGACCAGCGCTACAATGGTAAACACTGGGGCCTGCAGTTTGGCGTCCCGGTCTACCGCGCCGAGCATGAGGATGGGCAGCTGGACACAGTTGGCCTTATGGCTGGTTATGCGCGCGGTTGGGGCGACATGCGCGCGCGCAATATCTACAATCGCGTGATCGAAATCGGCGATATCGATGTCGATTCCTATAGTCTGGGTGCCTACTGGACGCATACCTGGGAAGACGAGTCTTATGTCGACGCCGTCCTGATGCACTCTTGGCTGAACATCAATACGAAATCCGTGGCAGGCTACAGCGCCAACTTCCACGGGCGGGAATGGACAGCGTCGCTGGAGACCGGCAAGAAGTTCGGCGTTTCGGAAAACTGGGTGATCGAGCCGCAAGCGCAAATTTACTGGCAATATCAAAACTTCAACGACGCCAACGATCCGGGTGGTCGTATCGCCTATGACAATAACAGTTCCTGGACGGGCCGGATCGGCATGCGCCTCGAAGGTGCCTACACGATTAACGAGCGCCCCTTTAACCCGTTTTTACTGGCGAATGTCTGGCACCAGTTCAAGGCGACGGATACGATCCGGTTCAATGAGACGACTCTTCGCCCATCCTGGGAGGAAACAAGCCTGGAACTCGGCCTAGGCTTTACGTCGAAAGTATCAGAAAACACGTCCGTTTACGCCAATGCCTCATACGAGTTTAATCTGGGAGGCGAGGACTTCCGTGCATTCTCGGGACGGGTAGGAGCACGTATCGTCTGGTAGTTAAAGAAACTGAAATGATTTGGTTGCGGCCGACAACGAAGTCCGCGACGTCGCTGTTCTTCCCGCAATGTGACACAAACCTGACGCCGTCCGATTTACTGTTCGAATAATTAGGCCTCCATTATCCTGCAGCTTCGACCACGGCGAACGATGATATTCAGTCAGGGTGAAAATGTCGGGCCGACTATGCCTCACTATCTTGCTCGAATTAAGTGACCGTAACCTCTTACATTTTCATTTAGGGCGGCCGACGCTTTGGCCCTTCCGATGCAACTGTAGAGCTGTGCACAGTCGGGACAACTGTCGTGGCGTTGATCGCCGGTCTGGTTGGCCGGCTTCATTACATTCTTGGCAAAACACGCTTCATAGCGACCGATAGGGTATCTCCGACAGGCTTAAACTGATCTCGCTAAAAGCTCTTACGGCTATAGCGGCAGCTTGAAGGTTGCGTTCTCTTTGTGAGCTCGGCCCTACGACTGCTGTCGATTCCGATATTGCTACCACGCTCGCCTTTGGGGTCGAGGTCAAGCGAGACTTCAAAGTAGGGGACGAGCATCGTCGCCGTGCATCGCACTTTTACAGAAGGATGATCCAGCGGGACGAATTTTGAGACAAGGCGCCACTCGTTCTCTTCACGAAACGACGGGTCCTTGAAGGCGCAGGCGAGTTGCTGGTAACGCGTGACCAGTTCGTGGGCCGATTGATCGACGTCATGATCTGACAACACCACTTTTACTCGGATGGCCGCCAGCCAATTGGCAACGAACTCTTTAGCGAGTAGAGCTTTTTGCGATTGTTCGTAGATGCAGCGTATGAGCCGAAATTCTGCCCTTGCAGCGATTTTCTGCAAGTCGCTGACCACAAAACCAAGGCATATCCCGCCGCCGCCGCTATAGCCTCGCCATTGGCTGAGCAGGTCATCGTCTTCGGCAAATGAAACCGTATAGACAAATCCTTGTCGGTATATTTCCACAAGCTCGATAGCCCGAAGAAGGACGACTTTTTCGGTGGGGTCTGCGTGGCCCGCTTCCGAGGCAAGTTCTTCGGTCAAATAGCGGAGACCGTAGGAAAATTCTTCCGAGTCATTAAGATAGTGAACGGGGAATGACGGCGTGAAATTCCAGCTCCAAAGCGTCATTCATTTGCATTACTGGCCCCAGGATGTGACGCCGATGCATCACGGCGCGTGGACCCGGCATGCTCTGGAAAGCTCCTCGATTCCGGATCTGCCCAGAAAGTTGGGAGACAGGTTAGATTAGTCGTAGACAGGCTCCAACCCAACTGAGGACGTTCAGTTGCCGAGATCCCGGGTCGAGCTCGACAAGCTGCGTCACTCATACCGCACCTTTCATGGCGGCATCGCTTGCCAGTTCGATTTTTCCATTCTCCTCGCCATCCCAGAACTCGATCGTGCGTGCCGACACCTTGATCAGAACTATACGTGGTGTGTCGGCGCCCTGCGGAAACCACCTGTCCAGTCCACTAGTCCAATGGGCGTCGAACTCGGGCCTGTCTCTGATCAGGCTCGCCTGACCGTTGACAGAAACAAATATTCCCGGTTTGCCAAGAATACCGGGTGGAGCAGTGAAAGTCAGTGTAACCGATGAGTCTTTGACTATCTCCTGGACTTTCTTCGTGTCTTCATAGGAGAAGAACCATGAGTCACCATCATATTCCACATCGCCGTTGTTGCTCATTGGTCGACTATTGATCTGCCCGGCGGGATCGTGTGTGTTGAACATGCAGAAGTCGATCTTGCTGAGTTTTCTGGAGAGCTCGCTTATCTTCATTGGTCAATCCTTTTCTTACATCACGAATTCAACCATTTTTGAGGTCTGAGGTTCCGCCGGTCGCAGCGCATGACCGTGATACGTGAGAAATACGGGCTGTTCGCGAGGGACTGCTCGCCTTCGGGAAGCCAAGGCTTCCATATCTCGACCGTGAGCGAAGCATTGTTCACTGACGAAAATTTCGGCCAGGCTGATAATTTTTGAAGCGCGAAGGCGATCGTTAGCGGCAGGTTTATATAATGAGTGCCAGACAGACGCCTGTTAAAAGGAAAGTCTTGTCATATAGCGGGTGACCCGTGGGGGAGGCAGCTGTGATGATCACGTTTGTGGGTGATGATGGAAAAACTGTGCAGGCGAAGAGAAGGTGAAGACTGCCACGGGCTCTGAGGGATCACCTGAGCGCATGGCGCTGGTTGCCCTGTCAAAGGCCTCAGCGAGGGCCGTTCGTGTCGAAACCGACAATACGCCTATAGCCCTTGCCATAAAACACTCGATACTCGAACAGGTGCGAACCCAGTCATCTTGCAAGTTATATTCTGCGAACGGATGAGGACCAGAACGTATTGTCTCAATTATTGTCCGACCTAGAACGACGCGCCTCGTGCTTTAACGAGGAAGTCCCGACCATAATTCTGGCCGCCCCCTCATAAAGCGGGAGTCCGAGCGAGTAGCCGCGTAGAGGGATAACGCACATTCGGAACGGGAAAATACCTCACACCAACGATTTTTTGTTCCCGTTCATCCCCGCCCCGTGTGCCTCACTTATACTGCCCTTGTTGTGTGAAGAGCCGGAAGACGTTCCGGTTTTGAAACGGAGCCAGCGCCGGTTGTGAGAGAAAGGCGTCACTCTCATATTTCGGGTGCTGACAGAGATTACCGTCTGGCAGTGACCGGAGGAGAGATGGAATCTGGTTTGTGGTGGGCCTTTCTATTTCTCCGAAACGCATTGGCTGAAGGATAAGCTCTGGCAGGCATAAACCGCTGAAGCGGGGCACTGATAAGTGTCTTTATTTTCCACAGGCGGCAATTTTCAGTGCCCCGTTGCAATGCCCATCGAGCTGAAAGGCTGATGGGGAAAAGAGATGAAGTTCACAACACGGTCGCAGCTGCGTCGCGTGATAGGAAAGGTGTGTTCAAATGGTTCTCTATGAAATGTACGTCCTTGCAACTCGCGCAGATACTGCCCTGATGAGGAGGAGGCTGGCACGATCTCTCTATGCCAGGGCAAAGCTTCTAAATCGGAATCTCAAGAAGCAATATTTACGCGACCAGAAGGGGAGCTTTGAGTCGATGGCCGATAGCAAGAGGGCAGGCCAGTTGCGATCTGGGCGACCTCCATAAACATATATTTATATAATAACCAACATAAAACATATAAAATATGCGCTGGCGGATTGTATATTTTTGACTGAAAGCGGATTTATATGTTTAAGAGTGACCTTCCATGCCTAAAGTCAATGGCGCGCCGTGATCAATCGTTCACTCAAGTCTATATGTGGTAATATATTCCTCTATCAAAGTATAAAAATAATAATATATGTATTTGCTGGATGTATATTAGTAAAATATTCCAAGCGCAAATACCCTACAAACATGATTGCCACGATCCCTGTCGAACGTTCGAAAACTGTTTTGCCAGACGGCGCAAATGTCGAGATCGTTGTGTGGAAGGTGCCCGAACCCGTTAGCCCCCACCTGTTCAAGTATCGACTGTTTTATGGCAAGGACGGCAGGCGTTTCGTCGGGTTCGACAACAAACGCGGCAAAGGCGATCATCGTCATCTTGACGGCGAAGAGCATCCCTACATGTTCACAACGACCCATGCCCTCCTGTCCGATTTTCGGAAGGAGATAATCACGAGGAGGCAGAAACCATGAGAGAAGCCTTGATTCAAATCAGAGCAGACAGCGAAGCTTCACTCGATGAGGCTTTCGACAGGGCAACCAGCGCCATGCGCTCAGGTAATCCCTCAGACCCCGTGGCAGTCTTCACCTTCTCGTCGCCCGCACAGCTTTTTTCTGTCATCACACCCAAAAGGTGGGAGTTGATTGAACATCTCCAGAAGATCGGCCCATCCAGCATACGCGGACTTGCCCGATCCGTCGAACGTGACGTCAAGCGTGTGCACGAGGACGTGTCCGCGTTGTCCGACTGGGGTATCTTCGAACAAACCGAAGACGGAAAGGTTCACGTACCCTACGACGTGATCCACGCGAATTTCGACCTCAGAGCGGCAGCCCTGATCAGGGACCATACCGCAAAGCACCTATCACTTTGTGCGCCTTTCAAGGGAGGCCCGCAGCAATTCAACCAGGTCGGATCGTTGGTCGGGATTGAGTTTATCCAGATTGCGCTGCCGCCAGCGGATCGCCGGAAGTTCCGCGACATGGCTGATCCTCAATAGTGACCAGTCCGGTTCACCGAGCTCAAAGCCGATCAAAAATGCACGGTGATGATCAGGCATTCCTCCGATCAGTGTCTTTATCATTTCATGCTGCGTCTTGATAAGTTCTTCTATGGCAATGACCTCCTCGGTCATGCCCTCAAAGCCGTTGCGGTATTCATTCGCAAGGTCTTTGACGCGGCCCGACAGCACTTCACCCATCGGGCGATTGTGGCTAAGCAGATAAATAATGAACGCTTCGCGAAGTTCATCGCTCAGGCCCTCATGGGTAAGCAAACCCCGCACATCGAAAAGGTCGCGCGGATGTTGGCGGTCCAGCGCGGCAACAAGCTTGCCCGCAAAAAGGTCTTCGAATGAAACGACATTGGTTTCCGCAAAGCCGAACACCTCTTCAACGGCTTCGGTGACGGGGGCGATGAACGGTTCGTGAACGACACCCCGCAGGACGGGTGAGACTTCGATCTTCACCTGCGTTCCCTCTGCCATCACAAGAAGCCGCAAGACAGCGCCATCATGCACATTTTCGGTGACGCGTGCGCCGCGCAGATCTGCCAATGCGGAAGTCTTGATGCGTTTCATGGCAGCGTCGATTTCCACCAGCGCCTCAGACCTTTCGTGCATGGGCAAATACATCAGGTCGATATCAACGGAGAGACGCGGCAGGTCTCGCACAAACAGATTGATCGCCGTACCGCCCTTTAGAGCAAAGCATGTCTCACGGGCAACGATGGGAATGAGGCGCATCAGCAGCCGGACCTGGGCTTGGTACTGGTCACGAAACGGCATCGAGGTCCTCTGGTACGGTGATGAGATAGGCCGGATCAAGCTTGCCGCCAGGGACAAGCATACGTTTACCCTTGCCCATATCGATTGCCGTCTTATCCAGACGCTTGAGCCAGGCATGGCTGTGGCGATCCGCAAAGAAGAAGAAAAGCCGCTTGACCTTCACGCTGGTGCAATCCTTCAGCAGCTTTTGCAGCCGCCTTGGACTGAAATTTGCAGCATTTTGCATGATCATGTCGGCCTGATGAAAACTCTCGTGGCGCGGCAGTTCGTCGAGCATTTCGAGATAGGCCCGTTCGGGCCGTGAAAGCATCAGCGGCCAGTCCCAATGCCCCCACGCAACAGTGGTCAGGCCACTTCCTTGTCCATCGACGGTATGACATGCAAGGCCGCCTGGCCCTTGGCTGGTCGGATCGTTGGGGAACAAGGTCGCGCTGTTGTGATAAACAAAGCGCTGGGGAAGGTTCAGCTTGCCCAGCCAGGCAGGTGGCTTTTCAACACCGTAAAGGTGGACGGTCTTCATCTCATAAGAGAGGTAATGCGCATAGCCCTGTAGCTCCAGCGCAGTGCGGCCGCCAACGTAAAGCGGCATTCTCGAAAGCAGAGTCTGGAGCGATATGACCACCTGCTGCCAGTTCAGTTCGCCGCGCGGTTTTCTATAGACGCTGCGCACTGGCTGTTCCAACCAATCGTTCTTGACATAATAAGCGCGCAGATTGCTGGCTATGCCGCGCTCCTCAAGCCATGCGGCATCTACGACCAGTCCCTCGGGAAGATCTCGTTCAAGTCGGTTTAAAAGTGACGTGCGTTGCTCAGCCATACTGAGTATAATAATGCATATTCAAACCTGATTCAAGTTTACGAAAAACATCATAAACTCAATCAAACTGACTTAATAACCAAAATGTCAAACTAACCTGTCTTTGCCTTGCACCGTGCTGCAAGCCCTCTGTTCCCTACCCCAAGCAAGCATACCAGGTCTCCTCCGGTTACACTCAGCTTCAGATTAAACACTCAATGCTGGATTGACCTGTTATCTCCGGCGCACCCGCTGCTTGAGGGGACGATCGATGACATCATCGATATTTTGGATCGTGTCCCGCCGCGTGGTGTAGCTGACAGGGTGGTCACCGGCGTTTTCCGCTAGGGTCGGGTTGCTTAGAGCCAACCTGAGGGACACCACCGATGACCGACGACATGATGAACCTGCGCTCGCTTGTTGAGAAGAGTGCTGATGCCGATTTGCTGCGCGAGATGATCGGCTTTGCTGCCGAGAAGCTGATGGCGCTGGAGGTCGGAACGAAGACCGGCGCGGGCTATGGCGAGAAGAACGGCTTCCGACTTGCCCAGCGCAACGGCTATCGCGACCAAGATTGGGAAACACGGGCTGGCACAGTCGAGCTGCGCATTCCCAAGCTTCGCACAGGCAGCTACTTCCCGAGCTTTCTTGAACCACGCCGGATGGCCGAGAAGGCGCTGACGGCGGTCATCCAGGAGGCTTACATCCGGGGCGTTTCGACCCGATCCGTCGACGACCTCGTCAAGGCGATGGGTATGTCGGGCATCTCCAAGAGCCAGGTGTCCCGCCTGTGCGAAGAGATCGACGAGAAGGTGAAGGTCTTCCTCGACCGTCCCATCGAGGGCGAGTGGCCATACCTCTGGATCGATACCACCTACCTGAAGGTTCGTCGTGGCGGTCGTATCGTCTCTGTCGCGGTCATCATCGCCGTGGGCGTCAACACTGATGGTCGGCGCGAGGTGCTTGGCATGGAGATTGGTACTTCCGAGGCCGAGGCGATCTGGACCGAGTTTCTTCGAAAGCTGACCAGGCGGGGTCTGCGTGGCGTCAAGCTCGCCGTTTCCGATGCGCATGAGGGCATCAAAGCCGCAGTATCGAAGGTGCTCTGCCACTTGGCAGCGCTGCAGAGTCCACTTCATGCGCAATGCGCTGGCTCATGCGGGTAAGAGCGGACGGCGGGTCGTCTCCGCCTTCATCGCCACGGTTTTCGCTCAGGACACGCCGGACGCGGCAAGCAGCCAATGGCGCAATGTAGCAGACCAGATCAGGCCGAAGGTGCCGAAACTCGCCACGCTGATGGATAGTGCCGAACAGGATGTGCTCGCATACATGACCTTTCCCAAGCAGCACTGGGCAAAGCTTCACAGCACAAATCCAATCGAACGCCTTAACGGCGAGATCAAGCGACGCACTGAAGTCGTCGGCATTTTCCCCAACGACGATGCCATCATCAGGTTGGTCGGAGCATTGCTGCTCGAGCAGAATGATGAGTGGGCCGTTCAACGATCTCGCTACATGACACTGGAAACCATCGCCACGATGAGCGATGATCCACTCATCAGCCTGCCAGCAGCAAGCTGACACTCATCCGGCCCTTTGGGATAAGCCGTGGTCGTCTAAGCTACACCACGCCCTGGGACATGATCATATTCTGTGGTGGCCGACCTGGAAACAGGCGTTCAAATTCCGCCTCCGCCTCAAGCATCGGGGTTGTTTTCCACCCATCGGTTTACAGGTCGCGTCTTTCGTTTCAATACGGCCAGCCAGCACCAAAGAAAGATCCGTTCCGAGTGCGCGGACGCTCAAACAACAGCAACTGCAACAACAAAACATTCGGCGCCGCATAGGTAACGGTAACCGGACTGCGCCAATCACTACCGGAAACCGATTGCCGGCATTTCGGCAATCGACGTCTGAACAATCACCCTTGCCACGGATCGACAACGATCGCGCCGGCGCCATCGAAATCCCGAACATTCCGCGTCACAACGGCAAGAATACGGCCCTGCACGACTGGTCCAGAACGGCGACAGCATCCAGTGTGGAGACATAGCGGCTTGCAGAGATAAGGGACATCTTGAATGCCTGTAATTTTGACGTTATATTGCGTCAGTATCTTTGGCAAATTTGAGGAGGCGAGCATGGCTCTCGCACAATATGCTGACAACGGGCTGTTCGCGCCGGGAAAAATCGCCGACGTTCTCCATACAACAAGCGACGATATCGCGCGCAGTGCCGGGTTGGGCAAAGATGCGGTACAGCGCAAAGAACGCATCAAGTCGGACAAAACCCAACGGCGACTGCGCGAAATGATCGAAGTCATCAACAAGGTTGAGGCCCGTTTCGGTTCTGCGCTCATGGCATATGCCTGGTATCGTTCAGAGCCTCTCTCAGGCTTTTCTGGCCACACAGCAATGCAGCTTGTTCGAGACGGGCGCGCTCACGAAGTACTCGAATACATCGACGCGATCGACGCTGGCGTACATGCCTAACCCCTGATGAACTACCAGGGCAAGCTCTACCGAGCCCTTAATCCGGTTTACGCTCGTGAGCCGCTCTCCGGACGAGGTGCCGAGCTTTATGGCGGCAGATTCAATCCAAAAGGCATGCCTGCACTCTACACGTCAGTGACAGTCATCACGGCATTGAAGGAAGCAAATCAGGCAGGCAGCTTACAGCCCACAACTCTCGTCTCCTACGATGCGGCCATCACACCGCTGTTTGATACTCGCGATGGCGCCCTGCTTCATGATCATGGTATTGACGCTCAAACTCTCAGCACCCCGACTTGGCGAGACGACATGAATGTGTTCGGTGAAGCCCCCACACAACGTCTCGCCCGGTCTCTGAAAAACGAGGGCTTTTGCGGTTTGATCGTCAGGAGCTTTGCTCCGGGGGCGACTGATATCGACCTCAACGTCGTCCTTTGGACATGGGGAGACACCGTCCCACATCAGTTGATCCTGATTGATGATGAGCAGCGCTTGTCACGCTGAAATCGCTGTGAAATCTCCGCGGGCGGCAAGAATGGTCTAAAACACCCATTATAATGGGTCAATTAATTGAAAATCCGCCGTGAATGACCCACTGAAATGGGCCAATATACGCAGGCTGACGCTCATGCTGCGCGACGGCGGACATCTAGTCCGGCTCGCCACTGCATCCGATGACAGGAGCGAAGATGACGGCGCGGAAACGAGGCTGGCGCCGCCTTGCCCCGTTCTATCAAGACTTCATATTCAATAACTCAGGAAATTCGTAATACCTCAGCCGCTTGTCACGGCAGCGGTAATCGTTCTTTGAGGAGTCCACGCTCACGTTGTGTTTTAAGGCTACGCCGATATAGGACCCGAAATGCGGAGCACTACGTTCGCAGTATCCGCTCACCTTCGGCATCGAGCTCATCATGCCGCGCCGGTAAGTAAGCGAGTTAGGCGAGAATTTCGCGGTCTTCACGTTCAGTTCTCGCTATCATTTCCCCACCAGTCCGCCGTCGTCGCACTTCAATCGTCCAGGGCACGCAGGTCAGAACCCCGCTGGATTGGGTCTCCGTCTGCGGCCAATGACTCTTTCACACGCAGCATGGGGGTATTCCCGTCACCGTCACCGACCTCGATGTGTCCCGGGCATCTTCGCCAAAGAGAATGCTGCGGCGCGCAGCGTATGCGCTGACACCGCGAACCGCGTCAACCGTTGAACCGAGCGCACATGCCAGGGATTACCGGGGTCTTAAACTCGAACTTGCGCAGCCAGCTGTTCAGGCGCACTCGAAATTCAGATCTGCCCAATAGTCGAATGAAGCCCTGACCTGCCTCTTAGGTTCGACTGTGCCGCTGCGCACGAGGGAAGAATATGTCTTTCCGCCGCGGGCCGATTTTTCAGTGATATGCCGATGCGACGCGCCATTGCCGAGACACTCGCTCCAGGCTCCATCGCCTCAGCCACCGCTCGCTCCTTGAAATCATCGGACCAACGCCGCCGAAACTGCCGCGGCGCGCCCTCGAAACGTTTCGGAACGGCCTCGATCATATGAAAGTTTCTAGTTCCAGAGATAGGCGCAGATAGAAGCTCACAGCTGGCGGATAGTCATTACGCAATAGCTGTGCTAGCGCCACTGACGCCAGATGGGGTCAGCTTGCCGCTTACGGTCGAGATATGCAAGCCTTGGCTTCCCGAAGGCGAGCAGTGGCTCGCGAACAGCCCGTATTTCTCACGTATCACGGTCACGCGCTGCGATCGGCGGAACCTCAGACCTCAAAAATGGTTGAATTCGTGATGTAAGAAAAGGATTGACCAATGAAAATAAGCGAGCTCTCCAGAAAACTCAGCAAGATCGACTTCTGCATGTTAAACACACACGATCCCGCCGGGCAGATCAATAGTCGACCAATGAGCAACAACGGCGATGTGGAATATGATGGTGACTCATGGTTCTTCTCCTATGAAGACACGAAGAAAGTCCAGGATATAGTCAAAGACTCATCGGTTACACTGACGTTCACTGCTCCGCCCGGTATTCTTGGCAAACCTGGAATATTTGTTTCTGTCAACGGTCAGGCGAGCCTGATCAGAGAAAGGCCCGAGTTCGACGCCCATTGGACTAGTGGACTGGACAGGTGGTTTCCGCAGGGCGCCGACACACCACGTATAGTCCTGATTAAGGTGTCGGCTCGCACGATCGAGTTCTGGGATGGCGAGGAAAATGGAAAAATAGAACTGGCAAGCGATGCCGCCATGAGAGGTGCGGTATGAGTGACGCAGCTTGTCGAGCTCGACCCGGGATCTCGGTAACTGAACGTCCTCAGTTGGGTTAGAGCCTGTCTACGACTAATATAGCCTGTCCGCCAACTTTCTGGGCATCCAGATCCGGGTCCGAGGAGCTTTCCCGAGCATGCCGGGTCCACGCGTCGTGATGCATCGGCGTCACATCCTGGTGCCAACTTTGGGGCCAAAAGCTCACCTTCAGGGTCTTCCGTTGACGCCCGTCAGCCGACCCGGCAACCTCACACAATGACCGCGACGGACAGTTTCATTGCCGAACTAGTCCGCGACGCCAACAGGCTCGATCACCTCGACAGCTGGCAGAAGCGGCGCGTGCTCGAACGGGCCGTCACGACAATTCGCGACATGCGAGAAACAATCGGTATGCCATCCGGCCCCGGCCGTGACAGTCTCGTTGACCTCCACACCGTTGCCCTCTCCATCGAACGCGGATGGCGCGGCGATGAAGAAATCCGGAACGCACTGCTGCAGGCAGCCGCCGTGATCCGCGACCTGCATATCATTCTCGACAGCAAAACCGAAATCAGCCTCGTCAAATCTGCCGGTTGAATATCCCCTTGCTCCCAGACTTGCCCTGCTTCGTCAGCGACGCGTCATCGCCATGATCCCCGTGTCAAAGCCGTCACCAGCATGGCTGCGCAGTCTGCCAGAACGCTGCCGTTTGCTGCACGCCCTCGCCAGCCTGAACCGTCGCGCCAGACCGCGAACAAAACCGGCAGACCCCTCCCGCACAATCCTGCGAAGTTCCCGTGCGGCGGCCGGAATGGTCGCCCGCCCTTTGTCGGTGACCGTCCTTTGTCATTCCGTCAGGGCCATCTGCATCGGTGCCGGACATCCGCTGGCGTAACACGGTGGATGCATGAACGCTTTTCAGGCACGGGCGGCGACAGCGATTTTAGAACCAGGGGTACGGGAGGTCGCTATGCTGGCTAAAGTCACACCGAATACCGTCAGTCGTGTAGAGCAAGACGAAGCGGACGCTCGAGGTGCGCAACCTGTCACCATCGAAGCGATCAAACGCGACTACGAAGAGCGAGGGATCGTTTTCCTCGGCGAAGATCCCATACCGTATGGTGTACCCGGGGTAAGGCTCAGCAAATAGTGAAAGGTTGAAGTTCCGCCTCTTCCCAAGTCAGACTACCGGGACTGTTTTATCGAACTGACATAAGCTCACAACCCGCGCGCTATGACGAGCCTTTCACGGAGATCAAACGGCGGAACAAAATCCGACACCCCGTCGACCTTCGACTTTGTTACCATCCAGAAAACAATTACCAGATTGCCTTGCCCTGATGTTTGCCTTCTCTGAACACTACCCGCACCTGCAGTTCAACTTTGGAATGTAGTGACCCATCCAGGATTGCAGACGTGTAGCGGCATAACGTACCATTGATGCGCACGCATTTCGACCAGAATGGCGTTCGCCGTTTAATATGGCAGGATAGGCTATTGGTATACCGCCCGGACCGGGCGCCAACTTATGTACGAACCCGACATCAATGGGGGACCGTGCTGACTCCTCTCAGCATATGAAGATGAGCCATCATGCATACATCCGCAGCGTGTGGAACGGTCTCTCTTTCCGCCCCGATAACCGCTGCTCCCAAAGCATTGCTCGACCTGTAACCGCGCAAAATAAAAGAGTGGGAGAACAGGCGATTAGGTGGAATGGAGAACATGTGAATAGGTAAACAGGAGAACAGGAGAACAGGAGAACAGGAGAACAAGAGAACAAGAGAACAAGAGAACAAGAGAACAAGAGAACAAGAGAACAAGAGAACAAGAGAACAAGAGAACAAGAGAACAAGAGAACAAGAGAACAAGAGAACAAGAGAACAAGAGAACAAGTCAACGGGCGGACAGGTGATTAGGCAAGTAGCGTCTGGAACAAACTTTGAGAAAGCAAAGAACCCGAATTCCGGTCATCACGGCAGCCTCGGCCGCTCCAGGCTCAAGGATCCCACGCTGGACTACCGGTACTTTTTCCGAACGGCGCGGGCTGAGGGAGCGAGCCGACGTGATCGGCCAGCGGTCGACGAAAAGACAAACCTCCCCGCGACAGGCGTTGGAGCAAATCGCAAACATGGAAGCGCGAGAGTCGTGATGTCGTTGAGGGTTACTCTCCCAACCTGAACCTCGTGCTTCGCTCGATTAGACTCGACCCGTCGGGACATCCCATTAGTGAAGTCCGATTTGACCGGTTTCAGACTGGTTGGAGCAACTGACACTCTAGTGGCCGTAGAACAGGACTGCGTCGCCGGATGTCCGAGGCATTCGCCTACCCAATCTTGTCGAGTTAGGATTTATCACCAAAGCCTGCTTTCTGCACAACGGCCATGCCTGCTTCGACGCGTGGGCCCAACGCGCTCGACTACCGCGATGGCCGGACGAGAAGCAGCGGCGTCGCGCCTCCAAATCGGTCGTTCATGCGGTTCCGAAACCGTCTTGAAAGAAGTCGTCCGTACGCGCCAACGCGAAGGACCAAGAAGGGCGGGCGTTTTCATGCGTGACCAGAGAGGAACTTTTCGGTAGACGGACCATATAGCTATGCACTCAGAAAACGAGCGAATGGGCTCGGGTCGGGCTCCAGCTCATCGACCACCTAATCGATCCTGAATTCTTCGACACCGCTTTCGAACGCTGTGCGTAAGCCGCTCGAACACCCTCGTCGGATCGCTGGCCGAACCAGAAACCTCCTGTGCCACCGCATCGCATCCGACGCTGACCAGTTGTGCGAGCTCCTCCACCCGTTTCAACGTTGATGCACCGCTCAGTCCAACGTCATCAGCCAGTGCCTGCCAATCGGCACGTCGCAGGTCAGGCGCATGGAACCGGCCAGAAATCCCCTGAGGCAGACTTTGATCGACCTGCCGATAAGCGGCTGCGCACATAAGGTCATAGAGAGGAGCCATCTTCGCGGACCCACCGGCACCGATCAGGATCGAGTAATTTTTCGCATGCGAATCCGAATTGCAGATCAGAACATTCAAGATCACCGCGTCGAGAAGTTTCAACCGCTCGCCAGGAGAAACAAGATCGCTGACGGCGTCAAACATCATCTTCATGGTCACGCCGCGGCCGGTCGAGGATCGCTCGTATTTCTGCGACGGGAAATGTCCCGTTAACTGGCAAATATCCTCCTGATGCGCAACCTGCGGATCTCCCCTTGAGGGTCGGTAAAGCGATCATAGCGTTTCACGAGAAGATAACGTCGCTTGCCAGCTACTCCGATCGTCGCCTCGGCAGCCTCCAGACCGCAGGCACGCGCAAGCGACAGGCAAAAGGCTTCGTTCTCCACGCTCCCCGCAAGGCGTTTCGTATTAGGCTTGAGAATATGCGTTGATGGCGTCCCATCAACCGGAACTGAAATATGGCCGTGCCCGTCGACAAACACCGGCAGTTTCTCCTGGACGCCCGCAAGCGACATGGAAACACCGCGCTCTCCGACCAGAAAAGTTTGGCAGGAAGTTCACCGAGAATACGCTCCAGCGCCTGCTCATCCGGCACGGGCTGGAGGTTGACACCCGCTTTACGCGGTTCGCCGATCGACAGCGCTCCCGCCGTGTCACGTCCGATATGACCAAGCACCGACAATGTCCTGTGGAGAAACCTTGAGGCGTTGTCCGATCTAGGCAAGATGTGTTTCTGGAAGCAGATTGGCAAGCCAGGGCAGCAGCTTGGCAGTACCCACGGGCCCGGAGCGCAGCGGCATGGTGAGCGACACCGGAAAGGCCGTGCGGCGCGCTTCCCAGCCCGGATCATAGTCCAACGTCCATTCGCCATCAAAAGTCAGATGGGCGACAGGCAAGGTCTCGTAGTAGATGGTTGTCATCGATCAGCACCAAACATCGGCAAAAAGCCAAGGTCATCGTCCGGCGCGGCTGGCACAGCCTGGACCGTCTTGAGATCGCCGATCTCAATGCCGACGGTGCGCGCGACGATCAGGGCATTTTCGAGCTGGCAACTCGGCTTGCCCGATTCAAGCTCGACGATGAAGTCGTTCACCCGTTCCGGAACGGGCAGCAAGCCCGGTTTGCGTCCAGCCAAGAGATTTGCGTTTCTCCTTGATAGCATCGCCGAAATCGCGTGCGGACCTGAACATCGTGAACCTCTATCTCTTATCTTACCGTACAACTATTGTTTTCATCAACATTGCCAGATAAATTACTACACCGGCACTTACAGTAACCTTAATTATATACATTAGAAATATCGCATAAATACATAATATTCCATCCATAATCTATTATGAGTATAGCGGATAACCCTGTTCACCCCGCGTTCCGCCCTTTGGGACTGGCATCACAGTAAAGCCCCAAAACCGCAGTCCAAGGCAGCGCTGCAGGACTTCTGTTGACGCCAGCCGGCCGTCCCGGCAACCTCATACCATGACCCAGACCAACTGTTTCATTGCCGAGCTCATCCGTGATGCCAACCTGCTCGACCATCTCGACGGCTATCAGAAGCGCCGTATGCTCGAACGCGCGCTCACAACAATTCGCGACATGCGCGAAACAATCGGTATTCCATCCGGCGCCGGCCGTGACAGTCTCGTTGACCTCCACGCCGTTGCACTCTCGGTAGAACGTGGATGGCGCAGCGATGAGGAAGTGCGAAACGCTCTGCTGCAGGCAGCCGGCATGATCCGCGACCTGCATATCGTCCTCGACAGCAAAACCGAAATCAGCCTTGTCAAACCTGCCGGTTGAAAGCGTTGCAGCTCGCCTGACCGGCGGCACCAGAGCCGAAACCGCCCCTGAAACCGGTGAGTAATCACAAATGCTAAGGCTCGCGCATTCCTACGCTTCAGGCGAGATCAGAGCGACCGTTGGAAAATACGATCGGTAACGAGCCACATCTCGCGTCAACAAGGGAAGGTTTTGTATTGCCGCGTGGGCGCCTATAAAAAAGTCAGGCAAAACACCGTTACGGGTACCGCCACCGCGGCGATATCGGTAAAGGCCTTTCCCGCCAGAAATAACGCCGCGCGAGGGAAAAGGCTGAACTTCAACCCCGCCTGATCAACAAAAGCATCAAGTTCTTCTATCCGCTCATATCGAACAGACAGTTCCGCGTAGACAACGTCATTGATGAACAGCGGACCCGAAACGCTCGCCAGTTCGAGCTGCTCAATCGACCAGTCGGCCCAAACCGGGTCGTCCGTCACAAGATCAAGCAGGACATTTGTATCGACAAGCGTCACTCGTCACCACGGGTCAGCGCCATGATGGCGTCGGTACCCAGACCTTCACCAGCATGTCCGCGCAGCTTGGCGAAACGCGTGAGTGGCTGTTTCTTGTCTGCCCTGACGAGAACTATCCTTCCATCGGGGGCCCGAACAAAATCGACCGAGCTACCTGGCGAAATCCCTAAAAGCTCACGTACGGCTTTTGGAATGGTGACCTGCCCTTTGGCCGTTACCGTTGTTGCCATCTCAAACTCCCGTAATACCGGCGTAGAAGATGGTATTACTTCTGTGCCTCTGTTTCAACCAATCTCGCGATGAAATCAGTCACCAACGCCCAGCCACCAAATCATACCCGACAACATTCAGCCTATCGCCGTTAGGATTACATTAACCATGCCGGACCACTCTTCCGTTAGCAACGATGGAGGTTGGCTATGGCTTACGACTGGGACCGCAATGAACGCGACGGCCGGTTCGATGAACTGGCGGCAGGACTAATATTCTTCACAATAATCACCCTGCTTCTGGCGTCAGCTTATCTCGTGACAAGCCTTGCCAGCTAGGGCGGTTCATTGCCTGCGTGCCGGCCAATATAGAATACGCCAGATTGGCAACATCGATAGCACAATGATCACATCATCATCCGCTTTATGCCTGCCAAAGGTCAGTAATGGAACATGACGGACGATCTTGGCGGCCATATCCTGCTTCTCTCCGGCCATCCCGGCTCTGGCAAGTCGACAATCGCCGGAACGCTGGCTCACTTGCCCGGCGTGCCAAAGGTGCATTTCCATAGCGATGATCTGTGGGGATATATCAAGCATGGCCGCATCGATCCCTGGCTGCCGCAATCCCATCAGCAGAACCAGATGATCATGCAGATTGCCGCCGACGTTGCCGGTCGCTACGCGAAGGCGGGCTACTTCGTGATCCTCGATGGCGTCGTGCGACCGGACTGGCTTCCGGCCTTTACGGCACTTGCCCGGCCGCTGCATTACATCGTCCTGCGCACGACAGCGGCAGAGGCGGTAGAACGCTGTCTAGCCCGCGGTGGTGACAGCCTCAGCGATCCTGATGTCGTCGCCGATCTTCACTCGCAGTTCGCCGATCTTGGTGCCTTCGAGCACCATGTCCTGTCAATGTCAGGCATGGACAAGGGCCAGGCTTTGCAATCGGTCATCAATGCGCTGCAATCGGCACGTTTCCGTATCGATGCTTTGGATGAAAGCAATCGATAACGAATGTGCAGGATGAAACAAGCGTGGCTCTACCGACCATCTACCTCCTTCGTCACGGCGAAACCGTCTGGAACTCTCTTGGCCGGTTTCAAGGACAATTGGATTCACCTCTCACGCAGCGTGGCATCGAGCAGGCGGATCATGTAGCTCACTTGCTCCGCGAAACGCTCTGCAACGATGACCAGTTGTTCCAGATGCAGATCAGTCCGCTTGGGCGCGTGCGCCAGACCGCGGACCGCGTACAGGCCAAGGTGCCACTCCCGTATATAGAAGATGACCGACTGGTTGAGGTTACGACCGGCTCCTGGGACGGGATGACGCGATTTGAGATCGACAACGAGTTTCCCGGCCATCTTGACGGGACAAACGCGTTCGACTGGTATTTCGGGGCGCCAGACGGCGAAAGTTTCGATGACGCCTGCAAGCGCGCGACGTCATGGATCTGGGATATCCGGCATCCGACCATCGTCATTTCCCATGGTCTGTTCGGGCGGATCCTTCGCGGCGTGTTTCTCGGACTTTCAAAGCGGGAGATGCTCGAACTGCCCGTTCCGCAGGATGGATTTTACCGGCTAGACGATGGCAGGTGCGATCTCGTCACCGGTTCCCCGTCCATACCTGCACGTGTTCAATGACGGAGCACAGTTCGCTGTCCCAACGGACCGCGAGCAACGCGCAAACTGCTGACATCGACCTCGGCGCCGAAGCAGGCTCGACCCTTCGATCGATACGGAGAAACACATGCCGACACTTCAGGATATCTATCTTTCCTATCTCGACTGCCTCAATCGTCAGGCTTTCGATGAACTCGGAACCTTCGTCGCCGACAATGTCGAACACAACGGCCGACCATTCGGATTGTCGGGCTATCGCGACATGCTGGAAAACGACTTTGCCGACATTCCCGACCTGCGGTTCGAGGCAGAGATCCTTGTCATCGAGGCGACACGGGTTGCCGCCCGGCTTCCGTTCGATTGCATGCCCAAATCCACCTTCATGAGCCTTCCGGTCAATGGCAGGAGGGTTCAGTTCTGCGAGCATGTGTTCTACGAATTTGAGCACATGAAAATCCGCAGGGTCTGGTCGGTCATCGACAAGCCCGCAATCGAACGTCAGCTTGGCTGAGAGCCCTGGCCTTGCAAAGACATCGGCTGCCGGCAAAGGCCTGTAAAATTATCCTGACGAGCGCGAGCGCAAGCGACTTCCCACCGCGCCCGGGCAGCCTCGATTTTATGCAGACCGCTGCACGGATCGTAGGCGTTGCACAAAGGTTACATCATTTCTTAGGCAAAAGGCATATAAATGATCTCTCATGTAAGGGAGTTCAGAGACTATGAAGAAAATCGTATCGACTATCGCATTCGTGCTCGCGGCATCGACTGCAATGGCGGCCGATGCCGTATCAGAAGTACCTGCAGCCCCGGCAGCAGAGGTTGCGCCGCTGTTCAGCTGGACCGGATTTACCGCCGGTGTCCAGGCAGGTTACGGCTGGAACAACAATGACGCTTCGATCGTCGGCCTTCCCGGCGAAACGTCCGCAGACTTCGACGGCGCTCTCGCCGGCGGTTTCGTCGGCTTCAACTATGACCTTGGCAACAGCTGGGTCGTTGGCCTTGAGGCTGACTTCGAAAAGAACTGGGGCGATGATTCCGCCACCATTCTCGGCACAGGCTTCGACTACGGGTTTGACTGGCAGGGTTCGGTTCGCGGCCGGGTCGGATACGCATTTGACCGTGCACTGGTATACGGTACCGCAGGCTGGGCCTATGCTCGCGGCTATGCGGAAGTCCCGGGCATTGCCGACGTGAAGGAAACCTTCAATGGCTACACCGTCGGCGTTGGTCTCGAC
Organism: Agrobacterium sp. 5Ca39; assembly: GCF_055382365.1. NCBI lineage: Bacteria > Pseudomonadati > Pseudomonadota > Alphaproteobacteria > Hyphomicrobiales > Rhizobiaceae > Agrobacterium > Agrobacterium sp. 5Ca39. The sequence goes on along the minus strand of NZ_AP026437.1, from coordinate 1,124,494 downwards.
TATGCATTTACCGACATGGTGTTCGGACGCGTTGAGTACCGTTACACCGACTTCGGCGACAAGGATTTCAACTTCGGTGGCGCTGCAATCAACGCGGATGTCGACCAGCATGCAATCCGCGTCGGCCTCGGCGTAAAGTTCTGATCCACCTGGACAGCAACAACAAAAGCCCGGCCTTCGTGCCGGGCTTTTTCCTGTACCTTTTTAAAAGCGGCAGCAAGGAACCGGGGCCGGCAAGTGCGGGCAACCGGTTCGTCAGCGTATCCGCAGCACAATTACTGAACATGCCGACCAGGACCGAACGCGGACGGACACGTTCCTTCTTCCGCCAGCAGACGCTCAGCCGGTCTCATCCATGATCTTCCCTTTGAGCGAATCCTCAAGCAGTTGACGATCGGCACCACGCAGCGCCATCCGCGGCAATTGACGCCGCAGCAAGTCCCACAGCATCTGCGCATCCGTCCGCCGATTTTTGCAGTTGGTAGAGCATTCTCGTGCCACGCAGCACCTCCAGCAGCACCTAAAGTTCCCGTTCCTTCAAGGCCTTCTCGGAAACCGACCAGACCGAGAACCTGAAGAATCTCCGTTCCGACGCTTGTTCTGCACGGTGAAGACGACCAGATCGTTCCGATCGCCGACCTGCTGGCCCTCATCAAGGGCTGATACTTTTGTGACATCAGAATGTGGCCGATCATTCGGCCGCATTATTATTTGGGCGAGGCCAGATGGTGCCGCCAGGCGGTGCGACGGGAACCAAGGGTCAACTCGGAAGTTCACAAAACCCGCAGTGGCGTTCCGTTCAGCCATGCGACGAGATTGTCCACGGTATCTCGATAGAAAATCCGATATGAGTTTTCGGTAACAAACCCGATATGAGGCGTCGCGATCACATTGCCAAAAGTCCGAAGCGGATGATTACTGGGCAAAGGCTCATGATCAAACACGTCCACTGCAAGACCTGCGATCCTCTTGGTTTCCAGGGCAGCGATCAAAGCTCCTTCATCGACAAGCGGACCTCGTGACGTATTCACGAGCCAGGCTGTTGGCTTCATCAAAGCCAGCTGCTCCTGACCGATTACGCCCTTCGTTCGCTCCGACAGAACAAGATGCAACGTCACCCAGTCGGACTCGCGAAGAAGCGTCTCTTTTTCAACCCGTCGCACACCGGCAGCTTCTGCCGCCTCATCGGTCAGATTCTGGCTCCAGGCGATCACGTCCATACCGAAAGCAAGCCCGACCTTTGCGATCTGGCGGCCGATCCTGCCCAGACCGATGACACCCAGCGTGCTGCCCGAAAGGTCGCGCCCGACCGTGGTTTGCCAGCCACCACTCCGAAACGAGGCAATTTCTGTGGAAATATGGCGTGCCGCCGCAAGGATGAGTGCCCAAGTCAGCTCCGGGGCGCCCGATCCGTTCGCACCCGTCGCCGAAACAACGATGCCAAGATCACGGGCCGCGGCAAGGTCGATTGAGGCGTTGCGCCCTCCAGTCGTTGCGATGAACCGCAGGTTCGGCAGGCGCTTGAGAACACGTCGCGGCAGCGGCGTCCGTTCGCGCATGACGCAGACAGCATCGAACGGCAAGAGACGATCAACCAGGCGTTCTTCGTCCGCGATGTGGTCATTGAAGATCGTGATTTCGGCACAGTCTTTCAATGGCGACCAGTCGGCGCTGGTGATCGCCACATTCTGGTAATCATCCAAAACCGCGATATTTCTTACGTCATGGCGGCTCATGAGACGACGCCACCGATTTTGACGATAAGCTTGCCGAAATTCTTGCCTTTCAGCATGCCGATGAAGGCGTCAGGAGCATTCTCCAATCCATCGACGACATCCTCGCGGTACCTGATCTCGCCGCTAGCGACCCTTGGGCCAATCTCCGCGAGAAAGTCATTGAAATGATCGGCCGCAAATTCAGTCTGGATGAAACCTCGAACGAGAAGGCTCTGTCTCAGGATCGCCGACATCGTTGCCGGAAGACGGTCTGTCTGCGACGAGTTTGCACCGTTATATTGAGAAACGAGGCCGCAGACGGGAACACGCCCGAACTGGTTTAGAAGAGGCAGTACCGCATCCCAGACGCGTCCTCCGACATTCTCGAAATAGACATCAATCCCGTTTGGAGAGGCCGCGTTCAGATCGCTGACAAAATTCTCCGAGCGATGATCAACCACGCTGTCGAAGCCAAGTTCATCCTTCACGAATGCACATTTGTCGGGCCCACCGGCTATACCGACTGCCCTCGCCCCGTAAAGCTTTGCAAGCTGTCCGACCATGGAACCAACGGGGCCAGAGGCTGCAGCGACAGCAACCGTCTCACCCTGCTTCGGTTTGCCAATGAACTTCAGACCACTCCATGCAGTAAATCCCGGCATGCCAAGGACGCCGATCGCGGTCGTGACCGGCGCGCCGTGCGTCTCGACCTTTCGTAGCAAGTCCCCATTGATGACCGCCCCCGTACACCAACCGGTCCGCCCGCGCACGATGTCGCCGGGCGCAAAACCGTTGTGCCGTGACTTCACCACCTCGCAGATCGTCTCGCCTTCCATGATACCGTCGATGGGTACAGGCGCCGCGTACGATTTGGCATCGCTCATACGCCCACGCATGTAAGGGTCGAGCGAAAGATAGAGAACGCGGACCGTGACATCGCCCTCGGCTGCTTCGCGCAGCTCGGCATCCTCAAGGCGGAAATTTTCATGCGATGGTTCTGCCAAGGGTCGGCTTGCCAGCACAATACGTTTTATCGTCATCATAAGGTTCGTTCCTCGTTTATTAGCCCAAGTCTTGGGCCGCCCTCGGCTTGGATATTCCACCGCTTCTCGAACTCCACGGGTGGCGGCATCCCATTCCTGATGTGCTTGCGTTTTGGGTTGTAGATCATTTTGATGTGCGGCGCTGCCTAAAGAACCGGTGATAATTGCCGGAACTCAGTCAAACCAGCAAAAATGACTGCGTTGCTTTTTCGCAAATCTCGTCATTTGATGTGAGTCCGACGCGGATTGGGGGCGCATATGGACGGTACGCATCTCTTCGAACTCGTGATCGCGATGTTTCTCGCCATCATCGTGCTGCACTACATCGCACATCGCATGGGCCTGCCGCCATCGGTAGCGCTACTGGTGGGCGGGGGAACGCTGGCGTTCCTTCCCGGCTTGCCCACGATCGCTGTCAATCCGGAACTGGTTCTTGTTATCTTTCTACCGCCACTGCTTCTCGACGGAGCGTGGTCGATCGCCGTCGATCGCCTGAAACGACACGTCTTCGGAATTGCATCTCTCGCGATCGGTGCAGTGCTGTTCACGACAATCGTCATCGCGGTCGTTGTCCACCTCCTGATGCCGTCTCTGCCATGGGCGGCCTGCGCAGCCCTTGGCGCCATCGTCTCACCTCCGGACGCCGTGTCAGCCCGTGCCGTGCTGGAAAGGGTTAAGATTCCGAGGCGTCTGCAAATCCTTCTTGAAGGTGAGAGCCTTCTCAACGACGCCAGCGGGCTCGTGCTCTTTCGTTTTGCTGTAGCGGCTGCGGCCGGAAGTACATTCAGCACCACCGACGCGATCGGCACCTTCATTTTTCTGGCCCTTGGAGGCGCCGCAACCGGCGTGGTCGTTGGCTTCGCATGGGTAAAGCTCGTCCGGCACCTTGGCGACGAGTACCTCATCATTGCCGCCACCGCAATCTTGTCATGGATCGCCTATCTTTTGGCGGAACAGATCCATGCGTCCGGTGTAATCGCCACCGTAACGGCCGGGCTGATAGCGTCATGGCATCAGCACACCGTCTTTTCTGCGGCGACGCGAATGCGCGGCACCTCATTCTGGAACGTCCTTGTTTTCCTGATGGAGGCTATGGTTTTCATCCTGATAGGACTATCGCTGCGGGACGTCGTTGAACGTGGCGGCGGCTTTGGCTCACTGGTTGGTTCGATGGCACTCCCCGCGGCCGCAATCCTCGTTTCGCTCGTCATCGCGCGGTTCGTGTGGATATTCACATCGGATCTGGTCATCAGGTTTTTTCACGGGGTCAAGGTCGCTCGCTCGACGCCCCTCGGAGCAGGAGGGGTGACGGCGCTCGGCTGGGCAGGCATGCGCGGCGTCGTGACGCTGGCACTTGCGCTCAGCCTGCCGGAGGATTTTCCCGGACGTGACTTCATTCTGGTCATGGCATTCGCGGTTATCGTGGGAACCGTTCTCATACAGGGAACGACGCTTGGGTGGATTATCGCCTGGGCGGGGCTTGGCAATATCGAACCGGAGCGCGCACCGATGACGATGAGTGAGGCTGAAGCCGCCATGGCGCAGGTCCAGCTCGCAGCCGTTCAGGGGCTTGCCTACGACGAAAGTGGGGAACTCATCCATCCCCAACTCCTGAAGAGATACGAACACCGGCTGGCAGCAAGTGTCAGATACGCCGAAAGTACCGAGAAATATTCGCCACTTCTTCATGCCCACTTCGATGTCGTTCTTCAGGCTGTCGCCGCCGGCAGAAAGGAACTTATTCGTCTGCGACGCGAAGGAAAGATCGACGATGAAACTCTAAGGGAGCTTGAGCATGATCTCGATCTTGAAGAGCTCGGCGCAATTTCTGCGAAGGCGTGACTGGCTGGATGCTTTCCAACTTAAGGAAACCAGCACCTATAAGCAGCAGGAAGCCAAGGAAAGCATCGCAACGGTAGTGCCGCGTCAGGATCAGCCCTGAAGAACACCATAATCAATGCAACCACTCGCAACGATAGGCTAGGACCGGCTTGGCGAAGCCTTTAAGCCTGTATCGATGGCCATATACGGGGACATCGGCGCTGCCATATTCCTGCAGGGTCTTGTCCGATATCAGGATCTGATCGCTATGGGCGGCAGCACAAAGCCTTGCAGCCAGTTGAACGGTCGTGCCGAAGAAATCATTGCTGTCTTCAACCGGCTCACCACAATCCAGCCCGATGCGGATGTGAATGGGTTCGCCCCTGTCGCTGTTGTAGCGATGGAAGGCGCGCTGAATATCGATTGCACAGTCGACTGCAAATGGCGTGGAGGAGAACACTGCCATTATGCCGTCCCCGGTGTGCTTTACCTCCCGTCCTGACCGTCTTACCAGACAGCCACGCACGAGCGCATCATGCGCGCGGACGAGTTCAGCTGCCATACGATCGCCCAGGCGAGCGGTCATTTCGGTTGAACCGACGATGTCAGTGAAAAGTATCGCACGGTGGCCAGCATCCATGTGTTTGGGGGCAGGCTCGAGCGGCGTCGGGTCCTGTATTCGCCCGAGAAACGCCTCCACAGCCGACAGAGCGACTTCCACAACTTCGCTGGCGACGAAACCGTGCGCTTCGCGGTGCACGCATTGCGCGGTTTCAGCATCCGGCGCATCCATGAGGCAGAAGGCGGTACCGCGCCTTTCATCGAACCAGTAGGTTAAAAACCTGACGCCATACCGGTCCTGAATGTCGATATCCTTAAGATGCGCGGCGGCAATATCGGCCGCAGAAACTCCGGCGAGCTCATGCCGGTCCATGAAGATAGGCATTGTTTCCTCCCGAGAGTATGTCGTTGCCTCATCTGGCGGCCAGATTACGACGTCACCGATTGACCGTCCACCGTTCATACGGGTGACGTGGAAAACATAGAAGCACCGAAAGAGCGATACTCATTCGCATTATATCAGGGGGTGGAGGTGCTGCGCGACTTTCGTCACCTGCGTTTGACCATGCGGCGGAGCAACGAGCCGGACCGGGCCTTCCTCGGAATGAGGTGGATATCGCTGACCAGCTTCGCGCCACCTTCCCGGCGTTCCAGCGTAATCTTGCGGCTGTGGAAGGCCTCCAGCTCAGCGCGATGTGCCACGCTGATGATCGTAGCATCTGGTAATTCGTCGATGACCGTCTGCATCATCCTGTCCTGGCTTTTTTCATCCAGGGCGGCGGTCGCTTCATCCATGACGATGATATCGGGATCGTTCAGCAGCAGGCGGGCAAAGGTGAGACGCTGTTTTTCACCACCGGAGAGCGTCTGGTCCCACGGCGCCTCTTCTTCCACCTTGTCCTTGAGGTGGCCGAGACCGACCTTGTCGAGAGCTGCGCCGATCTCGTCGGCAGTCCAGCTCTCCGCTGCCTGCGGATAACAGACCGCCCGACGAAGCGTTCCGGACGGAATATATGGCCGCTGCGGCAACATGAACAGCCGGCTACCGGCACGAAAACTGACGCTGCCGCCGCCCCATGGCCACAGGCCGGCGATTGCCCGCACGAGCGTGCTTTTTCCGGATCCGGATTCACCTGCGACGAGCACCCGCTCGCCGGGTCCGATTTCGACATCGGTTTCCTTAACGACAGCAGTACCATCGCCCAGCGAAACGGATACATCCTTGAGGCTCAGCATCGTCTCACCCTCCGTTTCACCGCGCACGATCCGGCCGAGCGTATCGCTCTGTTCGGCCCGCTCGAGGCCGTCAAGCGACATCATCAGCGATGCGACACGCCTTGCGCAGGCATTCCAGTCCGCCAGCCGGGGATAGTTATCGACCAGCCAGCCGAAGGCGGACTGAACGATGGTGAAAGCCGATGCCGCCTGCATGACCTGGCCCAGCGACATGCTTCCGTCGAGGAACTTCGGCGCGCACAGCAGGACCGGAACGACGGGCGCAATCAGCATCGATCCATGCGACACGACGGTGGTACGCATATATTGCTGCGCCATTCGTTTCCACTGATGCCGGACATTGCGGAACCTGCTGTCGAGATCGCTTCGCTCTTCTTCTTCGCCACCCAGCAGCGCAATGCTCTCGCCATTTTCCCTCACACGGGTCAGCGTATAGCGGAATTCCGCCTCGAGCTGGTTCTTGACTTCCGAGACTTTGACGAAGTTCCGGCCGATCCACGCAATCGAGCTTGAGGTTATAAGCGCGTAAATTACCGCTGCCACCACCAGAAAGCCGGGTATCGTTATCCAAACGCCGCCGATCGGCAACGTCAGCGCGCCGCCGATCGTCCACAGGACGATGATGAAGGTGGATGCCGATACGAAGGCGGCAATGACCCCTGCGACGAAATCCACCGGCGCTTCAGTGGCGATCCTCATGTCCTCCGACAGCCTCGCCTCCGGATTTTGATGGTCGCCGTCAATCAGGTTAAGCTGGTAATAGCGGCCATTTGCAATCCACCGGGAGACCAGCACCTTCGTCAACCAGGAGCGCCAGCGCCGCTGGATCCGCATCCTGACATAGACCTGCGATGTTACGATCAGGACGCTGCCCAGAACCAGCGGCGGGAATATGGAAGCGAGAAAATAGACCGTGGACGCATCCCGTTTTTCAATCGCGTCGAAGATGCCACGATTCCAGACGTTGACACCGTATTGGAAAGCGACATTGATGCCGATCATCACCAACAGGCCGATGGAGAACGGCCATGCCAGCCCGTCGCCACGGCGGCTCCAGAAGCCGCGCGCGCTGATCCAGAAGCGTTTCAGCAGATATTTTTTGCGGGCCTTCTCGGCTTCCTCGGGCGTCAGGCCCTCAGCAGGTTCGATTTCCTCCGGCGGCAGCGGCTCATCGGCTGCATTCTCGACATGTACTTTCCCTGCACCATTCTTGCCGGTGCCATCGGCTCGTTTCGAATTTGCGTCAGCATCGGTCATGGACGGCTAAACGGATGGCGGTTTGAAAGGTTGCCCGCCGGCAAAGATTTCCCGCGGGCAGAAAGGCGCACGACCCCCGGACACATCCCTGCGTCAACGCACGCGCCTGCGTTGTGCGCCGCACAAATTTGGACAAATAGGCATGAAATTCGGACTTTTAGATACATATCATCCAGCAAAATTCCTTTAAAACTCTCCCAACTCAAGGAGAGATACCATGACCGACACCACATCAGAGTTTGACGGGACAACAATGTCCCTCGACATCGAGGAGCAACCCGCGTGGACAGCCGCCACATGGTTCGCGGTTCTTTCGATGGCGGCCACCAGCTTTGCGCTGGTATCGGCCGAGTTCCTGCCGGCGGGACTGTTGACGCCGATGGCGCGTGACCTCGGTATCACCGAAGGGACCGCCGGACAGGTCGTCACGGCCACGGCATCCGTCGGCGCAGTGACGGCGCTGTTGAGCAACGTCCTCATCGGCAGGCTGAACCGCAAGACCGTGCTTGTCGGTCTGAGTGCACTGGCGATCGGCTCAAACCTTCTTGCTTCCTTTGCAACCGATTTCTGGCTTCTGTTGCTGGGCCGGGCCGGGCTCGGGATTGCTCTCAGCGGGTTCTGGGCGCTTTCGGTTGCCGTCGTGGCAAGGCTTGTCGGCGCAAATGCGACCGGGCGCGGCATGGCTATCGTTACCCTCGGCGTTTCGCTCGCCACAATCGCCGCGCCTTCGATGGGAGCCCTTATCAGCGACTGGCTGGGATGGCGCACGGCAATGTCGATGACGGCAGGGCTTGCCGTCATTGCCATGCTGCTGCAAATCCTCAGCCTGCCGTCGCTGCCTGCAAGCACCAGTAACAGCCTTTCCGATGTTTTCCGGCTGACGCGGCGGCGTAGCGTTCAGCTGGCCATGCTCGCGATCCTCCTGCTCATGACGGGACATTTCGCCGGATCGGTCTATGTCCGTCCCTTCCTCGAGCAGGTGACGCTCCTCGGTACAACGCCGATTGCTCTCGCACTGCTTGGATTTGGCGTCGCCTCGGTGATTGGCAACGTCGCGGGTGGCCGGATGGCTGATGCCAGTATCCGTCTCGCACTCATCGTCACCGCCGCGCTGATGGCATTTGCAACGATTTCCCTGGTTCTTTGGGGCGTCCATACCGGTGCCGCATTTGCTCTCGTCGCCCTTTGGGGCCTTGCCTTCGGCATGGCGCCTGTCGTGCTGCCGACCAACCTTTCCCGGGGCGCGCCGGATGCGCTGGAGGCGGCAGGCAGCCTGATGGTCGTTTCTTTCCAGGTGGCCATCAGCATCGGTGCAGTGTTCGGCGGCTATATCGTCGATTCCTACGGCGCCACCGCGCCGCTGGCTCTGACCGCGATCCTCGCGACATCCACCGTCGCGCTCGCGCTGCTACAGCGCGCCGATTGATATGTGTGTGCCGGCGCTTCCCTCGCCGGCACAATCGCTGCTACGATCTGATACATAAATCCCGGTTTCAGGAAACATGCCGGATACCTGCCGCGCAGATCATCGTCTGATCGTTTTCGGATCAGGCAGGATTTGTCATGAAGAACCAGATTTTCTTTGCCGTCACTCTTGCAGTTGCGGCAGCAGGTTTCGGAGCCGCTTATTCAAGCCTTGCGGACAGCCCGCCGGAAAACGCCTCACCCCTCTATGGCGTTACGCTTCCCGAGGGATATCGAGACTGGCGCTTCATCGCTCCCGCACAGGAAGCGCCGCCGCTCGATGAGCTTCGTGCCGTTCTGGCAAACGACATCGCCGTGAACGCTTACAAGAGCGGAACCCTGCCCTTCCCTGATGGCTCGATACTGGTGAAGCTTGCCTACAAGCGGCAGCAATCCGCGGAATTTCCACCAGCCACGGTGCCGGGCGCGGCAACCACCGTGCAGGTGATGGTCAAGGACTCCAGGAAATATCCTGACAGCCATGGCTGGGGCTTCGGGCGCTTCGTCAACGGCAAACCGGTCGATACCGCACAGCACGAGACTTGCCTTTCGTGTCATGTCGGCAACGTCAAGGACCACGATTTCGTTTTCACACGATACGCGCCCTGACGAGCAAAGGGCCACGCCGCCGTTACCCTTCATGGTCGACGGTCCGTCCGCTCGCCTACACTCCCATACAAAATCACCCACACACCGACACATCAGAGATACGCGACGCCGGGAAGGTGGCGCCATTACCGGCTCACCTTCGCCGCCCGGTGCCCCTAATCCCAGCTGAAAGGAAAAGATAATGACGCTTCTGGTCGTTGCCTATCTCGGGGGCGTGCTGACAATTCTCAGCCCCTGCATCCTGCCTATTCTTCCCTTCGTCTTCGCGCGGGCCGGCCAACCGTTCCTGCGCAGCACGCTGCCGCTGCTCGCCGGAATGTCGATCACCTTTGCCGCCGTTGCGACGCTCGCTGCCATCGGCGGCAGCTGGGCGATCAACGCCAACGAATATGGCCGGCTCGCCGCCCTTTCAATGCTCTCCCTTTTCGGAATTGGGCTGATGTCACCGAAGTTCGCCTCTGTCCTGTCCCATCCGGTCGTTGAATTCGGCAACCGACTTGCCAATGCCGCCGGCAAGCCCGATGCCGCCCCGACGGTCACTGGCTCCCTGCTGCTCGGCATCGCCACCGGGCTCCTGTGGGCGCCCTGCGCCGGCCCAATCCTCGGGATCGTGCTGACCGGTGCGGCCCTGAAGGGCGCCAATCTGGAAACCAGCCTGCTGCTTTCCGCCTATGCCGCCGGTGCTGCGACATCGCTTGCCGTCGCCGTCATCATCGGAGGCAGGGTGTTTGCGGCGATGAAGCGTTCCCTCGGTTTCAGCGAGCGTGTTCGCCGGGCAACCGGGGCAGCGGTGCTGGCAGGCGTTGCCGCCATCGCCCTTGGACTGGACACCGGTTTTCTATCGCAGATTTCCTATGCCAGCACGACATCGTTCGAACAGCACGTTCTTGATCGTCTCGACGCCGCCAGAGGGCCCGAACAGAAGGTCGAAGTAGCGAAGAAATCCGCAGCCACAGCGCCGGACGGTGACGCTGCCACCATGCGCCCGGCACTGCCGGTTGAAGGCCCCGCTCCGTCCCTCGATGGTGCTGTCGAATGGCTGAACTCCCCGCCGCTCGCCCGTGAAGACTTGCGCGGCAAGGTCGTGCTCATCGACTTCTGGACCTATTCCTGCATCAACTGCATCCGCACCCTTCCTTATGTGCGTGCCTGGGCGGAGAAGTACAGGGATCAGGGTCTCGTCGTCATTGGCGTGCACGCGCCCGAATTTGCCTTCGAAAAGAAGATCGACAATGTCAGACAGGCCGTCGCCGGCTTCAAGATCGAGTATCCGGTAGCAATCGACAATGATTACAGGATCTGGCGCGCCTTCGATAACAGCTACTGGCCAGCGCATTACCTGATCGATGCCAAAGGCCAGATCCGTTACCACCATTTCGGTGAGGGAGACTACAGGGAGACCGAAGAGGCGATTCAGGATCTGCTGCGCGAGGCGGGCAGCACCGGCGCATCCGCCACCGACACTGTGACGCCTGAGACAAAGGGGGCTGAAGCCGGCGCGGACATGAGCCACATGCTCTCCGGCGAAACCTATGTAGGCTACCGTCAGGCGCGAAGCTTTGCATCGAACGAGACAATACGTGCAGACGCGCCCCAAGACTATTCGGTCACGGCGCCTGCCCTCAATGAATGGGGGCTCTCCGGCGAATGGACGGTTGGCGCGGAAGCGGCCACCCTTGATGCGGCCAAAGGCGGTATCACCTACCGCTTCAGCGCCCGTGACCTGCATCTGGTGCTGGGTCCGATTGATTCCGGGAAAGCCGGTCCGTTTCCAGGTGACCGTGGATGGCCATCCGCCGGGTCCTGATCATGGCGCCGATACGGATGCCAATGGCAATGGCGTCGTCACATCAACCCGCCTTTACCAGCTCGTTCGCCAGTCCGGCACCGTGACAGCAAAAACCTTCACCATCCGCTTCCTCGACCCCGGTGTGCAGGCCTACGCCTTCACCTTCGGTTGACCCGTTTTTATCCGGCCACATGAAAGGAATAACACGATGCATCATCGTCTCATGCCAAGATTCGCGCTCGCCTTTGCAACCGCGCTGATTGCGTTTGCCGCACAGGCAGCGGAGGTAAAGAATATCGTCATCGTCCACGGGGCGCTTGCAGATGGTTCTGCCTGGCGCAAGGCAACGGACATCCTCGAAAGCCGTGGTTTCAACGTCACCATCGTCCAGGAACCCATCACCTCGCTTGCCGATGATGTGGCAGCAACAAACCGCGTGCTCGATCTCCAGCAGGGCCCCAGCCTGCTGGTCGGACACAGCTACAGCGGCATGGTGATTTCGGAAGCTGGCAATCGGCCCGATGTGGCGGGGCTGGTGTATGTCGCCGCCTTCCAGCCGGAAAAGGGAGAGAGCCTTCTTGACCTCGCCACAGCAAAACCACCCGCCGGAAGCGGCATAAAGCAGACGAAGGATGGCGCCTTCCTCTATCTGGATCCGGCGGTCTTTGCGCAGGATTTCGCCGCCGACCTGCCCCGCGACGAGGCTGCCTTCATGGCCAAAAGCCAGGTCTTCGCCGCCAAGGCAGCCTTCGCAGCCAAGTCGGGCGAACCAGCCTGGAAAACAAAGAAAAGCTGGTCGATCATCGCGACGCAGGACAGGTCGATCAACCCCGATCTCGAGCGTGACATGGCAAAGCGCGCCGGCAGCGCGGTGACCGAGATCGCCGGGAGCCACGCAGTCTTCGCATCCAAGCCCGAAGAGGTCGCAGACGTCATCACAGAGGCTGCCCGGCGGTCCGCGAAATAAACACGGATCTGGTGGAACGCCACCACAGCCGCTCCTGACATCGGGAGCGGCTGATCTGCATTCAGAGGGCAAGCTGAATGTATCAGTCTGTATATAGAAGGCTCGCTGCTACAAAACCATTCACATCAGGTTCGCCCGGGACACATCGGGGATACACGTACAGCGTTAACTGCCTGTCATCCAAAAAGGACAGGAGAGACGAGAATGAATTCCGAGATCAATTTCCAGCGCCGCCGGTTCTTCGGCATTGCCGCAATGACTGTTGCCGCCGTAGAGTTCGGCGCGGCGGGCCTGGCCCAGGCCAAAGGCGAGGCGCCTTCAGCTACCCCGTCAGCACCAACAGGCGAAAAAACGTCCTTTGGGCCCCTGAAGCAGGTCAAAGCGGGTGTACTCGATGTCGGTTACGCCGAAGCCGGGCCCGAGGAGGGCCCGGTCGCTCTGCTGCTGCACGGATGGCCTTATGACATCTACAGCTATGTTGACGTTGCGCCCATCCTCGCTTCGGCAGGATATCGCGTGCTTATTCCCTATCTGCGCGGATACGGCACCACACGTTTTCTTTCTGATGAAACGGCACGCAACGGGCAGCAGGCAGCACTCGCGGTTGACATGATCGCCTTTCTCGATGCCCTTGGCGTGAGACAGGCCGTCGTGGCGGGCTATGACTGGGGCGCTCGCACGGCCGATATCATGGCGGCACTCTGGCCCGAGCGCTGCACCGGCCTCGTGTCGGTCAGCGGCTATCTGATCGGCAGTCAGGAAATCAACAAAAAGCCACTTCCGCCCAGGGCGGAACTTTCCTGGTGGTATCAGTTCTACTTCGCGACGGAACGCGGCCGTGCGGGTTACGCCGCGAATACCCGCGACTTCGTTCGCCTGATCTGGCAAACGGCCTCCCCGACCTGGAAATTCACCGACGAAACCTTCAATCGTTCCGCTTCCGCGTTTGACAATCCCGACCACGTGGCGATCACCATCCATAATTACCGCTGGCGGCTGGCACTTGCCGAAGGCGAAGCCAAATATGACGACTACGAGCGCCGGCTTGCGAAACTTCCCCTCATCACGATCCCGACGATCACGCTGGAAGGTGACGCCAATGGCGCACCGCATCCGGACCCCTCCACTTACGCATCAAGGTTTTCGGGCAAGTACCAGCATCGCAATATCAGCGGCGGCATAGGGCACAACCTGCCGCAGGAAGCGCCCGAGGCATTCGCCAAGGCCGTTCTCGACGTCGCAAAGCTTTAGGCTTGCCGAAGCCCGCGAACCGTTGTCTTACTGCTGTTGGCAGCGGGCAATGCAGTAGCGGGCCACTGAAACGTCCGCACGATGAAGGCATCCAATGGAACATATCGATCACATTCTCGTCGTGGACGACGACAGGGAAATCCGGGAGCTGGTTTCCAGCTACCTGAAGAAGAACGGCTTGCGAACAACGGTGGCTGCCGACGGACGGCAGATGAGAAGTTTTCTTGACGGCAATACCGTCGATCTGATCGTGCTCGACGTGATGATGCCGGGCGATGACGGTCTGGTTCTCTGCCGTGAGTTGCGGGCCGGAAAGCACAAGGCCACGCCGGTTCTAATGCTGACTGCCCGCGATGACGAGATGGACCGGATCATCGGGCTCGAAATGGGCGCCGACGATTATCTGTCGAAGCCCTTCGCCGCCCGGGAGCTTCTCGCACGGATCAAGGCAATCCTGCGCCGCACCCGGATGTTGCCGCCCAATCTGCAAATCAGCGAAGCGGGGCAGCTCCTGACCTTTGGCGACTGGCGTCTTGACACGGTGGGCCGCCATCTGCTGGACAGGGACGGTACGACCGTGGCACTGAGCGGCGCTGAATACCGGCTTCTCAGGGTGTTCATCGATCATCCCCAGCGCGTCCTCAACCGCGACCAGTTGCTGAACCTCACACAGGGGCGCGATGCCGAAATCTTCGACAGATCGATCGATCTTCTTGTAAGCCGCGTGCGTCAGCGGCTGGGAGATGATGCGCGGGAACCCACCTACATCAAGACGGTGCGTGCGGAAGGTTATGTCTTTTCCGTTCCGGTGGAGATTTCGGAGCCAAGGGCATGAAAGGCCGGCATCTGATTGCCGGCTGGTGGCCACGCTCGTTGCGGTCCAGACTCTTTCTCATCCTGCTTGCCGGGCTTGCCATTGCCTACGGGTTGTCGTTCAGCATCCTCTTTGCCGAACGGTATATGTCTGCCAAAGCAGTCATGCTCGGGACACTGGAGCAGGACCTTGCGGTATCCATCGCCATCATAGACCGCCTGCCTGCGGAAGAGCGGGCGGGATGGGTGAACCGCCTCGGCCGCAGCAACTACCAGCTCATACTCGGTCCGGGCCTTCCCGGCGTCGCCGACATGTCCGGGCGCGGGGCAGAAATCGCGCAGAGGATCGAAGAGGCCGCCGGGCACCGGTTTCCGGTCAGGGTGGAATCCATTCCCGGCGACGGCAAGAGGCTTCAGGCTCATCTGACGCTGTCGGACGGCTCGCCCCTGACAATTGACGTAACACCACGGGGTGTCATGCCCATCGCCGAATGGCTGCCCTACGTCTTCGCCGCACAAATGGCGCTTCTCCTCCTCTGCACCTGGTTTGCCGTGCGGCAGACGACCAGACCCCTCAGCGCGCTGGCAGCCGCGGCGGAAGCGCTCGATCCGGGGGAGAAGGGGTTGCCGATGAGTGAGAGCGGCCCGAGCGAAGTTGCCCACGCGGCTCGTGCATTCAACGCCATGCGCGATCGCGTCGCACAATATCTTGAAGAACGCGTGCAAATCCTCGCGGCGATTTCACACGACCTGCAGACGCCCATCACTCGAATGCGGCTGCGGGCCGAAATGGCTGATGATACGCCGGAAAAGGAAAAGCTGGTCAGTGACCTGCGTGAAATCGAACGTCTGGTGCAGGACGGGATCGCTTATGCGCGCAGCGCCCACGGCAACGGCGAGAAGTCCTCTCGCATCGATCTGGCATCCTTCATCGACAGCATCGCCTACGACTATCAGGATACCGGAAAGGCGGTCACGGTTTCAGGCATTGTGCGCGGCACGGCGTCTACAAAACCGCACGCATTGCGACGGATACTCACGAATTTCATAGATAACGCCCTCAAATTTGTTGGCAGTGCCGAAATAAAAGTGGATCGGCATGCTGAAGGCGCCGTTGTCATCACGGTGCTCGACAAAGGACCGGGCATTCCCGACGAGATGCTGCACAACGCCATGCAGCCATTCTTCCGGATTGAAACATCGAGAAATCGCGACACGGGCGGAACGGGCCTCGGGCTTGCGATTGCGCAGCAGCTTGCCGGAACGATCGGCGGCGCGGTACGCCTCTATAACAGGCAGGGTGGCGGGCTGGCGGCCGAGGTTTCTTTTCCCTCACACGAAGGCAGGCCGAGCACCTCGTAACGCGCCGATACGTTTCGATACAGTTTCGCGTTTTCCGGAAACATGGCCGATACGCTGATCCCTCACAAAGCTCCTATCGCAAAACGCCGCGGCAGCGGCAATCAAAGGAGCCTCCCATGACCAGAATCGAGATTGTTCTTTATACGGGCAAGACCCGCACGACCGGCGGCCGTGACGGATCGGCGCAAAGCGACGACGGCGCGCTTTCCATCAAACTCTCGCCTCCGGGCAGCGGCAAGCCGGGAACCAATCCCGAACAGCTTTTTGCGGCAGGCTGGTCGGCATGTTTCATCGGCGCAATGACAAAGGCAGCGGCCAGGCGCCAGCTTCGCCTTCCGGCTGACACCGCCGTCGATGCTGAGGTTGACCTCGGCACGACGGGTGGCGAGTTCTTCCTGCAGGCCCGCCTGTCCGTCAGCATGCCGGGCATCGATCGTGCCACGGCGCAGGCGATCGTCGAGGATGCGCACCAGATCTGCCCGTACTCCAAGGCAACGAGGGGAAACATCGATGTCACACTCAAACTCGCATAAACCGCTTTTCCGCCCGCGTTGGCTCGTCATCGCCCTCGTGCTCTCGGCAATATTCGCGGTGTCCTGTGTCTATGACGCAAGTTCAGACGAGCCTTCGCCGCTTGCGGGACTTCTGGGCGCGCTTTCAGCGATGTGACCCTGGGAGCGGCTCGGCGCATGTCGCAGCCGCTTCACACTTTCACCTCCGCGTGCCCCTCCAATCCACTTACGGAAGTTCCTTTGGGGGCAGTTCGCCGCGTTACGCTGCGACCATCGAACCGAACTTCCGACCTTCAATGAGGCCAGATCAATGCGAACAATAGAACAGATCTACGTCGACGGTGAATTTGTCATCCCGGTCGGCGATGAGCGGCTGGACCTTTTCAATCCGGCAACCGAAGAAAAAATCGGCGAGGTCCGTCTCGGCAACACCCATGATGCAAGGGCGGCGGTGGCAGCTGCAAAACGCGCTTTTCCGGCCATGGCGGCCTCGACCAAGATGCAGCGTATCGATATGCTGCGCAGCTTGCGCGATGTGGTCGCCGAGAGGCCGGATGAGCTTGCGCAAGCCATGACCGAAGAATACGGCGCACCCGCTTATTTTACGGCGTTCTCTGTTCAGAACGCCGCTTCAGTTTTTGATGTGATGGCCGAGACCGTTAGGAACTACGACTTTGACCGTGTTGTGGGCAAAAGCACGGTCAGGATGCTGCCCCGCGGCGTTCTTGCCGCTATCACACCTTGGAATAGCAATTTCGGATTTATCGCCACCAAGGTTGCCCACGCGATCGGCTCCGGTTCGTCCCTCGTCATCAAACCGGCAGAACAGAGCGCATTTCAGACGGATTTATTCCTGAGGAGGCTGCACCGGGCCGGCCTTCCGGCGGGGGTCTTCAATGTCATTAACGGCACGGGGCCCGTGGTCGGTGCGGCGCTGACGCAGAATCCCGACGTTGCGACCGTCAGTTTCACCGGCTCCACTCAGGCCGCAAAAATAATTCAGCGCTCCGCGATCGACGGCATGAAAAGATTGGTTCTTGAGCTCGGAGGAAAGGCGCCCACAATCATCCTTCCGGACGCCAACCTCGAAACGGCGATCCCTGTTGCCCTGATGTCAGGTTTTGCAAACAGCGGTCAGGCCTGCGTCGCGGGCACCCGCATCATCGCCCCTCGGTCCCGCCTTACAGAGATTTCGGAGAAGCTCCGGATGGAGACTGGGAAATTCAAGGTCGGCAACCCCCGCGATCCGGAGGTTCGGATAGGACCTCTCGCGAACGCTGCGCAGTGGGAGAGGATTCAGGCCTATATCCGACTCGGCATCGACGAAGGGGCGACCCTGCTGACGGGCGGCACCGGGCGGCCGGCTGGAATGGAAAAGGGCTGGTTCGCCCGTCCAACAATCTTTGCCGGGGTCAGGAACGACATGCGCATCGCCCGCGAGGAGATCTTCGGCCCGGTCCTCTGCCTTATTGCCTATGACAACGAAGACGAGGCCATCGAGATCGCTAATGACAGCGATTATGGACTTCAGGCATATGTGCTCGGATCCGACCTCAGGCGCGCCGAAAAAATTGCCGAAAGGTTGGTGGCAGGCCGTGTCGTCATCAACGGCGCTCCTCATGATCCCCGCGCGCCCTTTGGCGGTTTCAAACAGTCTGGCATTGGCAGGGAAATCGGTGCCTTCGGCCTCGATGGTATGCTCGAACCGCGCGCCATTCTCACTCCGTGACACCAATTTTTTCCAAGCCGATACCGGCGCGCTCCGGTCTGCTGCACGCCGCAGCGTCAGCCGTCTGAAAGCCGACGTTCGGTGACGCAACACCAGGTCGAACCTAGCAGCCGGGACACGAGCAACATCTACCAGTCTCGGGTGCGAATAATTGCAAAAACTCATCATATGGAGAGAAATATGACCTACATACTTCATCCGGCGGAAACCGGGCGCGGCACAGCGATGGTGCTTGGGTCTGCCATAGCCGTACTGATGGCCTTTTTCCCGGCCCTGGCAGCGGAAACTGCCAAACCATCCCAATCACAGACAGCCCGGGAAGACGATAGCATTCACCCGTTCCAAGTGCATATTGACCAATCACAGATTGACGACCTCAAGGCGAGAATCAAAAATGCACGCTGGCCGGACAGGGAGACCGCGGGGGATATCTCCCAGGGCATCCAGCTCTCGCGGGTTCAGGACCTCGTTCGATACTGGGGCAGCGCCTATGACTGGCGAAACGCCGAGAACGAGCTCAACGCATTGCCTCAGTTTATCACCAGTATCGACGGTGTAGACATCCACTTTATTCATGTGCGCTCACGCCACCCCAATGCCCTGCCTGTCATCGTTACCCATGGCTGGCCGGGTTCAATCTTCGAGTTCACGAAGGTTATCGGCCCGCTGACGGATCCGACCGCTTATGGGGGCAAAGCCGAAGACGCATTCGATGTGATCATTCCGTCGATACCCGGTTATGGTTTTTCAGGTCATCCAACAGATCTCGGCTGGGGACCGGATCGTGTTGCACGCGCTTGGGACGTTCTAGTGAAGCGTTTGGGCTACACACGTTATGTCTCCCAAGGTGGCGACCATGGCTCGGTCA
The DNA here is from genome assembly GCF_055382365.1 of Agrobacterium sp. 5Ca39. NCBI lineage: Bacteria > Pseudomonadati > Pseudomonadota > Alphaproteobacteria > Hyphomicrobiales > Rhizobiaceae > Agrobacterium > Agrobacterium sp. 5Ca39. The sequence continues at coordinate 1,105,497 of NZ_AP026437.1, read as the reverse complement.
TTTCCGATGCTCTCGCACGCCAAGCTCCGAAGGGTCTGCTTGGCATCCACCTCAATATGCCGGCCACAGTTCCCGGAACGCTGATGAGGGGTATCAGCAGCGGTGACGCTGCGCCGGCAGATCTCTCGCCTCCCGAACGAGATGCCTACAACGCTCTGCAGACGTTTTTCGGCAGAAACGCTGCTTACGGCGCGATGATGGTCACGCGACCGCAGACGATCGGATATTCTCTCTCGGACTCTCCCATTGGTCTCGCATCGTTCATCTATGAGAAGTTCGCGCAGTGGAGCGACAGCAATGGTGAACCCGAAAGTGTTCTTTCAAGGGACGAGATGCTCAACGATATCACCTTATACTGGTTGACCAACAGCGGCGCCTCTGGCGCACGCTTCTATTGGGAAAACAACAACAACAACTTCAGCGCGGACGCCCAGAAGACCCGCGACATTAAGATCCCCGTCGGTATCACGGTGTTTCCCAAGGAGATCTACCAGGCGCCCGAGAGCTGGAGCAGGCAGGCCTATCCGTCACTCGCCTATTATCATCAGGTGGATCACGGCGGGCATTTTGCAGCCTGGGAGCAGCCCGATATTTTCTCCCGTGAGCTGCGGGAAGCTTTCCGAAAACTGCGCTGAATCCCGTCAGACAAGCGCGGGATCAGCCCGCGCTTCACCACCTATTGCGTCTGGTCTTTCTATAACGCAAAGAAGCCGCCCCCGATTTGGGGCGGCTTTATACCAAGCCGAGCCATTTCAGGCGGCAGCAGCAATCCGTTCCTTCATCCACTGATCCAGCGACAGTCGCAGGGTTAAACGTTCGACCTCATCGGTTGAGGCAATTCCAATCAGGTATCTTGCGGCATCGACGGCCATGGCGCAGCCGATCGGAAGACGATTATCTTCGCAAAACTCATTTAAAACCTTGCGGATCTCCAGGAGCGATACGACTTCGTTGGACATCACGGTTCTCCATACTTGATAGCGACGTTGTGCCAATCGATGGGCAAGTCTTGTGTCTGGAGTTTTTCGTCAAAAGCCGGGAATGTTACCCGGATGTAGTTTCACCGGTTTGCGATACAATAAACGACTGTCAACGGTGGCGATCGACGCACACGGCTGGCACTTTGGTGCTGGGACTTGACCGAGACTGCTTCAGCCCGGCGTCGCCCTCAATATCCCGCCCTGTTCTGCACGAGAGCGGAAGCTCAAGCTGGATATCCTCCATCTCCGGCAGGCTCGCGATCCCGTCACGAAGGAGAGGAGTTTCATCAGCTGGTCTGAACGGCATCGAAATCTCCTTCTCCGCGGGAACCGGCCGCCGCCCGCTTTCGCTGGCAGCGGCGCCTTACGCGATCAGCCTTTCACAAAAGCCAGCAGATCGGGATTGATAACGTCTGCATGGGTGGTGAGCATACCATGCGGGTAACCTTTATACACCTTCAGCGTCCCGTTCTTCAGAAGCTTGACCGACAATTCGGCGGAGGCCGCAATCGGCACGACCTGATCGTCATCGCCGTGAAGGACAAGCGTGGGCACCGAGATTGCCTTCAGGTCTTCCGTCTGATCGGTTTCCGAGAAAGCCTTCACGCCATCGTAATGGGCCTTGGCGCTACCCATCATGCCCTGACGCCACCAGTTCTGGATAACACCGGGATAGACCTTCGCGTCCGGACGATTGAAACCGTAGAAGGGGCCGGTCGGGACATCTAGGAAGAATTGGGCGCGATTATCGGCGACGCCCTTGCGGAAACTGTCGAAGACTTCGATCGGCAGGCCGCCGGGATTGGAATGCGTCTTCAGCATCAGCGGCGGAACAGCGGAGACGAGCACGGCCTTGGCGACACGGCCGTGCGGCTCGCCGAATTTTGCGACATAGCGGGCGACTTCGCCACCGCCTGTTGAGTGCCCGATATGAACCGCATTTCTGAGATCGAGATGTTCGACGACGGCAAAGGCATCGGCGGCGTAATGATCCATGTCGTGCCCATCGCTCACCTGCTCCGACCGGCCGTGGCCGCGGCGGTCATGCGCCACGACGCGATAACCGTTCTCTACAAAGAACAGCATCTGCGCGTCCCAGTCGTCGGATGACAATGGCCAGCCATGATGGAAGACGATCGGTTGGGCATCCTTCGGGCCCCAGTCCTTGAAATAGATATTGACGCCGTCCTTGGTCTTTACGAATGATTCAGTCATTGGAAATGCTCCTTCGGTGGGAGATGGGGTGGAGTTTGAAAAAGCTGTCGATGGTATGGCCATCGCCGTGGAAAGTGCCGCGCCCGCCAGCAGCAGGTGCCGTCTGGAAAGCGCGAGCTCGATGAGATTGCCGGCCATTTCCTTGTCCTGCGTTCAGCGCGCATGGCGCGTGGTTTCAAACAGAAACCATGTGCGCCGCTCGGTCTCGTCGATCCAGTTCTCGATCAGACTGGTGGTCGCGTGGTCGTTGAGGTCGGAGGTAAGGCTGTGCGTTTGCCGAAGGATGGCGGTCAGCTGTTTGTTATCCTCGCGCAGTTCGGCAAGCATATCCTCAGGCGTGACGAAGTCGGCGTCATTATCGAGGAGGCGCTGGAGGCGAGCGATATGTCCGATGGAGCGGATGGTGGTACCGCCGATCTTGCGCGCCCTTTCGGCGATGTCGTCGGTCATGGCAAAGATCTGGGCGCCCTGTTCGTCAAGCAGCGTGTGATAGTCGCGGAAATGCGGACCGGAAACATGCCAGTGGAAGTTCTTGGTCTTGACGTAGAGCGTAAAGACATCCGCCAGCAGGGCGGTCAACGCCGCGGCAATGTCGCGGCTTGCCTCCGCTCCGAGATCGGTCGGGGTTGCAAGTGGAAGCTTGCGGTTTCTGGAAGCTGTTGTCGTGTCCATGATCGTTCTCCTTTGGCACTTGACCGCCCGTTGTTGAGCGTCCCTGTTGCGGCTGTCTGATCGGCCTCGAGAATAGGGAGAAGAACGGGTGAGGAGAAATCGGCTGCTGGTACAGTCTACCCGATACCTAAGTGTAGTTTCGGCTAGCGCCGGCCCGGGATAACGTTTGCCCGTCGCCCCGCCCCTCGGCGATTGGCTCACAGAAGCCAGAAGCTCCGGCGTCCCCTCCCCGGAGCCGCGGATCTCCCTCCCGATCCGCAAAAGGCCGCCCCCGCCGCAGGAGGCGGCCTTTTCGTTTCGCCCTCTGGTGAGCAGGCAACCTATGCATGAGTATGATGTTTAAGCTTGCGTACGTGGGCTACCGTCGTTGCCCACGACAATCGCCAGGCTGCAAAATCGAAGGACTTCCTACATGACAGAACAACGCCCGGAAGGTATCGAAAAATATGATCATCCCGCCGGCGGCTGGGATGCGTTGAAAGCCGTCGCGAAAACCCTCGCCCACCAGCAGATCGTCGCCCAGGGCACCATGACGCTGCTCAAGGCAAATCAACCCGAAGGCTTCGACTGTCCCGGCTGCGCCTGGCCCGATCCCAAACACACCTCATCGTTCGAATTTTGCGAAAACGGCGCCAAGGCGATCACATGGGAATCGACCGCCAAACGATCCGGACCTGAATTTTTCGCACAGCACACGGTCTCCGAATTGTGGCAGTGGACCGACCACAAGCTCGAGGATGCCGGAAGGCTGACCCTTCCGCTACATTACAAAGCCGAGAGTGATCGCTATGAGCCGATCGCCTGGGACGATGCATTCCGCCTGATCGCGCAGGAGCTCAACAAGCTTGGTGACCCAGACATGGCGGAGTTTTACACGTCAGGCCGGGCGTCCAACGAGGCTGCTTTTCTCTATCAGCTTTTCGTGCGCGCCTTCGGGACGAATAATTTTCCCGATTGTTCCAACATGTGCCATGAGGCAACCAGCGTCGGCCTTCCGAAATCCATCGGCGTCGGCAAAGGCACAGTGACGCTGGAGGACTTCGATCATGCGGATGCGATCTTCAGCTTCGGCCATAATCCGGGCACCAATCATCCCCGCATGATGACGACGCTGCACAATGCCGCAAAACGCGGTGTGCCGATCGTCGTTTTTAATCCGTTGAAGGAACGGGCTCTGGAGCGTTTCGCCGCGCCGCAGGACCCGATCGAAATGGCGACGCTCTCTTCCACTCCGATCGCCTCCGCCTATTATCAGCTGCGCACCGGCGGCGATCTCGCCGCCCTGAAGGGCATCATGAAGGCAGTGTTTCAAATGGATGCGGAAAGCCTCGATGCAGGCGGAGCCGGCGCACTGGACCGGGCCTTCATCGAGCAACATACCTCAGGCCTCGACGTGCTGCGCAGCGATATCGACGCCACCTCATGGGATACGATCTGCTCGGTCAGCGGGCTGACGAGGGAGGCGCTAGAGAGCGCTGCCCGGGTTTACGTGAACGCCTCCAATGTCATTATCTGTTACGGCATGGGTATAACACAGCACGCCAAGGGTACGAGCAATGTCCAGCAGATTGCCAATCTATTGCTTCTGCGCGGCAATATGGGCCGCCAGGGTGCGGGGATAGCGCCCATTCGCGGTCATTCCAATGTTCAGGGCGATCGCACTGTCGGCATCACCGAAATCCCGAACAAGGCGCTGCTGGATGGCATGGAACGCGCCTTCGGTTTTCGCCCCTCCGCCGAAAAAGGCCACAATGCCATAGAAGCCGTCGAGGCAATCATCGCCGGAATATCCCGGGCGCTCATCTGCCTTGGCGGAAACCTCGCCGTCGCTATGTCGGATACCGCCGCGACCTTCGAAGGTATGCGCAAACTCGATCTCGCTGTCCACATTGCAACGAAGCTCAATCGCTCGCATCTTCTGACGGCACGGACATCGCTGATTTTGCCCTGTTTCGGGCGAACCGATCTGGATACACAAGCCTCCGGCCCGCAGGCGGTGACCGTCGAGGATTCCATGTCGATGGTGCATGCCTCACGCGGTTTCCTCAAACCGCCAGGCGAACTTGTGCGGTCGGAGCCCGCAATCATCGCCGGCATCGCCAAGGCAACCATCGGAAACCGTCACGGCATTGACTGGGACTGGCTGATTGCCGATTACGATCGCATCCGCGACAAGATCGAAGAGGTCTTCCCTGACTTCAGGGATTTCAATAGCCGGGTCCGCGTGAAGGGCGGCTTCCGCCTTGATGTCGCAGCCTCCTTCCGCCGCTGGAACACGGAGAGCGGCAAGGCCAATTTCCTTGTCGCCACCGGGATCGAGGAAGATCCGCTGATCTCCAATCCGGACGCCCTCGTGCTGACGACCATCCGCAGCCACGACCAGTACAATACAACGATCTACGGCATGGATGACCGTTATCGCGGCGTCTTCGGTCGCAGGGACGTCATCTTCATGAATCGGCAGGACCTCGCCGAACGGGGCCTGAAGGATGGCGACCGCATCGATATTCACGGTATCGCCAAAGACAGCGAGGGGCGCCACCTCGTTCAGGGTTTCACGGCTGTTGAGTACGATATCCCGAAAGGCTCGGCAGCGGGTTATTATCCCGAGATGAATGCGGTGGTGGCGCTAGACCGTTATGATCGCCTTTCGGGAACGCCCTCCTATAAAGGCGTACCGATTACGGTGAGTGCAGCAGCTGTCTGACGAGCCAAGGGCCGGTGCGCATTGCAGAGGCCATGGGTGCCTGTGGACGACAGGTCCTGGATGCATATTTTTGCATATGGCCCCGCACCCATTTCCCGCTATCCTGATGTTAAGAGGGCGGTGGCAACCAAGACCTATGTATAGGTCAGGTTGTGCTGAAAAAACCGTATTGTCGGCAAAAATCGCATCGGGGGAACAATGTCGATTGCGTCAATGATGTTTCGCGCGAGAGAGCCGGAGGATGGAGCCCACCATCTGTTTTTTGGAGTTGGCGCGCTGGTGCTGGCAGCAGGTGTATTTTACGTCGACACCTATACCGACATAGAAGGCGCGATCGCCGTTCTTTATGTGATCACGGTTCTTCTGGCCGCGCAGGCCGTGAGCTGGTCAGGACTCATCGCGACCTCCTGCACCTGCGCCATTCTATCGCTGCTGTCCTATGCGGCGACCCATGCGCAGGACGCCGACTTCCAGTCTGCCCTTCGATTGGTGGTCGCCCTTGCAGCGCTGGCCGTTACCACCATGCTGCTGCTGAAAACCGAAACCGCGCGGCTGGCGATGCTGTCCGTCAACGCGGCGCTCAAAGAAAGCGAGGAGCGCTATCGCTCCATTTTCGACCGCACGCGCGTAGCGCTCTGGGAGCGGGACTATTCGAAGCTTCACGCCCTGTTGATGGGCCTCAAGCAACAGGGCGTCACCGATATGCGCGCCCACGCACGCGCCAATCCGGGTTTTACGCAGCAATGCATCGACCTCATCACGGTCGTTGCGTCGAATGAGGCCGGAAAGGAAATGCTCGGTTACGACTCCTCTCTGCGCGGAACCCTTCAGCGGTCGATCGTTTCGTCTTCCGGAAAATTCGTCGATGTCCTGCAGGCGATCATCGACAACCGGCGTGTTTTTGAAGACAAGGTGGTGGTGCGCACGGAAAGCGGTGAAGACAAGCTGGTGCTTCTTTCCATCAGCTTTCCGGCCGAGGCCGCCGCCTTCAATCGCGTGGTGGTGAGCATGGTGGATATCACTCAGCGCGAAATGGCGCTGAAGGCGCTGGCCGAAGCACAGGCGGAGCTGACGAAGGCTTCAAAGGCCGCGGCGGTGGGCGCCATGTCGGCATCACTCTCCCACGAATTGAACCAGCCGCTTGGGGCCATCATCGTCAATGCACAGACATTGCTGCGGTGGCTCGATCGCGATCCGCCGGATCTCGCCGCGGCCCGCCGTTCGGCCGAACGCATGATCCGTGACGGCCAGCGCGCCAGCGACATCATCCAGAACACACGCAGTCAGCTCGCCCATACCAGCGGCAAGACGGAAACCTTCGATCTTGATGAGTTCATTGACGAAACGCTCAGCCTTCTCGAACACGAGCTCGAGCGCAGCGGCACCGCCGTCCACGTGGATAAACAGGCCACTCCGCCAATAACGGCCGTCAGGATCGAATTGCAGCAGGTCCTCATCAACCTTCTGACAAATGCCATTCAGGCGATGGAAGAGGCAGGCAGCACCAATCGCACCATCACGGTGCGGAAAGAACGTGAAGACGGTCACAATATCCATATTGCCGTTCACGACAATGGACCGGGTTTCCCCGCGCAGATGAAGGAAAAGCTGTTTTCACCATTCTACACGACAAAGGAGACAGGGATGGGCATGGGGCTATCGATCTGCCGCACCACTCTGGAAGCGCGCGGCGGCAGGCTGACCGGTGATAATCACCCCCTCGGCGGGGCGGTCTTCACCATTTCCATGCCGATCAGCCAGGAGATGGACCATGCCTGACCCACGCAAGCAGGCGAAGGAGCCACCCCAACCCGTCGTTTTCATCGTCGACGACGACGTGTCGATGCGTGAGGCGCTGACCGATCTGTTTCGCTCCATGAAGTTTGATGCCGAAGCTTTCGACAGCGCCACCGCCTTCCTCGAAAAAGCCAATCTGAACCGGCCGGGTTGCCTGCTGCTCGATGTGCGGCTTCCGGGCATCAGCGGCCTCGACTTCCAGATGCAGCTGGAACGCGTCGGCAACAGGATGCCGATCATTTTCATGACCGGCTTCGGCGATATCCCGATGAGCGTGCGGGCGATGAAAGCCGGCGCCGTGGATTTCCTGACAAAGCCCTTCAAGGAACAGGACATCCTGGACGCCGTCGCGGCCGCGATGGAACGGGATGCATCACGACGCCGCGAAAGCGCCCAGAACGAGGCCGTCGCCTCCCTTGCCGAACAACTGACGCCGAGGGAACGCGAGGTCATGAACGCCGTCGTTCGCGGTCTGATGAACAAGCAGATCGCCTATGAGCTAGGCATCAGCGAAGTCACGGTAAAACTGCACCGCGGCAATGTGATGCGCAAGATGGAAGCGAGATCGGTCGCCGATCTCGTTCGCAAGGCGGAACTGATCGGCGAGAAGATGCGCCCACCTGTATCTTAGTATGGTATCTTTGAGGGCGGCATGGGCGCATAGAGGAAGAAAGAAAAACAGAAAAGGTCGCTTTCATTGCCCCCCGTTCCCGTCATTGCCGTCGTTGACGACGACCCTGCCATCCGTGAAGCCATGGACGATCTCATCATGTCCTTCGGTTACCAATGCCGCCTGTTTGCTTCTGCCGAACAGTTTCTGGACGCGCAGCAGCAGGCGGACATTGACTGCATCGTTGTGGATGTGAAGATGCCCGGCCTCTCAGGCATCGAATTGCAGAGTGAATTGAACCGGCGCGGCGAGCATGCGCCGATGATTTTCGTGACCTCCTACGAGGATGACCGCACCCGCAACGCCGCCCTGAGCGGCGGCGCCCTCGCCTTTCTGCGCAAGCCGGTCAATATCGGCAAACTGATGGGATGCCTGGAATCGGTTCTCGGACCGCAGCCCTGACCTTCGGTTGACGCCTGGCGAAGACAGCCTTTCATCACGCGAGGCCTCTTCCTTCGAACCCTGTTTTTTATGCCCCGGCCCCGTGCCGCCAGGGCACGCATTGCCGTTGACGGAATTCCTCCCGGCGTTTGCCATACCGCCACGACCTTCCGCCATACCAACTAGACCTCTGTATAGGTGCCCGCAGCGCTGACCCGCCGTAGCCTTGTCCCAGTCAAACGCCTCCCTCCCGGACGGTCCTGACGACACGATCATCCATTTTGAGGAGCAGGGCATGACCTCCATCAGTCAGAAGACAGACGAGCGCAAACCTCGACATCTCAAGCTCGCAACGGTGCTGGCATTGGGCGCGACCGCAGTGCTCGCCGGCAACGCTCTCCTGATCAGGAATACCGAGCCGGCGCTTGCCGCCTCTGAAAACGTTGCATCGGCCAGCGCCTTCCGCATCCTCACGCCGCAGGCGATCGACAGGCTGGCCGGACTTTCGGGTCCTGTTGCTCCAGGGGAGGATGCGGCAACAGGCGTGTCAGCTCCGGCAGATGACGAAACGTCCTGCATCGCCATCCGCGCCGCCCGAAAAACGGACCGGTACGAGGCGCTCGAGCCAAAAGCCTTCTGTCAACTGCAGCACCGTCTCTTCAATGCCGAGCTGATTGATCGCATTGCCGCGCTCCAGCTCGCATCACAACCCGACGATACCGGTACCTCGTCGCAACTCGCCATGAACAAGGAGTTCTGAAATGGAAGCTTTGACCAGACGCGCAGTCCTCGCAATCGGCGCCGTCGGCGGCACCGCGCTTGCCGCCAGCACCGCCGGTGCTGCATCTTTCGGCAATCCCGATCAGCCTGCGGAGGGAGCAATCAACGCCGATGCCGCGGGGCTCAGCGATCCCGGCCCGAAGAACCCTGTTATCAACGACCAGTTCCCCTCCTTCCAGAGCCCGCCCGCGACGGATGTCGGCGACATGCAGCTCTTCTGGGGTTCGTTCAACAATGCCGCCAAGCGTATCCAGAACGGAGGCTGGGCACGTCAGGTGACCAAATCCGATTTCGCGATTTCGGATGCCGTGTCCGGGGTCAACATGCGACTGGGACCGGGCGGCATTCGCGAGATGCACTGGCACCGCGCCGCAGAATGGGCGATCATGACCAATGGACGCTGCCGTATCACCGTGCTCGATACCGAAGGCCGTGCTTATGTCCAGGACGTCGAGGCCGGCGATCTCTGGTATTTTCCGGCCGGTTATCCCCATTCGCTGCAGGGACTTGGTCCCGACGGGTGCGAATTCGTCATTGTGTTCGACGAAGGCGACCAGTCCGAATACGGCACCCTGCTACTGACGGACTGGCTGGCACATACCTCACCTGAACTGCTGGCGAAGAATTTCGGCGTCGAGCAGGATGTGTTCCGCAATATTCCACTGCAGAACCTCTGGATTTTTCAGGGCAAGGAGCCTGGACCTCTCTCCAGGGATCAGGAAGCCGTTGCCGGTGCAGGACTTCCCCCTCACCCCTTTACTTACAAGCTCACGGCCTCCAAACCGCTGAAGGAAAACGCTGCTGGCGTCATTCGCCTTGCCGACAGCAGCGCCTTTACCGTGTCCAAAACCATCGCCGCCGCCATCGAAACGATCAAGCCCGGCGGGGTGCGCGAAATGCACTGGCACCCCAACGCGGACGAATGGCAATACTGGATCAAGGGTGAAGGCCGGATGACCGTGTTCGACGCCGGTCCGCGCAGCCAGACCGCCGATTTCCGCGCCGGCGACATTGGCTACGTGAAACGGAGCCAAGGCCACATCATCGAGAATACCGGCAAGACCGACCTGCAGTTCGTCGCGGTCTTCAAGACGGCAGAGTATCAGGAAGTCAGCCTCTCTTCCTGGCTCACGCATACCCCGCCGGCGCTCGTTGCCCAGCACCTGAATGTCAGCATCGAGGATGTCGCCAGGTTTCCCGCAAACCAGCCGGCAATCATGCCAGGCTGAACATCCTCTCCTTCAGTAGGGCCGGCGTATCCGATCCGCCGGCCTTCTCCCGTCGAGACAGAACGAACAATTGCCAGGTCGATATCGAAAGGCAGGTACGGCCATGAAACCACTGAAAATCCGCATCGCTGGCGGTTCGCTTGCCGGTCTTTTCACCGCGATACTGCTTCAGCAGGACGGACACGATGTAAAGGTCTACGAACGCTCGTCATCCGGGCTTGCCGGGCGCGGTGCGGGACTGGTGCCTCAACAGGACCTGTTCGACGTTCTGAGGGAAATCGGCTGCGAAGACGTTGCCCAGATCGGTGTGGTTGCGAAGGAGCGCATCTACCTCGATGCCGGCGGGCACATTGCCCAGCGCCAGCAAACGCCGCAGATGCAGGTCTCATGGGACTACCTCTTTGAGAGAGTATCCTCACGCCTCCTCTCCGATACCTATCGTCTCGGCCATCACGTCAACGCTGTTCGCGAAGACCCGCAGGGAGTGACGCTCTCCTTTGCCGATGGCATGGAGGAACGTGCTGACCTCGTTATCGGCGCGGATGGTGTGGGTTCGGCCATCCGCAGCGCCGTCAACCAGCATTCGGAAAACGCCTATGCGGGCTACGTCGCCTGGCGCGGGCTGATCCCCGAAACAAGACTGCCTGCCGACGCCGCCCTGCTGCTGGACCGTTTCGCCTTCTACATCACGTCCGGAATTCATGTTCTTGGTTATCTCGTGCCGGGATCGCGCGGCGAGACCCGGCAGGGACAGCGTCGCTATAACTGGGTCTGGTATCGTCCAACGCCTGCCGAAGATCTCGCCCGAACCTTCACGGGCCGGGACGGCAGGCATTTTGAGCATTCCCTCCCCCGCGGCGAGCTCTCCGGCAGCCGGAGGACGCAACTGCGCGAAGAGGCTTTTTCCCTTCTGCCGCCGCAAATGGCGCTTGCCGTGGACGTAGAGGAGACGCCATCGATCCAGGGGATTTTTGACTACGAGGCGGAACACATGGTCTCCCAGCGTATCGCCCTGGTCGGAGATGCCGCCTTTGTCGTTCGTCCTCACACGGCAATGGGTGTCTCAAAGGCGGCAGGCGATGCAATGGCGCTACGCGACGCCCTGCGGCAAACGGACGACCTTCCTGCCGCCCTTGCGCGGTATCAGAACACCCGCCTGCCAGTGGGCAAGGCAATCGCCGCCTATGGACGCCGACTTGGCGAAACCGCGATGTGAATACGGGTGAAAAATCGGCCACGCTCCCGCCTTGCGCCCCTGCGTGTTTGCGTTACGCTTGCAACCGGGGAATTTCTCATTGGAGGGAATAAGGCATGTGCAATAGCTGCGTGATCGAGAACGTCAAACAGAACATGCTGTCACGGCGTCTGCTGTTCAAGGGTGCAGTGGCGGGTGTAACGGCGATGGCGGCGGGAAGCCTCGCGGCCCCGGTTCTGGCGCAATCGCCCAGACAGGTCGTCGATCTCACCCATACCTACGATTCCACGTTTCCGACGTTCGATGGAAAACCCGGCATTGAGATGGAGTGGGCAGCAGATATCGCCAAAAGCGGCTATCAACTCCATAAGCTGACCATCTTCGAACACACCGGAACGCATATCGATGCGCCTTTCCACTTTAGCGCAGACGGCGCCAGCGTCGATCAACTCGAGCCGCAAAAGCTCGTCGCCCCTCTGGTCATCATCGACATTACGGATCGCGCGAGGGAGGACGCCAATTCCACGGTCGAGGCAGGCGACATCGAACGCTGGATATCGGAAAATGGCGACATTCCGGCAGGCGCAATCGTGGCTTTGCGCTCCGGCTGGGCAACGAAAGTGAAAAGCCCGGCCTTCCGTAATGACGATGCCGGAAAATTTGCCTTCCCCGGCTTCGGCAAGTCGGCCACCGACCTCCTGCTCACGCTGGATACAGTCGCCATCGGCGTCGACACACTCTCGCTGGATCCGGGCAATTCTGCAGACTTCGCTGTCCATAATTCCTGGCTACCTGCTGGGCGCTACGGGATCGAGGGACTGAACAATCTGGAAGCACTGCCGGCCAAGGGGGCGACCATCATCGTCGGCGCGCCTGCCCACCGAGGCGGAACAGGCGGACCAGCCCGTATTTTGGCTCTGGTCTGACGCCGGTAGAGTTTGCCGCAAACCCGAAATCCGAGACGGATACCATCCGCTTGCCATCGCAGGTACAAAAGGGATTCTAAAATGAAAGGCCTTCGGAAGACCCTCGTTTTGCTCCTTTCGCCATGCCTGTTGAGCGGGGTTCAAGCTCTTGCCGCCGACAGCGTGGTCGTTCCCGCCTACGCCCCGGAAACGGGGGTGGAATATCTCTACCGTTCCCATAGAACCACCTCCACCGACATGTCGTTGTGGTTCGACAGGCCAGCAGCGATCATGCGCGGAGATTTTCGGCAGCGCATGACGGTCCTGTCGCGGGATGCGGAGGGTATGCGCGTGCGCTGGTCCCTCAGCGCAGATTTGCCTCAGGACGCCGAAGGCGCTGCAGACACTTACGCAATGAACGCTCTCTATCGGAACACTCTGTCGGCCTATGGCGTCCGGCAGGTGGAATATGAAGCGGGACTTAACGGCTTTCCTGGCAAACTCGTCGGATTGGATGCGATCCTCGGCAACCTGCACAGCACCTCGGTTGTCGGACCGGATGGCAGCGTTGCGAACCAGCCAGCGGGTTTGCGCGATATTGTCGAGGGCATCAAAAGCAATCCAATCCTGGTTATTCATAATCTCGCACCGGAGGCAGAGCTTCTTTCCATAGTACAGGAGCAGGATAGTTCCACATACGAGATCGGCCAGTCAGGTACGGCGTCGGTGGTGGAATATGCACGGGGAACGCCCATTCCCGTCGCCATCGAATGGACGCTCGAGACCGCAGATATCTCCGGACAAACCGCCACCTTCAGCCTCCAAAAAACCTACGATCGCGTTGCGCTCCAGCAATCACAGGCTTCTGCGGTGGAAGGAGTGATCTCAAGCTTCGGTGAAAAGGCCAAACAACTTGGCGACGAGCAACTGGCGGCCGCCAGAAACGCAAGCAAAAACGTGCAGATGACTGTCGTCATGTCACTGCGCGATGGATCGACCCTCGAAGCGACGGAAACCGTTTTGGCGGAAAGCGGCGGCATTAAAATCATGACCCAAACCCATGTATGGCGTGAGGACCTGCCACGAAATCTGCCAGACCTGCCCGACTGGAACAGTCACACCGTATCTGCAGCCTCCATTGATCCGTTGCCGGAACGTGGCGCCAATGCTGCGGCCCTCACGTCAGGCCTTACCGCGCCAACGGCACTTGAAGAAGGCCAGGCGGCCTATGACAGCGGCAATTATGGCGCCGCCCTGCGCTCGTGGAAACCGCTCGCCGATGGGGGAAGCGCGGCCGCGCAATATAAGGTTGCCGTTCTTTACCAGGCGGGTCTGGGCGTCGACCGTGATACGGCACTCGCCGCCGCATACATCCGCAAAGCGGCGGATCAGGGCTGGGCGGAAGCGCAAAGCAGCCTTAGCGATCTCTATGCGGTCGGCCAGGATGTTCCGCAGGACCTGGAACTCGCCGTGTCCTGGGGCCGCAACGCAGCAGAACAAGGGCTGGCTGTCGCCCAGTACAATCTGGGGTACAGCTACGAAAGCGGCCAGGGTGTCGCTCAGGATTATGCAGAGGCGTTGATCTGGTATCGCCGTGCCGCCGATCAGGGTTTCGCAACCGCTCAGTACGCTGTTGGCCTGCTCTACGATCAGGGTCTCGGCGTTACCCGCGACTATGGTGAAGCAGTCAGCTGGTATAAAAAAGCCGCCGATCAGGGGCTTGCCGTCGCCCAGGGCAATCTAGGGAACATGTATGCAATGGGACATGGCATTGCGCAGGATCGGGCCGAGGCCATCACATGGTTCCGCAAGGCCGCCGATCAGGGACACGCGACTGCGCAGGAATCGCTAAAAAGGCTGGAGCAACCCTAGCTGCGGCCGGGTCGCCTTCTGACCGGGGGACGATGATGCCCCGGTCCTCAGCCAGCTACTTTCCGTAGCGATTTTTCAATCTGCCCACCGCAATAAGCGTCGCCATAGTCGTCAAAGGCGCGGCGGCTCAGGGGGGCCAGCGGGGCCGTCTCTTTCATTCGGCTGGAATAGGCCCAGATGACGGGTGAAGTATCCTCGATTATGCGCCTGATGACTGGAAAGCGGTCTGCAACTGTCGTCCAGAGAATGGCCGTGACGACATCTGCGACGCCGGGTGTCTCCGTTCCCAGCATGAACCCCGAATCGCCGGTAAGACCGTGTCTCGCTCCCGTATCCTCGAAAATGCGGATCCACTCCTGCAACCGGGGAACGAACGCCTCCCATTTTTCAGGGGTCCACATCTCGCGCCCACCGTCGAGCGTCAGTTCATCGATCACATCGTTGGCGTCGTTTACGATCTTGGCAGTGAGCGCGCGTCCCTCGGCGCCCGGCGGCAGAAGCTGCAACCGCTCGCCGAGATAGAGGGCGATTGCGGGCATCTGCGAGAGAGCGAAATTGCGCTCTCGATCGATCAGCACCGGCGGTCCCACGAAAGCTATGGGCTGCTTGCCGGCATCACGGCCCATGATCTCCTCGATTGCACCGGCATCGTGTTCGTCCCAGGTACACCCGCCATGCGCTAGAATTCCACGAATGAACTGGCCTCGGAACGGGACCGGCCAGTAATAGAGTTCGAAGTTGCTCATTGCGGGCTCCTCATTGCGGTGCGCGGCGCGGGCGGCAGGTACGGAATAGGGGCATCACCGGTGTGAAACGCGGATCGCACCGGCGTCACCAAGGCTGCGCTGGACAGCCGCAATCCGGCTGGATGCAATATCGGCGGACACCTCGATCTCTCCCTCATGCGGCGCGTCGCTGCGAGGCAGGTCACCACGTGAAGATTGGGTGCCGGTCGTGTTCTGCTCTGATGTGGACTGGATGAAGATATCTGGACGGGAGATCCCGTGCTGCTGGACCAGATGCTCGACGGCGATATCGGCTGCCTCGCGTGTCTCGAAAATGGCGCGAATGGTGACGGTGGCATCTTCGGCCATGGCTGTTCTCCCTTCAGGCTTAACTCACCCCCCCAAACGCCCGGAGAGGCTGGTGGTTTCCAGCCTCCATCAGTTTTTGCTCGGAGATACGGGTCCGTAGCGGAAAAGTCGTGCACGGATCGACGATGCGGCACGGCAACGCCGGAGCATCACTTGCTCCGGCATTGCTTTGTCACGCGACCAAACCCTTGGTAAGTTCCAGGGCCTGCCGCTCGAACAACCGGCGATAAATGCCGTTATTGAGCCGGATCAGCGCCTGATGGTCGCCCTCTTCAACGATCCTGCCCTTGTCGAATACGAGCAGACGGTCCAGCGCCCTGACGGTCGAAAGCCGGTGGGCGATGACCAGCGTGGTGCGCCCTTCCATCAGGCGTTCCATGGCCCGCTGGATCTGCACCTCGCTTTCGCTGTCGAGGCTTGAGGTTGCCTCGTCAAGGATCAGCACCGGCGCATCCGCCAGGAAGGCGCGGGCGATCGCGACCCGCTGGCGCTCCCCGCCCGACAGCTTGACGCCACGTTCGCCCACCATGGTCTCATAGCCCTTGGGCAGGGACATGATGAAGTCATGGGCGCTGGCCTGTTTCGCCGCCTGCTCGATTTCGCGCCGCGACGCGTCCGGCCGGCCATAGGCGATGTTTTCCGCCAGTGTGCGATGAAACAGGATCGGCTCCTGCTGCACGATGGCAATCTGCCCTCGCAGGCTCGCCTGGGTGACATCGGCAATGTTCTGCCCATCGATGCGGATTGCACCGGACCTGATATCGTAGAGGCGCTGGATGAGCTTGACGAAGGTCGTCTTGCCAGAGCCGGAGTGGCCGACCAGTCCCACACGCTCACCGGGTTTTATGGTGACTGAGAAGTCATCATAAAGCGGCGTGGCGTGCGCGCCATACTGGAAGGTGACGTGATCGAAAACGATCTCGCCTTTTCCAATATAAATCGGTTTCGCATCCGGCCGGTCCTCGACGCCAAGCGGCATCTTGGAAAGCAGCACCAGCTCTTCCATATCGTTGACGGCGCGCTGCAGGTTGCGGATATCCTGCCCCACGTCCCGCAGATATCCCTGCAGCACGAAGAACATGGCCAGCACGAAGGTGATGTCGCCCGGCGTCGCGAGCCCCTGTCGCCACATGATGAGGCCGGTGCCGAGAATGCCGGCCTGCATGGAAACCATCATGAAGCTCTGGATCGTGCCGTTT
Organism: Agrobacterium sp. 5Ca39; assembly: GCF_055382365.1. Lineage (NCBI taxonomy): Bacteria > Pseudomonadati > Pseudomonadota > Alphaproteobacteria > Hyphomicrobiales > Rhizobiaceae > Agrobacterium > Agrobacterium sp. 5Ca39. The sequence continues at coordinate 1,088,801 of NZ_AP026437.1, read as the reverse complement.
ATCGTGCCGCGTTTCCATGTCCTGCGCGTGCGGTTATCCCACTTCACCAGCACCTGGCCGAGCCGTGTTTCTTCACGCGTTTCCGCGCCAAAGGCCTTCACGACCGAATTGCAGCTGATGGCATCCGCCAGCGCGCCGCCAAGCCTCGTATCCCAGGCATTGGCAAGCCGTGCGGCCGGCGAAACATATCCCATGGAAAGCCCCACCGTCACACCGACATAGATCAGCGAGCCGAGACCGACGATCAGGCCCATGACGGGCCAGTAACTGCCGAGAACGATGGTGGCGCCCACCAGCATGACGAGCGATGGCAGAAGCGCAATGAGCAGGAGGTCATTGAGCGAATCGAGCGCCCACATGCCACGCGTGATCTTGCGCACCGTGGAGCCGGCAAAGCTGTTCGCGTGCCAGTCCGTGGAGAAACGCTGCACCTTGTGAAAACCGTTATTGGTAACATCCGCCATGGTTTTCAACGTCAGCCGGATGATGCCGTTGAAGATGAACCAGCGCAGCGCGACGCTGGTCAGCCCCAGCGACACCACGATGACGAAGGCGCGCAGCGCCTGATCCGCCCCATCACCCCCGGCGATGGCATCGACGATCCGCCCGGAGAAGACCGGCACCATGACTTCGGCCAATGTGCTGGCGATGACCAGAACGATGATGAACCCCACCAGCGCCGGCCGGTGGCTCCAGTGGTGAAAGACAAAGCCGAGCACATGGCGATAGGCATCGGCGCGGAAATCGAGCTTCTTGCGAGACATTTTTACCAGCACGGCGCCATTCTGCTCGGCGACCGGTCCTTGAAATGGAAGTTGGAAGGCACAGCCCGGGCGGGAGACAAAATGATCCCGTCAGATCAATCGGACTGTGAAGGAAAACAAAACCGCATGTCGGGCGCGCAAAAGGCGGGCCGCGAATGGATATGACCTAGTGTCTGGTCATTCCCTGCGGGAGGATTTCGATGAATGCTGGTGTCATGCAACGCCTCCCTTGGTTCGATCTGACGCGGTAAAGAAATTTCTAGCTGAACCTGGCAGACTTGCCAAGCCGGTTTTTGCAACCTTGTGGCAAGTGATGCGAAAACGCCACATTGGCGCTTGGCGACTATATAAGTGGCCGATGCGGCCCGGTCACGGCCTTATGATGCCAGAAGCCCCGCCGCGCCCCTCTAGGGACGCAGCGGAAATCGGAAGATCGGTCTATCAAGCCCGATCAATCCATCTGGACATTTGCCGCCTTGACGACGGGTTCCCACTTGGCGATTTCAGCCGAGACATGGGTTTTCAGCTCCTCTGGCGTGGAGGCGACGATTTTGGCGCTGAAATCCGCCATGCGGGCGGCGACGGCCGGATCGGCAAGCGCTTTCTTGGCGGCGGCATTCAGCTTGTCGACCACCTCGGCCGGCGTTCCGGCCGGTGCGAAAAGCGCGTTCCAGGTATAGGTCTCATAACCCGGTACGGTTTCGGCGATCGTCGGCAAATCCGGGAAGGATGAAGCGCGCTCGCTGGTGGTCACGCCAAGTGCCCGCAGGGTGCCGGATTTCATATGGCCCGACGAAGACGGCAGATTATCGAACATGATGGAAATCTGGTTGCCGAGAAGATCGTTGAGCGCCGGGCCGGAACCCTTGTAGGGCACGTGCTGCATGCTGACGCCAGCCATGCTCTTGAACAGCTCGCCGGAAAGATGAAGCGGTGTTCCGTTACCGGAAGACGCATAGGCGTGTTTGTCCGGCTCGGCTTTCAACAGTGCGATCAGTTCCTCGACGCTGTTGACGTTGAGCTTCGGGTTAACGACCAGCACGTTCGGCACCACCACCAGCAATGAAACCGGAGCAAAGTCCTTTTCGGGATCATAGGGCTTGGTCTTGAGGATGAGCGGGTTGAGAGCATGGGTCGCCACCGTGCCCATCAGGATCGTATAGCCGTCCGGTTCCGCGCGGGCAACGCGGTCGGCGCCGAGATTACCGCCTGCGCCGGCGACATTTTCAACAACGATCTGCTGGCCGAGTTCGTCGCCCATCTTCTGAGCGATGACGCGGGCGACCACATCGGTGGAGCCTCCGGCCGCAAAGGGAACCACCAGCGTTATCGTTCGATCCGGAAAGCCCTGCGCGCTCGCCGTCATTCCCAACATGCCGAAAGAAACTGCCGCCGCGGCAAGTTTCAACACCATGCGCCGTTTCGAAAACCGGTAATTCATGAACCCTCCTGTAACATGGCCTCCCCGCCATGGCGGCATAGTAGCTCAAATGCACCTGAGGGCAAGCCGCCGGGAAACATGGCCCGGCGGCGAAACGCGGCTAGGCTTTCATGCGCTCCTCCACGACCCGCCAGTTGACCAGCTTGTCGAGCACGGCGCGGATGTGTTCGGCCTTGCGGTTTTCATAATCGACGTAATAGGCATGTTCCCAGATATCGATGCCGAGATAAGCCGGCCGTCCGACGGCGACAGGGTTGTTGCCATCCTCATAGCCGATCAGCGCAAGCCCGCTGTCGTCACGCGTCAGCCACACCCAGCCGGTGCCGAACACGGTGTCCGAGACATCGACGGCGCGTTTGACGAAGCCGTCATAACCGCCAAAGGCCTTGTCGATTGAAGCGGCGAGATCGCCCTGCGGCCGGTTCGGGCCGCCCGGAACGAACTGATCCCAGTAGGCAACGTGGTTCCAGGCCTGGGCCGCATTGTTGAAGATCTTGACGTCCGCAGCCTCCTTCGACCGGGCGGATTCGACGACGATGCGATCGAGCTCCATATCGGCATAACGGGTGCCGGCGGCCAGCGTATTGAGCTTGTCGTAATAGGCCTTGTGATGCTTGCCATAATGCAGCCCCACCGTCTTTGCCGAAATCACCGGCGCCAGATCCGCCTCGGCGAACGGAAGTGCCGGCTGGCTGAGGGGAAGCGCCGCCCGCGCCACGTGCGGACGGGGAAAGATGGCTGCGGAAGCGGTTGCCGCGCCGGCGGCGAGAATCGTGCGTCTGGTAATCTCCATGATGGTCCTCCTTGTCAGTGACGATTAAGGCAAACCCTGAAGGACGCCGGAAGTTGCCTGGATTTTCCCGAATTGTCCGGGCGGATATCCCCCGTCAGAAACCCCGGGGCCATTTCGCAAAGAAGGAAAGCAAAAAGGCCCTCCGGATGGAGGGCCTCGTCTGGTCAATAGCGGTAATAATCGCGACGGTCTCGCCAGTCACGATACTCCCGCCGGTCACGCCACTCGCGCCATTCGCGCCGTGCCTGACGTTCGCGCCATTCGCGGCGACCCTCCCAGCGATCGCGCCGGTCCCAGCCACGCTCGTAGCGCGGTCCGTTCGGGCGGCAATAGCCGCGGGGTGTCAGATGAAAGCCGCGGCCGCAGGCATAGTCCACATTCTGAATGTGGGATGCCGAAGGTGCGGATGGTTGACCGACGGGCATGGCGTTCGCGCCAGTGCCCAACAGGGCGCCGAGAATTACTCCAGCGGTTAAAATCATCTTACGCATCGCATCTCCCTCCTTATGGGATAGAGCGATTTAGCGCCTCGCCGGGTGAACTGTGGCTGAATGAATCTGGGTGTTTTCGTGGCAATTCGGCGGCAGCGCCGACTAATGAATTTCCGGAAAAACCGCCCTATCCCGACTTGCCGAATTCCTTTCTCAGCTTGTCCTTTGCCTCCTCCAGAACCTCTTTACGCTCCTTCGGAAGTTTGCCACCTGCCCGATTGATATAGAAAACAAGCATCGACATTGCCGAGCGGAACGGGTTGGCCTTGCGCCGTGTCGAGTGGTCCGCCGAGGCTTTCAGCGACCGGGCAATGCCGGTGGGATCCTTTTTCGTGAAAACATCCTTCTCGAGATCAAGCGCATCGCTTTCGCTGGTTACCTTCTGCGACCACTTCTTTTTCTTCTTGCCCTTTTTCATCGGTCTTCTCCCGACCCGGCGTCATTTTCGCTTCGGATCATGCGTGTGGTGGCTGTCGCGCTCGCCGCCACCGCCGGAGACCTTGCTTTGGGAGCGCCTGTCGCTGTCTGCCGGCGGCTTCTTGATGTCCAGCGGCGCCTTGGCGTTCTCATGGGACGCGCCGGGGCCGCCCTGGCGGATACTTGCCGGTGTCTTTGTCGAGGTCGACATCGTTTCCTCCTGTCCTATTGGTCGTCCTTGGTCTTCATCGCGTCGGAGACGCGTTTTTTCCTTGGATCGCGCAGATTTTCGCCCACGGCGTCCCTGTCACGTTCTGGATCGTCCTTGGGCTTCAGGTAGCCGCGCGGCCTGTTTTCTTCCGGCCCCTCCCAGCGCGGCGATTGGTCGGTGGTGCCAGGCGCACCGTCGCTTGGCGAATTATTACCCATTTTTGCCTCCTCAGTCGTTTCGCTGATCCCGAACCACTCAGCCCGGGCAATGTTCCCGGCCCGGCGACCGGGGCGAATTTTTCGAAACCATTCCGCCGGGTCGAAGTTAGGCGGTTTTGACACAAACTGGTGGAGCACGATGATGACGGACAAACCCCATGAGCCCGATCGCATCTCCCGGATCGTGTATGAGCAGCAGCAGGACTTCCTGAGGCGGTCGTCGCTGCAGTTCCTTGAATGCGCAATCCATCTCTGTGCGACGAACATGAGCATTTCCGAGCTTGCCGGGCGGCTGGAAAAGCAGGCGCAGATTTTGCGGGAATTCGGTTAGCGGCGGGCGGAAACCCGCCGGAAGCCGTCAGGTTCTGGGGACACTTCAATGCCAAGGTTTTTCTTCAGCATCGTCAGTGGCCAGCATATGCTCGATGATGACGAGGGAAGTGATCTCGCCTCGCTCGATCAGGCCATAGAGGAAGCCCACAAGGACGCCCGCGAACTGATGAGCGAGGCGATCCTTCAGGGACGCGACATCTCGGAAGGATGCGTCGTGATCCGCAATTCGGCCCGCGAGCTCTTAAAAGTGGTTCCCTTCGCCGACGCTCTCGACAGGAAGCCCTGAGGGCATGGGAATCTCTGCCCGCCATTGCGCCATCAGGCTTTCATATTCCCTTTCGGGGACACCATAGGTCACCCCCGCTGTCTCCTCGAGCACCTTGCGATCGATGATTCGCACATTGCCGCGTGTTGCCCGAATGGCCCGCATGCCCTCGAGGATATGCAGCTCATTGGTGATTCCCGGCCGTCGCACCCCCAATACACTCGACATGAACTCATGCGTAATGGGCAAATCATCGGTGTCGAGCCGGTCGTGGCACATGAGCAGCCAGCGGGACAGCCTTTCACGCAGGGCATATTGTCCGTTTGCGAGGACAAGCTGACCCACCTGAAGCAGACAGATATTGATATATCCCAGCAACAGGTCGCGAAGGCGTGCGTCCCGTTCAATCTCGCGCCTGAGATCGGCTGCAGCGATGACGAACCCCTCGCCCGCGACGCCCATCGTCGTCTCGTCGGGCGTTGTCCGCGCGCCCAGCAGAACAGGCCATCCGGTCATGCCCTCGCGGCCGACAAGCATGTTCTCCATGCTTTTGCCGCCTTCCGTCCGGGCCACGGACGAAGCAATACCGCTCTCAATGAAACAGACGCGCGAGATGGGCGTGTTGGCGCCGACCAGTTGATAGCCCACGGGCAGATTGATCATCTCCATCCGGGCGACCAGCCGCGAAAACCCCTCTTCACCCAACGCCCTCAGCAATCGGTTGCGCGCAAAAATACTCGATCCAGGCATAACCGTTACCCGCTTCCCCCTCGCTCGACGACACCAAACGCGCGGCAACTTAGCAGCTTGAAATTGCAAGGAAATGCCATGTACGTTTCCGTACCCTTGGGCACCATCGCGGCCTTGCGATCGAACCGGGCAAAACCAGAATCCCATCAATGCAGGCGACCTTACGGTTCGCTTATGGGTAAGTTATCAGCGCTTTGAGAAAACTCTCGGGACGATCTTAAGCGGTCTGCTGGCAGCATTCATTTCCAGCCGCGGGAACAAGCTTCTTCAAGCGTGGTTAGGCACTGCCGAAAGGGAGGATTGATGGCAATGAAGAAGAAGATCGAATGTGAGATCATGGCACATGAAAATGGCTGGGCCGTTCTGGTCGGCAGTGTCATGGAGGCTGTTTATCCAAGCTGTCATCTCGCGGTAACATCGGCGAAGGCGCGGCACATGGACTTCATCCTTGTGGACGAAGCCATGCCACTGCGTCACTCGACGACGGACGTCATGGCGACCGACCGGGCGTTATCGCGCCGAAACGGTGAAGCGTTCCGGCTGACAGTCGCCGCGCCTTACCAGGTAGACATTCCCCTGGAACGCAGGCGCGGGGAGATAAACACGCCGGTCTCGATTGAAGGCCGGGACCTGGTCAGTGGAAAATTTTAAGGGACACGGTATGGATGCCGTCCGAAAAAGATGACGGACGGCATCGCTCCATCTATCCGCCAGGCGCCGGTTCAGCCGGCCAACAGCCAGACGAGAAAGCCGCCGATAAGGGTGAAGATCAGGATGGCGCCTAGCAATCGCGCCAGCCCCTCATTGGTATTGGTGTCGGCGCCGACAATCGTCCAATAGATCGATTTTTCATCCGTCCGTTCGCTCATCTGCCTCTCCTCGCGGGATACTTGTCAGGATACGCGGCCAGGATGCGTTCCGACAAGGAAAGATAGTGCAATCACGATAGCCAATGCGAAGACAACCAAAGCATATATCATCATCCTCTTCCATGTTCGCTTCCGCCCGCGAAAGTCACCGTCATCGACGCCGACGGGCGAATATTTGGAATCCAACTCGTCGCTGACAGGGCGATTGAGGTCCTCTTCCGGTTTTATGCGGTCACGTGGCTCGGCCATCTTGTCCTCGTGCTTTCTGTTCCGGGTCTCAGCGTTGGGGCGCGGCCGCCAAACTCCCTTTGCTGCCGGCTTTCGTCCCCGGAAAGAGCGGCAGCTGAGTATTTTCGATACGTGACGATGGGCCAAGCGGAATACCGGCCTCCAGGCATGCTGCAATCAAATGCTCTCTCGCAACCGCCGAAGAGCCGTTTCTCAACATGGCCAGGCGGCAACTCCTCAAAGCCCGAGCGTAATGGACGCCTGCCTTTTCAGGCCATTCCTCCTCCAGCAAACGAACCGCCTCATCCACGCCAGAAACATTGAAGCAGCGGCCGCCCAGAAAAATTTCAAGCGGATATGCGCCGAGCAGCGGAATTGTCGTCATCTATTTCTCCATCGCCGTGGCATTTGCCACGCGGTCGTGGACCATGCAGGGTTCGGACGCGGAAATAGCCCGCGCCGTCACTTACGGGTCGACTTCCGCATCCTAAAATGCGGAAGACGGACCCAGCGCTATTTCCGTCAGGCCGCTTTCTGGCTTTTCGGGTTGGCTACCGTCGCGGCGAGTTTCGTCAGTTTTTTGTCGGTTGCGCCTTCTTCGTCGAGGTTTGCCTGAAGCAGCGGAACGCCTTCGTCGATGCCCAGCTGACCCGCCCACGCCACCAGAGTGCCATAACGGGCAATCTCGTAATGTTCGACGGCCTGCGCGGAGGCAATCAGGCCCGCATCGAGCGCCGGCGAATCCTTGAAGGATTCGATGATTTCCTCGGCTTCCGCAATAATGCCCTGAATGGCCTCGCACGTCTTGCCGCGCGCATTCTTGCCGATGATTTCGAACACGCGCTCCAGACGCTCGATCTGGCCTTGCGTCTCATCCCGGTGCTGCAGGAAACCCTGTTTCGCCTCTTCGAGCTGCGCGGCGCGCGCCATTTTCGGCAAGGCCTTGAGTATCTGTTTTTCCGCATAATAGATGTCCTTCAGGCCATCCAGAAACAGATCATCGAGCGTTTTTTGACTAGCCATTTACGTCTCCTTGAGTGAACGACGCCCCGAACCCCGCGTGCCCACAATTGTTCCGCTCTGGCTGAAAAGACCTGAAAAAAGCGCATCCGGACGTGCCGCGTTCATCGTCGGTGCATGTTCAGAACTACACAGTAGTGCCGTCTCGCATATATTTGATGAAATCGAATGAACCGACTACGGTTAGTTAGACATTATAGTATTGAATAGAGATACGCATTGCCGGTGGCGTGCGAGGAGCAAGGCATGCAGACTATCAAGCGTCTCCCTATAATGGTCATCGGCGCGGCCGACACAGTCACACCGGAAATAGCAAAAGCCTGGTCCCGAGCGCAGGTCGGTCTGATAGGTCCCTACCCGGCCGACGTTATGGAAAATGACGATACGCTGCTGTTTTCCGCCGCTATCATCGATGTCCGCTACGAGGCGGAGATCATGCTTCGTCTGACCGATCAGCTTGAAGAGAAGGCCGTTCCGTACCTGTTTTTCGTGCCCCGACCGGTCTTCGAGAGCGAACCGGGACCTTTTGTGCTCTCCGCACGTTCAGAGGACATAGACAACATTGTCTCCGCCTTGATGGCGCAGGGAGGGGGCATAAGACACTAGCGAGGCAAAGTGTTATGCTGGAGCGGAGCAACGGGCGAGAAGAAACGGGTTTCCTCCTTTCCCTTCTTGATGCGGAAATCCGGAGCGAGGTGCTGAAGGCGTCGACATCGTTGACACTTTCGCTTGGCGACAAACTTTTCTCAGCCGGTCAGCGCATCGATCGCGTGCTTTTTCTCGCCTCGGGCATAGCATCCATCGTTGTAGTTTCCAGATCAGGACGGAAAACCGAGAGCGGCATCGTCGGACATGAAGGTTTCATACCCACCGGCGCACTCGCCGGCGCGGAGGAGAACTTAACCGAGATCGTCGTTCAGGCGCCGGGCAAGGCGGTGGCTATGGACGTGGAGGTTTTCCGCAGCCTGATGGCGAAACATCAAATATTCTCGGACATCGTGATCTGCGCCTCGCACGTCGCGAGGACGCAGGTGGAATGCACGGCCGCTGCCAACGCCACAGGCACGGTCAGCCAGCGCCTGGCGCGTTGGCTCCTGATGTGTCACGACCGCGTGCGTGGCGACCAGCTACAGTTGACCCACGATTTCCTGTCGATGATGCTGGCGGTGAGGCGCCCGAGCGTGACGGACGCGCTGCACGTCCTCGAAAGCGAACGCCTGATCCGCGCCGAGAGAGCGAAAATCACCATAAGGGACCGGCAAGCGCTGGAAACGTATGCGCAGGAATATTACGGGCTGGCAGAGGAGGAAAGTGCGCGGGTATTCGCGCGCTTTCATGCGCAGATACCCGAAGTGGCCGGAAGACATAATCTCGCATTATAGGCAGATCGGCGCCTTCGGTACGGTCACGACCATTTACCTCCACTCTTTTCCGTATAAGATAGACACGTGATCCCTTTTTCGGCCTCGCAAACGCAGCCGCCAAGGAGGTGAAATTGTCCGCCTATCGCGCCTATCAGAGTTCGGGTATCTTCCTGAATGACGATATCAATACGGTCAAGTCGGCTTATGACAGCGTCCTGGCCGGAGAGCACGATCCCAGCCTTTGCTTGGAGGACCTCGCCCGTTACGTCCTCAAAATGTATAATCGCGGCATTGTCGATCCCGGCAAGCTCCATGAAATGTCGGCGCTTTATTTCAGAATGAGGCGCACCGGCCAACGCCGGGCGTAGGCCCTTGGGTCGTCGATGCGGCCGGGCTAAGGCGGCCGTGCGGGCGGAACTTTCGGCGGACCGGATTGTTAGCTGACGGTAGCTGACCCACAAATCATTCGGACATTCCCATGAATTCTGAAGAGGGCCTCTTTCCCCGGTGGTGTCATCTTTGCATCGACATGCAGCGCATGTTTGCGGAAGAGACGCCATGGCACGTGGACTGGATGCCGCGCATCATCGACAATGTCGGGCGGGTGGTTGAGAACTCGCCGCACACGACCATTTTCACCCGCTTCATCCCACCGCCGGATGCCGACGCCGCCTCTGGGCGGTGGGGGCGTTATTATGAGAAATGGTGGATGATGACCGGCGAGTATCTTTGCCCCGAAATGACCGATATCGTCCGCGATTTCGCGGGCTACGTTCCACCTGCGGAAGAATTCCTGAAAACCACCTATTCCCCCTGGACGGACGGTCGCCTGCACCGAAAACTCGTAGGCCAAGGGGTCGGCACGCTTGTCATATCCGGTGGGGAAACGGATGTCTGCGTACTCGCAACCGTGCTGGGGGCGGTGGATCTGGGGTATCGCATCTTCCTGCTTGAGGACGCCGTCTGCAGCGCACGCGATGCAACGCATGATGCCTCGCTGACGGTTTTGAGGGGCCGTTTCGCGGCACAATTGACCCTCGTCAGCACGCAGGACTGGCTTCAGGCCAAAGAGGAATTCCTGCGCAGCGACTAGCCCCGAAAACGCCGCGCGGAAAATTAGCGACCGCGACGAAACGGACGGGAACAATCGCTCGGAAGCAGGGTTCGAGTCGTTCGATCGAAACGATCAGCACCAGATGCGAACGAGGTTCAAAATGACCAGAAAAACGCTCCCCATTCCGAAAGACAACCAAACGGACAAGGGCCCGGGCGACAATGAGCGCCTCAATGCGGAGGAAGCCTCTTCTGCGACGGAGAAGAACGCCTCCACCCGCACGGGACGACAGGCCAACATAAAAATCAACACCACCCATCAGGGACATCAGCAGGATCGATAGCGTTCCGCGGCGCCAAGGCAGAACTGCGGACCGGCCGTCCTTCTGAGCGCCGCCGCCTGCCCCCGTGACACGGCACACCCACTAAAGCGGCGAGAGGCTTTGCAAACAATAGAAGCCCCGCGTCTCCTCACGATGACAGATCGACGAAATGCGGAGGCATTCATGCAGATTCTTGCCGTCACGGCCGAGATGTTCCCTTTCATCAAGACCGGCGGGCTGGCCGATACGACGGGAGCATTGCCGGACGCGCTTGCCAAACTGGGTGCGGAGGTGCGCACGCTGCTGCCGCTCTATCGCAAACTGCGTCCCCTCATCCGCGGGCACCAGCCCTGCTTCTCCGGGAGCGTGCTGGGACAGGATGTTACGGTATATTCGCTCGTTGCCGACCAGAAGAATTTGCTGCTGCTCGATGCGCCCGACCTCTTTGACCGGGATGGGCATCCTTACGGCGAAAAGGACCATCCGTTTCCGGACAACGACCTCCGGTTCGCCGTCCTGTCCAAGACCGCGGCGGACATTGCCCTTGGATCAATGCCCGGTTGGAGGCCGGATATCGTCCACGTTCACGACTGGCACGCCGCCTTGACCTGTGTCTATCTCGCCGACGCGGCGCCGGGCAAGGTGCCGACCGTCCTGACCATTCACAACCTCTCATTTCAGGGTCAATATCCTTTTTCGCGCGCAAGGGTTCTGGGGCTTCCGGACGAGCTCTGCACGGTGGAATGCCTCGAATATTACGGCGACATCTCTTTTCTGAAGGGCGGCCTGACGACAGCATCGGCCGTTACCACGGTCAGTCCAACCTATGCGCGCGAAATCCTGACGCCGGAAGCCGGCATGGGCATGCATGGCGTGTTCGGCACGCGAAGCGAAAGTGTGCGCGGCATCGTCAACGGCGTCGATCAGGATGTTTGGAATCCCGCGACCGATCCCTTCATTCTCGCGAATTTCATGTCGGCCACCGTGGCAAGGCGGAGCCTGAACAAATATGCGCTGCTTCAGGCTCTGGGCCTTGCCCACACACAGGGTCCGGTATTTGGTGTGGTGAGCCGCCTCACCTGGCAAAAGGGCGTTGATCTCTTGCTCGATGTTGTTCCCCTCATCATCGCGCGGAAAGGCAGGCTGATCGTTCACGGAGAAGGAGACGGGCAACTGGAAGATGGCCTGCGTGAGCTGTCGAAAAGATATCCGGAAATGGTCTGTGCCCATATTGGTTATGACGAACGTCTGGCCCACATGATCCATGCGGGGTCGGATTTCATCATCCAGCCTTCGCGCTTCGAACCATGCGGCCTGACCCAGCTTTACGCATTGCGATATGGCGCCTTGCCCATCGTCAGCCGCACCGGAGGTTTGGCCGAGACGATCATCGACGCCAACGACGCCGCCATAGATGCGGGGGTTGCTACCGGCTTTCAGTTCGAACCGGCAAATATCGACGACCTGCGGGCGGCGCTGGAGCGCGCCATCGCTGCGTTCAACAACAGGGAACTCTTTAAGCGCCTCCAGGCCCAGGCCATGCGTGCCAACTTTTCCTGGGAAAAGAGTGCGGCGCAATATCTGGCGCTTTTTGAAGGACTTGTCAGCAAAGAGCCGCAGGAGCCACTTTCGTTTCCCGACATATTGCCGGACGCATTCGCGAGAATGCGTATCGAGCGGCGGCAGGCCAGACAATAAGGCAAACGCCGCCTTTACCGCGCATCAGAGGAGCCGGTCCTGTTTCCAGCGGACATAGGGAGCGAGCGACTGGCCAGGAAACCGGTTTTCGATCGCCGTGGCTGTCAATTCCACCAGTGCTTCCACTTCCTCCAGCCCCTCCTTCTCGCTCTTCGCTTCGAGTTCGCGCATCTTGTGGAATAATTCGTCGTCCGTTGCCACGCGGAGAAAGTCGGCAAGGTCGGTTTCCTGTGTCATGTCACCGTCTCTTTCTGTCTTCAGGTCAGCGATCGGGCGGCAAGCTATGCCCGCCGAGCCATCGTTTTGGCTGTTCAACGGCGAACGACGGCCAAACCCATTTGTTCCTTTCATCAGCATATTCCCGGTGCGGAGGCAGGAACCGACCGACGGCGATCCGGTTAGGATCAAACGAGGCTGACTGGAGGTTCCGTGAATGTTCAACGCAATGAAATATCGCAAATGGGGCGTGCAATTCGATGCTGCAGGAGATGCGCGCTTTCGCATCTGGGCGCCCGGTTCTGATGCGCCGAGGCTCGTTATAAACGGCGCGGAATACGAAATGCGGTCTGAGGGGAACGGCTGGTACGAAGCCATTGCAGCGGATGTGAGTGACGGCGCCACCTATCGCTTTGTTCTGCCCGACGGGCGCGAAATCCCCGATCCGGCCTCACATTGGCAGGGAGGCGGCCTGGACGGCCCGTCAACCATCATCGATCACGACTTTGCGTGGCGGCATGAGAACTGGACCGGCAGGCCGTGGCACGAGGCTGTGATCTACGAGGTTCACATCGGCACGTTCACGGAAGAAGGGACGTTCCGGGCGGCCGAAAAGAAGCTGGAACGACTGGCTGGACTCGGTATCACCGTCATTGAGGTGATGCCGCTCGCGAGTTTTCAGGGAGATCGCGGCTGGGGCTACGACGGCGTTCTGCAATTTGCGCCGCAGCGGGATTATGGATCGCCGGACGACCTCAAAGCCTTTATAGACGCGGCCCATGGCCTGGGGATGATGGTTTTGCTGGATGTGGTCTACAATCATTTCGGGCCGGAGGGGAACTTCCTTCAAACTTATGCGCCCGACTTTTTTCAGAAAAACGAAACGCCCTGGGGCCCTGCTCCCGATTTCGACAGCGTGGATGTGCGATCATATTTCCTGCAAAACGCTCTTTACTGGCTTCAGACCTACCGTTTTGACGGGTTGCGGATCGATGCCGCCGACCATCTGGCCGGCGGCGGCGGTGAGGTGGATTTCCTGACAGAGCTTGCCCAGACGATCAGGCACAAGGTGACGGGCAGGCATGTGTATCTTGTCATAGAGGATGCAAGAAACACGGCAAAGCCGATGACGCCCGAAGAAGATGCTCCACCGCTGGTAGACGCCCAGTGGAACGACGACTTTCATCACGTCGTCCACGTCATGACGACTGGCGAAGATGGCGGTCTTTATCAGGATTTCGTTTCGAACCCGGAGAGCCTGCTTCGTCGGTCGCTTGCGACCGGCTTCGTTTATCAGGGCGATCCGCGCCCTTCCCGGGACTTTGCGGGGAGCGGCGAACGCAGCGATCATCTATCCCCGCAAACCTTCGTGAATTTCCTTCACAATCACGATCAGGCCGGAAACCGGCTTTGCGGCGAAAGACTGCGTGCCCTGCTCGAACCAGCTCTTTTCGATATACTGGAGTGCATTCTCCTGCTCTCCCCCCAAACGCCGCTGATGTTCATGGGCGACGACCACGCATCGACGCAGCCCTTCTACTTCTTTTCCGACCACCCGCAACACGATCGGGAAGCCGCGATAAAAGGGCGGTTGCGGCAGGCTGAAATGTTTCAGGGAGCTCTTCCCGAAAACGCGCGCGATCTTGTCCAGGACCCCAATGATGTGCGCACGCGGCTCCTCTCTACCTTGAACTGGCGTCAGGCCGATGAGGAAGATGGGAGACGGGCAAGCGAGATCCTTGCGGGATTGCTTGCAAAGCGGCGGCAGTATGTCTGGCCCCTGCTCGCTTCGGAATTCGGAGGCGGGACGGCACTCGGTTCGCCTGCGCGAACGCTTGCCATAGACTGGGCGTTTGCGGCCGGCCGGTTGCAGCTCAGGGCAAATTTATCCGATGCTCAGGCGGATCTGCCACCGGTGGAAGGGGAAATCGTCCACCGGCTTGGCGACATCGACGGGCAAACGGGGAAATCCTGCAGCTACAGTGTGCTGTTCGCGGTAGCCCGCTGATGTCAGGCGAGATTGCGCCGCAGGGATTCGCGGGCGCGGTTGACGCGGCTCTTGATGGTGCCCACCCTGCAGCCGCAGATGGAGGCTGCATCGGCGTAGCTCGTTCCTCCGGCAACGAGCAGCAGCGCCTTCTTCTGATCCGCATCCAGATCGCGGATTGCGCGCATGACTTCATCGTGCTCCATCCGCCATTCCTGACTGGCGGGGACCGACATCGTTTGCTCTATTCCCGCCGGCAGCCCGACGCATTCCCGCCTTGCAACCTTGTATCGGGTACAGAAGGTGTTCCGCAAAATGGTGAACAGCCACGATTTCAGGGCTGTTCCGGGGGTGAAGCGGTGCAGGGAACGAAGCCCCCGCATCATGGTTTCCTGAACGAGATCGTTGACATCCTCGTCATTTCTGACGAAACGACGCGCAAACGCCGTCAGCGCTGGCGCGAGATCGGCAATTCCGATACGCAAGGTCTCAAGTTGCGCTTCGCTTAGTGCGGGGCCGGACTCTTCATTTATAGCGTGTTTGGCCATGGTCCTTCCTTTCACATAGAAGGGAAATGGCCCATCTACCGCTTGGTTGCCGTACGCCAACGTACAATGCGTATTTTTTCGGCGGTGCCAGAGGTCCTAGTGACCCGAAGGGGGCGCGGCCTTCTCAGACGTCTCCGGCGACGAGCGGGAAAGACGCAGCAGACGAAAATACCCGGTTGGGGGAATCGTCCTGTTTTCCGCCAGATGGAAAGACGGGTTGCGGCGCAACCAGTCCTCAATCCCGTCCAGACGAAATGCCGAACTGAGCCCGATATTATGGGCCACCGGCGAGACGATCTGTTCTATGCGGCGAACTGCGCCGCTGCTGTCGGTGATCTTGCTGACGATGACGATCTCGCCACGCGGCTTCAGCACTCGGGCGCATTCGGAAAGCAGCCGGCCGGTATCTGGAATGAGGGTGATAACGAAGGGCAGCGAAATCACGTCGAAGGACGCATCCGGAAACGTGGTTTCGCAGGCATCCATCACATGCAGTGCCTTCACATGCGGCAGTGAACCGCCTGCCACCTTTGTTTTGGCCTTCCGGAGCATGTCCGCTGAAATGTCGATCCCGGTCACGTTGCTTGCCGGAGGATAAAGCGGAAGGACCAGCCCCGTGCCGACGCCGATTTCCAGAATGTCGCGACCGGCACCACCCACACATCTGGCCAACTCCATCTGCGCCCGCTTGAGAAAGAAGCCGTACACACGGTCATAAACCGGGGCCCAGAACCGATATGCCTTTTGCTGCTGTGCCCGGTTCGGGATGCTCGATACCGTTTCGTCGCTCACTCGCCTCTCCCTCAGCGTGAAATGAACTTGTTGAATCGGTTCTCGCCGCCCGACGTTCTGTCCTGATAAAGGAATGCCAGCTTCCTGTCCTCGAAGATTTCAAAAAACTCGTCCCATGATATGGCCTTCAGCGCATCCTCCGGCTCACCGAAATCGATCCTGAGAATCCCTCCATCGCCCGTGACGTCCACTTTGGCAGGGTGGCCATCGCGCTGCTCCGCCCATTTCCGTATCGTGTCATGATCGGTGGTTGTTGCGGATTCCGTCATCGTTGTTCTCCTTGTCTTCGTCGCGTCCATACCGGGATCGCCTTTCGCGTTCGGCGTTTTCTGTCGCCTTTTCACGGTCTTTGCGGCTTTCATCGCTTTCAGTCGAGCGTGCGTCATCTGTGCGGGGTTCGGGCCTGACATCGTCCTGTGATCGGGTCATCGCGGAAGCCCCTTTTTTTTTAAAACATCCAGCAGCGCAAACCCTGCGGTCCGCTCTCTCCTCCTAACCCCGGGAGCAAAAAGCGGTTCCTGATGGTTCGAGGGAACAGCATTGGCGTAAAAAGGTTAGGGACAGACAGGAGGATGCCATGACGAAGAAAGACAAGCTCGAGCAGATTCACAAAGACAGCGCGCCCCAGTTTGCCCCCGGCAAAAAGACCTCGACCAATAACGGCGTTGCGAGCGCGAAGCCGAGGGTCATCACCGGCTCGGACGACGCAACCGCCAACAAGCTGCCACCAGGCACAAAAAAGCCGGAAAAAGACTGGGACATCAATTACGACGAGCGGGAAAGCAACGAGGGCGACTTTCGCGGCTAGAGACGCGGCGCCCTTGCCGCGCCGAGTGTTCGCGAAGCGGCTAGCGAGCCAGATCCTCGACAACCAGTTCGATGGATTGCGGCTCGGCGCCCTCTTTCGTCTGCACGCTCAGAACACTTCCGGTGTTCAGCACGCCTTCGAGGAGCGTCCGACCGTCGATGGTGATTTTGACCACCTTGGGGGTTGCGGCCTCTATGTTCAGGCTGTTGCAGGTCTCGTGATCAGTTTCCGGGTCCACGTGCCGACCTCCATTGGGATTGAACGTGCCGGCCTAACCACGGTCGGGTCCGGTTGTTCCCGAACGGCGGCCATGACTGGCGATATGATCGCGCGGGAACCACAAACGGCATGCGAAGTTCGATAGCGGCGGATCAGCCGTGCGGCCGGAACCCGGCGCAATCATAAAAGTATGCTCTGACGATGGACCTTTCCGATGATGGTTCGCGAGACTCCCGGTTTTCATCTGTCGGTTCAGGCAGGCCGGCTGTTGATATGGTGTCTCGCAGCGATGGCCTGCCTGGGGGGCTGGCTTTTGACCACGCCGAAGCCGGTCTTCGGACCGAACGACATCGGATCATCGCCGGGCGATCCGCAGCTGGGAAGACTGGTATTTCTGGCTGCAAGCTGCGGGTCCTGCCATGCCACGCCGGGACAGCCGGACTCGCTCGTGCTCGGAGGCGGATTGGCGCTTTCCTCCTCCTTCGGCGTTTTCCGTCCGCCGAATATCTCCCCCGACATTGCCGACGGAATCGGCTCCTGGACCGTTGAAGATTTCGCAAATGCGCTCGTCGCCGGCATATCGCCTGACGGCCGCCATTATTATCCGGCCTTTCCCTATACGAGCTATACGGGAATGAAGATCGAGGACATAAAAAACCTCTACGCCTATCTGCGGACCCTGCCGCCTGTTTCCGGCAAAGCGCCGCCGCATGATCTGTGGCCACCCTTCAGGTTGCGCCGTGCCGTTGGCGTCTGGAAGCTTTTGTTCTTTGACGAGGTCGGCAAGCCGCAGGCGATCACCGGCGATCCCGTTCTTGATCGCGGCTCCTATCTGACGGAGACGCTTGCCCACTGTGCCGAATGCCATTCCAGCCGTAATATCTTCGCCGCCATCCGCCCGGAAACCCGTTTCGCTGGTGGTCCCGACGCGGAAGGCACGGGCTTTGTGCCAAACATCACGCCGGCACGTCTCAGCAGGTGGACGCAGACCGACATCTCCACCATGCTCGCAACAGGCCAGACGCCACAGGACGGACATGTCGGGTCCGCAATGGTGGACGTGGTCGCCAATCTTTCGCAGTTGCCACAGGAAGATCGCGACGCGATTGCCCGCTACATCAAGGCCCTGCCGGCAAGGCAAACCCCGCATCCGTGACCCGTCAGTGAGCATAAAGATAGGCCGCGACATGGCGCGCTTCGGCCTCGGTGATACCGGTTTCGGGCATGGCGCTCTGCCGCGACA
Organism: Agrobacterium sp. 5Ca39; assembly: GCF_055382365.1. Taxonomy (NCBI): domain Bacteria; kingdom Pseudomonadati; phylum Pseudomonadota; class Alphaproteobacteria; order Hyphomicrobiales; family Rhizobiaceae; genus Agrobacterium; species Agrobacterium sp. 5Ca39. Next base: position 1,070,750 of record NZ_AP026437.1, on the reverse strand, counting down.
AACGCGTCGGCGAGACGATCCAGCGAATGAGGTTGTCCGGTGTGTTGTTGAGGCCGTCACCGATATAGACCCGCTGGCGAAGTGAACGTAGTTCGCCCCCCACCTTCCCGTCCGCACCGGCAACGCCGGGGATCGCGTGGCAGCCCGTGCATCCGTAGCGCCGGAAAATCCCGGGCGCCAGTCGCGCATCACCGCCAGTCATTGCCGTGGCAACGGCGCCGCGCTGTGACACGTTCTTGACGATTGCGACCGTAATGCCCGTGGCAAGCGCCGCCGAAAGCACCGCAACGAGTATAAGCCCGGTTCTAGAGAAGGGACGCGCCATATCGGTCCTCCCTGCCCGACCGGGAAATCCACATCGCCAGCATCGCGAGTGCCGCCCCGGCATAGATGACACCGCTGGGCACCCACATCAGGAGACCGGCAAGCTGCTGGTCCTCGAAGGGCGTCAGGCCCCATGCCGGCGCGTCTCGGGTCTGGGCCACGTAAATCACCTGTGGCGCCAGCGCGATCAGGGCGCCGAGAATGCTGGTATGCATCATCGTGACAAACAGGTGCCAGGCCGCAAGCCCCCGGTCCGCGCGCCAGAAAACTGCCCACCAGAACAAGATCGCGGTCAGAAAGAAAAAGAGATGCTGTATCCGGTGCAGTGGCACGTCGCTCACCGTCGCATCGAACAGCGCAGGCGCATGCCAGCCCCAGATGGCAAGCCCGTGCAGAGATGTTGCCACAGCCCCGCCGGCAAGAACATTCCAGCTGGCCCGCACGCGCCTGTCGGTCATCACCGCAGCCATACGACGACGAACCATGCGCGGCATACTCCAGAGAAGGATACCGACGGGGCGCGCCAGAACGATCAGCGGCGCGGCAACCGCCATTACCATCTCGTGCTCTATCATGTGGAACGTAAACAGGTGCTCGCCCATGGAATGGATCGGAGAGACAAGTGCAGCAACCAGAACAAGCCAGCCGCCGGAAAAGGCGAAGGCGGACCTCGCCATCCACCGGCTGGTGCCCGACCGTCTCCGCAGCCGAAAAAAACCGGTACTGAAAAGGCCGGCTGCGACAAGCAGCGGTCCGATGATCCAGCCATCGAAAGTCCATATCATCGCCGTCGGATGCGCCTCCCCCTCATGGGCCGAGAGCGGCTCGGCGCTGACCAGCAACAGAAAGATCAGTGTCAGCGCGCGCATGGGTTCAGCAGCAATGTCGCTGCCCCCTGAAGAAGGAGTGCGAAGGAAAAAACCAGCGCGACGAGGACGCCCAACGACATCAGGAACATCGCCATCCGCGATGCCGTGGAACTCCGGCCCCTTTCCGAAAGAACGCCGCAGGTAGCCGCTATCCCGGCAGAGAGGAAGGCAGCGATAGCTGTAAAGCCCGTCCGGCTGCCGCAATCGACCGCCGGCAAGATCTGGCCGAGCTGCGTGTTGAACGCCCAGATCAGAGGAGCGCCGAACAGTCCGGCAATATCGAGGGTTTTCAGGGTCATAGCCGTGGTATCCAGTAAAGGCAGGCGTAAAGCGGAAGCCAGGTCACGACGACGAAATTCCAGTAGAGCGCGTTGTCCTCCACATCGCCGTAACGGCGGGCGCTGTCGCCATTCCGGGTAAACATCAGGCAGGTCAGGACGATGGTATCGATGAGGTCGGTCAGAATATGGGTCGTGTGCAGTCCGAGGATCGTCCACACGATCGATCCATAGGCATTGTCATCCCACTTCACCTGGAGGGCTGGGAACTCAAAGGCGCGCACCGCCAGCAGGACAAACCCGATTGCGGACATGACGACTAAACCGAAACGGACGTGAACAAGCCGCCTCTGCCTGGCCCAGCGACTGACGAGGACATTCGGAACGACGCTGACGACAAGCAGCGCTGTCAGCACCGTGCCGGCTGAAAGATCCGGCGGCGGGGCGTCGATCGGCCATCGTGGCGCCAGGCTCATCAGGTAGAAATAAACGGCGACCGCCAGCGCGAAGCCCGTTCCTTCGATCAGCATGAAGGCGCAGGTTCACCACCATGTGGGGCTGGCGGTGCCGTTGCCGGACATCGGCAGCTTGGAGACATCGAGCGCGACACGTTCCTTCATGCTTCCTCCTCCACCATTCCTTTCGGCCAGAACCAGCCGATCAGCGCTACAGCAATCGGGATCGATCCCCAGACGACTGCCCAAGGGGAGAACATGGACCAGATGAGCATGATGGACGTTGCGATGGCCGCCCAGAACGGCCACACGGAGTCCGTCGGGGACGCTTCGCGGGCTTCGGGCAGCGCCTCGACGACGCTGGTGACCAGAATTTCACGGCGATCCACCCGCATCCCCGCGACAACAGGCAGTCCTCCGGTGTTCTCCCACAGTGGATCGCGGCTTCCCACCACGGGTATGGAGCGGAAATTGAAGGGCGGCGGCGGAGAGGCGGTTGCCCATTCCAGCGTGGCGGCGCCCCAGGGATTGTCCCCGGCGGGACGGCCTTTGGCAAAGCTTCGGACGATATCGATGAAAAAGACGAGAAAACCTGTCGCGAGCACGACGGCGCTGAGGCTCACGAAGAGGTTGAGGCCCGCCCATGGCATCTCCAGCTGGTAGGTATAGATGCGTCGCGGCATTCCCTGCAGACCGAGAATATGCATTGGAAAAAACGTCAGGTGGAAGCCGACGAAGATCAGCCAGAAGCTGATGCGGCCGAGCGTTTCGCTCATCATCCGCCCTGTCATTTTTGGAAACCAGTAATAGACGGCTCCGATCAGGGGAAAAACGGCGCCCCCGATCAGGACGTAGTGAAAATGCGCAACCACGAAATAGGTGTCGTGAACCTGTGTGTCGAAGGGCACGGACGCCACCATGACGCCCGTCAGACCGCCGATGACAAAGGTGACGATGAAGCCGATGATGAAAAGAAGCGGGGTCTTGAAAACCGGCCGCCCGGCCCACAATGTTGCCAGCCAGCAGAATATCTGCACGCCGGCCGGCACGGAAATCGCCATGCTGGAGGCAGTGAAGAAACTTTCTCCGAGTTTCGGCAGGCCAGCCACAAACATGTGATGCACCCAGAGACCGAAAGACAGGACACCGGTTGCGACAAGCGCCATGACCATGGGCATGTAACCGAATATCGGCCGGCCGACAAAGGCGGGCAGGATGGTGGAGACCATGCCCACAGCCGGCAGGAAGATGATGTAGACCTCCGGATGTCCGAAAAACCAGAAGACATGCTGCCACAGGAGCACGTCCCCTCCTTCGGCCGGATTGTAAAAATGGGTGCCGACGAGACGATCCATGATCATCGTGGAACTGGCGAACATGATCGCGGGCATGGCGATGATGACGAGAAAGGCCATGACCACCATTGCCCAGACGAGAAGCGGAATTCGATCGAGCGACATGCCGGGAGCGCGCTGCTTGAAAACCGTCACCACGATTTCCACCGCAATGGAGAGCGCGGAAAGCTCCGTAAAGGTTATCATCTGAGCCCATATGTCGGCGCGTTTGCCGGCGCCATATTCCGGACCCGCGAGCGGCACATAGGCGAACCAGCCGACATCAGGCGCGCTGTCCAGCACGAACGAGACCCAGAGAAGCAGCCCGCCCACAAGGAATAGCCAGTAGGAATAGGCGTTCAGCCGGGGAAAGGCGATGTTGCGCGTCCCGACCATCAATGGCACGAAATAAACTGCCATCGCCTCCATGACCGGCACGGCGAAGAGGAACATCATGTTCGCGCCATGCATGGTGAATATCTGATTGTACCGGTCCGGGTCGATAAAACGCGCTTCGGGCGTTGCCAGCTGCAGGCGCATGACGAGAGCAAGCAGGCCGCCAAGTATCAGGAACACGAAGGCCGTGACAATATATCGCCGGGCCACCACCTTGTGGTCGACAGTACCAATCGCGCCCCAGAAACCGCGGCTCGACCCCCATGTTTTTTCGAGCGCGCTCTCCATGCCGGGAACCGGCAGATCGGTATCCATGAGGACGGAGGTCTGTTTTCCCGCCATCAGTCGAGCCCCTCCATATAGGCGGAAACCTGCCGCAACTCTTCCCCGGTAAGCGGCACCAGCGGCATGTTGTTGCCCGGTTTCAACGTCTGTGGATTGGCGATCCATGCCGCAAGCGAGCCGCGTGTGGTCTCCAGCAGGCCTGCGCCGATCGTCCGGCGGCTACCGACATGGGTAAGATCAGGCCCCGTGGTGCCGGTGGCCGGCGTTCCCCTGACGGTGTGGCAGGCGGCGCATTGCTTGCGCAGGAACACGGCCTTCCCGGCCAGAGCATCTGCGTCTTGCGGCATGGCGGCCACCGCCTTCTGCTTATTGGCCCACCGGCGATAGGACGCCTCGTCATCGGCCATGACCATGAAAGCCATGTGGCTGTGTTGAAGGCCGCAGAACTCCGCGCATTGGCCCCGGTAAACACCCGGCCTGTCAGCGCGAAACACAAGCGTATTCTCCCGTCCCGGAACGAGGTCCATCTTGCCGGCAAGGCTGGGCACCCAGAAGGAATGAATTACATCCGGGCTTTCGAGCAAGACCCGGACATTCCGCCCGACCGGGATGTGCATTTCGTTGGCGGTCTGAAAACCGCCATCCGGTGTCGCATCTTCTTATATGAACTGCCACCACCATTGCTGGGCGCGAACACGTATCGTCAAGTCTGCCTCGCCGGTGAAGCTGATGGCCCGCGTTGCAAGAAAGCTCGCAAGCGTCAGGCCGGCGACAATGAAAACCGTCATCATCACCGCGCCCGTGACGAAAAGCTGCAATCGCTTGCCACTTGCCGTCTCGTCCTGCGCCACCCGCCGGCTTCTGACGAGAGACAGGATCAGGATCGCGATCACTGCCAGCCACACGACGAGGCTCACCGCCACGATGAAGAGGATCAGATTCTTCAACATCGACGCTGACGGCCCTGCAGCGTTCAGCACCGACTGAACGTCGCCGCACCCCGAAAGCAGGGTAAGGACAGCAAGGATAGCGGCGACGATCTTCAAGGCACCGGCTCCTCCGGTCTTTTCCACGCCGACCCTTCGTTGAAGAGGATGGCAGCAGGCGCCCGGTTCTCAGCCGGACGGGTCTGACGGTCGTCATTACGGGCCGGGGCCGCCACCGATGGCGAATAGGCCCCGATGGTTCTCACATATCCCGCAAGCTGCCAGATCTCTTCAGTCGTCATTCTGGCGCGGAAAGGCGGCATGCCGTGCGGCCGGCCATCCCTGATCGACGCCGCGACAGAGACCATGGATGGTCCATAAATCCATTGACCGTCGAGAAACGGTGGACCTTTGCCGCCTTCGCCTTCACCGTGGCAAGCCGGGCATCCGAACCATGAATAGAGGCGTTTTCCCTGGGAAAGATCATAAGCACCGTTTTCGAACGGCCTGCTGAGAGCGAAATAAACTTCCGGCGGCGCGCCGGCCACGGGAACGGGCATGAAGCGCAATCGCTCAAGCGCTGCCGTTACGGGAGGGTCGCTGCGGAATGTTCGCGGTTCACGCCAGTAACCCATGATCGCCGCTGCCCCGATCAAAGAACCGCATAGAGCGGACCATAGAAGTGTCGCTGAACGATTGGCCTTTTCCGTCCTCCGCATCCCGCACCTCGAGTATCCTCAGTTGGAAGGAACCGTGGTTGACGGCGTCAATCGGACGGGCAGCAGCTTGTATGATGGCGTCTTTGCTTTCGGACTATGATGGCTCAGCGGAAACAACGGGTTGGTTTCCGGAAAATAGCCGGCACAACAGCCATGGGGAATATCATAGGCAACGATCCTGAACCCGCGGACCGCCCTTGGCGTCTGCGGCTCGATTGCCGTGACGATATCGACGATATCGCCGTCGGCAAACCCAAGCAGGGCGATGTCATCGACATTCATGAACAGAACCTGCCGCGTTCCTTCCACCCCGCGAAAACGGTCGCTATAGCCGTAGACGGTCGTGTTGAACTGGTCGTTGGATCGCAACGTAGACAGGTGCAGGACGTCCGGACCCGACGCCTCAGGCGGGAATTCGGGGAACAGGCGGTCGGGCGTCAGGAAATTCGCCTTGCCGCTTGAGGTTACCCATTTTCGTTCCCTTGCGGGCAATGGGCGCGGGATGCCGCCGGGTTTGAAAAGCCGTTCGTTGAAGTTCCTGAAGGTTTCCGGATAGGTTTGCTCTATGGCGTCGCGAATGCGCGAATAATCGTGAACCCATTGCTGCCAAGGTACGTTGCCGCGCGTCAACGTCGCCACGGCCATGCCGGCAATGATCGCCGGTTCCGAGAGCAACTCCCGGCTGGCCGGCTTTGCCCTGCCACGCGAACCATGGAAATGCGCGACGGAACTCTCCATGGAGACGGCCTGGGGCCCTGTCGCCTGTTCATCGATTTCGATGCGTCCGAGACAGGGAAGCAGAAAGGCGATCTCGCCGTGAATGACGTGGCTGCGATTGAGTTTCGTTGCGATCTGGACCGTCAGCCGCAGCTTGCGCCACGCGGCTTCCATCGCCTCGGTTTCCGGCGCTGCCCGCAAAAAATTGCCGCCGAGGCTGATGAAAGCCTTTGTTTCCCCACCGAGAATGGATTTGCAGCTGTCAACGGTCGAGTGGCCTTCCCACGCGGGCGGCTGGAACTGGTATAGGTCGGCGAGCTTGTCCAGCGGCACGAGGCCGGGTTTTTCCGTAATGCCGACTGTACGCTGGCCCTGCACATTCGAATGGCCCCTGACGGCACAGATATTTGCACCCGGCTTGCCGATATTGCCGCGCAGCAGCGCGAGGTTGGCAACCATGTGAACGTTCTCCACGCCCATCACATGCTGGGTGAGGCCCATGCCATAGACCATCATCACCGCGTCGGAATCCGCATATATGGCAGCGGCTTCCATCATCTCCTCGCGGGTCAGGCCTGAAACGCGCTCCAGCTCCTCCCATTCATGGCGGCGGGCTGCAGCGGCGAAATCGTCAAAACCCGCCGTGTGCTCGGCAAGAAAATCATGATCGAGCACATGCTTCTTGTCAGCCGCGGCAATGGCGGCGGCAAATGCGACCGCCGCCGCATTGGCCGGATCGCGCGGCTGCCCATCCGAGCCGGAAACCTTGCTTGCGGCACTCGCACGCAGCACGTCGTCTGCCTCGACAAGCGCCTTGCAGATACCGAAAAGGGCAGCGATATCGCCGCCATTCTTCACCTGGTAATACTTCGTCGAGATCGGCGTCGCGGGGGTCGCCAGCATCTGGCCGGGCGACTGCGGGTTGACGAAGCGCTCCAGCCCCGGCTCCCGCAGCATGTTGAATGTCAGTATCTTCACGCCGCGGTCGACCGCATCCTGCAGATCGTGCAGCAGTCGCGGCGAGGATGTTCCGACATTCTGCGCCATATAGAAAATGCAGTCGCAATTCTGGAAATCCGAAAGGATCGCCGTTCCCACGGAAGCGCCGATGCTTTCGGGCAGGCCGACGGACGAGCTTTCATGGCACATGTTGGACGAGTCCGGCAGATTGTTACTGCCATAGATGCGGGCAAAGAGCTGGTACATGTAAGATGCTTCCAGCGAGGCGCGGCCTGAGGTGTAAAACTCCGCCTGCTGCGGCGCGATAGCGCGCAGCTCCCGGCCGATCTCCTCGAATGCGGCCTGCCAGCTGACCGGCAGATATCTATCCGTGGCCGCGTCCCAACGCATCGGCTGGGTCAGCCTGCCCTGCTCTTCCAGATCGTGGTCACGCCAGCCCTCCAGTTCGGCAAGGGTGTGTCTGGCGAAAAACGCACTGTCGGCGCGTCGGTTCGTTATTTCCCACGCGGTGGCTTTCGCGCCATTTTCGCAAAATTCCAGGGGATGGGTCTTGGCCGGTTTCGCCCAGGCGCAGCTGACGCACATGTATCCCTGCGGCTTGTTCTGGTGTTTCAGCAATGTCGGACCGGACAGGGGAACATGTTCCCTTAACAGCACCTCTCCCACCGACTTGGCCGATCCCCAGCCGCCGGCCGGACCGGGCTTAAACCCAATATCGGGAGCTGCCTTGCGTCGTGATGCCATGATCGATGAACTCCCGAATTGCTGAGTAACCGAACCTCTGAAAGCGCGGCGGGTTTCCATTCTCTAAAAAAAATTCCGCCCTGCCTTGCCGCCGGGAGCGAGAAGCTCCCGGTGCCGCGTGGAACTTTCGCGCGGACGCCCGGTTAGGCACCCGCTCGACAAAGGGCGGCTTCTGACAACCCAGCAGACAATGAAGGTGAGCGACATGAAGGCACTGACCTGGCACGGCAAACACGACATTCGCTGCGAAAGCGTTCCCGATCCGAAAATCGAGCATGGCCGCGATGCGATCATCAAGGTCACGGCCTGCGCGATCTGCGGCTCAGACCTCCACCTCTATAATGGCATCATGCCGGACATGCACAGCGGCGACATCATGGGCCACGAAACCATGGGCGAGGTGGTTGAGGTCGGTAAGGACAATACCGCGCTCAAGGTCGGAGACCGCGTGGTCGTCCCCTTCACCATCGCCTGCGGCGAGTGCTTCTTCTGCAAGCGTGGCTATTATTCCGGCTGTGAACGCAGTAATCCCGATCCGCACAAGGTGCGGAAGATGTGGGGCAATTCGCCTGCCGGCCTGTTCGGTTACACCCATCTTCTCGGTGGCTTCAGCGGCGGCCAGGCGGAATATATGCGGGTGCCTTACGCCGATGTCGGGCCCATAAAGGTTCCGGACGGTCTGACCGACGAGCAGGTCCTCTTCCTGTCCGATATCTTTCCGACCGGCTATATGGCCGCGGACTTCTGCAACATCCAGCCGGACGATACGATTGCCATCTGGGGCTGCGGTCCGGTGGGTCAGATGGCGATCCGTTCCGCCTTTCTCCTCGGTGCGGAACGGGTCGTCGCCATCGACGCCGTGCAGGAGAGGCTCGATCTCGCGGCGAAAGCCGGCGCGATGACGCTCAATTACCTCGACGAGGACATTTACGACCGCATCATGGAACTGACCCATGGTCGCGGCGCGGATGCCTGTATCGATGCGGTAGGAACGGAGCCCGATCCCGCGGCAGGATGGGATTCGAGGATCGACCGCATCAAGGTCGCCACCTTCATGGGGACCGACCGGCCGCATGTCCTTCGTCAGGCAATCTATTGCTGCCGCAATTTCGGTACGGTCTCGCTGGTCGGCGTCTATGGCGGTCTTCTCGACAAAATTCCCATGGGTTCCGCCATCAATCGCGGCCTGACGTTCAAGATGGCGCAGACGCCCGTTCAGGCCTACCTACCCAACCTCATGGGCCGCATCGAAAGAGGCGAAATCGACCCATCCTTCGTCATTACCCATCGCGCCACCCTCGATGAAGGACCCGATCTCTACAACACCTTCAGCCACCGCGACGATGGCTGCATCAAAGTCGTCCTGAAGCCGTAGGAGGTGATCATGAGCAGGGAAGAATCCACCAAGGGCCTTGCAGTCGTCACCGGCGCTTCGTCCGGCATCGGTTATGAGCTCGCCCGGTGCGCCGCGCAGGATGGTTACGACCTCATCATCGTGGCCGATGAAAATGACATCGATGCCGCGGCCACCCGGCTGCGCGCGGCGGGCACGCAAGTAGAGGCGGTGCGGGCTGATCTTTCGACACAGGCGGGCGTGGAGGAGCTTCTCACGCGCATCACCGCCTCGTCGCGGCCAGTCGATCTTCTGTTCGCCAACGCAGGACAGGGCCTGGGCGATGGCTTTCTCGATCAGAGAATGGAGGACATCCAGCGGGTCATCGCCACCAATATCAGCGGCACGATTGCGCTGGTTCATGCGCTGGCAGGCGGAATGCGCCAGCGTGGCAATGGACGTATCCTGTTTACGGGTTCCATCGCCGGTTTCATGCCGGGCACGTTTCAGGCGGTCTATAACGCCACCAAAGCGTTCATCAATTCCTTTTCCTTCGCGCTGCGCGAAGAGCTTGATGGCACGGGTGTCACGGTAACCTGCCTGATGCCGGGCGCGACGGACACGGAGTTCTTCGAGCGTGCGGACATGCTCGACACCCCCGTTGGCAAACAGAAGAAGGACGATCCCGGTTTCGTGGCCAAGACCGGCTATGAGGCGATGATGAATGGTGAGGGCGATGTCGTGTCCGGCTGGAAAAACAAGCTGATGTCGGCGATGGCCAATGTAACGCCGGCGGAAACGCTCGCCAGACAACACCGCAAGATGGCAGAGCCGGATGGGAAATAGCCTCGCAGCACTTCCGGCGCCACGAAGCCACATCCGGCCCGACCGGACTTCACCTCAATCATCCGCGCCGCGCTTGTGGTGCGGGCTTTCCTGATTTTCACCGCGCAGCATCTGGCGATCATCCTTATCCGTTAATTCCGCATTGCCACCGCGAAGTTTCTCCGCCCCTCGGCGGGCATCCCGTTCTTCCTTCGACCGCTTCAGCTCCGCCTCGGCGTCAAAATCATCATCGGCATTAGCGGTGTTCTCGCGTTTTTCGATGATGCGGAGCTGTTGTTCATAGGTTTTTGGACCGGCCATCGTTGCGCCTCCTGTCATCTGTTCGTGCGTACGCACCGTCGTTCAAGACAAAGCCCCTTCCCGTGCGATCACGAACCACGGAGGGCGACAGAAGTTCCGGAACGAAAAGGCATGGGGGAAGTTCGGGAGCGACGGGTGGCGGCTTCGACTGCCGCAGCAGCCCGTCCAACGCCAAGAGGAGGCGATAATGGCACATGCAGACAGGAAACACTTCGGAAAAGGCACGCAGGGGGAAGGTACCGGCGCAGGCGCAATGACCGAGCTGGACAAGGGAAGCATTGAGGAAAACCAGATCCTTTCCAACCGCGACAAGAAGCAGCATTCGAAAGAGCGGGGCCAGGACGGTGCCGCCATCAAGACCGATCAGGAACAGGACCACGTCGCCAACAGGCGTCCCTGGGATAAACGCTGATGGGGGCGGTCAGGCTTTGGGATCCATCCCCACTGCCTTTCACCCGCCGGTCTCGCTATGGGGTGCTGCCACAGGCTTGGATTCGGGCGACCGCCTGAACCGCAGGAAGATGGACAGGACGATCAGGACAGCGGTGGAAAGGAATTCCGACTGCCAGTTCTGGAAGGACTCGAACCAGAATTCAACGCTTCCCAGATGTGCCATTTCAATGTCGTCGCCGGTTCGCCATGCAGGCGTGCCTCCACTGCCGCGGCATCGGCGCTGTATCTCAGATGCAGCAGGAAGCTAGCTACAAAAAGAACAAACAGCGCCACGCCGAGCGAATAGGAATAGACGACGCGAATGATGCCGCCGGCCCTGACCGCCCATGGTGCATCAGGGTCGTTTTTCTTGCGTGAAGGGTCCTCGTCTTGCGCTGTCGGCTCATCGGGATCCTTGGATTCTGCGGACCCGCGCTGGAACAGGAATGCCGTCAACACCACATAGGCCGACATCTGCAAAAATTCGCTTTCCCAGTTTTCGAACAGCGCCGAAAGGAAATGCCCGCTCGTGGCGTAGGACAAAAGCGTGAGCGGTTTATCATGATGTTGCACGAGTTCATCATTGTGAACGACCCAGCCTGTGGCGAACATGCCGCCGATCGTCAGCAGTGATGCAAGGACAAGGACGATGGTCAATCCGTTGTCGCGGACAAGCTTCATAATCAGACCTCGCTCTGGACAAGACCTCCGGGTGAGAAGTGCCGCCAAATGTGGCGGCACTTTCGTCTGCCGGTGCTGCGGCGCACTGGCCGCGGGCGCGGCGCTCCCTTAAACGATGAGGGCACGCCGCCGGTTGCGTTATCCGTTAGCGACAGGGACTGATGCCTTGCCAAGCTTGACCGATGGTTCGCGCGCCCAAACGCGCAACTTGCCGAGTTCGGAAACAAAGGCTGCCAGCCCGTCTTCTCCCGGCAGAGGCAAGACGCCTTCATCCATGGCATCGGCAATTCCGGCCTTTTCCAGCAATGGCAGGGCCGACTGGTCATAACCGATGAACTTGCAGTGCTGGAACGCATCCGCGACAAAATCCCGGGCCGTCGCTTCCTTGACGAGATCGTCGATGGCCTCTGCCGATGTCAACAAGGCCACCGCATCAAAGAGAACCGAAGGACCGCCATCGATCATGTAATGCGCTTTAATGAGAGTGCCGTCCGAAGCCACGGCGCCCCCGACTTTAGGCGCGATCAACTCGAAGACGGCCTTCTCGGCCGTAACAGCCTCGGTCAGCCCCTGCAGCAATTTTGCGTCGACGCCATCCGTAATGAGAATGCCGAGCTTGCGCCCTTCGAAACGTTGCGGCCCTCGATTGACGATGCTGAGGGCGGGTGAAGGCTCCAGGTCCTGCCGGGTCGGCACTGCCGCCTCCGCCGGTTTAGGCATCGTCTGGAAACCAAGCTTCTGGGCAACTGTCGACGCAAGCGTTTCATCGATGTTGAGGAGATGCGACACCATCCGTTCACGTATGGCGACCGTCTCCACCCTGCTCAGCTCGAAAGTGAGGGCGGAGGCGATATGGCGCTGTTCGGGAGGAGTCTGGCTGAGATAGAATTGCCTGGCCTGACTATAATGATCTGCGAAGCTCTCCGGCCGCAATCTCGCCTTGGCGCCCTGCTCTTCGCCTGCAAAATGTGTAAAGCCGCGCGCTGGCGATTCTCGCGGGCCTTCGCCAAAGGAGTTTGGCTGATAATTGGCGCGCCCGGTTGGATTGCGCATCGCCATGTGGCCATCCTGCTGGAAATGCGCGAAGGGACACTTGGGCGCATTGATGGGCAGGTGCGTGAAGTTCGGCCCGCCGAGACGCTTCAATTGTGTATCGAGATAGGAGAAATTTCTTCCCTGCAGCAGCGGGTCGTTACTGAAATCGATCCCCGGCGGCACGTTCTGCGTCATGAACGCCACCTGTTCGGTTTCGGCAAAGAAGTTGTCTGGCATGCGGTCGAGAACCAGCCTGCCGACCGGCTGCGGCGGCAATATCTCCTCGGGAATGATTTTGGTGGGATCGAGGACATCGAAATCGAAGCTGTCGGCGAAATCCTGGTCGAAAAGCTGGACCTGCAACTCCCATTCCGGAAAATTGCCGGACTGGATGGCCGCCCAGAGATCGCGACGGTGGAAATCAGGATCGGCACCATTGATCTTCACCGCCTCGTTCCACGCCACGGACTGGAGACCCAGCTTCGGCTTCCAGTGAAACTTCACGAAAGTCGACTGGTTTTTCGCGTTGATGAAACGGAAGGTGTGCACGCCGAACCCTTCCATGAACCGGAACGACCGCGGAATGGTGCGGTCGGACATGATCCACATGACCATGTTCATGCTTTCGGGCGTGAGGCTGATGAAATCCCAGAACGTATCATGAGCCGTTTGCGCCTGCGGAAAGTCGCGGTCTGGCTCCTGTTTTGCGGCATGGATGAGGTCGGGAAATTTGATGGCGTCCTGGATGAAGAATACCGGGATATTGTTGCCGACGAGATCCCAGTTGCCTTCCTGCGTATAAAGCTTGACGGCGAAGCCGCGCACGTCGCGCGCAAGATCGAAAGAGCCCTTATTGCCGGCCACGGTCGAAAAACGCACGAAAGCGGGGGTTTTTTCGCCCGCACGCTGGAAAAGATCCGCTTTCGTGTAGGCGGCTAGGGAATCGTAGGTCTCGAAATAGCCATGGGCCCCATAACCGCGGGCATGAACGACACGTTCTGGAATTCGCTCATGATCGAAATGAAAGAGCTTTTCCCTGAAATGGAAATCGTCCATGACAAGCGGGCCACGAGGACCGACGCGAAGCGTATTCTGGTCGTCGGCGACTGGCCCGCCCTGCGCTGTCGTAAAGACGGGTGCGTCGCCTTCGGCGGTCTGGTGCAACTCGCCGCCCTCGCCGCGGGAAAGTTTCTGGTCGTGGATCGTAACAACGTCGCTTTTTCCCGCCGATGCGGTGGTGTCCGGTTTTTTGGCCATGGTAACTCCTGAAAGCTTTTCGCAAGGGCGTGGCAGGACGCCACGCCCGGTGGGCGGTGAGGAATGCTCCTGTCAAAGCGCCGAGCGGCGATATCGGTTCCGCTCCTGCTCAACATCTTCAGCGGCGTAGGGCCTCGACGTTTCGTCAAAACGCGTCCAGCCCTCCTGACCATAGGCCGAACGCCGTTCGAAGGGATCGACCCAGTTCGAGCGTCGGAGGATAGCCTCCGCCTCAGGCACAAAATCGTCTTCAACCCGCGCAGTGACGAGAGTTCCGCCTCTGCGCACGCCCTCCGCATAGACATTGGCGTCCTCTTCCGAAACGCCTGAGCGGGTCATGGCTCCGATCAATCCGCCAGTGGCTCCTCCGGCAACAGCACCGCCTGCCGCACCCACGGCGGTGGCGGCCAGCCAGCCAGCGGCGACGACGGGTCCGACACCGGGTATAGCCATCATGCCGAGGCCCGTCAGCAGGCCGCCGGCGCCGCCGACAATGGCCCCGATGCCGGCACCGGTGCCGGCACCTTCAGCGGCTTTGCTGTCCTCGCCGTGGCGTCTGTCGGCGTTACTGGCCACAATGCTGATGTCGCTTGAGGGGATGCCCGCGCGCTCGAGTTCGCTGACGGCGTTACTTGCATCATCATAATCATCAAAAAGTGCAGTTACGGTTCTCATCATGTTTCTCCCAAAAGTCCGTGCGCTTAAGTCCTGCCCTCACCTGGCGACGACGTTGCCCTGGTAATCGAGTGCTATGGCCACGGTTTTTCCGTCTTTCATTCCCGATGCCATCCACACGCCCTTGTCATTCTTGGTGAGGCCTGTGATCCCGGTGTAACCGGACTCCTCCATCCGCTTCTTCGCCTGCGCCTCCGTGAAGCTGTTGGCGCCTTCCACCGGAGCCGTCGGATTTTTCGTATCCGGCGTCACAACCACCGGCGTATCACCACCGGGATTTGCTGTCGGAGCCTGCTGGGCAAAGGCCGAAACAGCCCCGGCTCCAACAAACAACGCCATGAAAAAAGTCTTCTTCATTTGGGTCTTCCTCCCTTTTCACCATCAGCCATACTTCCCGTCGGAGACGGTGCCTTTCCGGCCCGGGAAAGGCACCTTCCGAACAAAGCGGGAGGCGGAGAGTTCCAAAAAATAATGAGGGGGTGCCGCTTGAACCGTCGCCTCCGCGCGGCGACCGAGGCGGTGCCTGTTCACCAGCCGGAACAAAATCCGCGCTACTGATCGCTGCCGGGATACGGGGAATTCCTGAGAAGAGCCGCCAGGTGCGCGGTATTGCGCACCAGCATGCTGACCATGGTTTTGACGGCATCGGGCGTCTTGTCCAGATCGACGAAATTCGTCGACCCCATCGCTTCCCCGACCCAATAGGCAACAGCATTGGCAGGGATGGTGAAGCCGACGTCATTCAGCGCCTGAAAGAGCTCCGCCGAGACATGGTGGGCGCCGTCTTCATTTCCGACAACCGCGACAGCCGCAACCCGGCCATAAGAAACCATCCGACCCTCATCATCGGTTTCCTCCAGGAATGCATCCATGCGCTCCAGCGCTCTCTTGCAAACGCTCGAAGGTTGGCCAAGCCAGATCGGTGTTCCCATGAGCAGGATATCGGCCTTCAGTATTTTTTCCCGAATGGCCGGCCAGGCATCGCCTTCGCCCTCGTCTGAACTGACGCCCGGCTTGATATCGTGATCGGCGAGCCTGATCGTCTCGGCCTTGATATCCTGGCGGGCGAATTCCCGTAATATGAGGTCCAGCAGCTTCTCGGTGGAGGATGGTTCAGACGTGGCCGACGGTTTGAGCGTCGCGTTCAGAGCAAGAACGGTGAGTGACATGGTAACTCCTTCTGCCATACGGTCTTTCCAGGGTTTGGAAAGTGTTGTGAACAATGATCGGCCATCGGTCAGGAGGCCGGTGACTAACGCCGGGAAAGCAGACGATCCATGGCGTGATGGGGCGGCGGCTTGTTGCTTTCCCGCCCGTTTTCTTTTTCGAGACGGGTCCGGATCTCCTCGATCTCGTCCTCCGTCAGATGCTCGATGCCGATGAAGTCGGCGCGCGCCTGCTCTACGGCCCGCAGCAACTCGTCCAGTTTCGCCTCCATCGCGGCGGAATCCCTGTTCTGGGAATTCTGTACGAGAAAAATCATCAGGAAGGTGACGATCGTTGTGCCGGTGTTGATGACGAGTTGCCAGACCTCCGAAAAATCAAACAGGGGTCCGCTGATGCCCCAGATGAGGACGGTGGCGAGCGCTACGACAAAGGCGCTGGGCGAACCTGAGAAAGATGCGATACGGCTCGCAAAGCGAGTGAAGAACTTGTTCATGACACGCTGAACCCTGCGGCTCTACACGAAAGCAAAGCCCGCTAAGGACCGTGGCTTTCCAGTGAAGCTAACAATCGAGGGCAGCGATTGTTCCGTCATGCAGAAACGCACACGGAAAGGAATTCTGTGCCGCGCTTTATCTTCGCGCAATGTTTCAAGCCCGGGTGCGATGTTCACATTTTGCCGGAACCCGATCTGCCTTCGCACATTTACAGGTGCAGACCAAAAACAGTGGGAGGATCCAATGGATTGGAATCGTGTTGAAGGCAACTGGAAGCAGATGAAGGGCAAGGTCAAGGAGCAGTGGGGCAAACTCACCGACGACGACCTTGACGTCATCAACGGCAAGCGCGAACAGCTGGAAGGCAAGATTCAGGAGCGCTACGGTTACGAGAAGGACCGCACCCGAAAAGACATTGACGACTGGTATGGTCGCCAGACCTGGTAACGGAAACCCCGCTTCGGCGGGGTTTTTCTTTATGCTCCGTCGCGAATAGGCGCGATATGAGCGCGCGGCTCCGAGGCGTCGCGGGCGGACTGTCACGAAAGCGTTATGGAAAGACATTAGAACCGCCGCCGGCTGGTCCAAAAATGCACGGCTGTGCAACGACTGGCCTTCGCCTACCAGCCCCTCGGGCAGCGCTCGACAGTTCCACTCGCGCCGACAATATCGGAGACATAGATGAAACGCCGCACCTTTATGATGTCCGCCGCAGGCGCCGCCGGTCTCGCCCTTGCACCGCGCATGAGCTTCGCCGCTGCAGGCACGATCGACTGGTACACCAGTTCGGATACAAACATCCTCGATTTCTGGTCCAACACGATCAAGCCCGCCTTTGAAGCCGCCAATCCTGGCCTGAAGCTCAATCTGGTCGACGCCGGCGACGGCGCCGGCATTATCGCCATCGGCGAGCGCGCCGTTGCCGCGAAGCAGACCGGTACCGATCCGCAGGCCGATTATTTCGAAACGGCCGATCCCCTGCTGCCTGCCGGCGCCATCGAAGCCGGTATCTATGTGAACATGGCGAAGGCCGGCCTTTCCAACTATTCGCGTGTCAATCCGCTCGCTATCCAGAGCGAGTACAGCCTGCCCTATCGCGGCAGCCAGGTCCTGCTCGCCTATGACACGAGCAAGCTGAAGCCGGCGGATGCGCCGAAGACATGGGATCAGCTCGTCAGCTGGATCAAGGCCAATCCGGGTCAATTCGTTTACAACCGCCCCGACAAAGGCGGTTCGGGCGGCAATTTCGTTCGTCGCGCCATCCATCAGGCGAACGGCCTTGACCCCAAGGCATTCACTGTCGACAATTACACGCCGGAAGCAGGCGACAAGGCCCTCGGCAAGGCATGGGAACTGCTCAAGGACATCGCACCGTCGCTTTACGACAAGGGCGCCTACTCGTCCGGCAACACCCAGTCGTTGCAGCTTCTTTCCCAGGGCGTCGTCACCATGACCCCGGTCTGGTCCGACCAGGTGCTTCAGGCCATCGACCAGGGCGTTCTGCCGAAGGAAACCGGTCTGGTGCAGCTTCAGGATCTCGCGCTGTGCGGCAATTTTTCGCGTGCCGTCGTACTGGCGAACGGCGCCAATCGCGATGCGGCCCTGAAGCTCGCGAATTTCGTGCTGTCGGAAGAAATCCAGGGGGCAATCCTCACCGAACTTGGCGGCTTCCCCGGCGTTTCCTGGGACTTTGTGCCGGCAGAACTGCGCAAGCGTTTCGCCGACATCATCCCCCAGACCATTCCAACCTTCCCGGCCGGTAAATGGGAAACCGCCATCAATGATGGCTGGTATCGCAACGTCGCTCCCAACGTTGACCGCAAGTCGTGACCGAAGTCACAGAAGGAGCGGCTCGCACGCTCATGGACAATACGTCAGGCAGGAGGCCAAGCGGCCTCCTGCTCGTTGCCATGCCCGTATTCCTGATGATCTGGCTCGTTATATGGCCAGCGATCAACGCCATCGGCCGCACTGTCTGGCGCATCGACGCCAATGGTGAAACGCGTTTCGACCTTTCCAGCTACGCCTTTTTCTTCTCGGACCGCTACAGTCTCGACAATCTTGCCGTGACATTGTGGACGACGATGGTCTGCGCGATCCTCCTGCTGGTCATCTGCCTGCCGATCGCGCTTTATCTGCGCTTTTCGCAGGGCCGCCTCTCGGCATACGTGCAGGCGCTGGCCATATTCCCGATGTTCGTGCCCTCCATCATCCTCGCCTTCGCCTTCATCCGCGTTCTCGGTCCGAACGGCATGGTTGACATATTGCTCAACGCCGTCGACCTGCCGAAAATCCGCACGCCCTATCTCACGCCCTGGGGACCCGTCATCGGTCTTGTCTGGGACAATATTCCGCTGACCGTGCTTATCCTGCTCGCGGGGCTGGGAAGCGTTGCCAACCAGTCGGTAGAGGCGGCGCGGGATGTCGGCGCAAACGCGCTGCAGGTTTTCTGTCACATCATCCTGCCACGCATTACCAATTCCATTCTCGTGGCGCTTTCCTTTTCGGTGCTCGGCATTTTTTCCTCCTTCACCCTTCCATATCTTCTCGGACCGGCCTCTCCCGAAATGCTTGGCCCTTTCATGCAGCGCACGCTGCGCGAAGTGCAGGATCCCATCGGCGCCATGACACAGGCCGTCATCGCTTTCGGTTTCTGCATTGCTTTCGGCCTGTTTTATGTGCGTTCGGTCGCGCGCAACCAGGGGAAATGACATGACGACGATGACGCGGGCTCGAGCCCGCATGGACTGGCCAGGCATTTTTTTTGCTACGCTTCTCACCATCGCCATCGTCGGGCCGCTGCTTGTTGTGGGCACATGGGCATTCACCGAGGTCTGGCGTTTCCCCAATGTCATCCCACAACAGTTCGGTTTCCGGTTCTGGGGCCAGACACTTGGCCGCGCTGACGTGTGGAACGCTTTGATGCTGAGCCTGCGGCTGACGACGGTTGTGACGCTGCTTTCGGCGGTGATCTGCCTTCCTGCCGCATACGCCTTCGCGCGTATGAGCTTTCCCGGCCGCAACCTCCTGTTCTTCTCCTTCCTCGCCGGCCACGCCTTTCCGAAATTCGGGCTTCTGGTGGCAATTGCCGCCATTTTCCTGCAGCTCAACCTCATCGGTACCTTCTGGGGCGTCGTTCTCATCCAGCTGGTCGGCACGCTGATGTTCATGATCTGGATTCCCGTGGCGGCCTTCCAGGCCGTCGATCGGCGCATGGAAGAAGCCGCCCGGGATGTCGGCGCCAGCCCGCTCAGGGTCTTCTGGTCAATTACCCTGCCACAGGCGGGACCGACTATTGCCGCCGCCGTTATGCTGAGCCTCGTTGGTACTTTTTATGAGACCGAAGGTGCATGGCTGATCGGGGCGCCCGGCATTCGCACGATGCCGGTCTTGATGATCAGCTACATCAACAACCAGATGGTCATCCAGTATGGTGCAGTTCTGTCCGTCCTGCTCTGGGTGCCATCCTTCATCGCCCTCATGTTCGCCCGCCGCGTCATCGGAGGCGGCGCAGTTGCCCGCGGTTTCGGCGGTTAGGAAATCTACATGTCCGTACTCCACATTCGCCAGGTCACGAAAAGCTTTTCCGGTGGCACCAAGGCAGTCGACAGTTTCTCGCTCGATGTCGCTGATGGCGAACTCGTCTGCCTTCTCGGCCCCTCCGGTTCGGGAAAATCGACGCTGCTGCGCATGGTTGGCGGGTTCGAGCAACCGACAGGCGGGCAAATCACCATAGATGGCGAAGACGTCACCCGCCTGCCTCCGGAGCGGCGGCCGACCGGCATGGTATTCCAGAGCCACGCGCTCTGGAGCCACATGAATGTGTTCAAAAACCTTGCTTTCGGCCTCAAACTGCGCCGCATGCCGGCTGCCGTGATCAGGGAGAAAGTGGAGGCCGTGCTCGAACTCGTCGGTCTCTGCGGTTATGGCGAGCGAGCCACGAGCCAGCTTTCGGGCGGCCAGCAGCAGCGTGTGGCGCTTGCCCGCTCGCTGGTTCTGGAGCCGAAAATCCTGCTTCTCGACGAGCCCTTCGCCAGTCTCGACCAGCATCTGCGCGAAAGGCTGCGGGAAGAGGTTCGGGATATCCAGCAGCGTCTCGGCATCACCACGCTGTTTGTTACCCACGGCCAGGATGAAGCGCTTTCCATGGCAGACCGCATCGTCGTGATGGCGAATGGCAAGACCGAACAGATCGACCGGCCGAATGTGATCTACCGGGAGCCGAAGACCCCGTTCGTCGCCGGCTTCATCGGCACCATGAACCTGATTGAGGGCATGGTTTCAGGTGGGAACTTCATGCGCGCTGGCTTCACCTTTCCGCTTCCCGTCTCTGATGGCCCGACCATTCTCGCCGTTCGCCCGGAAGCCATCGATCTGGCGACCTCCGAAACACCGGAGGGGAGTGTGCACCGGGTGACGGATTATGGCACCCATGGCCTTGTCGACCTTGATCTGACCGATGGTACCAGGATCAAATCCATGGTCTCCCATCCGGATATGTTCCGGGCGGGACAGGGGGTACGGATTTCGCCCCGTTCCATCACGGCCTATCGCGACAACCGCCCGATCTACCGGAGCTGACATGACCCATCCGATACTCATCGACCGCAACGGCCACAAAACCTGGCTCAAATGGCACCGCGGCCGCCGCCGTGCTTCCGATCCGGTCTTTACGGGGGAGCGCATCATCGAAGCGATGCGGCTCGGTGCAAGCATCGAAGTCGATCTCGTCATTCATGCCGATCACGGTTGCGCCGTTTTGCATGACCGGACGCTGGAGCGGGAAACCACTGGCACCGGCCGGGTACGAGATACATCCGCCGCAACCCTGCGACAGCTTCACCTGCGCGATAATGACGGCCAGCCAATCGCTTCGAAAGTGATGTTGCTCGAAGACCTTTGCGCCCTGCTTGCGGACGACACCGTTCATCCCGACGCCCTGCTACAGCTCGATTTCAAGGAAAACCGGCAGGCGCTTGCCCCACAGGTAGTCGCCGGCTTCGGGATAAGCGTTTCACCCATCGCAAAGTCGGTGATCCTGTCAGGCGGCGATTTCGACGCTATTACCGCGCTGGCTCGCTCGGCCCCCGGCCTTCGCACTGGCTATGACCCCTGCCATCGCGGCACCCTTGCAGAGTTGAAGGCAAGCGGAAACTATCTGGGCTTCATCGAAGACGCCCTTGCCACAGCACCCGATGCGGACATGATCTACCTCGCGTACGAGATCGTGCTTGCAGCTGCGGATGCTGGTGTCGATATCATCGCCCCGATCCATGCCGCGGGCCGCCGTGTGGATGCTTGGACGATCAACAGCGTCACGCCGCAATCCACTGATGCAGTCGAGCGGCTCTTGAGGCTGAAGGTGGACCAGATCACCACCGATGACCCGGAAGGGCTCGCAGAGGTTTTCAGAAAATGACAGTCAATTACAGCGCCATCCTCGAGCACATGGTCGCCACCGCCCGCGAAGCCGGCGCACTGACGCTCGACCATTTCCGGCGCTTTCGCGACATCGAGATTGGCGTCAAGGGGCCGGGAGACTTCGTTTCCGACGCCGACAGGGATTCCGAGACGCTGATCCGAAAGCGTCTGCTCGGCCAATATCCCTGGGGACTAACCGGCGAGGAATTTGCGCCTGTGGAAGGAGCCGATCAGGATCATCGCTGGCTGGTCGATCCAATCGACGGCACCACCAATTTCCTCTTCGGCCAACATTACACGATCACCATCGCGCTCAGGCGCGGCAACGAGACCATATGCGGACTGGTCTACAATCCCGTCTCCGACGAAATGTTTACGACGATCAAGGGCGACGGCGCCTATCTCAACGGCGAGCGCCTGCAGGTCAATGCCAGCACGGATGTTGCCTTGATGTGCGTCGGCACCGGCCTGCCGACGCCCAATCTCCAGCTTTATACCGGCGCCTATCAGCGCCTCGACGCGATCCGAGCGCCCATCGGCGCGGTCCGTGTTGTCGGCAGCGCCGCCAATTCATGCGCTTACGTGGCCTGCGGCCGGCTGACCGGTTATTATGAGGAAACCGGTTTCGTCGACACCGCAGCCGGCATCCTGCTGGTGCAGGAGGCGGGCGGAATCGTGACCGACTGGTGGGGTCGCGGTCCGGAATTCTACGAAAAGACGGGCACGCTGATCGTCGCCAATCCCGCGACCCATGCTTACTTGATGGAGCACCTGCGAGGCGTTCCGCTCAAGAACCCGGCATAAAAGCTTCTTCTTCGAATCATTGATACCGCAGCACCCGCCTCAGGCCACCTGCACCAGATGGCCGGGCGATACCGTCCTGTAGTTTCGCGCAGGTGTTTCATATCCCATAGCCCGTATCGGGCTCTTCAGCTCGTCATTGGATATGCCACGCCTTATCCCCCGCCTCGACGGATCGGGCACTGGCACAGCCGCCATTAGCTTTTTTGTGTAGGGATGCTGCGGATTGTCAAAAACAGCGGCCCGCGGGCCTATCTCGACGATCTCCCCCAAATACATCACCGCGACACGATGGCTGACACGCTCCACCACTGCCATGTCATGCGAGATGAACAGAAAGGCGAGGTTGAGGCTCTGTTGCAGGTCGAGCAGCAGGTTGCACACCTGCGCCTTGATCGAGACATCGAGCGCCGACACACTTTCGTCGGCGACGATAACCTTCGGATCGAGGGCGAGCGCACGGGCAATGGCGATGCGCTGGCGCTGGCCGCCCGAAAATTCATGGGGGTAGCGATTGGCCATGTCGGCTGAAAGCCCGACCTTTTCGAGAAGATCGGCGGTCTTTTCCTTCGCCTGTTTCGCGGTGCCCAATTTATGCTTGATGAAGGGTTCGGAAATTGCCGTACCCACCGTCATGCGCGGATTGAGCGAGGAGAACGGGTCCTGAAAGATCATCTGCACGGATTTGCGCATGTTGCGGAGCCCGACCGTATCGAGACGCATCACATCATAACCATCGAGTGACACATCGCCGGACGACGGCTCCACAAGCCGCATGATCGAGCGGCCGGTGGTGGATTTGCCGCAGCCGGATTCGCCCACAAGCGACAACGTTTCACCCTGAAAGAGATCGAAGGAGACGTTTTCAACGGCGTGAACCGCACCCGTCTGGCGCGCCAGCAGGCCGGACCGGATGGGAAAACGCGTCACGAGGTTCTTCACCGACAGGACCGGCGTCTGACCGCTCGCAACGGTCTCCGCCACCTCCTGAGGCTCGGCCGAAAGACCGGTCTTCATGTCGAGCACGGGAAAACGCGTCGGCCATTGCCGGTCACGCATCGAGCCGAGCTTCGGCACCGCCGAAAGCAGCGCCCGTGTATAGGGATGCTTGCCGCGTTTGAATATCTCCTCGGTCGGCCCGGTCTCGACCTCGTCGCCGCGATACATCACGATCGTCCGGTCGGCGATTTCGGCCACGACGCCCATGTCATGCGTGATGAAGAGCACCGACATGCCCTCCTCTTCCTGCAGCAGTTTTATCAGGTCGAGGATCTGGCCCTGGATGGTCACGTCGAGCGCCGTCGTCGGCTCGTCGGCGATCAGCAGTTTCGGTCGTGAGGCGAGCGCCATGGCGATCATCACGCGCTGGCGCATGCCGCCTGAAAACTGGTGCGGATATTCGTCGAAACGGCCCGCCGCGTTGGGAATTCGGACCTTTTCCAGAAGCCGCACCGTCTCGGCCCGCGCCTCGTGTTTCGAAAGCCCCTTATGGCGAATGAGAACTTCCGAAATCTGACGGCCGATGGTGAAGATCGGATTGAGCGACGTCATCGGCTCCTGAAAGATCATCGAGATATCGTTGCCGCGTACACCGCGCATTTCCTTTTCGGAAAGCGAAAGCAGATCGCGGCCGTTAAGGAGCACCTCGCCTTCTATCCGGCTGGAGGCCGGGGCAAGCAGGCGCATCAGCGACAGCGACGTCACGGATTTGCCGGAACCGGATTCCCCGACAATGGCGACGGTTTCACCGGGCGCGACATCAAAGGAGACATCACGCACGACACTCTTCCATGCGCCATCGACAAGGAAGGAGGTGGTGAGGTTGCGGACGGAGAGGACTGGTTTTGTCTCCATGGTTTCACCGTCCTACCGCATAGGCCTGCATCAACCGCGGTGTTGCGGCGGCGCGCAGCAGGCCGTCCGCATCGCGGCGCGCCGCGGTGAGCCGCCCCACCGACCAGGCATCGGCAACGGTAACCCGGTGGCCACGACGGCGAAGCTCGGCGAGCGTTGCCTCGCCCACTGTGCCCTCCACCATGATTTCACCCGGTGAACTGGTGCGCGGATAAAACGAACCCGGAAAATGCGAGGTATGGAACAAGGGCATGTCGATCGACGCCTGCAGGTTCTTGCCGTGGTGGGCATAACGCAGGAAGAAGGGCAGCTGCCACTGGTCCTGCTGGTCGCCACCCGGCGTACCGAAGACCATGGAAGGCCGGCCCTGATGCAGCGCAAGCGAGGGCGTCAATGTGGTGCGCGGGCGTTTACCCGGCGCAAGCGAGGTCGGCAGGCCTTCCTTCAGCCAGAACATCTGGGCGCGGGAATTGAGCGCGAAACCGAGGCCGGGCACTATGGGGGATGACTGCAGCCAGCCGCCCGATGGCGTGGTGGAAACCATGTTGCCCCAGCGGTCGATGACATCGATATGCACGGTGTCACCGCGCTTTTCGGTCAGATGCGACATGGTCGGCTCGTAGACGGTGCCCTTGCCGCTCATTTCCGCCAGCATCGCCATTGTCGCGTCCACCTGCTTTTCGTAACCCGGCACGATGCCTGGGCGCAGCTCCAGCGAGGCCTCGCTGCCAATCAGCGCGCGACGTCCGGCATTATAGCCTTCCGACAGGAGATATTCCGTCGGAATCTGCCCGAATTCCGGATCGCCGTAATAGACTTCGCGGTCAGCAAAGGCGAGCTTCATGGCTTCGACGATGGTGTGGATGAAATCGGGACCGGACGGGTCCATGGCCGCAATGTCGAAGCCCTTCAGCAGCGCAAGCGATTGCAGCAGAACCGGACCCTGCCCCCAGGCTGGCGTCTTGGCAATCGTCCAGTCGTGATAATCGAGCGTCTGCGGCGCTTCCACGGTAGCGCTCCACCCGGCCATATCCTGCGCGGTCAGCACACCCTTGTGCCTTGTGCCGCTGGCATCCATCACCTCTGAAGTGCTGACGTAACTGTCGATGGCTTCCGCAACGAAACCCCGGTAGAAGGCATCGCGCGCCGCCTCGATCTGGTTTTCGCGGCCAGAACGCGCTTCAGCTTCAGTGATGATCCGCTGATAGGTCGCCGCCAGAACAGGATTACGAAAATTGGCGTGGGGCTCCGGTGCGGCCCCGCCCGGCAGCCATGTTTCGTAGGAAGTCGGCCATTCCTTTTCGAAGAAATCGGCTAGCCCCTTGATGGTGGCAGAGACACGCGGCAGCGTCGGATGCCCTTGTTCGGCATAATAGATGGCCGGTTCCAGCACCTCACGAACGGTCATCGTGCCATAGTCGCGCAGCATCAGCATCCAGCCATCGAAGGCGCCGGGAATGACGGTGGCGAGCAGCCCGTCGCCCGGGATGAGTTTCAGACCTTCCGAAGTATAATGTTCAATCGTCGCACCGCTCGGAGCCGGGCCCTGGGCGCAGATGACCTCCACCTTGTCCTTCTGCTTCGAATAAAACACGGCGGGCATATCACCGCCCGGACCGCACAGATGCGGCTCGACGATCTGCAGCACGAAGCCGGTGGCGACGGCGGCGTCGAAGGCATTGCCGCCCTTCTCGAGGATTGCCATGCCAACCGCCGAGGCGATCCAGTGGGTTGAGGTGACGACGCCGAAGGTGCCAAGGATTTCAGGGCGTGTGGTGAAATCAGTCATTCCGATATTCCTTGTAAAAAATCATGCTTCGCGCGGATCGAGCGCATCGCGCAGGCCATCGCCCAGAAGATTGAAACCGATGACGACGAGGAAGATGGCAATGCCGGGCCACATCGTCATCCATGGCGCCTGGCTCAAGAAGTTCTTGGCGGTGTTGAGCATCGAACCCCAGGAAGGTGCGGGCGCCTGCTGGCCAAGGCCGAGGAAGGAAAGGCTCGCCTCCGCGATGATCGCGGTCGCCACCGTCAGCGTCGCCTGCACGATGATCGGGGCAAAGACATTCGGCAGGATGTAGCGGGTCATGATGTCGATGTGGTTGAGGCCGATAGACCTTGCACCCTCGACATAATCCTCCATCTTGACGGCCAGCACCTGCCCGCGCGTCAGCCGCACGAAGATCGGCATGGCGGAAAGGCCGATGGCGATCATCGCATTGGTAAGGCTCGGGCCGAGGAAGGCGGCAAGCGCAATCGCCATGATCAGGAACGGCATGGCCAGCAGCGCTTCGGTAATGCGGGAGATAACCATATCCACCCAGCCGCCAAAATAACCGGAGATCAATCCGAAGGGGACGCCGATCACCACGGCGATCATGACGGAGACGACGCCGGCCATCAGCGAAGCGCGGGCGCCATAGATCATGCGCGAGAGAATATCGCGGCCGAGATCATCCGTGCCGAGCCAATGGGCCGCCGACGGCGCCTTGCGGATGGCCGACCAGCTGGTCGCGACGGGGTCGGCAATCGGCAGTATCGGCGCGGCAATCGCCAGCACGGCGAAAAACACGACGATGATCAAGCCGGCGAGCGCCGACTTGTTGCGCTTCATCTTTTTCCAGGCGCGGCTTTCCTGCCGTGTCGCCGGTATCGAAAGGTTTTGATCCAGAACGGTCATGATATCAGGGCCTTAGATTGTCGCCCTGAGGCGGGGGTTGAGCAGGACATAGGCAATGTCGGCCAGCAGGTTCATGAGGATGAAACCGACGGCGGTGCAAAGCACGATGCCCTGCACGACGGCATAATCACGGGTGAAGACCGCATCCACGGTCATCTTGCCAAAGCCCGGGATCGTGAAAATTTGCTCCGTCAGAACCGCACCGGCCAGCAGTTCGCCGAAGAGCAGCGCCAAGAGCGTGATAACGGGCAGAAGCGCGTTGCGGAAACTGTGAGACAGGATGATTTCGCGCGGGGAAAGCCCCTTGGCGCGGGCGGTGCGGATGTAATCGGAGCTCAACACCGCCACCATCGCCGAACGTGTATGGCGCATCAGCGTCGCCGCCAGTGCATTGCCCAGCACGAAGGCGGGCATGATCATGGTTTCGATGGAGCGGACAGGGTCTACGAAGATCGATTCGTAACCCGATGCCGGCAGCCAGCCGAGTTTCACCGACACCAGCAGAATGAGCATGATGCCGAGCCAGAAATTCGGGATGGACAGGCCGGAAAGCGCCACGATATTGGCCGTGTAGTCAATCCACGTATTCTTCTTGACGGCGGCCAGAATGCCGATGGGAATGCCGATGATCATCGCAAAGAACATCGCCATGACAGCCAGCTGAATGGTCACCGGCAGCTTCTGGCCAATCAGTTCCAGAACCGGCTGGTTCGTGCGTAGCGAAATGCCGAAATCACCCGTCACCACGCCGCCGAGCCAGTTGAGATATTGCATCGGCACGGGGTCGTTGAGGCGATATTTTTCCCGCAGGAATTCAATCGTGGCGGGGTCGCGCTCTTCGCCAGCCATCGCCAGGATGGGATCGCCCGGCAGGAGTTTCTGCAGGGAAAAAACGAAAATGGAAATGATCAGAAGCGTCGGGATCGCGACCAGCAGTCGCTTGCCGATATAAACAGGCATGGCATTGCCCCCGTTTTGGTCCGGTCTTGGCGGCCGCACGGCAAGCCGTGCGGCCTATGCGAAGGGATCAGTCCTTGGAAACGCCGAGAAGACGGATCATGCCGTCAGGCGAAGGCGCCCAGCCCTTGACCTTTTTGGAGATGGCATAGGCATAAGGCTGGTGGCCGAGATAGATGATCGGCATGTCATCGTTGAGGATGACGCTTGCGGCATCGTATTTTTCCTTGCGGACTGCGTCGTCGGTCGAAGCGCGGGCCTCGTTCAGCAGCTTGTCCACTTCAGCATTGCAATATTTCACATCGTTGATGCCGCCCTTGCAGGTGACGAACTGGTGCAGGTTGCCATCGGGATCGATACGTCCCGACCAGTCGGAGCGGCTGAGCTGATAATTGCCGGCAGTCTGTTCGGAAAGAAGCGTGGCAAATTCCGTGGCCTTCAGAGTGACGTTGAAGCCGGCCTCCGCCACCATGGACTGGATGACCTGCATCATCTGCGTCTGCGTGGTGTTGTTGGCATGCTGAAGCTCAACATCCAGGGTCTCGTAACCCGCCTCCTTCATCAACTGCTTGGCCTTGTCGATATCACGCGGCGGAACCGGCAGGTTCTGGTTGAACCAGGGGCTTGTGGGCGGATATGCCTGATTGCCGGCCTTGGAGGTGCCTTCAAAAACAATCTGGCCGATCGCTTCGCGATCGATCGCGTAGGAAAAGGCCTGACGCAGACGCTTGTCCTTGCCGAGCGGATTGTCAGCGCGTGCCCCATTGTTGATGTTGACATACATGGCCATGTAGCCCGGTCCGATGACATCGGCATAGTTCAATTTGGGATCATTCTTGACGGATTCCGCATCGGAAGCCGAAATGCGCTCGGCGATATCGAGATCGCCGGCACGAAGGTTCGCAAGCTTCACGGTCGTATCGGGGATCGGCAGATACACGACCTTGTCGACGAGGATTTTGTCCTTGTCCCAATAGTCAGCAAATTTTTCGAGTACGATGCGATCCTGCTGGATGCGCTCGACAAATTTGAACGGTCCGGCGCAGACTGGCTTGGAACCGAAATTAGCGCCCAATTCCTTCGCCGCTTTCGGTGCGACGATCATGCCGGCGCGGTCGGAAAGCTGTGCCAGCAGGGTAACGTCGGGCGTCTTCAGGGTGAATTTGACTTCCAGCGGCCCGGTCGCCTCGACTTTCTCGACAGACGACAACTCGCTCTTGCGGCGAGATTCCGGCAGCGTCATGTTGCGCTCGATGGTGGCGACAACCGCCGCCGCATCAAGTGTTTCGCCATCGTGGAACTTGACGCCATCGCGGATTTTCATGGTCAGAACCTTGCCGCCTTCGGACCAGGCCCATTCGGTGGCAAGCTGCGGCACGATCTTCATGTCCTGCGAGATATCAACCAGCTTGTCGCACATGGCGGTGTAAACGATGCGGCCGACAAAGGTGCGCGATTGCGCGGGGTCGAGCACATCGGCATCGTCATTGAGGCCGATGCGCAATTCGGACGATAGCGCCGGCGAGGCCAGAAATACGCTTGCCAACAGCGCCACAGTCAATGTCTGGATTTTCTTCATGTTCGTTCCTCTGGTCAGGTTATTTTGACTTTTTGTCATTGGCCGCCCGTAAGGGACGACAGTTTTCATCCGTGGCCTCAAGAGGCCTCAGTCATAGAACTAACAGCTTCGGCCGCATTGCCCTTCCCGACGCCTTCCTCCAGGAAGCCGAGAGACGTGGCGCGGATCAGCCTTTCCTGATGCATGAGAAGATGCTGACGCATGGCTTCACCGGCTCTGGCGGGATCACGGTCGGCGATGGCGTCGACAATGGCCATATGCTGTTCGAAAGACGCCCTGCCGTTTGCGCCGCTGCGCCGGGCAAGCTCCCGTATCGACTGCCAGGCATCATCCTGACGTACGCGGTTGATGACATCGAAGATGGACAGGAAAAGCTTGTTGCCAGCGCTCTGGGCAATCTGGCGATGGAGCGAGCCATCCCATAATTCCTTGGCATCGGCATCCGTGCTCTGGCCGGTTTTTTCGACAAGGGCGCGCATGCGCTCCACCTCGTCCGGCTTGGCGCGCATGGCCGCGAGCTGCGCCAGCTGCGGCTCGATGCGCAGGCGCACTTCCATGATTTCCATGAAATCCGTCCCGGCGACCAGTTCCGTGACCTGGGCGGACCAATCATCCGGTTTTTCACCCACAAAGGTTCCGGCCCCCTGCCGCCGCCATATGAGGCCTTCGGCTTCCAGAACCTCAAGGGCGCGACGAACCGCACGACGGCCGACATTGAAGGTTTCCGCGAAGGCCCGCTCCGTGGGCAGGCGACGGTCTTTCGCAAGATCCTGCGTCTGAACGTACTCCCGCAACTTCGCAAGCGCGTAGTTGGAGTTGTCGTTGGGGTTCACCGTCACGTCGCACCATTTACCGAACCAATCTTACATTGGTTCATTTGGTGAGAAATTTTCGCCGTCGTCAAGCTTATTTTTAAGCGGCAATAACTGACGCTCAAAATATGGGCATGTGGCGTTTTTGAAGGTGAACGGCGGGCGCTGGGCGATTGGGCGCTATAGACGCACCCGCCCCTCCTGAAGATCGATGGAGAGCCTGATGCGCCCCGACAGGCGCTCGCCGGGGCCGACGGTCATCAGACCCTGCCCTTCCCGCTGCGCCTGAGGCAGGCCAAGCGCTCCGGCGGCCATGGAAACGGGCTCAAGACAGAGATAACGTTCCATGCGGTGTACGGCGAGATGGCCGAAAACCGCATCGGCTTCGAGCCGTAGTGAAAACCTGTCGAAGTCGACCTGCGCGCTCGACCAATCGGTGAAATGCAATGTGTATCCCGCTGCGGCGGGAATGGCGGGTTTCGGGCGAGGTGCCGCCGGCTGGCCGGTTGGCACGTTCTGCGCGTCCAGCGGATATTGCAGTTTGGCGTCCGTCCGCGCATCGCAACCGAGCCCGGCCGCCAGATAGGGATGCCAGCCCAGCGACACCGGCGCAGGCACATTAGCGCGATTTGTTATCGACAATTCCACGGTGATGCTGTCGTCTTGCAGCAGGAAAGACTGCTCGGCGCGGAAGGAAAACGGCCACTCTCCGTCAGCCTCGTAGTCCAGTGCCAATACGACCCGATCCGAAGAAAGGTCCGAAATCTCCCACGGCCGGCGGTGAGCCGGGCCATGCATGGCGTCAGGCGCAAGCGCCGGATGCGGCAGCAGGTCATGGCGGATACCCGTATGGACGAAGGACCCGCGATAGAGCCGGTTGTGATAGGGAAACAGCGGGTATGCGCCGGCCCTCGGCCAGTTGAACGGCTCGAAATCCTGCTCCGTTGTCGGCACCAGAATATCACCGTAGTCCGCGTGCCACAGATGGGTCATCCTACCACCCCAAGCAGGGCGCAGGCGGGCATAGAGCCGCCCGCAGGCAACCGTAACCATTTCAGGCGAAGGCATAGGAGCCGTCAGGCCGTTTCGGCACCCGTCTTTGCCAATGAACATAGCCATCTTCCTGCATGGCTTTTTCATCCATCTCGACACCCCAGCCCGGGCGGTCGGGCCTCAGCTCCAGATATCCGTCCTTCGGCAGATAGGGGTCGACGACATAGCGGGTTTCGTCCTCGCGTTTTTCGAGATCGGTGCCGCCATAGACGTAGCATTGCCCTTTCGGCAGCCGGTATTCGAGAATCCGGAAATTCTGCTGGGCAGCGGAAAAATGCACGTTGACGGCGGTGGCGAGCGGTCCCATCGGGTTATGCGGCGCGATGCTGACGAAGTGGGCTTCCGCGAGCGTGGCGATGCGGCGCATCTCCGAAATGCCGCCGACGACGCAGATATCGGGCTGGATGATATCCGCACCCTTTACCTGAAGAAGACGCAGGAACTCATTGCGATTATAAAGGCTTTCACCGGTTGCCAGCGTGCAGTTCAGCCCCTGTTTCAGGTCTCCCCACATCTCGATGTTTTCCGGGCGCAAAGGCTCTTCGAAGAAAAGCGGATCGTAAGGGGCAAGCGCATTGCCAAGCTGGCGGGCGGCCGCTGGCTCGAAAATCTTGGCATGGGCGTCAAAGGCGATGTCGTAGTCCGGCCGCACCGTTTCGCGAAGCGAACGGAAATACTCGGCGGAACTGCGCACCACCTCGCCCCAGCGATGGGCGTGGATATCGAGGCGCCACGGGCTGAGCTTGAAGGCCGTGAAGCCCCAATCCTCGTTGAGACGGTCGAATTCCTCCTTTGCCGCCGGCGCATCCGGAGCGGTGTAGACACCGGCATAGACCTTGATACGGTCGCGCACTTCGCCGCCCAGCAGCTTGTAGACCGGCACGCCCGCCGCCTTGGCCGCTAGGTCCCAGAGGCAATGATCGAGCGCCGAGATCGCCGACAGACCGAGCGCTCCAGGCGGAAAGCGGTTCTGCTGGAGCAGGAGATTATAGAGATACTCCACCCTTGTCGGATCCTGACCGGCGAGGAATCCGTAGAGGTAATCCAGCACCGGCGGCAGGGCGAGATCGGGGCCGTGATTGTAACATTCACCCCAGCCGGTCAAACCGTCATCGGTATCGAGAGCGACGATGACACGGGGGCGGTCCTTGTCGCGGGTGACGAATACCCGCATGCGATCGATTTTCATGCTTCAGTCTTCCTCATGAATTGCAGCGTGCGAGGCCCGGCATCATTGCGCGACGGCCCCGTTCTTGACTTCGGATGGTTCGACGTAGCGGAATCTGCGGGTACGGTCCCGGTCGCGTGGGTCCGGGCGCGGAATGGCGGAAAGAAGCGCCTGCGTATAGGGATGATCCGGCGCGTTGCAGACCTTTTCGGCGTCTCCCACTTCCACCAGCTTGCCGCGATACATCACACCTACGCGGTCACACATATAGCGGATGACGCCGATATCATGACTGATGAAGATATAGGCGAGCCCCAGCTCGTCCTGCAGCCGCATCAAAAGATCCAGCACCTGGAACCGCACCGAAACATCGAGCGCCGAAGTCGCCTCATCCGCCACAATGATACGCGGCTTCAGGGTTATGGCGCGGGCGATGCCGATGCGCTGGCGCTGGCCACCGGAAAAAGCGTGCGGGTAACGCTCACGTCCGGCCGGATCGAGACCCACCTGCTCCATCAGCGCGCAGACACGCTCATCCAACTCCCTGCCCCTGGCAATGCCGTTGACCAGCAACGGCTCGCCGATAACCTGTGCCACGGTCATGCGCGGATTGAGCGAGCCGAACGGGTCCTGGAAAACCATGCGCAGCTCACGCCGTGCGGCTTTCAGCTCGGCGCCTTCTATCCTGGCCAGATCGACCACGCTGCCATCTGCCCGGCGATAGAGCATCGCGCCGCCGGTTGGATCGTAAAGGCGCATGATGGAGCGGCCCATGGTGGTCTTGCCGGAGCCGCTTTCGCCGACGATGCCGAGCGTCTCGCCCGGCAATAGTTTGATCGACACGCCATCCAGCGCCTTCATCTCGCCGAAATGCATGGAAAGGTCATTCACTTCGAGCACCGGCGCGGCCGTGAGATCGAGCGGAGGTCGCGCAAGCCGGATTTCAGCCTTCCGCTCCAGCTTCAGCACGGAGCCGATCAACATGCGGGTATAGGGGTCCTGCGGATTGTGGAATATCTCATCCACGGTTCCATATTCCTTGGCGACCCCATGGTGCATGACCAGCACGTCGTCGGCAATCTGCGCCACCACACCCATATCGTGGGTGATGAACAGCACCGCCATGCCATGCGCCTTTTGCAGCCGCGATATCAGGTCGAGGATTTCGGCCTGTGTCGTCACATCGAGCGCCGTCGTCGGTTCGTCGGCGATCAGAAGCTGCGGTTTGCAGGCCAGCGCCATGGCGATCATCGCACGCTGGCGCATGCCTCCCGAATATTGGAAGGCGTAGCGATCCAGCGCCTTTTCGGGGTTGGGGATTTCCACCTGGCGCAACAGTTCGATGGCCTCGGCGCGCGCCTCACCCTTGCTCATCTTGAGATGCAGCCGCAGGACCTCGGTGATCTGGTCACCAACGGTATGCACGGGTGAAAGCGACGACATCGGCTCCTGAAAGATCATCGCGATATCAGCGCCGCGCACCGAGCGGATGGCACGGCTGCGCGGATCGAGCTTTGCCAGATCCAGAGAGGTGCCGTCGGCGCGGTTGAGGATGATCGACCCGGACGCAATGCGACCGGGACTGTCGATGATCTGCAGGATGGAGCGGGCGGTGACGGATTTGCCGGATCCGCTTTCGCCGACGACGCAGAGGGTCTTGCCGGGATCGATTGAGAAAGACAGGTCGTTGACGGCCCGGAAAACGCCGTTTCTGACCGGAAATTCAGTGACCAGATTGCGGACTTCAAGCAGCGGTTTGGCTGGCTTCATGGAAAGAATGTCGCTCATCCGGGGCCTCACTTGTTATAGGGGTCGGCTGCGTCGCGCAGGCCGTCGCCGAGCAGATTGAGAGCCATGACGGCAATAACGACAGCCACACCGGGCAGGAACAGCCAGGGTGCGGTTGCAATCGAGCGGATATTCTGCGCCTCGCGAAGCAAAACGCCCCAGGAAATCGTCGGCGGCTGCAGACCTAGACCGAGGAAGGACAGCGATGTTTCCGCAAGGATCATCGCCGGAACCGCAAGCGTGACCGAAGCGATAATATGGCTCGAAAAGCTCGGCAGCATATGGCGGAAGATGATGCGCCCTTCCGGCACGCCATCCAGCCGGGCCGCGGCCACGAACTCTTCGGTCCTGAGCGACAGGAACCGGCCGCGCACGACACGGGCGAGCTGCGCCCACCCGGTCAGGGACAGGATGATGGTGATCATCATATATTGCAGCGTCGCAGGCCAGCCCTGCGGAAGGGCGGCGGCCAGCGCCAGCCAGATGGGAATGGTGGGGAGCGACAGCACGAAGTCGATCACACGCTGCATGACGAAATCGATGCGGCCGCCGTAATAACCGGATATGCCACCGAGAACGACGCCGAGCAGCAGCGAGAAGAACACGCCAACAAGACCGATGGACAGGGAGACCTGCGCGCCCTGCACAACGCGACTGAAGACATCGCGCCCGAGACGATCCGCGCCGAAGAGGAAGAGCGGCCGCGTTTTGTCGGTGGATGCCAGCAGATGGAGGTCCGTGGTGAACAGGCCGAACACGGAATATTCGTAACCGCGACCGAAAAGCTGAACCGGGATTTTCTTCGCCGTATCCTCGACGAAGACCGCCGCAAGCGTCTCCGGATTGCGGGTCAGCTTCAGCGGATAATAGTGCAGCCCGAGCGAGAAACCCTCGGTCGTATCGATGAAGTGGACGCGCTGCGGCGGATGGAAGGTGGCGCGGGCATTCTGAAGCACCGGATCGTTAATGGCGAAGAAGCCCGGCACCAGCGCGACGATATACATGGCGATGGTGATGAACAGGGCGGCCATGGCCAGCTTGTGGCGTTTGAACGCCCACCAGATGAGCTGCCACTGCGAAGCGACGGCGGCGCGGTCCTGCCGGGCATTGGTGGTCATGGTAATATCGCTCATGGTGCCCTCCTATTCGAGCCGGATGCGCGGATCGACCAGCGCAAGCAGGATGTCGCTGATCAGCGAACCGATCAGCGTCAGCGCGCAGATCAGCAGCACGAAAGCGCCGGCGAGATACATGTCCTGCGCCATCAGCGACTGCAAAAGCAGCGGCGCGGCCGTCGGCAGATTGAGCACGATGGCGACAACCACGGAGCCCGAAATGAGATTGGGCAACAGCCATGCGATGGTAGAGATGAAGGGATTGAGCGCAATTCTGAGCGGATATTTCGTCAGCAGCTTGAACTCGGACAATCCCTTCGCCCGCGCCGTGGTTACATAGGGCTTGGGCAATTCATCAAGCATATTGGCGCGCATGACGCGGATGAGGCTTGCGGTGGAAGACACGGCAAGGATGGCGACCGGCAGCCAGATATGGGCCATCAGGTCCATCATCTTGGCGATGCTCCACGAGGCGGTCTCATATTCCGCGGAAAACAGCCCGCCGACATCGGCCCCGAACTCTACCGCCGCGACATACATCAGCACCAGCGCCAGCAGGAACGAGGGTATGGAAAGGCCGAAAAAAGAAAAGGCAGTGAAGAGATAGTCGCCTATCGAATATTTGCGCACGGCGGAGAAGACGCCAATGGGAAGCGCGATGGCCCAGGTTGCAAGAAGGCTTGCGATGGCCAGAACCAGCGTCAGTGCCATGCGCTCCCAGATAAGTCCTGAAACCGGCTGCTGCCACTCGAACGAAATGCCGAAATCGCCGCGGCTGACGATGCCCCATATCCATTTCAGATATTGCACGATCATCGGGTCATCGAGGCCGAAACGTTCGCGCAGCTGCGCCGCCGTATTGTGGTCGATGACCTCGTTGGAGGCGGCCAGTGTGGCGATATAGGTCGTCACATAGTCGCCGGGCGGCAGCTGGATCAGGACAAAAGCAAGGAAACTGACGGCAAACAGGGACGGTATCATCCACAGCAGGCGTTTTACGATGAAAAGCAGCATGTCGTTCTCGCAATCACATTGTGCCGCACGCGCCGCCTTCCACTCAGGAGACGGGCTGTGGGTGGTCGAAACAACCTGAGAGGCGTCGCCGCGTTACGGCAGCGACGCCCATGTGGCGTTATCAGCTTGTGAAGGTGAACTGTTGCGGCAGCGCCGGGCCGGGATTGGGCCAGGTCCAGCTGTCGGGTTCCGTTTCCGGCACGTTGCGCAGATTGTTGCGGATGATGCCGAAACCGCCCACCGCAAGGCAGAGGCCGATCGTTTCGAACTCTTCCGCCGCAATGTCGAAGATCTGCTTCATCTTCTCGCCGCGCTTGGCAAGGTCGGCCGTGGAGCGCGCCTCATCGAAAAGCTTGAAGCGCTTTTTCTGGCTTTCTGGCGGCTCCTCGCCCTTCTGGCCGTTGGATGTATACCAGAGCGCCCACGGAATGGCGTAACGCGACCCCTGCGGGTGGAAGGCGAAGAAATCGCGCGGATCGAGCATCGGATCGAGACCGCCGGGACCGGGCCAGACGGCCGCATCATGGGCGTTGTCATCGCCGCGTGTATAATAGAGCGCGCGTTCGATGGTATTGACCTTAATGTCGACGCCGATCTGCGCCCATTGCGCCTTCACCAGCTCCAACGCATCGACCAGATCGGGATAGAGCGTCGGGATAACATCGATGGAGAAGAAGATCGGCTGGCCGTCGGGACGAAGCCGCATGCCGTTGCCGTTCTTCTTGTCGTAACCGGCCTTGTCGAGAAGCGCGTTCGCCTTGTCGGCGTCATATTCGGTGAATTGCCGCGCCAGCTTTTCGTTGTACCAGGGATGTGTCGGGCGTGGCCCGGCCTGATACCCTTCGCTTTGGCCGAAATAAACGATGTCGATGATTTCCTGCCGGTTGAGCGCAATGGACAATGCCTGACGAAAAGACTTATCTGCAAACATCTTGCGCATTGCCGGGTCTTTGTGGGTGATGTTCAGGTAAATCTGGCACTGCTGCGCGGCAGACGGCACCAAAGTCAGCAGGCGGTAGTCACCCTTTTTCATGTTCTGCGACAGGGTCGGCTTGTTGGCGAGAACGCTGATATGGCGCTCCTGAATGTCGATCTTGCCGGAAATGACGTTCAGCATCAGCGATTCGACATCCTGCGAAATGCCGAAATTGATTTCATCGATATAGGGTAACTGGTTACCTTCGGTATCGACCTGCCAGAAGAATGGGTTGCGGGTCATGACCACCCGTGTCGCACCGCCGGAGTAAGGCTCCTTCACCACCCATGGATCAAGCGTCGGCTTGTCGACATTCGACCAGCGGGAGGGAATTTCGATATCCCCGCATTTGGCGCGGAACAGTTCGGTCCAGCTGGAGACGCCCGCCGCCTTCACATCAGCATCAAGCGCCGTGTTGTATTTCGGCAGGAACTTGCTGCAATAGTGTTTGGGAAACAGCGTCGGATGCTGGCCAAGTGGCGTGGCGAGGTTTTCGAGATAAAGCGCATTCGGCGCGGCGAATTTGAACTTTACCGTGAAATCGTCGACTTTTTCGACATCGACCGCCTTGCCGGCCACGGAGAGCTGCGCCGGCGTGGCGCTGTAAAGCTCCTTGTTCTTGATGCAGTCCTCGATGGCGAACACCACGTCATCTGCGGTGAAGGGGTGGCCGTCCGACCATTTTGCGCCCTCCAGCAAATGGAAGGTGAATTGCGAGGCATCGTCGTTGACTTCCCATTTCACCGCAAGGTTCGGCAGAACCTCGGTGAAATCCATGTTCCAGCGAACCAGCCCCTGATTGCCGACCATGCGCAGGATGCCGTTATGGTCCGACGAACCGCGCAGGCTACGGCGCAATGTGCCTCCATAGGTGCCGATTTTCTCGTGCGGCGTCACCACCATCGGATTTTTCGGCAGGCGTTCGGCCAAAGGCGGCAATTTGCCGTCCTTTACCAGCGCCTCCAGTTCCGGCGCCTGCTTGCCGGCAGCAGCCCGCGCCGAG
Organism: Agrobacterium sp. 5Ca39; assembly: GCF_055382365.1. NCBI lineage: Bacteria > Pseudomonadati > Pseudomonadota > Alphaproteobacteria > Hyphomicrobiales > Rhizobiaceae > Agrobacterium > Agrobacterium sp. 5Ca39. The sequence goes on along the minus strand of NZ_AP026437.1, from coordinate 1,032,299 downwards.
GTCCCGATGACGGAAAGGGCGGCCACGCCGCCAACACCCGCCATAAAGGTTCGGCGCGTTACGCCCAGTGAAAATGCTTCGCCATCGCGCATCGACAATCCTCCCAAAAAATCACCGGCAGCGAGACGGCTTCCACCGAACCGCGACGGCCCTCCCGGCCAGCCAGCACGCCGATCCTCCATCGGCAGGCGCAGACCATATGGGCGTTTTCAGATGATTACAAGTATTGACAGATTTTTACATCTTTTTTATTTGTAGGCCGGTTTTCAGGATCAGGCTTGAAGAAAAAAATCGGTAGGACAGCCCCCTCGCTCACAAAAACCCCGGTATTTCTGTTGCGATTGAAATGCAGGAAACCCATTAACTTCAGCGATTTGCAACGGAAGGGCTGCTGATGGACAATTACAATGCATCTGCCGCCGCTCGAGGCGAGACTCGGCTGAGCGACATCATCTACGAAAAAATCGTCGGCATGATTTCGGACGGGCGGTTTCCCGTGAACGAGCGGCTGCCATCGGAACAGAATCTGGCGTCGCTGTTCGGCGCGTCGCGGCCAGTTGTGCGAGAAGCGCTGGAGCGGCTTCGGAACGACGAGCTTATCGTTTCGCAAAAGGGATCCGGCTCCTATGTACGCCAGCAGCCGGATTCTTCCGTGTTGCAACAGGTGCCGGTCGGCTCGCTGGCCGACGTGCAGCGTTTTTTTGAGTTCAGGGCCGGATTGGAGGCTTCCGCGGCTGAGCTTGCGGCCCGCAACTGGCAGGCCGCGGACAGGTTGCGGATCGAGCAGGCGATTGCCGCGCTGGAACAGTGTCTCGAGCGCAACGATCTCGGTGCTGAGGAAGACTTCGCCCTGCACGAAGCCATCGCGAAGGCGAGCCATAACCAGTTCCACATCACGGTGCGGATCTGGTTCAAACCCCATTTCGCCATCGGCCAGTCGGTGACACGCAGCCTCAGCCTCAAGCGGACGCCGCAGCATGTGCGCGAAGTCCAGAACGAGCACACGGCCATCGTGGAAGCGATTTTTGCGCGACGCGAGCAGGCCGCGCATGACGCGATGAAAGACCACATATTGAAGGCGCGCGCCCGCATGTTTCAGGGCGTCGGCAGTTAGGCCGCACCCTGCAATGTCGAAAATAGAATCATAAGGGGCGGATGAGGGAGAGGAACCAGTGAGTCAGCCGCACATCATAGAACCGAAGCTCCGTTCCCTGATCGATACCCCGCTGAAGGTCGGCGAATCGCCTGCCTGGGACGAGCGAACCGGCGATTTGTGGTTCGTCGATATTCTCGCGCCCGCCATTTTCCGCCTGCATCCCGGCGGAAAACTCGACAGATACGACATGCCCGCCCAGGTCGGCTGTCTCGGCCTTTGCAACAATGGCTTGATCGTGGCGGGCCTCAGGACCGGCGTGCATCTTCTTAATCCCGCGAGCGGCAAGCTCGATCTTCTCTGCGATCCGGACGGCGGGCGGCCCGACAGCCGCCTTAACGACGGAAAAGTCGGCCCGGACGGCCATTTCTGGGTGGGGACCCGCGATGAGGCCGCGATACAGACGGGCAATGCACGCCTCTATCGCGTTGCCCCGAATGGCGGCATCGAACGCATCATCGATGGCGGCATGTTCACTTCGAACGGACTTGCCTGGAGCCCGGACGGCAGACGCATGTACCATTCCGACAGCAGCGGCCTCATGCTTCAGGCGTTCGATTTCGACGCTGCGACCGGCAGGATCGGCCCGGCCGAACGTCTGCACGATTTCGCGCCGGATGAAGGCAGGCCGGACGGTGCGGCGACCGATTGCGAAGGCTGTTACTGGAGCGCCGGCGTTCAGGCGGGACGTCTCAACCGCTTTTCACCGGACGGCGAATTGTTCGAGGTCTACAGGCTGCCGTTCAAGGGGCCGACCATGCCCTGTTTCGGCGGTCCCGACCTCAAGACGATCTACCTTACAAGTCTCGTCACCGAGACGGACGGAATAACCACAGCAGGTACGGTTGTTGCATTCGATGCCCCGGTAGCCGGCACGCCCGTTCACAAATTCTCCATCTGAAGATGACTTTTGATCTTAAGGAACACAGTTGATGACGACATTCGATTTTCGCCAGGCCCTGAAGGGCATCTCCGGCGTTCCGGTAACGGCTTACGATGCAAGCGGCGAAGTGGAGACCGGTGTTACTGCCGAGGTTTACGCACGCGTTGCAACGGCTGGAATCCATAATATCGTCGCGGCAGGCAATACCGGCGAATTCTACGCCTTGACGCCTGCAGAAATTCTGAAGGTCTATGAGGCCGCGATAGAAGGTGTCGGCGGGAAAGCCCCGGTCACGGCGGCTATTGGACGCTCTCAGCGCGAAGCGCTCTCCTTGGCGCGTCAGGCAAAAGAAATGGGCGCATCCGCCGTCATGTCGCATCAGCCAGTCGATCCTTTCGCGGCCCCGCAATCGCAAATCGACTACTTTACCGGCCTCGCTGAAGGCAGCGAACTGCCGCTGGTCGCTTATGTCCGGGCGGACGGCTTTTCGGTCGATGACATGGTACGGCTTGCGAGCCACCCGAATGTCGCCGGCATCAAGTTCGCGACGACCGACATCATGCTTCTGTCGCGCGCGATTGCCGCTTCCGATCCGGACGGCGCTCTATATGTCTGCGGACTGGCTGAAAGCTGGGCGGCTGCCTTCGCGGCGGTTGGTGCGCGCGGCTTCACCTCCGGCCTCGTTAACGTGGCGCCGCAATTTTCGCTGCAGGTTCATGAGGCACTGACCTCGGGCGATTTTACGGCTGCACGGAAGATTGTTAAAAAGATCGAATTGTTCGAGCGGCTGCGCACACAATATCGCAACGGCGCCAATGTGACCGTTGTGAAGGAAGCCATGGACATACTCGGGTTCAAAGTTGGCCCGGTGCGCGCACCGGGACTGGCGCGTCTGGATAAAGAGGACCGTGCGACCCTTGAGGGACTGCTTGCCAGCTGGTCTTGATGGCGCCGCACCGTCCAGCTGCGAATTACGCAAATAACGGGGCGCGGTTCATCTGACGTGATCCGAACCGCGCCGCCTCGCCTTGCTCGATCATGTGCCGGCCAAGAGCCGGCACATGAGTTTTTGGCGGAACGCCTAGCCGAATAGCGCCAGACTGCTTTTTACCGTGACCCACACGCCCCAGAGAAGCGGAATACCAACCGCAGCCCAGGCAAGAGCGGCCTTGGCGTCCAGTCCACCGCGACCGATCCCGAAGGAGCCTGTCGGCCCGGCATTCGCGGCCGCGGTCTTCGCCTGAAGCGCCGCCACCTCCGAATCCGACATGAACCACTTGTCCGAGAGCGGCCGCACGAAGGCGTTGGCCACGAGGCCGATCGCCAGCATGCCTGCCAGAATATACATGGTGCTTGTGTAGAGTGCGGGTCCGGGTGCCACGCCCGCCGCGATCTGCGCCTCGCGGATGTAATTGACGACCACGGGACCGGCGATGCCGGCAGTCGCCCATGCCGTCAGGAGACGGCCGTGGATTGCGCCGACGAACTGCGTGCCGAAGATGTCCGCAAGATAGGCCGGGATGGTGGCGAAACCGCCGCCATACATGGACAGGATGATACCGAAGGCGAGAACGAAAAGAGCCTTGTTGCCCATCGTCGCGAGCGTCGGCGCCAGCGCGTAAAGAATGATGCCGAGAATGAAGAAGCAGAAATAAGTGTTCTTGCGGCCGATCTTGTCTGACATGGAGGCCCAGAAAAAGCGGCCGCCAATGTTAAAGAGCGAAAGAAGGCCGGTGAAGCCGGCAGCAATCGCCGCAATCTGCGCCTTCTGGCCGGCATCGAGATCAGCAAAACCGACACCGGGAAGGCCGATCAGAGAACCCGCAAAAATTTCCTGCAGCATCGGAGAGGCCATGCCGATGACACCGATGCCGGCCGAAACATTCAGGCAGAGCACCGCCCAGATCAGCCAGAACTGTTTCGTCTTATGCGCGTCGCGCAGATGGACGTGTCGCGTGGTGATCATCGCGCTTTTGGCCGCCGGTGCCGTCCATCCTTCCGGGCGCCAGCCTGCAGGCGGAATGCGATATCCGAAGGCGCCGGCCATCATGAAGACGAAGTATATCAACGCCATGACGACGAAGGTCTGCCAGACGCCGACAGAGGTTTCAGTCTTGAAGGTATTCATCAGCAGGTTAGCGAGTGGCGCGCCGATCATCGCGCCACCGCCGAAACCCATGATGGCCATGCCCGTGGCCATGCCTCGACGATCCGGGAACCATTTGATCAGTGTGGACACCGGCGAGATGTAGCCGAGGCCAAGCCCGACGCCACCGATGACACCCGCTCCCAGCCACATCAGCCAGAGTTGATGGGTCATGACGCCAACGGCCGCCACCAGAATGCCGCCGCACCAGCAGCAAGCGGAAACGAAGCCCGCCTTGCGCGGTCCCACCCGTTCCAGCCAGCCGCCCCAGATAGCCGCCGAGCAGCCGAGAAGCACAAAGAAAAGCGTATAGATCCACCCAAGGTCAGCCACACGCCAATTGCATTCGGTGGTAAACAGTGCGCCGACCAGCGTGAGGCTGGAGCAGCTCGGATCCGTCGCTGGCAACGCTTTCGACAGCGGCAGCCAAAATACGCTAAAGCCATAGGCCATGCCTATGCACAAATGAATGGCAAGCGCTGCCGGCGGCACCAGCCAGCGATTGAAACCCGGTCTTGCGATTATTCGTTCGCGGTCCAAAAACCCGGCTTGCGCCGCCTCTCCCGCCGTTGCGCCTGCTACTGCCATTGACACTACCTCCCTCGTGAATGTCTGGACATCTTTCATTCGCCCCGCCAGGCGAATAGCGATGCCGCCGAACGTCCTCCCATGCGGCGGCAAGCTTCATTCATTTCCGCACGCGTCAGACGCGCGTTGTTTCGGGCACGCTCGGCTCCGAAAGGGATTCCCCCGCAATCGGTCCCTTACCGCCCGGTGCGCCCTTTGCGTCTTCGCCCAGCCCTACGGCATCGGCCGCTGGCGCGTCTGGCCTTCTGATCTCTCTGGATGCGGCAATCACGAGCGGTAGAAAATCACCGGCACCGGCGTCCACCATCTCAAAGAAGCGCCGCCGCATGCGCGGTTCCCAGAACTTGTTGATATGGGTGGCAACACCATCGATACGGATATCTTCCGGCTGTGACAGAAAAAACGTCGCAATCTGGTTCGCCATCCTCACCAGTTTTTCGTCCGTGTGATTGAGTAACATGATCTACTCCCCGCGCCAGCTCACGCCCCGACGCCACATGATGAGAAGGCCGGGACAAGCCCGGCCCCCGATTATTCCGCAGCTTCCAGCTTACCGGCGATGCGGCGGGACTGACGCGAAAGCGCATCATATTCTTCCTGCCATTCCGTCGGCCCGTTGGAGGGAGAGACCTGAACCGCCGTCACCTTGTATTCCGGGCAGTTGGTCGCCCAGTCGGAAAAGTCTGTCGTGATGACGTTCGCCTGCGTGCCGGGATGGTGGAAGGTCGTATAGACCACGCCCGGCGCCACACGATCCGTAATCAGCGCTCGCAGCGTCGTATCGCCCGAGCGGCTCGCAAGCTTGATCCAGTCGCCGTCCTTCACGCCGCGCTGTTCGGCGTCATGGGGATGGATTTCCAGACGATCCTCCTCGTGCCAGACGACGTTTTCGGTGCGCCGTGTCTGCGCCCCGACATTGTATTGCGACAGGATGCGGCCGGTGGTGAGCAGCAGTGGAAAACGCGGACCGGTGCGTTCGTCCGTCGCCACATATTCCGTGCGGATGAACTTGCCCTTGCCGCGCACGAAGCCGTCCACATGCATGATCGGCGAACCCTCTGGGAATTTTTCGTTGCAGGGCCACTGCACCGAACCCTTTTCTTCCAGATAGGCATAGGAAACGCTGGCAAAGCTTGGCGTCGTTGCCGCGATTTCGTCCATGATCTCGGAAGGATGTGTGTAATTCCACGAAAGGCCCATGGCCTGCGCCAGCTTCTGGGTCACTTCCCAGTCGGCATAACCGTTCTTCGGCGACATGACCTTGCGCACGCGGTTGATGCGACGCTCGGCGTTGGTGAAGGTGCCATCCTTTTCGAGGAAAGTGGAACCCGGCAGGAACACATGCGCATAATTCGCCGTCTCGTTCAGGAAGAGGTCGTGCACGACAACACATTCCATGGCGGCAAGGCCGGCCGAAACATGCTTGGTATCGGGGTCCGACTGGAGAATGTCCTCGCCCTGAATATAGATGCCCTTGAAGCTGCCATCGACAGCGGCATCCAGCATGTTGGGGATACGTAGGCCCGGCTCGTTGTTGAGCTTCACGCCCCAGAGTTTCTCGAACACATCGCGTGTCGCATCATCGGAGATATGGCGATAGCCCGGCAGCTCGTGCGGGAAAGACCCCATATCGCAGGAGCCCTGCACATTGTTCTGACCGCGCAGCGGATTGACGCCCACCCCGGGACGGCCGATGTTGCCGGTCGCCATGGCAAGATTGGCAATCGCCATGACGGTCGTTGAACCCTGGCTGTGTTCGGTAACGCCAAGACCGTAATAGATCGCGCCATTGCCACCCTTGGCATAAAGCCGGGCCGCCCCGCGCAGATCTTCCGCGGGAACACCGGTGAAACGTTCCGTCTCTTCCGGGCTGTGCTGCGGCTCGGCTACGAAAGCAGCCCAGTCCTCGAATTCCGACCAGTCGCAGCGCTCGCGAATGAATGCCTCGTTGAACAGCCCTTCGGTGACGATCACATGCGCCAGTGCCGTGAGCACCGCAACGTTGGTTCCCGGCAGCAGCGGCAGGTGGAAAGCGGCCTCCACATGTGGCGTGCGCACAAGATCGATACGGCGCGGATCGATGACGATCAGCTTTGCGCCCTGACGTAGCCGCTTCTTCAGTCGCGAACCGAAAACCGGATGGCCGTCGGTCGGATTGGCGCCGATGACAAGCACGACATCGGAATGCTCCACGCTGTCGAAATTTTGCGTGCCGGCAGATGTGCCGAAGGCCTGGCCAAGACCATAACCCGTGGGCGAATGGCAGACGCGGGCGCAGGTATCAACGTTATTGTTGCCGAAACCGGCGCGAATGAGTTTCTGGACGAGGAATGTTTCCTCATTCGTGCAGCGGGACGAGGTGATGCCGCCAATGGACTCTTTCCCATAGGTGCCCTGGATACGCCGGAACTCGGACGCAGCGTGGGAGAAGGCTTCCTCCCAGGTGACTTCCCGCCACGGATCGCTGATCTTTTCGCGAATCATCGGGTTGAGGATACGATCTCTGTGGGTCGCATATCCGTAAGCGAAGCGGCCCTTGACGCAGGAATGGCCACGGTTTGCCTGTCCATCCTTCCACGGCACCATGCGCACCAGCTCTTCACCACGCATTTCCGCCTTGAAGGAGCAACCGACGCCGCAATAGGCGCAGGTGGTGACCATCGAATGTTCCGGCTGGCCAATCTCGATCACCGATTTTTCGGTGAGCGTCGCGGTCGGACAGGCCTGCACGCAGGCACCGCAGGACACGCAGTCGGAATCGAGGAATGCCTCGTGCGCGCCGGGCGATACCCTGCTTTCAAAACCGCGGCCTTCGATCGTGAGCGCGAAGGTGCCCTGCACTTCCTCGCAGGCGCGCACGCAACGGGAACAGACGATGCATTTGGAAGGATCATAGGTGAAATAGGGATTGCTTTCGTCCTTCGGCATAAAGCGGGCATTAAGATCGCCCTCCCCGGTGCGGGCCTTGACGTGATTGTCGCCCTCGTAACCATAACGCACATCGCGAAGGCCCACCGCTCCCGCCATATCCTGCAATTCACAATCGCCATTCGCGGCGCAGGTCAGGCAGTCGAGCGGGTGATCGGAGATATAAAGCTCCATCACGCCCTTGCGGATCTGCTTCAGCCGCTCCGTCTGCGTATGCACGACGAGACCGGCGGCAACAGGCGTGGTGCAGGAGGCGGGGGTGCCGTTGCGGCCCTCCACCTCGATAAGACAGAGCCGGCACGAGCCGAAGGCATCCACCATGTCGGTGGCGCAGAGTTTCGGCACATCGATGCCCGCTTCACGCGAGGCGCGCATGATCGACGTTCCCGCGGGAACAGTTACCTGGCGGCCGTCGATTGTGAGCGTCACCATGTCCGTAGCGTTGGACTTGGGGGTGCCGTAGTCGAATTCAGTTACTAGGGCCATGGTCTTACTCCGCCGCTTCAACACGTGGGGTGGGGGCAAAATCAGCAGGGAAATGCCGGAGCGCGCTCATGACGGGATAGGGCGTGAAACCGCCGAGCGCACAGAGCGAGCCGAATTTCATGGTTTCGCAGAGGTCTTCCAGCAACGCCGTGTTTTTCTCCCGCTCGATTCCGAGCGCGATCTTGTCCACCGTCTCGACACCGCGTGTCGAGCCGATGCGACAGGGTGTGCACTTGCCGCAACTTTCGACGGCGCAGAACTCCAGCGCGAACCGGGCCTGATGCAGCATGTCTGCCGTATCATCGAACACCACGATGCCCGCATGGCCTATCAGGCCACCAGCCGCCGTAAACGCTTCGTAGTCAAAGACCGTGTCGAACAGCGACACCGGGAAATAAGCGCCGAGCGGACCTCCCACCTGCACCGCCTTGACGGGACGGCCGGTGATCGTGCCGCCACCGATATCGTTCACCAGTTGCCCGAGCGTCAAACCGAAGGCGGTTTCGTAAAGCCCGCCATGCTTGAGGTTGCCAGCAAGCTGGATCGGGATGGTGCCGTGCGAACGGCCGACACCGAAATCGCGATAAAACGCCGCGCCACGATCCATGATGACCGGAATGGAAGCGAGCGAAATCACATTGTTGACGACCGTCGGCTTACCGAACAGGCCCTGCAGGGCGGGTAGCGGCGGCTTGGCGCGCACCGTGCCGCGTTTGCCTTCAAGGCTGTTCAGGAGTGAGGTCTCCTCGCCGCAGACATAGGCGCCGGCGCCCATGCGCACTTCCATGTCGAACGCACGGCCTGACCCAAGGACGGAGGACCCGAGAATACCCTCACGCCTTGCGATCTCAATCGCCTTTTCCATGACCCTGATGGCGTAGGGATATTCCGAGCGGGTATAGATGAAGCCCCTGGTCGCGCCGACAGCGAGGCCGGCAATCGCCATGCCTTCGATCAGCACGAAGGGATCGCCCTCCATGATCATCCGGTCGGCGAAAGTGCCGCTGTCGCCCTCATCCGCATTACAGACGATGTATTTCTGGTCTGCCACCGCATCGGCAACGGTCTTCCATTTGATGCCGGTGGGGAAACCAGCGCCGCCGCGTCCGCGCAGGCCGCTCTGGGTCACCTCCGCAACGATATCCAGCGGGGCCATCGCAACAGCTTTTTCAAGACCCTTCATGCCTTGATAGGTGCGGTAATCCTCCAGCGACAATGGATCGGTGACGCCACATCGGGCAAATGTCAGACGCGTCTGGCTTTTCAGGAACGGAATGTCCTTTGTCAGCCCGAGACAGAGGCGATGGGCCCCACCGGTCAGAAAATTTGCGTCAAAAAGTGAGGCGACGTCGCTTGCCTTGACGGGGCCATAGGCGATACGGCCATGCTCGGTGCGCACTTCAACCAGCACTTCAAGCCAGAGCATACCGCGCGAGCCGTTGCGGACAATCTCGACCTCAAGATTACGGCCAGCGGCCTCACGGGCGATGGCATCGGCAACGCGGTTTGCGCCAACGGCAAGAGCGGCGGAATCGCCGGGAACAAAAACGGTGACACTCATCGGCGTGCCTCCGCCAGAATCTCGACAAGACAGTCCTCATCAAGACGGGCATGGACTTCGCCATCCAGCATCAGGGCCGGTGCCTGAGCGCAGAGCCCGAGACAGAAGACCGGCTCAAGCGTGACGGAACCGTCGGGCGCGGTTTCGTGCCAGTCGAGGCCGAGGCGGCTCTTGATGGTTTGCGCAAGAGGCTCACCACCCATCGACTGGCAAGCCTCGGCGCGACAGAGCTTTAAGACATGGCGACCATGCGGATGATCACGGAAATCGGGGTAGAAGGTGACGACGCCATGAACCTCGGCGCGCGATACGTTCAGCGCGGATGCGATGATCTGCTTGGCGCTTTCCGGGATATAGCCGAATTCTTCCTGCATTGCGTGCAGGATGGGCAGCAAAGGCCCCTCCAGATGGAGAAATTCATCAATGATGGCGGAAACACGCGCCGCCTCATCTACGGCAACCGCTCGAATATTCATAAGCCAGTCCTCCCAAACCGACAGGGGCAGGGATGACGAGCGGGATATAGTCAATCCTTTCGCAGCCCTGCGGTGCCTGAAAGAATGTCGAGATCGGCGGGATCAGGTCAATAATCAGTTTCCGTCATTTGATAGGAAATTCCTATCAAATGCCTTCTCGGCGGCCCTTTGGCGAGCCTCGTGAAGCAGCGCGGAGACAAGCGGAGTGTGTGGTTCCCGGTGGGTGGCAATCAGGCCCACGAGGTGTTCGGGGTCCGGATCAGTAATCGGGATTATCCTGATCTGCCTAGGAAAACCGAACGATTCCGCGAGGTTACGCGGCATTATTGAAGCCCATTGTCCGGTGCGGATATGAGAAAAAAGCACGATCATCGAGTTGGATTCGAGCGTCGGCTTGGCCTCCACGCCAGCTTCGGCCATGTGCCGGTTGATGATGCGCCTGTTCTGCATGTCCGGAGTTAATAGACAAAGCCTAAGACTGGAAACCTGTTGCCAGGTAACGCTTTCCTGATCGGCAAGTGGCGTTCCGGCAGCCGCGATGAGGTGATAACGCTCGGAATAGAGCGGCACGGTGGTCACGCGTCCGAGCGGCTCATTGTCGAGGTAACTGATTCCCGCGTCGATCTCGAGGTTTTCAATCTGGCTCAAAACCTGCAGCGAGGTGCGGGACGTGACGGAAAAAGTCACATCGGGATGGCGCGCCTGGAAGGATTCGGTCAATCGCGGCACCATGGCAAGCGCGGTCGGAATGACGGCCAGACGTATATGTCCGGCAAGGCCCCTACGGGCCGCGCGCATTTCCTCACGCATGGTGCGTGTATCGCCAACGATACGACGCGCCCATTCCAGCACACGCTGGCCTTCCGGCGTCAGCCCCTGATACCGCGCTGAACGCACCACGAGAACGACGCCCAACTGATCCTCCAACTGCCGGATTGCCGCCGACAGGCTGGGCTGGGAGACACCACATTCCTCCGCCGCCCGGCCGAAATGTTCAGCCCGCGCCAATGCAATGAAAAATTCCAGCTTGTCGATCATACGCTCTCCCCCGCGGCGCGCCCGCTTGACCGGTGTGCGCGGGAGAACACTAGAACGTGGCGCAAGCGCCCGCAAATGGCCGCAGGCATTTTCCTGCAAACTAGGCGCAGGCGACGAGGGCCGGCCCCTTCACCCGCGGATAGTCGTAAGCATTGACCTTCGAGGTATTGTAACCGGCGCCAACGAGAGCTTCGGCAAGCTTGATCGCTGCCGTCACACCATCGATGACCGGAACACCCGTGGCGTCGCGCAGCCGGTCGCAGAGCGAGGACATGCCCGCGCAGCCGAGAATGATCGCTTCTGCCGCATCCTCCCGCTTGGCGGCCTCGATTTCGCGCCGAAGCAGCGCTTCCGCGACCTCTGGATCCTCCTCAAGGCCAAGAACCGGCAGGTTGATTGCCCGGACCTTCCGGCAATGCCGTTGCGCGCCGTATTCCTCCACCAGATCTTCGATGATCGCGATGGAACGCGGCAGCGTCGTGATGATCGAGAAGCGGCGGCTGATCGTCATCGCCACCTGCACGGCGGCCTGGCAGATGCCGATGACGGGTCCACGCGCCACTTCGCGTGCGGCGTGAAGGCCCGGATCGTCGAAACAGGCGATCACATAGGCGTCCACGCCCAGCGCCTCGCCCTTACGGATTTCCGCGAGCAGCCCGGGAACGGCCATGGCCTCATCCGCCTGCCCTTCGATGCTGACGGGGGTATCGTCAGGATTTGCCGCGGAGACGTGGGTCTCCTTCTGCTTGACCCTTAGCGCGCTATCGAGAGCCTGCGCGGTCATGGAGGCGGTGGAATTGGGATTGATCAAACGAATATGCATCACGCATCCTGAAAAGCTGTCACTTGCCGTCAGGCGCGGTGAAATCGGTGATTGGTGGCGCCTTCAAAACAAACTGGCGGTCCGAGGTAATGTAGTTGTCGGCGTGAAGCCGGGCGATCGGCTGGTAGCGATCGGCATCGACATAACGTCCCTCCTCATCGAGGCATTCATTATGGACATGCATATGAACCACTTCGCCCAGCACCAGCGTGCGGCGGGGGTAATCGATCAGTCGCTCCACCCGGCACTCGAAGGCGCAGGGCGATTGCGCGGCATAACTCGCATCGATCTTGCTGCAGGGCATGGCCGTAAGCTTGGCCATCGACATCTCGTCAACTTCATTGTCGAAGCCGAGACCGCAGATCAGCATCTGCTCCGAAAGCGACATATCGACCATATTGACGACGAACTCGCCAGTGCGGCGGATATTCACCATCGTATCCTTTTCCTCGCCGCTCACCTTCGGCTGAATGCCGAGGACCACGATGGGCGGATCATGCGAAAAGACGTTGAAGAAGCTCATCGGCGCTGCATTGTTATGGCCCGCTTCCGAGCGGGTCGTCACGAGTGCGATCGGCCGTGGACCGATAAAATTCGTCAGAAGGCGGTAGCGGCTCTGGGGCTCAAGCGCGCTGAAATCGAATTCCATGATCGGCATCCTAATTTAGTCTACAATTATCTCTCATATTGTTGACAATGCTGCAACCAAAATCCCGTTGATACGGTTGACTTTTTCATTCACATCACGCTTCTCTAGGGCGATTGGGGAGTATGTCGAATGAGCGAGCAGGCCGGCCCGTCCACGCAGCAGATTGTCGAGAAAGTATGGCTTTCGATCGCCGAACGCCGGCTGCGTCCGGGTGTGCAGCTGAAAGAAGAGCAACTGGCGACAATCTTTGGCGTCAGCCGTGCCAGAATCCGCCAGGCCTTGTCCGTTCTCGAACGTGACGGACTGGTGACCATAGTTCCCAATCGCGGTGCTTTCGTCTCCAAACCGTCGGTCGAGGAAGCCCGCGACGTCTTCTTCGTGCGCCGTACCGTCGAGCAATGCGTTGTCGAAAGACTTTGCAAATCCGCCACCAAGACCGATCTCAAAAAGCTACGCGACCACGTGGCCAAAGAGCGCGTGGCCAATGCCAAAAACGTCACGACCGACATCATCAAGCTTTCCGGCGGGTTCCACCTTCTGCTTGCGGAAACGCTCGGTTCCGACTTTCTCTTTACCACCATGCGCGACCTCATTTCCCGCTCGTCGCTGATAACAGCCGTTTACCGTAACACGGATCGCTTCAACTGCGGCCCGGACGAACATGCGGAAATCGTCGATGCGATCGCCAACAATGATCCGTCGCGGGCCATCCACCTGATGACCCACCACCTCGAGCATGTGGAAGCGGAGCTCGATCTCAGCGAAATCCGCGACCTTTCCCACGACCTGCGCGCCGCGCTCGGCTGATTTTTCCGCTCAGGCGCGATGTCGCTCGCCCGCCCATTGCGTGTCATCTTCGACCAGATGACAGGCAACCCGCGTGCCGTTGGCAAGGCTCTTCACCTTAGGCACTTCTGCCGAACATTGCGCCGTTGCGAGCGGACAACGCGGGTGAAACGCGCAACCCGAAGGCGGCTTCAAAGGGCTTGGCACTTCACCGGCAACAATCTCCCGGTCCCGCTGCGGCGCCTTGATATTAGGGATCGTCTGGAGAAGCAGCCGGGTATAGGGATGGCGCGGATTGGCGAAAAGCTCTTCCGTATCCCCCTCCTCCACAATCCGGCCGAGATACATCACCGCGATACGGTCTGACATGTGACGAACAACGCTCATGTCGTGGCTGATGAAGAGATAGGTGAGGCCGAGTTCATCCTGCAGGCGGCGCATGAGGTTCAGCACCTGCGCCTGCACCGAAACGTCGAGCGCCGATGTCGGCTCATCGCAGACGAGGAATTCCGGTTCACTCGCCAATGCACGGGCAATGGAGATGCGCTGGCGTTGGCCGCCGGAAAATTCATGCGGAAACTTTTCGCCGTCAGAGGCCGACAGCCCCACAGTCTTCAGAAGCTCCTCCACCCTATCCATCGTCTCAGCCTTGGTCGCGCGCAGCTTCAATTCGCGGATCGGTTCGGCGATGATGTTCTTCACCCGCCAGCGCGGATTGAGCGAGGCATAGGGATCCTGAAAGATCATCTGTGCCGACAGCGGTTTACCCTTGCCGCCTGCCGCGAAACGAAACTCGCCGGCACTTGGCCGAAAAAGTCCCGTTACCAGGCGGGCAACAGTAGATTTGCCACAACCGCTTTCACCGACGATACTGAGACAGCCGCCGGCCGGAACGGAAAAATCGATATCGTTGACGGCCTGCACGAACTGCCGTGGTTTGCGCTCGATGATGCGATTGAGCAGCGGGGCCGAAACGTCGAAGGTTTTCGTCAGGCCCTTCACCGTCAAGGCCGGCTTGCTCAATGCTGCCTTTTGAGATGCGGATTGTGTCATGCTGTGCCTCCTGCATTCAGCCAGCACGCACTGGCGCCGTTGCAGACGGTTTCGAGTTCAGGCCTTTCCCGCCGACAGCGTGGCCCGGCGAATCCACAGCGTGGATTAAACGCGCATCCGGGCGGGATCGCGTCGAGACGCGGCATCGCGCCGTCGATCTGGTTCAGCCGCTCCACCCGTGCGCCAAGTGACGGGATGGAGGCCATCAGGCCCTGCGTATAGGGGTGGCGCGGTTCGTGCAGCACCTGCTCGACCGGGCCCACCTCGATCAGCCGGCCGGCATAAAGCACCGCCACACGGTCGGCAGCCTCGGCAATGACGCCCATGTCGTGGGTGACGAGCATGACCGCCGTCTGCTTTTCCTTGCACAGCCGCCGCAGCAGCGAAATGATCTGCGCCTGGATCGAGACATCGAGCGCCGTCGTCGGCTCATCGGCAATGATGAGTTTCGGAGAGGCGGCGAGCGCCAGCGCAATGACGACACGCTGGCGCATGCCGCCAGAAAACTGGTGCGGATAATGATCGACACGATCCGCAGGTGATGGAATGCCGACATCCTTCAACAGTTGAACGGCCCGTGCGCGTGCATCCGCTTTCGACAGCGGCAGGTGCTGGCGGATCGTCTCGACAAGCTGCGCACCGACCGTAAAGAGTGGATTGAGCGAGGTTAGCGGGTCCTGAAAGATCGCACCGATCTCACGACCGCGAATGCTTTCCATCGCCCGGTCATCCAGTTGATCGATACGGCGCGACCCGAGCCATATTTCGCCATCGGCAATGTGGCCGGGCTTCTCGAGCAGGCCCTGTATGGCAAGGCCCGTCATGGATTTGCCGGCACCGGATTCACCGACAACACCCAGGATTTCACCGGGCCGGATCGAAAGGCTGATATCGGAAAGCGCAGTAACGGTGCCTCGACGGCCAGGAAACTCGACCTTGAGATTGCGGACATCGATAACCGATTGGTTCATGTCAACCATGCTGGGCGACCTCCACCGGATAGCTCGGAGGGAAGATTTCGGAGACGGGCGGATTTGCCCAGCTCCGTTCGGGATATTTTGCAATCAGGCGATCGAACTGCGCCTGCGCCTGTTCACGGGCACGCCGCATGTCGATACGGGCGACCTGCCTTTCACGCATGGAAAGACGGCCGTCGACAAAAACGGCCCGCGTGACCTTGCCCGAACCGCCGGTCACCAGCGTGGTGATCGGATCGATGCTCGGCGCCATGACGGTATCGTCGAGGTCAAAGACAGCAATGTCTGCCCTTGCGCCCGGGGAAAGATGGCCAAGGTCAGATCGTCCAAGAGCCCGCGCGCCGCCAAGTGTGGCCGCATCGAAGAGATCGGCACAGCGGATCTGGTCCGGAGCACCGTCATTGATGCGGCAGGTGATCAGTCCTAGGAGCAAATTCATCAACATGTCGGCCGGGGCCGTATCCGTTCCCATCGCGATATTGATGCCGCGTTTGCGGCAGGAGGAGAAGGATGAGAGCGTGCTGCCACCACGGCTCGAAACCAGCGGACAGTGGACGATGGAGACGCCGTTTTCCGCATAGAGCGCCAGATCTTCTTCCGTCGCATTGGTGGCGTGCGGCGCAATTAGCCTTTCGCTGAGCAGCCCGGCCTTGGCGAGCCAGACTGGCGCGGTCGAGCCGTGAAGCTTGCGAACCGTATCGACCTCCATGACGCCCTGCGCCATATGGAGACGGAACTTGCAGCCGAGTTCGCGGGCCGCTGCGTCGGTGCGCTCAATCAGCGCCAGAGTGGAGGTTTCCACGCGGTCCGGCGCCAGCATGCCGCGCACCAGATCGCCGTGCCTTCCACTCTGCTTTTCGATGAAGGCGATTGCGTCGGCGAGGCCCTGAAAACCACGCTCCTCATCAAAAACAGGCACCATGCGGCCCGGTTCTTCCAGCACCATGCCGCCTGAACGGAAGGCGGGGCTGAGATAAACGCGCAAACCAAGTTCTCCGGCGGCATCGGCGGCCGCCTCGAATTCCGCCACGGTCTCCCCCCATTCGCGATAGAACAGCGATGCGATGGGGGCTGCCGTGGTGATGCCATTGAGGAGCAACTGCCCGAAGGCGAAACGCTTCTGGAAGGCAAGCTCTTCCGGGGAATACATTTCGTAAGGACCAGCCTCAACATAGGAGCGCGGCCAGACACGACCCTTCGCCCAGCCCGGATGATGATCAATGCCGAGGATCGTCGTATCGAGATCGGAAAGCGCATCGAGATCGATCAGGCCGGGGCTGACGAGCGCATTGCCAAAATCGATACGCCGGGCGACCTCTCCCGGAAACCGATGCCCGACAAAGACGATTTCGCCGTTTTCGAAGACAACCTCGCCGTTTTTCAGAAGGCGGTGCGATCCATCCTTGTGCCCGACAACCCAGCTGGCTGTCAGCAACGTTCGCCCTTGCGGCCTTTCGCCCAATTGCAACGCATTGAGAACATCGCTCATTACGGCGCCTCCACGATGGCTTTGCCGTTTCTCGCGGTAACCCGCCCGCCTTTGACCACCAGCGGCCGAGGCGCGATATCGACAACGGCTTGCGCCAGCGTTTCACCGGTCAGGAGCGTGAAGTCGGCGGCACAGCCGATCTCCATGCCGTAATCCTCGAGACCCATGACATCGGCGCCACCCTTGGAAACGACATGGAGCACATGCGCAAGTTCGATATCCGAGCGCAGACCGTTTTTCATGCCGATGATCTTGGCGCGATCCAGCATGTCCGGCTGTCCCCACGGACCCCATGTGTCGCGGATGCCATCACAGCCGCCGCCAACGCGCACACCCGCCTCCTTGAGGCGCATGATCGACGGCACGCTTGCCGATGGCGCACCCGTGGTCAGGATGGCGACATCAAGCCGCGCAATCTCGTCGATCAGCCTGCCAACGCGCAGATAGTCGTTCATGCCAAGGGCAAAGGCGTGGCTGATGGCAACGTTGCCCTGCATGCCGTTTGCCCGGATGCGCTCGAAGATGAGCTCCATCGTGAAGGCGCCGAGGTCGGCGGCTTCGTGCAGATGAATATCGATCGGCACGCCGTGTTTTGTCGCCAGTTGAAAAAGAATGTCCAGCTGGCCCTTCGGATCGCGGTCAATTCCGCAGGGATCGATGCCGCCGAGCACCTCGCAGCCTTGCTTCAACGCCTCATCGAGAAGCTCCACCGTGCCGGGCATGACCATGACGCCGGATTGCGGGAAGGCGACGACCTCGATGTCGATGATGCCATTAAGCTTCTCACGGGTTTCCCATATGCCCTCTACCAGTTTCAGGCCATGGGTGGGGTCGATATCGACATGGCTGCGAATATGGGTGCCGCCATTGGCCGCAAGGCCGATCGCATGGCGCATGGACTGGCGATGCGGATCGATGCCGATCTGAACGCGGTTTTCCCGCTCGAAATCGATCCGCTCGCGCAGGATGGCAGCACGGTTGTTGACGTGCCAGGGCATGCCCCACGTCGTCTTGTCCAGATGCGTATGGGCATCGATAAGACCGGGAACGGCAATTGCTCCCTTGCCGTCCTCAACCGGCATGCCGGGTTCGGCGTCAAATGTTCCGAAACCTGAAATCTTGCCGTTCCTGATCAAAATATCGCAGGCTTCGCCCGCCATGGGCCGTACGTTGCGCAGAAGAAGATCGTGCATGGAGCTCACCTCAGTTTCGGATTGAGCGCATCGCGCAGCCAGTCACCCAGAAGGTTGACGGTGACGACGAGCAGGCAGAGTTGGAAGACAGGGAACAGCACGATCCACCAGGAGCCGGAGAACAGGAACTGGTTGCCGATACGGATCAGCGTGCCGAGCGACGGCTGGCTTGGTGGCATGCCAATGCCAAGGAAGGACAGCGTCGCTTCCGTCAGGATCGCCATGCCGAAATTCAGCGTGGCGGCAACCATGATCGGCGTTAACGTATTGGGCAGGATATGCGCCGCCATGATGCGGCGGGCGGGCACGCCGATCAGCTTAGCGGCCTGAACATAGTCCTTGCCGGTTTCTACAATCGCCTGTGCACGGACCGTTCGCGCATATTGCACCCAGGCGGAGAGCGCGATGGCGAGAATGAGCACGGCGGATGCACCGACCTCACGCAGATTGTCGGGCAGCATTTGCCGCACGACTGTCGACACGAGGATGGCAACCAGAATGGTCGGGATGGACAGCGTGATGTCACCGATGCGCATCAGGACGCCATCGGCAAAACCGCCGAAGTACCCCGCCACCAGACCTGCCGTCATGCCGATGACGAGCGAAAGCAGCACGGAGGCGACACCGATGACGATAGAGATGCGTGTGCCGTAGAGAATGGCCGAGAGCATGTCGCGTCCCTGCGTATCCGTTCCAAGCAGAAATGGCCATTCGCCGCCCTCCTGCCAGATCGGCGGCAGCTCGGCCTTCCACATGTCCAGCGATGCACCGTCATAGGGATTCTGGGGCGCAATCCACGGCGCGAAGACAGCTGCGAGGATCAGGATTGCGAGAATGAGCGCGCTGATCTTGGCCGATTTACTGCGGCTGAACGACCAGTAGAGGTCGCTATCGCGCATGCGGCTGAAAAGTGACCGACGGGCGGTTTTTTCCGTTTGCGAAAGGTCTGTCATGAAACTGGCTCCCTTCGGTCAGCGCGCGGTGCGCAGACGCGGATCGATGACGGCATAGGCGATATCGACGAACGTGTTGAGGACAACGAAGATGAAGGAGATGATGCAGAGATAGGCCGCCATGACGGGGATATCGAGGAAGGTAACCGCCTGAATGAACAGCATGCCCATGCCCGGCCACTGAAACACCGTTTCCGTGATGAGCGCGAAGGCGATGAGCGAACCCACATTCATCGTCGTCAGTGTCACCACCGGCATCAGACAGTTGCGCAGCGCATGACGGAAGTAGATCCGCCAGCGCGGAATGCCGCGGGCCCGTGCGAACTTCACGAAATCGGACCGCAGAACTTCAAGCATTTCAGCCCGCACCAGACGCATGACGAGGGTGATCTGATAAAGCGAAAGCGCGATAGCCGGAAGAATGAGCGCAGCACGCCCGGACGAGGTCAAAAGCCCGGTTGACCACCAGCCGAGCTGAACGACATCGCCACGGCCGAAGGCCGGTGCCCAGCCGAGGGAAACGGAAAAGACAAGAATGAGAAGAATGCCGACAACGAAGCTTGGCAGGGACACCCCGACGATCGACAGGAACTGCAGACCTTCCGTGTACCACTTCCCGCGCCGGATCGCCGTCAGAACACCCAGAGGCAGGCCGACGACCAGAGAGATCACGGTGGCAACCAGCACCAGCTCAAGGGTCGCGGGGAACCTTTCCGCGATCAGCGGCAGCACCTGCTGGCCGTTGCGGTAGGAAACGCCGAAATTGCCCTCCGCCGCGTCTTTGACGAACCGCAGATATTGGGTCGGCAGGCTGTCATTGAGGCCGAGCCTCTCACGCAGGGCTGCACGATCCTCCTGCGACGTCTGTTCGCCGACCATCAGCTCGACGGGATCACCCGCCAGCCGAAAGATGAGAAAGGCGATAAGCGCAACGGAAAGCATGACCAGCACGGCATTTCCCAAACGCTTGATGATGAATACCAGCATTGTTACCTCTCGGACGCGAGCCTGAGCCGCGCAGGCTTTCAGGTTCGATCATTCTCTTCCAGAGATGGGCAAAGGTTACGCGGCGTGTAGGAACCACGAACACAGTGCAACTTTGTCGACAATTTTTGACACGGTTTCGTTCGGCTTCACATCCAGTCAAATGAACTGGCGCGTGCTCGAATATCTGCTGAAACAGTCAAGGCGCTCGGTCCAGTGACCGGCGCCTCGCTTGCTGTCCGTCTTATTTGTCGAGCTGGGTCAGCCAATGGCGTGGCTTGTTGTCAGCGCGGAAGTCGACGCTTTTGACCTTGGCCAGCATAGCCCACGCAATCGGCTGCTGATGCAGCGGAACGAGCATGGTCTCGTCCTTGGCGATTTTCAGCGCAGCTTCTTCGAGCGCCAGGCGTTTCGTATTGTCCTGCTCCTGCGCCGCCTGCGCAACAAGCTTGTCGATCTCGGGATTGGACCAGCCGCCATAGTTGGAGACGCCCATCGCGCCCTTGCGGGTCGAGAGGATCTGCGACAGCATCGAGAAGGCGTCAAGAGTCGGCTCGTTTGCCCAGCTGAGGTTGAAGACGTCAGCCTTGCCGCCATTGCGCTTAGGTGACTGCACGGAACGTGGCGCAATATCGATGGTCGGCTGGAAACCGCCACGCTTCAACATGTTGGCAACGCCCGAGCAGATATCCTCTTCGTTGACGCTCTCGTCATTCATGCAGGTATAGGTGAAGGCAAGGTTCTTCATGCCCGCATCGGCAAGCAGCTTCTGCGCCTTGGCCGGATCGGCCGGCTCGAACGTGTCCAGCGATTTGGCATAACCAGCGATCTCAGGTGCGATCAGCGAGCCGGACGGTCTTGCAAGACCACGCATGACTTTTTTGTTGATCAGGTCACGATCGATGGAGGCTTCGAAGGCCTGACGAACGCGCAGATCATTAAAGGGGTTCGGCTGACCGTTTTCCAGTTTTTCGCGGCGGTTGAAGCCAATGAAAAGCGTGCGAAGCTCGGTGCGCTTCTTGACCGTGATATTGGGCGAGGATTCCAGACGCGGCAAATCCTGGATCGGGGCGGAGTCGATCAGGTCGATTTCACCTGACAGCAGTGCCGCGACTCGTGTTGCCGCAGATGCGATTGGCACGAATTCGATGCGGTCGAGATTGTGCTTCTTCTGGTCCCACCAGCCTTCATTGGCAACGAGAACAGTCTTGCTGTCGGGAACGCGGCTTTCGAGCTTGAACGGGCCTGTGCCATTGGTGTGCATGGTGGTGTAGCCATCGACCTTCGACGCGAAGTCGGTAGGCTTCTCGCTATTGTTATCTTTCAACCACTTGGCGTTAAAAATGAAGATATTGGTTATGTCGTTCAGAAAGAGAGAAGTCGGCGCGTTGACATCGAGGTCCACCGTGTAGTCGTCAACTTTTTTGACGCCAGCGTAAATCGGGATATTGCCCCGCAGCGGCGACGTCGCGTCCGAAGCGCGCGTGAAGGATGCGACGACATCATCGGCGGTGAAGTCTGCGCCGTCATGAAATTTCACGCCCTTGCGAAGGGTAAAGCGCCAGGTCTTTCCATCAATCAGCTTCCACTCGGTGGCGAGTGCCGGCTCGATCTGGAAGTCCGGTCCGTAGCGGACGAGACCCTCGTAGATATGATTGAGAAAAGCGAGGTTGGATGTGGACGGGACCGAATAGGGATCGAGCGAATAGAGATCGGCGCGACCGCCCCAGCGAAGGGTCTCCGCGCTGGCGGGAACGGCAATGGCGGCAGCAGCCATGGCCGCCAGGACAAAACTTCTGACACGGGACATTTGATCCCCCCTTTTTATTGATCGTTGGAAACCGGCACGGGTCCGGTCAGGCAGAAGGAGTATTGTTTCGCTGAGGCTTATTGTCAATAATATTGTTGACAATTATCGTACTCAAAATCGCAAGTTTTTGAATACGAGTTTAAGCGAGGAGGAGAGAATATGACAGGCTTTCTGCTGCGGCACGGAACGATCGTTACGGTCGACAAGGGGCGGCGCGTTATTGAGAACGGGGCACTGGCGATAGAAGGCGACAGAATTGTCGACATCGGCACTGTGGATGAACTTGACCCCCGCCACAGTGATAAGGCGGTTATCGACTGCAGGGGAAAGCTTCTCATTCCTGGCCTGATCGATGCCCATGGCCACGCGGGCCACGCCCTTCTTCGCAGCATCGCAGCGGACACCAATGCGATGTGGATGAAAATCATCACCCCGACCTATTACCACTACGTCACCCGCGACTACTGGTATGCCGACGGGCTGATTTCCGGCATTGAACGGCTGCGCGCCGGGGTGACGACCGGGGCCAGCATCATCACTTCGATGCCACGCGCGGATGACCCCGTCTTCGCCATCAACCACGCCCGCGCCTATAGCGAACTCGGCCTTCGCGAAATCATCTGCGTCGGGCCGTCAGGCCTCCCATGGCCTCATCCGGTCACACGGTGGGAGAGCGGTCTACCGGAACGTCGCGACGTTAGCTTCGACGAGATGATGGATGGCAGCGAAGCGGTGATCGAAGCATTGCACGGCAGCGCCGATGGCCGCATCAGCGTTTTCCTGACGCCTTTCACCATCGCACCGTCGGTCGAACCCTCCAATGCATCTACGCCGGACCAGGCAGTGAAACTGACAGAGGGTGACAGAATGCAGGCCCGCCGGATACGCGAGATGGCGCGCAAGACCGGTGTCAGGCTTCATTCCGACGCCTTTGCCGGGCAAATTCGCATGGCGTTTCAGGACAAGGAAAATGCCCTGCTTGGCCCTGACATTCACCTTCAGCATTGCTGGGGTATCTCCCACGACGAAATAGACATACTGGCCGAGACAGGCACATGCGTGACCCATGCGCCGCCGGGCCGCGCAACTCCCATCATGGAAATGATGTCAAAAGGGATTCGTGTCGCCATCACCACCGATGGCGCAGCTCCAAGCCGCCATTTCGACATGTTGCAGACGGCGCGCCTGGCACAATTTACGCAGCATCTCCTGCACAATCACGACCGCTACCTGCTTCCGCCGGGCAAGATCTTAGAGATGATCACGATCGATGCCGCCCACGCTATCGGCATGGAGGACGAGATCGGTTCGCTCGAGATCGGCAAGAAGGCTGATGTCGTCATCATAGACATGCGGAAGCCGCATCTCATGCCCATGTGGATGCCGGTCCACCGTCTGGTCCATCAGGTTCTTGGAAGCGATGTCGATACCGTCTTTGTAGACGGTAAATTGCTGATGGAAAATGGCCGGGTACTGACATCAGATGTAGACGCCGCCATTTCCTTCGGCAAACAGGAAGCCATGGCACTGGCAGAACGGGCGGGTCTGAAAGCACACATGCACGATCCGGGCTGGGGCTGCCTGTTGCGCACGTTCGACGAACCCGTGCTCCCTCCCCGTCCGCCGGCGGATGCGAGATACCGCGCCGCCGACCAAGGGCCTGTTCAGGATCACAAATCGACGCGGGATCACTAATCGACTGGGGTCGGCAAGGTCCCTTGGACTTCTTGCCAACATCACGACAAAGACTCCCCGGCCAGGAGAGGACCGGGGAGCAAACCTGACATCATGTCAGGAACTTTGACTGGAGCTAGCACTCACCCGTTCAAGAAACGGGGTGGATCTGAGTTGTCTAACCCGGTTATGCTTTTTGTCAGGCTCTGTTAGAACGAACGCTCGAGACGAACGAAACCGGTCCAGCTGTCGCCACCACCGTTTACGCCCTTCTTTCCATCGACGTCCTGATAGGTGACCGCAACCTTGGTGGAGAGACCAGAGGTGATCTTGTAACCAGCAGCGACGCCAGCGCGCCATGCATCGCGGCTGCCAACGAAGTCGTTGTTAGCGCCGATGTCGATCGTGCCGAAATACTGGAAGCCGGGGGTGATGGTCAGCTTGTCAGTTGCCTTGATGGCGTATTCAGCAGCAACAGTCCACTCGGACTCTTCGTAGTAGTAGTTGGCGCCGGAAGCCCAAGCACCGGAGATGCCGAGCGTGCCGGGACCGATGTCAGCAGTGATGATTGCACGGATTGCACCGTTTTCCTGGTTCGTGTCGTAACCGCCAAGCAGGTTGGCCTTAACGCCGCCGATCTTTGCGCCGATGATGGCGCTGATGCCAACATCGTTCGTGTTGGTCTGGAACTTGCCGCCCTTCGTAACGCCGAGTTCGGAAGTGCCCTTACGCGAACCTTCGAGCTCTTCAACAGCGGCACCCACGTAGAATGAGCCGGCGTCGTAGGTGTAACGGATAGCATTCAGACGGGTGCGGTTGGAGCTGAGCTGGTCATACTCACCGGAGAGACCGTCGTCCCACCAGTTGTAGTAGAAACCGACTTTCAGGCCGCTGAGTTCGATGAAAGCCTGATCAAGAACGAAGTTGCGGTCAGTATCGTTGTCGGCCTGACCGCGCAGACCGATGTAGCCACGCAGGGCGCCGAGTTCTGTGTCGGTGCGGGTGTCAATGTTGAACTGGGCGCGGGTGAAAGAGTCCCAGTCAGATGTACCGGACTGGTTGCGACCAAAGTCGGTCTGGAAACGAACGTAACCGTCGAACTTCAGGCAGGTTTCGGTGCCGGGGATGTAAAAGAAGCCGGTGCCGAAAGCATCGCAGACGCGAACATATTCCATGGGCTCGGGCTCAGCGGCGACGATGGCGTCAGCGGCCTGTGCGCCGGATACTGCTGCGAGAGCCGCAGCGGAGCCGATCAAAAGGCTCTTGATGTTCATTTGTAATCTCCAGTCAAAAATTTTTCAACGAATGCGCAAATTTGTGGGCTGGTCTTTTCCCTGCCGCCCGCTTCCCTGCGCTGATCAGCAAATGACAGAAATCGCGGGGGAGTCGCAATTCAAATCTCCGGATTTAAAATACAACACGATGACGCAATCACACTAAGTAGTAAAATTACAACAAATATAAAGTTTAAAATATATAAATACACTTATATACACTTGCAAAATAGGCTTTATTGTATATTTAATTTCCGATGATATTCTAATATGACGAAATTAGTAACAATATTTCTGCGGCATGAGCCCAACAGCTCACCTTGAATAACAACGGTGATGTGACAATGGCCGAGGCTGGTGCAGTGAGTGCGCGAGGCGGCGATACCCGACCCGAAACTCGCGCGTGGTGCTTCAATTCCGTTCGGATGACGCAGCGGGCGGTGGATCGGCGATTACAGCGGTTGGCTGGAAGAACCGGTTGCAAACGTGGGCATCGCCTTCAGCATGCCCTCGATCTCGCCAGCCGCCACGGGGCGGCCGAAATAGTAACCTTGCCCGTAGGGACAACCGGCAGCGCGCAGAAAGTCAGCCTGCTCGGCCGTTTCCACGCCTTCGGCAATGACATCGATGCCCAGTGAACCGGCAAGCTGGATCATGATCGAAACAATGGCGCTGTCTTTGGTTTTTGCCGGCAGATGCGTGAGGAACGAGCGGTCGATCTTCATGCACGAAAGAGGGAATGTCTTGAGCATGCCAAGGCAGGAATAGCCGATGCCGAAGTCATCCAGTGCCAGGCTGACGCCCATCTGCTTGATGGCGCGCATGATGCGCACTGACGTGTCGACATCCTGAATGATGAGCGTCTCGGTAATCTCGATTTCCAGCAGCGAAGGTGCAAGGCCGGTTTCCTTCAGCACCGAACTGATCTGGTCCGCCAAGCCGCCCTGGAACTGCCGGGGGGAGATATTGACTGCCATTTTGACAGGCGACAATCCAGCAGCCATCCAGTCTCGCGCCTGACGGCACGCTTTTTTCAGAATGCTCTCCCCAAGCTCCACGATGAGGCCGGTTTCTTCCGCAAGGCCGATGAATTCCGAAGGCCCAAGCAGTCCCTCCGCCGGGTGCTGCCAGCGCACCAGCGCCTCCACCCCGCTGATTCCGCCGGTAAGTAGATCGACCTGCGGCTGGAAATGCAGGATGAATTCATCCCGTTCCACGGCCCTGCGCAATTCCTCGATACGCGTGACCTTCTTTCTCAAATCGTCTGCCATGCGCGGCGAGAAAGTAGCGATACCGTCCCGACCATTATGTTTCGCCTGATACATGGCAAGATCGGCAGCGGCGACGATCTCCGCCGTGGTTTCCCCATGTTCCGGAAAAAACGCCACGCCGATGCTGGATGTCGCCTTGATATCATAATTGCCGATGCGCAGCGGCTGTGAGACCGCAGCCTGGATGCTCCGAAGCCGGTTTTCGAAACCGTCACGCTGCTTCTCCAGAATGACGACGAACTCATCCCCACCCACCCGCAACACGAGATCGTTTCGACCCAGGGTCCCTGCAATGCGCGCCGCCGTCTTCGAAAGCAGCGCATCGCCGACGCTGTGGCCCAGCGTGTCGTTGATCTGCTTGAAATTGTCGAGGTCGAGAAAGCAGACGGCGATCGTCCGCCTGGCTTTTGCCGCGGCCGCAAGAACTTCCGGCAGTCGTGTATCGAGAAAACGGCGATTGGGGAGCCGGGTCAGCATGTCGTGATCAGCCAGAAAGGCGATATGTTCGGCCGCACGTTTGCGGTCGATCGCGAGCCCCGCCATGCGTGCAGCCGCACCGATAAATTCCACCAGTGCCGGATCTGGCTGGCGGGCCGCGAGCATGCACCAGACAAAACCGTGCGCCTTGCCGTCGCTGGCGGGAATATCGAAGCTGAAGGCAGTGTTATCGGCAGGGGAAGTGATGATGTCAGGATCGCTGACCGAGGAAATCAGCGCCGTCAGCCCCGCATGCGGAGCGAGTGCCGGCGATACATAAACCGAAGGTTCACCCGTAGCGGCGTCGAACACCCGTACGGCACAGGCAAGCCCCGTGGCGAGATTTTCAATCGCCTTGACGAATTCCTCGAGGAAATCCTCGATACGCGCCGCCGCGACAATCATTTCGAGAATGCGCGCCTGCGTCTGCAGCAGTCTTTCGGAAGCCTTTTTCTGGGTTATGTCCCTAGAAGCGCCGACCACCCCGATGATGTTGCCGGACTTGTCCCGCAGCGGCACGCGCGACATCATCAGCCAGCGGTCGATATCGCCACGCATGGCCCGCTCTTCGTAACCGAGATCCGGTTCTCCCGTGCGCATCACCCGTGCCTCGGTGTCGGGAATGCCCGCCCGCTGTGCTGCTTCGCCGTGAATATCGTAATCGGTGAGGCCAATCAGCTCCTCCACCGTGTCAAAACCATTTTCCTTGACGATTGCGCGGTTCGCAAACAGGAAACGACCTTCCAGATCCTTGGCATAGATAAAATCCGGCACGTGGTCGATCATCGCTTCCAACAACACATGCCGGTCGGATGGATTACTATTTTCATCTGTTGGGGTAGAGGCAGATGGCCCTGTTTCGCGCTTTTTTCGCGATATCCGGTTCTGCACGGGTGTCTTCGGGCCCTTGGAACGCACCTATCCGCCTCATCACTTTATAAGAGAGCAGAATAGTAGGATTATACATATTATATAAATATGAACGAGGGGCGGAGATAGGGTGGCCGATAGCCGTCTGTACGCTTGCGGCGATGAAATAGCGCCTGTCTCAGGGAAACGGCGCGGATAGAAGCCGCGCCGCAAGAATTCTGGCATCCAGCAAGGGCCCGTCACACCACCGGCGTCGGCAGCTCCCTGCCGGCAAAATGCGCGTCGAGATTGGCAAGAACGAGGTCTGCCATGGCCCGTCGCGTCTGATGCGTGCCGCTGCCGATATGTGGGGCGAGCGTGACGGTTTCGAAAGCAAACAGCGCTTCCGGCACACGCGGTTCATCCTCGAAGACATCAAGCGCAGCACCTGCGATCACGCCATTCGAAAGTGCCTCAATGAGCGCCTTCTCATCCACCAACGAGCCGCGAGCCACGTTGACAAGCACACCCTGCGGGCCAAGCGCGTTCAGAACCTCGGCGCTGACGATATGACGCGTTTCGGCGGTGGCCGCTGCGGCGATGATCAGCACGTCACAATTAGCGGCCAGAGCTTCGATGCTGTCATAATAATCATAGGCGACATCGCGACGATTTCTCGCGGTGTAGGAGATATGCGCATCGAAACCTTCGAGCCTCCTGGCAATCGCCTGACCGATGCGGCCGAAACCGAATATGCCATAGCGACGACCGGCCACGCGGGTGGAAAGGCCCATGTCGCCCTTCAGCCATTGCCCGGTGCGGACATATTGGTCTGCCTGCGGCAGCCTGCGCGCCTGCGCCAGAATAAGGCCCAGAGCAAGATCCGCGACATCGGCCGTCAACACGTCAGGCGTATTGGAAACACGAAAGCCGCGCCGCTTCGCTTCAGCCAGATCGACCTTGTCGAAGCCGACGCCGTTGATGGCAACGATTTCAAGCTTTGGTAACGCTGCACCAATATCCGCTGGCAGGCCGATATGACCGCCGGTGACGACGCCGCGGATCGTGCCGCCTTTTTCAGCAAGGAAGGCGGCCCTGTCTGACACTTCGAACAGGCGATGCACGGTGAAGCGCTGCGCAAGTTCTTCCTCCAGTGCCGGGATGAGCGGGCACAGCTGCACGATTTCAGTGGTCATGGATTTTCCTTTGTGCCTGTGAACTACTTCACATCGGCCTTGACGAATTGCCGGAGTTCCGGCGTTTGCGGATTGGCGAAGAGTTCGGACGAGCGGCCCTGCTCCCAGATCTTGCCCTTGTGCATGAAGATCGTTTCGGTCGCCACACGCCGCGCAAAGGCCATCTCATGCGTCACGAGGATCATGGTCATGCCGTCTCTGGCGAGGTTTTCCATGACAGTCAGCACTTCTTCGGTGAGTTCCGGATCGAGCGCAGACGTCACCTCGTCGAACAGCATTACCTTCGGCCGCATGGCAAGCGAGCGGGCAATCGCCACACGCTGCTGCTGGCCGCCGGACAGCTGGTCCGGATAGGAATCGAATTTCTCCGAAAGACCGACGAGCTGCAGAACCTCACGGGCGATATCCTTGGTTTCCGATTTTGCCACGTCCTTGACGATGCGCGGCGCAAGCATGATGTTTTCACCCACCGTCAGATGCGGGAACAGATTATAGCTCTGGAACACGATGCCGACATCGGTGCGCAGCTTCCGCAGGGCCTTGGCGTCTTCGCCGATCGCATGACCGGCGATTTCGATGCGGCCGGAATTGATCTTTTCCAGCCCGTTCATGCAACGCAGAAGCGTGCTCTTGCCCGAGCCCGAGCGGCCGATGAGGGCGAAGACTTCACCACGGCCGACCGTCAGCGACACGCCTTTGAGGACTTCCAGAGCGCCAAAGCTCTTGTGAACGTTTTCAACGATTACTTCCGGCATGAAGCCTCCTTTCCAGCCAACGCGACAGCTGGGATAACGGGTAGCAGACGATGAAATAAAGAATGGCCACCGCGACGAAGACGCGGAACGGCTGGAACGTGGCATTGTTGATGAGCTGCCCCGCTCTTGCCAGTTCGACGAAACCGATGATCGATGCGATGGACGTGTTCTTGACGACCTGGACGGCAAAACCGACGGTCGGCGGTAGCGAAATTCGGATCGCCTGCGGCAGGATGACGTAGCGATATTGCTGGGCCCGGGTGAGAGCGAGCGACTCCGACGCTTCCCATTGCTGTTTCGGCACCGCCTGGATGCAACCGCGCCAGATTTCCGCGAGGTAACCCGATGTATAGATGGTCATCGAGGCACCGGCGGCAAAAAGTGGCGGCAGTTCCAGCCCGGCAAGGCTGAGGCCGTAATAGGACAGGAACAGGATCATCAGCACCGGAATGCCCTGGATCACCTGAATGTAGGTGCCGGCGGCAATGCGCAGCGCCTTGAAATTCGAGGTGCGGGCGAGCGCCACGAAGAAGCCAACGATACCGCCGCCGATTAGCGCAATGATCGTCAGAAGCACGGTCCATTGCAGGGCGGTCAGCAGGAAGCCGAATTCGTTCCAGCCGAAAGTTCTAAGGGTCATGACTGCACCTCCGGCAAAGCGGTCATCGTCTTGCGGGCCACGCGGCGACCGAACAGCCACATGCCGACAAGGGCAAGGATGAGCCGCAGGCTGAGCGCCAGCGCCAGATAGATGAGCGTGACGACGATGTAGACCTCGAAGGAGCGATAGGTCTGCGATTCCACGAAGGCTGCAGCGGCGGCAAGCTCATGGGTGGAGATGGCCGAGCATATGCTCGATGCCAGCATCATCAGCACGAACTGGCTGCAGAGCGATGGATAGACCTTGGCAATGGCGGGCACGATAATGACGTGACGATAAATCTGGTACTTGGTGAAGCCCAGAGCCTCACCCGCCTCGATCTGCGACTTGTGCACCGCCTCGATGCCGGCGCGGATGATCTCCGTCGAATAGGCGGCAAGATTGATCGTCATGCCGATCAGCGCCGCCGTATCCGCCCCGACGCGAAAGCCGAGACCCGGCAGGCCGAAATAGACGATGAACAGCTGCACGAGGAACGGCGTGTTGCGGATGACTTCGACATAAGCATCCACGATGATGCGGACGATGCCACCATTGATGGAGCGCAATGAAGCGAGAAGAATGCCGAAAGCGCAGCCGAACACGATGGAAAGGACCGACAGTTTGATCGTCAGCCATATGCCGTTCAGAATTTCATTCTGATATTGGGCGAGCGCGCCGAATTGGAATGTATAGGACATGCGTCACTCCGTTGACATTTCCCGGCCCGCCGAACGTATTCCCGGCGGGCGCGTTGAAAGGCTCAATCAGAAGCTTGGCAATTGCGGCAGCGGGCGACCGGTCCACTTGACCGAGATGCGGTCGAGATCGCCGGACATCTTCATCAGGTAAATGGAGGTGTTCAGCCACTGGCGCAGCTCGAAATCCTCAAGCTTGGTCGCCATGGAATTGCCCTGCTGGAAGAAGGTGAATCCGACCTGGAGACCGGCTTCCGGGCGCTGCTTGATGATTGCTTCACCAACCGTGGACGGCAGGGCGACGGCATCCACCTGACCCGCAAGCAAAGCTTGGGCGCTGGTGGAATCGTCTTCGTAAACGACGATTTCGAGACCTTCGACGTTGGCCTTGCGCAGCGCGGTTTCCTGTGAGGAACCGCGGTTGACCGACACGCGCTTGCCCTTGAGGCTGTCGAGATTTTCGAATTTCTGGTCCTTGCCGGAGATGATATCCATATTGAAGGCGCTGTATGGCTGCGTGAACATCACAGTCTTGGCGCGTTCGCCGGTCGGCGCGAGCGTCGCAACGAGGAAATCGACCTTGCCGGTCTGAAGGGCCGGAATACGCGCTGGAGGCGTCAGCGGCACCAGTTCCACCGGCAGCGACAGGTAGGAACCGATGAGATTGGCGACATCGACGTCATAACCGGAAGGGTTTCCCTTTTCATCCACCATGCCCATCGGCGGCGCGCCCGTGAGGACACCGATCTTGACCTTGCCGCGCGCCGTGATCTCGCTGAGCGAGACGGCATGGGCGGACGTTGTGGCCGCAAGCGAAGCTGCGGCAACGCCAACAGCAACGGTCATGTTTTTCAGAAATCTGGATATGCTCATGGTTTCTCCTCCAACCCAAATAGTAGCTGCCCAATGCAGAACAGCGGCCTTCGCCAACCGAAAAATGTTCTCGATAACATTTCTAGGCGCTTGACTGAAAACTCCTCCCAAGAAACTGTGAAAACACAAAACCAGATGAATTTCTCATGAAATTCAATAGGTTATTATGATTGTCGATTTTCCTCTCTTCGACGCCGCTTCACGTTCTTGGCAGGATCAATAATGCATGTTATCGGTATCATTGCAAGTCCGATCTACAGAACTGTTTCGGTCGGCATTCATTTCGGGAGGAAACATGTACACACGCTCGGCAATTTTCGAAGGCAGGATTCACGCAGGCCGGGAGGAGGAGTTTTTTCGCATCGTCGAGGAAAAATTACTGCCTGTCTGGAAGCGCATGCCGAATGCGCAGGCGGTGCGAGTGATGCGTACGGAGCGCACGGACCCGGACGCGGCCCAGATCATCATGGTGCAGGAAATCGACTATCCGTCGATGGAGGCCGTGGAGGAAGCGCTGGTCTCGCCGGTCCGGCTGGAAGGCCGGGTACTGACGGATGAGATGATGAGCATGTGTGACGGGCGTTTCTACCATCTGGTCTATAGCCGCGTCGCATAAATCCGGTGCACGTCGCATTGATCTGCAATCATACGGCGTGCTTTCCCTTGGTATCTTCGTGTATGTCTTGTCGTGAACCGGTCTTCATTCAGCCGGATTGTAACTGGGGAGACATGCTTTGGTGGAGCGCACGCCTTTGGCCGCAGCGTTAGTCACGTCAAAAAAAGCAACCATGAGCGACGTCTCAAAACTTGCGGGCGTCTCCAAGATGACCGTCTCGCGGGTGCTGGCCGATCCCGCTCTGGTGTCCGAGGAGACGCGCCAGAGGGTGATGAAGGCCATTGAGAAGCTTGGTTATGTGCCTGACCGAATCGCCGGTTCGCTTTCTTCTCGCCGCACCAATTTCATCACCGCCATCCTGCCGACACTCACCAACTCAAACTTCGCCGACAGCGCTCAAGGCCTGGCCAATGCGCTACGCGCCGCCGATTACCAATTGCTGATCGGTTACACCATGTACGACCTGCAGGAAGAAGAGCGCGTCATCCGCACCATGATGGAGCGCCGTCCCGACGCGATTGTCGTCGCCGGCACGGTTCATACCAAGATGGCAAGCGAAGTGTTGATGCGCGCCGGTATCCCGATCGTTGAAATCTGGGACGTACCCGAACATCCGATCGACCACGCTGTCGGTTTCTCCAATTACGAAGTGGGAAGAACCGCCGCCAAACACCTGATATCGCTTGGATTCACGCGCATAGGCGCACTTGGCTCCCGAGCCGATGGCGACGTTAAGGACTGGCGCGGCGAAAGCCGCCTGCTCGGTTTCGGGGCGGCGCTGCGCGAAGCCGGCATCGCCGATGATCTCATCATCCGCGAGGGCAGCGCGCCGGTCTCATACGATCACGGCGCGAAAACGCTGGGCTCCCTGTTGGCCAAGGCGCCCGATGTCGAAGCCATCTTCGCCGTGTCGGATATTTCCGCCGTCGGTGCGCTTATGGAATGTCATCGCCGCGGCATTCATGTACCAGATCAGATTTCCATTCTCGGCTTCGGAGATTTCGATATCGGCCGGCAATGTTATCCCGCGATTTCGACTATCCGGGTCGATGCGCAGATGATCGGCCGCAAGGCCGGCGAACTGCTGCTTTCGATATTGGAGGCAGAAAAGGATGCCGCTGTTCCCGAGGGTGCGCGGGTGGATGTTGGCTTCGAGCTGATCGTGCGGGAGACGACGAAGCGGTTGGGTCGGTGAAGCTTTAGCCCTGTTGGAACGAGCGGGTACCGCTTCTTTCTTCTCCCCGCCGGGG
Source organism: Agrobacterium sp. 5Ca39 (assembly GCF_055382365.1). Lineage (NCBI taxonomy): Bacteria > Pseudomonadati > Pseudomonadota > Alphaproteobacteria > Hyphomicrobiales > Rhizobiaceae > Agrobacterium > Agrobacterium sp. 5Ca39. The sequence continues at coordinate 998,750 of NZ_AP026437.1, read as the reverse complement.
AGAAGTCCGCGGCAGCGGGATGAGGGGGCAAGCTCTCCGTCTCTCGCGGATTTACCCCCTCATCCGACCCTTCGGGCCACCTTCTACCCGGCGGGGAGAAGAAATATGCCGCACCGCTGTGGCGTACTCACCATTCCACCCGAGTGACCTGTAACGCTCTTACCTCGCACCCCAGGTATCCGTCAGACGATACCCTTCCGGCCATGGATCCGACGGATCGAGCATGTGCTGGTGTATTCCGGTGATCCAGCCGCGGCCGGATATTTCCGGCAGGATGGCCGGTCGGTCGCCGACTGTTGTGGTTCCGAGGATACGGCCCGTGAAGGTAGAGCCGATCAGCGACACCGCCGTCAGCGTTTCCCCTTCCTTCATTTCGCCGCGTGCATGCAGCACGGCCATACGGGCCGAAAGCGCCGTGCCGGTGGGGGAGCGGTCCACCTTGCCCGGCTGGATGGCGACGGCCGCCCCTGCCCGCAGGCCTTCGGCCGTGCGTTCCACCTTGCCGGCGAACAGGCAGAAGGAAAAATGCCGCCAGTCCGGGTTTTCGGGATGATCGAAACCCAGCGCCTTGTTGGCGGCGTTGGTGATGCGCACGCCGAGGCGGGCAATCTCGTGCGCCTCTTCCGGTTTCAGGCTGAAACCCATTGCTTCGGCATCGACGATGACGAAACTGTCGCCGCCGTAGGCCGTATCCACTTTGAGCTTTCCAAGGCCTTCGACCTGGAGTTCGGCATCAAGCTTCGCGGCGAAGCTTGGCAGGTTCTGCACGAAAATACGCTCGGCCTTGCCGTTGCGGCATTCGGCACGCACCTTCACCAGCCCGCCGGGAGCTTCCAGCAGCATATGGGTTTCCGGCTCCTGCATCGGCACGATACCGCCATCGAGAAGGACGGTGGACACGCAGATGGAGTTAGACCCGGACATGGGCGGCGTATCCTCCGGCTCCATGATGATGAAGGCGGCATCCGCATCAGGATGTTTCGGCGGAACCAGCAGATTGACGTGGCGGAATACGCCGCCGCGCGGCTCATTCAGCACGAAGTTGCGCAGCGTCTCGTCACGGGCGATGAAACGGCTCTGTTCCCAGATCGTTTCGCCTGGTGGCGGCTTGACGCCACCGACAATCACATCCCCCACCTCGCCTTCCGCATGGGCGGAAATGACATGAACGGTCTTGATACTGCGCATTGAATTCTCCTCAGGAAAGCCAGGCGGGAAGACGGGAAGCGGCACGGCCGGTCAACGCGCTCTCGACGCAATCGGCAAGGCTGCCGAAGCGCACCGCGCGGCCGCTGAGGCCGGGTCCGTAATGGGCGTATTTGCCGGAATTGGTCATCAAGGCGCGCGTCTTCGTCGGGAAGACCGGCTCGGAAATTGAACACCAGCAGAGATCAGGCAGCACCTGTACGCCACAGTCCTTCAATTTCTGCAGCGTGCCGTCCTGCGCAGCTGCATCGATGACCTGCTGGCCGGCTGTGACGATGACGGCGACATCCGCACGGCGCCTGCGACCGTCGAAAACTGCCGCAAGGGCGCGGCACTCCTCCAGCGACGCGTGGGGACTACCGATGGCGACCAGTTGCACCTCCTCCGGTCCCTCGTTCAGCAGCGACCACCCGGCCGCCATATCGGCAAGCGAAATGCTGACCGTGTCGGCCGTTTCCAGAGGCGCAATGCCGGCTTCCGGCGTAACGCCCTCGATATGTAGCATGGGCGCTGCGGAGGTGGTGCCGAAGGCAGCGCAGAGCGCTTTCAAATCATCCCGCGATGGTTTCGCAGCCCCAAGTCCGCGCAGCAGCGGTATGCAATCGGGGGCCGCCTTGCCGGCGAGATAACCGACGAGCGGCCAGAACGCATCGTCTATCCCTTGCGGCAGCACCACGTCCACGATGCGCTGGGGCCGGCGATTTCCCTCCAGGTAAACACCCGAAAGCGGCGCCCTGCCCGTCATCGCGATACATAGATCGAGGAAATCGGGATGTTTGGCAGTGCGTGCACCAAGCACCGTATTGGCAAAAATTACCGCGTTCGATTCCGCCCAGGCAATCGATTCACCCGAGCCCGGCGCGCTGTCGAGCAGGTAAGGCGAACAGGTGAAGGTGGGCCGACAGCCCATGCGCACATAAGCATCCGCCAGTCTGGCCGCCGGATCGCCGAAATCATCCGGCACGCCCTGTGCCCGCCAGTTGGCCTTGTCCACCGAAATGGCGTTCATGGTCGTCGGCACCCGGACCCTGCCACCCATCTCAGCCATTTTTTCCGCGAAGGTGAGATTGGCGGGGCTGGCATAGATGCAGCCGTCAATATGGCCCTGTGTGACATTGACGAGCGCGGAAGCGCCCTGCTGGGCTGCCATGGCGACGATGATGCGCATGGCCTGGCGCACGGCGATGCCGTCGCGCCCTTCCAGCATCGCGCGGTCGTCACCCGTGAGATCGAGACGGGCAGTCGCGGGATGCGCTATGGCAAGCGAAAGGCCATCGGCCTCGATGCTGTTTTCATCGATGCGAACATGGGCCGCGCGGGAAAAGCGGGCAAAATTTTCGGGGTCGAGACGGACGACCGGCAGCGCCCGCTCGAACATTTCCGCCGCGACAAGTGCGCCCAAGGTCAGCACATCCTCCGCCTCGCAGAAAACGAGAGCGGATGGCGCCCGGCCCGTTAGAATAAGGTCGAGCAGAACGCCAGACCCGGTGCACGAGCCCCGGCTGGTCGGCATGAAGAGCACGCCGCCGGTTAGACTGACGCCGTGCAGCGGGTGATGCACGTCGATCACCCTGCCGGTGGCGGGATCGACACCGCCCCAGAAACTCAGCGCTTCCGTCGTGGCGATCACGGGGCCTTCGGCCGCACCGGTAAGAATGCTGCGGGCTTGCGGAACGGCAGAAGACATCGAAAATCTCCCTAAGGCATTTCCAGTAAAAGCGCGTCGCGCTTTGCGCCCCGGTAAATGCGTGAAAAAGTGCTAGAGAATTTTTGCGTTTCGGGGAAAAGCCGAAATCCTCTAGAAACGTTGCGGCGAAAAAGCGCTCGTGTCGATGGCGGGTTTTTGCCCCGTCAGAATGTCGGCGACGATGCGCGCCGTACCCGCAGATTGCGTCAGTCCCAGATGTCCGTGGCCAAAGGCGTAGACCACCCGCGCCGTGTGTCGCGCATGCCCAATGGCCGGCAGGCTGTCCGGCAGCGAGGGGCGAAAGCCCATCCACTGCTTGCCGCCTTCGGTTTTCAGGCCCGGCAGGAAGGCTTTCGCCTTGGCCAGCAGCGCTTCGGATCGGGCAAAATTGGCCGGAAGCTCCAGCCCGCCCAACTCGACCGCACCGCCGACGCGGATGCCGGAGGAAAGCCGGGTAACGACGAAACCATGGCCGCCGAAGGTCACCTGCGTCCGCAGATCGAATGCGCCTGAAGGCAGGGTTGTATTATAGCCCCGTTCCGTTTCCAGCGGAATTTTTTCCCCGAGCGAACGGGCAATGCGGTGCGAAAAGGCGCCTGCCGCCAGTACCACCCGGCCTGCCTTGCGCGTGCGGCCGTCATGGCTAATCACCTCGACCCCATCCTCCAACGGCCGGAGCGAGGCGATATCGAGGCATTCGATACGCCCGCCCATGGTGCGAAAATGGTCGGCCAGCGCCAGCGTGTAAAGCCTGGGATCGGCAATGGAATACCAGCCAGGCGTGAACGTGCCGCAGATGAAGCGCGGTGCGATGCCGGGCTGTATCTCGGCCATCTGCTCTGCGTTCAGATGCCGGAACTCGATACCGTGGCGCTCACGCGCCTTCCAGCCGCCGAGTGACGCTTCGAATTCCGCATCGCTTTCATAGACCTGGAGGTTGCCTTCCTTGCGCAGCATGGCAATGGTGTCGGTCTTTCTGAGGAACGGCTCCAGTTCGGCCCTGGAAAGGTCCATCAGTGCCGTCTGCGCTGCAGTTGAGTGCTCCACCTTCGAGGCGGCGCAGGCCCGCCAGAACCGGAACATCCAAGGCGCGATCGTCAGCGCATAGGCCGGCGGCACGCTGAGCGGCCCAAGCGGATCGAGCAGCCACTTCGGCGCCTTCCAGAGAATGCCGGGCGACGCGAGCGGCAGGATATCGGTGAAGGCGAAGGCGCCGGCGTTGCCGGCAGAAGCGCCCGCCGCCGGTCCCTCACGGTCGATCACCGTGACCGAAAGACCGCGGCCCTGCGCCGCGATTGCCGCCGAGAGGCCGACAACGCCGGCCCCGATGACGATGACATCATTTGCAGGCATTACCGAACGCTCGCCAGGAACTTCTGCGTCTCGGGATGCTGTGGTGCGCCGAACAACTGATCTGGCGTGCCGATCTCGGCCATCACGCCCTGATGGAAGAAGGCCACGCGGTTCGAGACGTCACGGGCGAAAGCCATTTCGTGCGTGACGCAGATCATCGTCATGCCCTCATCCGCCAGCATCTTCAGCGTGTCGAGCACCTCGCCGACCAGCATCGGATCAAGCGCCGAGGTAACTTCATCGAACAGCATGTATTCCGGCGACATCGCAAGTGCGCGGGCGATCGCCATGCGCTGCTGCTGGCCACCTGACATGCGGTTCGGATAGACCTTCAGCTTTTCGGCAAGGCCGACGTGGGTCAATTGCTTGACCGCAATTTCTTCGGCCTTCTCTTTCGAAATACCGAGCACCTTGCGCGGCGCCAGCATGACGTTTTCAAGCACCGTCAGATGCGGAAAGGCGTTCCACTGCTGGAAGACGATTCCGACCTTGCGGCGCAGCTTGTTGAGGTCGGTCGACTTTGCATGCACCTCGGTGCCATCGATGACGATCTTGCCGCTGTCGATCGGCTCGAGGCCGTTGATGCAGGTGAGCAGCGTCGACTTGCCGGAACCGGAGCCGCCGATGATGGTGACGACCTCGCCCTTGTTGACGGTGAGGTTGATCCCTTTCAGAACCTCCAGCGGGCCGAAGGATTTGCGGACGTTTTCGATCTCAATCATTGGGGGACCACCGTCTTTCGAGATACCCGCCAAAACGGGCGATGGGGAAGCTGATAAGGAAGTAGATGGCGCCGCAGATCATCAGGATGGTCAGCGGTTCCTGCAGGCGGGTCACGAGAATCTGCGAGGCACGCAGAAGCTCAATGAGCCCGAGCCAAAGGACGAGCGCTGAATCCTTCATGACACCCAGCGTCAGGCCGATCCAGGCAGGCAGCGAAACGCGCGTGGCAAGCGGCAGAACAATGTACCGCATGTCCTGCGACCAGGTCATACCGAGCGACCGGCAGGCGCGGCGGGTGTTCGAGGGCACCGCTTCGATGCCGCCACGCACGATTTCCGTGCAATAGGCCGCGGTATAAAGCGACAGAACCACGCAGGAGGTCGTAAAGGGTGGCCAGCCGAGCTTTGCTATCGACTGGAAGGCATTGCCGAGAACCAGCTGGATAAGCAGCGGCACGGAACGGAAGACATCCAGAACGAAGGTGAGCGGCAGGGCCCAGTAAGGCCCGAGCTGGAAGCGGAGGACGCCGAAGATGATCCCCATGATGGTGCCTGCCGTGACGGCGACGGCGGTGACGGCAAGCGTCATGCCGGCACCCTTGGCCAGGAAGGCGAGATCACTCCAGGTGAGAGCGGTTTCAAACATGGCTCACCTCTCTCAGTAACGGAACAGACGCGCGGCCAGCAATCTGGCGGCGAGCGTGACGATCTTGGCGATCACGTAATAGATGACCGCGGCGAGCGCGAAAAATTCGAAGGTGCGGAACGAACGTGCGTTCAAGGCCTGCGTGACACCGGCGAGATCCGTGTTCATGCCGACCGTGACGCCGAGCGAGGTCATGAGGATTGCCCAGACCATCTGGTTCGTGGCAGGCAGGAAAGCAACCCGCAGCATCTGCGGCAGGATGATCAGCCTGAAGGTCTGCATCGAGGTCATGCCGAGCGAGCGGCCCGAACGCGTCTGCGTATCCGGAATGGCCTTCAGCGCGCCACGGAAATTTTCCGCGAGATAACCGGCATTATTGAAGGCGATGCCAACCAGAAGCGCGGTATAGGGGCTCAGATGAATGCCGAAATTGCCGAGCCCGAAATGGGCCATGTAGATCTGGAACAGCGCCGGCGTATTGCGGGCTATTTCCACCCAGACCGAGGCGAAGGCGCCGAGGATACGGTTGCCCGAAAGCCGGAACAACGTCAGCACGATGGCGCAGGACACGCCGATGACCATCGACAGGATGGCGATCTGCAGCGTCACCACCGCACCGTCCAGAAGCTGCGGCAAAGCCTTCAGCGCCTGATTCCAGTGAAATGTGTAGTTGAACATAACCGTCTCACCTTTCAGAAACGATCGACGGCGCGATCATTCGACCGCGCCGTTTCCGAAAAGTCCTGATCAGCGATAAACGCCGTTGACGGTGAGCGAAGGCACTTCCCCGCCAACCCATTTTTTGTAGAGCTCGGCGTAGCGGCCGGTGCGAACCTGCTGATTGATGAAGAGGTTCAGGTAGTTGATGAAGCCGTATTCATCCCGGTTGGTGAAGAGCGCGACGTAATCGATGTCGTAAGGCGCCTTGCCGACCACCGAGATACCGGCGAACTTGCCGCTCTTGACGTTGGACTGCGCAACGGTCGACGTGGAAACGGTGGCATCGATCTGCCCCTGGCTCAGGGCAAGGAACACATCAGCCTGGGTCTGGTAAGGACGGAATTCGCCGACGCCCCACTCCTTGACCGACTTTTCAAGCGCAATGGCTTCGAACGTGCCGGCGGTTGCGCCGACCGTCTTGCCCTTCATGTCCTCGAAGGACTTGACGCCGGACTTGTCGTTGGCGGTAACGGCCATTTCGAAGGCAAAGTAAGGCACGGTCATGCCAACCGTTTTGGCGCGCTCCAGCGTATCGGAGGTCGAAGCGACACCGACGTCGACGCGGCCGGACATCAGTGCCGGAATACGCTCGGGGAACGGCGTCTCGACGATTTCAGCCGTAACGCCGAGCGCCTTGGCGAGGTCGTTGCAATAATCGACATCGAAACCGATAGGATTGTTGGCGTCATCACGCGCGCCCATGGGCGGGAAGTCGAGCACAACCGCGCAACGCAGCGTGCCAGACGAGATGATGTCGTCAAGCTTGTCGGCCTTGGCCGGGGTGATAGCGGAAGTGGCGGCCAGCAGGCCGGCGAAAATGACCGATTTTTTCATTCTTGATTTGCTCCCAGAATTGGTCTGCCCTTGAAGGCGCGGTCACTATTTCCCCGTGGGGCTGAGAAATCAATAGAAAAATACAATGAGTATACAAAAAGAATTTTTTGCATCTGCGAACTGATGAGGTGTCGCGGATGATTACGCGAGCCGGCGCGGGGGAGCGAACAAGGTGGGCGAAACATTCAGCCTCCTTCATGCCGTTGCTTGTCACAGGAATCTAGCCAGCCCAAATCTTTGGGCCGAGAGAGGCTTTCCGATGCGCAGACGCGCGTCGACTGCAATCCTGTGACAAGCACAGGAATGAGGGCTTGAGGTATCTTCGTGTTTGAGACGGTGGCCTTCTGCTGTGACTGAGCTTCATCGAAAAGACACGTTGCAATACTCACACCTTTGTATACTTTATGTATTCAAAATGTGCGAGCCCGACATCGGAGGATAATGATGAGCGACACCACCACCTTGACCATTGAAGAGCTTTCGACGCGGGTCGAGGCGATTTTCAGCAAGGCGGGCCTCAATAAGGTGCAGTCGGGCGCATTGGCACGCGTCATCACCGCCGGTGAGCGCGATGCCTGCAAATCGCACGGCATTTACCGTATCGAAGGCGCCCTCCGCACCGTCAAGGCCGGCAAGGTGAATCCGGATGCGATACCTGAAGTGGCCGAAGACGACGGCTCGGCCGTCGTCAAGGTCAATGCGCATGGCGGCTTTGCCAACCCCGCCTTCGAACTTGGTCTGCCGGTTCTGGTGGAGCGGGCGAGACGCTCGGGCATCGCAGCACTCGTCGTCAATGACTGCACGCATTTCTCGGCGCTCTGGCCGGAAGTCGAAGGGCTGACCGAAAACGGTCTCGCCGGGCTGGTCATGTGCCCGAGCTATTCCACCGTCGCGCCCACCGGCGGAACCAAGCCTCTGCTTGGTACCAACCCCTTCGCCTTCGGTTGGCCGCGCAAGGACACCTCCCCTTATGTCTTCGATTTCGCGACGTCGGTTGCGGCCCGCGGTGAAATCGAACTACACCGGCGGGCCGGAAAGCCCCTGCCGGAAGGCTGGGCTCTGGACGCCGACGGCAAGCCGACGACCGACCCAGAGGCGGCCCTTGCCGGTTCCATGCTGCCATTTGGCGGCCACAAGGGATCGGCCATCGGCACCATGATCGAGCTTCTCGCCGGCATCATGATCGGCGATCTCACTAGCCCCGAAGCGCTCGAATTTCTCGGCACCACCACGCTTGCCCCCACCCATGGCGAATTGATCGTCGCTTTTTCACCTGAAGCCTTTGCCAAGGGCCGCCCCGGCGACCCCTTCCAGCGCGCGGAAGTGCTGTTCGACGCCATTATCGGCCAGGGCGCCCGCCTGCCCTCGGGCCGCCGCTTCACTGCCCGCGCTAAATCCGAAAGCGAAGGCATTACGCTTACCGCCGCCGAAATGGCCGGGCTCGACCGGCTGCTGGAAAAGGGGCTGGACGCGGTTTCCTGACCATTTGGATGGGGAAATGGAAAAAAGGCCCGCAATTGCGGGCCTTCATAACGACAACGTCACCCAGCGTTTTTTTGCGACTGCATAGCATCCCCGCCCTGTCAGCCCGGACTAGATCCGGGGTCCAACGCGATCAAGTCCTTGACCGCGGAAGAGACCTTTCATGACGCAGACGCGCCCCGGCTGGATGCCGGATCTAGTCCGGCATGACGGAGGAGAGACATCAAACCTCATCGCATGCAAAAAAGGCCCGCAGTTGCGGGCCTTTTTTTCACAGCAGCAATATCTCAGGCGGCCTTGCAGGCCTGCACTGCGCCCGGCAGCTTGCTCCAGTCGGCGTACCAGCTCTTGAACAGCTTGAACTGTGCTTCGACATAACCCCGCTGGCTGTCCGTCAGTGCATCTGTTTCGTTGAAGTGCAGCGTGTATTCCTTGTCGCCCTTCAGCACCATCATGTGCTTGAAATAGAGAACCAGATCCGGGCCCTCGTCGAAGGACGAAAGAACGGCCAGCGCCTGTTCCAGTTCCAAGGCGCGTGCGCGGGCATCGGCGTCACCCTTGGCGGCAGCCTGCGACAGCTTGCAGAGGTGGATGACTTCCTTCGGCAGCACGTTGCCAATGCCGGTGATGGCGCCGGTTGCGCCGCAATTGACGAAGCCGTGGAAGACAGCGGTGTCGACACCGATCATCAGCGTGACTTCATCGTCACGGCTGGTGATGTTTTCAGCCGCATAACGCATATCCGCCGGGCCGCCGAATTCCTTGAAACCAACGAGGTTCTTGTGCTCGGCGCGCAGCGCGAAGAAGAGATCGGCGCGGGTCGCAAAACCATAATAGGGGCTGTTATAGATGACGGCAGGGATTTCCGGTGCAGCCGAGAGGATTGCCTTGAAGTGAGCCTTCTGGGCGGCGATGACCGAACCGCGCGACAGAACGCGGGGAATGACCATCAGGCCCTTGGCGCCAACCTTCTGGGCGTGGGCGGCATGGGCAACGGCAGACGCCGTGTTGACCGCTCCGGTGCCGACGATGACGGGAACACCGGCCTTCACCAGACGCTCCACGCCTTCCATGCGCTGCTCGTCCGTCAGGAGCGGCCAGTCGCCCATGGAGCCGCAATAGACCACGGCGGACATGCCATCGGCGATCAGTTCCTTGCCCTTGCGAACAAGCGCATCGAAATCGGGGGTGCGATCATCCTTACAGGGGGTCATCAAGGCGGGAATCACGCCGGAAAAAATGCTGGCCGTCATTACTAGCTCCTAAGGGACATGTTTTTCGGGAATGGACGCACGTCCGCGCCACCCTTTCGAGAGGGACATTACTATCTTGTATTTTATTTGTCGACAAGAAATCGACAAGCTACAGATTTATTTCCAGCCGTTCGTTTCGCACCAGCAGTTTCTGCACCTGCCGAACGATCTGTTCAGCGTGCTCCCGCGCCAGTCTTTCGGAAAGAGCGATATCGCGTGCGGCAATCGCCTCGATCATCTCTTCATGATCATCGACAAAGCGCTTCGGCAGACGATCGTCATAGGACTGGTAATAAAGCCTGAGAATGCGCCGCCCCTCGTCCAGCAGCCGCTTGAACAGGCTGGTGAAATAGGGGTTGCGCCCGGCCTCCGCGATGGAAAGATGAAGGGCGGCGTTGGTGGAAATCATCGCCAGCGCATCCTGCTCCTCCACCGCAACGGCGAATTCCGCATTATGGGCGCGAATGCCAGCCAGATCTTCCGGACGGTGATATTGCGCGGCAAGCTGGGTCGTTACCCGGTACATCAAGACCAGCGCATCGAAATAGGTGTGCATGTTGAGGAAATCGATGTTCGACACCATGGTAGAGCGGTTCGGCAGCGTATCGATCAGCCCCTCGCCCGAAAGCCGTACCAGCGCCTCACGGATCGGCGTTCGCGACATCTTGAACCGTTCGGCAAGCTGCACTTCATCGATGGGACTGCCGGGTGGCAGGACGAGATCAAGAATCTCGTCGCGCAGCAGATCGTAGACCATCTTCACACCGGAGCCGCGCTTGCGCTCGGCAGAAGCAATTATATCCGTCATAATCAAATCCTTCTTGTCGACATAAAGAGTACTATTATATTTTTTCGTTATCAACGACGTGTCACCGGGTCGCTGGCTTGCATGACGGAATAATTGTTCAAAAACAACAAAAAGCCGTCGCGAAAATTGCCCGCGACGGCTTTCGATCGTTCGGTTTGTGGCGCAGACGTCTTCATCGCGCTTTCACGGCCGAAGCGGCGGATAGCGGCTTCCAGCGACGACGCGACGCCTTAGTCGGAGATCAGTTCCGCAGGCCGGTGGCCACGACGGAAATCTTGAAAGCACCGTCCAGCGTTGGGTCGAACGAAGCGCCCATCACCACATCGGTTTCCTCGCTGACAGCCTCACGTACCAGCGTCATCGCTTCATCAATCTCGTAAAGCGTCAGGTCGTTGCCGCCGGAAATGGAGACCAGCGCGCCACGGGCTTCCTTCAGCGAGGGCTCGCCGAGCAGCGGATTGGCAATGGCCGCTGCCGCTGCTTCCGAAGCACGCTTTTCGCCCTTGGCCTGTGCGGTGCCCATGAGCGCCCGGCCGCCATTCTTCATGACGTATCGCACATCGGCGAAATCGAGATTGACCAGACCTTCACGCAAAATGAGATCGGTGATGCAGCGCACGCCGAGCGACAGTACCTTGTCGGCGGTTTTGAGCGCATTTTCGAAGGTGGTGCCGGCATCGGCAATGCGCAGCAGGTTCTGGTTGGGAATGACGATGACGGTATCGGCCGTGTTGAGCAGATTGGCAAAACCGTACTCAGCAGCCCGCATGCGGCGCACGCCCTCAAAGCTGAAAGGAAGCGTGACGACACCAACTGTGAGAATGTTCTTTGCACGGCAGGCTTCGGCAATAACGGGTGCCGCACCCGTCCCGGTGCCGCCGCCCATGCCGGCGGTGATGAAACACATATCATAGCCGCTCAGGTGATCCATGATCTCGTCGAGGGAATCGATCGCAGCCTGCCGGCCGACCTCGGGATCAGCACCCGCTCCAAGCCCGCCCGTCAGTTCTGAACTGAGCTGCACGAGCCGTGGCGCATTGGTCTTCTTCAGCGCCTGCGCATCCGTATTGGCCGCGATGAAATCGACGCCGCCAATACCCTCGGCAATCATGTTGTTGATCGCGTTTCCGCCACCGCCACCAACTCCGACGACGGCGATGTTGGGAGTGTTGCGGGCAATGGTGGCGCGCGGAGACTGTGTCATCGTCTAATTCTCTTTCCAAATTCATAGGGTCCCGCGCCGGTTTTGACCGCGGCACGCGATTGATCGGTGGCGTTCCCGCTCTTCCTTCCTGGCGCGCGAAGGAGGCCGTAACGTCTTGAATTTCCATGTAAGCCTTAAGGACCGATTGCGGCCAAAAGACTGGTGCTCCAGTGGCGAGAGATGCGCTACGGCGACGTTCCTCCACCCTTCCCCCGGATGAAAACCAAACCGAATCAACTGCTTCGCTATCAAGAGGTGATAGCCCAAAAGGCACGTTGTTTACACTCCATTCACTATGTTTATCTCACTTTGGAACGAGTTGGCCCGCCGGGTGTTTGCTTGCCGACCGTGCTGAGGCGGCGGGTGATGAGATCAAACAGTCCCGACGCTCCAGATATTGTCGAAGCACCAGACGACCCCAAACCGCGGCGTATTTTTTCAGTTCGGTGCTTGGTAGCGTACTCAATGGAGGCAGGCATATGTTGGCAGACGTTTTGCAGAGTGAACCCGGCTTCCGCATGGAGCAGCCGCGGGTACTGATCGTGGAAGACGAGTTCCTCATCGCCATGGACATAGAGGATTCCATTCTTCAGGCGGATGAAGAGGCAGACGTCATCGGCATCGCCAACAAGCTGGATGATGCCGTGGCACTTGGCCGCCGCGCCGATATTGCATTTGTCGACGTCAATCTTGCCGATGGACAAACCGGGCCGGAAATCGGGCGACGGCTTTCCGAAGAGCACGGTGTGGTGGTCATCTTCATGACCGCAAACCCCGAGGTCGTGGTTAATCTCGGCATCGGCGCCGGCGTCATCGCCAAGCCCGTTCCGCAGGATGCAGTCGAACAATGCCTCACTTATGCACTCGCCAGACGCGCAGGCACCCGTGCCGTGACGCCCATCGGCATGATGGCATTCGACTGAGATATACCAACAAGGAAAACGGTCAAAAACAAAAAAGCCTGCCGCGGGAGGAGGTGCGGCAGGCTTTCTGAAAAGATGAACAGCGATATGGGAGGAGGAAAACCGCTGTCCCCGGCGCAATCCTTTGGGAGGAGGAGTAGGATCACCCGCTTTACGAACAGGATGTGGGAGGAGGTACATCCGTTTCGATGAGAGGAACATACCATTTCCCTGCGCATTTGACAGGCACAAGGTTGCAGCACAGATATGCGCTGAGCGCATGGCGTCCGTCACGAAGGAAGATACCGGGCACCCACCCGCTTATCGCGGACCCGGCCTTTACCGATTTCCCAACCTGCACGGAACCTCGACAGCAATCGAGAAGAATGCGGCACATCCGGTGAGAGCGCCGCCTCGCTGTCAGACACCCCAAATGAAGTGCCTTCATTTTCAAACCAAACAAAAACGCCCGCAAAGCGGGCGTTGAAGCATTCAGAATGTGGCGGTATCGCCCTATTTACTTGCCAACAGCGGCGCGAGCGACACTGGTGATCTGGCTGCGATCGATACCGAGATCGTGCAGTTCACGGGTGCTCATGCGGCCGAGTTCGGTGATGGTCTGACGATATTTGCGCCAATTGTTGAAGCTGCGTGCTACGTTCATGACATTACCCTTTCTGAGGTTTAGGTGACGTCAGTAACGTTTTCGTTCCGGCGTCCTTCGATGACCTCTATATGCGCTTTCCAATGGGGAATTAACAGGCAGAATAAGGCAATCCACCCATGCGTCAGACGCAAGGGTTGCCGGCGCCGGTTTGCGTTGAAACAGAAACGTGGCTGAAATTCAGACAGTTCACAGGACCTTATAACGTCGCGGCGGCTCAGAACTTGTAGCGGACTCCGAACACGTTGGCGTTTGTGGCGCCCTTCATGTTGCCAAGTGTTTTGCCGCCACCGGAACGGTGGTGGAGGCGCCAGAAGAATTCCGTCGAGGAACCCTCGCTGAAAGACACGTTGATTTCCGGCCCCAGATAAAAAAGGACATTGGCGTTGCCGTCGTCCTTGATTTCCTGTTCGCGCTCGCGGCCGGGCTGCGCATCCGTAACAAGGCTGAGCCCTGCTGTAAAACTTGGGGTGATGAACAGTCGCTCTCCAAGCCTGATCTGTTCATAACGCGCGACCGGGCCCGCCCACACCTCGCCGGTGAAGCCCTTGCCGAACCTGACGGCCATGCCGACCTCACCGCCCAGTTTTATATTGCCGATACGGTAAGGATAGAACTGATAGCCGCCGCCGATGACAGCGTTTCTTTCATAGTCCACGGGAATAAGCGCCGCGCTTTTCAGCATGTCTTCTTTTGTCATGGCGCCAGCGAAGCCGAATATCGCCTCACTCGTCTCAGAGGTCATATCCTCCGACGCGAAAGATGATGTGGTAGCCAGTGCGACCATGGCTGCCGTCGACAGACGTGCTGCAATATTCATCGTGCTACTCCTGAACAAAGCCCGCTTTACCCAGCCGTCCTCATAGGCATAATCGCGCAAGGCGAACATACCGTTACCGAACACAATTAATTCAACTTACGTGGAATCGGCTGAAACATGCGCGTGATCCCGATGCTGTCAGCGCAGGAAACGCCTGAACCGGCGAAGCGCAAAAACGAAAAGAGCCGAGCCGATGGCCAGCAGCGCCAGCAGTTGCGGCCAGACCACATCCAGCCCCGCCCCTCTGAAAAGCACCGATTGCGCCAGGATGATGAAATGGGTGTTTGGCGCAAGAAGCATGATGTACTGGATGATATCAGGCATGCTTTCGCGAGGCGTCATGGCGCCGGACAGCACCTGCAACGGCAACAAAAACAGGATCAGCAACATGCCGAATTGCGGCATGGACCCGGCGACTGTCGCGAGAAAAATTCCCATGGAAGTCATGGCGAAGAGTTGCAATGCCGTTCCGAGCAGGAAAAGAGAAAGCGAGCCTTCGATGGGAATGGCAAGCAGGCCCCTCACCACCACGAACAGCGAAAATGCAGAGGCCACCAGCACGACCAGCCCCATGGACCACACCTTGCTGAGCATGATTTCCAGAGGCGTCACTGGCATGACCAGCAGATGCTCGACCGTTCCGTGTTCTCGCTCGCGAATGAGCGCCGCGCCCGTCAGCACGATGGATAGCATGGTAATGGCGGTGATGATGTTGTTGATCGAGCCGAACCAGGACTTGTCCAGTTCCGGATTGAAGCGGGAACGTAGCGTGAGGTCAACCGGCACCGAGGTCGCGCCGCGATAGCGGTCGACATACTCCTGTACTTCGCTCGTCACGATGCTCTGCACGTAACCACCACCGCTGAAAGCCTGGCTCATGCGGGTGGCGTCGATATTGAGCTGGATGGCCGGCTGCTGTCCGGCCATCAGCCGGCGCTGGAAATCCGGTGGAATGTTGAGCGCGAAGGTATCGAGGCCCGCATCCATGCGCTTGTCCATTTCAGCGATGGAAATCTGCTTCGGCGGGGAGAAATAGGGCGGATAAAACGCCGTGCTGATGCGGCTGGAAAGCGGCGACTGATCCTCATCGACAATGGCGATGGCCGCGTTGTTCAGCGTCTCCGGCAGCGCGCTGGAACCGGTATAGATCTGCAGCGTGAAGGCATAGACGATAAGCAGCATCAGCATTCCGTCTCGCGCGAGACCGCGCAGTTCCTTTATGCCGAGCTGGAAGATGTTGGACGAAAAAAGCCTCATGACGCCTGCTTTCTCAAAAGTGCAGCGCCGGCAATGAGGAGCAGTGGAATGGCAATGAGAAGCGGTAGAAACGAGCCGGAAAGTCCGGCGAAATCCAGGCCCTTGGAGAAAGTTCCGCGTGAAATGGTCATGAAATAGGTGGCAGGATAGACGTTGCCGATAAAGGCGCCCGCCCCTTGCAGCGACGAGACGGGATCGATCATGCCCGAATATTGCGTCGCCGGAATGAGCGTCAGAAGAGCCGTGCCGAAGATTGCCGCAATCTGGCTCTTCATGAAGGAAGACATGAGGAGGCCGATGGATGTGGCGATGATGACATAGAGCAGCGCGCCCGTCGCATAAGCGAGATAACTTCCGGTGAACGGCACCTGAAAGATGAAGACCGCAAATGCCGTCAGAAGCACGAAATTGAGCATGCCAAGGGCGACATAGGGAAGCTGCTTGCCGATCAGGAATTCCAGCCGCGTGGTCGGCGTCACGTATAGATTGACGATCGAACCGAGCTCTTTTTCCCTGACGACGCTGAGGGCCGCCAGCATTGCGGGGATGAGCATGAGAAGCAGCGGAATGACCGCCGGCACCATGGCGACAAGGCTCTTGACGTCGGGATTGTAACGATAGCGCGTTTCGATGCTGAAGCCGCTTTGCGTGGCCGCGCTGCCGTAAATCTCGGCGGCCTTCCGCGCCAGCCATGTCTGATGCATGCCCTGCACGTAACCGCGAACGGTCTCCGCCCGCTGCGGCATGGCGCCGTCTATCCAGGCCCCTACCTCCACAGTCTTGCCGCGCAAGACATCGCGGCCAAAGCCAGGAGGAATTTCTATGGCAAGGCTCAGTTCGCCATCACGCATGCGCCGGTCCATATCGGCATAGTCCCGGATAGGTTCCTTCTCGATGAAATAACGGGAGCCGGCAATGTCGAGCACGTAATCGCGGCTGATAGTGGAATCGTCGCGATCCAGCACCGCGAAAGTCAGGTCCTCGACATCGAGATTGATGCCGTATCCGATGACGAACATCAGGATGACGCTGCCGAGCACGGCCAGCGTGCCGCGAATGGGATCGCGCTGCAGTTCCAGTGCCTCGCGGCGCGTATAGCTGAACATGCGCCTGAAATCGAAAAATCTCTTGCGGGAGGGCGCCGCATGTTGCGTCACCGGCACGTCCGCTGCTGCCACAGATGCTGTCGCAGGCGCGTCCCTCGTAACCCCGGAAGCATCTTCCAGATAGGCGACGAAAGCCTCTTCAAGTGTTGCGGCATTACGGCTCCTGGTGATCGCATCGGGCGTATCGCTGATCAACACCTTGCCGGCATGCATCAGCGAAATCCGGTCGCAGCGCTCCGCCTCGTTCATGAAATGGG
Organism: Agrobacterium sp. 5Ca39; assembly: GCF_055382365.1. Classification (NCBI taxonomy): domain Bacteria; kingdom Pseudomonadati; phylum Pseudomonadota; class Alphaproteobacteria; order Hyphomicrobiales; family Rhizobiaceae; genus Agrobacterium; species Agrobacterium sp. 5Ca39. The sequence continues at coordinate 981,829 of NZ_AP026437.1, read as the reverse complement.
TGGAGATGAAGATGGTGACATTATCGTTGCGCGAGAGATCGGCGAGGATTTGCCAGAAGCCGTCACGCGCCACCGGGTCGACACCAGAGGTCGGCTCATCTAGGATGAGAATATCGGGCGAATGGATCATCGCCACCGCCAGCGACAGCCTCTGCCGGATGCCAAGCGGCAGGTCGTCTGGCAGCGTGTCCATGACCGCGCCAAGATCGAAACGCTCCGCCATTTCGGCGATACGCGGTTGAATTGCCTCTTCAGGCAGCTTGAACAGGCGGGCGTGCAGATCAAGGTTCTGCCGCACCGTCAGTTCGGAATAGAGCGAGAAGGCCTGGCTCATGTAACCGACGCGGTGGCGGATCGCCATGTCGCTCGCATCCACCTTGTGTCCGAAGAGCTTCGCCTCTCCTTCGCTGGCGGCCAGAAGGCCCGTCAGCATCTTCATGGTGGTGGATTTTCCGCAGCCATTGGAGCCGAGAAAGCCAAAAATCTCGCCGCGAGGAATCTTGAAGCTGACATTGTCGACGGCGGTGAAATCGCCGAAACGCATGCTAAGGTGCGATGCCTCGATGGCATAATCACCCTCAGCGGTCGGCTTTCGTGGCGCGATATGGACTTCGTGGTAATCCTTGCGCTTTTCTTCGGGAAGAAGCGCGATGAAGGCGGCGTCGAGATTGGGTGCCGCGGTGCGGTCGAGAAGTTCGGCGGGCGAGCCGGTGGCAAGAATCTTGCCGCCATCCATGGCAACCAGCCAGTCGAAACCGGCGGCCTCCTCCATATAGGCCGTTGCGACGATGACGCTCATGCCCGGACGCCCGGCACGGATAGAGTCGATCAGTTCCCAGAACTGCCGCCGCGATAAAGGATCAACGCCTGTCGTCGGCTCGTCCAGGATCAGCAGGTCCGGGTCGTGGATGAGCGCGCAGCAGAGCCCCAGCTTCTGTTTCATGCCGCCGGAGAGCTTCATCGCGGGACGATCGGCAAAAGGTTCGAGGCCGGTACTCTTGAGCAATTCGGCGATACGCGCCTGCCGTTCCCTTCCGTCCTGTCCGAACAGCCGGCCAAAAAAGTCGATGTTTTCAAAGACCGACAGGGTGGGATAGAGGTTCTTGCCAAGGCCCTGCGGCATATAGGCGATACGCGGGCAGGTATCCTCGCGGTGGCGCGGATCGGACATGTCGCCACCCAGAACCTCCACCTTGCCCTTCTGGATGGCGCGTGCGCCCGAAACCAGCGACAACAGGCTCGATTTGCCGACGCCGTCAGGCCCGATGAGCCCTATCATCAGCCCGGCGGGTATCTCGACCGATATGTCGTCCAGCGCAACCGTGCTTCCGAAGGTCAACCGCACATCGGTCAATTGCGCAACGGGTGCGTTTCTGTCATTCGTTTCGGGAGGCGCGACCATAGCGGCCACCCTCACTTGACGAGATTGCGTTCGAGATTCTCCGGCCAGACGGCCTCCGGATCAAGCCGGACATAGGCCATGCCGGGCAGCCCGGTTTTCACATATTGAATATATTTCTGCAGAAGTGCCTGGGGGATTTGCGCCCTTACCCGGAATGTCAGCTTCTGGCGTTCCTCTTCGGTCTCCACTGTTTTCGGCGTGAACTGCGCGACATCCGCGACGAAGGACACTTTTGCCGGAATGGTGTATTGGGGGGCGGCATCCAGTATCAGTCGAACATCAGACCCCATGGACGTGCGGCCAGCCTCGGCCGTTGGCAGGAAAAACGTCATATAGACGTCGCCGAGATCGACGAGGTTCAGAACCCGTCCACCGGCGGAAAGCACTTCTCCGGGCTGGGCGATGCGATATTGCACGCGACCGTCGCGGGGCGATTTCAGCGTCGCATCGGCTATGTCAGTCTCGATGCTCTCGATGTCAGCCTGTGCGGCGTCTACCGCCGCTTCGGCGTCGACGATCTGCGCCTTGGCGGCGTTGATCGCGGCGTCGGAAGCCGCAAGCGAGGCCTGCGCAGAGGCGAGCGTTGCGCGGGCGGACTGCTCGGCGGCCTCGCTGTCATCAACGATCTGCTGCGAGACCGCATTGCCCGTCAGCAATTGTTTCGAGCGTGCATTGGTCTTGGAGGCGGAATCGAGCTGGGCCTTGCGCTGTTCCACCACCGCAAGCGCCGACGTCTTTTCCGCTTCACGCTGGGCGACAAGACTGTGGGCCGTGTCGATTGCTATTTTCGCACGGCGAAGCTGTGCTTCCGCCTGGCGTTTCCTCGCCTCCAGCTGGGCCGTATCCATCTGCGCCAGAACCTGTCCGGCCTTCACGAAATCACCCTCACGGACCATAATATCCTGAAGGCGGCCGGCGGTCTTGGTGGAGATATCGATCTCGACGGCCTCGATGCGGCCGTTACTGGCCACGAAACCCGAAGGCAGGCCCTCGGCCGTCAGCTTCGACCAGGCGAAATAGGCAGCCACGGCCAGAACCACAACCGCCAGACCAATGAGCAAGCCCTTTTTAGACATCCGTCTTCCCCATGAACCCTTCAGATTTCAACCGTAGTACGATAAAACCGAAGAAGCCAGCCACCATCACGTTCATAATTCGTACCTGGTATTTCCCGCACTGAAAGCGGAATAACCGGTTTCCGGGACTTTCTACGCGAGAGAGCGGCTTGCAGCCTTGACACAAGTCAAGCGGCGAGAGGATTTAATGGAGAGCGTCATCAAGGCGCCCGCCGGTTCGCCGGCTGTTAACCGGCTCACCTTTGAGAACACCGACGGCACCAAGCGATCATACCGATGCCGCGCCATCCCCTCGACAATCGGACGTCATCCTCGAGCTTGTCCCGAGGATGACAGAGTAGGGTCTTCTATAGCGCTTGCGGAAGGATGATGTGGGCTCGCTGCACACCTCCGACCCGTTATTGAGAGCGATGATGTTTACACAGCCCGCGCCCGTTTCACCTCCGCCTGCGTCCATTCCGGCAGCCAATCGCTATGGGCCAGCAGCAGATCGTCCACCAGCGACCAAATCTGATCGAGATCGAGTTCCGCCGCAGTATGCGGGTCCATCATCGCAGCGTGAAAGATGTGGTCGCGGTTTTCGCTCATCAACGCCCGCACGGTCAGCTCCTGAACATTGATGTTGGTGCGCATCAGCGCGGTGAGTTGCGGTGGCAATTCGCCGATGAAGGTGGGCTGCACGCCGTTATGATCGACCAGGCACGGCACTTCCGCCGCGCAATCCGATGGCAGCGAGGTGATGCATCCATTATTGCGCTGGTTGCCGTAGATGACGGAGGGCTCGCCGGTCCAGACCGAATTGATGATCGAGGAGGCATATTCCTTCGACTGCTTGACCTCGATCTTTTCGGCCGAGCGATAGGCGGCTGCCTGGCCCTTCCAGCGCTCGATCTGTTCGATGCAGCGCTTGGGATATTCATCGAGCGGAATGCCGAATTTCTCGATCAGGTCTTCACGTCCCTCCTTGATGAAATAGGGCGTGTATTCCGCGAAATGCTCGGAGCTTTCGGTGACGAAATAACCGAGCCTCGTCAGCATCTCGTACCGCACCTTGTTGGGGCAGCGCGGATTCCAGCCGGGTTTTGGCGCGCGGCCTTCGCGATAGGCGCGCACGAGATCGGGGTAAAGGCTCCTGTAGCTGCCATCGGGCTGGCGATGCTCGAATTCCAGGAAAAACGCCATATGGTTGATACCGGCCGAACGATAGCGGATTTCCTCATAGGGAATATCGAGATCATGGGCGAGTTCCATCGCCGTGCCCTGCACGGAATGGCAAAGACCCACCTGCCGGATCGTCGGGTATTTTTCGGCAATCGCCCAGGTGTTTATCGCCATGGGATTCACATATTGCAGCATGATGGCATTCGGGCAGACGGCCAGCATGTCCTCGCAAATCTTCCAGAGGTGAGGCACGGTGCGCAAGCCGCGCATGATACCGCCGACGCCAAGTGTGTCAGCAATGGTCTGGCGCAGCCCATACTTACGCGGCACTTCGAAATCAGTGACCGTGCACGGCTCGTATCCGCCGATCTGGAACGCCACGACAACAAAATCCGCGCCGGAAAGCGCCTTTTTCTGGTCGGTATAGGTCTCGGCCTTCGCCTTTGCACCGAGCGTCGAAATCAGCTTGTTGACGACGATGGCGCTTTCTTCCAGCCTTTCACGGTTGATATCCATCAGCGCGATTGTGGCGCCGGAAAGGGCCGGACGCTGCAGCACGTCACCGATGATGTTCTTCATGAACACCGTGGAACCTGCGCCGATGAATGCAATCTTGGGATCTCTTGCCATGTCTACCTCCGGCAATTGGGAATTCAAGCGATTTCGAAGGCGGCTCGCAGAAGCCGCTGTGTATATTCAGTTTTCGGCTGACTGAGAACGTCCTCGACAGGGCCCTCTTCGACAATCCGCCCGCGTTGCATGACGATGACGCGATGGCAGAGGGCGCGGACCACTTTCAGGTCGTGCGAGATGAACAGGTAGCTCAAGCCACGCTCATCCTGCAGCTTGCGCAGGAGATCAATGATCTGCGCCTGCACGGAAAGATCGAGCGCCGAGGTCGGCTCATCGAGCAGGATGAATTCCGGCTCCAGCGCCACGGCACGGGCAATGGCGATGCGCTGGCGCTGGCCGCCGGAGAATTCGTGGGGGAAACGTGAGAGGATATTGCCGGGCATACCCGCCGCCTCCAGTGCGTCACGCACCCGGTCCAGCCTTTCAGCTTTCGTTTTTCCGAGACCGTTGATGATGAGGCCTTCCTCGATGATCTGGCCAATGGTCATGCGGGGGTTGAGCGAGGCAAAGGGATCTTGAAAGACGATCTGCATGCGCGAACGCAAGGGGCGCATTTGCGCGCGGGAGCGGCCATCGACCCTTTCGCCATCAAAAATCACCTCGCCTCCGACAGGCTCGTTAAGCCGCAGCAGCGATTGCCCGAAAGTCGTCTTGCCGGAACCGGATTCACCGACAAGCCCCAGCGTCTCGTGCCGCCTCAGCGTAAGGCCGAGGCTGTCGACGGCGATCAGTTCCTTCAATTCCGGTTTGAACAGCCCGCCGTAACGCATCATGAAAGAAACGCGCACGCCGCTCGCCGTCAGCAGCACGCCGGAATTTTCCGGCAGCGGCTTTGCCGTGCCATGCGGTTCGGAGGCAAGCAGCCTTTTCGTATAGGGGTGCTGCGGCGCTGCAAACAGCTTCTCCGTGGTGTTGTGCTCACGCATCTCGCCGTGCTGCATGACATAGACGTAATCGGAGAACTGCTTCACGATCGTCAGATCATGGGTGATGAGGACCACGGCCATGCCGCGCTTCTTCTGGAGATCGCGGATGAGGTTGAGGATCTGCGCCTGCACCGTCACATCGAGCGCGGTGGTGGGTTCGTCGGCAATCAGCACGTCGGGATCATTAGAGAGCGCCATGGCGATCATGACGCGTTGGCGCTGGCCGCCGGAAAGCTGGTGCGGGTATTGTTTGAGCCGCGCTTCCGGCTCCGGTATCTGCACCTGCCGCAGCAGATCGAGCGCCCTCGCCTCTGCCTGCTTCTTGCCGAGTTTCGAATGAACCCGGATCGCCTCAACGATCTGGCTGCCGATCGTATAGATCGGGTTCAGCGAACTCATCGGTTCCTGAAAGATCATCGAGATACGATTGCCGCGCAGCGCCCGGCGCTGGCGCGAGGAGAATTTCAGGATGTCGTCGCCGTTGAAGCGTACCGTTGCGGATTTCGAGACAAAAGCCCGCTTCGTCAGAAGGCCCATGACGGTGCGGGCGGTGACCGATTTTCCCGAACCGGATTCACCGACGATGGCGATGGTCTCACCCCGGTAAAGCTGGAAGGAAATGTCCTTCACGGCCTCCACCGTTCCGTGTTCCACCTTGAAGGTCACGGCAATGTTGCGGGCATCGATGATGGCGTTATCCTGACGATCATCGGCGTCGAAGCGGATGGCGGGGGCGAAGGTGTTGTTCAGGGCAGCGACCATGTCACGCTCCTCTCAATAGGGGTCAACGGCATCGCGCAGGCCGTCGCCCAGCGCGTTGAAGGCAAAGACGGTGACAAGCACGAAACCGACCGGTGCAAGAATCCAGGGATAGGAGCCGATGACCGAATAGGTCGCGGTATCCTGCAGCATCAGCCCCCAGGAGATCAGCGGCGGCTTCACCGCAAAGCCGAGGAAACCGAGGAAGGATTCGAGCAGCACGACGCTTGGAATATGCAAGGTCACGGCAACGATCACATGGCTCATCACATTCGGCAGGATGTGCTGGAAGATGATGCGCCTGTCGGTGGCGCCGACAGCGATCGCCGCCCGGACATAATCGATCCGCGCCAGTGCCAGCGTCTTGCCGCGCACCTCCCGCGACATCTGCGCCCAGCCAAGCGCCGACATGACGCCGACCACAAAGACGAGGAACACGGTGGTTGGTGCGGTGACGGGAATAAGAGAAGTCAGCGCGAGATAGAGAGGCAATTGCGGGAAGGCGAGCACCACCTCCACGAAACGCTGCACCCAGGCATCCAGCGGCCCGCCGAAATAGCCGGAAATCAGACCAACACTGGTGCCGATGACGGTGACGATGGCGACGACGCTTAAGGCGATGGCAAGCGATATGCGTGAGCCATAGATGGCGCGCGACAGCACGTCGCGTCCGAATTTATCGGTTCCCAGGAAATGCACCGGCTGGCCATCGGTTGAGCCGAAGAAATGCCGGCTCATCGGAATAAGACCCAGAAGTTTGTATTCCGCACCCTTCACGAAGAAGCCGAGATAGACGGGATTGTCGTAATCCGGGCCAACAATGGGCTGGAAGGTGACCGGATCGAGCTCTTCCGTCTCCGCAAGGGCATAGACTCGGGGCGCCAGGCTGAAATTGCCGTCCTTGTCGGTGAAACGGACCACCTGCGGCGGCGAAAAGCTGCCATGGGTTTCGAGCGGGTTCATCGGCGCAAAGAAGTCCGCAAAAATGGAGATGAGGATCAGCAGCACCACTAGTACCAGCCCGACCATACCCGTGAAGGATCGTCTAAGACGCCGCCAGACCAGCGCCAGATAGGTCTCGTTGCCACTGGCGGAGCGGTCGGGTTTTGCCGCGACGGCGGTTTCGGTTTTCATCTCGTCAAACGCCATCATCTCAGGCCCTCCCGAATTCGCGAACGCGCGGGTCAAGCATGGCGAGCAGCATATCGGCGATGATGTTGCCGACGATCAGCGTGGCAGCCAGCACCATCATGAAGGTCGCGGTGACATAGACGTCACCCACCGCCATGGAGCCGACGATGGCCGGGCCGACGGTCGGCAACGCGAAGATGATCGCGGTTTCGATCTCGCCGCTCAGCATGTAGGGCAGCACCACGCCCTGATACATGACGAGCGGGTGCACGGCGTTCGGCACCGCATGGCGCATGATGACGGCGCCTTCCGAAAGACCCTTGGCGCGCGCCGTCTCGACATATTGCGCATTCAGCGTATCAAGCAGATTGCCGCGCATCACCCGCATGTTGTAGGCCAGTCCCCCGAAGACGGCGATGGCGACCACCGGCCAGACATGGCTGACGAGATCTACGAACTTGCCCCACGACCACGGCGCACCGCCATATTGCGGCGAGAAGAAGCTGCCGATCTCAGACACATCGAAATGAAACACCATGAGATAGACAAGGATCAGCGCCATCAGGAAGCGCGGGATCGTCATGCCGAGGAAGGCGATGGTGGAGAGCAGGTTATCCACCCAGGAATATTGTCTTGTAGCGGCCCAGATGCCGAAGGCGATGCCAAGTACCGATGCGAAGATGTGGCAGACCAGCGCCAGCGCGATCGTGCGCGGCAGGCGTTCGCCAACCACATCGGCGACCGGCTTGTTGTAATAAAAGCTGTAGCCGAAATCGCCGCGGGTAATGATACCGCCGATCCAGTTGAAATATTGAACGACAAGTGGCTTATCGAGCCCGTGTTCGATACGGTAGGCCTGCGCCTGCGCTTCCGCCTGTTCGAAGGAAGCTCCGCCCTGGTTCATCAGTTGCGAGCGGATGTAGTCCGCGTAGTCGCCGGGCGGCGCCTGAATGATGGCGAAGGTCACCACGCTCAGGATCAACAGCACCGGAATGGCGGATGCCACGCGTATCGTCAGAAATCTCAGCATCGAACGGTCTTCCTCGGTTTGGATTGGCCGTGTGTTGCCGGCCGCGCTTCACGCGCGACCGGTACCGGTGTGCTCCGGGAGGAGTTCTTCAGGGTCTCGGTATTTCCAGCAAAACCGGGGTCCACTTCCTGGAAATGCTTTAGTTGATCGGCCCGCCCTCGCCCGGCTTTCCGGGAAGCTGCTCAGGGAAGAGTTCATATTTGCCCTGCTTGTCGGCCGCGACCCACAGGCGTTCGCGAATGATGGCATCTTCAGCCCAGTTGAACATGAAGATCGGCGTACCCTGCGGCACATTGGAGAACCGCTTGTTGACGATGAGCGCACCGGGATATTCGGTGAGGCCAATCGTGTAGAGGTTCTGCGTGTAGACCTTCTGGTATTGCTTCATCAGCTCGGCCCGCTCGGCATTATCCTGCGAGGAAATGAATTTACGAACGATATCGGCCATGTCCTTCTCGAAGGGCATCAGGTCCAGTTCCTTGCCCTCAGGCGAGCGGTGGTTCCAGCTGGTGCGCGGGCCGACCGGCGCCAGTTGCTCTGTATTCTGCACAACGGATGAAAGCTCGGTGGAATTGCGCCGCACCAGCCAGTCAAACTGCCCGCCATAATGGGCGGCGTCACGCTGGTTTGAATCAAGGCTGTTGATGACAACGCGAAGCCCAAGTTTCGCCATCTGGCCAACGAGACCTTCCGCAAGGCTCTTATCCGTCGCGTACCCGTTGTTGACGAGAAGGGTAATCTCGACATTACGGCCGCCGAGTGTCTCCTTCGGGAAATTCAGGAAGCCATCGCCGTCCGTATCCTTCAGGCCAATCGAAGCCAGTGCAGCCTTGGCAGCCTCTAGGTTGAAGGGGTAATAGACCGTCGAAGCGCGATCATAAAAGCTTGTCCCAGACGAAATGCCACCCGGATAAATCGCCGTGAAAGGCCCCTTGACCAGCGAGTCACCGATCGCCTTGCGATCCAGAGCGGAGGTGACGGCCTGACGAAACACCTCGTTGCGGTTCAGCTCACGAATGGCCTGTCCGCGCTCATCCGGATTGCCCCAGCCATTGGCGGAAAAATTCATCTGCAGATTATAACCGATAAGGCGCGGTCCAAAGGCAAGGCGGGCTGGCGCATTAGGATCAGCGGCGCGTTTCAGCGAGGCAACAAAATTCTCCGGCTGCTCGAGATTGGAAAAATCGCCCGATCCCGCCACAGCCTGCACATCGCGATCCGCCCAGGTAGAAAGCTTGTAGTGGACCTCGTTCAAATAGGGCAGCTGCTGACCCTTTTCATCCACTTTCCAGTAATAGGGGTTGCGACGCAGAACGATGAGATCATCCGGCCGGTATGACACCGGTACCCATGCGCCCATGACCGGCATGTTCATATAGTCCGGCGGAAACGCGTTTTTGAACTGGTTATAGGTGTTCTTGGAATATTTCGGATGCTGCGGTTTCAGAATATGCGACGGCCCGGGGCAGAAGCTCGGATAGGCCATGGTGTAAAGATATTGCTTGGGAAACGCCGCCTTGAAGGTCCATTCGACGGTGTAGTCATCGATCTTCTTGAGCGTCGTTCCTTCACCGAAAGCCTCGGGCGATGCACCGCCGCCAAGCGGTGAGACATTGGGATCAACGACGGCGTCTTCCCAATAGAACATGACGTCATCGGCGTTGAAGGGCTCGCCGTCGGACCACTTGGCACCCTTGACGAGATGCATCGTCAGCTTGTGGCCATCTTCGGACCATTCCCAGCTTTTCGCCAGATTGGGCAGCGGTTCGGTATCCTTGGCATCCACCTGGAACAGCGGTGCGGTTCGCGTCAGGCACTCCGAAAGCGCAATATCGATGCCGCCCCAGCCCTGGCTCTGGCCGGCAATATAGTTCCAGCCCTCCGGTCTGCCGCCGACGACATGGCGCATCGTGTCACCATAAACGCCGGCGCCGTCAGGCATGTTGGCTGCCTTGTAGACCAGCGGCTCCTCGGGCAGGCGTTCTTTCAACGGTGGCAGCTTGCCGGTCTTCTCGAATTTCTCGGTGATCCAGTCGGGTTCGCTATAATTTGGAAGCGCCTTGAATTCGAGGATCGAGTCGCGCGCCACATAGTTGATCTTGCCTTCGGCCGGAAATTGCGGTGGCTCGGGCGGCGTGGTGGTCTCGAAGGCATTCGCATTGAGTGCGATCATCGAAACACTTAAGCCCAGTGCCGCGATGATACCGATCCTGCGTTGAAGTAACATCGTCATTCCTCCCAAATGGCAGCTCTTCGACCGCCCACCCTCTGTGATCGTTTAGACCGGACGGCGAACTCCCTTTCGCCACCGGCCTGTTTCCGTGCTTTTTCCTCAGACAGCCTTCTTCAGTGCCATTTTCTCGGCCCGCAACTCTTCGATGGAACGTACATTGCGGCGTGCAGCACCCGCCCAGTCGCGCGTCTTGACGGTTGATGTTGCCAGCCGCTCCTTCGCAGCCGGAACGGCATCGGCATATTGGGGCAGCCAGCCCGCCTGCGCGACAACCATCTCGTCCACCATCTGCCAGACCTCCTCCGGCGTGGCGACGGCGCCGACCAGCGGGTCATGCAGCACGGCGAGTTTCAAAAGATCGATATCGCCGGTGACTGCCGCATGGACCGACATGCGCTGGACGTTGATGGAGGCCATGCAGGTGGCCGCGCAGGCTTCCGGCAACGTGATGCCGGAAACCATGTTGATGCCGAAACGATCGACAAAACCTGGTGATTCGATGATGGCATCCGCCGGCAGGTTGCTGATGACGCCATTATTCTTGACGTTGAAATGGCCGCGATAGACACGCCCCGTTTCCAGCGCTTCTAGAATGTGGCTTGCATGTTCGTTGGAGCGCTTTGCCGGATCGATCGGCTTGGCGGCCGAGGCGAGGAACTGCGGAAACTCTGTTTCGAACCAGTTGCGTGTTTCGGTGGAGTGGCGCAGATACCCCCCGGTTTCGCCATGAATCCAGTCGGACATATCGATCCAGCGGGCGATTTCCTCTGGCCGCTTGCGATACCATGGCAGATATTCGGAGAGATGGCCGTTGCTTTCGGTCGAATAAACACCGAAGCGCTTCAGCACGTCAATGCGAAGCTTCTCCTGCTGCGAAAAGACCGGATGCGCCTCAAACGCCGCAACCAGCTCTTCCTTACCGATCTTGCGGCCGTTGAGCCTCAGATCGATGAACCATGTCTGGTGGTTGATGCCGGAGCAGATGTAATCGAGATCTGCAAGGGATTTCGCACCGAGAATTTCCGCGATCTGTTCCGCGCCGTGCTGAACGCCATGGCAGAGACCGACCGTATCCACCTTGCCATATTCGATGGCTGCCCAGGTGTTCATGGCCATGGGGTTGGCATAGTTCAGGAATTTCGCACCCGGTGCGGCGACTTCGCGGATATCCTTGCAGAAATTCAGAATGACGGGAATGTTGCGCTGACCGTAGAGAATGCCGCCCGCGCAGATCGTATCGCCCACGCACTGGTCGATGCCGTATTTCAGTGGAATGCGGATATCGTCCGCATAGGCTTCGAGCCCGCCGACCCGCACGCAGCTGATGACGTATTTCGCGCCCTCCAGCGCCCGGCGGCGGTCCGTATGGGCGGTCACCTTGACGGGGAAACCATTGGCCTCAACGATCTTGTCGAGGATCGCCCTGATCATATCCAGATTGTGCTGGCTGATATCCGTGAGCGCGACTTCAATATCGCGAAACTCCGGGACACACAGGAGATCGGTGAACAGTTTTTTCGTGAAACCGACGCTGCCTGCGCCAATTATAGCGATTTTGAAACTCATAACGCCACCTCTGTTGCAAATCGAACGGGTGAAACGGGCCGACGGATCGTAAAATGGCATTGCAGAAAAATACCCGTAAGAATCCCGGAAAACCGGCCTTCCTCTCCAATTTTTCAGCAACAATATCCTGCTGGCTGTCTCCTCGGATCGGGATTATGCGTATAATACCGGCGAGGACCAGAGAAGGATTATGCTTTCATGGGTAATTTTGTGCTGCAGGATTTGATCGATCAGGGACCCGGCATGCGCACCGTCTCCCTGCCGCGCGGCCGCCAGACGTTGCACACCATGCCGACCAGCAGCGGTTATGAAATCCGCCGCAGTGGCAATTACGACTGGGATGGGCGCAAGCGCGGCCAGACGCCCTTTACCGTCCTGCAATATTGCATCAGCGGTCAGGGCAACCTGCGCTATGAGAACCGTCATTACGTGGTGAGGCCCGGCGAAACCCTGCTGCTGCTCATCCCCCACAATCACCGCTACTGGCTGGAAGATGGCAAGGAGTGGGAGTTCTTCTGGATTTCGATGAATGGCGAGGAAGCGCTGCGCATCCACCGCAACATTCTCTCCGTCACCGGCCCGATCCTCAAGCTGCAGCCGGAAACGGTGGATCATCTCGCCGGATGCTGCTCACGTCTCGTCAACGGTGCCGAGACACCGGGGGCGGCGTCCGCTGTCGCCTATGAGGCGGCGATGACGCTTTATGACGATGTCTTCGGCTCGCACCCTTCCTTTAGTGGCGAATATCGCACCATGCAGCAGGTGCTGAGCTATATAGACAGCCACCTTGGCGACCGGCTTTCCGTCAGCGACCTGGCCGCCGTGGCGGGTCTCAGCCGCGCGCATTTTTCCCGAATCTTCACCGCAAGCGAAGGCCTGCCGCCGGCGGAATTCGTCTTGCAAAGGCGCCTGAGACGGGCAGCCAAGCTATTGACCACCGCAGCCAACATTCCAATCAAGGAAGTCTCGGTGCTGTGCGGTTTCGAGGATCCGAACTATTTTTCGAAGGTGTTCCGCAGGCTTTACGGCACCAATCCGAGCGAATTCCGCACCACCGGCATGTATGCCAGTGTCAGGCAGGGCTGACGCGAAACAGGACTTGGTTTTGACATGTTTCAGGCGATTAAGAATAGGCGTTACACCTTCTTTGGAGGCTGGCAGAGGTGAACATCAAAATCCGGACGATTCTCGTCTTTCCGCTCAGGGCGATCATCGTTTTCGCCATGGTCCTCGACGGGATTTTCCGTCCGCTCTACCGGCCGGTCATCAGGGCCCTGTCGAAGCTGACATTCATCCAGCGGCTGGAAAGCCGGATAGCGCAGCTGCCGCGCCTTGCCATTCTACTCTGTCTCGCCGTTCCCTTCGCGATTGCGGAACCGATGAAGATAATAGGCCTCGTCCTCTTCGCCCATGGGGCTTTCAAGTCGGGGGTAGTTCTGACGATCATTGCCCATCTTTCGACCTTCCTGATTGTCGAACGCATCTATCATGCGGGCCGGGAAAAGCTCCTGACCTATTGCTGGCTGGCCTGGATCATGCGCTACGTGCGCTTTGCCCGCGCCTTTTACGATCGCGCCAAGTCCTCCGCGCTTAGCTGGATACGGCTCCGCCTTCTGGCGCAGCAGCGGTAACAATCACCGTTTGCGCCGCAACCTCTTCAGAAGATATTCCGCAAGCGCAGTCGATTGCAGCGAAACGAGGATGATGACGATACCAAGTACAACGCGGGTTTCTGGCACCTCATCGAAGAGGAAATATCCGACAGCGGTCACAAACAGGATCGACAGATAGCTGACCGGCGCAAGGACGCTTGCATCCGCGATACGATAGGCCCGCAGGAAGCAATATTGTCCCATTTGCGCCAGCAATCCGATGCCGAGCAACGGAACCCAGTCAAATGACGCAACCGGCTTCCATGTCCAGATTGCCGGAATGGCAGTGATGACGGCGAGGCCCACCGTGTAGAACACCATCATGACAGTGGTGTTCTCCCGCCGCAGCGCTCGTGTCTGGATAACCGCAAGCGCACCGAACACCACCGATATCAGAACAACAATCACGCCCACGCCAAATTCAGCGCCGCCCGGCCCAATGACGACCAGAACGCCGACAAATGCAAGACAGGCTCCCGCCCAGCGAAAGCGGCTCACGCTTTCGCCAAGAAAGGCGACAGCCATCGCCATCGTCACCAATGGCCGGGAAAAACCAACGGCATTGACGGTCGCAAGCGGCAACAGGGTGATGGCGATGAAATTGCTGGTGAGTGCGATGGCATTGCAGCAGATGCGGAAAATGTTACGCCACGGATATTGGATGCGCACCATTTCTCCCCGGTGCCGCCAGATCAGTGGCAGGATGAACATCAGGCCAATCATCGCCCTGATGAAAACGAGCTGGAAGGCGGGATAGGTGACGCCTTGTGCCTTGACGAGCGCGGTCATACCGCCCGCAACAAGGGTCATGTCCAGCAACAGCCAGCCTATGCCCGCGCGGGTGTCCGTCTCGCGAGGGCCTTGCTGTTCTTCACTTTGATCGTCGCCATTCACGCCGGTTGCACAAGATTGGCCATGAGGCGGAAAGCGCCAGGCACAAGCTTGTCCATCTGGTGATGCAGCACGAGGCTGGTATGGGTATGCCTGCCCTTGCCGATGACGCCCGAAACCAGCGCACCCTTCAGCGGCTGCTCATCGACATCATGCATGGCGAGCAATGGCTCGTAGACATCATCCCAGCGCGACGCGAAATAAAGCCCGCGCTCCTTGTCCCAGCCCCCCCAGTCAGCGGCATCAATCATGTTCGGCCCGGCAAGCAGCGGATGGTCGGGCAAGAGCACCGTTACCTCCGCCTGCGGATCGGTCACACGCCAGCGCAGGGAAGGCTTGCCGATCTCAAGACGCCGGACCGGTGTCGTTTCCGGATTCCACCCGTCAGTCGGCCGGTGATAGAGCGTGACCAGATGACCGCCGTTTTCAACGAAGCGGTGAAGCTTCTCCGTCGCGGCAGCGAGATCCCTGCGGATGCCGAAGGCGAAGATGCCAATAACGATCGTCGTAAAGGAAGACAGGTCCCCGCCAAGCGCCTGAGCGTCGAGGTCGGTGACATCGAGTCCCATTCGCGACAGCCAAAGACCCACCCTGTCAGCACCAACACCGACATAGCCGATCCGCGCCTTCTCGGGCAGCTTCAGGTCCAGCGAGAGGATTTTCAGAACGGACGGCGCCAGAAATCTTGCCCGACCGATGTGCGGATAAGCGATCGGCGTTATCTGAAATGCGGGTTGCGCACCGACAAGCGCCTCGATCTGGGCAAGGCCCACCCGGGCCTCGCCGTTACGTTCGGCAATCCAGTCGCCGCCGTTCTTGCGCAGGTTCCAGCCGCCCGTACTCCTGAACGACAGCGACGCATCGGCGCCCTTTATATGCGCCTGAAAGACATGCGCCTCCTGCCCCTGTCCGAGCGGAACCAGAAGAGCGTCCGGCGCAATGGTCAGCGACTGCGCCGGCGTCACGAAAAACGGTTCCTCAAGGTCGAAGGCGGCCGAAACCGTTCTGCCTTCAACCGTTGCGGAAAGCCGCACTGAGGCATGGCCATTGCCGCCCATGGCTTTCCAGTCAGGCTGATACAGCCCGGAAACAGGTGCATCCTGATCCGCGACAAGCGTAAAGACCCGCGTCTCGCCAAGTGACTGGATGGATGACGATACACCTGATGGCAGGACCGGGGTGACCTCGACATCAATGTGAGCCGCCTTGTCTGAAAGCTCCACGGAAAGAACCGACGTTCCGCCAGGAACGATCTCCGCCGGCTCGGCGTAGGCCCGCTCGAAAACATCAAGCGCCGTCAGGATGGCGGCATCGACCTGCGCCCGCTTGCGCCTGATCCGATGTCCGTGCAGTTCCCTGAAATCCGCAGTGGCGGATTCGTCCACCGTCTGCAAAAGCGCTGCCGCCGCAATAAGTGACGCCGTGATCCGCTGCCTGTCGGGAAAGGCTGATATCGCTTCGCTTATCGCCTGTTCCGCCTTGACCAGCGCCTTTGCCAATTCGGTATCCAGGCCCGGGAACACCGCAAGGTCTGACAACGACGACGGCAGCCCGTCGAGGATCGAGCGTTCTTCGCCCCCTGCATCACTGGCGAGTTCGAGATGCAGCGGCCAGACCTCCTGCGCCAGCTTAGGCCAATGTCCCATTCCCTGAGAAGCGTGATAATAACGCGACCATTCGCCGATCCGGTCATATTGCGCGCCAGTCGCCTGCTCCCTGCCGCGAGCATTTACTGTCAGGGTCGTCTCCGGCGGCGGCACTTCGTCATCATAGGTGTCACCACCGCCCGACCACGCGGGAAGGTAATATTTTGCCACCTGCCACGGCTTCAGCCCCTCTGCAAGATGTTCAGGATAGGCCGCAGGGTCCGCCGCCAGCGCGATGGCGCTCTTTGCCGCTCGCGTCATGGCGCGGTGGTGCCCATGTTGTCCCGGCACATCGAGAAAGGTCGGGATGACGATATCCGGCCGCTCCTTGCGATAGGCGCGCACCAGCCGCTCAATGATGCGCTGCTGCCCCCAGCGGCCAAAGGTCTGGTCGCCATCCTTGGAGAACCCGAAGTCATGAATGAGATCCGCCGGCCCATGGCCGAGCCAGCTGATATCCGCATCGATGACGCGGGCCGCCTCCTCCAGCTCCCGCGAGCGGATGACGCCGAGCGCGCCAAGCCTTTCCGGCCCCAGCGCATTCTGACCGCCCTCGCCACGTGTCGAGCAGGCGATGATGGTACGCATGCCAAGCTCCATGCGGAAATAGGCAAGCAACCCGTTCTGCTCGTCGTCCGGATGCGCGCCGGTATGCATGACGGTCACCGTGGACTTCAGCGCGCTCAGCCTGCGATGCAGGCGTATGAGCCACGGATCGGCCATTTGCCGTTCGATGCGCTCCCGGGGGGTAAGCATGGGCAGTATCCTCCAATATTCAGCCGGGTGCCTGCGCTGCGGCTCCCATGGATGTCTCAAGTTTTGGCGTGACGATATCGAAAAGCGGCAAGGCGGCAGCGCCGAGGGCAGCAGTCAACTGCCCGGACTTGCCATGGATGACACGCGGAAGTTCCCGCTGCCTGCGACTTGCGACCGAGGTCGGCAAAGGCCCCATCCGCGCAATGATTTCACTGATGATGACCTCAGGCAGAGCGCCGCCGAGAATGACTGTCTGCGGATCGAGAATATTCTCGAGCATCGCCACCATGGGCGCCAGATGCGCCGCAGCTTCGTCGATCCATTCCCTCACCACGGGATGGCCTGCCTTGAACAGGGCCTCCAGATCATCAAGTTCCGTATCCGCAACACCGGCGCATACAAGCTTTTCCTTCAGTACATAGACTGAGGCATAAGCCTCCAGGCACCCTCTCTGCCCGCAGGAAGGACAAGGCCTTCCCCTCGGCGAAACAGTCACATGGCCGATTTCGCCGGCATTCCCGAATGCACCGCGATAGGGCGCGCCATCCTGGATGATGCCGAGGCCGATACCGACGCCGAAATAGATCATGCAGAAATTCGGGATCGCCAGACCAGCACCAAACAGCCGTTCCCCAACTGCTGCGGCCGTGGCATCGTTTTCAACCACGACCGGCTGGCCGCAGGCTTCGCCCAGCATCTGCCGGGCATCAATGCCGCCCCAGCCGGAAAGCGTCGTCGGCCCCACCGAAGTCATGCCATCGATCTCGAAGGGACCGGGCATGACGACCCCGGTGCCAAGCAGCCTGCAGCCTAGATTTTTGGCAACGGCGTCATGCTCGGCGGCAAAGGTCTTGAATATGGCTTCCGGTGTCGTGTCCGAGAGCGGCGTGATGCGCTGCGTGCGAAGAACGCCGGCGAGATCAAGACCGACGGTGACCATATGGTCGGCGGCGATTTCCACGCCGATCGTCGCCCCGCCATCCGGGTTGACCGAAAACTGGATCGGCGGCTGGCCGCGACCGGTGCGACGACGGCCGAGTTCCTTCAGCAACTCCTCGCCCATGAGTTCATCGACGATATTGGCGACCGCCTGCGGTGTCAGATGCGTGATCTTGGCGATCTGGGCGCGGCCCAGGGACCCGTGCCGCCGAACAATATCGAGGACGACTCGCCTGTTATGTTCGCGGCTTCGCTCAGGGTTTTTTCCGATTGCTACGGGATAAGCGTCCACCGTGTGCACCGTCATCTCTTCAACTTCCCGTCTGTTAGAAAATTAATAGCGTCGAACCGACGATAAGCGCAATATAATAATTCAAGTAAATTATCTTATTGACAAATGCCTGCCTTCAGAGAACCGTAAGGGCGACCGGGGGTCAGGCTTGCCCGGGCGGAAGAGGAAACTCCGTCACCGGCAAATCGATGAGCGCGCGCGAAAGCGCGGAAAAGGGAACGATCGCTCCGCATCCGGAAGACCGGGCGGAGGAAAAGGAGGCTTACATGCGCAGGGCAACTCTGTTCGCCGGCTTGGTTGCCGGTTTCAGCACATTTGCATTCAACGCCGCGCAGGCGGTTGAAATCGAATATTGGCAATATGTCTTCGACACCCGCGTGAAGGCCATGGACGAGCTGATCGCACAGTTCCAGAAGGCCAATCCCGACATCACCGTCAAGCAGGTAACCTTCCCTTATGCCGATTACCAGACACGCGTGATTGCCGCCAATATGTCCGGCAAGGGCCCGGACGTGATGCAGCTGTTTTACGGCTGGCTCGACAAATTCGCGGCGGGCGGGATTTTGCAGCCACTGCCAACAGACGCTTTCCCGCATGACAAGATCGAAAGCGAATTTTTCCCGATCGTCAGCGCCATGAAACGCGGCGAGGACTATTACGGCCTGCCGACCGCGGTTCGTTCGCTTGCACTGTTCTACAACAAGAAGCTCTTTACCGAGGCCGGCCTCGATCCCGCAAATCCGCCGAAGACGCTCGATGAATTCGTCGCCGCCGCGCAAAAGATCGCCAAGCACGATGCCGCTGGCAATCTCACCGTCGCCGGTTCCACGCTCGATATGGGCGGACAGGATCACCAGTGGTGGCGTGAGGTGCTCATCCGCCAATATGGTGGCGAGCCCTATACCGACAACGACCAGAAGGTCACCTATAACAGCGAGCCGGGCATCCAGGCCCTGAAATTCTATACCAGCCTGCAGCTTGAAAAGAAGATAGGCCAAGTGGGTTTCATGGATGAGGGCCAGGCCGCCTTCCGCGCCGGCAAGGCGGGCATGACCATCGACGGCACTTTCCGGCTGGGCTCGTTCCGCACCATCAAGGATTTCGAGTGGGGCGTGACCGAACTTCCGACCAATGACAAGAATATCCGCTCCAACTATGCGAGCTATTTCGCCAACGGCATCAGCGCCAAGACAACGGGTGAAGAGCTTGAGGCGTCCAAGAAGTTCCTCGCCTATATCTCTTCACCGGAAGCCATGGCGATCTGGCTGAAGACAGTCGGCGAACTGCCGGCGCGACGCTCCGCAGCGCTGACCGAAGAAAACCTGAAGGACCCGATCTACGCGCCGTTCCTGAAGGGTCTGGAATATGCTCACACGACACTGTTCATGGATGAGGCCGCCCAGCGCCAGAACGCCATTGACATGACCAACCGGGTCCTGCTCGAGGGCCAGTCGGTTGAAGATTCCATCAAGCAGGCCGCCGAGGCCGAGCAGGAAATCATCGACGCGGCGAAACCCTGAAAACCGCAGGTCCAACCATGACAGCGACAGATCAACAGGGGGCGGTATCCGGCCGCCCCGGCGGCTCCTTTGGGGACCGTCTTTCCATGCGCACGAAACGGCTCTTATGGATATGGAGCTTTCTGGCGATCCCTATCCTGTTTTACAGCATCATCCGTTTTTACCCGACGCTTCAGGCCTTCTATCTGTCCTTCACCAACTGGGACCTGCTGAGGCCGGCAAAGTTCATTGGCGTCACCAATTACGTCAAGCTCTTCAAGGACCCGCAATTCTGGAAGGTGTTCAAGAACACCTTTACGTATCTCATCGTCGGCACGCCGATCAGCCTCGTGCTCGCCTTCGTCATCGCCTTTTATCTCGACCGCGTACGCATCCTGCACGGTTTCATCCGCGCGCTTTATTTCCTGCCCTATCTGACGACGGCGGCCGCGATGGCCTGGGTCTGGCGCTGGTTCTATCAACCGCCGCCCATCGGCATCATCAACGACGTCTTCGCACTTCTCGGCATTCCGCAGCAACCCTTCATCCGCTCTACGGACCAGGCGCTTTATTCGATCATGGTGACAGCCATCTGGGCAGGCCTTGGCTTCCAGATCATCATCTTCATGGCCGGGCTGCGCGCCATTCCAACGACATTTTACGAAGCCGCCCGCATCGACGGGCTGGGCGAATGGGCGATCCTGCGCAAGATCACGCTTCCGCTTCTGAAACCCACCACGGTCTTCCTCGTGGTCTTCTCGTCCATCGGTTTCCTGCGCATCTTCGACCAGGTCTACAACATGACGACCAATGATCCGGGCGGACCGCTCGGCTCAACGAAACCGCTGGTGCTGATGATCTATCAGACGGCGTTCAATTCCTATGCCATGGGTTATGCGGCAGCGCAGACGGTCGTCCTGTTTACCATTCTTCTCGTCGTATCGCTGATCCAGCTCTGGGTCCTGAGGGAAAAGAAATGAGCGAAGCAAAGCCACTTTCCCACGCCCGTATCCGCCCCGGTCGCATTCTCGCCTGGACGTTGCTGTTCATCGGCGGCCTGATCATGGTTTCGCCGCTACTATTCATGTTCTCGACCTCGTTCAAGACGGCGGACCAGGTCTATGATCTCAGGCTCATTCCCGCGGCACCGACGCTTGCCAACTATATCACGGTCATGGCCGACGGCCGTTTCCTGCGCTGGTTCTTCAACTCCATGCTGGTTGCGGTCATCGTTACCGTCTCCAACTGCTTCTTTGACAGTCTGGTCGGGTACACGCTGGCGAAGTTCGAGTTTCGCGGCCGCTATTTCATCTTCCTCGCCATCCTGTCGACGCTGATGATCCCGACCGAAATGCTCGTCATTCCCTGGTATCTGATGTCCAGCCAGCTGGGCTGGCTCGACAGCTACTGGGGCATCATGTTCCCGGGCATGATGACGGCCTTCGGCACCTTCCTGATGAAGCAGTTCTTCGAGACGGTTCCGAACGACTTCATCGAGGCCGCGCGCGTCGACGGGCTGAACGAATTCCAGATCTGGTGGAAAGTCGCCCTGCCGCTGGTGACGCCCGCGCTCTCCGCGCTCGCGATCTTCACCTTCCTAGGGAACTGGACAGCATTCTTCTGGCCGTTGATCGTCACGACAAGCAAGGAGCTCTACACCCTGCCGGTCGGCCTTTCGAGCTTTGCCGTGGAACAGCAGATCCAGTGGGAAATGATCATGACGGGCGCAGCCATTGCGACCATCCCCACCCTCATCGTCTTCATCGTCCTGCAACGCTACATCGTTCGCGGTGTGATGCTGGCGGGCCTGAAAGGATAACATCATGGCCGATATCAACCCGCGCCAGTCGGATACCAGCAAGTTTCCCGACCCTGTCTACAAGGAAACCGTGCTGCGCCCGCTTTTCGAGGGCGCCAAGAACCACCACGTAGATGGGTTCCGCCGCATAGACCGCGCCCACCTTGTCATGCTGCGCGAGACCGGTATTCTCGATGCCGATACGGCGGCCAAGATCGCCGGCGCACTCGAAGACATCGACAAAACCATAGAACCCGCGGAGCTTGTTTATACCGGCGAAGTCGAGGATTTCTTCTTCCTGATCGAGAAAGAGCTGAAAGCCCGCATCGGCGTCGATGTCGCCGGCCGCCTGCACACGGCCCGTTCGCGCAACGATATCGATCACACGCTGTTCAAGATCGGCCTCAAGGACAAGATCGACACGCTCACCGTCAAGGCGCGTGTCCTGCTGAAAGCGCTGATCGATGCCGCCGAACGCAATCAAGCCACGCTGATCGTGGCTTACACCCATGGGCAGCCGGCCCAGCCCACCACCTTCGGCCACTACCTTTCGGCAGCGATCGAGGTGCTGATCCGGGATATCGAACGTTTTGCGGAGGCGCGCCGCATCGTCGATCTTTCGCCGATGGGCGCTGCCGCCATCACCACCTCGGGCTTTCCCATCGATCGGGCGCGGGTCGCCGAATTGCTGGGCTTTGCTGCACCCTTACGCAATTCCTATTCCTGCATCGCCGCCGTGGATTACACGACCGCGACCTATGGCGCGATCGAGCTCATGTTCCTGCATCTCGGACGGCTCATCCAGGATTTCCAGTTCTGGACGAGTTTCGAGGTTGGCCAGATCTACGTGCCGAATGCGCTGGTGCAGATTTCCTCGATCATGCCGCAGAAGCGAAACCCGGTGCCAATTGAACATCTGCGCCACCTCGCCAGCCAGACATTCGGGCGGGCGCGCACGGTGCTGGATGTGATGCATAATACGCCCTTCACCGACATGAATGACAGTGAGGGCGAAACGCAGGGCATGGGTTATGAGGCCTTCGCCTCTGCCGGCCGGGTTCTCGATCTTCTTGCCAGCCTCGTTGGCCAGATCAGCATCGATCCCGAAAGGGTCGACCAGAACATCCGCCGGTCGTGTATCACCATCACGGAACTGGCGGATTCGCTTGTCCGCATCGAAGACCTGTCTTTCCGCCAGGCCCATGAGATTGCCGCGACTGTTGCCAAGAGCGTCGTCGCGCTGAAAGGCGATCTGCCGAACGACGGTTACCAGCCGTTCCTCAAGGCGTTCCATGAGCTGACAGGGCGGCAAACCGGGATCGATGAGGAAAAATTCAGGCAGATCGTTTCGCCCGAGCACTTCGTTGCCGTACGCAGCCGTTTCGGCGGCCCTGCCCCCGAACCGATGCGGGAGGCGATTGCCACCTATCGCAACAGGCTTGCTGCATTCGAGGCGGAAGCACGGCGATCCGCCGATCACGAAGCGGCAAAGGCCGCGGAACTCACAGAGAAATTCACCGCCCTGACGGGAGCCCGATGATGGCGACAATCGAACTCAATAAACTCGTGAAGCGCTACGGCAAGGTCGAGGCGGTCAAGGGCATCGATCTTGCCATTGAAGACGGCGAATTCGTCGTTTTTGTCGGCCCGTCCGGCTGCGGCAAATCCACCACCCTCAGAATGATCGCCGGGCTGGAAGAAATCTCCGACGGAGCGCTGAAGATCGGCGGCGACATCGTCAATGAGAAGGAACCGAAACAGCGCAACATCGCGATGGTCTTCCAGAACTATGCGATCTATCCGCATATGACGGTTCGCCAGAACATCGGCTTTGGCCTCTACACCTCGAAGCTTGACCGCGAGGAAAAGAACCGCCGCATCGAGGAGGCCGGCCGGGTGCTCGGTCTGGAGGCCCTGCTCGACCGGCGGCCGGCGGCCCTGTCAGGCGGCCAGCGGCAGCGTGTCGCCATCGGCCGCGCCATGGTGCGCGATCCCGCCGCCTTCCTGTTCGATGAGCCACTGTCAAATCTAGACGCCCAGCTGCGCGCACAGATGCGTATTGAAATCAAGCGCTTGCATCAGCGTCTTAAGACGACAACCGTTTATGTCACCCACGATCAGGTGGAAGCCATGACCATGGCCGACAGGATCGTCGTCATGAAGGACGGCCACATCCTGCAGGTCGGCACGCCAACGGAACTTTATGAAACACCCGTCGATATCTTTACCGCACGCTTCATCGGCAGCCCCTCGATGAACCTGCTGCGCGGAACCAGAGCCGGCGACAGCGTCGCGCCGTCCGCCACGGGTGAGCTTCTGATCGGCGTCCGGCCGCATGATCTGCTTGTTGGGGAGTCTGGGTCCGCTCAGGGGACGTTTACCCTGGAAGGAACGGTAACGGCAGTCGAGCCGCTCGGGCCGGAGACGCTTGTTCATCTGGACACCGATACCAGTTCTGTGATTGCCACGGCGAGAAGCAAAACCATTCCGGCCGTCGGCAGCAGGCTCCAATGCCAGGCGGAGCGAGGTTCGCTTTATCTTTTCGACGCCAAGACGGAAAAGCTTCTGGGCCGCGCATGATGACAACGGAAAAAACTGCCGTCATCAGCGTCGGCCGGATCTATTGTGACCTCATTTTCACCGGTCTTAATGAACTGCCAGTGCTCGGCCGGGAACTGTTTGCCCGAGACATGGAAATCGCCCCCGGCGGCGGAGCCTTCATTGCCGCAGCCCATTTCGCCCACGTCGGACGCCCGGTTGCTCTGCTCGCAAGGCTCGGCACCGATACGTTTTCGCGCGACATCGGTGAGAAAATGGCGCAAAGCGGCGTCGACCTGCGGTTTCTGGAACATGCAGCAGATGCCGGACCGCAGGTGACGGTGGCGACGGTGGTTGGCCAGGACCGGGCATTTTTGACGCGCCGTGCCGGCGCCGCCCGTCCCTCGACGCTCGATGCCGCCTTCGCGTGGGATAACGCCCGGCATCTGCACATCGCCGAGTTCGCCACGCTGCATGAGATGCCTGATCTGGTTTCACGCGCCAAGGCAAGCGGATTGTCAGTATCGCTCGATCCAAGCTGGGATGCTTCGCTGATCTACGACAAGGGGCTGCTGAAGGCCTGTGCCGGTGTCGACGTGTTTTTGCCCAATCTTGAAGAGGCGGGAGCAATCACGGGGCATTCTGACCCGGAAAGAGCCACCCACGCCCTGTCAGAGGCCTTTCCCGTCGTGGCGCTGAAAGGCGGCGCGCAGGGCGCTTGGGTATCTTGTCGAAGGGGCTTGCAGCATCTGGCAGCCCAGGAAGTACCCGTGATCGATACGACCGGCGCCGGCGACGCCTTTAATGCCGGTTTTCTTGATGCCTGGCTTCAAGGCAGGGACGAACAGCAATGCCTCACAGCCGGGGTTGCCGCGGGCAGTCTTGCCGTGCAGGCGGCGGGCGGCGCTCCGAGGGTGTCGACCACCGCTTGAGGCACCTTGCCCGCCTCACTCGCCGCGCGGAAAACGCTGGTTTTCTTCCAGCACGTTGAGGTCCATGTGGTTACGCATGTAGCGTTCCGAAGCCTTCTGCAAGGGTTGGTAGTCCCACGGGTAATAGGCGCCGTTGCGCAGCGCCTTATAGACCACCCAGCGCCGCGCCTGACTTTCGCGAACGGCGGCGTCGAACACCGGCAACTGCCACCGCCGGCCAATTTCGGCGGAAAGCAACGAGAGCACGTCGCTGAAAGCGGGATCGCCAGCGAGATTGGTGCGCTCTTCGGGATCGGCGTCCAGATCGTAAAGCAGCGGCGGATCGGCCTCACAGACGGACAATTTGTACCGACCGTCCCTGATGGCGACGAGCGGCGAGATCGAGCCTTCGGCCGCATATTCCATCGGCACCGGGCCGCGCCCGCCGGTGCCAGCAGCCAACGGCGCCAGATCCTCGCCATCCGTCCAGCGTTTAAGCGAGGTGATATCAAGCCCTGCCAGACCGCACAGCGTCGGCGTCACATCCAGTGTCGAGGCCGGCGTATCGATCAATGCCGGCTGCCAGCCCGGCGCGGCGATCATCAGCGGTACGCGGGCCGAGCCCTCGAAGAAGCACATCTTGAACCACAGGCCGCGCTCACCCAACATATCGCCATGGTCTGAAAGGAAGAGGACGATGGTGTCCTCCTCCATCCGCGTCGCCTTCAGGACGCCAAGGATTTCGCCGATCTTCTCGTCGATATAGGAGACGTTGGCGAAGTAACCGCGGCGTGCCCGGCGTATCTGCTCCGGCGAAATATCGAAGGCATTGTGGTCACAGGCTTCCAGCAACCGTTTCGAATGCGGGTCCTGCTGATCGAAAGCAATGGCCTCCGACTGCGGATCGAGCGCCGGGCAATACTCATAGAGATCCCAGAATTTCCGCCGCGCCACATAGGGATCGTGCGGATGGGTGAAGCTGACCGTCAGACACCACGGCCGGTCATCGAGCCGACGAGACAGGTCATAGAGCTTGCGGGTGGCGTGGTAGGCTACCTCGTCGTCATACTCCATCTGGTTGGTGATTTCGGCAACCCCTGCACCCGTCACCGAACCCAGATTGTGATACCACCAGTCGATCCGCTCGCCCGGCTTGGTATAATCGGGCGTCCAGCCAAAATCCGCGGGATAGATGTCGGTCGTCAGACGCTCTTCGAAGCCGTGCAGCTGGTCAGGCCCGACGAAATGCATCTTGCCTGAGAGACCGGTGTAATAACCGGCTGCCCGCAGATGGTGCGCATAGGTCGGAATGTCGGAGGCGAACTCGGCGGCATTGTCGTAAACCCGCGTCCGGCTTGGCAATTGCCCGGACATTAGGGAGGCGCGGGCCGGCGCACAAAGCGGGCTGGCCGTATAGGTATTGGCGAAGCGTACAGACCGCTCCGCCAAGGCTTTCAGATGCGGTGCATGGAGAAAATCGGCCGGTCCATCGGGAAACAACGTCCCGTTGAACTGGTCGACCATCAGAATGAGGATATTGGGACGCGGCATTTCCACTTTCCGGCTCAGAGACCAAGCTTGCCCTTAACGGCATCCGCACCCGGTTTTCCATCCAGCGTGGTAACGCCCTGCAGCCAGCCATCCAGCGCTTTGGGGTTGGCCTTCACCCAGGCCGCTGCCGCGGCTTTGGAATCCTCTCCGCCGAGAATCGAACCCATGAGGGTATTTTCCATGCCGATATCGAACTTCAGGTTTTTGAAGAGCGCCGCCGCGTTGGGGCATTTTTCCGGCCAGCCGGTGCGGGCAAGCGTATAAACCTCTGCGCCGCCGAAATTCGGGCCGAAATAGGCGTCACCGCCGGAGAGATAGGCGATATCGATCTTCTCGTTCATCGGATGCGGCGCCCAGGCAAGGAAGACCACGGCCTTCTTATCCCGGCCCGCCCGTTCCACCTGCGCCAGCATGGCCTGCTCACCCGATTCGACGAGCTGCCAGCCTTTAAGGCCGAAATCATTGGCGTCTATGATCTTCTGGATATTCTGGTTGGCGGGTGCGCCGGGCTCGATACCGTAAATCTTGCTCTCGAATTCATCGGCATGTTTGGCGAGATCGGCGAAATCCTTCACGCCCTTCTCCGCCATGTAGGAAGGCACCGCCAGCGTGAACTTGGCGCCCTCGAGATTCTTCGTCAAGACCTCGGCAGCTTTCGCCGAATTGAGGTCATCTACGAAGGATTTCTGCGCCGGCATCCAGTTCCCGAGGAAAACGTCGATTTCGCCGTTCTTCATCGCCTGATAGCCAATGGGCACGGAAAGCGTCTTGACGTCGGCTTCATAACCCAATGCATCGAGCAGTACCGAGGCGACGCCATTGGTTGCGGTAATATCCGTCCAGCCGGGATCGCTTAGACGTACGAGCTTGCAGGACGCGTCATCGGCCGCCTGAAGCGGGGTGGAGAAGGCCGCCACGGACAGGAACAGGCCGGCGGCGATGCGGTGCAGATGAGAAACGGTTTTCATTGCGGCTCCCCTTGTATTAGTCCAGTTTATTGAACACCACATTGTTTTTGCCTGTGAAGCGGGTATTTTTCGATAAGTGATATAAGGAAATTTAATGTCAGACCGGCCGCTCGATCTCGGATGGATGCGCATCTTTACCGAGGTTGCCCGCCAGGGCAGCCTGACGGCGGCGGCGGGCTCCCTGCGGCTCACCCAGCCTGCCGTCAGCTATCAGATGCGCAGGCTCGAAGAGGAGCTTGGGGTGGCGCTCATCCGCCGCAAACATCGCGGCATCGATCTGACGGCAGAGGGACAAAGGCTGTTCGAGATCGTC
Source organism: Agrobacterium sp. 5Ca39 (assembly GCF_055382365.1). Classification (NCBI taxonomy): domain Bacteria; kingdom Pseudomonadati; phylum Pseudomonadota; class Alphaproteobacteria; order Hyphomicrobiales; family Rhizobiaceae; genus Agrobacterium; species Agrobacterium sp. 5Ca39. The sequence continues at coordinate 954,158 of NZ_AP026437.1, read as the reverse complement.
TCCCGTAATGTCGATGCCATTGATCTCCTCGCGCAGCAGCTTCGGCGGACGGAGGAACGCCAGACCATCCGCCTGCATACGGACTATGCCTTTTCGTCATTGTGGCTCATTCCGCGGATGCACGGATTTCGAGCGCTCAACCCTGACATCAACATCCAGATCGTTGCCACGCAGGACCCGTTGGGTCAGGGCAAGCATGACAGCGACGTGATGATCATTTTCGGCACCCGGCAGGAGGCGGGTGACGGGGCCGTACTGCTGCTTTCGGAAAAAGTCACGCCGGTCTGTTCACCTGCGTTTCTGGCAGCAACGCCAGCGCCCGCAGGCGTTGCTGATTTTTCACGGCGGAAACTCATCCACCTCGAAAATACCTCATCAGCGCACTGGTTCGACTGGCCTTCCTATTTCAAGCATTTCGGCGTTCAGAGAGGCCCCGAAAACGACGGCGGCGACATCAGCTTCAACAATTACACCATGGTGGTTCAGGCGACCACCGGAGAACAGGGCTTTGCGCTCGGCTGGGCCGGGCTCGTCGATCCACTGCTCGAGGCTGGCGTACTGGTCACGGCAGGCCCTAGCCTCGATGCACCGGGGCGCGGCTACTGGTTGATGCGGCCGAAAAGCAGCGACAGCGCGGTGAGAAAACTCACCGGCTGGCTGATCGACGAGCGGCGGTGAGGCCGCCGCAGCCGCCCCCGGCGTCCGGTTCAGATCGGATAATGCAGCGGCCCGTCCTGCAGCGTGACCCAGCGTAATTCGGTGAATTCCGCAATGCCCGCCGTGCCGCCGAAGCGGCCGTAACCGGAGGCCTTGACCCCGCCGAAAGGCATCTGCGCCTCATCGTGAACAGTCGGCCCGTTGATGTGGCATATGCCGCTTTCGATCCGCGCGGCAATGGCAAGCGCCCGCGCCTGGTCCCTGCCGAAAATCGCGGCGGAAAGACCAAACTCTGTTTCATTGGCTATGCTTACCGCCTCATCGACGCTGCCGGCCCTGATGATGGAAACGATCGGACCGAAACTTTCCTCGGAATAAAGCCGCATGGCGGGAGTGACGCCATCGATGGCGATCGCATCCAGCATGGTGCCGGTGCCGCCACCACCCGCGACCAGCTTTGCGCCTTTGGACACGGCGTCGTCCACCAGCGCCCTTATGCGTGACGTCGCTTCGGCGCTGACCAGCGAGCCTAGCGGTGTTTTTCCCTCGCGTGGGTCTCCGGCCGTGAGGTTGGACGCTTTTTTGGCGAAGGCCTGCACGAATGTATCGGCAACGCTGTCGAGCACGATGATGCGCTCCGTCGACATGCAGATCTGGCCCTGGTTCATGTAGGCGCCGAAGGCGGCCGCCGCTACAGCGGCGTCGATATCGGCATCATCAAGCACGATGAACGGCGCTTTGCCGCCGAGTTCAAGCAGCGCCGGTTTCAGGTAACGGCCGGCCGTTTCGGCAATCACGCGGCCAACGCGGGTTGACCCGGTGAAGTTGACGCGTCTGACAGCGGAGTGCGCAATCAGCGTGTCGACGATCTTTGCTGCATCCTCCGGCGCATTGGAGACGGCATTGAGCACGCCCTTCGGCAGACCTGCCGACGCCACCGCCTCGATGATCAGCGCATGGGTACGAGGGCAAAGCTCCGAAGTCTTCATCACAACCGTGTTGCCGCAGGCGAGCGGCGTGGCGATGGAACGTACGCCGAGAATGACCGGCGCATTCCACGGCGCGATGGACAGCACAACGCCCGCCGGCTGGCGCAGCGCCATCGCCATGGTGCCGGGACGGTTGGAGGGAATGATCTCGCCCTTGATCTGGGTGGTCAGGCTTGCGGCCTCCACCAGCATATCGCTTGCGAGCTTCACATTGAAACCAGCCCAGGCATCGGTCGCGCCGATTTCTTCCTTCATCGCCTGGGTAATGTCAGGCCCGGCGGCGAGTAGCGCCTGAGCCGCCGCCAGCAGCAGGCGGCGGCGCTCGCCGGGCGATGTGGCCGACCAGACGGGAAAGGCGGCAGCGGCAGCGTCGGCCGCACGGGTAGCGTCCTCCACCGTTGCCGCCGCCGCGCTGGTCGCGACGTCGCCGGTGATCGGATTGTGACGCGAGAAGCGCTTTCCGCTCGCGGCCGGGCAATGGTCGCCACCGATGAAAAGATTGACAGTCTGCATGGTCTTCCTCCTGAATTCAGACAATGGCGGCGGTGGTGCCGCCGAGAAACGCCCGTTGCACGGCGGTATCGGCAGAGAGGGCTTCAGCTTTGCCTGCCCCGACGATACGCCCCGCTTCCAGCAAATATCCGCGATCGGCAAGCGCGAGGCTTTCGCGCACATTCTGCTCCACGAGCAGAATGGAGAGGCCGGTCTTCTTGATCTCCGCCAAGGCGGCGAAAAGTTCCTGCGTAACGATGGGCGCAAGGCCAAGGCTCGGCTCGTCCAGCAACAGATAATCCGGTGCCGACATCAGCGCCCGCCCGATGGCGACCATCTGCTGTTCGCCGCCGGACATGGTGCCGGCAAGCTGCTGCCGGCGTTCGGCGAGACGCGGAAACAGCGAGAAAATATGCTCCCGCGTCACATTTTCTGCTGAACGGGCATGGCGGGGATTGGCGCCGAGGCGAAGATTATCCTCCACTGTCAGCGCCGCGAAAATTCCGCGTCCTTCTGGCACCAGCGCCACGCCGCGGTCCACGATCCGATGAGGAGGGAGAGCGGCAAGCGACGCATCGTCGACGCGCACTTCGCCGGATGCCGGCACAACCATGCCGCCGACGGCTTTCAGCAGCGACGACTTGCCGGCGCCATTGGCGCCAAGCAGAACCACTGTTTCGCCCTTCGCAACATTGAGCGATATGCCATCAACAGCGAGATGTTTGCCGTAGCGGATTGTTAGCGCATCTATTTCAAGCATGTGGCGCTCCCAGATAGGCGGAGATGACCTGCGGATCATCAAGCACCGCTGCCGTCGGCCCGTCGGCGATCTTGCGGCCGGCCGCCATGACCACGGAGCGCGGGCAAAGAGCGCGCACGGCCGCCATGATATGTTCCACCAGCAGAATGGTCGTTCCTTCCGATGCCAGCCGCCGGATCAGCGCGATCCCCTCCTCCAACTCCGTGGGGTTGAGGCCCGCGAGCCATTCGTCAAGAAGCAGAAGCTTCGGTTCGCCCGCAAGCGCACGCGCCAGTTCGAGGCGTTTCTGATCGATATAGGTGAGATCGCCGGCCGGCATGACTTCCCGCCCCGCGAGCCCTATTCTTTCCAGACAGGTGCGCGCGACCTTCTCCGCCGCGGGGCGGGACAACCGCTGCTGCCCGAACATGGCCGAAACCGCGACATTGTCCAGCAGGGAGAGCGAAGGCAAAAGCCGCACGAGCTGAAAGGTGCGCGCCACGCCAGCGCGCGCAATCGCATCCGGCCGCCGGCCGGCAATCTCCTGCCCTTCCAGCCGGATCGATCCCTCCGTCGGCTTCAGCGCGCCCGAGATCAGGTTCATCAGCGTCGTCTTTCCGGAACCGTTCGGCCCGAGCAGCCCCACGACCTCGCCGGCCTTGATAGTCAGGCCCAGACCATCCACTGCCTTCAGCCCGCCGAAGGTCTTGCGGATATCAGCAATTTCGAGAACGGTGCTCATGCCGTCTTCTCCTTTTTGCGCAACTTCTCCAGCGCCGCCAGCACGCCGTCCGGCAACACGAAGACGATGAGGATGAAGAGAGCGCCGAGAATGATGGAAAAATGGTTGGGGAAATTGGCGCCCAGCCATTCGAACAGCAGGAACAGCGGCACAGCACCGAGGATGGGTCCCCAGCGGCGCGCGGCTCCGCCAAGCAGGGCCATGATCACGGTGAGGAAGGAAACCTGAGGATTGAAGACGATGGCCGGCTCGATATAGACCCAGCGCGGGGCCTGGATGGCGCCAACAAGCGTGATGATGGTGGCGGACAGCACGAAGAGCGTCAGCTTGGTGCGGGCAAGATTAATTCCTGCATGGGCGGCCACCACCTCATCATCGCCGATCGCCTTCAGCGCCAGGCCGAGCTTGCTGCGGTCGATGAGCGTCGACAGGACAAGAGTAACGGCGGCCAGCACCAGCAATTGCCAGAGGACATGCTGCGGCTCCAGCGGCAGGAAGATATAGCGCCCTAGCGTTCCGGTCACATTCACTTCATACCAGGTGATGAGCTGGCGGATGAGTTCGGCGAGGCCGAAGGAAAAGATCACGAAATAAATGCCGGCGACGCGCAGCGTGGAAAGCCCGACGACGAAAGCAAGCGCGGCGCCGACAAGGGCGGAGCACAGCAGGACGAGCGGCCATGGCAAAACCTCGCTCAGCACCGCGACCGTATAGGCCCCGACACCGAAAAAGGCGACGGTGGCGAGCGATATATAGCGGGTCGGACCGGAGAACATCGCCCAGGCGGAAGCAAGCGTGGCATAACCGAGAAGGCCGATGATGACGCCGACACCATAGGCATCGAAGAAGAAGGGGGAAAACGCCAGCAGCGCGGCTGCGGCGAGGCCGATCAGAAGCGGAATCATTTGCCCCTCCTTGCGAAGATGCCTTCCGGACGCCAAAGCAGGACCACGAGAAAGAGCAGGTAGGTGGCGGCAAGTGTGAGGCCGGGATCGACATAAACCAGCACAAAGGTTTCCACGAGGCCGAGCAGCAGGCCGGCGACCAGCGCGCCGAGCAAATTGCCGACACCGCCCATGATGACGACGACAAGCGCCTTCATGGTGAAGACCACGCCATAGGAAGCGGAGAAGGTCTGGTACATCGAGATCATCACCCCGCCCGCCACGGCGAGTGCGCCACCGAGAGCAAAGCCGAGGGAAGCCACGCGGTTCACATCGATACCGACCAGCGGCGCGGAACGGGGCGACAGCGCCACTGCCCGCAGGTTAAGACCCCAGCGGCTGCGGGTGAGCGCCAGATAAAGCCCACCACCAATCAGGACCGACAAGCCGAAAGACAGAAGCCGGTTCAGTGCCACCGTCGTGCCGAAGATATCAACACCATCGGCGAGATAGGAATAAGAATGGTAGTTGCCGCCGAACGCCACGAGCATGATGCCCTGAATAACGAAGAGCAGTCCGAAGGTTGCCAGAATCGAATCGACTTCCAGACGGCCGGAGCCGCCTGAACGGCGCACCAGCGGCCGCATCATGACCCGGTAGATCACGAAAGACAGGGCGTAACCGAGCGGCACGATGATGAAAAGCGACCAGAGCGGCGAAAGGCCGTAACCGGAAAACAGAACGAAGGTGATGAAGGCCGCCGCGATCAGCACTTCGCCATAAGCGAGGTTCATGATGCGAGCGATGCCATATTGCAGCGAAAGTCCAAGCGCGATCAGCGCATAGGTCCCTCCCAGCATCAAGCCGAAGATGAGGGTGGATAAGAACAAGGAAATGTCTCCAGTCTGGAACATGGCCGAAGCCTTCCGGCCGGGTTCACGGGTCCCGGCCGGAAAGGGCTTACCATTGCGGCTTCGGGACCACGGGTTTGGCCGCACCGGGACGATCCGCAGGTGCAATCGCCACAAAACGCTCGCTCTGCCATTGCCCCGCCCACCACAGCTGACGAAGCTGGTTGTCTTCAAGTTTGACCGGGCCGATAACGGTGTCGAAGCTTCCCGTCGAAAGCTCGCCTGCCACCGCCGCCTTGTCGAGACCGACACGCTGGATTGACTGGGCCAGCATTTCGAGGCTCGCATAGGTGATGGCGCTTGCCCAGCTGTCCGGCTTGGTGCCGATGAAAGCTTCGTGACGCTTGAAATAATCCTCGATCCTGTCGCTGCTGCCATCGACGCCGCCGATGCTGATGACGCCTTCCTGCTTGCCATCGGAAACTTTCGGGAAAATCGGGAAAGCACCGCCGACACCGACGTAGAACACCTTCGGATTATATCGTGCAGTCTGCGCCTGCTTCGTTACCGCGAAACTGTCCGGCGGGTAGGAGAAGGCGATGAAACTGTCCGCACCGCTTGCCGCGGCCTCGTTCACAAGCGCGGCAAAATCGGAGGTGCCGACCGGATAGGTCTTGTCATAAGCAAGCGTAAAACCCGCTTCCTTCAGCGCGGGTCGCGCAGCCTTTATGAGATCGATGCCGAAACCGTCCGCGACAGATATCACGGCCACCTTGTCATTGATCTGGCCTGCTTCGCGGGCGGCTTTCAAAACATCGGCCAGTGCATTGGCATAGTCGTGCCCCCCGCCCAGCATCCAGAAGCTCTTCTTCCAGCGCGCGGCGAAATCGGGCGCCTTGTCGGTGACGCCGGTGACCGCGAGCTGCGGATAACCGAAACGGTCATAAAGCGGCGCAACCGCCAGATTAAATCCCGTGCCCCAGGGCGGCAGGATGAAATCCACCTTGTCCTGGCTGGCCAGCCGCTCGGTGAACCGCACCGCGTCCTCGGCCGAGGAACGGTCGTCATATTCGACCACGTCAACTGGCAAGCGCTTGCCATCGGGCAGCGTGAGGCCGCCGGCATCGTTGACCTCCTTCACCCATAATTTGTAGTTCGGAATGGTCGTGATACCCGCGCCGGTGGCATTGGCGCCGCTTTTTGACACGGCATAGCCAATCTTTACCGAAGTGCGGTCCTGCGCAGTGGCGTGATTGAAAGACACTGCCGACAGGGCAGCACCGGAGAGCAGGCAGAACAGTGTTCTGCGCTTCAAATTGTTCATGATGTTCCTCCCAAAGCGCTCGATCGGGCAGCCCTTCTCCTCAAGACTCCCCGCGCGCTGATCAAAGTTTAGCAATGACAGTCGCATATAAAATGCACTAGTGTAGTGCATTATTGCACTTTTGGAGTTTGAATGCCGCTGCACAGCCAGTTTGCCGCCAATCGCGTGGAGATCACGGCACGCTCCTTCGCCTCCTCGCTGCGCGTATCGGAGTTCCGGCTGGAATCAGACAGCGCCCATCTTCTTTTGCTTTCTATCGGGGAAGCGGAGATCACGCAGGGCGAAAAGAGGCTGGATGCCCCTTCGCCGGGGCTCATCTGGCTGCCCATAGGGCCAGCAGGCCGCGTGAGACTGAGCGCCGGAAGCCGCGGATCGCTGTTGACGACAACCGAAATCGGGCTGGCTCACGCGATGCCGACGGGCACGAGCGCAAGCGCCGTACGCGCGATACTGCAGCGTATTCTGGTACAGACGCCCGAAGAACAGGACCAAAAGGAACTGGAGGCTTATCTCCAGACAATCGCGAGCGAAAATGTCCGCGCAACGACCGGTTCCGACACGATCATCGCCAACCTGCTCTGCGTCACTCTTGTCCGCATCTGCCATCACGCCATCGCCGATATTGCCGCCGCCGTCTCCACCCCGGGCGGCCTCACCGAACGTTTCGTCCTTCTGGTGAGCCAGCACAAGCACGATCAATGGGCCGTCGAAGATTATGCACACCATCTCGGCGTTACCCGCGAGCGACTGGGATTTGCGGTCCGCAAGGCCACGGGGCTTTCGCCACAGGCCTATATCCACCGGGAACTCCTGTCAGAGGCGCGCGACCTTCTTCTGAACTCTTCGCTGCAAGTCGCTGAAATCGCGTTTCGATTGGGTTTTCAGGACCCCGGCTACTTCAATCGCTTCTTCACCCGCAACGAGGGGACCTCTCCCGGCCGTTTCAGAAGAACGGCAAGGCAGAAGCAGAACATGCCGCCGCCATCCTATGCGGCCTGGCCGTGACGGGACAGGAGGCTGACAACTACGCGGCTTCCAATTCCTTGATATTCGCAAGGTCCGTTTCCAGCCTCGTTGCAGCCGCCTTAATGTCAAAAGCGTTCTGCAAGTTCAGCCAATATTCCGGGGTGGTCTTGAAAAACTTTGCCAGACGCAAGGCGGTGTCCGCGGTGATACCAAGTTTCTCTCCCGCAATCCGTTCTATGCGGGTGCGCGGAACATTGAGGTGCCTTGCGAGCGCGTATGCCGACATCCCCAGCGGCTCAAGATAGAGTTCCCGCAGGATTTCGCCCGGATGGATCGGAGGCGATTTACTGATTGTCATGCTCGCTGGCCCTCCTTGGCCGATTTGTCATGAGCCTTTCCACGAGAATAACCGACTAGTGATAGTCGGTTATTTCCACGTTTTCCGGTCCTGCTTGCGTCCAGACGAAGCAGATGCGCCACTGCTTGTTGATCCGGATCGAATATTGTCCCTCACGGTCGCCGGAAAGCTTTTCCAAACGATTACCGGGCGGTGACCGAAGGTCTTCAACCGTAGTCGCCGCATCCAGGACCGTGAGCAGTTGCTGGGCGCGGCGTAGCATATCGGAGGGAAATCCCTTCTTCACAGATCCGTCGTCAATCGAAGCAGTCAGCTTGTTTTTGAAAGAACGGATCATCGCCTGCCTCTTGATGTTCGTATCATAAATAGATACGCGCAGAAGTCAACGAAACCGTATCTCAAAGAGATACGTTATTGCGTGCTCTGCACGGTCCGATGCCGCCCGATCGGCAGCATCATCGGTTTGCCCGATGTCGGATCCGTGATGACACGGCTTTCAATACCAAAAACGTGGCGGACATTTTCTTCCGTCAACACGTCTTCCGGGGTGCCGAAGCCATGCAGCTTTCCGTCCCTCATGGCGACGAAATGATCGGCATAACGGGCTGCGAGATTAAGATCGTGCAAGACCATGACGATGGTGGTCTCACGCGACTGGTTGAGGTCTGTGAGAAGGTCCAGCACCTCGACCTGATGGCTGATATCGAGGAAGGTCGTCGGCTCATCCAAGAGCAATATGTCGGTCTGCTGGGCAAGCGCCATGGCGATCCACACGCGTTGCCGCTGACCGCCCGATAATTCATCCACCGGCCGCTCGGCAAGCTCGACCGTGTCGGTGGCGACGAGTGCTGCGGCAACCGCTTCGTCATCCTCACGTGCCCAGCGTGCGAACAGGCCGTGATGCGGATGTCGCCCACGGCTGACAAGATCGGCAACCACGATACCTTCAGGCGCTATCGGCGATTGCGGCAGGAGACCCATCCGTTGAGCCAGCTCCCGGGAAGGCAGGCGATGGATCGATTTCCCATCGAGCAGAACCTGACCGGCGCGCGGCGCAATGAGCCGCGACATGCTGCGCAGCAGAGTGGACTTGCCGCAGGCATTGGCGCCGACGATCACGGTGATCCTCCCGCGCGGAACGGCGAGATCCAGCCCTTCGATGATGAGGTTTTCGCCGTAGCCGGCCGACAGGCCGTTCACGGAAAGGGAGTGGCCGGTCATAACGAGCCTCCGCTGCGGTTGACCCGCACGATCAGATAAATCAGATAGGGCGCACCGAGCGCGCCGGTAACGACGCCGACCGGATAGCGGCCCGGCAACAGGAACTGGCCACAATAATCGCCCACCAGCACCAGCGCCGCCCCAACCAGCGCCGCAGGAAGGAGCAGCGATCCATTGCTGCCAACGATACGCGCTGCAATTGGTCCAGACAGGAACGCAACGAAGGCGATCGGCCCCGAGACAGCCGTAGCAAAGGCGATCATGCCAACGGCTGCGACGATGACGATGATGCGTGTCGCTCCCACCCGAACGCCGAGTGCTGCGGCGGCGTCATCACCGAGCCTGAGCGTCTCGAGATCCCGCGCACGGCTGAGAAGCAGGCCGCCGAAGAAAACCAGCGCGATGGCAAGCGGCAGTGTCTGGGCAAGTTTGGCGCCGTTGACGCTGCCGGTCAGCCAGCGCATCGCCTCCTGCAACGTCCATGCCGGCGCAACGGAGAGGATATAGGCGATGAAGCTTTCCAGCATCGCTGAAACGCCGATGCCGACGAGGATCAGCCGCGTTCCGGCCACGCCGTTGCGGAAGGACAGGAGATAGACGAGGAGCGCGACGCCAAGACCGGCCGCGACGGCGAAGACCGAGACCAGCGGCCCGTTCATCTGCAGGACGACGATGGCGAAAACGGCTGCCGCGCTCGCCCCGGAACTGATGCCGATAATATCGGGGCTGGCGAGCGGGTTACGCAGCATGATCTGGAAGGCGACGCCGCCAAGCCCGAAGCTCAAGCCTGCCAGAACGGAAAGCAGCGCGCGCGGCAGGCGCAACTGCCCGACGGTGAAGGTGACGCCGGCAATGTCCTCCCCCAGCAGAACGCGAATGACATCGCCGGGCGGCGTGAAGGATTGCCCGAGCATCAGCGTCGTTGCGAAAGCGGCAATCAGAAGCGCCGACAGGGCAGCGATGACACAGCGACGCCGGCGCTGACGGGCATGGCGATTGAAGACGAGATTTTCGATGACGGGAGCGTAGATGGTCACAATTCACGCACCCTCTGGCGTCTGACAATCCAGATGAAGAAAGGCGCACCGACAAGGGCGGTGACAATGCCGACATCGAGTTCGGACGGCCGCGCCACGATGCGCCCGACAATATCGCCGGCAAGCAGCAGGCACGCCCCGCCAAGCGCCGAGAATGGCAAAAGCCAGCGATTGTCCACACCGACGAGCAGACGGCAGAGATGCGGCACCACCAGCCCGACAAAACCGATCGGCCCGCAAATGGCGGTGGCAGCGCCGCACAGAAGAATGGCGCCGAAGGACGCCACGGCTCGGGCGATCGCAACATTCTCGCCAAGCCCGGCCGCGAGTTCATCTCCGAGCGCCAGAGAATTCAGCTTGCGCGCCGAAAGCAGGCTGATGATGAAGCCGGCGGCCAGAAAGGGCAGCACCGTCTCGATGCGCTCGAAAGTCGCCCCGCCGACGCCGCCGATCTGCCAGGAGCGGATGCCGCCGGCAATATCGCTGCGCGGCAGAACCACGGCGATGACGAGTGAGGAAAAGGCGACGGAGGTGGCGGCACCCGCAAGTGCGAGTTTCAGCGGGGTCGCCCCGCCTCGGCCGAGCGAACCGACAACATAAACGAAAACCGCCGATACCCCCGCCCCCGCAATTGCGACGATGATGAAGACATGAGCCGAGGCGATGCCGAACCAGACGATGCCGATGACGACGGCGAGCGACGCCCCCATGTTCACACCGAGAATACCGGGATCGGCAAGCGGATTGCGCGTGACACCCTGCATGATGGCACCGGCCAGCCCGAGTGCCGCCCCGGAAAGCAGAGCAAGCAGCGTGCGCGGCAAACGCACGGCAACCGCTGCCTCGGCAACCGTCTCCACGCGGCCGCTGAGCCCACCAACAATATCCGTAAATGAGACGTCACGCGTGCCGATGGCGACGGACAGCGCACAAAGCAGCGAGAGAAGCGCCAGCACCGCGCCAAGCCATGCCGATCGCACGCGGTTGGAGCGTCCGGCGAGCAGCACGGCCGTCGCTTTGCCGGATCCAGACATCGTCACTGCGATTTCCCGGAGGATTTATCCGCAGCTTTTGCCAGAAGATCGGCATAGTCCTTCAACACCCACGAAATCGACAGAGGTGTGGGATTGGAGGCGGTGCCGAGCGGATCGCGCCCCAGCATAACGACAGCATCGTTTGAGACGGCGGGCATCCGGGCGAGAAGCGGATCGGCGCGCATGGCATTCAGCAGCGGCTCGCTACCATAGGTCACTATGATATCGACATCGTCGAAGGCATCGACGCGCTCGGCGCTGATACCGGCAGCGAATTGCCCAGGCCTCGTTGCCTCCGCGACGCTTTTGGGGGACGCAAGGCCAAGATCTTTGAAGAACTTCACTCTGGTATCATTGGCCGTATAGAAATTGACAACGCTGAGATTTGTGGCGTCGAGATGGGTGACAAACATGGCCGACTTGCCCTTCAGTTGCGGGTGTCCGGCAACGACCTCGGCTATTTCGCCCTCGATGCGCTTGATGAGCGCCTCCCCTTCTGCGGCCATTCCAAGACCGGCGCTATTCAGCCGGATCATGTCGCGCCAGTCGGTCGCCCATGGAGAGACAGGATAAGCGACCACCGGCGCGATCTGGCTGAGCGTGTCGTAGTCGGACTGGCTGAGGCCGGAATAGGCCGCGAGGATGACATCCGGCTGCGTTGCCGCCACAGCCTCGAAATCGATGCCGTCACCCTCATCGAACAGCACAGGCTTTGGCGCGTCTAGTTCGGATAGCCGTTTCGCCACCCAGGGCAGCAGCCCGTCACCGTCATCATCGCCGAAGTTGGCGGCGGCAAAACCGACGGGCACGATGCCAAGCGCCAGCGGCACTTCATGGTTGGCCCAGGCGACGGTAGCGACCCGCTCGGGCTTCTTCGCAATCGTCGTCGTGCCGAACGCGTGTTTGATGATGACGGGATAGGGTGCCGTCTCCTCCGCCACAGCGATATTCTGTGCGATTACGGACAGAAAAAACACGAAGACCGGTAGAAGACCACAAAACAGGCGGGGCATGAGCGAGGCTTTCAAAGTTCAAAAGTGGACTTGAACTCTCAGCTTCAATTGCCCCCGTCAAGTCTGAGAAGTAAATGCTGCCGCAACAGCGGTGAAATTTCCGGGGTTTTGTACAAAACCGCAAAAATCTACAATACCGGACAAACTTTCTCAAGTTATTGGGCGCATCGAGAGTGGTCCGTGAAAACGGCGATCGGGGCATTAATTTCTGGAACCTACCAATGAATATCGACATCCAAGGCAGAAACCGCAAAACCGCGCGACATCTCCACGGGAAAGCGGCCCTGCTGGCCTGCACGGCGCTTGCCGCATCCATGCCCGGCCTTCTCATGGCGCAGGAGGCTGCCAACACAGGCGGAAGCACGGTTCTGGAGACCATCACCATCGACAGCGGTGACAATGATCAGAAATCCATCGTCGCCAACCGCACGACGAGCGGCAGCAGGATGGCGACCGATATTTTCGACACACCGGCCTCTGTCTCTGTCATCACCGCCAAGGAAATGCAGGAGCGCGGCGTGCAGACGGTAGAAGAAGCACTGCAATATACCGCCGGCGTCACCACGGATTTTTATGGATCCGACGACCGTTTCGACTATTTCAAGATCCGCGGTTTCGACGCTTACATGTACCGCGACGGCCTCACGCTCGGCCGCCCCTTCGGCGCGCTGCGCGAAGAAACCTATGCCTATGAGCGCGTCGAAGTCTTAAAGGGCGGCAACTCCACGACCTTCGGTGTTTCGGACCCCGGTGGTTCGGTAAATTACTCCACAAAAGTGCCGAAACATGCGCGTTTCGGCGAAGCTTATGTGACCGGCGGTTCTTATGGCCGCGCCGAGACCGGCTTCGATTTCGGCGACAACATCACCGGCGACGACACTCTGTCCTATCGTCTGACTGGCAAGCTTCGCAACGCCGATGCGGAATATGACTATTCCCGCGACGATGAGAAATTCTTCATGGGCGGCCTTACCTGGCGTCCGACCGACGCCACCAGCCTCACTGTCGTTTACGACCATCTTAACAAGGATGGCGTTCCCGGCGGCGGCGGCCATCCCGTCGGCTCGCATTTCGATCGGAGCCGCTTCTTCGGCGAACCCGACTACAATTATCGCGGCACGAACCGCAACTCGCTGAGCGTGATGTTCGATCACGATTTCGGGTCCGGTCTGACGCTGAGTTCCAACGCCCGCTACAGCAAGGCGAATACGGACTTTGGATACGCGTATATATCGTCGACGCCGACCAACGGTTCGACCATCGCCAATCGTTCCTATTTCGGCAACGATACCGAGACCGAAAACTTCCTGATCGACACGCGCCTGCAATATGACACGCGGTTCGACAACGTCGAAAGCCGCAGCCTGGTCGGTGTTTTCTATAATGACTACACCTCCGGCAGCAAAAGCTACTTTGGCGCTGCACCGGGCATCAACTGGATGAACCCGATCTATACCGGCGCGCCCTCTTCCGTGCCGCTCTATGCGGACTCCCTGACTGACCAGAAGACGAGAGCGCTCTATCTGCAGCAGGACCTGACCTTCTTCGACAGGCTCACCATCAGCGCCGGCCTTAGAAACGACTGGATCGACACCGACCAGACAAACCGGCTGAACCGCACGACGGCGAGCGGCGACATCAGCGAACTCACGAAGCGCATCGGTGTGTCCTATAAGATAACCAACGAGATCGCGCCCTATATCAGCTATGCTGAATCGGTTGTGCCCGCGTCCGGTCTCACCGTCGAGCCGGAGCGCGGCGAACAGATCGAACTCGGCGTGAAGTACAGGCCGGACGCTTTTCCGGCTCTCTTCACCGCCTCGATCTACGATCTGAAAAAGAACAACATCACCGTCACAAGCCCGATTACCAGCCTGCCCACAACGATCGGCGAGGTGCGTGTGCGTGGTCTTGACCTCGAGGCCAAGGCTGAGGTCACAGACAATTTGAGCCTGACGGCAGCCTATTCCTATCTCGATGCGGAAATCACCGAAAACGGCACTGGCGGCAATGTCGGCAACAGGCCGCAGTTTGTGCCCGAACATCAGGCCTCACTATGGGTCAGCTATACGCTTGCGGGCAACGACCATTTCGGTGACATGACGTTCGGTCTCGGCGGCCGCTATACCGGCGCCTATTATTTCGACAACGCCAACAAGGTCGAAACCGGAAGCAGTGTGACCGTGGATGCGGCATTCAGCTACAAGATCCAGGAAACCGCCTCGCTGGATGTCAATGTCTCCAACCTTTTCAACGAAAAACACGTTTCTTATGGCGGTTTCGGAGCAGACTTCTACAATCCAGGCAGGGCGTTTTCGGTTACCCTGCGCAAGACATGGTGATGTAAGATATCCACAATATTTCAATATATTGTGGATATTTCCTGATGCACGATGTCATGCTCTGGCTTGGCCCGAGATTCAAATAGGCGGCCGCCCACCACGGCCTACGCATCAGGACAAATCCCGCCTTTTCAAAGCAGCCTGTGCAGACGTCGCCAGGCAGCGGGCGTGTTACCCACGGACTGACGGAAAGCCTTGGTGAGATGAGCCTGATCGGAAAAACCGAGCTGGGCAGCAATATCGGCCACCGTCAGATCGCCTTCCAGCAGAAGTTTCTGTGCGGCATCGATACGCCGCTCAAGTTGCCATTGCAGAGGTGTTTTGCCGGTTGTCTGGCGAAACACTGTGGCGAACCAGCTTTCCGACAGCCCGACAATATCGGCCATCTCGGCGACCGTCATGCGGTCATCACCGCGCTTTTCCACGCGGGCGAGCAACCGGTTCATCTGCGCCTGCGTCAACCTGCCATTGGCCTGCTCGGGCGTTGGTCCGGGAATATCCAGCAAGCCGGCAACAATACTGCCGACGAGGCTTTCGGCATAAAGCGGATGTTTCTGCGGCTTGGCCAGTTCATCGACCAGCAGACCAGCCAGGGTTTCCACCGCGCCGATATCCTGCATCTCGACAGGACGGCGCAACGCGGTCATGGCTGCCGAACCGCCGACCGCCGGGGACAGGAAGCGGAGAAGCCGGTCCTTGTGGATATGCAGGTTGAGATGGGAAAAACGATGCGTGGCGTTGCTGCCCGTCCACATGGGCACGCCTGCCGGCACGTAAACCGCCCGCGTCATCGGCCGCGAATGTTGCGAAAGCTCGCCGTCGCGATTTGATATGCGGATTCGCGACGAGACGTCGTTGAAGAAAATCATGATGCGCGGATCGGCGGCGAGATAATACCCCTTCGCCCCCACTTGGCTCTCCGCCTCCCAGAAAGCGCTGACCAGCCCGTCGAACTGGCGCCACTTGACCGGCGCGGTGACGCTGATCCCTTCCGTGTACCAGGTCATGGAATGCCAGAAACCCAATGCAATTACCGTCCGGTTGTCGAGCCGAGGCCGAGGCGTGGAAACAAACGTGGCACAGGGCGATCGTGGCAATCACCCTGCACGCCGCCATAACATGACTTATCTATTCATGTTAATAGCAAAGAACATTATGAATAGAAACATTCTCCCCCGCGAAAAGGCTGGAACCTCTGGCTGGGACGACCGTTGAATTCCTGACAGGAACCAAACGAGGGAGATTATTCATGGACCGCAACAAGGAACCCGGCGACTTCGCAGAGAAGAAGCGCGAGGAACAGGGCCGCGGCGTCATCGTCGCCGGACCGGATGCCCACGAGAATGAAAAGAGCGGCAGAACCCCGTCGCAAGGGGCGGAGAAATCATCCCCGGAGCGTCCGGTACCGTCTTCCGACCGTCGGTGAGCCGCCGCCGCGTCCAGCACATTTACGCAACGCATGTGAGGGCGCCAAGCCGATCTACGAGAAGCCGAAAACAAAAGCGCCTCCCCGATCGCTCAGGGAGGCGCTTCTTAATGGCAAACAGGCTCGTTACAGAAGATCGAAACGGTCGGCGTTCATCACTTTCGTCCAGGCGGCGATGAAGTCGCGGACGAATTTTTCCCTGTTGTCGTCCTGTGCGTAGACTTCCGCATAGGCACGCAGGATCGAGTTCGAGCCGATCACGAGATCGACACGAGTGGCGGTGTACCGTGCCACGCCAGTCCTGCGGTCACGAATCTCATAGAGATTGTTGCCGGTCGGGACCCAGGAATAGGCCATATCCGTCATCGTCGTGAAGAAGTCAGTCGTCAGGGCGCCGGGCTTGTCAGTGAACACGCCATGCGCCGCACCGCCGTAGTTGGCGCCGATGACGCGCAGACCGCCGACAAGTACTGTCAGTTCCGGCGCAGTCAGGCCGAGAAGCTGGGCGCGGTCCAGCAGCAGTTCTTCGGGGCTGACAACATAGTCCTTCTTGATCCAGTTGCGGAAACCATCCGCCAGCGGCTCGAGCGGAGCAAAGCCGTCAGCATCCGTCTGCTCGGCGGAAGCGTCGCCGCGGCCCGGTGCAAACGGCACGGCGATATCGAAGCCGGCCGCTTTCGCGGCCTGTTCCACGCCGTAATTGCCGGCCAGAACGATGACATCCGCGATGCTCGCACCGGTTTCACGGGCAATCGGCTCGAGAACCGAAAGCACGTGGGAAAGACGGGCGGGCTCGTTGCCTTCCCAGTCCTTCTGCGGAGCAAGACGGATACGTGCGCCATTGGCGCCACCACGCTTGTCCGAACCGCGGAAAGTGCGGGCGCTGTCCCAGGCGGTGGCAACCAGATCTGCGACCGGAAGGCCGGAAGCGGCGATCTTGGCCTGCACGGCAGCCACATTGTAGCTCGTGGAGCCTTCAGGCACCGGGTCCTGCCAGATCAGGTCTTCTGCGGGAACGTCCGGTCCGAAGTAACGGGATTTCGGCCCCATGTCACGGTGCGTCAGCTTGAACCAGGCGCGGGCGAAGACTTCCGAGAAATGATCCTGATCATCCTTGAACTTCAGCGAAATCTCACGGTAGATCGGATCGACCTTCAGTGCCATGTCGGCATCGGTCATCATCGGGATGGTGCGGATCGAGGCATCCTCGACGTCAACAGGCTTGTCTTCTTCGGCAATGGTGATCGGCGCCCATTGCGATGCACCGGCGGGGCTATGCGTCAACGTCCACTCATGCTTGAACAGCATGTCGAAGAAGCCATTGTCCCACTTGGTCGGATGGCTCGTCCACGCGCCTTCGATACCCGAGACGACCGTATCACGACCGATGCCGCGGCCCTTGGTGTTGATCCAGCCAAGGCCCTGATATTCCGGGCCTGCGGCTTCGGGATCGGGGCTGAGATTGGCCGCGCTGCCATTGCCGTGCGACTTGCCGATCGTGTGGCCGCCGGCGGTGAGCGCCACGGTTTCCTCGTCGTTCATGCCCATGCGCGCGAAGGTCTCGCGCATCTGCGCCGCCGTCGCCAGCGGATCGGATTTGCCGTTCACGCCTTCCGGATTGACGTAAATGAGACCCATCTGCACGGCGGCAAGCGGGTTTTCCAGCGTTTCCGGCTTCGTCACGTCGCCGTAACGACCGTCGCTCGGAGCCAGCCATTCCTTTTCATCACCCCAATAGGTGTCCTTTTCCGGAGCCCATATGTCTTCACGGCCGAAGGCGAAGCCGAAGGTCTTCAGGCCCGCAACGTCGTAGGCAATGGTGCCGGCGAGCGCGATCAGGTCTGCCCAGGAAATCTTGTTGCCGTATTTCTTCTTGATTGGCCACAGCAGGCGGCGACCCTTATCGGTGTTGACGTTATCAGGCCAGGAATTCAGCGGTGCAAAACGCTGGTTGCCGGTGTTGGCGCCGCCGCGGCCGTCCGTTACGCGATAAGAGCCGGCGGCATGCCAGGTGACACGGGCCATCATACCCACATAGCTGCCCCAGTCGGCCGGCCACCAGTCCTGACTGTCGGTCATCAGGGCCCGAAGATCGGCCTTGAGAGCCTCTACATCAAGCGTCTTCAGCGCTTCGCGATAGTTGAAGGAGGTGCCTAGCGGATTGGTCTTGGTGTCATGCTGATGAAGAATATCGAGGTTCAGCGCGTTCGGCCACCAGTCGGTCACCGATTTGCCGGAAGCCGTATTGCCTCCGTGCATGACGGGACATTTGCCAGCCGGTTTTGAAGTTGCGTCCATTTCACCCTCCGATGGGTTTAGCAATTAAACAAAATAAGTTCGACACGGGCAGCGGTGTGAATCAGCGTTCGCAACGGGTTACTGCCAACCGCCGCGACACTGATAGCCTTTCACAGCTACAGCCTCTTTCTGTCATGAAGATGACTAACAGGCGGGTTCCATAATTTCCAATTGTATATTCTAAAGGCTGCGATATGCTGAGCTTATGATTTCGCTCTCCATGAAACATCTCCGCTATTTTGACGCTTTGGCGAAGATCGGCCATTTCGGGCGTGCTGCCGAAGCCTGCGCCATTTCGCAGCCCGCCCTTTCGCTCCAGATCCGTGAACTGGAAGAACTGATCGGTGCGCCGCTGGTCGAAAGAGGCAGCCGACAGATCAGGTTGACCGCTCTTGGTGAGGAGTTTGCCGAGCGCACCCGCGCGATCCTTCAATCGGTCGATGAGCTGCAGGATCTGGCGCGGGCTCGGCACGGCCCGCTCAGCGGCCGCCTGCGCATCGGCGTCATTCCGACCGTTGCTCCCTATCTTCTGCCGCAGGTCATCAAGACGCTTACAAGACATTACCCAGGGCTGGAAGCGCGCCCGCGAGAGGCGGTAACGCAAAAACTGATCGAGGACCTTTTGGAGGCCCGGCTGGACATGGCCATCGTCGCCCTCCCCGTCTCGGAGCCGTCACTCGAGGAAATCCCGCTGTTTTCCGAGGAATTCATCCTGGTGCGGCCGATGGAGGATGCGGGCATGCCGGTGCCGAGCGCCGACAAGCTCGGCGAGATGCGCCTGCTGCTTCTGGAGGAAGGCCACTGCTTCCGCAATCAGGCGCTGTCCTTCTGCAGTACAACGAATGCGCCTCCCCGCGTGCTGATGGAGGGCAGCTCACTGTCCACCTTGGTGCAGATGGTCGGTGCCGGCATCGGCGTCACGCTCATTCCACAAATGGCCGTCGACATGGAGACACGGCAGTCCACGGTCTCGGTCTTCCGTCTGGCGGAACCGCGACCGTCCCGCACGATCGGTATCGTGTGGCGGAAGAGTAACCCGCTTTCGGCGCAGTTCGCTCATATTTCGGAGATCGTCCGAGACTGTGGTTGTCAGAAGCTCGGCCTCACATCCTGATGGCTACGGTCTCAGGATCGCGCTGGTCCTGCGGTCTTCATGCGCTTCGGCCTTGCGGGCCCTTCCGTTTGCCCTTTGGCTTGAAATCGACCAGCAGCGATTTCAGCTCGATATCCCTGACCCTTCTTGCCGCCTCGTCCGGGCGAACCCATTCCACCAGACGCTCGCCACGCTCCTTGAATTTGGTTTCCGCACCCGTCACTTCGATCTGAAACACGTCCACGACGCAGGGCACGACTTCGCCATTATCCAGCATCTTGAGATAGGTATAGCGGCCGACCGCTTCCTTTCTGACCCGGCCACGAACACCGGCCTCTTCCCAAGCCTCGATTGCCGCGGCCTCATGAGGCTTCTTGCGCTTCATCGGCCAGCCGCGCGGAATGATCCAGCGGCCGCTGGTGCGTGACGTGACAAGCAGGATTTCGACATTGTCATCGCCCCTGCCATATCGAAAACACAGCGCGGCATATTGCTGCCGGAAAGCGCCTGTGAAGAGCTTTTCCGGAACCGCAGCAAGCTGCTGAAGCAATGTCAGGGGGCGGGCCGGGCGGGATTTCCGGCTTTTTTTCGTCGATTTCATATCCGTTGATAGTGCTGATTTTCCGGGTTGCATCAATGCCCCGCGTGCATTTATGACAGTTTTATGACAATTACCCCCCACAACATAAAAAGCGCCACTGAGGGCCAATTCGCATGATGAGCATTTTCCGCAAACTGATGCCGCGCGAGGATCGTTTCTTCGACCTGTTCAGCAAACATTCCGAAACCGTCATCAAAGCGGCCGAAGCCCTCGATAGCCTGTTGAGCGGCGTCGAGGTCGAAAAGAACTGCGATCTCATCGTTGCCCTCGAACATCAGGCGGACGACATCACCCGCGACGTGTTGCTTGCGGTGCGACGCAGTTTCATTACGCCCTTCGACCGCGGCGATATCAAGGACTTGATCCAGTCCATGGATGACGCCATCGACATGATGCACAAAACGGTCAAGACCATCCGCCTCTTCGAGCAGAGCGAATTCGACCCGCTGATGAAGGAGATGGGCCATGAGATCGTGCGCGCGGCGAGCCTGATCGCAGAGGCCATTCCGCTTCTCGAAAAGGTCGGCACCAATGCCCAGCGCCTGTCATCCATCGCCGAAGAGATCACCCGCGTCGAGGGGCGCTCCGACGACCTGCACGACCAGGGACTGAAAGACCTGTTCCGCCGCCATGGCGCCGCCGGCAATGCCATGGCCTATATGATCGGCAGCGAGATCTACGGCGAACTCGAAAAGGTGGTTGACCGCTTCGAGGATGTGGCCAACGAGATCAGCGGCATCGTTATCGAGAACGTCTGATGGATGTCGCACTTGCACTGCCGCTGCTTGTCGGCCTCATCGCCATTGCACTGTTCTTCGATTTTCTGAACGGTCTTCACGACGCCGCAAATTCCATTGCCACGATCGTTTCCACCCGGGTGTTGCGGCCGCAATATGCCGTTGCGTGGGCGGCCTTCTTCAATTTCATAGCCTTCCTCTTCTTCGGCCTGCATGTGGCGGAAACGCTCGGTACCGGCATCATCGATCCGGCCATCGTATCTCCGCAGGTGATTTTCGCGGCGCTGATCGGCGCGATCGTCTGGAACATCGTCACCTGGATTTTCGGCATCCCCTCCAGTTCGTCGCACGCCTTGATCGGCGGCCTCGTTGGCGCAGGTCTGGCAAAGGTCGGCTTCAATTCCATCGTCTGGTCGGGTCTGCTGAAGACAGTCGGCGCCATCTTCATGTCGCCGGCAATCGGCTTTTTCCTCGCGCTGCTTCTGGTGCTTGCGGTATCGTGGCTTTTCGTGCGGCAGACGCCCTTTGCAGTGGATCGCACCTTCCGCGTCATGCAGTTCATCTCCGCCTCGCTATATTCGCTGGGCCATGGCGGCAATGACGCGCAGAAGACCATGGGCATCATAGCCGTGCTGCTGTTCAGCCAGGGACATCTCGGGGAGAGTTTCTACGTGCCCTTCTGGGTGGTGATTTCCTGCCAGTCTGCCATGGCGCTCGGCACCTTGTTCGGCGGCTGGCGCATTGTGCATACGATGGGTTCGAAGATCACGCGGCTCAACCCGATGCAGGGTTTCTGCGCTGAAACCGGCGGCGCATTGACGCTGTTCGGCGCCACTTGGCTCGGCATCCCGGTCTCCACCACGCACACCATCACCGGCGCCATCGTCGGCGTCGGGGCCGCACGCCGCGTCTCCGCGGTGCGTTGGGGACTGGCCGGCAACATCGTCATCGCCTGGATCGTGACCATGCCGGCAGCGGCACTGATTTCCGCTTCCGTTTACTGGCTGACATCGCTGTTGGGCTGACACTCCCCTGCCCCATCGGCCCCTCCCGGAACAAAAACCACACCGTGGCTGTTTGATCCGGGAGATCAACAGGCAAGCGGATCGCGAAAAATGGCACGTCAGGTTTTCTGGAAGGGTTATCTGAAGCTGTCGCTGGTGACGGCGTCCGTATCGCTGACACCTGCAACGACAGAAGGCAACAAGTACCGCTTCCACGTTCTCAATCGCAAGACCGGCAATCGCGTCGAAAGCCGTTATGTCGACAGCGTCACCCACCGCCCCGTTGCGGCGAAAAACCAGGTGAAGGGTTTTCCCCGTGGCGAGGACGATTATGTGCTGCTCGAGGATGACGAGATCGATGCGGTGGCGCTCGAAAGTACGCGCACGATCGATATCAAGACCTTTGTGCCAAAAGGCTCCATAGACTGGATCTGGTACGACCGACCGCACTTTCTTCGCCCGGAAGACAAGATCGGCGCCGAAGCCTTCAGCGTCATTCGCGAGGCCATGACGGCAAACGGCGTTTTCGGCATTGCCCGGCTTGTGCTCTACCGGCGGGAACGGGCCGTGCTGCTGGAACCTTCCGGCAAGGGTATCATCCTGTGGACATTGCACTACGGCGAGGAGGTGCGCGAAAGCATTGACGCTCTCGATCCGAAGATGAAACTTGAAAAGCCGCTGCTGCAGGCCATGGAAAAACGCATTTCCAGCCAGATGACGGAGTGGAAACCAACGTTGGTTCAGGACCCGATCCAGAAAAAGATCAGGTCGCTGCTCAAGAGCAAAGGCAATGAGGCGCCCGCCTCGAACAAGAAGGCCGGCACCAAGGCCCGAATCGGCGGCAACGTCATCAACATCATGGACGCCTTGAAGAAAAGCATCGCGGCCGAAAAGAAGCGCTGAGACGCGGTCTTAGCGTGCCTTTTTCGGCAAAGCCTCCGCGGCGGCAAAAAAGCCCTCCCAGGGATCTTTCTTCAATGCGGAAAGACGTGCCCCGATATTGTTGACCGTGAAGTGGGCAGGACCGATATCGGCCGTGAGTTCGGACCATTCGAGGGGGGCGGAGACCGCCGCACCCGGCCGCGCCCGGGTCGAATAAGGCGCCACCGCGGTATTGCCGCGACCGTTGCGCAGATAGTCGATGAAAATGCGGCCTTTGCGTTTTGCCTTGGTTGCTACCGAGAGATACCTGTCCGGCTCGGCCTTCGACATGTCTGCGGCCATGGCTTTGGCAAATGCCTTGACTGCCGTCCAGCCCGCCTGCGGCTTCAGCGGGGCAACCACATGAAGCCCCTTGCCGCCTGATGTCTTGACGAAAGCTGCCAGACCCGCCGCTTCAAAACGTTGCTTCAGTTCGAGCGCCGCCTCTATCACATCCTCCCAGGAGACATCCTCGGCGGGATCGATATCCATGGTGATCATATCCGGCTTTTCCCAGCTCGCAGTGGTCGCTCCCCATGGGTGGATTTCAAGCGCCGCAGACTGCACGAGCGCCATCATGCCGTCAAAATCGGTGATGCGGATCAGTGGTTCGCCGGCCTTGTCCTTGGGATCCCTGATCTGTTCGATGGCCTTGTTGATGCCGCGCCAGGCGTGTTTCTGGAAAAACCGCTGCCCTTCTATACCCTCCGGGCAGCGCAGCAGCGCCAGCGGCCTGTTTACCACGAAGGGCGCCATCTGCTTCCAGACCTGGGCATAATAATCGGCAAGACCTTCCTTCGTCACGCCGTCATCCGGCCAGTAAAGGCGGTCCGGGTGAGTGAATTGGATGGCAGACTGCGGCGGTCTGGTGTCGTTCACGGCCTTCTCCTCGCGTTCGATTTCTTGAGCAGGCTTATCCTCGCGCAGTCCTCGGAATGATGCGTGCCGCAGATTGCCGTCGCCCGACCACGCCCGGAATTCTACCTCCGCCACGAGGTCCGGTTTGACGTAGTGGAGGTCGCGACGTGCAAGCGCGGTCAGCTTTTCTCCGAAGGGGCTTTCCTTTTGCACGAGCGACTTCAGGCGTCCGAGCAGCATCTCAGCCACCTCGCCGGTGTAACCCGTACCGACGCGGCCCACATGGCGCAGCTTGCCCTTTTCATACACGCCGAGGGCTAGTGAACCGATGGCATGATCCGAAGTGGAAGAAACCGTATAACCACCGATGACGAATTCCTGCCGCATCGAACATTTCGATTTCACCCATTCACCCTTGCGGCCGGAGGCATATTTGCTGTCCTTGACCTTGGAGATCACCCCTTCGAGGCTGAGACGACAGGCGTGGTCCAGGACCAGCGCGCCGCTCTCCTCGAAATGTTCGCTGTAACGCAGCTGGGGATTGCCCGCCGGAAGGAGTTTTTCGAGGAGAGACTTGCATTCGGTGAGCGCTGCGCCGCGCAGGTCGGACCCATCGAGATACAGGAGATCGAAGGCATAGAAGACGAAACGGTCGCTGCGCCCTTCGCTTAAATCCAGTTGCAGGGCTGAAAAGTCGGATGCGCCGCTGTCCCGTTCCACGACGATTTCACCGTCGATCAGGGCTGTTTCGGCGGGCAAGGCCTTTAACGCGCGGGCCACCGCATCCCCAAATTTCTCTGTCCAGTTCAGGCCACTACGGGTCAGAAGCTGGAGTTTGCCGTGGTCGAGCCGGACCTGCAGTCGGTATCCGTCGAACTTGATTTCGTGCAGCCAGCGATCGCCGCCAGGCGGTTTCGGCTTCAGCGTGGCAAGCGCCGGCGGCACGAAGGACGGAAGCGCCTGTTTACGCGCACCCCTGGGCAAGTCATGCGCCTGCTTCCGGCCTGAAGAGGATGCCGTGGCCTTTTTCGACACGGGTTTGGAATTCCACGTGTCCTTGGGTTTTGAAGCGACATCTTCGACGCTGCGACCGGTTTTCACCGATTCCGGCCGCTCTTCCAGAATATCGGCACCGCCGTCGTGCCGCGCCTCGTCATCATCGCCCTTGATCAGCAGCCAGTTTTCCCGCTTTTCGCCGGGCTGTCCGTGCATACGCACGAGATGCCAGCGGCCTCTCAGCTTCTCGCCTTCCAGCTCGAATTCGAGATGGCCTTTTCGATAGCCCTTTCTGGCGTCGCCGATCGGCCGCCAGACGCCGCGATCCCAAACGATGACGGTTCCGCCACCATATTGTCCCTTTGGGATGACACCCTCGAAATCGCCATAGCTGAGCGGATGGTCTTCCACGTGCACGGCAAGGCGCTTTTCTTCCGGATCAAGGCTTGGGCCTCGCGTGACCGCCCAGCTCTTCAGCACCCCATCCATTTCTAGACGAAAATCGTAATGCAGCCTGCGGGCATCATGTTTCTGGATGACGAAGCTCGAGCCTTCGACGTCGGCCTTCGTCCCTTTGGGCTCAGGGGTCTTGTCGAAGCTGCGTTTGGCGTTATAGGTCTGCAATCCCATGGATCAGCTCGCTTTCCGCGACGTCTTGCGGCCTGACGGCTTCGCTTTTTTTCCGGTGTCTTCCCTTGCGCTGCGACGAAGCGCCTCCTTGAGATCAATCACATTGTCCTGTTTCTGCGGTGCCCGCTTGCGGATTTCCCGGCCCTCAATCTTGGCTTTCACCAGCTCCGCAAGGGCATCGTTGTAACGGTCGCTATAATCGGAGGGATCGAAGGTGCCGGCCCGCGTTTCGATGATATGACCGGCAAGTTCCAGCATTTCGTCATCGAACTCGATGTCCGGGATGGATTTGAAGACGGTGTTCTCTGCCCGAACCTCGTAACCGAAGTTGAGCGTGGTTGCGACGAGCGCCCTGCCGCTCGGGCGGATGAGGACCACGCGGTTGCGCCGGAACAGCACGGCCTCTCCGAGGGCAGCAACATTTTCGTCTTCCATCGCTCTGGCGAGAAGCGTCAGCGCCTCCTCGCCACCTTCCTGTGTGGGCGCTAGATAATAGGACCTGTCGAAATAAAGCTTGTCTATGTCGTCGCACTGGAGGAAATGCCGGATACGGATGACCTTGTCATTTTCCGGCATCAGCTTTGAGATTTCGTCACCCTCGATGACGATGTAATCGCCATTGTCGCGTTCGTAGCCCTTGACCTGCTCGTCCCGTTCGACCGCCTCGCCGGTATCGCTATCCACATATTGCCGTTCCACGCGGTGACCCGTCTTGCGGTTGACGATGTTGAACGAGATTTTCTCCGACGAGGTCAAAGCGGAATAAAGACCGATTTCACAGTTCAGATCACCAAAGACCAGATGGCCTTTCCAGCTCGCCCTCCTGTTCATGACGCCCGCCCGTGATTGTCGTTACGCGACGAGCGGCCGCCATTCCGGTCTGCGGCAAGAATGCGCTCGATGGCGGGAACGTCCGCTTCCGCAAGAACCGGCACAGGGTCGGAGGCCATGGCCTCCAGCACTTCAGGGGAAAGGCCGCCATTGCGAATGACCCATTCCATGGCCTCCCTCGTCTGCCTTTCCGCCTTCAGCTGCGCGTAGAGGGCCAGTATCAGCCGGTCGCGCACATCGAAGGGTTTTGCATCCGTTTGTGAACGTCGTTCGTGCCTTTTCATGTCCGCTCCTCGAACAGCCAGCTGGCGCCTGAGTCATTGTCTCAGGCAATACCCTTGCCGCCGGTCACGCCGTAAACCTCGCCATTGATAAAACTGCCGTCCTGCGATGCGAGCAGGACATAGACCGGTGCAAGCTCCACCGGCTGGCCGGGGCGGCCAAAATCGCTATCCTTGCCAAAATTGCGCACCTTTTCGGTGGGCTGGCCGCCGCTCGGTTGCAGCGCCGTCCAGAACGGGCCCGGTGCGACAGCGTTGGCGCGCACCCCCTTGTCTATCAGCTGCTTCGCGAGCGCTTTGGTGTAGGCCACGATGCCCGCTTTTGTGGTCGCATAATCCAAGAGGATTGCAGAAGGCTCGTAGGCCTGTATCGAGGCCGTGGTGATAACGGAAGCGCCTGGCTTGAGATGGGGAACGGCGGCCTGCGCAATCCAGTGAAGAGCATAGAGATTGGTCTTCATCGTGCGGTCGAAATCTTCGGTCGACAGTTCCTCGATGCCCTCGCGATATTGCTGTCTTGCGGCATTGATTACCAGAATATCCAGGCCGTTTAGATCGCCAGCCGCTTTTTCGACCAGCTCGCGACACCAGCCTTCATCAGTAATGTCGCCGGGTAACGCCACCGCCAGACGGCCTTCCGCCTCGATGAGCGCGACCACCTCCTCGGCGTCGGATTCCTCTTCAGGAAGGTAGGAGATCGCGACATCGGCTCCTTCTCGTGCGAAAGCGATCGCCACCGCACGGCCGATGCCGGAATCGCCGCCCGTAATCAGCGCCTTGCGACCGGCAAGCTTGCCCGAGCCCCTGTAGGTCTTCTCTCCATGATCCGGAAGGGGCGTCATGTTTGTCACGAGACCAGGCATCTCCTGCTCCGGCGTCGAAAAAGGCGGGCGCGGATACTGGCTGCGCGGATCCTGGGGCTCGAGGCGGTCTGTCATTGCGGGCTCTCCCAATAAAAGGTGTCCATTCGTTGCGCGCGGCCTGGGAAAAGCTGATCCGACAGCTTTGTCCAAGCGGTTGTCCGGCGCCGGCACCGACACGGACAACAGGGCGCGCCACACGCAATCCTAACGATCTGCGCAGGCTCTCGTTCCATGAAATCAGGCTGGGAGGATGAATGGCCGAGCGTGGATGGCCGACCTAGAGATGGACGGCAGCGCGCCCACGCGCTGCCGCGCCTTCCTCAAACGGTATATTTCTTCCGGGTGGTTGTGCCCGCGGCCTGTGCCGGCGCCACATCCGGCTTGCCAAAGAGATAGCCCTGGGCCTGAGCGCATCCTTCGTCGACGACCATGCGATATTGCGCATCGGTTTCGATTCCTTCCGCCGTTACCGGCAGATCGAGGCTGCGGCCAAGGCCGATAACCGCGCGCACGATGGCGCGGGCATTGTCGTCATCGCTCATGGCGGCAATGAAGCTGCGGTCGATCTTGATCTTGTCGAAAGGGAAGCTCTGCAGGTTGCTGAGCGAAGAATAACCCGTACCGAAATCATCCATGACAATGGCAACGCCAAGCGCCTTGAGCTGGGTCAGAATTGTCAGCGTCGCCTTGCGGTCTTTCAGCAGAGCAGCTTCGGTGATCTCCAGTTCCAGCCGGTTCGGCGAAAGGCCGGTTTGCATCAGGATCGTACAGACGACATGGCCCAGATTGGCAAGGGAAAATTGCAGCGGCGAGACATTGACCGCGATTTTCAGATGCGGCGCCCAGGTGTTCGCCTGACGGCAGGCCTCGCGCAGCACCCATTCGCCGAGCGAGATGATGATCCCACTTTCCTCGGCGATCGGGATGAACACGTCTGGAGGCACCACGCCTCTAGTGGGATGCTGCCAGCGTACCAGCGCCTCATAACCGACGACCTCACCGCATTCGACGGAAAGGACCGGCTGGTAATTCAGCACGAGCTCATCACGATTGATTGCCAGCCTCAAATCCGTCTCGAGCTGGCGACGCTCGCGCGCCTCCTGATCCATCAGTGGGTCATAAAAGGCCAATATGCCACGGCCGCCCATCTTGGCGCGATAAAGCGCGAGATCTGCGGCATGCAGGATACTCTCGTCATCCTTTCCGTCGCGCGGAAAGACGGCAATACCGATGCTGACACCGACGGCGGTCGGATCGTTGGCGGCATTCATTTTGAGGGCGAACATGGCGAGGATCGTCTCGGCAAGCAGGCGCGCTTCTTCCGCCTTGGTATGCCGCGCGGTCAGAATGACGAATTCATCACCCCCGAGCCGGGCGACCACATCGCCAGATCTCGCACATTCATCGAGAATCGCCGCGACTTTCTTGAGTACCCTGTCGCCTTCGGCGTGGCCGAATATATCGTTGACCGCCTTGAAGCGGTCGAGATCGAGCGCGAGCAGCGCAAATTCGTCGCCCTCGCCGCAATGTTCGATCTGCTGGCGCAGCCGCGTCTGGAACATGGTGCGATTGGAAAGGCCGGTCAGCACATCGTGGCGGGCAAGATATTCGATCTCCCGCTGCGCCTCACGCTTCTCCGTCAGGTCGCGAATGGCCATGACCTCGCAGGGACGACCTCGATATTCGATGGTGCGCACGGCGAGTTCGAACACCTGCGCGCGGTCGGCGCGCTCACGTATGGCCTCTACGGGCGCATTACGGGGTACATAGACGGGTTGTCCATCCGTGGCCCGGAAAAGTTCATCGGGATTCTTTCCGACCAGCGACGTTTCATCGCGCCCCAGCAGGCCTGCGAAACGCGTATTCAGCTCGACGATGCGGCCATCGCGCACGACCGCAAGGCCGTCCAGTGTCGCGTCGACGAGACCCTTGAGGTCGACGAGATACCGGTCCACGAGCGCCGCAGTCGCCGTTGCGGAAAGGATCAGGAATGTCACGCCGGAAACCGCGCCGATCATGATCAGCCGGCCAAGATTGTCGGAGTCTGGTCCGGAGATGGACGGGTCGGGCGAAAGAACGGTGGCCGACACGGCAGTGAAATGCAGCGCGCAGATTGCAAGGATCGACGCGGCGGCGGGAAAAACGATGCGCTTCCAGGAGCCGAGGCGGTGAAACAGCCAGAAGGAGAGAAGAAAAAACGCCCAGGCGACGGCAAAACCGCCAAGAACAGCCCCCCAATCGTAGCTGACCGTGGCGGCGACATCTATTCCCGCCATTCCGACGAAATGCATGACGGCAACCGAGAGCGTCAGCAGGGTGGCAGAAATCACCGGGCGGTAGATTGCCTGCGTGCGGGCATTGAGCGCCAGCCAGAAGCCGAGTACGGCAAGAACGGCCGAGAGAGCGGTGAAGGAAAAATCGAAACCGATGGGAACAGTGCCTTTATAGGCGAGCATGGCCACGAAATGAGTGGCCCAGACGCTTAGCCCCGCCGCAAAGGCGGCAACCAGGACCCAATAGGGCTTTCTCCCGGAGGGACTTTCCTCAGCGCGCAACAAGAGGTGAAAAAAGGCGAGCATTCCCAGCAGACAGATCAATGCCGCAAGAAGCACGATCTCCCGATCGTGTTGGACGGCAACGCATTCCAGCACCGTGAACATGATGCACTCTCCCAGCCTCTGAAGAACCGCTCACGATGGCACTATGAAAGTGGTTTATTTATAAATCTCTAATGCAACTATTGATATCTGCCTCTACTCAACAAGAATCCTGAGTAGAGTCCGGGCCGGTGTGCCAGGCTGTAACGCTTTTGGCAAACCGACCCGACTGCACAAAGGAAAACCCTTTATTTCCAGCTTTGATAATCCGCGGCGGCGCAGCCAAACGGAGCCCGGCCGTCAGAGAAGCGTTCTTGCAGGCGGGCGCAGCCCCACTCGTTGAGTGCCGCCGGCAGCATGTTGTTGATGTCCATGCCGGGGGAATTGAATTGCGACGGAGCGCTTGTGACATACCACAGCCAGTAGCCCATCACCGCCACGATGATGACGGCGAGGATGGCGACGAAAGTCCCGAGCCTGCGCAGGAGACCGGGCCCCTTGTTCATCGACGCGGCCTGGGCGGCGGCAGCCTCCTGTGTCTCATGCGCGACCATCGGGGCGAGCGATGCGAGAGCTTCCGCTCGCTCCTGTTCCGTCAGGTCGATCCGCTCCAGCTGATCGTCAAGCAGAACAGGCAAGGCGCCGTTACCATGCAGGACTGCAAGCGCCACATCCTGTTTGCCGGTATTGCCGATGACAACGGGAATGCGGCCCCGTTCCAGATGCGTGAAGGATTGCCGCTTGGTTTTATCGTCTCTGACCGTATCGGCATAGGTCACGAAAAGACGGCTGCGTTTTTCGGCAACGGCCGTCAGCGCCACCGGAATAACGGTCAAGGGCGCCGGCTTGCGTAGCTGCAGGCGGACCCGCAGCATGCGAAGAAGTGTGAACAGCATGGCGAGACTGCCGAAACCAAGCAGAAAGACGAACACGCCGAGTGTGATGATGCGGTTCCAGAGCATGTCCAGACCCAGCGAAATCGTTGCGAGTTCCGGGTTCTTCGCGGAGATGACCAGCCCGGTTTCGTAATCGCCGGAATGGAGATCGACGAACATGACCTCGACATCCTTCTTGTAGCTCACGCCCGCATGGTCGTAGGAAAGATCGGCCTTGCAGGTCGTGAAGATCGCCTTGCGTGTCTTGCAGCTGCCGCTGATATCGCCGTTTTCAATCTCCAGCGGATCCTGGCTGATCTTGTAGTCACGCACGACACCCGGGCCTTCGGCTACCAGCATGACAATCGTGATTACGAGAAGCACGGGAACGGAGAAATAATAGGCTGCCGGCACCGAAATGACGCCACGTTTGAGGCTGAGTGGCCGAGACGGAAGTTTTATCTGTGCAAGGTTCATAGTCGTCAACGCATTCTTCGGGAGGTAGGTGAGCGGAGTTCGCGACTCTCGCCCGACGGAAGGAAAAGTTGCCGCACGGTCTAAACCGATGAAGTCGTTGAGAAAACCCCCTGAAATTACGGGATGGTGCGCGACTATTTCCCGTATAGGCGCTGTATTCCTGGTCAATGTGCGGGAGAAGACTCTGGCGCATGGGCCCAGTCACGCATAAAAACGGGCGGTAAAACCGCCCGTCACCTGTTTCGCAAATTATGCTTTGCCGTCAGTCCTTCGTGACCTTTTCAAGCCGGGTCGTCTGGCTGGGGTGGCCCACATAATCCTTGACGCGTGCATTCAGCACGATCGGCTCGAATCTCTCGAACATCGGCAGCACCGCCGGCTTCTGCGCGACGAACATTTCCTGCATCTGGGTGTAGATTTCCCCGCGCTTCTTGGCATCAGGCTCGAGCGACGCCTTTGCCGTGAGCGCGGTCAGTTCCGGAATATCCCAGGCCGAGCGCCAGACGAAATTGCCGGCGTTGTTGGCGGCAAGCGAGTTGTCCGGGTTGCTGGAGAACTGTTCCATCGAGCCCAGAACATTCGGCATGTAGGCTCCGGTCTGCGGAATGAGCAGATCAAAATCCCGCGCGCGGTGCGCGGCAATCACGTCCGAGCCGTTACCCTGCTGGATATTGACCTTGATACCAATCTGGCTGAGCGTGGCCTGAATGGCAGTGGCGAGGTCGATGCGCGGCGTCTGCGCGATCGTCTTCAGATTGAGCGTGAAACCGTTCTCGTAGCCGGCCTCCTTGAGGAGCGCTTTTCCCTTCTCCACGTCGAGCTTCCAATCCGGGCTCGGAATGGCATATTCGAAGTTTTCCGGCACGGGCACCGTGCGCGCCCGGCCGTAGGGACCCATGATGGTTTTTTCCATGCCCTTGTAGTCGATGCCGTAGGCGATCGCTTCGCGGACCTTGGGGTTGGACAGGGGCTCCTTGCCGGCATTCATGGACAGGACGTAAAAACCGCCCGTCGGCACACGCTGAATCTGGAAACCGTCCTTGTTGTTGAAGGTCGCGAGATCCGCAGCCGTCAGCGCGCTGGCGATGTCGATATCGCCGCGCTCCAGCATCAGACGCTCAACCTGGCTTTCCGGCACATGCCGCACGATGACGCGGCGCATTTTGGGGCTGCCGGCCACATAGTCCTTATTCGCCTCCAGAATGATGATCTCATTCGGCGACCAGCGGTTGAGGGTGAACGGGCCGGAGCCGGCCGAATTTGTTCTCAGCCATGCATTCCCCCAGTCATCATTGACCTCGTGGGACTTCAGCTCCTTGCTGTCGACCACGCTGGCAATGACCATGGCGAGGCGATAGAGCAGCAATTCCGAAGTCGTTTCACCCGAAAGATCGACGCGAACCGTTTTTTCATCCGGAGCACTTACCAGCTTGTCGATGTTGTCGGCATTGTAGCCCACGCGCTTGAGGTTCGCTGCGGCCGCCTGGTTCATCTTCAGAAGGCGGCTGAGCGAATAAACCACATCGGCCGAGGTCACCGGGTTACCGGAGGCGAAATTCGCCTCGCGAAGATGAAAGGTGATGCCTTTCTCATCCGTTTCCCAGCGCTCGGCGAGCTGCGGCGAAACCTTGCCGGAACCATCCACCGAGATCAGGCGATCATAAAGATTGGCCATGATTTCGTTGGCTTTTGCCTCGGTGGCCTGATGGGGGTCGAGTGACAGCACCTGGGCCAGCGACGTGCCGATAACCAGCTGGTCGTTGGGGGTTTTGGCCGCGACGGGCGATCCCTGCACGAGCATAGCGCCAAGAACGGTGGTGAATGCGAGACGGATCAATGTTTTTTTCATACCTGCTCCTCCTACAGATCGGTAATTGATGTTCGGGAAAAACCGCGACGCAGCGGGGCGTCGCGGGCCAAACCGGTCAAAGATGTTTGTTATCAAGTGCTTCGATCAAGGCTGCGATGTAGCCGTAGCAGAAGGCGAAAGCGACGCCGACGGGATCGCGTCCGGCAATCGTCGGCACATGGTCCGGCATGATCATGTAGCGATAACCGAGTTCGTGATAGAGTTTCAGCGAGCGCACCATGTCCATGTCCCCCTCATCGGGAAAAGTCTCCATGAAGGACAATTTCCCGCCGCTGATGTTGCGGAAGTGGACGTTGAAAATCTTGTCGCGGCTGCCGAACCAGCGGATGATGTCGTCGATCTCCTCGCGCGGATCATCAAGCATCTCGCCGATTGACCCCTGGCAGAAATTCAGGCCGTGATAGGGGCTCTCGCGCATCTGCACGAACTTCTTCAGCCCATCGACTGTTCCGAGCACACGGGTGACGCCCCTGTAGCCTGGCGGTGTATAGGGATCATGGGGGTGGCAGGCGAGACGCACCCTGTTGCTTTCAGCAACCGGCACGACGCGTTCGAGGAAGTAGTCGATGCGTTCCCAGTTCTCGTCTTCGGACAGAACGCCGGCGAGGCCAGGTGCGGCATCGTGGTCCGCCTTGTCCCAGCGCCATGCCTCGTTGAGCGAACCGCCACGGCCGCGCTCCATCTCCGTGCGCGGAATACCAATGAGGTTGAGATTGTATTTCGCGGCAGGAATTCCAGCCCTCGCGATGTTTTCGATCATCGTGCAGACGGCATCGATCTGCCGGTCGCGATCCGGGCCGGCAAGCAGGATATCGGGATATGACGCCTGCTCGATGGGCCGGGACGGCAACGGCAGTTGCACCATATCAAGGACAAGCCCAAAGCTTTCGACCTTGTCACGGTGGCGCTCGAAATCCTCGAAAGTCCAGCTCGCGGGTGCTCCGGGCGGATCCGCGCTGATGTTTTTGACGCCGAGCTGCGCCCAGACCTTGTAATCCTCGTCATCGCGCGCAGCAACCTGGGTGCCGACATACATCGATTCTCTCCTCTCTCCATGCAAGTCATCATATGACATCGCATGAAATAAGATGAGTGTCGAGATGCTATTGCGCCTCCGAGAGCAGCCTGTATCGCCGCTGGCTTGCCAGCATGTGTTCACGCATGGCTTTTCGGGCCGCATCGGGATCCTGCTCGACGATGGCGCGCAGGATTGCCTCGTGTTCGGCCTGCACTTTGCGAAGATAATTCGCGTCGCCGGTTTCAGGCAGCGTTGGGAACTGCCCACGCGGTATCGAACGTGAACCGAACTGGCGCAATGCCTCCAGATAGAAGCGGTTATTGGTTGCGGTCGCGATGGCCGAATGGAATTCGTAATCCGCATCGACAGTCGATTCGCCCGCGTCGATGGCACGGGCCATTTTCCGGTGCGCCGCCGAGATTGCCGCTTCCTGCTGGGCCGTCCGGCGATAGGCTGCGATCGCCGCCGCCTCCCCTTCCGTTGCCAGGCGGAACTCCAGCATTTCCAGCGTCTCGGCAATGGTGCCAACTTCAGACTGCGTCAGTTTCACGCCGGCCCATTCACTGTCGCTACTGACAAAAACCCCCTTGCCCTGGATAGGGACGACGTAACCGGCAGAACGCAAATCGGCAATCGCTTCGCGGACCACCGTCCGGCTCACGCCATAAGCGCGTTCCAATTGCGGCTCCGTGGGAAGCTGGTCGCCATTTTTCAGTTTTCCACTGCGAATTTCTGCGCTGAGATTATCGATGATCTGTTGCGCCCGCCTCTCCCGCGGCCTCGCTTTGTCGCCAATCATGCCAGTCTTCCCTCTTGCAGAATACGAATCCCTTCGTTACTCATATGATGACGTGGCGGCACGTCATATGTTTTCATGTTAACTCAGGGAGGGGTTGGGATGAAGTACCATCAAGAGTTTTTACAAAAGAGAATTGCGCGTCTGCGGCGAGCAGCGGGCAAAGGGCCGGCCGCCCACGGATTTCTCTCAAGGAAGTGCGGCCAGCAATGACGGAGATTTCACTGCGCGGGCTTGGACATCGTTTTCTGCAACTGATCGTCAGCCTCTTCATCCTGCTCTGCATCACCTTCATCATAGGCCGTGTGATGCCGACCGATCCGGTCGGAGCAATCGTCGGCGAGCTTGCCGATCCAAAAGCCTACGAGGCCATGAGGGCGCGGCTTGGCCTTGATCTGCCACTTTATCAGCAGTTCTTCATTTACTTGCGTGGTCTGCTGCATGGGGATTTCGGTATCGCGATCCTGACGGGCAATCCCGTGACGCGCGATCTGGCGCAGGCCTTCCCCGCAACCTTCGAACTCGCGACCCTGGCGATCATCATCTCGACGATCATCGGCGTTCCCCTCGGTCTTGCCGCAGCCCTGTTTCGCGATACGTTCATCGACAAGTTCGCGCGTGTCTTTGCGCTGGTTGGACATTCGATACCTGTCTTCTGGTTCGGCATTGTCGGACTCGTCATTTTTTATGCCAGTCTCAATCTGGTCGGAGGGCCTGGCCGGGTGGACGTGTTCTACGAGGGTCTTGTGGAACCCAGAACCGGCCTGATGCTGGTCGACAGCCTGCTTGCGGGCGAGACGGAAATCTTCTGGAACGCGCTCGGACACATCATCCTGCCGGCCGTAATCCTTGCCTATATGGCCATGGCCTATATCACCCGTATGACGAGGGCCTTCACCCTCGAACAGCTGAGCCAGGACTACGTCATCGCGGCGCGGGCCAAAGGTGTCAGTCCCGCACGCACCATAACCCGCCATGTACTGCCCAACATCGCCGTGCAGCTCATAACTGTACTGGCAATTTCCTACGGCAATCTGCTGGAAGGCGCCGTGGTGACCGAGATCGTCTTTTCCTGGCCGGGCATCGGCCAATATATGACCAATGCGCTGCTCATCGGCGACATGAATGCGATCCTCGCCGCCACGATCGTCATCGGCTTCATATTCATGTTGCTCAACTTCCTCGCCGATCTGGCCTACACCACGCTTGATCCCCGTACACGGGAGGCCGCACGATGACCGATATCGCGCAAAACAATACCGTCGATCGCCCCGGCGTCCTGTCGCGCCTGTCGACCACAACTGTGCGGACACTTAGGAAACTCGCAGACGAGCCACTTGGGATGTTCGGCTTCGCCATTCTGGCGGTCCTGGTTCTGGTCGCCATTTTCGCTCCGCTCATTGCGCCTTACGATCCTGCCCGCCAAGCGCTCGAAAACGCGCTTCAGCCGCCAAGCTGGGCGCATCTGGCCGGAACCGACGAATTTGGCCGCGATATTTTCAGCCGGCTCGTCTACGGCACTCGCATCACCATCCAGACCGTCCTGTCGGTCTCGGTCATCGTTGGTCCGATCGGCCTTGCGATTGGCGTCATGGCGGGTTTCTTCGGCGGGCGCACCGATGCCATTTTAATGCGTGCGACCGATATCGTCCTCTCCTTCCCCTCGCTCGTGCTCGCACTTGCCTTTGCGGCAGCGATGGGAGCCGGTCTCGGAACAGCGATCATCGCGATCTCGCTGACGGCGTGGCCACCGATTGCGCGTCTCGCCCGCGCGGAAGCACTGGTGGTGCGAAACACCGATTATGTGGCCGCCGCCCGCCTCTACGGTGCCTCGCCGCTGCGCATCCTGTTTCTCTATATCGCGCCGATGTGCATCCCTTCGGTCATCGTTCGCCTCACGCTGAACATGGCGGGCATCATCCTGACGGCTGCTTCGCTCGGCTTTCTCGGCCTTGGGGCGCAGCCGCCGCTGCCTGAATGGGGTGCGATGATCTCCAGCGGCCGCAAATTCATGCTCGATTACTGGTGGGTCGCCGTCATGCCCGGCATCGCCATCCTGCTGACGAGCCTTGCCTTCAACATCGCCGGCGATACGCTGCGCGACCTTCTGGATCCGCGTCATGCCCGTTCCTGACAGCACTCCCATACTCTCGGTACGCGACCTCAATGTCCGTTTTGGGCGCAATGCCATTTCCGCCGTTTCCAACGTCAATTTCGACGTCGGCCGCGAAAGGGTCGGTATTGTCGGTGAGTCCGGTTCCGGCAAATCCACCACCGGCCGGGCCGCCATGCGCCTTTTGCCAAAGAGCGCGACAGTGACGGCGGAGAAAATGGATTTTCTCGGCGAAGCGCTGCTCACAAAAACCGAACGGCAGATGGGCGCGATCCGCGGAAGCGAGATGGCGCTGATCATGCAGGACCCGCGTTATTCGCTGAACCCGGTGCTGCCCATCGGCAAACAGGTGGCGGAAGCCGCCGAACTGCATCTGGCGCTTACCGGCCAGGCGGCAAGGGCTGCTGCGCGCGACATGCTGCTGCGCGTACGTATCAACGATCCCGACCGCGTCATGGCGCTTTATCCACACCAGATATCGGGTGGCATGGGGCAACGGGTGATGATCGCCATGATGCTGCTCGCCAAGCCGAAGCTTGTCATCGCCGACGAACCGACCTCGGCCCTCGATGTCAGCGTGCGCAAGGATGTACTTCTGCTTCTGGACGAGATGGTGCGCGAGAACAATTCCGGCCTGATCCTCATCAGCCACGACATCCGCATGGTGTCGGCCTTCTGCGAACGCGTACTGGTCATGTATGGCGGGCGCGTGGTGGAAACGCTGACGAAGCTTGAAGATGCGCAGCATCCCTATACGCGCGGCCTGATCGCGGCCATGCCCGATCCCCGCAATCCGGTCAGGCGTCTCAAGGTGTTGGATCGCCAGGCAATCGATGCGGAGGGGATGCGATGATCACGGTAGACAAGCTCGACGTCGTCTACGGCGCCAAGGAAAAACGTAACCACGTCGTACGCGGCGTCAGCCTTACGGTCAACAAAGGCGAAACCCTCGGAATTGTCGGCGAAAGCGGCTGCGGCAAATCGACCTTGCTGCGCTCGCTGGCAGGTCTGGAGGGTGGCTGGACCGGCTCGATAAGCTTTAATGGAAAACCGGTCGGCAAGACCCGCAGCCGCGACGAACTGAAACTGGCCCAGATGGTGTTTCAGGATCCCTACGGTTCGCTGCATCCTCGCCACCGCATCGGTCGGGCTCTGGCCGAGCCCATCCGCGCCATGGGGCTTGGCGGCGGCTGGTCGAAGGTTCCTGCCGCCCTGCAACAGGTTGGCCTGCCTGCGCATTTTGCCGAGCGGTTCCCGCATGAACTTTCCGGCGGTCAGCGCCAGCGCGTGGCAATCGCCCGCGCGCTGATCCTCGAACCACCGATCCTGCTGCTCGATGAACCGACATCCGCGCTCGACGTTTCCATCCAGGCTGAAATCCTCAACCTTCTTGCCGACCAGCGCGAAGAACGCGATCTGACCTTTGTTCTCGTCAGCCATGATCTGGCTGTCATCGCCCATATGTGCGATCGCGTGCTGGTGATGCAGAGCGGCGTTTTTGTGGATGAGCTGACCAAGGCCGACCTTGAAGCAGGCGTTACCCATGCCGCCTATTCAGGCGAGCTGTTCGAAAGCAGCTTTCTTTGAGATGATCGGTCGCGGAGATGGCTGAAGCGCGGCCGGACCTTTCTGGACGCGCGCCGGGGCTCAGTTCAGCCGATTGCCGTTCTCGTCCGAAAACAGATGAATGCCGTCCAAAGACGGGGATATCCTTATCTCCTCGCCGACTGCCTGGACTATGCGTTCGCGAAAAACGCCGAGCACCCGCGAACCACCCAGTGTCATGGTGACCTGCGTTTCCGATCCCAGCGGTTCGACGAGCAGGATCTCGGCCGGTACGCCCGAGGGATCAACGGCGAGGTGCTCGGGCCGGATGCCATAAGTCGCCCCTTTTCGCGCAAGAGCGGCGGCAGCGGCCGGCAATGGCAAGACCACACCGCCGGTTTCAAAACCGGCTTTCGATATCACGCCGGGCAGAAAATTCATGGAAGGTGAGCCTATGAAGCCGGCAACGAACTGGTTTGCCGGACGGTCGTAAAGTTCGAGCGGCGTGCCGACCTGCTCGACACGGCCGCCGTTCAGCACGACGACCCTGTCAGCCATCGTCATCGCCTCCACCTGGTCATGCGTCACATAGATGGTGGTGGTCCTGAGTTTCTGATGCAAAGCCTTGATCTCGCCACGCATCACGACGCGCAGTTTGGCATCAAGGTTTGAGAGGGGTTCGTCGAACAGGAACACCTGCGGATTGCGAACGATTGCGCGACCCATTGCAACGCGCTGGCGCTGACCGCCGGAGAGCTGGCGAGGATAACGGTCGAGCAATGCGGTAAGACCAAGGATCTCCGCCGCCCAGTTCACCTTCTCGGCGATTTCCTGTTTGCTTGAGCCGCGATGCTCCAGCGAAAAGCCCATATTGGTTGCGACCGTCATATGCGGATAAAGAGCGTATGACTGGAACACCATGGCGATGTCGCGGTCCTTGGGATCGAGATCGTTGACGATCCGCTCGCCGATCTTGAGTTCACCACCCGTGATCGTTTCGAGACCGGCGACCATCCGCAGCAGGGTCGACTTGCCGCAGCCGGAGGGTCCGACGAGGACGACAAATTCGCCATCCCTGATATCGAGATCGACGCCGTGAATGGTTTTTACCGCGCCATAGCTTTTGCGGATGTCGGACAGGGTTACGTTAGCCATCGATTAAATCCGGTTCTTCAGCCCTTGAGGCCGGTATGGGCGAGGCCTTCGACGAACTGCTTCTGGGCAATCACGAAGACGATGAGCACGGGCAGCGCCGTCAGCGTCGCTGCGGCAAGCTGGATATTCCACATCGGTCCGCCATAGGCGTCGGTATATTGGGTCAGCGCCTGCGGCAGCGTGAACATCTCTGCGCTGGAGAGAAAGACGATGGGCTCAAGGAACAGGTTCCAGGAGTGCAGGAAGGTGAAGATCGCAACCGAGGCCAGCGCTGGTTTTGCCAGCGGCAGCGCGATCTTGCGGAATATCTTGAAGCGCCCGAGACCATCGACACGCGCCGCCTCTTCGAGCTCGGCGGGCAGCGTCACGAAGAACTGCCGCATGACGAAAGTGGCAAAAACACTGGGCGCACCGAAGATCGGCACAAGAATGAGCGGCCAGTGTGTGTTGACCATGCCCGCCTTCAGAAACATCTGAAACAGCGGCACGATCGTGACTTCCGACGGAATGAGCAGGCCAAGCAGCACGACCATGAAAATGAGATTTGCGCCCGGAAACCGGATCCGCGCAAAAGCATAGCCTGCCATGGACGATATGATCATCGTTCCTGCCGTCACCACAGCGGCAATATAGGCGGAATTCCAGTATTGCCGCACGAACGGCTGCAACTCGAAGACCTTGGAATAGCTCGTCCAGTCCTGGTTTTGCGGGAAGAATTGCGGCGGGAATGCGAAGATATCACTGATCGGCTTGATCGATGACGTCACCATCCACCAGGTCGGAAAGACGAACGGGATCAGGAGCACGCACAACAACCCGTAAAGAGCGACCTGCATGCGTGGGGAAAGGTCAGCTTTCATAAAAGACGATCCTCTTGCGCATCTGCCACTGGGCGAAGGTCAGTACGGCGACGATCACAAACAGCAGGATGGACAGCGTCGAGCCGTAGCCGAAGAAATGAAACTGGAAGGCCTGCTGATAGAGGTAATAGACCAGCACCGTGGTCGAGAGACCCGGCCCCCCCTGGGTCAGAACTGCGATCTGCGCAAAAACCTGCAGCGAGCCAACAATCGTAATGATCGAGGTTAACAGGATCGTCGGGCTGATCAGCGGCAGGGTAATGCGACGAAACTGCTTGAAGGCGGGCGCACCGTCGATGCGGGCCGCCTCGTAGAGTTCTTTCGGCACACCCTGAAGTGCTGCCAGAAACAGGATCATGTTAAGCCCGACATTCTTGAAGACCTGCACGACGACGACTGAAATCATCGCGGTCGTTTCCTCGCGCAGCCAGTTGGGGCCTTCGATGCCGGCCATCAGCAACATGCCGTTGATGCCGCCATTTTTCTGCAACAGGAACCCCCAGACGATCGTCCAGGCAACCAGCGAGACGACGACCGGCGAGAAGAACAGCGTCCTGAATATCGCGATGCCAGCCAGTTTCTGGTTGAGCAACACGGCCAGAAGCAACGCCAGTGACAGGTTGAACACGACGAGCCCGGCCGAAAAAATCGCCGTCGCGCCAAGGACGTCGCGAAGATTGCTGTCCTCGACCAACATCCGGTAGTTCTGCGCACCCGTATAGGTGAAGGTGTTGGCGAGCACATTCCATTCATGCAGCGAATACCAGAACACCAGCCCGAGCGGGATCAGAACGAAGATGACGATGCCGATCAGCTGCGGGGCGATGAACAGGAATCCCGCAAGGCTGTCGCGCCGCGCGATGGTCCAGAACGCCGGGGCCGGACGATCCTGAGTACGGGCAATATCCTGCGCGACAGCCATGGTTTTCTCCTCAGCGCTTCAAGAGCGGCCCGATCTGGCCGCAGATTTTTTGAAGCGCGCCGGCCACATCGGCCTGCGGCCGCCAGACGGCGTCGAGGTTCGAACGCACGATCTGCTGGATCTGGGCAAAACCGGTATGGCCGGGCATGACCTTGCCGGTCGAGATGCCGGAGATGACAACCTTTTCGATCTGCTCCTCGCTGAGCAGCGGGTTCGTCTTTTTCAGCACCTGCGCATTCAGCAAAGACTTGCGCGCTGAAGGGAAGAACTGGCTGAGTTTGGCGGAATTTTCCGGATTGGTCATGTAAGCCACGAATTGCGCCGCGGTCTCGGCATTCTTGCCTGATTGCATGACGCCTATACCCGCCTGGCCGATCAGCGCATAATCGCCCGCAGGGCCCTTCGGAAGAGGCACGAGGTCCCAGCCAAATGGCTTTTCCTTTGGCAGAAGCGAGGCACGGCTGATCTGCGTAATCGTCATCGCCGCATTGCCAGCAAAGAAATCGACCGTCTCGCCGGGGCCGGGGATGGCCTTCTTGTCGAAGATGGCGTCGTGGATGAACGAAATGGCATCCGCCATCGGCTTTTCCGCCATGGTGCAGGTGGCGCCGTCAGCGCTCCAGGGTGAGGCCCCCCAGCCATTCCAGACGG
This sequence comes from Agrobacterium sp. 5Ca39, assembly GCF_055382365.1. Lineage (NCBI taxonomy): Bacteria > Pseudomonadati > Pseudomonadota > Alphaproteobacteria > Hyphomicrobiales > Rhizobiaceae > Agrobacterium > Agrobacterium sp. 5Ca39. The sequence goes on along the minus strand of NZ_AP026437.1, from coordinate 912,091 downwards.
AGGTGAGGTATTGCCAGCTCTGGTAATTGAAATCGCGGACGACAAGCCCGCCCTTTCCGATCTTGGCGACAGCCGACGCCGTGGCGATGGCGTTGTCCCACGTCCATTCGCCGGCAGCGATCATGTCGGCAGGGGTCTTGGCACCGGCAGCCTTGATAAGATCGTTATTGACGAAGACGGCGAAGGGCGAAGTCGAAAACGGATAGGCGTAAAGCGTACCGTCCTGCGACCAGCGTTCCGTGGCGCCGGCACCGACCTCGTCAAGATTGTATCCCGGCGCAGCCTTCAGTGTGTCCGTCAGCGGGTAGAGCGCCCCGGACTTGACGAAATCATAAGCCGACGTCTCGAAAATCCAGGCCATGTCAGGTGCGTTGCCGCCCGCGATCTGTGTGGTGAGTGCAGTCGTGTAGGTATCGAAAGGCAGGGACTCATAAGTCACGCTGACATTTGGATGATCCTTCTTGAAACCGGCTGCGATCTCGTTGAAGAGCTTGAGATGCGCCTCGTTGGCGCTCCAGATCGTCATGCGCAGATTAACCGCATCCTGCGCAATCGCTCCGCCCGCAAACGCAAGCGAGCCAATCAGGGCAAGCGCACAGGCCGTGGATTTCAGTTTAAAATGATTGTTCATTCCCGGTCCTCCTCCAAAGATGGGTTCGATGAGACGGCAAACCGCCGTCCTAATAGGCCGCGATATCAGGCCAGCGTATTTCGATGCCCTGACGGGTCAGCTGCGTCTGGAAGGCTTCCAGGCGGTCATCGTCTTCCTGCACCTGATGCGGCGTGAGGGCATTTTCCAGGCAGTGCGCCGCAAGCATCCCGGCCACTTCGCCGATGTTCCATTCGACCGGATGCAGGCGGTAGCAACCATTGGTAATATGCGTCGTGCCGATGTTCTTGCCGGCCGGGATGAGATTTTTCACCCGCTGCGGGATCAGCGCACCGAGCGGTATTTCAAACGGACAGGATGGCACGTCGATGTAGTTGTCGCCGCCGGTGGATGGATGCAGGTCGATGCGGTACATGCCGATACCGATGCTGTCGCGATAGCGGACCGCGCCCCTTTCGCCGCGAACCGTGTAGGAAAGATCCTGCTCAACGATGCGCGTCACCGGCTTGATACGGCGGCTCTCGCGAATGTAGGGCGCCATGGCGAGCCCATGGTCGGTGCCGGTGATATCGCCACGCAGCCGAAGCCCGCGGAACCCCTGCCCGCCATCAAGACGCGGCGCTTCCGTCTGCAGCCAGTAAAAGACCGAATAAGAAAGATCTGCCGCCGCCTTGAGGTGGCGCGCCTTTTCTTCCTCGGTCACATCGATGATCGTGCCATCCATGTAATCGATCATCGGCCAATTCACGAGGCAGATATCCGATTGGTAGAAGCCGGGCGCAAAGTTTTTCCGTGCCGCGATGCGCCGGAAAATCCAGAGATTCTCATCACCGCCGCCCTTGCGCTGGTCGGCATCGACCAGCAGGGGATTATCATCGGGATTTGGCGTGAAGGAGCGGGTGGTATGCTCCAGCGTGCGCGGATGGGGCGCGGTGAAGCCGAGGAGCGGACCACCCCAGAAATGCGGCTGGTAAGAGCGCCAATAGTCATAGTTCTCAGGCTTGTCGATCGTCTGGTCGCCATCGACATGGTCAATGGCAAAGCAGATTGAGACAGCCTGCACATTGTCCGGTTGAGCGTGCTCTGGCGCGCTCGGTTCTTCCGTGTCCGACTGCGCCTCAAAACCCTTGGCATATTCCGTGCCGGTCATCGGCAGCAGATCGCCAAGTTCGGTGGCGTCGAGTACGTAATCGGCCGATATGACGACTTCAGCGCCGCTGTCGCGATGGCGGACGGTCACGGAGCGAACCCGGTCGCCGTCCACATCGGCCGCGACGGGACGCCAGGGCTTGAGTATCGTCAGGCGACCCGCGCCAATATAGGGCATCAGCATGCTTTCCATGACCGCGAGGCTGACACGCGGCTCGGCGCAGATGCGGCTCACCCATCCGCCGCCCGGATTAAGGTCGCCCCACGCGCGCGCGCCTTCCGTCAGCGGATAATGGTCTCGATAATATTGCCGCACACCGTTGCGCAGCGCCCGGTAGGACCGGGTGATGCCGAACTGTTCAACCCATGTATGCTCGTCCGAGGGAACGGCCTGACTGGTCAATTGGCCGCCGATCCAGTCGTATTCTTCGGTCATGATCACGCGTTTGCCCGCTCGTGCGGCCGCCAGTGCCGCCGCTACGCCGCCGAGGCCGCCACCGACCACGAGAATATCTGCTTTCATGTCTTTCACGACGTCACATCCGTTTTGTTGACTGAGGACTTGTTTGCCGAGCCGGTCGGGGCCGGCCCCAACGTCTCTCCCTTGACGGGCTCACATTTGAGAAGGATCTGCCCACCGGCGCTGCCGGTCTCGATGCGGTTGACCAGCATGGCGGTTGCCTGCCGCCCCATCTCCTCGCGCGGAATTTCATAGGAGGTGAAACGCACGGGACTGCGTGCGGCCCTGATATGGCTGCCAAGCACGATCATCGAAAATGCGTCCGGCACGACAAGCCCCCTCGCCCGCGCCAGCGCCTCGACGCGCACGGCATCGGCCAATTCTATGAAGAAGGCGGCTGTGGCCCCGCTCTCAATGATGGCATCGAGTATTTTGTCGGCCGGGCGGTTGACCGCCTTGATATGCAGGGCAATCGTGGCCGCATCTGCGAGCGCCGCGCTGAAACCTTGCCAGCGATCGGCAATCGATTCTGCCGGACCATGCGGGCCGATATAGGCAAGCTTGGTGTGTCCCAGCGCGATGGCGTCTTCGACGAGCTGACGCGTGCCCGCAGCGTAGTCGCCGCCGACATAGGGAACCGGACCACCGGCATCTTCACGCCGGCCGATCGCGACGAAGGGATAGTCTTCCGAAACCAGCCGGGCGAGTTCCTTGCGATCGAACTCGCGGCCGAGAACCAGACAGCCGTCCGCAATCCGAAGCCTGTTGCCTTCCGAGAAAATCTTGCGGTTATCGCCGACACCGGCGCTCGTCAGCAGCAGAAGATCATAAGCCTGCTGCTGCGCCTCTTCTTCGATGCCCAGCAGGAAGGGCGTGAAGAAGTCAGCCTGGGCGCTCGGGAATGCTGGCTCATAGGTGAAAACGCCGAGGATCCGGTTCAGCCCCTTGGCCATGCGCCGCGCAATCGGATCGGCAACATAACCGGTCTGGCGAATGACGGCCTGCACCCTTTCCCGGGTTTCGTCCGGGATGCGCGCGACCGCTGCCGGCGCGCCGTTCAGAACAAGCGACACCGTTGCCTGGCTGACGCCGGCAAGCTTGGCGATATCGTTCTGCGTGAGACGTCTGTGACTGGACACGCCATGCCCTCCTCCGGCATTCGTTCCGTGCTAATACGTATTAGCAGCTAATGCGTATTAGCACCATCTCCGCGTAGGGAGTCAAGCGATAAAGTGCATTCGCTGAAAGGGTCGCAGATTATCGCAAGCCTGCGCTGCAATGGCAAAACGCGGCAGAAACGGCAATGTCAGCTGTAAAAAGCAGCGGTCTGCCCGTATTTACGGACCCGAGGGTGCTTTTTTGCCCGCAAGCTTCTGCTCAAGCAACCAAGTCCACATCGCCTCGTCGTTCAGCACTTTTCCCTCGACCGCCTGATGGTCCGTGTCCTCAAGCACGGTGAGCCGAACATTGCGCTTCAGCTCCTTAAGACGTTGCACGAGAACCACTGTATCGGATAGCGGGATGACCTCGTCATTTGCACCATGAAAGGCCCAGAAAGCCGCCTTCTCGTTCGTTCGATTGAGGTAGTGCCGAATGCCGCCGCCGGCAATCGGAACCACCGCGGCGAAAGTTTGAGGAAACTGCTCTGCCATGGACCATGCGCCGAACCCTCCCCGGCTATAGCCGATCAGATAGATGCGTTCCCGATCCACCCGGTGGTTGGCCACCACCGCCTCAAGAACGCTTGCAACACGCTCGATCGGGTAAAGTAGTTCCTCGCTCGGATTTTGCGGTGAAAACACCAGGAAGGGAAACTCACGTCCCTCCTCAATCATTTTCGGTAAGCCGCTCGACCGTAGCTTTTCGACGTCGCTGCCGCCCTGATCGCCGCCATGCAGCCAGACGACAAGAGGATAGGTCTTGTTTGAGCCGGCGTAATCCTTGGGCGTATAAAGCAGGTAGTTGAGGTCAGAAGCGATGGTGACATCGGATTTCATCGCTTTCTGTTCGGCCTGTGCAAATGTCGAGGCAGCGATTGCGGCCAGAGCGATCAGGCAGAATTTAAGTCGTCTCATGATTTTTTCCTCCCAGTGAATAAGCATCTTCCGGGGTAATGACCGTTAAACCCGATAGCGTTCAACGCTCCCGGAAAAAGCAGGAAAAGCGCCTCGGAAAACATGAAATATCTCTTTATTTCAAACCAATGAGACAACTGCCTCATCTGATTTCCGGCGATGCGCCGACAGCATATCCGCTTCCGCTCCTGAGGCAACATTCGAGGAAGAGACTTCAGAAATCGAGCTGTCAGGTGATGGCTCCAACCGGACTTGTGCAGCAAGGCCTTTACGTTCAGCATTTGTTCTGGCTTGCTGTTTGAGTCTTTGCTAATCATTGCGGCACGAAGGCCACATGGCGGCGCAGGCTCAGTCGCCCGCCGTTTTCGGGCAGGCAACTTCGCCTGGGGCAAATATCGAGGATTGGTGCAGGATGGCGGTTGCCTATCTGGAAAAACTGAACGAGCAGCAACGCAAGGCCGTGGAACATGGTGTTGGACTGGTGGATGGACATGTCGCCGGTCCGCTTCTGATCATCGCCGGCGCCGGCTCGGGAAAGACCAACACGCTGGCTCACCGTGTTGCGCATCTGATCGTGAATGGCGCCGATCCCCGCCGCATCCTGCTGATGACGTTCTCACGGCGCGCAGCTTCCGAGATGGCGCGCCGTGTCGAACGGATATGCAAGCAGGTCCTCGGGGCAAATTCGGCAATCATGACAGATGCATTGGCCTGGTCCGGCACGTTTCACGGCATTGGTGCACGGCTGTTGCGCATCTACGCCGAGCAGATCGGCCTCAACATCGATTTCACCATCCACGACAGAGAAGACAGCGCCGACCTGATGAACCTTGCCCGGCACGAATTGGGTTTTTCCAAAACCGAAAGCCGCTTTCCGACGAAGGGCACCTGTCTTGCGATCTATTCGCGCGTCGTGAATTCCCAGACACCACTCAAGGACATCCTGCGCCAGCACTATCCCTGGGTTGCCAACTGGGAAAGCGAACTCAGGGAACTGTTCGCGGCCTATGTCGAGGCCAAGCAGGTCCAGAACGTGCTCGATTACGACGATCTTCTGCTCTACTGGGCCCAGATGGTCAGCGACCCCGTTCTGGCTGACGATATAGGCAACCGCTTCGACCATGTGATGGTCGATGAATATCAGGATACCAACCGGCTGCAGGCTTCGGTGCTGATGGCGCTGAAGCCCGGTGGCCGCGGCTTGACCGTGGTGGGTGACGATGCGCAGTCGATCTATTCCTTCCGGGCGGCGACAGTGCGCAACATCCTCGATTTCCCGGCTTCCTTCAGCCCGGCGGCCGATATCATCACGCTGGATCGCAACTATCGCTCGACGCAGCCGATCCTTGCAGCCGCCAACGGGGTCATCGATCTCGCGCGCGAGCGCTTCACCAAGAACCTCTGGACCGAACGGGTATCGCTCGAGCGCCCAAGGCTCGTAACGGTCAAGGATGAAACCGAGCAGGCGAACTTCATCATCGACCAGATCCTCGCCAATCGCGAGAGCGGCATGACGCTGAAACAGCAGGCCGTGCTGTTCCGCACCTCCAGCCATAGCGGCCCGCTCGAGGTGGAACTGACCCGCCGCAACATCCCCTTCGTCAAATTCGGCGGCCTGAAATTCCTGGACAGCGCCCATGTGAAAGACATGCTGGCCGTGCTGCGCTTCGCACAGAACCCGCGCGACCGCGTCGCCGGTTTCCGGCTGCTGCAGATGCTGCCAGGCATCGGACCAAAAAAGGCTGGCAATATTCTCGAGACAATCGCGAGGGATCCCGAACCCTTGCTTGCCCTCGCCGAAATTCCGACGCCGCCGAAAACTGGCGATGACTGGACAGCCTTCACGCAAATGCTGGTGGGCCTGCGACACGCGCCGAATGACTGGCCGGGCCAGATCGGGCAGGCGCGGCTGTGGTACGAACCGCATCTGGAACGCCTGCATGAGGATGCGGACACCCGCAAGGCCGATCTGCTGCAGCTAGAGCAGATCGCCGGCGGCTACCCATCGCGCGAGCGCTTTCTGACCGAGCTGACGCTCGATCCGCCGGACGCCACCAGCGATCAGGCCGGCGTGCCGCTGCTTGACGAGGATTATCTCAGCCTCTCGACCATCCATTCCGCCAAAGGCCAAGAGTGGCGCGCCGTCTTCATCCTCAATGTGGTCGACGGCTGCATCCCCTCCGACCTCGGCGTCGGCACCACCCAGGAACTGGAGGAGGAACGCCGGCTGCTCTACGTCGCCATGACGCGCGCCAAGGACAGCCTGTCGCTGATCACGCCCCAACGCTTCTTCACAGGCGGGCAGAGTCAGCAGGGTGACCGGCATGTTTACGCCGCCAGAACCCGCTTCATCCCGGCGACGCTATTGCAATTTTTCGAAACGATGAGCTGGCCACTGGTATCGGCTGCCGCTTCGGAGCGTAGCGCACAGCAAATCCGGATCGATGTCGGTGCGCGGATGAGGGCCATGTGGAAATAGGAGTGGGTTTTTCCGGCAATATTTACCTCCACGCAGCACCGATAGACGAGACGGCTATTGAGCAAGTATCCGCTTCCTCTCGGCCGTCGGCCTTGATAGCACCCTTGGGACGCTGAAACAGCTGACGAAGCCGAGGAGCGTTCATGCCGCATCCGCGGATCTAGCTTCGGCGAACTTCTGCTGACAGCAGATCACTCGCTATACGTGAAACACACGCCACGACCCAACAGGCTGTCTTCGTGTTGTTTGTCGGAGATTCCGTCGCTCTTGTGGGGGCGATCAATAAAGCGTTATTGACTGTCCCTGCCGATAAAGCCATATCACCTTGAGAGGCTGACCAGACAGGATCCGCATAGTGCAACTAGAAGCATTCACGATACCAGGCTTGAAAAAGATAACCCCGGCTCGTTTCGGCGACAACAGGGGTTACTTCAGCGAGGTTTTCAAGAGGGATTGGTTTCGCGACAATGTGGCTGATGTGAAGTTTGTGCAGGATAATGAATCCCTGTCCGCACAGGCCGGGACCGTACGAGGACTTCATTTTCAGACAGAGCCTTTTGCACAGGGCAAGCTCGTTCGCTGTATTCGTGGGCGGCTGCTGGATGTTGCGGTGGATATCAGGACAGGATCCCCCACCTTTGGGCAATGGGCTGCTGTCGAGCTCTCACCCGAAAATGGCGAGCAGCTGTGGATTCCGGCGGGATTTGCCCACGGTTTTATGACGCTCGTTGACGACACGGTCATCTCATACAAGGTGACTGCGCCCTATAGTGCCGCCAATGACCGCGGCGTCAAATGGGATGACCCGGCCATCGGCATCAATTGGCCGAAGCTCGAGGGCTACGTCCTCTCCGAGAAGGACGGCAAGCAACCGCTTCTGTCGGAATTGCCTGAATATTTTACTTACCAAAACACTGGAAACTGATGATGCGCGTTCTAGTTACCGGCGGCGCCGGATTTATCGGCTCGGCCCTCGTACGTTATCTCGTGAGCGAGATCAGCGCGGATGTCCTCACCGTCGACAAACTGACATATGCAGGAAATCTGGCGTCCCTCGAGCCGATCGAAAATGCACCCAATCACCGCTTCCTTCAGGCCGACATATGTGACCGGGTTGCGATGAATGACGCCTTCGCGACATTCCAGCCGGATTACGTGATGCATCTCGCAGCCGAGAGCCACGTCGATCGCTCCATCACAGGCGCCGCTGATTTCATTCAGACCAACATCAACGGCACTTTCACGATGCTGGAGGCGGCGCGGCAATATTGGAGTGGTCTTGAGGGCGACGCCAAGGCGGAATTCCGCATGCTTCATGTGTCAACCGATGAGGTTTATGGCTCGCTCGGGGACCAGGGTCTTTTCGAGGAAACAACCCCTTACGACCCGTCCTCGCCATACTCCGCCTCGAAAGCCGCAAGCGATCATCTCGCCACAGCCTGGCAGCGCACCTATGGCCTTCCGGTCGTCATTTCCAACTGCTCCAATAATTACGGCCCGTTCCACTTCCCGGAAAAGCTCATTCCGCTGATCATTCTCAACGCGTTGGATGGCAAACCGCTGCCGGTTTATGGCAACGGTACAAACATTCGAGACTGGCTTTATGTGGAAGACCATGCCCGCGCCCTGTGGCTCATCGTTCAAAAGGGTCTTGTCGGCGAGAAGTACAATGTCGGCGGCAGAAACGAGCAGAAGAATATCGATGTGGTGAACTGCATCTGCTCTATTCTCGACGAACTGCGCCCTCAATCCAAACCCTATGCCGAGCTTATCAAATACGTTACCGATCGCCCTGGTCACGATGCGCGCTACGCCATTGATGCAACGAAGCTCGAAACCGAGCTCGGCTGGAAAGCACAGGAAAATTTTGCAACTGGCATCCGCAAGACCGTGCAATGGTATCTCGACAATGAATGGTGGTGGCAACCGCTTCGCGAGGGTGTTTATGCCGGAGAACGCCTTGGCGTTCTGACGAAGGGCTGAACGAATGCGGCTGGCAGTTACGGGCAAAAATGGTCAGGTCGTCACCGCCCTTCAGGCACTGGCGAGCGCCGAGCTGGAGATCGTGGCTATTGGTCGGCCGGAACTCGACCTAGCCCAGCCTGAAACTGTTTTGAAGGCGCTACGAGAGGTAAAGCCCGATGCTGTGGTATCGGCTGCTGCCTACACCGCTGTCGACAAGGCAGAAAGCGAGCCGGAAATCGCTTTTGCCGTTAATCGGGACGGAGCAAGGGCCGTCGCGCAGGCGGCAAATGACCTCGGTATTCCCGTCATTCATCTCTCTACGGATTATGTTTTCGACGGCACCAAGGACACCGCTTATGTCGAAAGTGATCCGACAGGCCCCACTTCCGTCTACGGCCGCTCGAAGCTCGAAGGCGAACGCGCCGTTTCGGAGGCCACCGACAATTATGTGGTTCTGCGGACCGCATGGGTCTATTCGGAATATGGCAACAACTTCGTGAAGACAATGCTCCGGCTCGGCGAGAACCGCGACCAAATCAATGTCGTTGCGGACCAGTTCGGATGCCCTACTTCGGCCAACGATATCGCTGCCGCTATAGTAGCAATCGCAAGAAAACTCCTGGATGATTCCTCGATCAGTCTCCGTGGAGTTTTTCATCTTTCCGGAACCGGGGAAACGAACTGGGCGAATTTCGCGAAACAGATATTCGCATTTTCTGAAGAAAACGGCGGAAAGTCGATGATCGTCAACGACATCACGACTGCACAGTACCCTACACCAGCTCGGCGTCCGGCAAACTCGCGGCTTGATTGTAGCAAGCTGGAAGCGGTTTACGGCGTAACACAGCCGGACTGGCAAACGTCAACGCGCGCGGTCGTTACCGCTCTTGCGCAGAGCAAAAAGGAAACGCCATGAAAGGCATTATTCTGGCCGGAGGCAGCGGTACGCGCCTTCACCCCATGACATTGGCTGTCTCCAAGCAGATCCTGCCGGTGTACGATAAGCCGATGATCTATTATCCGCTGACGACGCTGATGCTTGCCGGCATTCGTGAGATTCTCGTCATCTCGACCCCCCATGACATGCCGCTGTTCCAATCACTTCTGGGCGACGGTTCGAAATGGGGGCTTTCAATCGAGTATGCGGTTCAACCCAGTCCGGACGGGCTCGCGCAGGCCTATATGATCGGTGCGGACTTCGTGGCCGGTTCGCCATCTTGCCTCATTTTGGGTGACAACATCTATTATGGTCATGGATTGCCGGAGCTTCTACAGGCTGGCACGAGTGTCAACGATGGAGCGACGGTTTTCGCTTATCAAGTAAACGATCCCGAGCGTTATGGCGTCGTCGATTTCGATGACAATATGCGAGCACTTTCAATCGAGGAAAAACCGCTACAGCCGAAGTCGAATTGGGCTGTTACCGGGCTATATTTCTATGACGCCGATGTGGTGGACATCGTCGCCGATCTCATGCCCTCGGCACGCGGCGAATATGAGATCACCGATGTCAATCGGATCTATCTTGAGCGAGGCAAATTGAAGGTGTCAATCATGGGCCGCGGCTACGCTTGGCTTGACACGGGCACACCGGAAAGCCTCCTCGAAGCTGGCGAATTTGTGCGCACCCTGGAGAAACGGCAAGGCTTCAAAATCGCATGTCCGGAAGAGATTGCCTTGACAAAGGGCTTCATCACGAAATTCGAATTCTCAGTACTCGCAGACAAAGCTGGTAAAAGCGATTATGGTGTTTACTTGAGAAGGCTCGCAGCATACTCCTAAACGCGTCCGCTATTCGTAATTCTTTGCGAAATCCGATCGGTTCGTTTAAGCTCAATTCGTTCGACGGCGGCGTCGCGAAAATAAAGGCAGATACGAGCCATCTTCCCAAGTAATGAATGTGAAATGGCAAAATTCCCGCTCTCAGCCGTGACGATTGTTTCCGTTTGCTACAAAAGCGATGCGCTACTACCCGATCTGATCGCTTCGATACCTGACGAAACACCGATTGTGCTGGTAGACAGTGGAAGAACTAACAGTTTCGCGAATCTTCCCATCGGAAGACGAATAGACGTCGTCTCGCTTGATGAGAATTTGGGGTTTGGCCGTGGTTGCAACGCAGGGGCCGAAGCCGTTCGGACGCCATGGATCATGTTTTTAAACCCAGATGCGAGGTTAGAACCTGGCGCGCTGGAAGCACTGCTTGAGGCGGTCGAGAAATATCCTTCTGCTTTCGCTTTCAATCCGCGGATCGCGAACTCGGACGGGAGCGAGTATTTCAAACGGCGCTCATGGCTCTTACCGCGCACCCGCTACATGAAAAGAGGATGGCCTAAGACCGACACCACCGTACCAGTCCTGAGCGGCGCCGCGTTTTTCGTCTCAAAGCAAATTTTTGAAGAGGTTGGTGGTTTTGATCCCAATATTTTCCTTTACCATGAAGACGACGACCTTTCTCTCCGCCTAGAGCGGCTGGGCCCGCTCATGTTCGTGCACAATGCACTCATCGTTCACGCAGCAGGACATTCCTCCGGACGATCGCCCGAGATCGCGCGGCTAAAAGCGTTTCATATGGCTCAGTCGAGGATTTACACCGGCCTCAAGTACAAAAGGCCCTTCCCACGAATCTCGACATTCATTCAGGCCCTCGTCCTGTTGACGTCGCCTTGCGTTATTTTCTCAGCGCGGCGTCGGGCGAAAGCTCTCGGTTTTTTAAAAGGAGCAGTCAGTAGAAACGCTATCGGCCAATGATCTGATTCAACACGCGCAAATTTTGCGAAACGAATTAGGGCTTTGCCTGTCTTTCCTTTAGCCACGACCAAACGCCAGCGATGCCTTCCTTGAGGCCAATCTTCGCACGCCAGGCGAAATCCATCTTAGCTCGCTGGACGTCGAGAACCGATACGGGAACGTCAATGCTGCGATGGGGTTTGTAAACAATCGGCAAGGTGTTGCCCGTAATTTCCTGAACCACTTCTGCTATCTGTAGTACTGACGTGCCGGTGCCACTTCCGCCGTTGTAAATACCGATCTTGCCGCTTTGCAACGCGGCGACGCAGAGGCCAGTGAGATCCTTGACGTGGATATAATCCCTAATGGTTGATCCATCGCCCCAAATTTCGATGGGTTGATGTTTCAGAGCAAGGTTAAGGTATGTGCCGATAATGCCCTGCACGCCAAGGTTCCCCTGATACGGGCCGTAGGGGTTAGACGCACGGACGACAATCGGTTGCAACCCAGCTTTTCTCTCGTACAGTTTCAAATATGACTCAATTGCGACCTTCACTACACCGTACGAACAAATCGGATCGAGAATGTGTCCCTCTGCAATCGGAACTTCCTGCGGTTTTCCGTAAACCGTGCCGCCGGAAGACAGAAAAAGTATCCTCTTTATTCCCAATGCAGCCATATCCTCTAACAGACTTAGGGTTCCTAGCAGGTTGACTTCCACGTCTCTGCCTGGATCCTTGTCGCCAGTCGAAGGGACCGTACCACTCACAAGATGAGCAACGGCATCTACATTCCTCAGAACCTTACGCATCAGCGAGCTATCAGCGATATCTCCTGAGACGTACTGGACCTCAGCGTGAAGAGGACGGGAGGATACAAGACTTCTTCCCATAACCGTAACTACATGCCCAGCAGCCACCAGATCTTCCACAAGATGGCATCCTATGAATCCACCTCCTCCAAGAACCAATATATTCATGAAAGGCCAATCACCTCATTTCGGCTACAGAACGGCGGCGACTTATGATCGAGTTGTACTCATCTAAATATTCACTCGCCAACACATCTATATCATACGACTTTCCTAATACGCCGGCATTTTCCCGAAGTGCAGCGCGGACCGAGTCGTCCAAAATATTCTCCATTGCAGCCGTCAGCTGCGCTATGAACCGACCATCATCACTATCATTTGCGATAATGATCCCAGCTTGTTTGCTGCCGACCCGGGACATGGCTTTGATCTCGCCGATATCGGTAGCGACGCATGGCACACCAACCTGTAGCGCCTGTATTAAACAAAGAGGATAAGACTCTCCTGGAAAGCGCGTTGGAATTAGGGCAACATCGCTCATGCGGTACAGTCCGTGAACCTCCTTCACAAAGCCAAGAAAATGAATCGTTGGATCCGAAAGCGCCAATTGCTTTGCTACCTCCGTTTCGGGGCCTTCTCCAACCATAAGCAAGGCCATAGGTATATCAGGCCGTCTTTGCCGTAAAAGCAAATAGGCTTTCACCGCTTCAGACCAGCCCTTCCCTTCACGCCCTCTTGCAACCAGAGAAAAGACAACTGCATCTTCGCCTACACCCAACTGCGCGCGCGTAGTTGGAAACGCCGCCATATCGACAGGCATAGCATTCTTTATCTTCAGAAATTTGTGTTTGGGGATCTGTATATTGCTAAAGGGCTCCAGATTCCGATCCGCCGTATACGCGAATCTGTCGATTTTTCTGCTCCACCGCGCGATCCTCTTTGTTCCAATATCCATCGCTTCGTACGAGCCGTGCAAAGTCGTGATATATGGGACGGAAATGTGATCGCGCTTCAACAAAAATCCCTCAACATTCGCAACATGTGAATGCACGATGGAAATCCCTGCATTTTCGATGAAGTTATCAATTCCCACATCACGCACCGCGTTTACCGTATACACTGGAATGCCGGCATTCAGCATACCCCTAACGTCCGGATGATCGTCTACATCATGTATCTGGAGTATCGAAACCATAGCGCCTTTCCGGCGCAGCGCATTTGCGAGGTGAATAGGAAATATTTCCCCCCCACCGAAAGAAAAACCTAAAATTCCAATAAGGACATGAATGTTTTTTCGCTGTACGGCGCGTAGAGCAGGTTCGTTTAGTGCCGAATCAAAGTGCGCGCCAACAATTCCCGCGCCCCTCGCAACCGTACGGCAAACTTCGATAAAGCGATCGAGTGTGTCGTCCGGAATATCCCAACGTTCCTTCAAGCTCGTCATCAGCCGGCCATATTCTCTATAATATTCCGGTTTGGATTGGGCGGTCTTACCTGAAGTATTGTTCCGATGAATACGGAAATAGCTAACTGCGCTCGGCTCGTAAGCAATTTGACCACCAGCGGCTATAACGGAATAAAGATACCAATCTCCCATGATTGTAAAACTTCGAGCTTTTTCCCAAACTTCGCACGGAATATCGCAACGGCGCCATAAACTGCCGCCAACGTTTGCAATTACATTCTTCACACCGAAACCGCCACGAAACCATTGCGCTGCCGGACGGACTATACGACCATCCCAAATGCCAGGCTCGCTTTCTTCTCGATATTGGTCCAAGCCCGTAAAGTAGTCGCCCTCCTCATTTACGAACTGAGTTCGACCAAACGCCAACATCACGCTGGGATCTCTAAATGTATTTATCGTCCGCTCAATAAATGTCGGCTCGCAAAAATCGTCGCTTTCGCAGATCCAAACGAGATCACCCTTTGCCTGAGAATGCCCTTTTTGCCATTGGTGAAAAACATTGCCAGAGTTTATGGTATTATAGATGGCCTTAATTCGCCCCGGGAACCGGTTGACGTAGGATTCAATGATCAGCCTGCTATCGTCGCTGGAACAGTCGTCGAGCACAAGAATATCGATCAGCGGATATGTCTGAGCCAAGATACTATCAAGACGCTGCGGGAGATATCGTGCATGATTGAAATTCGGCACAATCGCAGTTACTGTTACTCCACTGCGCTCTTGAATATTCGATCGGCTCTCAGCGATAATTTTATTCGTCGTTATCTTCCGATAATAGTCGAGGCAAAATTGATCTACCTTGCGTGATAACAACATGGGATCACGTTTCTCGGCCGACTTCAAAAATCTTTTTCGGCGACGCGTACCGAAAGCTTTAACATTTGATAACGCGTAAAGCAGTCTAGCATAAATCAGTCGCTTCAACAGTTTACCCAACGAAGCCTTGCTCATCCAATTGCTTCGCTGAAGCGCATCCACCTGTCCCGAAATATGATCGATGTCCCTCATCAGAGCATCAGACCACTGGGCCTTTTCCAACTCTAAGTGCCTTAAAATGGCTTCAGCCGATTTGACGCCATGTGAGACGACCTTGCTCCTGCTTGTGTTCTCATCTGGAAGATCCCAAGTTGCGACAGGCAAATCCACAGGAGCGATCACCCTATTGTTAGGTACGGCGGTCCGGGCTATGTATTCAAAGGAAGATGCAACGTGGTCTTCCGACGCCACGATTGAGTCAAAACTGATTTTTTGACTGTAAATTAACATGTGGTTGGAGTCACCCTCCAACGCTTCGCGGAAATGTTGATTGAAAAGATCATCCGTGAGGAGAGAACTAACCGGTCCCACCGTTGCGTCCCCGATCTCCTCCGGCTTGAAGACAATCAATACTCCGTCAGAACGCAAAACACGCTTTACCTCCTGTATAAAACGCTCATGATTCTTGACATTTTCTAACGTTCCCAAGCAGAGAACAACATCCAAAGACGTGGGAGACGCGGGAATATCTACCCACGACCCGACTCTGAAGGAAATATTCTCGGCGTTATACTTTGCTCGAGCACAAAGCACTGCTTCGTCTGAAGCCTCCACGCCAACCGCGGACCGGCAAATTTCCGCTAAAAGCGCGGTTCCAGCTCCATCACCACTTCCCAAATCCAAGATATCTTTATCTCTGACAGCATCTTTTGCCAGATGATATCGATGTAGACGCTCGATGCCGAAATCTCCATCGATGGCTTGTATATAACGTTCGCCGTCATAGTCAGGGTCGTTAGTCATTGTTTTCCTCGGCGGATACGCTGCCCCTAGTATGGAGGCGGATACCCTATTCCCCGAGTTAAGTCGAGAGACTGATCCGATATTCAAATATCGACTATTTCTAGGCAACACTCAAATAAGCGATATGCCAAGCAGAACCCACTCTCAAATCGCAGAAAACCTACCTCTGTAATATCGTCGGCACCAAAACGCTAATAGGGCCGCGCTGCCAAGCCGACCAATTTCCCTTCTGTTGCGGCGGGCGATAAGCGTATTACGGATTGGCAAGTCAAAGCCGGTTCACAACTACAAATTAACCGGTCAGGAAGAATAGCACTAAGAGGTTCGCGCGCTGAATCTGGCAGCGCAAAACACGCGCCATACTGCCACATCGCATATGCAACTTTTCCTGCCTCGATCAGGGAGGAGTCCAACGCCTTCGCGAACATCCGCAGCGCCTCAGGCAAATCGTTTGTCAGTTGAAGTGACGCAAATCTTTGCCGAACCAAACGGGATGCCGTCAGCTGTGCGGACTCGTGCTGTGATGACACTGAACTTCCACTCATCCGATACTGGTAAAGAGGTTTCTCAACCATCGCAGGCTTGAAAAAACGTAGCCATGTACCCCAGAGAGCGTAATCTTCACAATGCTGTACATCTGCCGCGTGAGAATATCCTCCCAGAAACTGATAAATCTCTCGGCGCGCTACGACGCTGCCGTGGGGGAACGGGCAGCCCCCTTCGACAAAAAAACTCAATATGCCCTTCCAATCGCCAGGACGAATGTGATTGTCGATGAAGGCGCCCTTGGCATCAACGCGACTCATACCTGTAGCGACTATCGACAGATCGCTATCATCGGCAAACAGCTTCATTTGCTCTCGCAGCTTGCCGGGTAACCAGCAGTCATCTGCGTCCATTCGACCAATGAACTCATATCGAGCATGTTTTATCCCTTGATTGAGAGCGAAAACGATACCACGATTGTGTGGCAATCGGATCCAACGCACCAAGTCCGCGGCAGAACCAATTTCATCCTTAAAATTTTCGACGGCTACAGGACTACCATCATCAATTAGCAGTATTTCCAGCGGACCGGCATACTCCTGATCAGCAATTGATTGAATTGCGACCTTCAGCAAACCGATATTTTCTATTGATACATCCCTCATAAAGACTGGCAGCAGGACGCTTATGCCGGGAAAGCGATAGTTCATTTTATCTCCAAGGGCTGGAAGAGATTCCGTGTTGCGTCAAGATGTGCAATCTCGTGAACATTCAGCGCTTTGCGTCTATCTGAGGGGAAATCTAAGACTTCCGCCCAAAACTGCGAGGCTCCCACTTTTTTTGCTTGGGACTTTCCACGTGAAACCACTTTGGTCGTACAATCTTCAAAATGAGCGGGATCGTTCCTATGGCTCGTGTTGCCGTCTCCCAACAGCCTGTACTCCGAAACGACTTCAAACAGAGGGACACCTTTCGCTCCAGCCCCAACAGCCTGCACCAAGAAGTCCCAGTCCTCAAGGTAATCAAGGCTTTCGTCAAAACTGAGGTTCGATCCCAACACCATTTCAGTCCGCAGGAGATAGCTGTGTATCGGTATAAAATTGCCAACAAAAAGCGCAGTTGCTGGCAGGAGATTGTGCTGGATAAATGGCGCACCGTGCTGCGGTAATGCGTTTGTCATACCATAGGCAAAATCAGCGTTGTTCATTCTCACCGCGTCCACCAGCTGTTCACCAAACCGCGGAAGTAAATGATCGTCGTCGTCGAGAAAACAAAGGAAATCATATTTGTCTGCATGGTCTTTAAGATATTGCAGACCAATATTACAGGGATAGCCGCGGCGCCTGCCGAGGTCGGGCGCAGAAAGAACCACGGTTGAGCTGTTGTCCGCATCCTGGAAAAACTCAGCCGGCAGATTCCTCGCTACAAAATCGCGGGTAGCAACGTCGCCGTGAACAACGATGCAAGGCGTCATTGCGATATTTTGGTCTCGAACCGACTCTACGGCTGAAGTCAAAAGTTCCATGCGCTTTCCCTGTGTGCGAATAATGCACAGCGCGGTCGGCTTTTCTCTCAGCTCTGTTTTTGAGACCGCGCAGGGGCGCTCGATCTTAAATTCATTGCGGAAGAATTCCACGCGCACTTTATCTGTCAGACGTGCCTGGCGGTGCCGACGGCTAACGGAAACAGACCCCCCATGCCATCGATATCTATAAAGGTGATCAGAAATGCGCCCCAGTCTTTCTTTAGCTGAAACCCTTAAAGCAAGATCGTAATCCTGAACTCCGGAGAAACTCTCACTGAATCCGCCATAGTCTTCAAACATATCGACTGAGAAAGCGACAAGGTGACCCATCACCATTCCCGCACTGAAAATTTCCGTTGGCGCGTTATCCTGCTTTCTACGACGCAGCTCTGTCCCAGCCTCGTCGATGTCGATCATAGCCGAGCTGAAATATCGAACTCCGGGATTTGCCTTTATGGCACGAGTTACAACATCGACCGCGTTCGCTTCAATCATATCGTCGCAATCGAGCAACATCACCCAGGCGTTTCGCGCAGAACGAATGCCTTTATTCAGAGCGGCTGCAATACCTATATTTTCGCCATACGAAATTATCTGCACATGTCCGCGCAGCTCGTCAGGTATAAAGCTTAATAGATCTTCTTTCGAGAAACCGGGATCATCATTTACAACCACCCACTCAGGGAGGTCAGAAACGTTTCTTGCAGCCTCAAACCGAAAGAGCGCGGCGACGCTTTCTGCGCATTTGCGAAAGAAAACATCGTGCTTGAAAAAGGGCGTGACAATGCTGAAGCTTGGCGCAACACCCGTCGGAGTACTTGGCCGTACGGGTGCGCGTTCGAGAACATTGCGGACGACGGCTTCGCTGCCAGCAAGTATATGAAGTGGCTTTATGGCATCATCTGGCTCCGAAGATCCAAATCGCTGACATATGTCCTGCGTGGCGAGTTCATAAGCTGACGCGCCGCTATACCCATTAAGACTGGAACCGGAAATCGATGAGTTTCGAATAGATCTAAGTATACGCCTGTATTTTTTCTTAACGCGGAAATAAATCGAGAATGGAAATCTACCAGCCCGGCGAGCCAGTATTTGGCTCAAACGGTGCAATTCACGCAGAATATGGTTGTCCGCTCTCAACGAAGCAATTTCGACGGTTAGACTATTGATTTCTGCAGTCTGATCGTCAAATTTCGTTTTAAGATCTTGAAATTTTCGACTATGCTCAGCTTCGGTATATTCGAGCAACCGAAACTGGATAGCAAAATCTTTGTTACCTAATTGGCCGGAGTGGATATTCATCCTTTCGGCGGCGATCACTAGAAGATCTTTATATTTATCAGTAAGACTGTTTTCTCTTGAATTTGTCATAAATCCCTCTCCACCTCCACCGCGAAGAACTAAGTCATCAAAGAAGTGGAGAATATATTTTCGCCGCGGATCACAAAATCCCTGTTGGAAAATGCAATCGCTCGAAGAAAAGGAGCAAATGAAAGCTCCCCTGGCAACATCCAATCGTGCGGCTCGACGATTATAAGCGGCACCTTGTCAATCCAGCCGGTGTCACAGCTAAAGACATCTTTCTCCGCCCCCTCAATATCAAGCTTGACAATGAAGGGCGTAAAAGCGCCCGAAAACTCGTCCAAGATATCCCCCACTGTTATCGAAGGGATTGCATCGGCGCCGGCTTGGTCTTTATCCAATGTTTGCGTGCGATAGCCCCATTCACCTTCAAATGGATTCATAACCTCCACCAAGCCAAAACGGCCGCCCAGCGCGAAAGGAAGAGGCAAAATCGGCAAACCTTCCGTGTTCGCAACCAAGATCCGAAAATTGCCCAGTTCTGGCTCAATCGCAACCACCAGTGAATCGGGTACCTGTGCGACAAAGCTGATTGCGGAAAGCCCAATATTTGCACCTGCATCTATTATGAGCGGCCTCTTCCCCGACCTTCGTATGTCGCCTAACTTCGACAGTAATTTATCTTCGCAGGGCAAGCCGGAAAGACTGAATGCGTTATCCACAAAAATCTGGCCAACGATCTGAGAATCCGTTGTCTCGCGGCGTATAAACAAGCTGCGCTGCACTTGATTAACTTCAACGACAAGTCGGTCTATGTGTAAGCCTTCACCAAATTCCGTATCGTTCATTTCCAAATTTCAGCCCTCAGAAAACCTATTATTGCACACGTACGATTTCAGCCCTACGCACTTCCGATCGGGAGTTTGTGCATCTACTGAAAAATACGTGGCACTTACAAAGCTGTCCGAACCAGAAGTATATTCAGTCCAACTGAAGTTTACCCACGCCTACACTCGTAACGACTTTGCATCACCTCCGTAGACAAGCTTGCCGCCGTTTCAGAAAGCGAGATGGCTCTCAGCCATTTGGTGCTTTGGCTATATCTTCATTTTTGAATGTAAAAAGCCAGAGTACCGCGCCTGGAAGACTTGCGATGAGATATGCTACGCCTAGCAAAATCGAAGCAAGAGCCGCGTGCCCGCCATCGACACCATAAGCTGAAAAAAGTCCAACTGACGCCACCTCACGTAGGCCCCATCCACCGATCGAGACTGGTATCATCTGAACAAATGTAAGAGCAAGTGCCACGGTGACTATAGCAAAGGTCGATTGATCTATAACAAGAGCGCGCGCTACGATGACGAACGCCAAAGCCGAAAGGAGATGAACACCTACAGCATTAGCAAGCACGATAAGGCTATTAGTACGACTGTTGAGTATAGTAAGCATGAAACGCAGGCCAGTTGCGATTTTCACCGCGAGCGGCCACTTGTTCAATTTCCGCGGAAGCGGCTGCGCAAGCCGCCGAGCAAGAACGTAGACGATGACAAGACCCGACGAAAGCGCCAAGCCAAACAAGATAGTTAGATGTCTGTCAACTAGGCCATCTATATAGAAGACGGAACCAACCGAGAGCATGGCGAGTGCAACGAGCGCGACCAAACGATCAACAACAACGCTGGCAATCGAGACATTGATGGGTACACCGCTACGCTGTGCATAAAACACTCGAATGGCATCGCCCCCCACACCGGCCGGCAAAAACTGGTTCGCAAATACGGATACCCAAGTGATATTAATCAGTCCACCAATAGGCGGGCACATGTTGTATGCAATCAGCACCTGTCGCCAGCGGATGCCGATCAATACCGGCTGAAGAAGCAAGACCGCCGCGGCGCAAATGATCGCGGCGATATCTACGGATGTGATCGCTGGCAGCTGTGAACTGAACTTGAAATAGAGGACCACCAAAATCGAGACGGACACCAGGGTTTTGAGCGCGGCCGGCAATGACAGTAAAACGCGCGAGCGATTTTCTCCTATGATCCCACTCCTCAAACCAGTCATGACACAGTCGCTTTTATAAACAATTCTCGCCAGAACGCCTTGATAAAGCGGAGCCCAGTGGGAATACTATGCGCCTGTGTGCCGCCAGCCACTCGCTGATGCTCAATGGTCGGAAACTCAGCGATCTTGAGACGGCTTTTGAATGACCTCATTGTCATCTGATACTCGATCGTGTAGTCGGATGCATCTAAGGCTAAGCGACTCGCAGCAGAAGCAGTAATTGCTCGATATCCGTTGATGGAATCAGTTACGAACTTCCCTTGCCTGCGGAATGCAATATTGGCCAGAATGTTAAATAGATTGTTAGCCCACTTTCTGGGCTTGAGGAAATTGACGTCCTCCTCATTTACCGCGCCCTTCATCATTCGTGACGCAATTACTAGATCGGCACCACTTTCAAGCAGCGGCCGAAATCTAGCCAAGTCATCGACATCTTCGTTACCATCCGGAGAAAAGAACAAATATGCATCAGTATCTAGCCGGTCGAACGCAATAAGGAAAGCTTCCCCCCGTCCGCGCTTGCTTTGACCAAGGACTGTTACGCCACGCTCCATAAAATATTCGACTGTGCCATCCGTAGATCCGCCATCGATAACGACAACCTCATCGAATCCCGAATCGGCACCTGGCGCTGGCAGCCGTGGATAGATGATCTCCACACATTCTCGTTCATTTCGGGTGAGAATGCACAAGGTTATTTTCATGTCAGATACCATTCTATCGTTTTACGGATGCCGTCTTCAAAGCCGACACGCGATCTGTAGCCTATCAATTCCTCGGCTAGACGAGTGTCGCTGGCTCGGCGTGGCTGACCAGTTAATCCCTGAGGATCGAAAACGGGCACAATTTCCGTCTGCTTAACTTCCCCTACGACCTTGGCTATTAGGGTAGCCGCTTCGAATATCGTCGTTTCCTGAGAGGACCCGATATTTATTGCAATGCCATCTGGCGCACGCGCTGTCACTTCAAGCAGACCCCTAGCGAAGTCGTCAACATAAAGGAAACTGCGAGAATGCGAACCGTCTCCCCAAACCTTAAACCTTCCATCAGGGCTCTCGATTGCCTTGCGAATGAGCGCAGGCAGAACGTGCGACGTGCTTAGATCAAAATCGTCTCGAGGCCCATATGCATTGTAAGGACGAGCAATAGCAACGGAAAGACCGTATTCGAGTATTGCCGATTGCCCAACGAATTCCTCCATTCGCTTGGCCCACCCATAGCCCGCATTAGTTGGCTCCGGTTGATCTAGAAAACCTTCACTCTCCGGCGTCGGCACTGAGCAGTGCCGCGGATAAACACACGCTGAACTCGTCGCAAGGAAGCGTTCCACACCTGCCTCTGCAGACGCGCGTACCGCATTGAAGAAGAGTTCCATATTGGCCATGAACATGGATGCGGGATGCGACGCGTTCCATTCGATGCCCGCTACCGCCGCGGCAAGGTTCAGAACTACCGACGCCTTTTTTGCGACGGAAACGGTAGTCGAATAATTGCTGATATCGCCTCGAATGATCTCCACGTCCTCGCCGGCGGCTTGAAGAAAGGCCGGCTGGTCCTGTCGACTTAATACAATTGGCGACGCACCCAGTGCAATCAAGTGTTCGACAACGTGGCTACCGATGAAACCGGAACCGCCGAACAACGCGACACGTCGCCCCTTGAAAAAAGATCGTGTCTCCGGGTGAAAGTCGTCGGCAGTAAGCGGGCTACGATACATCAGGCGACCATCCGATGCGCTTGATTTTCCAACTCGAGGTCAGCGACTACCATCATGCGGACAAGTTCGTCAAAGGAAGTCCTTGGTTCCCATCCAAGCTTCTCTTTAGCTTTGGAGGCGTCACCGATAAGGAGATCAACTTCTGACGGACGAAGATAGCGAGAGTCGAACTCCACGAAATCGCGCCAATCAAGGCCGACGAGTTTGAAAGCACGGTCGAGAAAATCTTTCACAGTCCAAGTCTGGCCAGTAGCTACTACGTAATCGTCAGCGTTATCCTGCTGCAACATCAGCCACATTGCCTCAACATAGTCGCCAGCAAAGCCCCAATCACGCTTTGCATCGAGATTGCCCATGTAGAGTTTTTTGTCCTTGCCAGACAGGATCCTTGCTAAGCCGCGAGTGATTTTGCGGGTCACAAATGTTTCTCCACGGCGCGGGCTTTCGTGATTGAATAGAATTCCGTTCGAAGCATGTAGGTCATAAGCCTCGCGGTAATTCACAACCTGCCAATGAGCGTAGACTTTCGCGCAGGCATACGGCGACCGTGGATGGAATGGCGTCGTTTCACTCTGCGGAACCGCCTGAACGAGTCCGTACATCTCCGATGATGAAGCCTGATAAAAACGCACAGTTTGAACCGCACCAACATTGCGAATGGCTTCCAGCATCCTAAGGGTACCAAGTCCAACCGCATCCGAGGTGTAAACTGGCTCATCGAACGATACGCGAACGTGGCTCTGAGCGCCGAGATTGTAAACCTCGTGCGGCTCAATGATCTCGATGAGCTTTTCTAGCCGACTGCTATCCGTTAGATCTCCATAATGGAGCTTAAGACGAGCGTCACTTTCATGGATGTCTTTAAAAAGATGGATGATCCGACCGCTATTGAAGGATGACGAGCGTCGAATGATGCCATGCACTTCGTAGCCTTTACTCAAGAGCAACTCAGCCAGATAAGAGCCATCTTGCCCTGTTATTCCGCTAATCAACGCACGCTTCATTTGAAATAATCCATCACAGCTTTGGTTATGTATGTTACGTCGTCGGCGCTCATTAGCGGGTGTGTACCCCAATAGAGTCCCGTATCCATCACCCTATTTGCACCGTCCAGCGGGGCGGGCACTACATGCTCTACGACATTCATGGCAGGTTGGCGGGCGAGATTGCCACAAATGACCGGTCTTGTTTCAATACCCCGTTCTTCGAGGTGTGCCTGTAGCGCATTGCGTATTTCCGTGCTCTCGCAGAGAACAGGGTAGCCAAAAGGCGCGGCATCACAACGCTCGCTAAAACTCATCGTTATAAGCTTGCCCGATTCACACAACGGCTTCAGGGCAATATCAAGAGCCGCCCCAATCTCGCGCCGACGGTCGTTAAAGCGGTCGAGCTTGCCCAGTTGAACAAGACCAATCGCGCCATTGATTTCGGTAGGGCGTACGTTGAAACCGGTCGTAACAAAATGAAAACGGGGATCAATATGGGGATTGGCATCAAGATACCTATTTGGATTGCGCATATGTCGCGTCCAGCCATGCGACCGGACCGCGGTCAAAAGATCGGCAAGCTCATCGTCATCGGTGACCACCATACCACCTTCAATGGTTGTGATGTGGTGAGCAAAATAGAAGCTATAGGTTCCTATATCGCCAAATGAGCCGACCTGCTTGCCGTCCCACCGCACACCTAACGACTCACAGGTATCTTCAAGGAGCCAAATATTGTGGCGATCCGCGATCTCGCGCACCGCACTTGCATTAACCGCACCGCCAAGCACGTGAACAATTGCGATTGCCCGTGTCTTATCCGTAATCGCAGCCTCAATGGCTGCGGGTTGCACCTGAAGCGTCAACGGATCGCAGTCAACGAAGACAGGAACGGCCCCCGCCTGGACAAATGGCCAGACCGTAGTGGACCATGTCAGCGCGGGGACAATAACCTCGCTGCCCGGCTCAATGCGACGACGCCCCTGTGGATCATTAAGCAATTTGTTTGCAAGAGCAAACGTCGCGATCAAATTTGCCGACGATCCGGAATTGACCATAAGCGCATGTTTGGAGCCGACATAACGCGCGAATTCAGCTTCGAATTCAGCGCATTTCTTTCCCATCGTAAAAAAGCCGGAATCCAAAACGGCTTTGGCCGCGAGTATCTCCTCCTTGTCCATCACATTCACATTCAGTGGTATTACCGGATCACGCGCGCCAGTCTTCATTGTAAATCAAATCCGCAGGTTATCTGTTTCTCAAAGTCCGCCACCCTCTACCGAAAAAGCTCCTCCCCTGCAATAAGAAGCTACGGCTGAAACGAATCGGGCCGTCGAGGACCCTAGAGTTATGCAAGCGAGCTTCCCAGGCAGAAATTAGCGAAGTGGCCTGTCACTCCCCTTCGAACGTCTAAACGCGAAACTGCGGGGCAGCTTAAGGTGCTTGCTTGGCAAAAATGTGGATCGAGGAATCAGCCGAGAGTTCTTTAGTCACTTTGTCAGAAACTCTCAAACTCTGCTCGAAAACGGAAGCATATCTGTTGGCCCAGTCTGGCGCATCACCTGGGACCGGGAACTGCCCTAGAACATAATCGGCAGTTGCCAACTTCTCGAGGGACTTCTGCGGCGATTTTTCGGAAACGACGTCATAGACAACTGTTCTAATTTGCAACTGCGAATAGTCCTTCCATTCTAACTGCTGGGCTAGCAACAACGTCTCGATGTTGAAGTGGGCACTATCAGTCGCAAGATATACCGTGGCCGTTGCATTCGCAGGCAACGATGCAAGTGCAGCCACACTGGTTCGGAGTTTTTCAAGATCGAGACGCCCCACCGCAGGGACAGCAATGAGCAAAGCGCATAAAAATTGTGTCGTCGGCGAGGCGCCCATGGATGACGAACTGCTCCGCTGAGGAGCAATCGAACAAGCAGCACAAAATGGCAAGGTTAGCCAAACAAGCCAAAAAAAACGGGGATCCTTGTTTGGACTTGTCGATGAGATGACAAAGTAGACTAAAATCACTAATGCAACTAGAAGACCTGCTATTGCTCGTTCTCGCTCTAGCCCGCGCGCTACGGCAAATATCAAGAGAAGAAAAATCCCGACCCATAAACTCCAATTTTGGGCAGAGCTGTCTAGTATAAATCTTAATGGGGATAGACCATCGTTGTAAAAGGACGAAAGCGGCCCGAAAGACGAATTTCTAGCATGAGCAAGATAAATATCGCCGTAACGAATAAGAGCGATCGCTAATGGAATTAAAAACACCACAAGGGAAAATAATTTTATTACCGTCATATTAAGGCCGCTGCGTAAAATCGATATCCATATCGCTATCGGTGCTACGAGTATTGCAATAACGGCATAGGTTGTTTTGGAGAGAATTCCTATCGTAATCAGAAGAGCCCAAATTAGGCCGCGCTTCACCGATTCAGCGGGCGATAATGTCGCATTTTCATACTCAACGAACACGAACGCAATAGTACAGGCTACAATGATCGCTAGGAGCCCATCAACCATAAATGGGGCTCCGCTTGACCACATAGACGAAGTGGTAATCGCGAAACAAGCAGCCACGAGAATGGCTATGTGAGGGACCTTTGCAAGGCGCAGGAAATAATGCAGAATCAATATCAAAGTGGCTATTGCCAGCGATAAAATGAACGGCGCAACGCTCAAACTTTCTATCCGAACTGCACTTGGTCCGGCGGGTATCAACAGCATCGCCATGATAGGAGATTTAGCAATCTGCCCCATGCAGCCGTCGATCCCTTGAAGGTTGGCATTCCAAAAAGATCTCGCCAGACATACCCCGTTATGGAGAAAAAACGTGTCGTCCCAACTGGGATTAATGCGTTGCCAAGAATTTGCCAACGGGGACAAAATAATAAGGAAAATTATGGCCTCAACGCGCCGCACTCCACATGACAGCATCTTTGTTATTTCCCGCTCCACAGCATTTCCTTTTGTGTGTTATTAACAGACCGCAGCGTCAATAAGTGTGGCTTCTAGTCTTGCGACCCGGCCGTAGCAATGGCGAACTAGTTCCGTACCAGCGTCTTTTCCGCCTCCGGCATGCGATTTCGAGACTATTCTTCGTCCGAAAAATTTTGCGGATGACCCAGAGCGATGAGGTTGTTTAATCGCGGCAGGCGCGTCAACAGGAAATTTTTTAACCATCCGTCTGCCGTGTGCATGGTTGTCTGCACGGTCGACATGAGGCGCGGCATGATCGAGCCCCCCAGCACGTCCTTCAATGTGGACGACGCATTCAACCGAGAAGCCGAAGCATGTCATCAACGAAATGGCTCGCTCCCGTCGCAGCAGGGCGCCTAAAAGCGCTCAGTTTTTAAACACTATTCTCTACTACGCTGTTACGTGCGCAGGCGGATTAAGCCGAGGAGTAGTCTAACGCCTTCCAGTGGCTCGCCATAAGTGCCCGACACCAAACGACCTGCTTTCCAGCGCAGCCTGCTTGTCGATCGTCATCGTCCGCCCAAGGAGGTACCAGCGGGCTTTCTACGAAGCCGGGTTCGGTGATATGTCGTACATGATTTACCTTATCCACATTCCCGTGTTGTTCGCCCTACAGTTTTCAGGGCTTCCCTATCCCTCGCTGGTCGTTGCCATCACAATCATAGCGTCAGTGCCTCTATGCTACGTGAGCAATGCAGTTGACCGTAAGATCAGGCAGGCATACCCGAGCAAGAAGCTTAGCGTTGGCTTAGCGACCTAAGGGTCTGGCCAGAATTCATGGTACAGATCAATGAGAGTACCATCATATTCGGCCTCATTGCTGACGCCCGATTTGGACTGATCTGCAACCAGATAATTAAGCTTCACCTTTCCGTTCCACTCGAGGAAATCGACATCGGATGTACTTATCCCTCATCTTGGTCGTCCGGCGCTAGGCGTTGAATGCCGTCAGATGTGGGTTGCCGCCGAATAATTGGATATGGACGAAGCCATTTGTACGCGCCATCGCAGTGATAAATGGGCTGTCCTCGATCCGGGCAAGGACACGCCTACCGTTGAGCTTTGCAGTGATGATCAATGTTGCCATAATGTCGGTACGGTCAGCGCCGCGATCCGATCGTAAGCACACGGTGAAGGGACGAAACCGGGGAAGACTAGCTTCGCCCGTCCACTACCTTCGAGTCGAGCCCTGACATATTGACAGACAGAATGAGGGAGACTATCTGCAGGCGACCAATATACGTCATCGAGTTGGAGCTATTAATCCTAGCAGATGCAGGTTTCCCGTATTTCTGTTCCGCGCTCACGATCTCTACATCGCCGCGCGGCCTGGATTGATGGCCTAACGAGGTGAATTCGAGTGACACGCTGACTATGTGGCAAAATGATTAACTTTGCCATAGGACGGTGAGCAAATCTTGCTATGCAACTCTATTTATCTTGAACTCGCAAGGATATTGCAGTGATCGGATCGTTTTTGTCGCCAGACGACAAAAAGCTGCTAACGCGGCTGTTTAAGGAAAATTTCAAAAAACACGTTGGCTGGTATTCTGCGGCGATTGCTGCGATGCTCGTTGTCGCTGGCATGACCTCTCTCAGCGCATGGATAATGCGAGATATCGTAAACAGCGTTTACCTAAAGCAGGGTTTCAATGTAGTTCTTGAGATTGCTTTTGCAGTGGCGGCCATTTTCATAGTGAAGGGCTTGGCCACCTTCGTGCAGAGCTATTATCTAAGCAAGGCTGGCAACAGCATCGTTGCCGAGCAGCAACGTAAGATTTATGACCGGCTGTTAAAACAAGGGGTGTCCTTTTTTCAGAACCTGCCTTCTTCCGAACTGCTAGTGCGTGTAACGTACAATGCTCAGGCCGCTCGCAGTGTAATCGATACAATCGTCACTTCCTTTGTCCGCGACCTCTTCTCACTCCTCGGCTTGATCATAGTGATGTTCGCCCAGAATTTCCTTCTCAGCGCGATCTCCATGATTATCGGTCCGTTGGCGATTCTTAGCGTTCGTTTAGTCCTGCGTCGCGTTCGTAAGATTATGGAAGCGGAACTCGCGTCGCTCGGCGAAATTGTCAACGTTGTCCAAGAAACCAGCATCGGCGTGAGAGTGATCAAAGCTTTTTCTTTGGAAAAACTGATGCGTCAACGAATGAATAAAGCGGTTTCTGACGTGGAGCTTCGGGCCAATGGTATTGCCAAGCTCGAGGCAGCTACGAGCCCGATCATGGAAACTTTGTCTGGTCTTGCTATCGCGGTCGTAATTGCCGTTTCTGGATATACGGTGCTTGAAAAAGGCGGCTCCCCCGGCGATCTGATGGCATTCATTACCGCTCTTCTCCTAGCCTACGAACCGGCTAAGCGGCTTGCGCGAATGCGCGTACAGATCGAAGGCGGGATGATCGGCGTGCGTATGATGTTCGAGGTTCTGGATGCGCCGCTGACACTGATGGAAAAGAAAGACGCAGTAGCGCTCCCGAAGGCAAGCGGCGATGTCGAACTCAAGAACGTCAACTTCGAATATGTTTCTGGCCAGCCCGTTCTCAGGGACGTCAGCGTCCTTTTCGAAGGCGGCAAGATGACTGCGCTGGTCGGCCCCTCTGGCAGTGGCAAGTCGACTATCATCAACCTCATGATGCGTCTTTACGACCCGCAGAACGGCTCCGTTGAAATCAACGGCACGGATCTGCGCGATGTTTCCTTCGCCAGCCTGCGCGAGCATGTTTCTTATGTCGGCCAGGAGACCTTCCTGTTCTCCGGAACGATCAAGCACAACATCTCCGTCGGTCGCGACAATGCAACGGAGGAAGAGATCATCGCTGCAGCCAAGGCCGCAAATGCGCATGATTTCATCATGAAGATGCAGGACGGATACGACACCAGGCTCGGTGAGAACGGCTCCGGCCTGTCGGGCGGTCAGCGCCAGCGCGTGGCCATTGCTCGGGCAATGCTTAGAGACGCGGATATTCTGATCCTCGATGAAGCGACGAGTGCACTGGATTCCGAATCCGAATCCCTCGTGCGCGATGCGCTGGAGCGTCTGACGCTCAACAAGACATCCATCGTCATCGCCCACCGCCTTTCCACCATCAACCGCGCCGACAAGATTGTCGTCATGGACAATGGTGAAGTGGTCGAACAGGGCAGCCGGCGTGAATTGTTGGCGAATGATGGTCTTTACAAGCGGCTCCACAGCATCCAGTTCGACGCCGACGTCGCTTGACACCAAAATGAAATCGGGCGGCTCTGCCGCCCGCGTTGCTTTTCGGCTATCTCAAGCTTGGCCTAAGAGAGCCGGAGATTGCTACCAGGCGATTTCCATGTCACTCGCAGCCCTTGCCAGAAGCGGCAATATCTCCGCCACACGCTCATCCGTAAGACGAGTTAGCGGCGCCGCCACGCTCATGGTTCCCACGACCTCTTTCCCCTTACGAATGGCGACAGCGATTGCCCCCACTCCCTCTTCGGCTTCGCCAACTGCCCGGCCGTAACCGAGACCGGCAACGGCATCGAGTTCCTGGTTTAGCGCTTCGATGGTATTGATGGCGTTTGCAGCCTGCTGGCCAGGTTGGCCGAGCCCGGCTTCAAGGGCGATTCTCAGCGCCCTCTCCCGCTCCAGGCTCGCCAGCCATATTTTACCGTTCGCCGTCGCATAGGGTACAATGCCGGCGCTCATATCGGGTTCAAACACCAGGCCTGAGCGGCGACCGCGAGCGGAGCCGACCCAGACAAGCGTATTATTCTGCACAGCCGTCAAACGAACGAGTTCGCGGGTGCGTTCGGCGAGCGCATTCAGGATCGGTTGGCGCAAATCCGAGACCTGCAGTCTCGTCAGTTGTTTCTGGCCCACCAGCGCCATGCGCATGGTTAGAGCGTAGCAATCGCTCTCGGGGCTCTGCCAAGCCCAGCCATTCTCGATCAGGGAGGTGAGGATGCGATGACATGCGCTTTTCGGAATGTCGAGTTGATGAGCGACATCGGATAGTTTGAGCGGTTCCTCGGCCAAGGCGAGGAGCTCCAGCATGGCTATCGTTCGCTCGACACCGCCGCTTGGTACATTGATCGTCCTGTCCATTTCATTCTCCGGTCGCATATGCGTCGCGATTTTCAATCAAAAGACAACGCTTCATCAAGAAGATGCAGGGCCTTTCGCGTCTTCCTCTTTGGATAGGCGAAAGGTCCGATCGTTTCAGGCATGGCGTTGCAAAATGCCGCGCGAAAGGAAAATCTCGGTAATCTCTTCGGATTTCTCGATGAATTCCGGCTGCCGCCGCGCCGCCAGCCCACGCGGCCGAGGCATGTCAATATCCAATATCCTCTCGATTCTCCCAGGTCTCGGGGTCATGACGATGACGCGATCCGCGAGAAGAACTGCTTCGTCGATGGAATGGGTAATGAAGACGACTGTCATTCGATTCTTCAGCCAGAGTGCTTCCAAATCGATACGCATCTGTTCGCGCGTCAGCGCATCCAACGCCCCAAAGGGCTCATCCATCAACAGCAGCCGTGGTTGCAGAAGCAGAGCGCGGGCGATCGATGCGCGCTGCTTCATGCCACCGGAAAGTTCATGCGGATACCTGTCGGCGAAATCCTTCAAACCGACAGATTCGAGAAGCGCAAGCGCATGCGGCCGCAATTCCTCGCGGTTCCGCCCGGTCATTTCGGCTGGGAACAGCACATTGTCGATGATCGTTCGCCAGGCGAGAAGCACGTGATTCTGGAAAACGATGCTCATACCGGGCGGCGGTTCCTTGGAAACGTCGCCGAAAACGGAAATCTCCCCCGTGCTGGCGTGAGAAAGCCGGGAGATCAGCCGCATCATCGTCGATTTGCCGCAGCCGGATGGGCCGACAATCGCGACAAACTCCCCGTCACCAATCGTCAGGTCAAGTTTTTCCAAGGCCACGACAGGCGCGTCCGCATGCCCGAAATATTTGCTGACGCCCTTTAGCAAGACGCCGGGCTCATAACCGGTCCCGTCGTTATTCTTCTGCAACATGCGTTCCTCCCGCTGCATTTCATTCTCCTGCTGCCTCCGAAATAGCACTTGACGAAACATCAGTCCATATGGAACGTTGTTCCATGAATACAAAATTGTCCGGCAACGAGCGGGCAATTCGGGAGGAAGCATGTTTTCGAAAGTCATTGGTCCCGTCAAAGGACAGGCACACACGGTAGGCAGCCTCGTGGGTGCAGGCATTGTCTGGGAGATCGCGGTGCGTCTCCTCAATGTTCCGGAATATATCCTGCCGGCACCGAGCAAGGTCTTTGCGGACCTTTATAACAATGTGCCTATTGTCTTCACCGCATCGCTCTACACGCTGCAGCCCATGGTGCTCGGCTTCCTCGTGGCCGTTGTCATGGGAACGTTGCTTGCCCTGCTGGTCGTCTATTCACGCGCATTCGAGGCGATCTTCTATCCGCTGCTGGTGATCCTGCAGATCATCCCCAAGATCGCCATCGCACCGCTTTTCATCATCTGGGTCGGCTTCGGCCTGCCGTCGAAAATCCTGCTGGTCTTCCTGCTTTCCTTTTTTCCGATCGTGGTCAATTCCATCGTCGCGTTTAAATCCATCGAACCTGACGTCTACGATCTCGCCAAGAGCTATCGCGCCGGACGACTGATGATTTTCTGGAAGGTGGAACTGCCGGGCGCCCTGCCCTCGCTTTTTGCCGGCTTCAAGGTGGCTGCAGCACTGTCTGCAACGGCGGCCGTGGTGGCGGAATTCGTTGCCTCCGACAACGGGCTTGGATACCTGCTGCTGAACTACAACGGCAACATGAATACCAGCATGACCTTCGCCGTCATCATTGTGCTCAGCCTTCTCGGCCTTCTTCTCTACGGCATCGTGGAAATGATCGAACGCTTCGCGATCCCCTGGCACGTTTCGCAGCGTCGTGACGACTTCACTGTCGGGAAAACGGCGACCTGAATTCGGACTTCAATTAAAAACGGGAGGATAAAATGTTCAATATTATGAAAAAAACGCTTGCGGGCGTTGCGATCGCGCTCGCCGTTGGTCTGGCAGGAATTCAGTCCGCTGCGGCTGAAGACAGGGTCACACTCCGTCTCAATTTCCTTTTGAGCGGTGTCCACACCATCTTTTATTACGGTGCAGAAAAGGGTTTCTACAAGGAGGCGGGCATCGATCTTCAGATTGGCGAAGGCCAGGGCTCGGCGCGCACGGTCCAGTCGGTCGCAACTGGTGGCGATATGTTCGGCATCGCCGATGGCGGCAGCGTCATTGCCGGCGCTTCGAAAGGCGCACCGGTCAAATCCGTGCTCGGTCTGCTTAACACCTCACCCTACGCCATGACGTTTCGCGCGGATTCCGGCGTAAAATCCATCAAGGATGTGGAGGGCAAGACGGTCGCGGCCAGCGCCGGCGAGGCTTCACTCGCCCTCCTGCCCGCTATCTGGAAAAAGAACGGCGTTGATGCGTCGAAGGTCAATATTCTGAATGTGGATGGACCCGGCAAGATCATCGCCATCATGCAGGATCGCGCCGCGGGCATTCTCGGCGGGCTTGAAAACCAGGTCGTGGTGCTCAATTCAAAGGGTCTGGAGCAGAAGGTATTTTCTTTTGCGGAGCTGGGCGTGAACACGCAGGGCCTGACGATTGTTACCAACACAAAGTTGATGGACAGCAATCAGGATCTGGTCAAGCGCTTCGTGGCAGCGTCGCTGAAATCCATAGAGGCAGCCAAGGCGGATCCTGACGCAGCAGTTGCTGCAGCCGTGAAGGAAAAGCCGACCGGCGATCCCAAGCTTCTGAAGGAGCAGCTGGAAGTCTCGCTCAAACTTCTGCCGTCGCCATCTGGCCCATCTGCGCCGCTCGGCGAAATGGCTGCGGCAGACTGGCAGCAGACACTCGATCTGATGAAGGAATATCAGGACATCAAGACCGATATGCCGGCAGACGCCTTCTTCACCAACAGCCTGATAGCAAAATAACTGCAGACGCCCAGAGCCCGGCAGATCTGCCGGGCTCGATGCGGAACAATGGTTTCAAACATGTCCACACACTATGATCTTGAAGGCCGGGTGGCTGTCGTCACGGGTGCTGCCGGCGGCTTCGGTGCCGCGATCAGCCGGAGGTTACAGGACTGCGGCGCCACAGTGGTTCACTGGGATCTGCCGACAGCTGTGAAAAGCGGTTACGTTGCCAACCTGCCCCATGCCGGCGTCGATATCACAGATGCACAAAGCATCGAAACCGCCACCAATGATCTGCAACAACGGTTCGGCAAGCTTGACATTCTCGTCAACAATGCCGGCATTGTCGGCAATGTCGCGCCCTTGTGGGAAATTCCGGTCGAGGAGTTTCGCAGGATCATCGACGTCAATCTGTTCGGGTCGTTTCTTGTCTGCCGCGCGTTGGTGCCGCTGATGATCGAAACGGCGAAAGAAAGCCATTTGGGCCGCATCGTCAACGTCGCCTCCATCCAGGCCAAGGAAGGCATGCATCAGGCAGCCGCCTACAGCGCCGCCAAGGCGGGGCTGGTGGCGATGACCAAAAGCCTCGGCAAGGAACTGGCAACAGCGGGTATTCTCGTTAACGCCATTACGCCTGCGGCCTCCATGACGGCAATGAGTGTTGATGCCCCGAGGGAACGACTGGACGATATTCTCTCCCGCATTCCCATGCGGCGTTTTCTCGACCCCGCCGAAGTCGCCAATATGGTGGCCTGGCTCTCTTCTTCCGAATGCAGCTTCTCGACCGGCGCGGTTTTCGACCTGTCCGGCGGTCGCGCAACATATTGAGGTAACCAATGTCTCTCTTGGGAAAGGCCGTCGTCGCCATATGGAACGACATCTTGCCGGAAGGCCGTGATAATTTCATCGAATGGCACAATCGCGAACACATTCCCGAACGGGTATCGATACCAGGTTTCCTGCGCGGACGCCGTTATATCGCCGAGCAGGGAGTACCTGAGTATTTCACGCTCTATGAGGCGGCGGATGCGCAGGTGCTGGTCGGCCAGCCCTATCTTGATCGGCTGAACAATCCCACCCCCTGGACAAAGCGTTCCACCGCAGACTTTCGCAACACGACACGCGGTGTCTGCAACACCGACTATTCCCATGGGTGCGGCGACGGCGGCTTCATCGCCACTTTTCGTTTTGACGTCGCCGACAACGACAGGGCGACAATCCGATCCATGCTGACTGACGCTCTCTGCAAAACAGGCAAGCTGAACGGCATCAGCGGCGCCCATCTGTGCATTGCAGACAGTGGCGCAAGCAGCCTCGAAACCGCCGAACGCAAGGGCCGTCAGGTTGGCGTGCCCAACTGGATCATCATGATCGAAGGCGGCTCGGCCTCCTCCGTGTCCGATGCCGCAGACGACCTGGCACGAAAACTCTCAAGCGCCGACCTTGTCGGATCCGTGGAGGTCGGACTTTATCGCCTTGAATTTGCGCTTGGCGAAAATGCTCTTCAGCAATCAGCCGCATAGGAAAACAGAATGAAACTTCTTCGTTACGGTCCCATCGGCCTAGAAAAGCCGGCAGCGCTCGACGCCGAGGGCATTATCCGCGATCTTTCTTCGATCGTCACCGACATAGCCGGGACAACCCTCTCGCGCAATTCCCTTGCAAAACTGACAAAAATCGATCTTTCTTCGCTCCCGGCTGTACCATCTGATGTGCGGATCGGTCCCTGCGTCGGTTCTGTCGGCAATTTTGTGGCGGTTGGCCTCAATTACATCGACCATGCGCTGGAAACGAATACGCCGATCCCTGAAGAGCCTGTGCTTTTCAACAAACACACGTCATGCATTTCCGGCCCGAATGATCCGATCTGTCTTCTGAAGGATTCGGAAAAAACCGATTGGGAAGTCGAGATCGCCTTCGTTATCGGTGAGCCGGCCTATCATGTGCGGGAAGAGGATGCACTCTCCGTCATTGCGGGTTTCTGCGTCTGCCATGATGTCTCCGAACGCGCCTTCCAGATCGAACGCGGCGGCCAATGGACGAAAGGCAAAAGCGGACCGACATTCGGTCCTCTCGGACCATGGCTGGTGACGCCGGATGAAATCGGCGACGTGCAAAATCTCGACCTATGGCTGGACGTTAACGGCCAGCGCATGCAGACAGGCACGACGTCCAAGATGATTTTCCCGATCGCAACGCTGGTTTCCTATATCAGCCGCTTCATGCGTCTGATGCCAGGCGATGTGATCACCACCGGCACGCCGCCCGGTGTGGGCCTCGGAATGAAACCGCCCGTCTTCCTTAAAGCCGGCGACGTGGTCGAACTCGGCATTGATGGCCTTGGCAGACAGCGCCAAATCGTGACAGCGTTCGGCGCGCGAGATCATCAGGAGACATGAGCGGAATGACGGCGATCGAAAAACTGGCGGAGCGTTTTGCAAAGGCAAGCCGGGAGGGTGATAGAATTGTTTTAGCTGAGCTGGAGGCGGAGGGCCTCGTTCCGGGCACGCTTGCAGAGGCGATGGCGGTTCAGCGAGACTTTGCAGGATATTTGGGAAAACCGATCGGCGGCTGGAAGCTGGCGATCCGCCCGGATGGCGAGGCGGTGGCGGCACCCATGTTCGATTGCTGCCGGGTGAACGATGCCAATCTCGCTTCCTTCCCGTTAGATGGAACGGAGGGAATTGAAGTCGAGATATGCTTTACGCTCGCTGCCGATATTCCCGCTGCCGCTGAAAGGCAGCTCACCAAGGCGGATATTATGCAGTATATCGACAAGGTGCATCTTGGTGTCGAGCTTCTCCGATACAGGCTGGAAGAGAAAAATCAGGTTCCGTTTCCGCTCTTTCTGGCAGATCGCCTCGCCAACCACGGTTTCGCCCTCGGGCCGGAAGTGGACAAGGGTATCGTGGATGTTTTTGCGGCTAATAGCGATGACCTGCCGCTGCTCATCGTCACCGAAGATCCAGTGCAGCTCTTCAATGCCAAGGTGAAACACCCGAATATTGATCCGTTGGCGCCGCTTCTCGCCTTCGCCAACGCCGCACTCAACACGGGACATATGCTGAGAGCAGGCCATGTGGTGACGACGGGCAGCCTCTGCGGTGCGCTGCCGGGCGCACTCTCTGACGAGACGCGCATTATACTGGAATCGGTTGGTGCTTTCACGCTGTCCGGTCCGAAAGAATAAGCCGGCAGCCCAACGAATAAACAATCACGTTCTCCCGATCAGCGATGATGAGACGCAAACCGGCGCCTTTTTGAGTCACTTCACTTAACCCGCCCGTATTCACCCAGAAAATCGAGCAACGCCCGAATACGGGATGGGAGGAGCCCGCGCTGGCCGGCATAAACGGCGTGAAATATCTCCGTTTCACCCGTATCAAGATGATCGAGGACCGATATGAGCCGGCCAGCGGCGATATCCTCCCTCACGGTGAAGGCAGCAGCGCGAACCAACCCGACACCGGCAAGGGCGAGATGGCGAAGGCCCTCGCCATCGCTGACCTGCACGCGTCCCGTCGCGGGAATGACGACGGTCTTTCCCGCATCCCGCAAAGGCCACCCGTCGATTGACCGGGCATAACCGAACCCGAGCCGATTGTGATTTTCCAGATCGGTTATGGTTTGCGGCACGCCGCAGCGCTGCAGATAATCCGGGGCGGCAGCAATGATCATCCCTGTCTCACCGAGTTTCCGGGCAACGAGAGTTGAGCTTTTGAGCGGCCCGGCGCGCACCGCCACATCCATGCGTTCCGCAAGAAGGTCAACCACCATATCCGTCTGAACGATATCGAGCGTGATGCCCGGATGAAGCGCCAGAAACCGTGGCAGGATGGGCGCAAGAATATGCGTTGCATAAGAAGCGCTGGTGTTGATCCGCACGCGGCCGACAGGCTGTTCGCCCTCACCGGCAGCGCGTTCGGCCTCTTCGAGATCGGCGAGGATACGGGTGGCCCTTTCATAGAAGGCGCAGCCCTCCGGCGTGATCTGAAGCTGCCGGGTCGAACGGTTGAGCAGGCGCGCGCCCAGGCGGCCTTCCAGCCGTGCGATCAGCTTGCTCACTGCAGAAGGCGTCATGTTCGCCGCCGCGGCCGCGCGGGAAAAACCGCCGAGTTCGACGACCCGCACGAAGATCTCCATCTCCCCTGCCCGGTTGATCTCCAGTCGCGCCATGATGACTTCATCTCACAAGTGATAATATTTTTGGCATTCTATTTCATTGAAGAGCGAGCGTCTATCTTCAGACGGCGATTGAAACGCATCGCAATCTTCATCTGCCAGATCATGACGGGATGGACAAAGCGCGGTGATGCCAGAGCCCCGCCCGCGACCATTTCGAAGCAACAAAGGAACGCCCCATGGATTATCGTCATCTCGGCCAATCCGGCCTGAAAGTGCCGGTCTTGAGTTTCGGCACCGGAACTTTCGGCGGCTCCGGCCCGCTCTTCAGCAACTGGGGCAATTCAGACGCCACGGAAGCCCGACGCCTGATCGATATTTGCCTGGAAGCCGGCGTCAACCTGTTCGACACCGCCGATGTCTATTCCAATGGCGCATCGGAGGAAGTGCTTGGCGAAGCCGTCAAGGGAAGGCGCGACAGCGCTCTGATCTCGACCAAGACCAGCCTGCCGATGGGGGACGGGCCGAACGAGGCCGGGTCGTCCCGCTTCCGGCTTCTGCGCGCGGTGGATGACGCCCTGCGCCGCCTAAAGACCGACTATATCGACATCCTGCAACTCCATGCCTTCGATGCCTTCACACCGGTTGAGGAAGTGCTGTCGACGCTCGATACACTCGTCCGCTCCGGCAAGGTGCGATATACCGGCGTCTCGAATTTTTCCGGCTGGCAGATCATGAAATCGCTTGCCATCGCGGATCGATATGGCTGGCCGCGTTATGTGGTCA
This sequence comes from Agrobacterium sp. 5Ca39, assembly GCF_055382365.1. Lineage (NCBI taxonomy): Bacteria > Pseudomonadati > Pseudomonadota > Alphaproteobacteria > Hyphomicrobiales > Rhizobiaceae > Agrobacterium > Agrobacterium sp. 5Ca39. The sequence continues at coordinate 873,658 of NZ_AP026437.1, read as the reverse complement.
ATCAGGTCTATTATTCCCTGATAGGCCGGGATTACGAGTGGGATCTGATGCCGCTCGGCGCGGATCAGGGTCTTGGCGCAATGGTCTGGAGCCCGCTTGGCTGGGGGCGGTTGACGGGAAAAATCCGTCGCGGCGCGCCGCTGCCCGAAGGTAGCCGCCTGCATGAGACCGCCAGTTTCGGCCCGCCGGTGGACGATGAACATCTCTACCGCGTGATCGATGCGCTCGACGCTGTTGCGGAAGAAACCGGCAGGACGGTGCCGCAGGTCGCCCTCAACTGGCTGCTCCGACGCCCGACTGTTTCCACGGTCATCATCGGCGCACGCAATGAGGAGCAGCTTCGCCAGAACCTCGATGCCGTGGGATGGGAACTGACGTCCGCACAGGTAGCGAAGTTGGACGAGGCAAGCGCGACGACTGCTCCCTATCCGCATTTCCCGTATCAGCGCCAGGAGGGCTTTGCCCAGCTTAATCCACCGGCCGTAACACGTCGGACTATGCCGTTCTAACGCAGGGTCAGGCCGCCCCCAATTCAGGCGGCCTAACGATGGCGGAGCTTCAGGCGGCTTTGTTGGCGGAGCCTGCGTCCACCCGGCCCGAAAACCAGTTCGCCAGGATTGCACCGGAAATATTGTGCCAGACGCTGAAAATGGCGCTCGGAACCGCGGCGAGAGGCGAGAAATAGGCCGTCGCAAGCGCCGCACCAAGCCCGGAATTCTGCATTCCGACCTCAATCGCAATGGCCTTGCGCTTGGCAAGCGACAGGCCTGTTGCCTTTGCCGCGAGGTAACCGAGCAGATAGCCAAGGCCATTGTGCAGAACCACGACGGCAAAAATCATCAATCCAGACTGGGCGATGGACGCCTTTGATCCTCCCACCACCGCCGAAACGATGAGGACGATGCCAATGACGCTGACGAGCGGCAACGCCGGTACGGCGGCCTTGACGAGGCCGGGCAGCAGCTTTTGCAGAGCGGCGCCGAGAGCCAGCGGAACCAGAACGACTTTGACAATGCTGAGGAACATCGCCCAACCGTCGACGGGCAGGAACTGGCTTGCGAACAGCCAGACGAGGAATGGCGTCACCAGCGGCGCCGCGAGCGTGGTGACCGAAGTGCAGGCAACGGACAGTGCGACATCGCCCTTGGAGAGATAAGTCATAACATTGGAAGACGTGCCGCCCGGGCAGCAACCGACCAGAATGACGCCCGCCGCGACTTCCGGCGGCATGGGAATGATGCGGGTGAGCAGCACCGCCAGAAGCGGCATGATGAGAAACTGACCGAGCACGCCGATCGTCACATCGAACGGCCTTTTCACGACCTCCCTGAAGTCGTCGACCGAAAGTGTGAGACCCATGCCGAACATGATGATTGACAGAAGCGTTACGATCCAGGGCGCGATCTGCTTGAACGTATCCGGAAAGAAAAAGCCGAGGACGGCAAACAGGATGACCCAGATGGCAAAAGTCTTGCCCACAAAAGCCGAAATGGCTGCCAGCGTCTTCATTTTCATACTCCCAACATGATCATGAAAACCCCTCTAGACTCCTGTGGTGCCCTGTCAAGGTCATTACCGCGTTGCTAGACCTCGCGGTCGAAAACGATCCCTCCGCCGCGATACCACCGTCGCCACAGGACTGCAATTTGGACGAAGGCTCATCTATCCGCTTCCCGTTGCGCCGAAGAGAACCCAAGGGCCGCGTACACAAGGTCTCAAATGCTGGACTGCCTTTTCGTCGTGCATCCGTTAGACTGCGTCAAACATCTCCCTGAACTCCGGATCGGCAAAATAGACAAGCTTCTCAGCGAAAATTGGTCGTTGCCCGGCCAGGAACAGCAATTGTCCGTGCCCCGGCAGATTGCGAACCTCATCAGGGGTGAGTAGCGGCCGGCCGGTACGCTGTTGGCTATAGGAAATCCCGGTCTTATCGGAATCGAGCGCTCTCGCCATCGTCTGGAACACGACCGTTTCCTGTCCGAGCAAATCAGAGATGAGACGGGCGCTGTGATGATCATTGACGCCAAAAACCTGCAGCACGCCGGCGTTCGACAGGAAGGTTCCGGCGCGGTGACCATATGCGGCCCGCAGCTGATGGATGTCCTGGAGGACAGGCCAAAGCTGGACACCATAACCCGCCATCAGACCCATCGCGCGTTCAACCGGTGCCAGATGCCCAAGGGATGCAAACTCATCGAGCAGATAAAGAACCGGTGTCACCGGCTTTGCCGGATCGCGGGCCATTTCGAGCAGGCTTTGCGAGACAAGCAGGCGCAGCCAGCGCGAATAGGTCGAGAGGCGGTCGGGCGGAAGAACGAGGAACACCGTCATGTTATTGCGCTTGAGATCAGCGAACCGGAAATCAGAGCGGCTGAGCACGGCCGTCATGCGCGGTGAATCAAGAAAATGCGTATGGCGTTGAGCCGCGGACAGAACGCCTGCGGCTTCGCGATCGGATTTTCCGAGGTGGCGGTTTGCGGCACGAGCGACAAGACCGCCTGCCGCATCGCTCTCCTGCATACGCTTGAGCAACGCCGCGAACCGTTCCGGAGCAAGGGTGAGATAGTCGCGAAGTGTCGCAAGATGCCGGCGTCGCAAAGGTTCTGCCGCAACAATCTCAAGCAGCAATCCGGCAATCAGCGCTTTTGCCTCCTCGTTCCAATGCGCCTCGCCCGCCATTCCCGGTTCGTCGAACACAAGAGCGTCGGCAAGCGCACTGGCGTCTTCCGCGACATCGAAGCTGTCGGGATGGAGCATGGCGAGGGGATTGAAGGCTGCCGAGGGTCTGCCGGTGACACCGAAAGGATCGAGCACATGAACGGGGCCAAACTTCTGGCGGGCACGGCCGGTGATCCTTGCATTCTCGCCTTTTGGATCGATGCAGATCACCGAACGATCCGCGGTCAGCAGGTTCGGGATGATCGTGCCTACACCCTTGCCGGTACGTGTCGGCGCCATGGTAAGGAGATGGGCCGGGCCATCATAGCGCAGAGGCTTGGCCGTTTTCGTATGACGACCAATCAGGAGGCCTGAACCGGATGAGGTAAGAGCAGCTATCTCCTTGTCTGTCGCAAAGCGGGCGGAGCCATGCGTCTCATCGTCACTGTCCCCAAAATGCAAAATCAGTGGAGCGGTGATGAACCAAAAGGTGATGGCGGCGAGCGCCACCGGGGTTAAGACACCTGGGATGATGTGGACAAGCGAGCCCCGCTCGAAACCCATTTGTTCGAGGAAATGACCGCCCCCCATGCCGATCACGAACGTGACGATGATGAGGATGAACATAAATCCGAGAAGCGGTTTCCAGATCCGAAAGGGCATGGCAAGCAAAGCCAGAAATGCCCAAATCGGATCCTGCGCGGCAGCGCGCATCATGTTCTTGAATGCGGCCCAAGCAAGTCGTATTCGGGTCATAGAGCACCCTGCCCACTGTCGCCACCCTCTCCCTTGTCCGTCAGATCTTGTCCGATCAGATCGGCAAACAGCGCCTTGTCACTGTCGCGTGTCAGAAAGCCCGGCAGTTCGCGACGCAGCCACTCACCGAGTTGTTTGCTGAACTCCTGATCATCCGAGGCTTCGAGGTGATGCAGAATGAGCGAGCCGATCAGGACCTTGCGGCGCATATCGTTGTTGCGCTCGGTTTTCGAAAGACGGGCCTTGAGCGCGGAGCGTTGGGCATCCAGTTCAGCCAGGCGCTGTTCGATGGTTTTCCTTGCCACGATTGTTCCTTTCGATTGCGGTCGCACCGGAACTGCCGTTGTTGACCACGGCTTTGCTCCTGGAAGACAGACCAGTTTCTACGGGGAGATCGGCATTGCGATTGTGAGAGTCTGTTGGACGCTGTGGTTCATGACGCCGCGGTGGCTGCTGCCTGAGCTCAGGATTATTCTGTCACCGGTAAGGCTCAGTCGGCGGCTTGTCCCGCGGCCTGTTTGAGCTTTTCGATGTGCTCACGGCAGAGCGTCTCAACCAGCTTGTGAAGTTCCGCCGTCCGCTCCTGAAGCCATGTCAGCGCCTCTTCGGAAACCTCGAAACGCTTCGAATAGCGTGCCTTGACGTAGGCCTCATTCAGAATGTTGTACCATGTGGTAAATCGCTGACGGTCGCGCGGCCAGATGTCGATCAAACGGTGGTCACGACCTTCGGAAAGTCCACGCAGGAATTTGAGGTTGTGCGACGCGGGCGAGTAATTTGTCAGTGTCAGGAGGTAGCAGTTATAGGCGCTCTCCACTGCCTGATGGAGTGTGAAGGCTGCTAGGTGCAGGTTACCCTTCGCAACGAGATATTTTGCTACATCAGCGAAATCTCGCGCATCAGGAAAATGCCTGCTGAAATGCTCCTCGGCCACTCTGAGTGCATCAGCCGGGCTGAGCGGTTTCGCTTCAGCCAGCGGCCGGTCGTCGAATTCATAAAGGACAAGACCTTCGCGGGCGAGATCAACAAAGAAGTATTGGCCGTCATTTAGAAAATTGCTAATCTCGCGAGCGCCATGGACAATGAGCCCCACCGGCGTCTCAATCTCCTTATCCCACATCAGCCGGTCGGTTGCCTTGTCCCAGTATTTTGGATCGGCAAGTTCCTTGTTGCTGACGATGACAAGAATGTCGAAATCCGAGCGGTAGCCTTTCGACGTGTGCGGTTCATCCACCCAGGTGCCGCGTGCGTAAGAACCGAACAGGATGATTTTGAAAATCCGTCCATCCTTCTTGGCGTCAGACTTGGAGCGCTCCACCAGATCAGCAAACTCTTCCTGGATAATTCCGACGACGCGCGCAAGCTCGCGTTGCTTTCGTTCCGGCAAATGTTCAAGGCTGGTCTTCATGTCTGCTCCGTTTCTGGACGGTATCCTGTATGGTCCATTGTAAACTTCTTTGAAACTCCGATTTTTGGCAGCCGCCAATCGAATGCCTGCGCCCTCTCCTGTTTTGCCGAGCCGCGCCTGCAATGTCTTCCTCCACTCCTCCCTTCTCCTCGATCAGTCGAGCGATCGGTTCGCCAATATCGCCCTCCCCCGCATCGATGCGTTCGCTTCCCTATTCAAACACGAGTAATTGCCACTTGGCGACTACTACTTTTAGTAGTCGAAATGCCTGTTTGATGTTGCTAACCTCGCCACCGGTAAACAGACAAGGGCGCACTTACGACTTGCCACGCAGTTGAGCGCTGAATTTCCCCGTTTGAGGATCGGAGATTTCGGTTGGCGATTTATCATCTCAGCACCAAACCTGTCTCGCGCTCATCCGGCCGAAGCGCCGTCGCATCTGCCGCCTATCGTTGTGCGGTTCTTCTCGTCAATCATCGCGATGGCCTCGTGCATGACTTCACCCGCAAAGAGGGCGTCGAGCATATCGAGATCGTGCTGCCGGACGGTCTTTCTGTCGATTGGGCTTTCGATCGTTCGGCTTTGTGGAATGCTGCCGAGTTCGCAGAAAAGCGAAAAGACGCCCGCGTCGCCCGCGAATTCGAAATCGCGCTTCCGCATGAGCTGTCGCCAGAAGGGCGACTGAAGGCTGCACGCGCCTTTGCGCAGGATCTGGCAAACCGCTATGGCGCAGCCGTGGATTTTGCAATCCATTCGCCAAGTGAGCATGGTGATATCAGGAACCACCATGCGCATGTGCTGATGACGACGCGGCAGCTTGGCAGAACCCGTCTTGGGGAGAAAACGTATCTCGAGCACAAGAACGCACGGCTGCTGGCAAATGGTATGGCGACAACCGACGTGCAGCTTCGCGATATCCGGCAGGCCTGGGAAGGCATCGCCAACCGTCAGCTTCAGCGCGAAGGCCTTGATGTTCGCATCGATCATCGCTCACATGTGGAGCGCGGTCTCGAGTTGTCGCCGACCGAGCACATGGGCGTGCATGCCTCGCAGATGCAACAGCAGGGAATGGCAGTTGAGCGCGGCCGCTTGGATGATGAGGCAGCACGCCAAAATGCCGAACTGATCCGGCAAAAACCGGAACAGGTTCTGACGCTGATCAGCCATGAGAAGAGCGTGTTCGATCGGCACGATATCGCCAAAACCTTGCATCGCTATATCAACGATGACGCCCAAACGTTCCGGAACGCCATTGCCGCTGTCATGGCGTCGTCAGCGCTTGTCGAACTTCAGGCTGAGCACATCGATCCTGAGACGGGCGACGTCTCCAATGCGCGCTATTCGACGCGGGACATGATAAATCTGGAACTCGCAATGGCGCGATCGGCGGAGCGGCTGCATCAGGCGCAGTCCCACGGTGTCGATCCGCGCCATGTCGAGCGCGCGATGGAAAGGCAGGATCACGCTCTTCGGACAAGCTCTGGCGGACCGTCGGCTGCGAGCGATCCGTCTGCGGGATTGTCGGCCGAACAGCGTCAGGCGATCGAGCATATTACCGGGCGAGAACGCATTGCGGCCGTGGTCGGGTTTGCCGGCGCCGGAAAGTCCACCATGTTGGCAGCCGCTCGCGAGGCGTGGGAGGCTCAAGGCTATCAGGTCCATGGTGCGGCATTAGCCGGAAAGGCAGCCGAGGGGCTTGAGGAAAGTTCCGGCATAGAGAGCCGCACGCTTGCGTCATGGTCATACAGCTGGGACCATGGCCGGGATCTGATCGGCCGACGTGACGTGTTCGTCATCGATGAGGCCGGCATGGTCGGCAGCCGTCAGCTTGCCCGGTTCATCGGAGAAGCGGAGGAGCGCGGCGCAAAGATCGTGCTTGTCGGTGACCATGAGCAACTGCAGGCAATCGGCGCCGGTGCTCCCTTCAGGGCGATTGCCGAACAGATCGGCCATGTCGAGCTTTCCGGCATTCGCCGCCAGCGTCATGATTGGCAGAGGCAAGCATCGGTTGCCTTTGCGACCCACAAGACGGCAGAGGGCCTCGCCGCCTACCGCGAGCACGGCGACATCCACTTTGCAGAAAGCCGCGACAAAGCGATGGCGCAGATCGTGCGTGATTATGTCGCCGACAGTGCTGAGCATCCGGATGGCACCCGGGTTGCCATGGCGCACCGCCGTGCCGATGTGCGCGCGCTCAATGTTGCTATCCGAGCCGAGCTTCAGAACCGGCAAAGCCTGGAGCGCAGCCACGGGCAGAACGCCGGTGCGGACCGCGGGGGTGTCGGGGATCTTGGAGAACTCAACTTCCAGACCAGTAACGGCAAACGCGCCTTCGCCGCCGGCGACAGGATCATCTTCCTCGAAAACAACCGCGACCTCGCTGTGAAAAACGGCATGCTTGGCACCGTCGAGCGTGTCGAGAAGGGTCGGATCGTTGCTCGGCTCGATGGCCGAGACGGCGACAGCGTCAGCATTCTGACCGACAGCTATCAGGCGATCGACCACGGTTATGCGACGACGATCCATAAAAACCAGGGTGCGACGGTCGATCGCGCCTTCGTGCTGGCGTCCGGCACCATGGACCGGCATCTGACCTATGTCGCCATGACAAGGCATCGCGACAGCGTGCAGCTCTATGCCGACATCAAGGAGTTCACAAATGCGGGCCGGCTCGTTGATCACGGCGTTGCGCCCTACGAGCATAATCGCCAGGCGCGAGAAAGCTATTTTGTGACGCTGAAGAATGACAAGGGCGATCAGCGCACGGTGTGGGGCGTCGATCTCAAGCGGGCCATGCGAGAGGCCTCGCCAAAAATCGGAGACAGGATTTTCCTCCAGCATGAAGGCGCCACGCCTGTCTCGCTTCCGGACGGCACAAAGGCCGAGCGCAATGCATGGCGCGTCGTCAAGGGTGATGAACTGGCCTATCAGAAGCTGACAAGCCGCCTGTCGCGTTCCGGCGCGAAGGAAACCACGCTGGACTATGTCAGGGACTTTGCCGAGCGGCGGGGCATCGCGGAGCAGCTCGGGCTCAGAAGCGAGATTGAACTTGCTTCCGACCGGAATGAGCGTCAAGAGGTCCTGTCCCGCGCGGCCCATCTGCAACGGGAACAGCAGGGCCGGCCATCGGAACGTCAGCGGGTTTACGAGGAACCTGCCGGCGATCTGGCCGGCACTGTTCGTCGCGAAGATCCGCACGGGACAGAGGACAATAAAGGATATCGCCGGATCCGGTGGTCCGACCTCATGACGCGAGACGGCGCCGTCCCTGCCCCCACAGAAGCTGTCGGCCAGCAATCGTCGCTGGAACCCGGTAAGCCAGCTCCGCTTGTGCCAGCCATCACCCGATACCAACGCAGCATCGAAGAGGTGGCGCAGATGAGGGCTATGTCCGTTATCGATCAGCAATTCGATGTAGTCGACTCTCTCGTGCGGCACGTGTTCCGTGATCCGGCCGAGGTCGCAGCAAGATTGCGCGCCGCGATGATCGAGAAAGAGGGCAATGGCAAGATCATGGCGAAGGCCATGGTCGGGCAGCCAGAGCGCTTCGGGGAGCTGCGCGGCAAATCGGGTCTGTTCGGCAACAGCAAGGAACGGAAGGAGGCGTTGCAATATGCAAGGTCACTCTCTGCCCATATCGGCTATGTCTCCGAGGCATGGGAGCGACGGCTCGGCGAAGAACGTCAGAGCGAACAATGGCAGCGTGAACAGCGTGACGTGATCGAAGTGCCCGGCCTCACCTCGCGCAGCGCCGAAATCATTAGCCAGGTGGAGAAAATGCCGATCGATAGGCGAAGCAAGTTCATCAAAGAGCTGCGATCGCTACCTGAGGGCCTGACCGCGCTTGATGAGGCCAAGCTGGTGGCCGAAGCGCTCACGCGGCGGTTCGGAAGCTCCGATCCTCGCAGGTTCGCCGAAGAGCTCGAGACACGCCCGGAGCTCGCAAAGCAGGCCGAGCAGATCAAGGCAATCGCCGGCCTGGTGCATCGTGCACGCCATGCAGAACTCAGCCATGACCACGCGCTGAAACAGCAACTGGCCCGGTCTCAGGGGCTTGGGCTGAGCCGATAGTGTGCGCTGGCAACAACACTGGCGTCAGCTTTGATAATCCCCAAATTACCAGAACATGAAGCGAGCCAGCTTTTCGCCGATTCCGCGCCATGTTTCACCGGTTGTGGCTGTGGTCTTCCTCGGCAATCGGTCCTGATCCGGTGCGGGTGTAGTGGACGAGTTGGAGTTGATAAACTATTTATTCAGATAGATAAGCAAGCATTTCCCGTCCTTTTTTCCTACAAGACTGATCGGTCGGACATCATCACCTCCATCGATGGATATCTCTACCGGCAAGCCTTGGTTTTCAAAGGACTGAAGTTCCTTTATCAACTCTTCAATGGTTTTCCCTCTATTAGCCCAATCCTTATGATCTGTGTCTTTAACGTTCATTATCAATCCCCTATACGATTCAGATTTGAGTCATAAGTTCCGAGGCGCGTCCCCTTACCTCCGAGGTCCTTAACGGAAGCGGCCATCTTCCAAGCGCCTCCATTATGACCATCCAAATCCCTTGTTATGAATAGGTTCTGTTGACAAAGTAGCTTGAGGTGCTCGTTAAGAACTACTTTTCTGCGTCGCCCAAAAAAGCTTCGATGCTGACTTCGTGGAGGCTTTTATGCGCTGCTACAGAAATCAGCCTGACGTCGGGATTTTCCTCCACCGCTCTTCCATACCAATATTTTGCGGCATGCAGGTCACCAATCTTCTCATAACACTCTCCCAACCGCTCCCCGAGATATCCGGCATCCAACGACTGGTCGCCATCTGCCATGAAAAGATAAATCTTGATCGCGTCCGCTGCCTTCCCAGTTGCGATCAGGTCTTTCGCTATTCGGTCTAAATGATTGAAGTCATAAAAGAATTTTCTCCTTTTTTGCAACGTGTTACCGTCTTAACTAAGGTGCACAACTCATGAACCAGAGCAAGTGTGGCAACCATATTTTTGCGGCGGCCAACACGAGAAAGGCGGCGAAGGATTTTTGGGTTTTATCGTATCGGGTGGCGACACGACGAAATTGCTTCAGCCGGTTGAACAGCCGCTCGATACGATTTCGGTCCATGTAGACTGTGAAGTCACAGGCGGTTGGTCTTTGCCGTTGGCCCTCGGAGGAATAACGGGCCTGACCCCGTGGATCAGCAACTCTTCGCGCAGAGCGTCGCTGTCATAGCCCTTGTTAGCGAGAAACAGCCTCGGCTTGGCAACCGGCATGGCTAACAGATCGGGAACGGTATTGTAATCCGAAGCTTCACCGCCTTGTCAGGATGAAGCCGAGAGGGCGTCCCTGACAGTCCGCACGGGCGTGGATTTTTGTCGAAAAGCCGCCGCGTGATCGACCAAAAGCCTCCTTATAAGTCCCTCTTTTGCGCCCGCAGCCTGAGAATGGCCGCGAACCGTGGTGCTGTCAATCATATGCTGCCAGTCATCGGTCAAGCCCAGTTCGACAAGCGTCTCCAGCAGGACATCCCATACGCCTTGTTCTGCCCAACGGCGGAAGCGCACGTAGACGGAATTCCACTTGCCATACCGCTCATGCATGTCGCGCCAAGGGCACCCGACACGCGAACATGCAACATTCCGTTGAGATACTGCCGATTATCGTGAGAAGGGCGAGATTTCCTCCCGCGCTCAGTGGGCAGTAGTCCTCCAACAATCCGCCATTCCAAATCCGTCAGGTCGCCGCGAGGCAAAATCGCTTCCTAAAAGGCAGTCTTGAATCATGCTCTATGGATAGAGCCGCCTCCCTGCGACTTCAAGGTACATAAAGACCACAACCGCATCGAACAAATGTTCAACAGGCTCAGACAGTTCCGACGGATTGCCCCCCGTTACGACAAGACCCGAACTTCCTTCGAAGCGTTCCTTTCGCTGGCCGCCGCAAAAATCTGGCTGCCGCACTTCACACAACGCCTTTAGCCCAGCAATGGCTCAAATCGCTTGTAAGTCCACCATCGCCTATCAACCGGAACCTGCGGTCCATCCGATGGTGGAGACGTGAAGACAGTCATTATTGTTTCATAACCAAAATCCGAGATGACCTCCGATGCGACCACCTCCATGCGTTGTCGGTCATCATCGCTGAAATCGTGATCGATCAAGAATTCCAGCACAATCTTGTTGCCGCTCCAGCCGCACGTAACGGCGGCGAGTGTCGATGATACGGCCCCGAGTAAGGCGCGTTGCACACTAAGTCGAAGTCGTATTTCTCGATCAGGTCCGGACATCGAATCCTCCGTTAGGAGCGATCTTATCGCATTATCACTGATAAGTTTGTCAACAAGACCTAGTTCGTCTTCTCATCATACGGCGCGGCCTCGAGTTCATTTGCAGCATTGAGGATCCATACGTCATCTTGATTGTGGTAAAGTAACCACTGTTCAGCAGGGTCATCAGTATTGAGCCACGTCTCTAAGACCCCACCTAAATCAAACTCGAACCGGCATCGCATAGTATCTGGTATGTAAGAGACCGAACGTAAAATTTGGCCGTCGAGAAAATGCGCGGCTCTCGACATCTGAGACTGGTCTGAATTGCTACTCGCCAATAGAGCAGCATTATCTAAAACGTGCCAGCGACAACAATAAATCCACAGATGCCATTCCCCGTGAACTGATATACTTCGCCGCTTTTTCCTCGTGGTGGGCTCTATACGCCGTATACCTGCCCTTCCAAACTCGAAAGTTAGGAAGCTTCCGTGCCCCAATCGCACCAGCCAAGCTGGCTCACCTATTATGGGTTGGAAGATATTTTTGAGAAGTTCGCCATTCAAAGTCGCAATACCTCTAATTCAAGTCAAACATGTCGACTGCAATTTGCTTTATCTCGTGAAACGAATAGCCTTGTCCCGTAATCTCGTCGTGCAGCCTTCTGCGCTGGTTTGGGCTTAGTCCTAGCATTCGCACTATATCGTCTACCTGCTTGTTTTGGGCCTGATTGTTTCCAGGTGTCCCCCCTTTGCCAACGAAATGTAACTCAGCTTTGGCTATAGCCTTATATGTTTCAAGAGAAATCGAAGCACCAGATGTCGAAAAGAAATACGTGCCTGCGCCACCTATTTCAATCTGACATGTTCCCCCGTGTATTCCACATTGTTCCAACTGAGCCAGAACCTGAGGATCATCCCGATAAGAGGCGATTGCAGTCGCCGATTGGGCATCTGTGGATGACAAATTGCCGTCGGAAGCCATCTTTGCAAAGACACTGCCGATAACTTCGGTGACCGTCTTGCCTGCCTCAATTGCTGCATTCAAGCTGTTGGTGGAGATATAGACCTCGAGATCGACGTGCTTGTCTTTGGTGACTTCATAAGCCTTGTTTGGATCGCGGTTGAGTTCGTCGAGCGGGATGGTAGAAGCACCGTCCTTTTCCAGCACCGCTTGCTGCTCCTGGTCACGAATGACAATATCGCCTGGCCCGACAGTGGCGCGTACCGTCTGGCGAGTGTCGTCGAGCCGGTAGGAACCTTCCAGCGTATGGTTGGTGGTGGCGTTACCGGCTGCGTCCTTTCCACTGGAAAGATCGATACCAAGATCAACACTGAAACCTTCGTAACCCTTCTGGCCTTCAAAGTTGTCGTGGGTCAATGTGCCCGTATCGAGTATGAGGTCACCGGTTGCAGAGATGATCTTTCCGGCACCCAGATGGGTATTGCCGCCGACGGTGACGTGCATCGCTCCATTGGAAACGAGGCCGGACTGCTCAGTGATCCAGTTCGTTTCTCCAGAACCGCTGCCACCGCCAACTTGCACGCCGGACAGAAGCTGGCCTCCGCCGAGGCTGAAGCCGGCCGAGGCGGAGTGGTTGGAGTTTGTACCGGTATCTGGCACGGACAGGATCGTGAGATCACCACCGACATCGGCAGTGACCGTGTCCCCGGAGACCACCGCACCCGCGAGACGCGTATCGTTTCCTGACTTTAGAGTTATGTCACCGGTTCCGCTGACATGACTATTGACCTGATTTGTCCCATCGGCGTTGGAGTTGCCGACGGACGCATTGGCCCCGCCCGTCAATCCGGCGCTGACACCGTTGATGCCGACGCCAGCGGAAACACCGAAGTTTGCACCGCCTGACATGCTGCTCGTCGATGAGCTGTTGGTCGCCTGGGCGCTTTCGAGAATGATATCCTTGCCGGCCTTGAGCGTAATATCACCGGCTTTTTCATTGTTGGAGACCACGATCTGTCCTTCTGAACCGTAACCTGCAGCGATTTGTGCGCCATGGCTCGTCAAATCCCCGGAGACGGCCTCAATCGTTACCGACTGCGCTGCGCGTATCTCGGTCGGAACCGGGACAGAGGATTGCGCGGTTTCCCTTTCTTTCTGGTAGCTGAATCCCACGGTCAGCGACGCCGAGACAAGGTTGCCGCCCTTGGCAATCTTATCAAGCGCATCATAGGCTTTCAGCGAGGCAAAGGCAGCATTGGCGGCAGAATAGCCATCATTGATGGTCGTAAGCTTCTGTGCTGCGCCGCTTACGCTGGTAGCCGCGTTCACCACCGAGGTCGCCACCGACAGACTTACGCCCGCGAAAAACTCCTCATGCAGGCTTTCGTAGTTGGACTTGTCCTGCGCGGAAAGCAGATTGACGTTGCGCTCCGCAAGGATGGCGACATCGCGGTCTGCCGATAGCTGAGCGGCCTGCAGGTTGGCGTCTCGGCCAGCGGATATGATTAGGTCACGACCGGCAAACAGGATGGATCTGGCGTTAGTCTCTGATGACTGACTGGTCCGATCGACCGACTTGCCGTAGCCGATACCGATCGATGCGCTGCCGTTGCCAGATTTCACCTGAATGCCGAAGCCCGAGCGTTTTTCCTTCTCCTGCGATGAGGCACTTTCAGCCCCGGGAGTGATATTGACGTCGCGGGCTGCCTCCAGCGCGATGTCACGGCCGGCCATGATAGAAGAACCGATAACATTGACGTCGTTTTCGCGCGCCGTGAGAGTAACATCGGTCCCGGCAGTCAGCGCGGAGCCGACATTAAGGGTAGACGATTGGCTCTTTTCTTTCTGTTCCTTGCCCCAGAGCGAGAGGAAGCCGCCGCCGGAACCGGCGAACAGGCCGGATTTCTTGCTGCTGCTTTCCAGCGCATGCTGCTCCTCGGCTCCGATGATGGCGACGCTGTCACCCGCGACGCTGATCGCATCGCCTGCCGTTATGTTCGAGCCGGCGATGACAGCGTTGCCGCCAGCATTTAGCTTGATGTTGCCGGATGCGGAAAGCTCGGAGCTGACTGTGGCTTCGTCGTAGTTGTACTGCGTCGAGCTCTTTTTCGAGAGAAAGCCCCTGGATGAGGAGCTCTGCTCGAACTCCGCCGTATTCCTGCCCGACGCGATCAGCAGATCGCCGCCCGCGCTGACATTGATATCGGCTTTGTCGGTCTCGTCGCCGGCAGTCACCTTCGAGGCGGAGACGACGGTATCTCCACCTGAGATGATGGACACGCCCTTCCCACTGCTAACCGATGATCCGACGACGGTCTGCGTTTCCGTGTGGCTCGTCGTCTGTTTGCTTCCGCCGAACAGACCGCCCTTTTTCCTATAGGTGTGATCTATCGTGGTGGTGTCGATGGCCTCAGCGATTGTCACATCGCCGGTCGCTTTCAGACCGACCGTTCCATCGGCAGCAATGTTGCTGCCGATGACGTTGAGGTTGCCACCTGCATTGGCTGAGACCGACCCGCCCGCGGTGATCTCGGAACCCTGGCTGGCGGTTCTCACAACCGTCGTAAAACTCCGCTTGTCGCGCAAAGTGCTGGTCGTCGACCGTTCGGTGACGGAGATATTGATGTCTCCATTCGACGTCAGGCCGAGATTGCCGCCGGCCGTCACCTTCGCATTGGCGAGCAGAATGTTCTCGTTACCCTTCAGCGAGGCATTGCCACCCGCCGTGAAGGTGCCGCCGATTGCCGCGATCGACGAACCAGAAACGCTAAGATCGCCGGTCGATGCCACCATCCCTGATGTTGCAAGCAGGCCGGTATCGATCGTCACCTGATTGCCCGCGATCAGCGCGCCCGCAGAATTCAATCTTTCCCTGTCATTGGCGGCGAGATGTAGTACCGGCGCAAGAACGGTCGTACCGTTCACCGTCTGCCACTCATATACGACGACGGATTCGGTGAGGCTGGCGATCTCCTCGGCCGTAAGCGGTTCGCCGAGCGGGCGCTGCTGCGCTCCCAGATAGGCGGCTCCGTTGTCGAGCAATTGCTTTATCTGAGCGATCGAATCCTGCCCGGTGAAGCCGGAACCCGTCGCCAGTTTGAGCTGCTGCTCAATATATTGGTTCTCGAAATAGGCGTCTCCAAGGAACTGGATCTGCCGGTCCGGCTGGTAGCCGATGCGGCCAAGGAAATAGCTCGATCCGTAGAATTTCGAGACATCGAGGAAGGCGGCACGCGTTTCATAGAGGAACGTCTGACCGGGAATGGTGCCGCCAAAGCCGCCGGACTGCGGGCCTGCAACGGAGCCAATAGTGAACAGCGCACCGCTTGCGGTCATGCCAGCGAGCAATCCGGTCGGATCGCTCGACGGCGCAGGCGCTACTACGCTGACATGATCTGCGATCGTACCTGCTGCGGCGGTATTGTTAACGGTACCAAAACCGGTAATACCCAGCGCTCCGCCAGAGCGGATCGCCGCGGGAACACCGCCGATCGCCTCGACGCTTTCTACACTCCGTCCTGGCCCGATATCCTTTGACGCATCGCGCGTGCCAAAGGGACTGGGACCAGGCATGGCGACCTGCCATGAACCTTCCCAACCACCTGTATCGCCGCTTGTTTTCGATTCCTGCCACTCATAGATGACGTCAGGATAATATTGGCAGCCACCTTGTTGGTTGCAATTGAGCGAAGTGGTACGCTGCAATTGCAAACCGAGATTGTTAAGAGTGCCGGAGCCAACAAGTGTCATGCCGGAGCCGGCTTCAATGTTGCTATAGGCATTGGTAAGATCGACGGTATCGACAAAAAGCGTATTGCCCGCCCTGATTGTCGCTGCGGGGCTACCAGCCGATGTGAGACGGTCTTCAATCACATCACGATAGACATGGCGAATGGGCGCACCAATGACGAACTGCTTGCCAGCAAAAGAGACGGGAGATGAACAATCTCCACATTCGCGTGCATAATAGGTGTCATAAGCCGACACGAGTGCGTTTGAGATTTGCTGGCTCGTATAGGTCGGAGCCACGCTTTTCTCGTTACGCAGATTTGCCGTCAGGATCGAGATATTGCGACTAGCGGAAATTAGACCTGAACTGTTGACCGTAGCAGAATTGCGCGCGCCAGAAGCACTTCCAGCAATTGTGAGGTCACGACCTGCGACAATCGCCCCCTGATCATTAGCCAGCACGCCGCCCACGAAAAGTGCCGCGTCGTTACCGGCATAGATGAGCCCCGTGGCGGTGTTGGTCAGGTTGCCGGCGATATTGAGGGTAAGATCATTGCGAGCAGCCAGCTGACCGGAGTTGGCAAGTTGCGAAAGCGACAGCGTCAGATCATGGGCCGCAAGAATATTGGTGGCGTCATTCGCAGTGAGGCTACCCGCTTGGATCGCGATGTCACCTGACCCCTGAACGGAACGAGCTGTGCTGCTCGCGGTGACAGCATTGAGCCGCGCACCGGTCAGATCTGTCGTTCCAGATGAGGTGAGATCAATGCCACCTGACGTCAGCGTGCTGTTGGTGAGATTGATATTATTGGCATTGATGTAGAGCGTGCCGGATGTGGCAAGTCTGCTCCTATTATTTGAAAGATCGGCATTTTGCTGCCTGATCCTGATGTCGCCCCCTGCTGCCGTGCGTTTATCGAAGCTGATGACACCACCTGTCGAAGACAGCAAAACGTCTCCGTTTGCCTCCAGACTGTCATAGCGGATGTCACTGCCAGCCGAAGCCTGCAAATTCCCTTCTGCAAGCACGAGCCCGGAAATCCCCAGATCAAGGCCGGAGAGCAGAGCCAAATCGCCTTTCGAAAGCAGCGAGCCCGCTGTGATTGCTCCTGAGGCCGCCGTAAGTGAAATCGCCGCGCCAGACTGGGCCGTGCCGCTGATGGCAATGGAGCCAGCCCCCG
The DNA here is from genome assembly GCF_055382365.1 of Agrobacterium sp. 5Ca39. Lineage (NCBI taxonomy): Bacteria > Pseudomonadati > Pseudomonadota > Alphaproteobacteria > Hyphomicrobiales > Rhizobiaceae > Agrobacterium > Agrobacterium sp. 5Ca39. Next base: position 856,708 of record NZ_AP026437.1, on the reverse strand, counting down.
ACCATAGCGAAACAGGTCCGGCAGCCGACGCGTCGGCCAAGGCAATACGCCCGTCTGCCAGAAGGTTGAGTGCGCCACTCGCCCCGAGAGTACCGGCGACATCGATGAAGCCTGCTCCGCCATTGATCAGGATATCCTCTTCTGCACCGATAGAAGCGACCCTGGCGTCCTTCCCCGCCTTGACCGACACTGATTTTTTCGAGGTCAGACGACCGGCCGAAACACTCCCCTTCGAAGAGATGCTGACGCCGTTATTGCCAGAGGTATTGCCGATCGAAATTTTACCGTCTGCCGACAGCGAAAGCTCCCCGGCATTGGCCGCCATGTCGCCGCGCATGCGAACGCCGGCACCTTTTTCCGTGACAACCATCTTGATGCGGCCGGCCTGCATGGCCCCGAGTGCTGAACCATCGATTGCGTATTCAGGTGTTCCGGAGGTGGCATCGAGCGCTGTTGCCTCCCCGGTGGCATAATCGAACTTGCTCTTGCCGGCAGTCAGGCGCAAATCCTCACCGTAGATCGTTCCGTCGATCTGGATGGTACGGGACACGACATCGAACAGACTGACTGCACCATCACCAAGCGCAAAATTCCCACCCCCAGGGCCGAAAGTGACATCCCCTGCGTTGACCGTGAATCCATTGAGACGTCCATCGCTGCCGATGTCAGGCACACCTGTCGTCAGCGTGGCTCGTGGCGTGTTGATGAAACCGCAGCCGTCGCAGGTGATCCCGTTCGGATTGGCAATGATGACATCGGCCCTGCCACCGAACACTTCGGTCGGACCGAGAAGCGAACTGCGGTTTTGCGACGTGACCTCGTTGAGGATGACGGACGCAGGGCCTTTACCTTGCAGATTTGGATTGCCGGGTGTCACGCCACCCAGTTTCGAGGTGCCCACCTCACCATTGAAGTTGTTGAGAATGACCCCCGGTGTGCCGACGTTGAAATTGTTGTATTTGTTGTGCGACAGACCTTGGCTGTTGGGTCCGACGATATCAATGAGCGGCACTCCGTTCGGAGCAGCCCCTATCCCGGGGCGATTTGCAAAAGATCCTCCAACTTCCGGCGATATGTCCTGTGCGTGAAGAAGCGCTGGCTGAAGCAGGAGCGTAAAACTGACAACGGTGGCAATGATTTTTTGAGCCAGCGTCCCGGCACCAGCGAACAACGCGAGGTCGATTGTCTTGCGTGGAAGACGCTTAAACTGTGATGTCATTGTTGCTCGCCTCTCGTGGCAGACGGAATTTGGGGCTTAGCGGTCTTTTCTGCTCGTGTCGGCCGTAGATGGCTTGCTGTCGAGTTTCTTGTAGACATCTGCCAGCTTCGATTGCGGAGCTGGGCATTTTTTGCTTTTGGCGATCTCGGCAAGGACCTGATTGCGGTTACGTAAGGCGTCGATCTCCAGTTTTTCCGGCGATTTCGGGTCCATGAAGAAAAGGGCGGGCCAAAACAGAAGAACACCGGTCGCGCCAAGGACCACGTTCTTACCCTGCGCATCGGATCGTTCTTTCACCGTCGAGAGCACCTGGCGCTCATTGGCCTCGAATTCGCGCTTTATGCCGGCGCAATCGAAAGCGCTGTCGGCCGGGTTGGTCGAGGAGACCGGATTCGCCGCCCGACCACCGCAACCGGAAACGACAATGGCCGTTGCCACCAGCGCGGATACGAAAGGTAATTTGGAGGTGTTAAACGAAGATCTGATCATAATATTCTCTTTTGAAGCCTACCAGCGTGCCGTTACGCTGGCGAAAATGAGATTTCCGCGTCCGCCACTCACGCTGCTGGAAAATGCCTGGGAGTAGCCGAAATCGGCACTGATGTTTCCGCCCACGAGTTTCGCACCAACGGTCCAACTCGCGAGATAGCCGTCGGGAATATCGAAGCGATGCTGCGAGAACACGCGGCCATAATCGAGGCCCAGGTAGGGGCGTAATTCGCCCAGAACGGGCGCCAGACTTGTGCCCTCCCATGGCATTGTCCGCCAAACCAGTTCGTTGCGGCTGAAAAATCCGTTGTTACCGAATATGACGCTTTCCCTCAGGCCGCGTACGTTGCTGTAGCCACCAAGTCCGATCTGTTCTGCGCCAAACATGTTATCGGGCGAATATTGGGCATTGAGGAGCGTAGTTAACTCGAACCGCTGGCCAGCGGCCTCGAACGGCCGCGTTGCGGTGAGAGTTGTGGTAAATTTCAGAAACCGAGGATCGGCCGTGCCGGCTCCGGGCTCGCCGGCCTCCACGGCGTCGAAGAGATCGAGGCCCTTATCAAGGGCAAAATCGAGGGCGATGACGCCACCCAGAATTCTCTGTGAACGCGACAAGCCCAGACTGCCAATCGTGTATCGACGGCTTCCCACCTCAATTCGATTGCCGAGAAGAAAGTTGTCCGTCTGCTTGTAGGTGAGACCGCCTCTGAGGGTCGTGATGGAATCCTTGTCGCGCAGAATGACGCGGTCTATGCCAAATCCAACCTGACCGGAATTGCCCGATGTTTCGATCGGTCCAAAATTGCCGGGGATGGTGCTCTCATATTCGTACCAGGAGCCATTCGTTGAAAAAGTCCAGTAGCCATAAGGTACACTTGTATTGACCGAATAGCTGTTGCTGTGCCCGCGGCCATCGTCGTCCCAAGGGTAGTCCGGGCCGCTACGCCCATAGGAGAACCCCAACTGATCATTGATGCCCAACAGGTCGTCTAAGCCGACGGAAACATTGGTCTGGGAGTAACCGGTACTCTCTTGACCGAGATTGTTGTTGGAAATGCTCGCATACCAGCGCTTGCGCGGCTTGTTCTCGACATTGAGGATAGACGTTCCATCTTCCTTGCCCGGCAACATCGAGGTTTTCGCGTCGTTCGATGACAGGCGATTGATCTGGTCCAGCCCCTGTTCAATATCGCGAATATTGGCCACCTCACCCTTCACGCCGGGAAAAGCCGTCGCGAATGAACCGTTTCTCGCAACAGGGTGGCCGTTAAGGTAGATATTCAAGATCGTGCCTTCGACGACCACCAATCGCAGCAGTTCTGTTCCGGCAATATCCTGTGGAGGAACATAGGCGCGAGACGTCACGAATCCCTTGTCGAGATAGAGGTCGGTGATGGCCTTGAGCAGAGTGGTGATATCCGCAACACCGATGCAGCGATTGTCGTAACGCTGCGTAATTTTTCTGAATTCAGCGGCGGACAGCCGTGTCGCACCTTCGATCTCCACGCGCGAGATATTGAAGCATGGGCCATTGGACTTCGCCTCGCCTCCTGGTGCCCTGTCCGCACGGCTAGTGACGCCACCAGGCGTGACCTGCTTCAGGTTTTCCAGCCGCTGCAACTGTTCTTGTTGTTCTTGCCGCCGGGAAAAATCATCGGCGGGCGACTGTGCACTTGCCTGCCCTGATGCGATCAGGCTCGCAAAAAGCGAAATGGCAAAGGTCCGCTTGAAAGCGTCCGTCGACTTAACGGAGGCATTCCGCTCTGCCCGCACGGCGACCGGGGATGTTGCGAAGATTCGAGTGGCCGGCGCAACTGCGAGATAAAAATCAGGAGGGAGTAGCCATCGGAAACCCGGAATGAAAGCAGCAAGTAGCATATTTGGGAGGCCTGCATTTGAAATGAAGTTTGTCGCGGCAATGCCGCCCATGCTTCACTCTGCAGCTATCCTTGCTGTCGATCCCCTACCGGGTGCATAGACCAGTTCATCTGATCCAAGAAGCGTTAAAGTAGTAACTTTCTTTGCGAAACGATAGTCGCAAGTCATTTGCCCAAGGAACCGCGCACGCTGAAAATTCACGTAATAATCAATCTTGCCAACACCATGGCATGGTTATTATTTTTCATCCGTGAATTTTAAGCGCGATCCGCCAATCTCCATTCGTGCGTTTTCGCGAGTCAAACAACAACCAGAAGTTATTGCAACAAGCGTTGGTGTGCAAGATCGGATGGAAACCAAAGTTAAGGGGAAACTAAAATTGTTTCTCAGATGGGATATGAACGGTGGCGAGACAACGCAATTCAATGGCTAGAACCGATAGGTCAGACCGACCACCGGCCCGCTCAGCCTCGAATCAAAAACGTAACCGTCGTCTGAGTAATCCACGTCGAGCACCTTGTAACCTGCCGATACGGACAATGTGTCCGTGAAGATGTAGTTCACCGTCGCGAGCGCAGACCAGGTGAGATCCGATCCCGCTCCAAAGCCGCCGATATCGACCTGTCCCTGCAAGGAGAGTTTATCCGTGAGGTTGAAAAAGGCGCGCGCGCCGATCACGGGATCAACCCACCCGAAGCTTTCCTTATACGTGGCGGATACGCTGCCGATCAGGGGATGGCTGGCAGTGACCGCCACCGCGTTGGAGATATGCCAGAAGCGGGCTCCCGCCAAGGCGTCGAGGGACAATCCATCTGCATCTACGATCCGGTAACCGGCCTGTAATGTCGCCATGAATTCCTGCGTATCGACGTTCGCATCGATTGCGGCGCCAGCCGGAAGGGTGGGCAAACCCGGGATTTGCAGCGCCGGCAGCGGCCCGGCCGCCTTGCTGTCCGTGGTGTCGACATACATTAGATCGCCGGACAGGACGAAGCGGTCATAACGGCCCCAGATGTTCAAGAACCCGCCGAAGTTGAGATCCTCCATAACATCAGAGAAGGATTTTTCGACATGAAGCGTCGGCGCCCGCCGGAACGGCGAGATATTGCCGTTCAAACCCGTCGCCCACAGATAACCCGTTGCCTGAAACGCCCAATCGGCGCCGTCAACCCTCGCGGGCAGGGAGCCGGGTTGATCCGCGGCTGAGGCCGCGCTTGCAGAAAAAGCCATAAGGGCCGCAAAAACTGATAATTTTAGCAATGCCTTCTCCCCAACTAATCGCCCGTAGCTAAACCTATTTGACTCCCGCCAACAAGTCCGATCTTCTATCATACGCTGTATCTTGTACCGAAAGCACCGGAGACGTTTAAATGCGCCCGAAGACCCTGCCGCTTTTCTCTGCCTTCACCGCCGCCATGGTGTCCATCGCCACGCTCACCACGTCAGTTGCGGAAGCCTGCACGCGTTTCGTTTATTTGGGCGAGAATAATCAGGTAATGACGGCCCGTTCGATGGACTGGAAAACCGATGTGGGGACAAATATCTGGGTTTTCCCCCGCGGCATGGACCGTTCCGGTGAGGCCGGTCCGAACTCCATAAAATGGACCTCGAAATATGGCAGCGTCATTGCATCGGGTTACGACATTTCCACGACGGACGGCGTGAACGAGGCAGGCCTGGCGGCCAACGTTCTCTGGCTCGTTGAGTCGAGTTATCCCGTCTATGACGGTAAATCTCCGGGCTTGTCCATCGCAGCATGGGCGCAATATGTGCTCGACAATTTCGCGACCGTGGAGGAAGCGGTGCGTGCGCTCGAGAAAAACCCGTTCACGATCGTGACTGATAATGTCCCCGGCGAAGAGCGTCTGGCGACACTGCATCTATCGCTCTCCGATGGGAGTGGCGACAGTGCGATCGTTGAATATATCGATGGCAAGCAGGTCATCCATCACGGCCGCCAGTATCAGGTGATGACCAATTCGCCGACTTTCGACCATCAGTTGGCATTGAACGAATACTGGAAGCAGATTGGCGGCACCGTCATGCTGCCGGGCACGAACCGCGCGTCCGACCGTTTCGCCCGCGCATCCTTTTACGCAAACGCAATACCCAAAAGCGAAAACCCGGTCGAAGCCATCGCAAGCGTGTTCAGTGTCATCCGCAACGTCTCCGTTCCTTACGGCATCACGACCCCGGACCAGCCCAACATATCCTCCACCCGCTGGCGCACGGTGATCGATCACAAGCGCAAGCTGTATTTCTTCGAATCTGCGCTGACACCGAATATTTTCTGGATCGACCTGACGAAGCTCGATCTTTCCAAAGAGACGGGTACAGTGAAGAAACTCGACCTCGGCCCCAATCAGATCCATATCTATTCCGGCATGGCGAATGACAGCCTGAAGGAGACTCAACCTTTCAAATTTCTGGGGCTTTGAGTCTCATCCTGGCCGCTGCGGCTCCATGGTCGCCGGAGCGTCATGAAAAGCGGTAATGCAATCTCACACAGCCCTTGTCGATTGCTGTTGCACTTATCAGCGTCGGGCTTGCCCGATAACCGGTCAGAGGAAAGAGCGGCTGCCCGGAGCCGAGCATTTCCGGGATCACATATATTTCGATCTCATCCAGCGCGCCGCGCTCCATGAAGGCCATCTGCAGCCGGCCCCCGCCGAGCATCCAGACATCGCCGTCATCGAGAGCACGCAGTTCCTCGATCAGCGAATCCAGGTCGGCGCGCACTTCCAGCGCGCCTTTCGGCTGCTCGATCGGCCGCGACGTGACGACGATGACACGGTGGCCGTCATAGGCCCAGGGGCTCTGCTCCCCGGCAATGAAATCGTAGGTCGCCCGCCCCATGACCACGGTCCTTATCCCCGTCAGGAACAGGCGATAATCATGCTCGCCGAGGTCCATGTCGTCATACTTGTAGAGCCAGTCGAGAGACCCGTCTCCCGCTACGATCAAGCCGTCCAGACTGGCAGCTATATATCCACGAATGATTGCCACTCCACCCTCCTTGATTTATAAATCAATATTCGTTTATAAATATCCTCATGCCAAGACACAAGCTTGTTTCCGATGAAGAGGTACTTGACGCCCTGCTGCCGCTGATGTTGCAGACAGGGCCTGACGGCCTGACCTTTGCTGCCGCAGCCAAAGCCAGTGGCCTCTCTGCCGCTACGCTGGTACAGCGCTACGGCAACCGCGAAGACCTTGTGGAGTCCGTGCTGATGCGCGCATGGGACAACCTGCTGGCGCAGACGCGGACAGCGGACGAGGAGGAGCCGTTGACCCCACTGGGCGCGATATCCCTGCTGATGCGACTTATGCCGGGCGACGCTGCAGAACAGAACGCCTGTGACGGGCTCCTGCTGCTTAGAGAAGATATCCGCAATCCGAAACTCAGGGCGAAAGGTGCCCTCTGGGGCAAGTTTCTCGCACAATCGCTGGGGCGCCGGGTCTCGAAAGATGAACAATCCGCAGCCAGTCTCGGCTGGCAAATGGCTGCCGTCTGGCAGGGCGCGCACACGTGGTGGGCGTTCACCCGCAGTGAAGATGCGGATTCGGCAATTCGAAGAGCGCTTAAGGACTGGGTGGACATGGTGGAACAGGCTGGGCGGTGAACAGAAATCCTCATCGTTGCACCGACCTTTCGTCATCAGATGGGGCAAAAACGACACGCTATCCGCAAATAACGAGAAGCACCTGTGATTTATTCAAGCAGAGGTTGACTCTCGCCTCCAATCATCTCTAGCAAAGTCTCGCATATTCGCACATTCTAATGCTGGGGGGCATATGGGCAGCGGGCGTAGTTGGTGGAGTGACGTTGCCCGTGGTGCGGCGTCGAGTTTTCACGGGATACTGACGGCGGCTTGGCTTGCTCTGGCGCTCGTTCCCGTTTCGGTAACGGCCAGCCTCGCTCAATCTGTTTCGATGACGGCCACTCCCGACACGTTCACTCGGGTCGGCGACACCGTCCGCTTTGACTTCGTCATTGACACCGGCTCATACAGTTTAACAACGCTAGATCCCGCTAAGACGTCCATCAAGGAAAGGGACATCTCCTGTAACCCATTCAACAGCCCAACAGGAACCGGAGCGCAGCTTTTCTGCACGGCTACTTATCAAGTGGATGCTATGGATGTCATGTCCGGCCAGTTCACGGAACTAGCCTCATTCACCGGTCTCAGACTTGGCGGCATCCCTGTGTCGTTCCAAAGTAATCCGACTGTCGTTCGAGCCGTTGATGGCGGACCAGTCATTATTTCGGTAACATCTTCACCGAATCCTTCAATACCCGGACAAGAAGTTGCCGTGACCGCGACGGTTTCCTCGATGGGCTGCAACGCCGGCCAATCCCCTTCAGGCAGCGTCAATATTTCCATCGGTTCGCAATCTGCAAATCTCGGCCTGTCGCCGACAGGGCCAGTCAGCCCGGCGTCGTCCGCCACATTTCGCACCGCTAGCCTTGCGTCCGGCACCTATCAGGTAAACGCATCCTATTCAGGCGGCGGCGGTTGCAGCACGGGTACAGGCTCCGGCTCAAGCCACACGGTGGACACGAATCCAACGGTGACGATCAATCAGGCCGCCACTCAGGCAGATCCGACCTCTCGCTCTCCAATCCTGTTTGATGTTGTTTTTGACAAGCCGATCGTCGGTTTTTCCGCAGCCGACATTCAGCTTTCCGGCACCGCAGGAGCGACCAATGTCGCGATCACGGGCTCGGGCCCAAGTTACCGGGTTGCGGTAACCGGAATGAGCCGCGCCGGAACCGTCACTGCAGCCATTCCGGCCGGAAGCGTGATGACGCCGGCGGGGCTTCCAAACGAAGCGTCCACAAGTTCAGACAACAGTGTGACCTATGACCCGGTAAGAATTACGCCGGTCACGATTTCAAACCCTGTTTATCAGCAGTCCTATGGGCCGATTACCCTCTCCGCGGGTGGTGGCACCGCGCCACACACTTTTGCGTTATCGGCTGGTTCGCTTCCGCCCGGTCTCTCGCTGACAACCAACGGGGAACTCAGCGGCACCCCTACCCGAAGCGGCAATTTCCCATTTACGGTGACCGCAACGGATTCCACGGGCGGTACAGGCTCGCAATCCTATACGCTGGCGATCGCCGCTCCCGTCATCGAAATCAATCCGACCAGTCTTCCCGCGGCAACCTACGATACCGCCTACAGCCAGACACTGACGGCCTCGGGTGGCGCTCTCCCCCTAGTCCTTTCAGTAACCACGGGGACTCTCCCGTATGGCTTGACACTGTCGTCCGCTGGCGTGCTCTCCGGTACGCCGTTAGCAGCAGAGAATACGGCCTTCACCATTACCGCAACGGATGCAAATGGCGAAACAGGTAGCCGGGCCTATTCCATCAACGTCGCCCCCACCGTTCCCGATGCCCCGACAGGCATCTCTGCGACCGCTGGCGATACGCAGGCATCGGTATCGTTCCAGCCTCCGCAGAAAACCGGCGGCACCTCTATTTCGTCCTACATAGTCACCGCAAGCCCGGCGGACGTCATGCCCGTAACGGGACAGAGCAGTCCAATCATTGTTAACGGCCTGACAAACGGCCAAAGCTACACGTTTACGGTGACAGCCGAAAACAGTGTGGGGGCCGGCTCTCCCTCGGCGTCATCAAACAGCGTTACGCCGCGTGCAGCCCAGACAATAACGTTCACCAATCCCGGCACGCAGACATTCGGTACAACGCCCACTCTGACAGCGACAAGCGATTCCGGCCTGACGCCTGTCTTCACATCCAGCACCACAGCCGTCTGCACGGTTACAACGACCGGCATCTTGGCATTTGTATCGACCGGCACGTGCACGATCAACGCGGATCAGCCAGGTAACGACGATTACCTCGCCGCAACGCAGGTCACGCGTAGTTTCACGGTCAACCCAGCGGCGCCCATTGCAAACGATGTTTCGGTCACGATCCTGCCGGATTCGTCCAACAACGTTCTTCCCCTTGACATAACGGGCGGCGCAGCGACCACGGTTAATGTTGCGACTGCACCGGCGCATGGAACGGCGACCGCAACTGGAACCACGATCAGCTACACGCCGGCGCCGGGCTATACCGGCCACGACAGCTTTACCTACACTGCGACCAATGTCAGCGGTCCGTCGGCACCGGCGACGGTCAACATCAATGTGACTGCAACGACGCTGGTTTTCTCGCCCGCTCCCGGACGACTGGCCGATGCTTTTACTGCAGTACCTTACGCGGCCATCATCTCGGTTTCAGGTGGACGTGCACCCTATCAGTACGCAGTCGGCGGCACGCTTCCGAGCGGCTTGAGCTTGAATGCAGCAACGGGCGAAATCGCTGGCGTGCCGACGGCGGAGGGCGTCGCAAGCTTCAGTGTCACGGTGCGAGACGCAGATGATGTAGTAGCGTCGGCGATTTACAACATCGCCGTGCTGGCGCAGGCCCCGGTCGCAACCGACAGCGCAGTGACCGTGGCTGCTGACAGTACCGGTAACTCTGTCCCGCTAAACCTTTCCGGAGGCCGGGTCGACACGCTGGTCCTCGTCGCTGGCCCGTCACACGGCACGGCAACGGTGGCCGGAACCAGTGTCACCTACAGTCCCGCAAGCGGCTACTCCGGTACCGACAGCATCACCTATACCGTCAGCAATTCGTCGGGCAGTTCCACCGCCACCATTACCTTGACGGTAACGCCACCTCCCGGCGCGCTTTCACTCTCGCCCGCCGGCGGTGCACTGAAAGATGCGATGGCGGGTGAAGCCTACAGCCAGACCATAACTGGCTCTGGCGGCACCGCGCCGCTCATCTACGGTCTCACAGGCGGAACGTTGCCACGTGGAATGGTGCTCAACGTGTCGACAGGCGAACTGACCGGGCCGCTCGAAACCGAGACAGAAGGGGATTACACCTTTACCATCCAGGTGCGGGATGCGCGCGGAAGCACGCTTTCTGTTGGCTATACGCTGAAGGTGACCCCACGTGAAGTGAGTGTCGAAGATCAGCTGATCGAGGTGAAAGACGGGGCACCGAAAAATGTCAATCTCACCGCAAAAGCCACGGGAGGCCCATTCACGGGCGCCGATCTGACGTACGTGACTCCACAAGGTGCCGGGCAGGCGTCTATCGTATATGGCGAGTTCGCGCAGGCTGGCCCGGTCCAGTCGACGGGGTTATACCTGAAATTCGTACCGAACCCTGCGTTTAAGGGCGCCGCGAGGGTCGGCTTCCGTTTGAAAACCGCAACAGGAGTGTCAAACGAGGCGACAATCACGTACGATATCAAGACATATAACGAGGATGCGGTCGAACGAGAGATAGACCGCCTCGTGCACGGTTTCGTCAGCACAAGACAGAATCTTCTTGCTTCAACCATCAAGGTTCCGGGCCTTCTGGAACGCCGGCAGATGGCCAGTGCAACGGAGGCCGTGACCTCCCGCGCAACACCGTCCGGTGAAGGGATGGTCCTCGTCTTTTCCACCAGCCTCGCCCAGATTGAAGCTGCCCGCGAAAGGTCCGATGGAGTGACGGAGAGCGAACTGCCAGCCTTCAACATCTGGCTGGACGGTACGTTTCTCGTTCACAATCGTGATGAATCGGGTAGCAAATGGGGCAGTTTCGCCATGGTCTCGGCCGGCGTGGACTATCTGCTTTCCGACAAAGCTCTGCTGGGCTTCTCGTTTCACTTCGACCGGATGACCGACCCCACCGACGGTGACAATGAACTGACCGGCAACGGCTGGCTCCTAGGCCCGAACGCATCGCTCGAAATCGCTAAGGGAATTTTCTGGAGCAGTAGCCTTCTTTATGGAGGGTCCGCAAATGACATCGATACGCCCTTCTGGGACGGGTCGTTCGATACCACACGCTGGCTGTTCGACACGTCGATTTCCGGTCGATGGGATATTGATGACGTTACGACTTTCACGCCGAAACTTCGTGGCGTCTATTTTTCCGAGACAGTTGACGATTACGCCGTGGGGAATGATGCCGGCGACAGGATAGACTTGGAAGGTTTCCGCGAAGAACAGCTCCGCGTTAGCCTCGGCGCGGAGGTGGCCCGTCAGATTGCGCTTGAGAACGGCTCGATCGTCACACCGAGATTCGGGGGTACTGTCGGCGTCTCAAGTCTTGACGGATCTGGCGCATTTGGCTCCCTCGCGACGGGTGTTTCCATGGAGACGGCGGAAAACTGGTCGCTTGATGCAGCACTCCTTTTCAACATCGAGGGCGATGGGGAAACCTCGGCAGGCGCGAAACTCGGCGTCAGCAAGAAATTCTAGGCGCAAAGGCAAGTAAACCGAAGCGCCGTCCCGTTGGCTGGCCTGCCTCACCACCGCGGCGGCACGCCGTTGGCATGACATCAAAAAACCACTTGACCTCAACCGCGATAGAGGTCCTAGAAGTACTGTCACCTTGATTTCGCAAGGCTCTTTCACGCTCTTGAGCGAACAGTTGACAAAGGAATACCCCATGGCTTTCCAGCTTCCCGACCTGCCCTATGCCCATGATGCGCTCGCCCCCTCGGGGATGTCCGAGGAGACGCTGAAGTTCCATCATGATCTTCATCACAAAGCCTATGTCGACAATCTCAACAAGGCGATATCAGGGACCGAGTGGGAAAACAGGAACCTCGAAGAGATCGTCCGAGGCACCTATGAGAAGGGTGCGGTGGCACAATCCGGCATATTCAACAACGCCTCCCAGCACTGGAACCACACTCTCTTCTGGGAAATCATGGGGCCTGAGCATCATGCGATGCCCAAGGTGCTGGAAGAGGCGCTGACACAGTCCTTCGGCTCGGTAGCATTGTTCAAGCAGAATTTCGCCCTTGCCGGCGCTTCCCAGTTCGGCTCCGGCTGGGCGTGGCTGGTGGTTGATACCGATGGTTCTCTGCAAATTACCCGCACTGAAAACGGGGTCAATCCGCTGTGCTCCGGACAGAAGGCGCTTCTTGGCTGCGATGTGTGGGAACACAGCTATTACATCGATTTCCGCAACAAGCGCCCGGCCTATATCGAGAACTTCCTCGATAATCTGGTGAACTGGCAGGCGGTCGCCGGTCGTCTCTGACCTGATTGAACCAATCTGGCCGGCGCCGCTACCTCGTGCGGCCTGTCGGCTCAGGCGCAGCCGGACAGCCGCCGTCCGGCTGCCATTCCGTTCGAGCACCCAGATGCCCTATGTCGTCACCGAAAACTGCATCGCCTGCAAATATATGGACTGTGTGGACGTCTGCCCGGTCGAATGTTTTTATGAAGGCGAGAACATGCTCGTCATCCATCCCGATCAATGTATCGACTGTGGCATTTGCGAGCGAGAGTGCCCCGCCGCAGCGATCAGGCCAGATACGGAGCCGGGACTGCACGTCTGGCTCGACCTTAACCGCCACTATTCCGGCATCTGGCCGCGCGTGCATCAAAAGAGAGCGCCGCCAGACAATGCCGATATCATGAATGGCGCGGCGGCCAAGTTTTCCATTTTTTCGAAAAATCCGGGAGCGGGCGGTTAGCCCGGCGTCGCATGTCTCATAATCTCAAGCTTATCGATGGCGGTGCGGTCAATCACGCGCATGTTCCGCTTAGAGCCTTTGCTAGGCCGGCCGTCTCACCACGTGAGTTCAAGGACGCGATGAGCGCCCTCGCCTTCATCGTCGCGGTGGCCTCATCCGCCCATGGGGATGAGCGGATCGGACGCACGATCACCTCCTTCATGCCGCTCAGCGCGGAGCCACCGCTTCTGATGATCTCCATCGACGCCAGCAGCCGTATGGTCGACCTCATAGCCGCAAGCCGGCGGTTTTCTGTCGCCGCGCTGTCCAGGGGCCAGGAAGAGATCGCCGACGTTTTCGCGGGGAAGGGAAACCTGCCGGATCGGTTTTCGATTGGCCAGTGGGATTCCTGGCCTTCAGGAAGCCCTCGGCTTGCCGGGGCGCTGCTCTCCCTTGATTGCGAGCTCGTCGGCTCCGTTGATGCCGCCGACCACATCCTGTTCGTTGGCGCCATCACCGAATCGATCCCGGATCCCTCACGCAAAGCCCTGCTTTGGAGCGATCGCTCCTATACCGGCAGAGAGACGAGGGGCTAGCGATCCAGGGTTCCCCCCGACGACCTCAGATACACAGCGTCTTCAGTCGGCTTTAACACTCCCACAAAGTGGCGAGAGCCTGGCAGTCAATCATGGGATTTTGCAGCCTGGTAGAACACAGCCAGCGACCCCATACCTGCCGCAGCAGGTTTATTACCGAGCCTTTAGGCATATCACCGTCCTGTCGTCACTGAATTCGCCCGTTGTGGACCCCTTCACCGACGGGTAGTCGGTGAGCTTGTGAAAATCTGCTGCCTCGACGCGGGCAAATTCCGCTTCCCAGTCTGCGACGTCGATGCCGCTTGGCAATGACAGATAACCATCAGAGAAAATTTCGAGGCTTGTGACCTTGTCCTTGGCAAGGGATAGATCGACCAAGCCCTCCCCTATCACCCGCCCACCGTTGATCGACGCGTAACCGAGAACGTGGCCCTGCCTGTTTGCATAATGTGGCTGGACACGAATGCCGCCCATCAGAAACTCTTCGACCGCTTCCATATCGTTTTGAAGGCCGCTTGCGACAGCCGCGGCGGCGACGACTTTTTCGGCTTCCGGCATCGTCATAATGCCAGCTTTGACAGCAGCGTGAAGGCCGGAAAATATGGTGGCGCGGGTTTTTGCCTCAGCAGCATCGCCGTCCCCAAGTGCCGCCAGGAGCGCTTTGAAAACATGAATTCGCGCCGACGTGCTGACCTTGTCTATTAGCTTGGCGTGCTGCAGGAGGCGGGTACCGTTGATACGCACACCAGAATCCCCGGCCAGAAGCAGGCGAAAACTGTCACCCAGATCTGCGACAATCGCGAGCGTTGTGGATGGCGGATGGCTTGCATTGATGCGCTTCGCCTCGCATTTCAGGATGTCGCTGATACTTTGAAACAGAGCTGCCGCCTCACAGCTTTGCAAGGTGCCCTTTATGCTCATCTCGGCGACCGCTTTTGCTGCGGCAAGTGCGGCGATACGGCCGGAACTCAGCCCGTCGTAACTTGCTCCGGTCGGATCGGTCGCACCGTCGAAAACAGCCAGAACCCGGCCGGGAAGAAGAACTGCCACATCGTCCCCCGGCGTTGCGGCGTTCTTGTATTTCGATTGCGAAAAGCTCGCGATATTCATTTTGTTGATTTCCTTGCAGAGGGAAGCGGACGGCGACACGTCGGTCACCGCAGCTATTATCTTTACTGGGGTGTAAGAGGTCAGACGAAGGAAGCTTCCTTGTCTTCCGAAAGGCGAAAGACGACGAAGACACAGATCCCGGTGCTAACCAATAGTACGGTCGAAAGCGCGGCCGCAGTCCCGAATTCACCGTCGATTACCTGGATGTAGATCAGGACCGGCATGGTAATCGTGCGCGCCGTATAAAGGATCAGCGTCGAGGAAAGTTCGTTGATGGCGGTGATGAAGCTCATCAGCGAACCGATGATGAGGCCTGGCAACATCAATGGCACCGTCACCGACAGGAATGTCTTTGCGGGTGAAGCTCCAAGATTAACCGCCGCCTCCTCGATCGATGGCTTGATCTGCCTGAGGATCGATGTCGTGGATCGGACGCCATAGGGCAGCCGGCGTATGAACACCAGAAGAATGATGATGAGCGCCGTCCCGGTGATATCGAAAGGAGGATATCGGAACGTCGTGACGTAACCGATCGCCATAACGACGCCCGGAATGAGATACGGCACCATCAACAACAGATCGAGCGAGCCGGAAACGGCATTATCGCGCCTAACGACGATAAAGGACAGGAGTCCGGAGACGACCGCGATAAGCACCACTGCGGCCAGTGCGAAGGTAAAGCTGTTGGCGATGGCCTGAGGGGAATCCCTCAAGATGCGAGCATAGCTGTCCAACCCGAAGCCACCGGAAAAGACGGGGCCGTTCGTCGCCAGGAAAGATGTATAGATAACCGTTAGAGAAGGTAGCATGGCAATGAACACTACCAGATAGCAGAAACCGTGAACGATGAATGACCTCAGCGGGCGCATCGACTGCTTAACGGGTCGGTTGGTCAGGGAGCTGGCGTAACGGCGCTTGGCGAGAATGTGCCGTTGGAGAAGAAGCGCTGCCATGGAAATCCCGATCATTACCATTGAAATCGTGACGGCCATGGTCGGCGTGCCCGCCATTTCGGAGGTATATTGCGCATAAGCAATCGTCGACAGCGTCCTGATGCCCTTGCCGAGAATGGCGGGTGTTCCGAAGTCGGCGATGGAAAGCACGAAGCAGATGATCGCACCTGTGCTGACTGCTGGAAAAACAAGGGGCAAGGTGATTTTGCGGAAACGCTCAAACGCCGTGCAGCCGAGGTTTTCCGCCGCATCCTCATAAGATTTGTTGATGGTGTTCAGGGCATTTTCCGTCATCAGGAAGATATAGGGGAAGAACTTCAGGCTGAAGACCATGACGATGCCGGGTATTCCATAAATCGTTGGCAATGAGATGCCGGCAAAAGACAAAAGGTTGGTAACCGCACCGTTGGCACCGAACAGCATGATCCAGGCATAAGCACCGATGAAAGGCGGTGCGCAGAGAACAAGAACTGCAAAGGTCGCGATGAATGTGCGTCCCTTGATGCGATAACGCGACGTGCAAAATGCAAGCGGGATCCCAAGGAGACAGGCACCGAGCATGCCCAGGACGCCGATCAGCAATGTGTTCCAGAGGGCCACGGTGTAAAACCGGCGCGTGAACACCTCCGCGTAGTTGCTGAGCCCGAACGCACCGGTCTTCGCATCAAAAAAGCTGATGAAAAACACACTGAATATCGGAAGGATCAGGAAAACTGCCAGCAAGATCACGGCAAGCGCCGTGACACTTGTCCAGAAACCCGGCAGCCGCAGGCGAAAACCTCCAGGCGTTGAAGTGGCGGTCATATCCGTCATGACAAGCGCTCCCCCGTCACACCTTCACCGAAAAGCTGAGTATCGGCCGCCCGCCAGGAAAAGGTTGTCTTCTGGTTCGGCTCGAGGGCGATGATCTCTGGTGACGGCTTGGTGATTGCCTCGATCTCTTCACCCGAGGAGAGTACGGCTGCCACGTTCATTTCACGTCCGGTGAAACTGACCTGACGGATGGTCACGGGCAGGTCGATGCAGTCTTGAGCAGAGATCGCGGAAAGACCCACTGAAATCGCCTCGGGGCGGATCGCTGCGACGACCTTCCGTTCCGGTGAAATCGCATCCGCTTGCGGCAGTGCAACCTTGTGGCCTGACAGGAATGTCTGCCCGCCCGTGCGATCGAGCGCCAGGAAGTTATTGGCTCCAACGAAAGACGCGACGAAACGGTTAGAGGGATTTTTGTAGACTTCCCAGGGTGGCGCAGCCTGCTGAATTACTCCCCCATACATGACGCAAACCAGATCGGACATGGCGAGCGCCTCTTCCTGATCATGGGTAACATAGACCGTCGTGATGTTCATGGCCTGCTGGATTTCACGCAGTTCCCGCCGCAGGTCCACGCGCAGTTTGGCGTCGAGGTTGGATAGCGGCTCGTCCATCAAAAGCACTTTGGGATTAATGACCAGTGCGCGCGCAAGGCCCACACGCTGCTGCTGGCCGCCGGAAAGCTCGTGCGGCATGCGCTTGGCGTACGGAGCAAGCTGCACGATATCGAGGATCTTGGCGACTCGTTCGCGGATTTCAGCGGACGATGCCTTACGTTGCTTCAGACCGAAGGCAATATTATCGAACACGGAAATATGCGGAAAAACTGCGTAATCCTGAAATACCATACCGACATCACGCTTATGGGCGGGCACATGCTCAATCGCCTGTCTTTCGATGCTAATGCTGCCACTGTCCTGTTGGTGAAACCCGGCGATCGTGCGCAAAAGGGTGGTCTTTCCACAACCGCTCGGGCCAAGCAGCGTGAAAAATGATCCCGAAGGAATTGAGATGCTGATGTCGGAGAGTGCAACGACATCCCGATAGCTTTTCTTGATGCTGTTAATCTCAACGGCGGCCATGTGCTGCTCCAAGAATATCCTGCGCGGCGCGCGACCACGATGGACGGAATGAAAATGTGGATGTGAACGCGTAGAGGGGGGGACGGCGCGTGATGCGCCGCCCTATGCTCTTACTGGACGTCGAGAAGTATCTCGTTCCATTTTTCCATCAGGCGCGAGCGGTTGTCGGCAGCCCACTTGAAATCGTATTTCGCATCAGGAACATCCGAGAGCGGAACAAGTGCCGCGTTTGCCGGAACATCGGTTCGTACCGAGCGACGGCCGGCTTTCACCACGACTTCCTGCGCTTCCTTGGACACGATGAAATCGATGAAAGCCTTGCCGTTCTCGGCGTTCGGCGCACCCTTGACGAGCGCCATGCCATCGGGCGCTATTGCCGTGCCTTCTTGTGGGTAGACAATCTCGACCGGAGCGCTGCCTAGCTTGTAACGCAGAGCGGCATCTTCGAGCGTAATGCCTACGGCCTGCTCGCCATCATTGACAAAACGTGGAACGGCGCCGGAAGAGGTGGATAGGACAGAGTTACCAAGGATGCCGGTGTAGATCTCCCAGCCCTTCTCCTCACTGTCGAAGTCCTGCAAGACAGTTGCCATCTGGATATATGCTGAACCAGATTGATCAGCGCGGGCCGAGGAAATCAGGCCCTTATATTCAGGCTTGGCGAGATCGGCCCAGGATGTCGGAACCGGCGCGCCCTTCAAAGCCTCTTTGTTGACAATGAAGGCTGTCACGACAGCTGTGAAAGGCACCCAGTTCGCACTCGGCGAAAAAGCTGTGTTGATCGCGGCCGCTTCGACAGGCTTGTAAGGCTCGAAAAGATCAGCGGAGAAGTCGATGACGGTGCCGTCAACGCTCCAGATCACGTCGCCCGCCGCCTTGCCGCTTTCTGCCTTAATGCGGTTCATCAGCTCGCCGGATCCAGCTTTAACAAGCTCCACCTTGGTGCCGGTCTTCTTTTCAAACATTGGCAACAACTCGTCCATGAGCTGCTGCGGCGCTGCCGAATACACCACGACAGTGCCTTGTGCGTGGGCAAGTGCGGCGCTTGCTAGGAATGCTGCGCCAGCAAAAAGGCGCGCGAAAATAGTGCATGATTGACGCATGAGGATCTCCGTTTTTTGTTCCCTGACAGACGAGGACTTGCGACAGGTTCTTGCTATTTTTGGTGTCGTTGCTCGTTGTCTGATATTTATTTTCTTTACGTAAATTAATAAGTCAAGCGGCGATTGGTTCTAAAATTCCTAAGGGACCTAGTTCATTGATAAAAAGGAGAATTAAGGGAACTCAATTCGCCTCATACTGGCTCGATAGGCCGCTGACTCATCGAAATTTGCTGTACAACCGCTTGGTTTGCGCTATTCATCCGGCGTAACGTCTCGCAGGAGAATGGTTTGATCGACCTCGGCTACAATGAGCGGCGACTGCTTGAAATCTTGCGCGGAAAGGGAGGCATGTCGCGTATCGAGCTGGCACGCGAGATGGATGTTTCTGCACCGACCCTAACACGCCTGACCGCAAATCTTCTCGAATCCGGCCTGATCCTCGAGGCGGAGGAAGCTCGCAGTGGCGGCAAGCGCGGCAAACCCTCCACGGCAATTGAAATAAACCCGAATGGACTATTCACTCTGGGGGTCTATTTCAATCCAGACGATCTGCGTGTTTGTATCGCCGATCTGAACGGCACGATCAGGCAGGAAATTCGGTCCGAACTCGAAGGGCACAGTTTCGAACACATCATGGAAATGGCTGAAAGGGCTTCCCGCCAAGTGCTGGAAAAGGCTAAAATAAGAAAGAAGGATGTCCTGGGTTGCGGCATCAGCTTTCCGGGCCACTTCAAGCGCGATCGAGGCCATGTGTTTCGCATCAGGCAGTTCGAGAACTGGCGCGATATAGACGTCGAAAAGGACTTCCAACCCTATTTCGATTTCCCGGTCTTTCATGAAAACGACGGCAACACCGTCATTCTCTCAGAGCTTTATTACGGTGCGGGCCGCAGTATCCGTAACTTTGCGATGATCTGGTTGACATATGGTATCGGCGGCGCCGTCGTGGTGCAGCGTCATCTTTATCGCGGCACGAACGGAAATGCTGGCGAGTTTGGTGGCCTGTTTCCCAAATCACATCCTCGTCCCTCCGGACAGGATCTTTGCGACACGCTCGCAGCCCACGGGGTGGGTGTCCGGCGCTTAAGGGATATTGATGAAAGCTATCGCGACCATCCGGCGGTGGTTACCTGGCTTGAAAGGGCAACGGACCAGCTGCGGGTGTTGGCTCTGACCGTCGCCCGCACGATGGATCCCGGCGCCATCATTTTTGGCGGATCACTGCCCAATTGGATTCTCGACCATATCGTGGAGCGCATCGGGTCGCTGGAAATGCTTGGCGAGGATTTCTTCGTGGAGCCCCCCGAAATACGCAAATCGATGATGAGTGACTTGCCGCATCTCGGTGCAGCCAGCATACCGATCTACCGTGCCACGACGCCCAGCTATTATTCAGGTAGGGCGCTGAAGGGATGGGCTTAGCCGCTGTTAGCCGGTAGCCGTCTGCCCAATAAGAGCCGCCGAAGATCTGCGGAGCCTGCTGTGGAGCGAACCCGCCTATTCCGCCCCTCCCTCGCGGTAAGCCGGGACGGCCCTTATCGCATGACCGGCAACGGCTGGAAAAATCCTGCCTGCTGTCGGCGTCTGTCGGCATTTGCGCGGGCAAAGACGCCAGGAGCGACACCGCTTCTTCTGCGGAAAGCGGTGCTGAATGCACTGACGGATTCATAGCCGATCTCCTCCGCGATATCATCGAGGGACTTCACCCCGCGTATCAGCGCGTCCCTGGCCAGCGCCATCCGCCAGCGAGCCAGATACTCAATCGGCGCGCAGCCTAGCATTTCATTAAATCGTGCTGCGAAGGCCGAACGCGACATGCCGGCGATGCGAGCCAGTTCGGCCACGGTCCAATTCACACGTATATCGGCGTGCATGGCGGACAATGCGCGGGCAAGCCCCGGCAAGCGCATTCCCTTCACCAGTCCTGCAGGAATGGCCTCGTTACCGGCGTTCGGCCGACGTAGCACTTCAACCAGCAAAACCTCCAGCATGCGCCGTATGATCAAATCCTTGCCCACATCCTCGCGCGCGCACTCCTCCGCCAGCAACTCGATCAGACGCGCCAGCCGGGATGCTCCACCCTCTCCCGCAGGCACATGGATCAACTCGGGCATCAACGAAAGCAGCAGCGCCGCGTTGATCCGCTCGAACGTGAAACTTCCTCCCAGCGCAACAAAATCGGGTTCCCCATGCTGTTGCCCATGCCGCACCGCCTGATCTTGCGGCTCGACCGGAATGCAGTCGACGTCGGCGTTGCTGCAAAGCGAGAAGGCGGGCGTGGACGGCAAAAGCAGGAAATCGCCACGCGCCAGCCGCAGCGGTTCCCGGCCATCGATCATAAGCCATGCCGCACCGACCAGCACGACGGCAAAGCCCGGGGCGTCATAGGCGCGATAACGCACGCCCCATCGGCCTCGTCCGGAAATTGGCTTCGAAACGGCGGCGCCCGGCCGCAAAAGATCGATAATATCGCTGAGAGGATCCATTATCTGGACGATCAATAATAAATTGTGGTGTTACGAGCATATGTCATCCAGAGCACATCGTCTATCTCCGGCCATATCAAACAAAGGAGATTATGATGACCAAAACGATCCTCGTCACCGGCACTTCGTCGGGCTACGGCAAGGCAACCGCCGAGTTCTTCCTATCACGTGGCTGGAATGTCATTGCGACCATGCGGCGTCCGGATCCCGATCGCCTCGTTGGCAACACCGACCGGTTGCGCGTCCTCCCGCTGGATGTGACGGACGAACAAAGCATCGCAGCCCTGGTCGATGCGGCAGGTCCGGTCGATGTACTGGTGAACAATGCCGGCATCGGTATGGTCGGCGCTTTCGAAGCGACACCCATATCGGCAATCCGCACGATCTTCGAGACCAACAGTTTCGGTGTGATGGCGATGACGCAGGCCATAATCCCGCAGATGCGAAAGCGCAGATCCGGCACCATCATCAACGTAACATCCAGCGCCACGCTCGCCTCTTTCCCGCTCGCCGCCGCCTACACTGCCAGCAAGCAGGCAATCCAGGGCTTCTCCGGCTCGCTCGCGCATGAACTGGGTCATTTCAATATCAGGGTAAAGCTGGTGGAACCGGGCTATGCCCCGACCACCCGCTTCACGACAAACGCCATCCTTCCGCTGGAGCAACTGCTGCCGAAAGACTACATGGATTTTGCAGGACCAATCCTTGAAGGCTTCGCCAAACCGGCCATGACGACCAGCGAAGGCGATGTTGCCGAAGCGATATGGGGCGCCATCCATGACGTATCCGGCCAGCTTCGTTTTCCCGCTGGTCGTGATGCAGTTGCGCTGTCCCGAATGAACTGACGACCGATTGCGGCTTTACAGGACATTGCTCGGTTCCGGCCTTCCAACGGATAAAATGGAGATGGCAGATGTTTCAGAACATCTGTCATCATCTTTACCAGAATGATAGCGACGGCGCTCGAGGCGCATGCTCATGTTGGCCATGCGCTGCCGGTTGCGCCAGGGGCCGTCTTTAGCCAGCCGGTAAAAGCTTCGACCTCATCCGTCTGGATCGCTCCAACGCCGGCCCCGGCGAGAGCGCCCCACACGGCTTCAGGGTCCGCCAGCGCGCGCGTGTCGTTGAAATCAAGGCAATGGGCGACGTCGAGCGTGTTGATCCAGAGACGGATGTTCTGGCGCTCCATCTCGGCACGACCTTCAGCGAGGTCGGCTATATCGGTGAATTTCACCTCGATCATGGGTGCACACAACGCCTCGATACGGCGCAAATCCTCCGCAAACTTGCCCTTCCGCACCGGGAACATCGGCATATGCGGGATCTTGCCGAACCAGTGCGCATCCAGCATCTCGAAGCGGGCAGCTTCCGGGTCGACATCGGTCTTCACTAGCACCTGATCCTGAATGCCGAGCCGCAGCACGGTTTCCATGACCAGCGGCAGATCGCGGGCGAATTTGGTGTCGATATTGACGGCGATCCGGCCGCGCGCCTCTTCCAGCAATTCTTCCAGCGTCGGCACGCATTCATCGGTCACCTCGGCCGCATCGCCACCCGCACCGGCCTTCAGTCTTGCAGCGCGGACCACCTCGAAGGGCAGCGCATTCACGACGCCCTTCCCCGTCGTCGTGCGGTCGAGTGTCCCGTCGTGAATGACGACCAGCCGGCCATCGGCCGTCGCCTGCGTGTCGATCTCGATCATCTCTACCCCCGCTGCAACCGCGGCACGGACGGAAGCCAGCGAATTTTCGGCGGTGGCGGTCCAGAAACCGCGATGGGCAATGGTCAGAATGGCCGGATTGTCGCGCGAGCAAAGCGCAAGGACATTGCAGGGGCTGGAGGTATTTCGAGAGGCGGCAGGGGTTTGATGCATGATTTTCACTTTCAGACGTTGTGTTTACCGGCGCTGGTTGCCGGTGTCAGACTTTCCCAGTGCCGCGGCCGAGGCGGCTCCTGCGAACCGGTTGTTGACCGTCTGGATTTAATACACTCATAGTGTAATATTTATAACAGGATTCATGAAAAGTTATGTCAGCCACGGTGGTCCATTGCAGCCGCCCCGCACAGCCATTATCCAGAGCGATGACCATGGATCAGACCCAGCCCCAGAGTTTCGACCGCCAGCCGCTTGCCAGCGAAAACGAGCGTCTCATTCTGGATATCGTGCGCCGCCAGGGGCCGATTGCCCGCGCGTCGATCACCGGCCACACGAACCTGACCCAGCAATCCGTGCACCGCCTGATCGAGGGCCTGCTGGAGCGTGGGCTTCTGCGTACCGGCGCACCGATCAAGGGCACCCGCGGCCAGCCGAGCCCGACCATCGAACTCGTGCCGGAAGCGGCTTACTCTCTTGGCATTTCCATCAACACCGACTCCCTGGTGATCTGCATCGCCGATTTCCGTTGCGATGTGATTGTCGAGGAAAAGCTGAAGATGCTTCCGGAGGACCGGGAAGAGACGCTCACGGCCTTGTCGTTGGCGCTCGAACGGCTGCTGGAGGAACATGGCGTTCCGCGCGAGCGACTACTTGGTCTCGGTTTTTCCATGTCCGGCTTTTTCGTGTCGGAGGACCGCGCCTTCAACGCGCCTGAACCTCTTCGCGACTGGTCGCTGATGGACCTGAAGCCTATCCTTGAGAAACAGTTCCAACTGCCTGTCTGGCTGGAGAACAACGCCACCACGGGCGCGATCGGCGAAAGCCTTCGGGGTGTCGGTTCCTGGTGCCAGACCTTCGCCTACCTGTCCTTCAATTACGGCTTCGGCGGCGGCTTGATCCTCGGCGGGCAACCGTTCCAGGGCTTCCATGGCAATGCCGGCGAATTCAGCGGCATATACAGCCCGGATGAATCGCCCAAACGGCCGGCCCTGCAATATCTGATCGCCACCCTGCAGAAAAACGGTGTCGACATTCACTCGATCGAACCGCTGTATCAGCAGTTCGACCCCACATGGCCGGGTGTTGAGGAATGGCTGAACGAGACCATGCCGCAGGTGGACAGGCTGGTAGCGAGCCTGATCGCGGTTCTCGATCCGCAGGCCATCGTCTTCGGCGGACAATTGCCGCGCGCGCTGGGGCAGATGATGATCGAACGCGCGCACATGCCCTCCCGGCGCGAACATCGTTACGGTGTCGGCCCGAAGGAGGCGAAGCTGGTTCTCGGCGAGGCTAAGGGCGATCCCTCGGCTCTCGGTGCGGCGCTGCTGCCGCTCAGGGTGCGCTATTTCCTGTAACTCAGCCCAAGCGGCCTGATGTAATCCCGCAACAATCATAACGGAAACGTGAGCCTGATTTCGCCCCCGGTTTTTTACTGGTTGGCAGCTTGCATCCGAGGGCGATAAATATGATTGCAACTATCATGTTTATGACATGACGCAGCATATCCTGTTGCTTCATGCGTCAAGCCAGTACGCCACCGGGTCGATTGATGAGCAAAGCTCTGTTACAGGTTCTCGATGCCGACGAGGAAAGCCGCCTGATGCGGTTTTTCCGCCGGCGCCTGCAGAACCGGGAAGACGCTGCCGACGCCATGCAGGAAACCGTGCTGCGGGCGCTGGAGGTTTCTCATGCCACGCTGATCGACAATCCACAGGCCTATCTCTTCCAGATCGCCCGGTCCGTCGCCCGCCTGACAGCCATTCGCCAGTCGCGAGAGCGGCCATTATTCGCGCCCTACGAAGCGGGTTTTGCCGTTGCCTGCGAAGAGCCGGGGCAGGAGCGGATCGTCGCCGGGCGGCAGCACCTTATTTTAATGGCGCGGGCCATCGAGGCCCTGCCCAAGCGTTGCCAGCAGGTCTTCGTGCTCAGCCGCCTGCATGGCCACTCCAACGGCGAAATCGCCGCCCGTCTCGGCATTTCCCGCAATATGGTGGAAAAACACATCATCAAGGCGCTGCTGCACTGCCGTCAGGTCCGCGCGCAAATAAAAATGTAGACCGTCATCAGGTGTTCGCATCCTTTTTCACTCTATAAGGGAAAGGGGACACATCTCAGCACGCAACGAACGGCAGATCAGGACATGAACAAGCGCCCGGACGGTCTGAAGGATAAAGGCTTGACCGATGACGGTCTGGCCGAAGAGGCCGCGCTTTGGGTGGCGCGCATGCAATCGGCAGATGCGACGGAGGCGGAGCGCGAGGCGTTTCATGTCTGGCTGCGCGCCGATGCCGCCCATGCCAGCGCCTATGAGGACATGCAGAGCCTCTGGGGCGAGCTTGGCGATATAGAGCTTGCGCCGGTTGAACAGCGAAAACGGCGCGGACCTCGCCGGGCAATACTGGCGGGTGTTGCCGGTCTCTGCCTCATCGGGCTTGCAGCGCTGGTTGCGGAGAAAAGCGGATTGAAGGACCGCTGGCAGGCGGATTTTTACACCGAAATCGGCGAAACACGCCTGCTTTCGCTCGAAGACGGCAGCCGCATCAGCTTGAACACCGATACCGCGATTTCGGTTCATTATTCGCAAAAGGAACGGCGCATCACCCTTCTTCGCGGCGAAGCCTATTTCGATGTCGCCAAAAACCCGGAGCGGCCCTTCATTGTCAAGGATGGAGCGCTGACGGCAAAAGCGCTCGGCACCCATTATTCGGTGCGCACCGGCAATGGCGCGCTGCCGCAGCAGGTGCAGGTGGAGGAAGGCCGGGTGGAGGTGACCACAGGCGCCGAGATCGCCTTACTCACGCCCGGAGAGGCCGTGACACTTGGCGGCGACGGCCGGCTGATGCGCGCCCGCAAGGATGTCGCCAAAAGCATGGCCTGGCGCGAAGGCAAGCTCGTCTTTTCCGGCCAGCCGCTACGCGAGGTTCTCGATATTCTCTCGCAATATCGCCGGGGCCGCATCGTCATCCTCGATGAGGCGGCGGCGAGGCAGCACGTCTCCGGCATCTTCGATCTCAAGGACACAGATCAGGCCCTCACAATTCTCGAAGAGAGCCTTCCCGTTTCGGTATCGCAGCTTTCCGGAATGCTGGTTTTCGTCCGCTCGCGATAAAGTAACTTTTTTCGCAGATCCGACGTCAGGAGTCGGTCCGCCTTTTCACTCTAGGCAATCAGGACCCGTTTCAGCGGGGGGCATGAGATCACGAGTGAGAGGGAATGACATGAATTTGGGCAAGCAGGCACGCGGCTGGTTCTGGCTGACGACGACGGCGATTATCGGGGGCATCGTCTCGGCAGGTCCGGGCGCCACGACCGCCAGCGCGCAGACACCGCCCGCTGCAAGCGGCGCACCCGCCACCGTCACCGTCTCCATTCCCGCAGGGCCGCTGGAAAACGCCATTCTCAGCTTCGGCCGCCAGGCCAATCTGCGCATGGTCTACCCCTCCGCGATCACCAGGGGTCGCAGCACGATCGGCGTCAAGGGCACGCTCAGCGTATCGGCGGCAGTCAGCGGGCTTCTGGCCGGGTCGGGACTGAACTATGCATTGGCCGGCGGCAATACCGTCCGCATTTTCGATCCCGCCAGCCAGACAGGCGAAAGCGGCAGTTCGGCTGCCGCCGGCAGCACCCTGCTTGCGCCGATCACCCTGCAGGGCACCGGCCTTGAAGGCACCAGGGGCATCATCGAGAGCGATGGCTATGTCGGCAAATCCGGCCGCACCGCCACCAAAACCGATACGCCGGTTGCCGAAACCGCCCAGTCGATCACCACCGTCAGCCGCAAGCAGCTTGACGACCTGAAAGCGCAGAACCTCTCGGAAGCGCTGAACTACACGCCCGGCGCGCGCATCGGCCAATATGGCGCGGAGCCGCGTTTCGACGCCTTCAAGGTGCGCGGCACCGATCTCAGCACCACCGGCATCTTCCGCGACGGCCTGCGGCAGGTCAGCAGCCAGAACGGCAGTGCCCGGCTCGAGCCCTATGGCGTGGAAGCTGTTTCCATCCTGCGCGGTCCCGCCGCCTCCATCTATGGTGCAAGCAGCTCCGGCGGCATTGTCGATATCATCTCGAAACGCCCGACCGAAGAGACGCTGCGCGAGGTGGAACTGCAATATGGCTCCTTCGGCCGCGTGCAGGGCGCTTTCGATCTTTCCGGCGCCGTCGATGACGAGAAGACCATGCTTTACCGCCTGATCGGGGTGGCCCGCGACGGCCGCAACGAAATCAGCGCCATCAAGGACGACCGGCTGTTCGTCGCGCCGGCCTTCACCTTCCAGCCGGATGCCGGCACCAAGCTGACGCTGCTCGGCGAATATATGGACAGCACCACCGGCGGCACCTGGGGATACATCAACAATTACGGCAGCGACGGCAAGTCGATCGGCGCTACGCGGGTTTATGGCGGCGATTCCCGTTTTAATGATTTCGAGCAGAAACAATGGCGTATCGGCTATGAGTTCGAGCATGAAATCAACGACAACGTCACCTTCTACAGCAAGGCGCGTTATTCGGCCCTTTCGGCCGACCAGCAATGGGTCTTCGCCAACTATCCCGGCATCACCATCGAGGACAATGAAGGCGTCTCCGCCGACAATTACTTGAAGACAGAATTCGACACAGGCCCGGCGAAACATACGCTGCTGACCGGTATCGACTTCAGCCACATGTCCTACACCTCAAAACAGGGCAGCGGCGCCAGCCCCTTCACCGACACCTTCACCTATGTGCCTGATGTGTCGCTGATACTGAAGCAGAGGATGAACACGCTCGGCATCTATGCGCAGGATCAGGTCGAAATCGACCGCTGGCGCCTGACGGCCGGCATCCGTCACGACTGGCTGGACACCGAATATCAGGCCCAGGCCGTCGGAGACGCAGCGGCTCCCATCTATGATGGCGATGAAACCAAGACGACCGGCCGCGCCAGCCTCGGTTATGTCTTTGACAGCGGCGTGATGCCCTATATCAGCTACGGCACCTCCTTCGTCGCCAATCCGGGCGTCATCATCACCACGGGAACGGTAACGGGACAGGCGCAGCCGACGCTCGGCAAGCAATATGAGCTCGGCGTGAAATATGCCCTCCCGCAATATAACGCCCTGCTGAGCGCCGCCTTCTTCAATCTCGATCAGGACAATGCGACGGTCTATGAGACCTCGTCCGGCATCAACCTGCTGCGCCAGCTCGACCTGCGCTCGCGCGGCGTGGAACTCGAAGCCACGGCCTCGCTCGACAATGGCTGGAGCCTCATCGGCTCCTATTCCTATAACGACGTTGAAATTACCAAACTGACGTCGGAAACGCTGGGCAAGCAGCTCAACTCCTCGCCCTATCACACCTTCTCGCTGTGGGCCGATTACGAGTTCCAGAGCGGTGCGCTCGAAGGCCTCGGCATCGGCGCGGGCGTTCGTTACGTCGGATCGAGCTTCGGCGACAACCAGCACACCCCCATTCTTGACAATGAGGCCCGCACCTTCGTCGACGCCTCGCTGCGCTACGATCTCGGCAAGGCCCTGCCCTCGCTGGAAGGCGTGAAATTGCAGATCAACGCCACCAACCTTCTCGACGAGGTGAAACAGGTCTGCACCACAGGCTTCTGCTATTATGACGAAGGCCGCAAGGTCGTCGGCAGCATCCGGTATCGCTTCTGATGCTGCAGCAGAACCCTGCCACAACCAAGCCGTCGCCGGCCGCCGTCTTCGTGGCGGTCGGCGGGCTTTATGTCGGCCAGAGCGTGATTGGCGGGCTGACCTTTCTCGGCCTGCCGGCGGTGCTCAGAACCGCCGGACTGCCGCTGGACCAGATCGGCCTTCTTTATCTCGTCGTTCTGCCCTGGGCGCTGAAATTCCTCTGGTCGCCGCATGTGGAGCGTTACCGGCTGCCGCCCGTTGGCAGGAACCGGTCGCGGGTGATCGTCGGCACGGGCATCGCCGCCTGCGCCTGCGGCCTCGCTGTTCTTGCTTTCACCGGCCCGTCGCCGGTTTCCGTCGCAATCGCCATCCTGTCGGTAATCGCGCTGGTGACGGCGACAGTCGACATCGCCTGCGACGGCTATGCGGTCGAAACGCTGGCGGAAGAGCATCATGGATGGGGCAACGCCGCACAGGTAGGCGGCTCCTATCTCGGCTCCGCCATCGGCGCCGGCCTGTTTCTGGTGCTGGTGGACCGCGCCGGCTGGACGAGCGCCACGCTGGTCATGGCCGGGCTGGTCATCCTGCTCGCGCTCCCCTTCCTGCTCGGCCCGGCGGCAAGAACGGTCCCGCAAACACGGGACCACCTGCCATCGATCAAAAACGCGCTCAAGCGACGGGAAGTCCGCACCGGCCTTCTCGTAGCGGCCGTTTATGTCGCGGCGCAGAAATGGGGTCTGGCAATGCTCGGCCCGTTCCTGGTCGATTACGGTTTCGATCTCGCCACCATCGGCGCACTGAATGGCGTGGGCAGCATGATCGTCGGTTTCGCCGGCGCGCTGCTCGGCGGAACGCTGGTACGCCTCTACGGGGCGTCACGAATCCTGCTCATCGCCATCTTCGTGCAGACTGCGCTGTTGTGCCTTTTCGCCTATTTCAGCGTTCATCGCGATATTTCGCAATGGGTCGTCATGGCGGTTGCGGTGGCTAGCTCGTCGGGCATCATGTCCATCGGCTTCGTCGCGCTTTACGCCTGCTTCATGGGCTGGTCCGACCCCCGGCAGGCCGGAGTCGATTTCACCCTGTTCCAGTGCATGGATGGCGTTGTCGGCATGATCGGCGGGCTGGGAGCAGGCGCGATCGCCGAAAAATTCGGCTATCAGGCCTCCTTCATCATTGCCGCCGTCGTTTCGGTGCTCGCCGCACCGGTCATCTTCCTGCTGATGCGGCGGCAGGATTCTTGAACCAACCTCTGGACGCGGCGGCTTAAACCGCGCCCGGCAGGCCCCTTGCATCGGCCTATTCCACCACCACCGACAGTGCCGAACCGGTATAGACCGGCCGCACCCTCACATTGCCCGCATCTATCGTGGCGAATGTCCCGGTCAGGCCGTTGGCAGAGATCACGTCGAGGCGCGTGCCGGCGGCTGGCGCGCCGCCATCGAAAGCGAGCTTCAGCGTCGCGCCATCTAGCATCGCATTGCCCTTGATCCGAAGCGCAGTCTTCTGCGGGTCGACCGCCAGCGTGCCGCCCGACTGCGTATAATCACCGCCGATCACGACATCCCTGCCCGCCGCAAGCGAGAGCGTGCCGCCCGCGACCAGCACATTACCGGTTCCAAGCGCATCGGCGGAAGACGCAACCAATGTTCCGTCCCTGACAATCGTGCCGCCGCCATAGCTATTGTTGCCACTGAGCGTGAGCGCCCCACTGCCGGATTTGACGAGACGCCCTGCCCCGGCAATATCATTCGTCCAGCGGTCTTGCGCATTGAAGCCACCGGCCGCAGCGTCCATCGTCACTTCGACATCGCCGTCAAAGGCACCATAACCACCGGCAGCGGCCACCAGATTGATGCGGCCCCAGCCGTTGCTGTCATCGAGCAGCGGATAACCGGCATCGATGCCGGTGGAAAACAGCACGGCGCGACGTTGTGCGGCATTAAGATACGGCAGGCGTGTTTCGAGCAGAACCTCGGCCCCCTTCGGCACCAGCATGGGAGCATTGCCCCCAGACGTGTCGCGACTGAAGGAGTAGGTCATGCGCCGGCGATAATCGGCCTGGTTTTTCGCCGCATCGGCATAGGGATCGCTTTCCAAACCTGCGCCATGTGCGAACTGGATCAGAGACCGGTCCTGCGGCAGGCGTTTTGCGAAATAGGCCTGCAGGTCGTCATAAGCTGCCTTCTTGATCTCTGCGTTCTTCGGATCCTGTAAAACGGCAGCGGCGATCGCGGTAGCCGTTATGCGGCCGCCGATCACATCGACGGGGGAATGCATGCCGGCAACGATACGGCTTTCACCCAGTTGCGAAGCCGCCGTCAGCAACTCGGAAAAGCGTTCCGGCACGGCATAAGCATAGGCAATCGCTGCAAGATAGGCGGCGTTGGTGTGCCCGCTTGGGAAACCGCCATCCTTGCCACGGCCACGGTTTTCGCGCGCATATTTCAGCGCCGGTACAACAACGCCGGCACCGGATTCGTAGCCTTCGAAGGTACGATCGCCGATGGTCTCGGTCCCCTTGTCGACAACCTCACCCTTATCGTTCATCCGCCACGGGCGCGGCGAGGAGTAAAAGTATTTCGCGGGCGATGTCGTCGCTTCCGGCCCGCGGATGGCCTTCATCAAGGCCACGACGCTCTTCAACTCGGACTCGGCCGTTCCGGCTTCCGTACCCTTGTCCTCTTCCTTGCGGGTGATGACCTCGTTTGGATCGAAGTCTGCAAGTGTATGATTGATCGTCGTTGTCGCTCCAGAACCCTCGCGATACCAATCTGCAAGCGGTCCCATGCCGTTGATCATGCTGTAGCTCTGCGAGCGCCGATCATTCATGTAGGCATCGAATGCGGCGGCGGTTGTGCGGTTTTCCCCGGTCACAGACAGCACATAGCGCATGTTTTCCTGCCAGATGGCGGGATTAACGGCCTTCGCACGGCTAAAGTCCGTCGGACCATCGCCGTTGGCGCCACCAGCGGCCCATTTCTCATCGCCAAGCGTCCAGATCCGGTTGAAGCCTGAGAGGATTTTGATGACGGGATTGTCATGGTCGTCATAGGCACGGACATCCTCGCCCTTCTCATTCTTACCCGTCTGGTTGCGATAATTATCGGCAAGCGGCAGCGGGTAGGCCGCAGTCGGCTCCGTCACGGCGATAGCATAGCCCTGACCAGCCGGTGCCTTGCTATCGAATGCTTCGGCGCTCGAAACGAGCACCAGCAATGCAACGGAGGCAAGCAATGCCGAGCGTGCGGAGGGAATGGACGACATCTTCAATTTGGGCATGATGAATCCTGTGATTTGACGCGTGACGAAAGGGGAGCGCGCAAAGCCTCGGCGCGCCGTCAGCTTTAAGCCGGGCATATGGCAGTTTTTTTTCGGCATGCTGATTAAGATAGATCGCATTTGAAAGAGCGGCCGGCAGATGAAGGCGCGATTTGCCCGACGCGTCGCCCCGGGCAGATCGACTTTTTATCTCGAAGCGGCGCTCTTATTTCTTGACCGCGACAGCCTCGTTGATCTTGGCGATGTCATCTTCCAGAACCTTGTAGGTCTGATCGAGCGTCAACTCACCGACGATAAGCTGGCTCATGCGCTGCACGATCTGTTGATACATGGCGCTGCCACCCTTGGCGCGTTCGAAATCACGCGCGGCCTGCGGCACGTTCTTTTTGTTATCGAGGAAGACCTGCATCGCCGCCTTGGCGTTTTCGCTCTTCAGCTTGTATTGCGGATTGGCGATCTCCGCACCCGTCAGAATGACGTAGTTTTCAGCGATTTCCCGTTGCACTTTTTCGGAGCCGAGGAACTCGATGAAATGGGCCACATCTTCAGGGTATTTGGTGCGCTTGAAGCCAACGATCGCGGTGCCACCAGGCATCGCGTAGCATCCCGCATCGCCGCAGGGAGCATTGATCGCGGTCCATTCGAAGGTGTCGCCGATCTTGTTCTGGAATGGATTGACCATCCAGTTACCGGCAAGATACGTCACGACGTTACCGTTGACGAACTCGTCACCCATGTTCTTGTACTGCGAACCGCCAGCCGCACCCCACATTTCCTTGGGGAAGCTGCCGTTTTGCGTCCATGAAAAGAGATCGGCGATGTATTTTTTCGCCGCATCGTCAGGGAAGCTGAACTTGCCGTCCTTCACATAAGTCGAGCCGTAAGAGAAGGCGCCGCCGGAGAAACGGTGGCCGGACCGGTCCATGGTGAAGGGGATCTGCACGCCCGTCGCCTTGGCGACACGGGCGGATGCCTCGACGATCTCGCTCAACTTCGCCGTTGGGCCGGGTAAGGGCTCCCCGGCCTGCTCGAACAGCGTCTTGTTGACGAAGGGCAGGTTCAGCGTCTGCGACGCCATGTAGCCATTGATCGACTTCGGATCGTTGACATTGGGCAGGCGAAGCTGGTCGAGGCTTGCACCATGCAGTTTCGCAAAGGCGTCCGCATCCTTCATGTAAGGCCGCATGTCGAGATAATAGGGCGCGAGCTGCCAGTCGGTGATCTTGGCGATATCGGGACCCTCGCCCACCGCCAGCTGCACTGGCAGCTGCTTGGAAACGGCATCATAACCCGACGATACGAAATTGATCTTCACGCCGGGATTGGCCGTCTCGAACTCCTTGCTGAGCGCGGCCATGCGCTGCACATAACCCTGATCGTCATCGGTAAAAAGAAACGTGATCGTGCGGGTCTCGGCCTGCGCGGACGAAAGGCCGGCGACCGAGGCAAATACCAGGGCACTGACACCTGAAAACAATTTCATCATGCTCATCCTCCCAATGAAAACATTTTCATAAATCGAACGAAGGCTCCTCTGCTTGGTCCGATTTATGATGTTTTGCGGCTTGACAGAATAAACGTCAAGCTGTTTGTTCTGGCGAAATCTCATAAATCGACGCGGAAAAACAAATACAGGTTTGTGAAAATAATTTCATCATCGATCGACGGGAGGCGATCCAATATGACGGATGGACCATTTGCGGCGAAGGCGTCGCAGCCCACATATACCGTCGCGAGCGGCGGGACGGTGACCGCCTGGATCGTGTCGGAACTTGTCGAAATATCATTTCCGGGCACGCCGGCACCGGCGGAAGATCGGGTCAACTACCGTTTCATCAACGGTTTTGTCGATGTCGGCGACCTTCCCTGCCGCAAGGCCTTCCAGCAGACCATGGTTGGCCGCCACATAGCCCCCGATACCGACTGGCCAGTCTCCCACCTCAACCTGCCCGGCTCCAATCGCCGCGTCGAATTCACCGGCTTCTGGCATGTTCCGACCCATGTGCAGCGCTGGCTGAAGGGCACGTTTCGCAGCGAGACTGCACGGAAAGCGCAGTTCCGGCTGCGAACCTGTGGCGGCGTGCGCATCTGGGTAGGCGGCGTCGAGCAGGTCCGTTTCGAACCCTTTATCCGCAATGTCGAAAGCAGCCGTGACATCGCGCTCGATCTGGCGGCCGGTAACAACGAGGTCCTGCTTCTCTGCGAGGATCTGGCGGAGCGAGACATCATCTGGTTCTTCGAACTTGAGGTTATTGATCCCGCGCCGCTCACCGTCGTGTTGCCGGTGCCGCTCGAGCGGGAAGAGACGAAGCGCCTGGCCGCGCTGGTGCGTGACGTGCACCCTGCCCGCGACGTGTTTTCTGGCAGCGCCCTAGAACTCGTCTTTGGCGCAGCGCCGGCAAGCGATCTGCCGGTGCACATCGCCGTCAAAAGCCATGGCCATGAGCGCGCCGCGCTTGCGGAAGTGGATACGGTGCTGAAAGCCGGGCAATCCTCACTGGCGATCCCCGAAACAATAGGCATTGCCGACGGGTATCACGGCGTCAGGATCACCCTTGGATCGGGTTCCGGCACTGTCACCCGCGTCATCGACGCCGCCTTCATGCGTGATATCGCGCCGGAAGCATCCTCTAACGACATGAATGAACGGAAGAAGGCGGCGCTTTCCTTCAGCGCCCGTTTCGGCGCCTGGCGCATCGGCCGCGCGCTTGCCATGGTCGCCACCGGCAGCGATGACATCGAGACGATCGGCGGCATCATCGATGCAACGCTGCACTCCATCGACAGGCGCGAAGACTGCTCGGATTTCATCATGATCCCGCTGCTGTGGCTGGTGCGTGCTCATGGGGACCGGTTGCCTGCAGATATGCGGGCACGGATCGATGCTTCGATCCTTGGTTATCGTTACTGGGTGGACGAGCCGGGCAATGACGTCATGTGGTTCTGGAGTGAAAACCACGTCCTTTGCTTCCACACCAGCCAGTTGCTGGCCGGCGACTATCTGCCGGACGCCACCTTCACCGCGTCCGGCCGTAGCGGGCGCCAGCAGGCCGCGCTGGCAGCTGAGCGGCTGGCGCGCTGGTTCGACAGCGTCGAGGCGCATGGGTTGGCCGAGTGGAATTCGGCCGCCTATTACCCCGTCGATTTCATCGGTCTTCTCGCCATCGAACATTGGGCGGAGCCGGAACTTGCCGCCCGCGCGCGCCACCAGCTCGATCTCATTTTCGAGATGATCGCGCTGCATACACTAGGCGGTGTCCCCTCCGGTTCGCAAGGGCGGGCTTATGACAAGGAACTGCGGGCCGGGCCGCTGACGGAACTG
This sequence comes from Agrobacterium sp. 5Ca39, assembly GCF_055382365.1. Lineage (NCBI taxonomy): Bacteria > Pseudomonadati > Pseudomonadota > Alphaproteobacteria > Hyphomicrobiales > Rhizobiaceae > Agrobacterium > Agrobacterium sp. 5Ca39. The sequence continues at coordinate 821,381 of NZ_AP026437.1, read as the reverse complement.
GCGCCCTTTGCGCAGGTCGCCTTTGGCAAAGGCTGGCTCAACAACGGCGTCGCCTCGCTGCCGATGTTCTGCTGCGGAGATTACCTGCCGCCGGCGCATCTTGCCGCCCTCTCCCAGCTGGAAAACGGCCGCATGGTCGAGGCGCGCTACGCGCAGGGGCTGGAGCCCGGCAAACTCGTGCTGTTCAAGAACGAGGCCGCCCAGCTTTCCACCGTTGTCGATCACAAGACCGGCCGCAGGGGTCACCAGCAGCACGTCATGGATATCAAGCTTGCCGGCCACCCGATGGCGCGACTGTGGGTCAATCATCCCGGTGAAGACGATCCCTGGGGCAGCCAGCGCCCCTCTTATTGGGCGGGAAGCGGCATCCTGCCGCGCGTAGCGCAGCACCGCGATCTGGCGATGCTGATCTTCGATACCGAAGATCACCGCAACGACTGGACCCACGCCTATCTCGGCCGCGACGGGCTGGAGGAGGTGATGATGGAAGACAACTGGCTCATCACCCGTTCCGGCCGCGGCTTCGCGGCCCTTTACGCGACGAACGGACTTGAACCCGTCACCTCTGGTGCCACCGCCAACCGCGAGATTAGATCGCCCGGCCGCCGCGCTGGCTGGATCGGCGTTATTGGCTGCGGCGACGCGCAAGCCTTCGCCGGCTTCCGCGCGAAAATTCTCGCCACACGGGTCACCTTCGGTGCCGAAAGCCGACTGCTCGCAGTCACGCCACCCGGCGGGCCGGAACTCACTCTCAGCTGGGACGGCGCCTTCACTATCGGCGGACAGGCCATGGCCTTCGACCATGACCAGCCGCAACCGAAAATCACCTTCGACAGCGCCGACCCAGCTTCGGGCAGCGCTGCAAAACCCTTCTACTCCTAAGCGGAATTGACAGATGAACCAGCCAAGCATGGAAAAAGACACTCTCAGGACGACGATCGATAATGTCGCCGCCGCCTTCAGCCGCCTCAAAGGCATTCAGGAAGGTCTGGTCAGCGGCAGTTCCGATGGCAAGATCCAGTTCGATGAATGGGACTGGGAAGTGGGTGTCGGCCTTTATGGTTTCCTGCGCCGGGCGCTCGCGGCCAACGACCAGAAGGCATTGGATGACCTCGTGACATGGTACGGCTGGCAGATCGACCGTGGCCTGCCGCCGCGCCAGATCAACAGTTCCGCGCCGATGCTGCCGCTCGTCATCCTCACCGAACATGTCGACCGGCCGGATTTCCGCGCGTTGGTGGAAGACTGGGCCGACTGGCTGGTGCATGAATTGCCAAAAACCGAAGATGGCGGTTTTCAGCACGTCGTGAAGGAACGGCTGAATGAGGGGGAGCTCTGGGACGACACGCTGTTCATGGCCTGTCTGTTTCTCGCTCGCGCCGGCGTTGTCTGCAAACGGCAGGACTGGATCGACGAGGCCGTCTACCAGTTCATGATCCATGCGCGCTATCTCTCCGACCCCGTCACCGGGCTCTGGTATCACGGCTGGACCTTCAACGGTCGCCACAATTTCGCGGACGCGTTTTGGGCACGCGGCAATTCATGGATCACCGTCGCCATTCCCGAACTCTTTGAACTGGTGCCGACACTTGCTCAGAAGGACAAACGTTTCCTCGCCAATGTGCTTTCAAGCCAGGTGCGGTCGCTGAGAAAATATCAGCGTGAAGACGGCATGTTTCATACGCTGCTCGATGACCCGACCTCACCGGTCGAGACATCGGCGACGGCCGGCATCGCCTATGGCATTCTGCGCGGCATCGAGGCCGGCATTCTCGGCGAAGAGAACCGTCCGCATGCGGAACGTGCGCTGAAAGCGGTGCTAGGCAATATCGATGAGGAGGGCGTCGTTCACGGCGTCTCCGACGGCACGCCGATGGGCCACGATCTCGATTTTTACCGCCGCATACCCAACCTGCCCACGCCCTACGGGCAGGCACTGACGATGCTGCTTCTGATCGACGTTTTTCTGAAAAGGCCAAAGGCATCGTGAGCATCATGAGCATCAATCAGGACATCACAGTTGCGGCCAGTGGCCTCGATGCCACGGCGACCATCCAGCAGGCTATCGATGCCGTGTCATCAGCAGGCGGCGGGCGCGTTTCTCTCTCGGCCGGACGACATGTCAGCGCCGGTCTCCGGCTCAAAAGCGGCGTGGAACTGCACCTTGCCGCAGACGCGGTACTCGCCCCCGTTTCCGATTACGACGCTTATGCACTGACCCGGGTTTCGGTGATTGCCGAAGACTCCGATCGCGGCATGATTATCGCCAAGGGCGCGCACGACATCGCCGTCACGGGTCCGGGCCGTATCGAGGCCGGCGGTGAAAACTTCATCATTGGCGATGACACGGCCATGGGAACCTATATCCCGGCAAAAAAGCGCCCGCGCGTGATGGTGCTGGAAGCCTGCCGTAATGTCCGCCTCGAAAACCTGCACGTCAGTGGCTCCCCCATGTGGACGCTGCATATGGTCAATTGCGAGGACCTTCATTTCCGCAATCTGCGCATCGAAAACGACCGCCGCCTGCCAAATACGGACGGGATCGTGCTGGATGCCTGCCGCCGCGCGCTGATCGAGGATTGCTTCATCTCGACTGCGGATGACGGCATCTGCCTCAAGACCAGTGCCGGGCCGGATGGCAAGGCAGTGGGCGTGTGCGCCGATATCACGGTTCGCCGCTGCACCGTTTCCAGCATGAGCTGCGCGCTGAAGCTCGGCACCGAATCCTTCGGCGATTTCACCAATGTGGTGTTCGAAGACTGCAAGGTGGTGCAGTCAAATCGTGGCATGGGTCTTTTCTCCCGTGATGGCGGCGCCATGCGCAACATCCGCTTTTCACGCATCGAGGCCGAGTGCCATGAAACGCCGGGTGGTTTCTGGGGTTCTGGCGAAGCAGTGACAGTCACTGTCGTTGACCGCCGCCCCGAACGGCAGGCCGGCATGGTGGACAATCTTGTTATCGAAGATTTGAGCGGTTCGATGGAGGGAGCGATCAACCTCGTCTCCACCTCGGCAGCCGGCATTCACAATGTCAGGCTTGCGCGCATCACGCTGGCGCAGGCACCCGGCAAGCTCGGCACCGGCCTGCAGTATGACCTGCGTCCCACCAATGCCGATATTGCGCCAAGCGCCCATGCGGCCGGCCGCGCCAATGCCTGGACCCAGGACGCACATGGCCGGATCGTCGGTATGGAGGATTATCCGGGCGGCATGCCCGCGATCTACCTTAAGGGCGTTCACGGTTTTTCGGCTGATAATGTCGCCATCAAAAGAGCAATGCCCTTGCCCGAGGGTTGGAACAGCCAGGAGATCGTCGCGACGGCGAGCTCGGTTGAAGGGAGCAGGTAATGGGAAGTCTGAAACTCGAAAACCTCAACAAGGCGTTCGGCGCCGTTCACGTTCTGCATGATATCGATCTCCAGATCGAAAACGGCGAATTCGTCGTTTTCGTCGGCCCGTCGGGCTGCGGAAAATCGACGCTGCTGCGCATCATCGCCGGTCTTGAGGACGTCACATCAGGCAGCATCGCCATCGGAAATCGCGATGTCAGCGCACTGTCGCCGGCAGAACGCAAGATCGCCATGGTCTTCCAGTCCTACGCGCTTTATCCGCATATGAGCGTGCGCAAGAACCTCGCCTTCGGCCTGGAAAACCTGCGCTTCAAGCGGTCGGAAATCGAAAACCGCATCAACGAGGCGGCGCGGATGCTTGCCATCGAGCCCTATCTCGACCGCAAGCCGAAACAGCTTTCCGGCGGCCAGCGCCAGCGCGTCGCCATCGGCCGCGCCATCGTGCGCGAACCTGACATCTTCCTGTTCGACGAGCCGCTGTCGAACCTCGATGCGGCACTGCGCGTGCAGACGCGCGCAGAAATCACCCGGCTGCACCGCGATATCAAGACAACGATGATCTATGTCACCCACGATCAGGTGGAAGCCATGACCATGGCCGACAAGATCGTGGTGCTGCGCGCCGGGCGCATCGAACAGGTGGGCAGCCCGCTTGAGCTTTTCGATAATCCGCGCAACCTCTTCGTTGCCGGTTTCCTCGGTTCGCCGCGCATGAACATGCTGAAGGGCACCATCATCAAGCGCGACGACGGCACCATTTCCATCGATGCCGGCTATGGCGTGTCGCTTCCCTGCCTCGTCGATCCGGCAACCGTCAGCCCCGGACAGGCGGTTCTGGCGGGCATCCGACCCTCGCATTTCACCATCGCGGATGCCGGCCTGCCCTTCGAGGTGCAATACCACGAAAGCCTCGGCACCGAGACCTATCTCTACGGCAATATCAAGGGTGAGAAGGACCAGATCATCGTGCATCAGGCCGGCCATTTCGCGCCAGCCTCCGGCGCGGTGCTGAAGGTCATGCCAGCACGGGAGAAGGTTCATGTCTTTGATCCCGCCACCGAACTGGCGCTGCCGCGCCTAACGGGCGAAGGGAGAGGGTAGCATGGCCAATCCGACCCTTGCGAGACTGTCCGACCGCGCGCTTGACGCCGTTATGGCGATTGCCGAGGTGCCGCTCAACTTCATCGAGCGGCTGATCGGCAAAAGGCGCATGCCCTATATCTTCCTGATGCCGAACCTCGTTCTTTTTGGCATCTTCACCTTCCTGCCGATTGCGATTGCCGTCGGTTATGCCTTCACCGGCGGCACCGAACTTTTGATCACCGACCGCCCCTTTGTCGGTTTGGAGAATTTCGGCAAGCTGCTGGATTGCCAGAGCTATATGGACCCGGGAAGCTGCCGGGAATCGCTGTTCTGGACGGCGATCTGGAACACGCTTTGGTTTGTCGGTTTCAATGTCATCGCCACGTTGCTGGTCGCGCTCATAACCGCCCTCATCCTCAACAGGGCGATAGCCGCGCGCGGTTTCTTCCGCGCCATGTTCTTTTATCCCGTCCTGCTGTCGCCCGTCGTCATCGGCCTCATCTGGAAATGGTTTCTGGACCGCAACGGCCTGCTCAACGCCTTCTTCCAGATGCTGGGCGTGCCGCCGGAAATCTTCCTGCTGGATGTCGGCTGGTCGCGCTTTTTCGTGGTGGTCGTTTCGGTCTGGTTCCACATGGGCTTTTATACGCTGATCCTGCTCGCCGGCCTTCAGACCATCCCGAAGGATCTCTACGAAGCCGCCGCCATCGATGCCGCCTCGCCCCGGCGCACGCTTTTGCGCATCACCCTGCCACTTCTCGGCCCCAACCTGCTCGTCGTGCTCATCCTGTTGATGATCCGCTCGGTGCAGATATTTGATGAAGCCTGGGTTTTGACGAATGGCGGCGGGCCAGGCACGGCCAATACATTCGTGGTGCAATATATCTATCAAATGGCCTTCGGCAGCGATCTCAGGCTGTTTGGCCTTGCCTCCGCCGCGTCGGTGCTGATGGGCCTTGTGCTTCTCGCACTGACGCTCGTGCAGCTGCGCCTTGGCAAAAAGATGGAGTCCTGACCATGTCCAATGCCGTCTCTTTCCTCACGCGCACCCGCCGTCCCGGCCGGATCGGCCTCACCGATATCCTCTCCTGGGTCTGGCTCATCGGCGGCACACTCGCTGTCCTCATCCCGGTTGTCTGGGCCGCCATGTCGTCGCTGAAACCGGAGGCTGAAATCACGCGGTTTCCGCCAAGCCTCCTGCCGCGCGCTGCCGTGCAAGTGGAGGTTCAGGGCTACGACAGGCCGCTCAGCCTGTGGAAGGCCACCATCGACGGCGCAGAGCGTGAGATGGCCATGGTCCGCCGCATCGGCCTCAAAGCTCAGATGGTGGACCCAGCCAATCCGGGCCCGCCAATCAGTGTCGACACACGGGAAATAACGCCAGTTCAGAAGCTGACCATCGCGACGGAGAACTTCACCGATCCCCTGACACAGTTCAGCTTCCTGACCTTCCTCAAGAACTCGGTCTTCGTCACCGTCGTCGCAACGGTCCTGACGCTGATCGTCAACGCCATGGCAGCCTTTGCGCTCTCCAAATACCGTTTCCGTGGCGAAAAGGCGATCTTCGTGCTGATCATCTCCACCCTGATGATCCCGCTCACCGTCGTCATGGTGCCGGCCTATCTCGTCATCGTCGGTGTCGGTCTCGTCGATAATCTCTGGGGTGTCATCATTCCCACCGTCGCAACGCCGACAGGCGTCTTTCTGCTCCGGCAATATATGCTGACCATCCCCGATGAGCTGATCGAGGCGGCGCGCGTCGATGCCGCCAGCGAATTCCGCATCTTCTGGCGCATCATCCTGCCGCTGACGGCCCCGGCGCTCGCGGTTCTCGCCATATTCTCGGTTTTGTGGCGCTGGAACGACTTCCTCTGGCCGCTAATCGTTCTCAGCAGCCGTGAGAATTTCACGCTGCAGGTGGGGTTGAACGCCTTTCAGGGCGAGTTCTCGGTGCAATGGCACTATATCCTCGCCATGACCTTCCTCAGCCTGGCACCCGTCACGGTCGTGTTCCTGTTCCTGCAGCGCTACATCACAACAGGCATCGCCGGAACGGGAATGAAATAGGCTTCGCAGACATTAGCGCCGAACGCCACAGAAAGAAAAAGGGAGATGTTGTTTGCAACATCTCCCTTCGTTCATTTGGTGACGCGATGATCAGTCGTCGGAGCCCATCGCATCGTAAGGGTCGCGCTCGCCGGCGATGATGGCGCGCTTGCCGACATGGTTGGCAGGTCCGACGATGCCTTCCTGCTCCATTCGCTCCACCAGCGAGGCGGCGCGGTTATAGCCCACCGAAAGGCGGCGCTGGATATAGGAGGTCGAGCACTTCTTGTCGCGCATCACGATTTTGACGGCCTTTTCATAGAGGTCATCGCTGTCGTCGTCGCCCATCGAGGTCTTGTCGAAGACAGCCGTATCCTCTTCCGCCTCTTCTTCCGCTTCCTCGGCATCTTCCGTGACCGTGCCCAGATATTCCGGACGACCCTGCGTCTTCAGATGCGCCACGACCTTTTCAACTTCCTCGTCGGACACGAAGGGGCCGTGAACACGGGCGATGCGGCCACCGCCCATCATGTGCAGCATGTCGCCCTGGCCGAGCAGATGCTCCGCCCCCTGCTCACCAAGGATCGTGCGGCTGTCGATCTTCGAGGTGACCTGGAATGAGATGCGGGTGGGGAAATTGGCCTTGATAGTGCCCGTGATGACATCGACCGAGGGACGCTGGGTTGCCATGATGAGATGGATGCCGGCGGCGCGCGCCATCTGCGCCAGACGCTGGATCGCACCTTCGATCTCCTTGCCGGCGACCATCATCAGGTCGGCCATTTCATCGACGATGACAACGATATAAGGCATCGCCGTCAGGTCCATTTCCTCCTGCTCATAGACCGCTTCGCCGGTGGCGCGATCGAAGCCGGTCTGCACATTGCAGAACACCGTCTCGCCCTTGGCACGGGCAGCAGCGGCCCTTGCATTGTAACCATCAATATTGCGCACGCCGAGACGCGACATCTTGCGGTAGCGGTCTTCCATTTCACGCACCGCCCACTTCAACGCCATCACCGCCTTTTTCGGATCGGTGACGACAGGCGTCAGGAGATGCGGAATACCGTCATAGACCGAGAGCTCGAGCATCTTCGGGTCGACCATGATCAGGCGGCATTCTTCCGGCTTCAGGCGGTAGAGCAGCGACAGAATCATGGTGTTGATGGCGACGGACTTGCCCGAACCGGTGGTACCGGCGACCAGAAGGTGCGGCATCTTCGCAAGTTCGGCGATAACCGGTTCGCCGCCGATGGTCTTGCCGAGGCAAAGGGCAAGCTTCTGGCGTGTCTCGGCGTAATCCTGCGCCTCGATCAGTTCGCGCAGGTAAACCGTCTCGCGCACCGGGTTCGGCAGCTCGATGCCGATGACATTGCGGCCGGGCACGACCGCAACGCGAGCCGAGAGCGCCGACATGGAGCGCGCGATATCGTCAGAGAGACCGATGACACGCGAGGACTTGACGCCAGGGGCGGGCTCGAATTCATAGAGCGTGACGACAGGACCAGGACGGACATCGATGATCTCACCCTTGATGCCGAAATCCTCCAGCACGCTTTCGAGTAGACCGGCGCTCTGTTCCAGGGCTTCCGGTGTCATGGTCGTGGTCTGCTGGACGCGGGCTTCCTGCAGGAGGTCAATCGAAGGATACTCATATTCCCCATCGGCGAAGACAGGTGCTTCACGGAACATGGGCTGAGAAGACTGGATAGGCGCTCGCGGCGTAAAACGCGGCTCGGCAACGATCCTTTCCGCCGGCTGAACCTGCTCTGCAAGCTGCTGCGGCGCGACAACCATGGCAGCTTCCGCTATCAGCTGCGACGCGAACTCCTGTTCGGGAGCCACGCCGGCGGCTGGAATGAATGTCTGCCGTACGCCAATTTCCCGATAGAGCCGGATGGCGGAGCCGCCGGGTACGGTGACGACAGGTGGCTCGGCCGAAAGGACAACCGGGGCGGCTGCGGGCGAGACGGGAGCGACAGCCACTGCGGATGAAGGCGCTGTCAGAACGGTGTTTACAGGCGCCGGAGCTGCGGGCGCCGAAACGGAAAATGCGCTCCGCACCTGGGCGGTAAGAGCTTCAGCCGCATCGCCGGGCAGATCAAGCGTCATCACTTCCCAGAACAGCTCATCCGGCAGATGGGCGGCAAAGGCGGGAATGGAAGCCTGCGTCTCAGCTTCCGGCTGCGCGGCAGGTTGCGGCTCAAACGTCTGCGGCGCTGCGGGTTCCGCATCGGGCGCGGCAGACGTCGATGAAGATGGATCCCGCACGGCTGCGGCTGCCTCTTCCGCCTGTTTACGGGCAAGCTCCAGCCGCAATTTGTAAGTCAAGGCGCGAGCACCGCGGGCGTCGGGCGGCTGCGGCAGAAACGGCATGCGCGGCGGCGCCATGCGTTGCTCGGCCGGCTTCTCGGCGGGCTGGGGTGCCGGCGCATCCTGGCGAGCAGCCGTCTCGGGCTCTGCGGCAGCCGGTACGGAGGCAGCGGGCGCCTCCTCGTCCGGGATATTCGGCGTCTCCACCGGCATACGCCGGTTAAAGACGCTCTCCGGCGTGCGGGTAAAGCGGACATTCGGGCCAAGCACGAAGGCATTCTGCCAGCCGGGCATCTCGGCGCGGCCTTCGATGGCATCGGCTGCGATCACGTCAGCATTCTGCCGCGGCGCTGCACCTGCAGCCGTCACGATCGTCCGCTGCCCCGCAGGCGTCTGGACACCGGCATGACGGGCATTTTCGCTCCCCTCCCCTACGCTATTGGACGAATTCTGAAATCTGGATCGGGAGAAGCTCATGGCAGCGTGCACACTCATCATAAACGTACATATTTCGGTCTCCTTGAAATAAAAAATAAAGGTTAATTACCCCTTTCCAAACGGGGTCGTACCGACGGATTTTCAACCGCTCCACAAGTTCGCAGCGCCATCCGCTGCCTCGCAAAACACATATCAAACGATTGGTTTCATTCGGTTATGTCGAGTTTTCCGCCGTGAATTCGCCGCTGATGGCGGACTGGAGAACCGAATTTTCCGAGACGGGGCATATTGTTTCCGCAAAGCTCTCCGCAACGTAAAATCATTGCTGTAAAGGGCGCGAATTAACGTGGACACTGCCGAGGTTGCAGCCTTAAGATCGGCACGCCGCGGGCCAAGCGGAAAAGCCCGCCTCGCCCTCATTCCGGAGTGAAATTCATGTCGCCTGTCCAGCTTTCCCGCCGCTCGCTTCTCAAGACCTCGCTCGCGCTGGCCGCAACCACAGGATTGGCGGGAATTACCGTCGCACAGGAGAAATCCGGCGGGCGACTGATCGTCGCGGCCGATTCGGAACCGAAAAACCTCAATCCGGCCATCGTTGCCTCCAACGGCGTGTTTTACATCGCCAGCAAGATCGTCGAGCCCCTGGCCGAGGCCTCCTTTAACGGCACCGACGGGCTGGAGCCGCGACTTGCGACGGAATGGCAGGGAGCCGATGACGGGCTCAGCGCCACCTTCAAGCTGCGCGAGGGTGTGACATGGCATGACGGCAAGCCATTCACCTCGGCGGACGTTGCGTTTTCGGCGCTTTCCGTCTGGAAACCGCTGCAAAATCTCGGGCGGCTGGTCTTTGCCAATCTCCAGACGGTGGAAACGCCTGATGACCACACGGCAATTTTCCGCTTTTCCAAACCCACGCCGTTCCAGCTCATCCGCAATGCGCTGCCGGTGGTTACCAGCGTCGTGCCGAAACACCTCTATGAGGGTACCGACATCGCCACAAATCCGGCCAATACCAAACCGGTGGGCACCGGGCCTTTTGTCTTTTCCGAATATAAACCCGGCGAATATTACCGCCTGACGAGGAACCCGAACTATTGGGGCAAGGGTCAGCCGCAGCTCGAGGAAATTATCTATCGCGTCCTTCCCGACCGGGCCGGCGCGGCCTCTGCGCTGGAAGCTGAAGAAATCCAGCTGGCCGCCTTTTCAGCCGTGCCGCTCGCCGATCTTGCCCGCATCGCCAAGGAGCCCGGCATAAAGGTTATTGCGGATGGCTATGAGGCACTGACCTATCAGCTGGTGGTGGAAATCAACCATCGCCGCAAGGAACTGGCGGATCTCAAGGTCAGAAAGGCGATCGCGCACGCCATCGACAGGAAATTCGTCATCGACAAGGTCTTTCTCGGTTACGCCACTGCATCGACCGGCCCCGTACCGAAGAATGCGCCGGAATTTTACACGAATGACGTTGAGACCTATGATTTCGACGTCGCCAAGGCCAACGCTCTCCTGGATGAGGCGGGTTATCCGCGTGGTGCGAATGGAACACGTTTTTCGCTGAAGCTTCTGCCCGCGCCCTACTTCAATGAGACCCGCCAGTTCGGTTCTTATCTGCGGCAGGCGCTTCAGGAAATCGGGATTGATGCAGAACTGGTGAACAATGACGCCGCGGCGCACCAGAAGGCCGTTTACACCGACCACGCCTTCGATCTCGCCATCGCGCCGCCGGTGTTCCGCGGTGATCCCGCAATATCGACCACGATTCTCGTCCGTTCCGGCATTCCGGCCGGCGTCGGCTTCTCCAATCAGGGCGGCTACGAGAACAAGACGCTGGACGAATTGATCGACAAGGCGGCGATAACAGTGGATGCCGCCGCGCGCACGGCGCTTTACAAGGACTTCCAGAAACAGGTCGCGGCCGATCTGCCGCTGATCAACGTCGCCGAGTGGGGTTTCATCACTGTGGCGCGCGATACGGTCAAACATGTCGCCAGTAATCCTCGGTGGGCGGTGTCCAACTGGGCGGATACGGCGGTGGATACCTGAGGCAACGCCGTGAGACGTGCGGCGAAATTGCTGCGGCGAAGGGCATTCACCGCCATTCCGGTGCTGCTGATCGTGCTCGTCTTCACCTTCCTGCTGCTTGAAAACGCATCGGGTGACGCGGTCGACGCCTATCTCGTTTCCATCGGCGGCGGCGATGCCGGGCTGCGCGATGCGCTGCGTGAACAATATGGTCTGAACGGCTCCGTGCTGGCCCGTTTCTGGCTCTATGCGAGTTCGGTGCTGCGGCTTGATCTCGGCTGGTCGCTTGCCTTTGACCGGCCTGTGCTGGGGCTGATCCTGGAAAGGCTGCCGAACACGCTTCTTCTGATGGGCAGTGCGACAACGCTCGCCTTCATCCTCGGCACAGCACTCGGCATCGTGGCGGGCGCGCGTCCGGGCGGGGCGACAGACCGCGCGCTTTCCACACTCTCACTCGCGCTTTACGCCACGCCCGGCTACTGGCTTGGGCTCGTGCTCGCCATCGTCTTCGCGGTGAAATTCAGATGGCTGCCTACCTCCGGCATCGAAACCATCGCTTCGGGCAAGCACGGCATGGCGAGGGCGGTTGATATCGGCCGCCATCTCGTGCTGCCGGTCGCCAGTCTCGGGCTGATCTATCTTGCGCTTTTCCTGCGCGTGATGCGCACCGCCATGGCGGCGATCTGGCCGTTGGATTTCGTGCTCTTTGCCCAGTCCAAGGGGCTTTCAAAACGACGGATCGTGCTGCGCCACGTCGCCCGCAACGCCGCCCTGCCGCTTGTCACCGTGCTTGGCCTGCAGGCGGCCACCATGCTGGGCGGCAGCGTGGTCATCGAAAGCGTTTTTGCCATTCCCGGGTTTGGTCGGCTGGCGCAGGAGGCCGTCACTGGCCGAGACGCCCCGTTGTTGATGGGCATTATCCTGACGAGCGCGGTTTTTGTCATCCTCGTCAACCTCTCCGTCGACATTGTCCATTCCGTGCTCGATCCGCGCATTGGCAGCGGGGAACAAGGCGCATGAGTTTCGCTTTCCGGCTCCTGCGCAGTTTCGAAGGCATGACGGGAACCGTCATACTGGTGCTGTTTTCCCTGACGGCGCTTGCCGCACCCGCCGTCTTTCCAGGTGACCCGCTGGCCATCGTTGGCGAACCGCTGATTACGCCTTTTACGGATGCGGCCCTACCGCTCGGCACCGATCGGCTGGGCCGCAACGTGCTGGCCGAGCTCGCCCATGGTGCGCAGGCCTCCCTGCTCGTCGGCATAGGCGCCGCCGCAGCCGCGCTGATTATCGGCACCGTCATCGGCACCATTGCCGGATTTGCCGGCGGCGTTGTGGACGAAGCATTGATGCGCGTCACCGACGCCTTCCAGATCGTCCCGAACTTCCTGCTAGCGCTCGCCTTCGTCAGTACAATCGGCCCCTCCATGCCGATTGTCATACTCGCCATTGCGCTTGGCGCATGGGCGGATCCGGCGCGGTTGATGCGGGCGCAGGTCTTGAGCATCCGCGAGCGCGACTATGTTCAGTCCGCCCGCGCCATCGGCATGCACCCGCTTGAGATCGCATTCAGGCAGATCCTGCCAAATGCCCTGCCGCCGGTCATGGCGCTTGCCGCCATCATCGTCGCCGCGGCCATTTTGACCGAAGCCGCCCTATCCTTCCTCGGGCTCGGCGATCCCAATATCGTTACCTGGGGTTCGATGATCGCAGAAGGACGCAATGTCCTTCGCTCGGCCGCGTTTTTGTCGGTCATTCCCGGCATCGGCCTTCTGGTTATGGTTCTCGGCGTTCATCTTCTCGGTGAAGGCATCAACAAGGCGATGGCGACAGGGAGGCGAGCGCCATGAGCGGAAATGCGCTGTGCCGGATCGACGACCTCAGCGTTTGGTATGCGGCAAGTGATGCGCCGGCATTGCAGAATGTCTCGCTGACGATCCGGCAAGGCCAGAGGCTGGCGATCATCGGCGAAAGCGGCTCGGGGAAATCGACGCTCGGCAAGGCGATTGCGGGGCTTCTTCCCGGACATGCAAAGGTTTCCGGTGATATTTCGTGGAGCCGCGATAGCCTGTTCCACGGCAGGCCGCTGCCAGGGCGGGATATCGGCACGATCTTTCAGGATACAGGCGCAACGCTGAATCCGGTCCTCACCATCGGCGAACAGGTGGCGGAAGGGGCTGTCCGGCATCTAGGTCTCTCATGGCGGCAAGCGCGCGATCTTGCCCGCGATCTTCTGGAGCGGGTTCGGCTGCCGCACCCTTCCCACCTCATCCGGGCCTATCCACACCAGCTCTCCGGCGGCCAGAGGCAACGCGTGACGATTGCCGCCGCCATTGCAGCCAGCCCTTCAATCCTGATTGCCGATGAAGCCACGAGCGCGCTCGATACGGCTAGCCAAGCCGCCATCGCCACGCTGCTGGACGATCTGGTGCGGCAGGAAAACAAGACGCTGGTCTTCATCACCCATGATATCGGCCTTGCGTCCAGCCTTGCCGACGAGATTGCGGTTCTGCGCTCGGGATTGCTGGTGGAACATGGCCCGACGAGGCGGGTGCTGTCCGCACCCGTCCATGACTATACGCGTGCGCTGCTTGCCGATTACCTCGATCTGTCCACGCCGCCGCTGGTCAGCGAGGCCGCGTCATGAACGATGCCCTGCTCACCGTCGACGGCTTGTCCAAGACCTACCGCACCGGCGCAAGAAGGGTGGCGGCGCTCTCCGACATCTCTTTTTCGCTTCGGCCCGGTGAGACGCTGGGACTTGCCGGTCCCTCCGGCTGCGGAAAATCCACGCTTGCCCGCATTCTCATGCGATTGATCCCGGCCGACGAAGGCACGATCCTTTTCAGGGGCCACAATTGGCTGACACTGGACGGCGGCAAGCTTCGCGCCGCCCGCCAGCACATGCAGATGGTGTTTCAAGACACTCATGGCGCTTTCAATCCACGCGCCAGCGTCGAAGATGCCATCGGCGAACCGTTGCGCATTCATCGCACGGTCGCAAGACGCGAGCGTGCGGCGGAAGTCCGCCGCCTTCTCGACCGCGTTGGCCTGCCCGCCAGCTATGCCGGCCGCTCGGTCTTCGAGCTTTCCGGCGGCCAAAGGCAGCGCGTCTCGATCGCACGGGCGATTGCGCTCAAGCCGTCGCTTCTCATCCTGGACGAAGCCGTCTCCGCGCTCGATGTTTCGGTTCGCCGGCAAATCCTTGAACTGCTGGTGGAAATACAGCGAGAGACGGCGGTTTCCTGTATTTTCGTCTCCCATGATCTCGCGGTCATTCGCGCCGTCTGCCACCGCGTCGCCATCATGGAAGCAGGAAGGATCGTTGAAATCGGCCGGACAGGAAATATCGTCTCGGCGCCGCAATCCTCGACCGCCAGAACCCTGATCGACGCCGCACCGCGCCTGACCATCACCACGTAAGGAAAAGACATGCCCGCTCCGGATTATGCATTGCTGCTCGACCCACCCGCTTTTCCTGCCGAGCGTTATGCTGCCCTTGCCGACCGGCTGGCCGCGCTGATGAGCACAAGCAACGACGTGCTGCTGATACAGGCGGAAGCCGTGCTGGCACTCGAAGCCGCAGCCACCAGCCTTGCGCGACCGGGCCTGAAAGCGCTCAACATTGTCACCAGCCCTTATGGTACGTGGTTTGGCGGCTGGCTGGAAAAGGGCGGCGCGACCGTGCGCAATCTGACCGCCAGCCCGGCAAGGCCGGTCACCCTGGAGGAAGTGGAACGGGAGCTGGACGAAGGGCCGGATTTCGACCTTCTCGCCATCGTCCACGCGGAATCGGCAAGCGGCATCCTCAACCCCCTGCCCGCCATCGCCGCGCTCGCCCGGGAACGGGGCATCGTGACCCTTGTGGACGCCGTCGCGTCCATTGGCGGACATGCTTTCGACGTCGACCGTTTAGGTATCGATATCGCCGTCATCGGCCCGCAAAAGGCGCTGGCCGGCCCCGCCGGCATTTCCACCATTTCCGTCAGCGAAAGGGCCTGGACGCTTCTTTCGCATGACGGCGCTCCTGACAACTCCATGCTCTCGCTTATGGACCAGAAAAAACTCTGGCTCGATGCCGGTCGCGGCGCACTGCCCGGAACGCCCGCCCCGCTGGAGTTTTACGCGCTGGAGGCCGCCCTCGACAGGATCGAGTCAGAAGGGCTGGCATCCGCCAATCGACGCCACAAAACGGCAGCGACGGCCACCCGAAACGGCCTCAGGGCGCTTGGCATTCCAACCTGGGTGGAAGAGGCGCACGCTTCCGCCCTCGTTTCCACGGCGATCCTGCCTGATACCCTCGAAGCCAGGGCATTCCTCGCGGCTGTGTCCCAGAAGCAAGGCGCGGACATTTCCGGTGGCGTCGGCCCCGGCGCGGAACGGTTGATCAGGCTTAATCACACCGGTCGGAGAGCGCATCGGGATGCAGTGAAAGCCAATATCCTGGCCTTCTCCGGCGCCCTGAAAAGCCTCGGCCACGCTGCAAATACCGATTTCGCGCTGGAAGCCGCAGAAAAAACCTATTTAGACGCACCTGCGGATGGCGTTTAACGGTGTCGAAGAACATTCATTGCGCAAAATCCGCTCGCGATGGAACGCCGCTCACGACATTGTTGTTAAAAATGGTAGACAAATTCCTCCGCCAATCTTGACGAAATCATGGCAACGCGCGAAACTTAACGCTACGTTAACTCGCGTGAAGAAGGGAAACGGCCATGGTAGCAGGGTTCAACATGCTCTCCTTTGACCTCTTTGGCATCGGCCGAAGGA
Organism: Agrobacterium sp. 5Ca39; assembly: GCF_055382365.1. NCBI lineage: Bacteria > Pseudomonadati > Pseudomonadota > Alphaproteobacteria > Hyphomicrobiales > Rhizobiaceae > Agrobacterium > Agrobacterium sp. 5Ca39. The sequence goes on along the minus strand of NZ_AP026437.1, from coordinate 805,362 downwards.
TGCCCGTCGTCAATGAGCGGGTGGAGACCGAGTTTCAGGACAAAACACCGCGCAGACCCGACGACGAATCGCATGATGACGATCGCGATCAGGAATATGAACTGTTTTTCTGGTCGCTTTACCCGGTGATCTGAGCGTCCGCCGGCGACTTGCAGCCGTGAACCTTGCCAAGGACCGCCGGTTCATTCAATGATTGCCGCATGCGCCGGTCCGGAAATGAAAAGAACTCTGCAAACAGAGACTTGAAACTGCTGCGCCGCCTTCTGCGGGCCAAGGATCATATGGACGCGGCGCCACAAGAGGCGTGGCCTGTTTCACGCCTTGCAAGCGTCAGCGGCGCCTCACAGGCGCACTTCGCGAGATCGTTTCGCGATGCTTTCGGCATACCCCCTCACCGCTATCTGCTGACCCGCCGGGTGGAGCGGGCCGTGGCGCTGTTGCGTGACACGGATCTTCCAGTCATCGAGATCGCGCTGCAAACCGGCTGGAACAGCATCGGCACGTTCGGCCGTGTTTTCCGCGACGTGACGGGGGAAAACCCGAGTGAGTTGCGGCGCAGGATGCGGCTTTTGGCCGCCGACCTTGAGCAGGTTCCCCATTGCTTCGTCAGCGCCGCGCATCGCCCCCATCTCACAATCGCAGTTTCGGAGAAGCGCCGGCGAACGGAAAGCGGTAGGCACGGTGAGTGAAAGGGAGATAGCTCATGAAAAATGGTGTTCAAGTCGTCGGGCTTTACGTTCATGACCAGGACGAGGCACTGCAATTTTATGTCGAAAAACTTGGATTTCGTGTGCATACGGACGCACGCAACGGCGATTATCGCTGGTTGACCGTGCAACATCCGGACCAGCCGGATTTCCAACTCGGCCTGTTTCGGCCGCAGGCCCCGACCGTTGACGAAGCAACAGCGCAGGATCTGAACGAAGCCGTGGCCAAGGGCGCCATGCCGCCTTTGGTTCTGGTGGTCGAGGATTGTCAGAAGGCCTTTCACGCCATGCACAAACGCGGCGTCGAATTCACCCAGGAACCGATCACGCGTTACGGCTCGGTAGATGCGAGTTTCCGCGACCCTTCCGGCAATGGCTGGAAGCTCGTCCAGGCCCGTTGAGGCAACCGTGTGTCACATTCCATCATGGATGCTTTTTCTCGGGGGCGACTTTGATCTTGCAAAAATGGATAAGGCAGAGCCATCGGTGGCTGGGCATTCTGCTGACCGTCACCATTCTGGCGAACCTCGCTTCGATGGCTTTCGGCCCGACACCACCGGTAATCGTTTATGCCCCGCTTATTCCGCTGACTTTGCTTGTCTTTAGCGGGCTCTACATGTTCTTCTTGCCTTATATGGGAAAGCCGCTCTACCCCTCGAAGGAGTAGGCAGGCGGGGGACGGGGCGCTGTATGCCTCACACATCAGGAACATTGCGGCGGTTTTGAAGAGTGACGCTTATCGAATGTCCGAAAATATTCAGCCCCGGGGCGGCACCCCGAGGCTGATCTTTAGCTGATTTTTAAAAGCGACCGGCCGAAACGGCCTTGCCTTTAGTGGTTGTCGCGCGGCAGGCCCTTGGTCTGGGCGATGCGCTGGTACTTTACCGCCGGTTCCAGAACCGCGCCGGTTTCCATCTGGCTGACGATGCCGCGCTGGATTTCCTGCCATGGCGTCTGGTGGTCAGGGAACTTGTAGCCACCCTCTGCATGCAGAGCCTCGTAACGCTTGGCCAGTTCTTCACCAGAAATCAGGATATCCGCCTTGCCGCGGCCCACATCGATGCGGACGCGGTCGCCCGTCTGCAGGACGGCGAGACCGCCGCCGGCCGCCGCTTCCGGCGAGGCATTGAGGATGGACGGGCTGCCCGACGTGCCGGACTGACGGCCGTCACCGATGCAGGGCAGCGAGTTGACGCCTTCCTTCAGCAGATAATCCGGAGCGCGCATGTTCACGACTTCTGCCGCGCCGGGATAACCGATCGGGCCGGCACCGCGCATGAACAGGATGGTGTTGGCGTCGATCTTCAGCGACGGATCGTCGATGCGGTGATGGTAGTCTTCCGGACCGTCGAACACCACGGCACGTCCTTCGAAAGCTTCGGGATCGTTCGGGTTGGAAAGGTAACGGTTGCGGAACTCTTCCGAAATCACACTCGTCTTCATGATGGCGGAGGAGAACAGGTTGCCGCGCAGAACGCGGAAGCCGGCGCGCTCCTTGAGCGGCTGTTCATAGGGGCGAATAACCTTTTCGTCCTCGATGATCGCGCCACGGCAGTTTTCGCCGATGGTCTTGCCGTTGACCGTCATGGCATCTTCCATGATCAGCCCCTGGGTCATCAGCTGGTTGACGACAGCAGGAACGCCACCGGCATGGTAATAATCCTCGCCGAGATACTCACCGGCCGGCTGCAGGTTAACGAGCAGCGGTACGTCTTCACCATAGGTCTGCCAGTCATCCACTGTCAGCTCGACGCCGACGTGACGTGCAAGGCCGTTCAGGTGGATCGGTGCGTTGGTGGAGCCGCCAATCGCCGAGTTGACGCGGATGGCGTTGATGAACGCATCCTTTGTCATGATGTCCGATGGCTTCAGGTCTTCCTTGACCATTTCGACGATACGCAGACCGGTGAGGTAGGAGACTTCCTGGCGGTCGCGATAAGGCGCCGGGATGGCGGCGGAGCCTGGAAGCTGCATGCCCAGCGCTTCGGCAAGCGAATTCATGGTCGTCGCCGTGCCCATGGTGTTGCAATAGCCGGTCGACGGAGCCGAGGAAGCGACAAGCTTGACGAAGCCCTGATAATCGATCTCACCCTTCGCCAGCAGTTCGCGCGCCTTCCAGACGATGGTGCCGGAACCGGTGCGTTCACCGCGGAACCAGCCGTTCAGCATCGGGCCGACGGAAAGGGCGATGGCCGGAATGTTGACGGTGGCCGCTGCCATGAGACAGGCAGGCGTGGTCTTGTCACAGCCGATGGTCAGAACGACGCCGTCGAGCGGATAGCCATAAAGCACTTCCACGAGGCCGAGATAGGCGAGGTTGCGGTCGAGACCTGCGGTCGGCCGCTTGCCGGTTTCCTGGATCGGGTGAACCGGAAATTCGATGGCGATGCCGCCAGCTTCACGGATACCTTCGCGCAGGCGGTTTGCCAGTTCCAGATGGTGACGGTTGCAAGGAGAAAGGTCCGAACCCGTCTGCGCGATGCCGATGATCGGGCGGTCGGACTGAAGCTCGGCCTGGCTGAGACCGAAGTTCATGTAACGCTCGAGATAAAGCGCGGTCATATCCGCATTTGCGGGGTTGTCGAACCAGGCGCGCGAGCGAAGCTTGCCTTGTGTTGCAGGCAGTTTGTCGGATGTAGTCATGATGCAGGTCTCCAGCCGGAAGTGGCCAACGGTAAAATATTACGAAATGCGACAAGCTTATGTTGTGCGCAAGGAAAATGGAATCAGCTTTCGGAGAACACGCATAACCGACAGAGCAGCGCCAGACGAGTGACCTGAAGCCGTTCTTCGGATTTAGCCGAATATTTTTCGGTATTTATGGTGATACCGGTGTCGCGCAACGGCCTCTCCCTCCCATGCCTTGCGGGAATGCGGCTAGCTCTTCGGCTCCCCGCTCCGCCTTTTATAAAGTCTCTTTATTTGTATTACTATTAGAGACAATCGCCTTCTGTCAAGTCGCCTCTGAGGCCACGTCAGGCCAGTTCCGCAAGCCGAAAAATGAGGCTTTCTTTCGTTCAACCCATTGATTCATCGCATTTTATGGCGAAAATTCACCGCAGTTCACCGAAGCCAAATTGCGGAAAGGCTAAAAAATCGCTTTTCAAGAGTATTACTATATGCTCATAGTGATCGCGTCACGCTGACATCATCTCTGGGAGGATTAAGATGAGAAAAGCTCTCGCGACAGTTACTGTCGCCGTTTCGCTGTGCCTTGCATCAAGTGTTTCCGCCAAATCGCTTACAGTCGGCTTCTCGCAGATCGGTTCGGAATCCGGCTGGCGCGCGGCTGAAACCACCGTTACCAAACAGCAGGCCGAGAAGCGCGGCGTCACGCTTAAGTTCGCCGACGCGCAACAGAAGCAGGAAAACCAGATCAAGGCCGTCCGCGGCTTTATCGCGCAGGGCGTCGACGCAATCCTGATTGCACCGGTCGTCGCAACGGGCTGGGATGCTGTCCTGAAGGAAGCCAAGGAAGAGAAAATCCCGGTCATCCTGCTCGACCGCCAGATCGAGGCTCCCGATGATCTTTACCTGACCGCAGTTACCTCGGACCAGGTCCACGAAGGCAAGGTTGCCGGTGACTGGCTGGTGAAGGACGTCGGTTCCAAGGATTGCAAGGTGGTGGAATTGCAGGGCACGACTGGCTCCTCGCCCGCCATCAATCGCAAGAAGGGCTTCGAGCAAGCCATCGCTTCGCACGCCAATATCAAGATCGTCCGCTCGCAGACGGGTGACTTTACCCGCACCAAGGGTAAGGAAGTGATGGAAAGCTTCATCAAGGCCGAAGGCGGCGGCAAGGACATCTGTGCCGTCTACGCCCACAATGACGACATGGCCGTTGGCGCGATCCAGGCGATCAAGGAAGCCGGTCTCAAGCCCGGAACCGACATCAAGGTCGTGTCGATCGACGCCGTGCCTGACATCTTTAAGGCCATGGCAGCCGGTGAAGCCAACGCCACCGTGGAACTGACGCCCGACATGGCCGGCCCGGCATTCGACGCGCTCGAAGGCTATCTGAAAGACAAGAAGGCTCCGGCGAAGTGGATTCAGACCGAATCCAAGCTCTACACGGCATCTGACGACCCGATGAAGGTCTACGAGGCGAAGAAGGGCCTGGGTTACTAAGCCATTCTTTGCAGAAACGGCGCGTTGATTGCGCCGTCTCTTTCTGTTGAGGAGAGCGAAACCTCTCCGATCCAGTCTGCAGAATGATCTCGTATGGAGCGAGCGCATGCCACTTGTTTCTTCTCCCCGTCCGGGGAGAAGTCCGCGGCAGTGGGATGAGGGGGCAAGCCTGGAGATGTCAGGAGAGCTTGCCCCTTCATCCGACCCTTCGGCCCACCTTCTCCCCGGCGGGGATGAAGAAATACGCCGCTCCCTGCCGATTGCTCTACCAAAACCCATTGCAATACGGAAACTGCTCAATGTCCGAAACGGCACCACTTCTGGAAGCACGCGCCATCGGCAAATCCTTTTTAGGGATCACGGCGCTGGATGGCGTCGACTTTTTGCTTGGGCACGGCGAAATCCATGCCCTGCTCGGCGAAAACGGCGCGGGCAAATCGACGCTGATCAAAATCCTGACGGGCGTCTACAGCCGCGGCAGCGGATCAGTCTTTCTGGAAGGCAGCGAAATCTCGCCCGCCAATGTGGGTGAGGCGCAGGCCCTTGGCATCGGCACCGTCTATCAGGAGGTCAACCTTCTCGAAAACCTCACCGTTGCGGAGAACCTCTACCTTGGCCGCCAGCCGCGGCGCTTCGGGCTGATCGACCGCAGCACGATGCAAAAGAATTCGCAGGCGCTGCTTTCCCAGTACGGCCTTTCCATTGACGTCAACGCCCTTCTCTCCAGCTATTCCGTCGCCATCCGTCAGATCATCGCCATCGCCCGCGCCGTCGATCTTTCCGGCAAGGTGCTGGTGCTGGACGAACCGACCGCCAGCCTCGACGCTCATGAGGTTGAAATGCTGTTCGGCGTACTGAAAAAGCTGCGGGCGCGCGGTATCGGTATCGTAATCATCACTCATTTCCTCAATCAGGTCTACGATATCGCCGACCGGGTGACGGTGCTGCGCAACGGTCGGCTTGTCGGCACACGCGAAATCAGCAGCCTGCCGCGTTCCGAGTTGATATCGATGATGCTCGGCCGGGAACTTCAACAGATTACCCATGACCATCAGGCGACTGAAGAAACAATCGCCGAAGGCGAGCCAAGCATTCGCTTCGAAGGTTATGGCAAACGCGGCAGCGTCTCTCCCTTCGATCTCGGGATACGCCCCGGGGAAATCGTCGGCGTGGCAGGGCTTCTCGGCTCCGGCCGGACCGAAACGGCATTCCTGCTCTTCGGCATAGACCGCCCCGACACGGGCAAAGCAACGATCGACGGGCAGGCGGTGACGATCTCTTCTCCCGAGGCGGCGATTGCGGCCGGTTTCGGTTTCTGTCCCGAAGAACGCAAGACGGACGGCATCATTGGTGATTTCTCCGTGACCGACAACATCGCGCTGGCCCTTCAGGCCCGGCAGGGATGGGCGCGGCCGCTGTCGCGCCGGCAAAAGGCAGAGCTGGCGGAAGGTTTCATCAAATCCCTTGATATCCGCCCGGCCGACCCCGACCGGCCGATCAAGTTCCTGTCCGGCGGCAACCAGCAGAAGGCCATCCTGGCCCGCTGGCTGGCCACCCATCCCCGGCTTCTGATCCTCGATGAGCCGACACGCGGCATCGATATCGGCGCCCACGCGGAAATTCTCAAAATGATCGAAAAACTCTGCAGCGAGGGCATGTCGCTTGTCGTCATATCCTCCGAACTGGAAGAACTCACCGCCGTGGCGCATCGTGTCGTCGTGCTTTCCGACCGCCGGCATGTCAGCGAGCTGAAAGGCGGCGAAGTGACGGCCGACAATATCATGCGTGCGATCGCAGATGCGGCCAGAACGGAGGCGGCATGATGACGGCAGTCAATCGGCGTCTTAGAAGACTTGCACCGCAGCTTGCTGCGCTTTTCATCATTCTCGCAGCGATTACAATCATTTCGCCCGGCTTCCTCAATGTGTCGTTTCAAAATGGCAGGCTCTATGGCAGTCTGGTGGATATTCTTGTGCGCGCCGCCCCCGTGACGCTGCTCACCATCGGCATGACGCTGGTCATCGCGACCAAGGGCATCGATCTTTCCATTGGTGCTGTCATCGCCATCTGCGGCGCCGTCGCCGCCACTCTCATCAGCAATGGACATTCCATTCCCGCCGTCATCGCCATTTCGCTTGGCGTGGGAATTGTCTGTGGCCTCTGGAACGGCGTGCTGGTTGCCCTTCTCGACATACAGCCCATCATCGCCACGCTGATCCTCATGGTGGCAGGGCGCGGCATCGCGCAGCTCATCACCGAGGGCGTCATCCTCACGTTCAACAATGACAGCTTTTCCGCGATCGGCTCCGGCGCATTTGCCGGTGTGCCCCTGCCCGTCATCATCTGGATAACGGCCGCGCTCCTGATAGGCTTTCTCGTTCGCAAGAGCGCACTCGGTTTCCTGATCGAAGCGACCGGCATCAATCGCCGCGCAGCGGCTCTTGCCGGTGTAAGGGCGCGCTTTCTGCTGTTCTTCGTCTATGCCGTTTCCGGTCTTTGCGCGGCGATCGCCGGCATGATCGTGACGGCGGATATTCGTGGTGCGGATGCCAACAATGCCGGCCTTTGGCTGGAATTGGACGCCATATTGGCGGTGGTCATCGGGGGCACTTCACTAAATGGTGGCCGCTTCTCCATCACCGCATCGCTGATCGGCGCGCTCATCATCCAGACCATCAATACCGGCATCCTCGTCTCGGGCTTTCCGCCGGAATTCAACCTCATCATAAAGGCCGGCATCATCATGGTGGTGCTGACGCTGCAATCTCCGGCGATCATGGCCGTCCTCGGTTTCGTGAAAGCGCCAAAGCAGCACGCCAAAACCGCCACCAACGGTATGACCAAGGAAGGAACCGCGCGATGATCCACAGCCGCAACCTGCCCTTCCTCACCACGCTGACGATTTTCGTCGTCGCCTATCTTCTTTGCGTGATGCAATATCCGGCGATCTTTTCGACGCGGGTGATCGGAAATCTTCTTACCGACAACGCCTTTCTTGGCATAGCCGCCGTCGGCATGACTTTCGTCATCCTGTCAGGCGGCATCGATCTCTCAATTGGTTCCGTCATTGCCTTCACCAGCGTCTTTGTGGCCGTCCTGGTCGGCAATTATAACATCCATCCGCTGCTTGCCTTCGCCATCGTGCTTTTGATTTCCACGCTGTTTGGCTGCCTCATGGGCGCGATGATCCGCTTTCTGTCCATCCCGCCCTTTGTGGTGACACTCGCAGGCATGTTCCTGGCGCGCGGGGCTGCCTATCTGATCTCCACCCAGTCGGTGCCGATCTCACATCCTTTCATCGATGCGATACAGGGCTTTTATTTCCGCTTTCCAGGCGGCGGCAGGCTGACGGCGCTCGCCATGCTCATGCTTCTCGTCTTCGCCGCCGGCATGCTGATCGCAAGCCGCACGCGCTTCGGCGCCAATGTCTATGCGCTGGGCGGCAATCCGCAATCTGCCGAGCTGATGGGCGTGCCGATCGGGACCACCACCATTGGCATCTATGCACTTTCCGGCTTTCTCTCCGGCCTCGCTGGCATCGTTTATACGCTTTACACCTCGTCAGGTTACTCGCTGGCGACGGTGGGCGTGGAGCTGGACGCGATCGCCGCCGTCGTCATCGGCGGTACACTTCTGACCGGCGGCACGGGATTGGTCGCGGGAACCTTTGTGGGGCTTTTGATCCAGGGCCTGATCCAGACCTACATCGTTTTTGATGGAACCCTGTCCTCCTGGTGGACGAAAATCGTCATCGGCGTGCTGCTTTTCGTGTTCATCGTGTTGCAGCGCGCAATCATCTGGTATTCAAACAGGAGACTGGCCGGACCGCATCCGGCATAACGCAAACGGAGGCTTGCTTGGGGCTGCTCGAAACGACGATTAGCGGGCGAAAACGCCGGAACAGCCACGCGCATGTGGTTTCCGAACTCGGCAGCGCCATCGTCTCGGGCAGGATCGCCGAAGGCTCTCTGCTGCCCAACGATGCGGAGCTCTCCATGCGTTTCGGCGTCTCGCGCACGGTGCTGCGCGAAACCATGAAGACGCTGGCGGCCAAGCGGCTGGTGGAACCGAAGGCGAAGGTGGGCACCCGGGTGCTCGACCGTTCGAGCTGGAATTTCTTTGATCCAGATGTGCTGGGCTGGCGCTGCGAAGCCGGCATCGACCAGGAATTTGTGAAGCACCTAGCCGAAATTCGGCTGGCGCTGGAGCCGGCGGCGGCGGCGGCAGCAGCTCTCCAGGCCTCCAATGAAGACATTGTCTCGCTTTACGTCATCGCCGCAAAATTCGACAATCCGCAGCATACGCCGGAGAGCATCGCCAAGGTGGATCTCGAGTTCCATCTTGCCGTCGCGCATATGTCCGGCAATCCCTTCATGCGTTCGGCAAGCGGGCTGATCGAGGCGGCGCTTGCCATCTCATTCCAGCTTTCGTCACCGGCCGCATCGCCCGGCACCATCGCGGAGATCGCATCCAACCACCTTCGCATTGTCCACGCCATCGCGGCGCGGGACGCGGATGCGGCGGTGAAGGCCATGCGGCATGTGATCGAAGTGGGCAAGGACCGGACGCAGAAGGCGATCAAGACGGTTTGAAACCCGAAACCAGTCGTAGCGAAGGCGGGCCCACAAGAATGCAGGCCCTTCCTCTCGCCAGGTCCTCAGCCCTGCGATGCCTCTACCTGCGGCACCACGCCGCGCCGCGACGCCATCAGCGAGGCGCCGAGAAGGGCTGCGATGGCCACGAAGACGAACACCATGGTTGCGCCCTGGAGATCGATCAGCAGGCCGCCAAGAACCGCACCGCTGGAAATAGCGATCTGGAATGTCGTAAGCAGCAGCGCACCCGCGCTCTCGGCCTCATCCGAGGCAACACGCGTGATGAAACTCTGCACGCTGACGGGCAATGCGCCGAAGGCAAAACCCCAGGAGGCGATGGCAAGGCCCGCAACAACGGGAGATGCGCCGGCGATCACCAGGATGGAAGCCGATGCGGCGATCAGCGTCGCGGCGAAGGTCACCGCCCAGGCCGTGTTCTTTTCGGCGAGGAAACCACCGAAAAGATTGCCGAAGAAACCGCCGATACCGTAAATCAGCAGAACAAGCGAAATCGCCTCCACGCCAAGCTGCGGCACGTCTTCCAGGAAGGGTCGGACATAGGTGAAGCCGGCAAAGTGGCCCGCAACGATAAATAGCGTCGTCAAAAGACCGATCCGGACCTGCGTTCGCTGAAGCAGCCGGAACATGGTGGAAAGGCCGGGGGCACCGGCCGGCGGCAGCGAAGGCACGGTGAGCAATTGCACGGCGAGCGCAATGACGCCGAGCACGCCGGCAACGACGAAGGCCGATCGCCAGCCGAGCGTCGCGCCAATCCACGCGCCCACCGGTGCCGCACACACGGTTGCGACGGAGACCCCGGTAAGGATGATGGCCATGGCGCGTGGCATTTTTTCAATCGGCACGAGCCGCAACGCCAGCGCCGCCGACATGGCCCAGAAGCCGCCAAGACCGATGCCCAGCAGGACGCGCGAGGCAAAGAGCATGAAAAGCCCATTGGCAAAGGCGGCCAGTGTGCTGGAGATTATCAGCAGCGTGGTCAGCCCCAGCAGGGTCCAGCGCCGGTCAATGCCGCGTGTGCCGATGACGACACCCGGGCCCGCAACCGCAGCGACCAGCGCCGTGACGGTTATGGATTGTCCGGCAATGCCGGAGCTAATGGAGAGATCGGCCGATAACGGCGTCAGGAGGCTGACGGGCAGGAATTCCGCCGTTACCAATCCGAAAACGCCGAGCGAAAGTGAAACCACAGCGGCCCATTTCGCATCCGGCTCGTGTCTGCGCGGCGTATATTCCAGTTCGTTTATGGTCCGGCTATTCATGAAAATCTCCTGATGCGCATTCCCGGAACGCGTCGTGAAACGGAAAGGGTAAGGCGAGGAAGCCGGTTGGGAGCCCCGCTTCGACGACTGCAAATCGATGCAAGCAGGCTATGCGTGACAGCCCGGCGTTTCCATGCTAGAAAATCCGTATTCCTTAACCAATCGTCCGAATATGCGAGATACCATGAACGATGCCCTGACGGAAATGTTGCGTGGCCTTAGGCTTGACGGTGTGGAATATGGCCGCTGCCGCATGGCCACCCCCTGGGCGACGGCTTTTCCCGAACAGGAGGCGGCGCGGTTTCATTTCATCGGCGTGGGGCATGCGAAATTGCAAAAACCCTCGGGTGAATGGCTGACCCTGACATGTGGCGACGCCGTGCTTCTGCCGCGCGGGCATGCACATGTGCTGGCGAGCGGTGAAAAGGTGGCCCCTTCCCCCTTCGACCGGTTCGGCAAGAAGGAAGTGTGTCAGGGCATTTTCGACATGGAGTGCGCGAGTGCGGGTGGCGATACCGTGGCTTTCACCGCTTCGATGCGTTTCAACATGGATAACCTGCATCCGCTGCTGCAGCTGATGCCTGACGTGATGCTGACCAGCGATCTGGCCAAAAGCGATCCGGCCATTCCCCATCTTCTGGAAGCCATGACGCGGGAGGTCGAGCTGAACCGCGTCGGCGCGGGTGGCATTCTGGCGCGGCTGGCCGATGTGCTGACTGCAACGCTGATCCGTACTTGGGTGGAATATGGCTGCGGCGATTCCAGCGGCTGGCTTGCCGCCGTGCGCAATCCCGAACTCGGCCGCGTGCTCGCCGCCATTCATCTCAACCCCGAAAAGGACTGGAGCGTGGAAGAACTCGCCTCCCTGATGGGCGCGTCCCGCTCAAGTTTCGCGGAACGTTTCACCCGCGTGGTAGGAGAAAGCCCCGCGCGTTATGTGGTTCGGGTGCGCATGCATCAGGCGCGGCTGTGGCTGCGAGAGGGCATGCGGGTGACGCTAGCGGCCGAAAAGCTCGGTTACGATTCCGAGGCCTCTTTCAGCCGCGCCTTCAAACGGGTAATCGGCGCACCACCCAGCCAGTTCCGCAGGAAAGATGCGGCAGGGCTGGAGGATGCGGCTTAAGACGCGCCCTCTCGGCGGATATCACAGACTTGGCGGAAATTACGGGAAAGGATCTTTATCCGCTCCACCGCATCTTTCTCATGGGCGGCCGGCGGCGGTCTTTCCCTGATTGTGCGGTGATCCGCTTATTCATATTTTTTCTTGATTTGTTCCTATTTCCCGCAAAGAGTCAAACAGCAGTTGGCGCTCTTCACCAGTTCGTACGGGAAGAGAGGATTCTGGCCTTGCGGCTATCTGTTGCACCGTTAAAACGGAATGATCCGTTTGCCACCTGTTACCCTGACAGACCGGGCGACGGGCATCAGGGTTTGGAGGAACCGATGATGATCGCCAGCTTTCTGATCGCCGTGATCGCGGCAATTCATATTTACATCGTCATCCTGGAAATGCTGCTTTGGGAGAAGCCTGCCGGTCGCAAGGCCTTCGGTCTTTCCGCGGATTTTGCCCGGCAGACGAAAGTGCTGGCCGCCAATCAGGGTCTTTATAATGGCTTTCTCGCAGCGGGGCTGACCTATGGGCTCACGCAGGGTGACGACGGGCTGAACTTCAAAGTCTTCTTCCTGAGCTGTGTGCTGGTGGCCGGTATTTTTGGCGCCGTGACAGCCAATATCAAAATCCTGTTTATTCAGGCATTGCCGGCATTGTTTGCGCTCGGCTTCCTCTGGATCGGAGTATGAACAAATGACCGCATGGAACGATACGTCCGCAAGAGACGCTCTCAACCGCATCTTCATGACCGCAGTAACCAGCGCCGATCCCTCTAAAGTGTTGCAACAACACCTGCCCTCCCCGCCTAGAGGGCGGTGTGTGGTGGTTGGCGCAGGCAAGGCTTCCGCCGCAATGGCCGCAGCGCTTGAGGCGGCATGGCCAAGTGTCGATCTTTCCGGCGTGGTGGTGACGCGTTACGGCCATGCCGTCCCGACCGGGCGCATTGAAATCATCGAAGCCTCGCATCCGGTGCCGGACGACAGGAGCGCCGAAGCCGCAAAACGTATTCTCGCCGCCGTTGAAGGGTTGACTGCAGACGACATGGTCATCGCGCTGATTTCCGGCGGTGGTTCGGCGCTGATGGTCTCACCCGCCGAGGGAATGACGCTTGCGGACAAGATGGCGGTCAACCGCGCTTTGCTTGCCAGCGGCGCCACGATTTCCGAAATGAACGCCGTGCGCAAGCACCTCTCCCGCATCAAGGGCGGGCGACTGGCGATGGCCGCCAAACCGGCGAGGGTCGTTTCCCTGCTGATCTCCGACGTGCCGGGCGACGATCCCTCGGAAATCGCCTCGGGCCCGACGGTCGCCGATCCGAGCGATATTGAAACCGTGCGGGAAATCGTTTCCCGTTATGCGCTCGATCTTCCCGAAAATGTGCGCAAAGTGCTGGAAAAGGGCGAGGAAACCCCGAAGGCCGGCGATATCGCGGAAGATATCCGGCTCATCGCCGCCCCCTCGCTCGCCTTGCAGGCGGCAGCGGATGAGGCGGTGAAGCTTGGCTTAACGCCGCTCATCCTCGGGGATTCGCTGGAGGGTGAATCCAGGGATGTCGGCGCGGTCATGGCCGGTATCGCGATTTCCGCCCGCCGCAAGGGCCTGCCACTCAAAGGCCCGGCCGTTTTGCTTTCCGGCGGCGAAACCACGGTTACGATCGGCAAGGGGCCGGCCGGCAAGGGCGGCCGCAACACGGAATTCCTGCTGAGCCTTGCGCTGACGCTCAAAGGTGCTGATGGCATATGGGCCATTGCCGGCGATAGCGACGGCATAGACGGAGTGGAGGATGCCGCGGGCGCCGTGGTGACGCCGGACACACTTGCCCGTATGCGCGCAGCCGGCGTCGATCCGCGCCAGTCACTCGTGAGCCACGACAGCTATACGGCTTTCAGGGCGGCAGGAGATCTTGTCGTGACCGGCCCAACGCTCACGAATGTCAATGACATCAGGGCGATTTTGATCGGCTGAAGCGGGGCATTGGCAGAGACTACTGAGCTTCCGGCACGTGCTCGTAGAGGAGCACGTTTTGACTATGCTCTCGGACAGGAGTAATCTGGCGAGATATCCTTTGGAGCCTCAGCCATGCGTCCTGGAGTGCTCATACTTGGCTTGGCCATCGCCCTTATCCCAGCTTTGGCGGATGCCCATAATTGCAAATGCCGAAATCGCGGTGTCATTTTTCAGCTCGGCCAGACGTCCTGCCTCAGAGTCGATGGCGGGTCCTATCTGGCCCGCTGCGAGATGAAACTCAACGTTTCCTCCTGGACCAAAATCCAGGACGGCTGCCCCGTGACGCAACGTGTGGAGTCGATATCGTCCAGCGCTTATCACTGAGTTTTGTGCCCCAGTCTATGAAGGGCTAGCACATCAGCTTTTTTCTTCTCCCCGTGGCGGGGAGAAGAAATACGCTGCAACTCGCCTCAGAGCTTCACCCAGCCACCGTTCTTCTTGCCGGACTCGATGCAGGCCGTAACAAAGGCGACACCCTTTACGCCATCATCGACGGTCGGGTAAATCACGGCCTTGTCGAGCACCGAGCCGGTGCGGCGGGCTTCGATGGCATGCGCCGCCTCGGTATAGATCGTTGCGAAGGCTTCGAGATAACCTTCCGGGTGGCCGGAAGGGATGCGGGTGACGCGTGCTGCGGCAGCCCCTGCCCCGGCACCGCCGCGGGTGATCAACTGCTTCGGCTCGCCAAGCTTCGTGAACCAGAGATAGTTCGGGTCGGCCTGCGTCCATTCGATGCCGGCCTTGTCACCATACACACGAACTTTCAGCCCGTTTTCGTGGCCGACCGCAACCTGGCTGCACCAGAGCAGCCCCTTTGCCGGCTGCTTGCCACCCTTCGGCTTGAAACGCAGCATCACATGCGCATTGTCGTCCAGCCGGCGGCCTTCGACAAAGGTATGCACATCTGCCGCCAGTTCGTCGACTTCCAGACCGGAAATGAAGCAGCCGAGATTATAGGCATGCGTGCCGATATCGCCTGTGGAACCACCCGCACCGGATTGGGCCGGGTCGGTGCGCCAGACAGCCTGTTTGGCACCCGTCTGCTCGATGGGTTCCGCCAGCCAGTCCTGCGGATACTCCATCTGCACCAGACGGATCGTGCCGAGAGCGCCGGATTCCACCAGTTCCCGTGCATGCCGCACCATCGGATAGCCGGTGTAATTATGCGTCAGGATGAATAGCGCATCGGCCTTGTCGGCGACGTCCTTCAGCTTTTTGGCGTCCTCCAGATTGGAGGTCAGCGGCTTGTCGCAGATGACATGGATGCCACGCTCCAGAAACGCCTTCGCCGCCGGATAATGCACGTGGTTGGGCGTGACGATCGCCACCGCCTCTATGCCATCCTCGCGTAGCGCCTCCTTTTCGGCCATCTCCTCGAACGAGCCGTAGCAACGCTCGGGATCGAGCCCCAGTTCACGACCGGAGGCGAGGGATTTTTCCGGGGTCGAAGACAGCGCCCCTGCCACGAGATCGAAACGGTTGTCGAGCCGCGCCGCCATGCGGTGAACACCACCGATAAAGGCACCCGAGCCGCCGCCCACCATGCCAAGGCGAATCCGCTTGTTCGCCTTGTCGGTTGTCTTTCCTTCAATAGCCATAATGTTTCCTCTGCAATGCTCTCAAAGCCCAAGCATACGGCGGTTGGCCGCATCGTCGGTGCCACCAGATGCGAAATCGTCAAAGGCTTTTTCCGTGACGCGGATGATATGCGCCTTGACGAATTCAGCCCCTTCGCGGGCGCCGTCTTCAGGATGTTTCAGCGCACATTCCCACTCGACCACGGCCCAGCCGTCGAAATCATTGGCGGCCATTTTCGAGAAAATCGCACCGAAATCGACCTGCCCGTCGCCCAGCGAACGGAAGCGGCCGGCCCGTTCCACCCAGCCCTGATACCCACCGTAAACGCCCTGCCGTCCGGTCGGGTTGAACTCCGCATCCTTGACATGGAACATCTTGATGCGGTCTTTGTAGATATCGATATTATCGAGATAATCGAGGCATTGCAGCACGTAATGCGAGGGGTCGTAGAGCATGTTGGCACGGGGGTGGTTCCTCACCCGTTCCAGGAACATCTCGAATGTGACGCCATCATGCAGATCTTCACCCGGGTGGATTTCATAGCAGACATCCACACCCTGCTCATCGGCATAATTGAGGATCGGCGTCCAGCGTTTGGCAAGTTCGTCAAAGGCTGTTTCTACAAGACCGGCCGGGCGTTGCGGCCACGGGTAGACGAAAGGCCAGGCGAGCGCGCCGGAAAAGGTCGCATGCGCCTTGATGCCGAGATTTCTGGAGGCTTTCAGCGCAAACTTCACCTGCTCCACCGCCCATTGCTGACGCGCTTTCGGGTTGCCACGCACTTCCGGTGCGGCAAAACCGTCAAAAGCCTCGTCATAGGCTGGATGAACCGCAACAAGCTGGCCCT
Organism: Agrobacterium sp. 5Ca39; assembly: GCF_055382365.1. Classification (NCBI taxonomy): domain Bacteria; kingdom Pseudomonadati; phylum Pseudomonadota; class Alphaproteobacteria; order Hyphomicrobiales; family Rhizobiaceae; genus Agrobacterium; species Agrobacterium sp. 5Ca39. The sequence continues at coordinate 789,109 of NZ_AP026437.1, read as the reverse complement.
GCAAGTGGGTGGAAAGCTCGGTCACTTCCACACCGTTCTGGCGCGCGACACCGGCGAATTCGTCGCAATAGTCCTTCGATTCCGCCGCTTTCTTGAGATCGATCAGCTGCCCGGCCCAGGTCGGCACCTGCACGCCGGCATAGCCTTTTTCCGCCGCCCATTTGGTAATGCCGTCCCAGCTGTTGAAGGGGGCCGCATCACCGGCGAACTGACCGAGAAAAAGACCCGGTCCCTTGATCGTTCTCATAAAAATCTCCTCCTGCATCGATACAGTTGCGCGGTAACTCCGCTTTTTTCCCAATCACCAAGCTAACCGCTCGTGATTTTCAGACAAGCCCCAAAAGCGAAGGGGCAAGAGAATTTCAGCATTTCATCAAGAACATCTGGGCACTTAAAGCGCCAGTCCGCTCGCCCTGTCGAAGACGTGCACGCGCTCATGGTGCACGGTGGCGGCAAAGGGGGTGTTGACCTTCACCGGCTGCTCACCATCCACCACTGCCGTGACTTGATCGCCCGCCAATTCGAAGACCACATGGGTCTGCGCGCCGGTTGGCTCCACCAGCACCGTTCTGCCGGTAAGCGAGATATCTCCCCCAATCGCGGAACCGATATGTTCGGGGCGAAGCCCGATCGTCACGGGCTGGCCGCGCTTGACCTTGCGGGAGGCGGCAATGCGGATCGCGGTTCCGTCCTTCAGCCGGGCGGCGGGCTGGTCACCCTCGCCATCCACCACGCCTTCTATAAGGTTCATCGCGGGCGAACCGATGAAGGCGGCGACGAAGAGATTTGCCGGCGTCTTGTAAAGCTCAAGCGGTGTGCCCTGCTGCTCGATGCGGCCGTGATTGAGCACCACGACCCGGTCGGCCAGAGTCATAGCCTCGATTTGGTCATGGGTGACATAGATGGAGGTCGTGCCGACCTTCTGGTGCAGCGCCTTGATTTCGCTGCGCATCTGCACGCGCAGCTTGGCATCGAGGTTAGAGAGCGGCTCATCGAACAGGAAGACAGCGGGGTTGCGAACGACAGCGCGGCCCATGGCGACACGCTGGCGCTGGCCGCCGGAAAGCTGCGACGGCTTGCGGTCCAGCAGCTTGCCGAGATCAAGCATACGGGCAGCTTCCGCAACACGCTCTTCAATGACGTTTTTCGGCTGGCCGGCAAGCTTCAGATTGAAGCCCATGTTTTCAGCCACCGTCATATGCGGGTAAAGCGCGTAGGACTGGAACACCATGGCGATGTTGCGCTCGCGCGGGGTCATGCCGTTGACCACCTTGTCGCCGATGAGAATATCGCCATCGGTGATTTCTTCCAGCCCGGCGATCATGCGCAGCAGGGTGGATTTGCCGCAACCGGAAGGGCCGACCAGCGCGATGAATTCTCCATCAGCAATATCGAGCGATATGCCGTGAATGACATCGAGCGCGGCATAGGACTTGCGGATCTCTCTAAGTTCGACGGAAGCCATATTTTGCTCCTTTCACGTCACGATTTGACGGCACCGGCCGTCAGGCCCGCGATGATGTGTTTCTGTGCGAGGAAGAAGACGATGACGGTCGGCAGGATCGTCAGCGTGATGAAGGCGAGAACGAGCTGCCACTCCGTGCCGAATTCGCCGCGATAAACCATGATGCCGAGCGGCCAGGGATATTTCGATTCCGAATTCAGCATGATCAGCGGCAGGATGTAGCTGTTCCAGCTGCCGACAAAGGAAACGATGCCAACGGTCGCCACGATCGGCCGCGAAAGCGGCACGGAAATATGCCAGAAAAAGCGCAGATAGCCGCAGCCATCCACAAAGGCCGCCTGAAACAGCTCGTCGGGCAGATTACGGAAGTAATTGCGGAACAGGAGAATGCTCATGCCGAGGCCAAAGGCCACCTGCGGCAGCACCACGCCCCAATAGGTATCGAGCAGGCCAAGATCGCGAATGCGGATGAAGAGCGGCAGAATGGCTGTGGCCGCCGGGAACATCAGCCCGAGCAGGAAATAATTGAGCAGGAAAGACGAGCCAAAGAACTTCACATGCGCGAAAGTGAAGGCCGCCATGGCCGAAACTGTCAGCGTCAGGAACACCGTCAGCAGTGCGATGACGAGCGAATTGAAAATCTGCAGCCAGTAGCGTTTGCCAAGCAGGATATCGCCGTAATTGGCCCATTGCCATTCGGCCGGAATTCCGAACGGGTTAACGCGCAGGTCTCCCAGCGTCTTGAAGCCACCGAGCGCCGTCGTCAGAAGCGGGATGAGCACGATGGCCGCAATCAGGCTCAATGAAATATAGAGATAAAGCTTGGTTTGCAGCGGCATGCGGACGGAAGTGGATGTGTCAGTCATGGCGCATGAAAATCCTTTTGTAACCGAAGGCGAGCGTCACGCAGATGACGAAGAGAACGACGCCAACCGCGCTGCCAAGCCCCACCTGCATGCGCATGACGCCGTAGGTGTAGAGGAAGGTGACCATGGTCTGCGTGGAGTTGGACGGGCCACCGCCGGTCAGCGGCATGATCATGTCGAACAGCTGCAATGAGCCGATGACCGCGAAGAAGACGGAAAGGCGCACCGTGGAGCCCAGCATCGGCAGCGTGACGTAACGGAATTTCTGCCAGCCGGACGCGCCGTCGATTTCGGCCGCTTCCAACACGTTCTTGTCGACGGATTGAAGGCCGGCGATGAACAACATCATGTGGAAACCGAAATATTTCCAGACGATGACGCCGAGCACGGCATAGATCGCCACATCCTTGTCAGCCAGCACATAGGGATTGGCGAAACCGAAGAAATTGGAAATGGCGGCAAACAGGCCATAATCGCCATCATAAACGAAACGCCAGATCAGACCCGCCGCGACGTCAGCCAAAACGTAAGGCAGGAAGAATACCAGCCGGAAGGCGACGACACCGGGAATGCGGTGCGCCAGCATCATGGCGAGCCAGATGGCCAGCGGAATCTGGATCAGGATCGAAATGAGGATGATGAGGCCGTTATTGATCAGGGCCTGCGAGAATGCGGCATTGCCGAAAAGCACCTGGAAATTCTTCAAGCCGACAAAATCGGTCGGCGTGCCGTAGCCGTTCCAGCGATAAAGGCTGTACCACGCCGCCTCGCCCATGGGCAGGATGACAAACAGGGTAAAGAGCAAAAGTGCGGGCGGCAGGAAGACCAGAAGGGTCAATGCCCGGTCATGCGCGACCGAACTTTGCTTGCGCCTGGCCTTGGCCGCGCCGCGCGCCGGTATGGACGCAGAAGTCATGGAAATATCCGTCATCTCTATCCGCTTTCATGGAGGCAGATAAGCAGCGCCGCACATTCGCGGCGCCGCCATGGAAACCAGATCAGCGCAGTTCGAATGCGTCTTGAATCTGCTGGGCGCCCTCTTCGGCAGTCATCTGGCCGGAAACGATCTCAACCGAGATATCGTTGACGACACGACCGACGGCAGCGCCGAGCGTCTGGTCGAAGAAGTTCTGGTGCCAGGTGGAAGCAGCCAGCTGCTTGGCGGAATCCGCCAGCAGCGGGTTCTTCACCGCACCGGCAGCCCCTGTGGCAACCGGCAGGATCATACCGGCGGTCGCCATTTTCTCTTCGCTTTCCTTGCTGGTCAGGAAGGTGGCGAAATCGACAGCCTCCTTGGAGGCGTTCTTGGTGAGCGCCCAGCCGTTCAGGCCGCCCAGAGTGTCTGTAGCCTTGCCTGCGCCGCCTTCGACCACTGGGAAAGCGAAGCGACCGATATTTTCAGGGGCCAACCCCTTGCCGTCGCCGGCATTCTTGCGCTGGTTCGCTTCGGTATTGTCAAAGCCGAGAATGATTGCGGCCTTGCCATCGCCAAAGACGCCCAGTGCCTGTGGCCAGGTTGCACCGAGATACCCCGGCTGGAAGGGTTCGAGCTTGCCGAACTCGGCCAGTTGCTCTCCCGCCTTGATAATCGCCGGATCCATAAAGCCTTCGCCTTCACCCTTGCGGGCTGCGTCAAACACGGCCTGGCCGCCATTGCGCATCACGAGATAGCTCCAGTAGAAGTGGATCGGCCATTTCTCACCGCCGCCACCTGCAATCGGCACGATGCCGGCGTCTTTGATCTTCTTCACCGTCGCGCTGAAGTCCGCCCAGGTCTTGATGTCTTCGGCCTTCACACCGGCCTTGGCGAAAAGCTCCTTGTTATAGAAGAAGCTGACGAGGCTGACACGATAAGGTACGGCCCAGACCTTGCCGTCGAAAGACAGGCCGTCAATTGCGGAAGCGTTATAGGCCTGGCGCAGCTTGCCGCCATCGGCGTCGAAAACCTCCGTCAGATCCTTCAGCGCACCGGTTTTGGACTGTTCCTCAAGAACGCCGCCGCCCCAGCTATAGAAGAAGTCCGGAACATCGTTCGATTGCAGCAAGGTCGGCAATTTTGCCTTGAAGGCTTCGTTTTCGAGGAACTGCAGTTGAACATCCACATCGGGGTGCTTGGCCTCGTATTCCTTGGCAATTTCTTCCCAGACAGCCACGGATTTCGGGTCCAGCTCAACATGCATCCATTTAACGACCGTCGCGGCCGAGGCGCTTGCTGCGCCGAGCATGAGAGCAATGCTTGTCGTTGCGGCAAAGCCTGTCAGCCTGCCGCTCAGGCTTGCGCCTGCGTGCCAAATCGTCATGATGGTGATCCTCCCTCGGGGATTTCCTCATTTATTCCCCAATGCGGATTAATTCACATTAGCCCTCGCCCAATGTCAAGGCACTATGCCGATTTTTTGCGCGAACAGCTTGACACACCCCTCCCCTACACCGTTATTTAATCCGCAACCCGACGTAAATCGGTTCTCGAACCGGCATTGATCGCAGCAGGACCCCATGAAGACCGCAGACCCCGAACTAATGCGCGCGATCAACAGGCTGAGCGTGCTGGACAGCATCCGCCGACATGGGCCCATTTCCCGCGTTGAGATCAGCGAACGCACCCAGCTTTCCACCACGACCGTTTCCGCCATTACCGCCTCACTTTTGGATGACGGGCTCATCCTGACCCGGCACCTGGGCGATATCCGCACCGAAGGTGGGCGCGGCAGACCGCGTGTGATGCTGGAACTGAATCCGGATGCCGCCCGCGTTGTGGGCGCCAAGATTGCCGCAAACCGCATGGTCTTTGTCGTCACCGATTTTTGCGGCAATGTACTCTCCACGCTTGCCTTGCCGATCCGGGTAGACCGTCAGCCCATCGGCGTCATCGCCGATCTGGTGGAGGACGGCGTAAGACGTTGCGTCGTCGATGCCGGTCTATCGCTTGAGGATGTGGACATGGTCTGTCTCGGCCTGCCCGGCGTCATCGAACATCGCACCGGCAAGATTCGAAGCAGCCCGATTTTGCGGGAAGTGAATGTTAATTTCGCTGAGGAAATGACAGCACGGCTGAATTCGCCGACCATTATCGAAAGTGACGCCCACGCGATCACGCTTGCCCATCACTGGTTCGGCCATGCGCGCGATCTCGAAGACATGGTGCTGATTTCGCTGGAACAGACGCTCGGCCTTGGCGTGCTGCACCAGAACCAGCTCTTCCGTGGCGCGGGCGGTCTCAGCCACAATCTGGGTGACCTCGTCATCGGCCTTGCCAATGAAGGCACGGTGCGGCTGGCGAGCCAGGCCGGTGAAAACGCAATTTTGGGCTCCCGCCCGGCGGATGGGCGTTTTGCCGAAGCGATCCGGCTCGGCCGTGGCATGCAACATGCTCATGCGCTGATTGCGGCCGAAGATCACGACCTCATCACGGCCGCCTTGCGAGCCGGTGCCGCCCTCGGCCTGACACTTGCCAATATCGTCACGCTGTTTGCACCGCCGCGGGTCATCATTACCGGCTCCAGCCTCGAACTTGGCGAACCTTTCATCGCCAGCATTCGCAACAGCTACAATGCCGCAGTGCCGCCATCTCTGGCCGGTGTGGCGGAACTGGTTTTCGATGTTGCAAGCGACGAATTGTGGGCGCAGGGGGCCGCGGCCGTTGCGCTTTACGAACTTTACGAATCGCCATGGAACACGACCGGGCCAGCGCTCTAACCCGCAGGGGTAAGCACAGGCCAAGGCATTTCTGATTTACGGGAGGATTATATGAACAAAGTCGGCATCGGCATCATTGGCTGCGGCAACATTTCCAGCGCCTATCTCAAGGCCATGGCTTCGTTTCCCATTCTCGACATTCGCGGTCTTGCGGATATGAACGAGCAGGCGGCAAAGGCCCGCGCCGACGAATTCGGCCTCCAGGCGGCAAGCATCGACGCACTTCTCGCCGATCCCTCGGTGGAGATCATCGTCAACCTGACGATCCCCAAGGCGCATGTGGAAGTGGGTCTGCGCGCGCTGGACGCCGGCAAGCACGCCTATTCGGAAAAACCGTTGGGCATCAATTTCGCCGAAGGCAAACGCCTTGCGGACGCGGCAAAGGCAAAGAGCCTGCGTATCGGTTCGGCTCCGGACACCTTCCTCGGCGGCGGGCACCAGACAGCGCGCCGGTTGATCGACGAGGGTGTGCTTGGCCAGCCCGTGGGCGGCACCGCCACCTTCATGTGCCCCGGCCATGAACGCTGGCACCCCAACCCAGCCTTCTATTATGAGGTTGGTGGCGGGCCGATGCTGGATATGGGACCCTATTACATCACCGATCTCGTCAACCTGTTCGGCCCGGTCGCCAGGGTGGCGGGTTTTGCCATTGCCCCCCGCAACGAACGCCTCATTACAAGTGAGCCAAAGAACGGCGAAAAGATCCCCGTCCATGTCGCCACCCATGTGTCCGGCGTGCTGGCCTTCGAGAATGGCGCCGTTGTGCAGGTGGGTATGAGCTTCGATGTCGCCGGCCACAAACATGTGCCGCTGGAACTCTACGGCACGGAAGGTACGCTGATCGTCCCCGATCCCAACCATTTTGGCGGCGAAGTGCAATTGTTGAAGAAGGGCGGACAGTTCGAGCCGCAGACCCTGTCTTCGCCCTATGCAGACGGAAATTACCGTTCGATCGGCGTCGCCGACATGGCCTACGCCATCCGCGAGAACCGTCCGCACCGCGCCAATGGCGATCTTGCCCTCCACGTGCTGGAAGTCATGGAAGCCTTCCAGACGGCGTCAGATAGCGGCACGACCGTTTCCATCACCACCAAGGCGGAACGTCCTGCTCCGCTTGAAACATCGCTGGTCGACGGCCAGCTCGGCAAATAATCCCGAGGAGGAAATAAATGCGCGAAGCACTCATCGTCTGGGGCGGCTGGAGCGGCCACGAGCCGCAGGAATGCGCCACCATCGTCAAGGACATTCTGGAGGAGGACGGTTTCAAGGTCTATGTCGAGCACAGCACCGAGGCTTTCGCCGATCCGTCGGTGCATGATCTCAGCCTTGTTGTGCCTATTGTCACCATGTCAAAGATCGAGAAGGAAGAAATCAAGAACCTGACGGCGGCTGTTGAAAACGGCGTCGGCATCGCCGGCTTTCATGGTGGCGCGGGCGACAGTTTTCGCGAATGCGTGGAATACCAGTTCATGATCGGCGGGCAATGGGTCGCCCATCCCGGAAATATCATTGACTACACGGTCAACATCACCCGCCCTGACGATCCGCTGATGGAGGGGATTTCCGATTTTCCTTACACGTCAGAGCAATATTACATGCATGTCGACCCCTCCAACGAGGTTCTGGCGACGACGAAATTCACCGGTGACCACGCCTGGTGGATCGACGGCGTGGTGATGCCGGTGGTCTGGAAACGCAAATACGGCAAGGGCCGCGTGTTTTATTCGGCGCTCGGCCACCAGGCCAAGGAATTTTCCGTGCCGCAGATGAAAACCATGTTCCGCCGCGGCGCCAACTGGGCGGCGCGTTGAGGTTATCGGCAGCCTCTCCCTCGCAACGTCATCCTCGGCCTCGCGCCGAGGATCGGCAGCAAATCCTCGGGACAGGCCAGAGGATATCGGGGGATAGGTTCCACGTTCCCGACAAGCCGAGAAGATGAACACCTCAAGCCCGAACAATTTCTTCCATCGCCATCGCCGCCCCCAGCACATGGTCATCCGTACCGTCCAGGCCTGAAAGCAGCACACCGACCGGCATGCCTGCGTCACCCGTTCCACAGGGGATCGAAACACCGCAGAGATCGAAGAAGTTACCGATCTGCGTGTTGCGCAGGGTTTTTGCATTCATGGCGAAAAAAGCATCGTCACTTTGGAGAAGCGGCGCGACCCTGGCCGCAACATGCGGCAATGTCGGCGACAGCAGCAGTTCGCCTTTCCCCATCATTCCCGAAAACGCCGCAGTCATGCGTTCACGCGCATCGACGATGGCTATGTAATCCGGCACTGAAATATTGGCCCCCAGCTTCGTTCGTGCGACAACGCGCGGGTCCATGTGCGCGGCATCAGCACCTTCCAGCCGGGTTTTGTGCAGGGCGAAGGCCTCCGCGGTCACCAGCGCGCCCTTTTCCTTGATAAGCTCGAACAGTTCCGAAAAAATCGGGAATGCCTCTCGCCGCACCGAGGCACCGGCGCGGACAAGACGGTCTATCGCCTGCTCGAAAGCGGCCGCGACTTCGTCCTCGATTCCGTCGAAAAATACGGTCTCGGGCACCACAAGAGAAAGGCTGGAAAGTGGCACGCGCTGCACATCGGCGGCAGTCCTACCCCGCATGGCGGCATCCACCCAGACCGCATCCTGAACCGTGCGGGTGAGGGGCCCGAGCGAATCGAGACTCTTCGCCAATGGATATACGCCGCGCATCGAATAACGGCCGCGGCTGGCCTTGTAGCCTACCACGCCATTGAAAGCGGCGGGGATGCGGACCGATCCGCCGGTATCCGTGCCGATCGCCACCGGCACCAGACCGGCCGCCACGGCCACGCCCGCACCGGAGGAGGAGCCGCCGGGCAGACGGTGTCCATCCTTGGAAAGGGGATTGCGCGGCGTGCCGTAATGCGGATTGATGCCAAGACCGGAAAATGCAAACTCGCTCATATTCGTTCGGCCGATGCAGATCATGCCGGCCTGTTTCAGCGCGGTCACCACATCAGCGTCCCGCGACGCAGGCTCATCATCCGCAAGCACGGTCGATCCGGCCGTGGTCACCGTTCCCTCCAGATCAAAAAGATCCTTCCAGGCCACGGGAATGCCGTCGAGAAGCCCGCGGGAACGGCCTTCGCGAATGCGTGTCGATGCGGCCTCCGCTTCGGCGGCGGCCCGCTCCGCCGTCAGCCCTATGAAAATGGCCTGATCGGCCTCCTGACGGATCGCATCGACTGTCTCTTCCACCAGGGCGCGCGGATCAAGGTGGCCACCCTGGATGAGAGCGGAAAGCTGCGCGATGTTCTTGCCCCTGTGAGCCATGACGAAATTCCCTAAAATCGGCGTATGATGCCCAACATGCCGTTTATGCAAGGCTTGGCAAGGCCGGTCGCGGGATTTTCCCGGGCGGCCGTTGCCGCCACTGGAACTCGGCTGCCAGAGTCTATTTCTCAACCTGAAGTGCAAGGAAGGACAACTTATATAAGCAGCGACTGTAAAAAGACGGATTAATTCTTAATCGCATCTAAACTTTGTTGAATTATTTAGCAGACACCATTGAAGTGCATGCCCTATAAAAATTCCATAAAACAATCATAACGCGACATCGCGGGGGACTATCGCGAATGGAAGAGACTGCCTATCGGGGGATGGATAGACAGGTAGAGCCCGGCCACATGCTTCGCTCAACGACGCCGCCGGAAAAGGGCCGGTCGTCGCGGCGGCGCTCGCTCGCCAGCAAGATCACCCTGATTTTCCTGGGTGGGGTGATTTTCGCCTACAGCATCGGCGCGCTTGTGGGCTGGTACATGTTCGTTGCCGCCGCCAGCGAACAGTGGCTCAATCAGGCTCGCGTCAACTCCCAGATTGCCAGCGCCACCCTTCGAAGCATCTACACCTATGTCAGCGTAACGGCTGATGCCGATGGCCAGGTCAACGGCATTTTGACCGACAAGCCCATCGGCGACGATGAATCCATTCTCGTTACGGGCTTCAATCCAAGCGATGTTCTCGCGCTCATAGGCGCCCAGACGAAAAATGCCGTCTGGCTGTTCCGCTATGATGACGCCGATTCCGGTTTCAGGCAGATCGCAGCCGCCTTCGACAACGCTACAGACGATGATGAAAAACCGCTCGCTACCGACCCGATCTTCGCCAGAGATGCCGTGGCGGCGCGCTTCGCGACGGGGTTTGCAACCATAGGCGACTCCAGCCACTATATCGGCCTGCTGCCGATCATCAGTACGGAGACGAAAAAGCCGATCGGCGCGGTCGCCGTCAGCATCGGTGGTTCGGATGCGCTTTATGGTGCGCAGCGCAAACTGATCTACAATTCGCTCATCGCGCTGATCGTGGTGCTGACCGTGACAGGTGTTCTGGTAACGGTGATCGCGCGGCATTTCCTGAAACCCGTACCGGCGCTGGTGCAGGCGACCCTGCGGATCGCCCGCGAGGAAACCGATGTCGCAACCCCCTTTCAGGATCGACGGGATGAAATCGGCGACATGGCAACCGCCATCGAGACGCTGCGCGAAGCCGTTCTGGAACGCGGACGCCTGCGGCAGATACGCGACATGGCGCAGCAAATGGAGCACATGGCCCATCACGATGCGCTGACCGGGCTTCCAAACCGGGTGCTGCTGATGAAGACGCTGGAAAACCGCCTTGAGCATCTCTCCGCGTCCGGCCAGCTGTTCAATGTCATGCTGCTGGACCTCGACCGTTTCAAGGCCGTTAACGACACGCTCGGGCACGCGGCCGGCGACGCCCTGCTGGTGGCTGTCGCTTCGCGGATCTCCTCCGTCCTCGGAGAAAACGACATGGTGAGCCGCCTGGGCGGCGATGAATTCGCGATCATACAGTCGACAAGCGGCGACTTTGAGAGCGATGCGGCGATGCTGGCAGCGCGGGTGGTGCATGCCGTGTCGCGCAGTTTCGCGCTCGAAGGCAGCGACATCAGCATCGATACCAGCATCGGCATCGCCTGTGCGCCCGGTCACGGCACATCGGCCACACAGCTGCTGCAACATGCCGATCTCGGCCTTTACCGGGCGAAATCCATGGGTTGCGGCTATTTCGTCTTCTATGAGCCAGGCATGGACATGGCTGCGCAGCACAAGCACGCGCTGGAAATAGACATGAAATCCGCCCTCGAAAACCATGAGTTCGAGCTGCATTACCAACCCGTGGTCAATCTGCAGAGCGGCCGCATCGTCGCGTATGAAGCGCTTGCCCGCTGGCGCCACAGCAAGCTTGGCCTGATCTCTCCGGACCGCTTCATCGCGCTTGCGGAAGAAAACAACTTCATCAGGCCCTTGGGCGAGTGGGTTTTGGCGCAGGCCTGCATGGATGCAATGACCTGGCCGAAGGATATCAGACTTGCCGTCAATCTATCCGCCGTTCAGCTTTGCAATGACGATATCGTCCCCATTGTGGACCGGGCGCTTGAAGCATCCGGATTCCCGGCCGAACGGCTTGAGCTGGAAGTGACGGAAACGGCCATGCTTGAGCGCGACAGCAGCACGCGCGTTCTAAAAATGCTGAAGGAAAGAGGCGTCCGCCTCGCGCTTGATGATTTCGGCACCGGTTATGCGGGGCTCAGCACGCTCACCCACGTCGCTTTCGACAAGATCAAGATCGACCGCGAATTCGTTTCCGGCCTTCCGACCAATCCCATGTGTTCGGCTATCGTCAACACCGTCATCGACATGGCCGAACAGATCGGGCTGAAGGTGACCGCCGAGGGGGTGGAAAACATGGAGCAAGTCGAGGTGCTCAAACTTTCCGGATGCGACGAGGCCCAGGGCTATTATTTCGCCGAGCCTGCACCGCTTGCGCAGGTTCTAAAAAACCGTGCGGTCATCGTCCAAGTGGGAAGAACCGAAATCGCCGATCGAGCCGCGCAAACGGGCCACGATGCCGGACGACCGACACAGGAAACCTATTGCCCTTCACAAAAAGCGATTTGAGAAACCGGCCGCCGGCCAAGAGGACATAAATGCGTATTGCAGTCTATTGCCTTTTCCTCACATGCTTTGCCCCCCTCACCCCGCTGCAGGCCGCCGGTGAAGGCGACACGCTTCAGCAGATCGCCAGGACCGCAAAAATCCGCATCGGCTATCGTGAGGCTGAACCTCCCTTTTCCTATCAGCTGCCGAACGGAGAAGTGACCGGTTTCTCAACCGATCTCTGCAGGACGATCAGCGAGGACATTCGCAAGTCCCTGAAACTCGACAAGCTCGACGTCGAATATGTCAAGGCCACGCCCGCCACCCGCTTCATCCTTGTCCGCGGCGGTCAGATCGATATCGAATGCGCCGCCACGACCAATAATAGCGACCGTCGCAGGATCGTGGACTTTTCCTATCCGAATTTCATGACGGCAACACAGTTTCTCTCGCGCAAGCAGGACAATCTGAAAAGCCTCGCCGATCTGGCAGGCAGGTCAGTCACATCCGCCTCCGGAACCGTTAATATTGAGCAGCTCAATGCCGTGAACCGCGAGAAGAACCTTAATATCTCCGTCATGCCGACGAAAACCAACGAGGAAGCCTTCGCCCTCGTCGTTTCCGGCAAGGCTTCGGCTTTCGTGATGGATGGTATCCTGCTGGCGGCGCTGGCGGCGACATCTGAAAATCCGGATCTTTATGCGCTTTCCGAGGAGACGCTGAGCGCACCCGAACCCTATGGGCTGGTCTTCCGTCGCGACGACCCGGCCTTCAAGGCGGTCGTCAACGACAGTCTGAAACGGATTTTCACTGGCCCCGCCATTCATGATCTCTATGAAAAATGGTTCACCAGACCCATTCCGCCAAACGGCATGAATCTGAACCTGCCGATGGCAGCAGCTCTGAGACAGGCCTACGAACAACCGAAAGAATATCAGGATTAAGGTGCTCGCACCCCCGCCTCCATTTTCATGAAAACACGTTTCGACAGATACTTTAGCTGGAGATGCGCGATGCAGAGATCGACATTATGGCTTGCATTAGGAATTTTTAGCCTTTTATCCACTTATGCGGCCGGGCAGGAAGTGCAGCCGCCGACACTCGAGACCATTGCTAGAACCGGTATCATCCGGCTGGGTTATGCCGATCGCAATATCCCCTTTTCGTATCTCGGCACCGGCCCGGAGCCGATCGGCTACAGCATCGAGCTTTGCCTCAAGGTGGTGGATTCCATCAGGGAAAAACTGGATTTGCCGGGACTGAAGGTCGACTTCGTCAAACGCACGCCCAGCAATCGGATCACGCTTCTCAATGACGGCACGATCGACATGGAATGTGTGGCGAGCACGAACACGGAAGAACGGCGCAAGGCCGTATGGTTCTCCTACAGCCACTTCATCACCGGTACGCGATACGTGGCGCTGAAATCGAGCGGCCTGAATACCGTCGCGGATCTTGCCGGGCGTACCGTGGTGGTAACGACGGGAACCATCAATATCGGCCAGTTGAACGTGCTCAATCGCAAACTGGGGCTGAACATCGCCGTGCTGCAAAATGACAGCACCGAAGGCGGTTTCGAGATGGTGACGGAAAACCGTGCTTCGGCTTTCGTCATGGACGATATTCTTCTGCGATCCTTCGTCGCCGAAACAGGCAGGCCTGAGGATTACGCAATTTCAAATGAATATCTTGCGCCACCTCAACCCTACGGCCTGATGCTTCGCCACGGCGATACCGGTTTCAGAGATGCCGTCAACGAGGCCCTGGGTGAAATCTATGCGAGCGGTGAAATCGAGAAAATCTACGAGAAATGGTTCAACGCTCCGATCCCGCCGAACGGGATGAACCTTCAGCGCCCGCTTCCGGACGATCTCGCTGACGCGTTTCGAAATCCCGTGGATACGACCGCGCAATAAAACGCCGCCCCGGTTGGGGCGGCGTCTTTCATGCCTATGTCACGCGGCGCGGAGATCTGCGCCGAGCGGAATTTCGACGTCGATCTCGAGAATCGAGAAATGTTCGTCGCGATCCATCTTCACGTGCACACGGTCGCCGTCGATCTGTACATGCTTGGCAATGACGCCGAGAATTTCTTCCCGCAGGATGGCGACAAGATCAGAGCCCGATGAGGCCCGCTCATGGGCGAGCAGCACTTGCAGGCGCTCACGCGCAAGCGGTGCCGACTTCTGTTTGCGAAAAAGATTGAAGAGACTCATGCAGCCCTCCTTGCGAAGATCTTGGAGAAGATGCCACGCTTTTCGCCCGGAATAACCACCGGAATATCTTCCCCCGATAGGCGGCGGGCAGCGTCGAAATAGGCCATGGCCGGCGCGCAACGGGCATCTGCGAGCGTGACCGGCGCACCGACGTTGGAGGCGCGCAGCACATCCGAACTCTCGGGAATGATGCCAATCAACGGGATCGACAGGATTTCGAGAACGTCGTCGACCTTCAGCATATCACCCCGCTCCGCACGCGCAGAATCATAGCGGGTAATGAGAAGGTGTTTTTCCATGCGCTCGCCGCGCTCGGCCTTCAGCGTCTTTGAATCGAGCAGGCCGATGATGCGGTCGCTGTCGCGCACCGAGGAGACTTCAGGATTGGTAACGACCACAGCCACATCTGCATGGCGCATGGCCAGCGTCGCGCCGCGCTCGATGCCGGCGGGGCTGTCGCAGATCACCCAGTCGAAGTGCTTCTTCAACTCGTTGATAACCCATTCGACACCTTCCGGCGTCAGATTGTCCTTGTCCCGCGTCTGCGAGGCGGGCAGCAGGAACAGCGTCTCCAGGCGCTTGTCGCGGATCAGCGCCTGCGTCAGCTTGGCATCGCCCTGAATAACGTTGACGAGATCGTAGACCACGCGGCGTTCAGCACCCATGACGAGATCGAGGTTGCGCAGACCGACATCGAAATCGACAACCACGACCTTCTCTTTATTCTGCGCCAATGCGGCGCCAAGCGCTGCGGTCGAGGTGGTCTTGCCGACCCCGCCCTTGCCGGAAGTTACAACGACTACCTTCCCCATATGGCTCTCTCCTGTTCGTGCGTGTTTATCTGTTATCAGCCGAGTTTTGCGGCCTTGATCGTATCGTCTTCCAGCCAGAGCTGAACGGGTTGCCCGCGCAGCTTGTCGTCAATGTCCTCAGCCACCTTGTAGACGCCGTCGATTGCCAGAAGCTCGGCCTCCAGCTTGCGGCAGAAGATGCGCGCAGAGACATTGCCGAGCGAACCGGCCATGGCCCGCCCGCGAAGCGCGCCATAAACATGGATCGAACCGCCAGCGATGATCTCCGCCCCCGAGGCGACCGAGCCGATGACGGTCACGTCACCTTCGGGAAACATGATCGACTGGCCGGAGCGCACGGGCTCGTTGATGACGAGCGACTGCACGACGGCGCGGATTTCACCCGATGTACGGGGCTTTTCCTCCGGCAATTCGGCAACCACGGCGACCGGCTCGACCTCGACATCGGAAGCCGGCTTTCCGCCCTTCAGCGATGGGGGCATGCCCGGCTCGATCATCGAGGGACGAACGCCCTCGATGCCCATGATGCCGACATTGCGCTCCCTGAGCGCCGCCAGCAGGTCCTTCAGACCCGCCTTGTCGAGCGACAGTTCCGAAACATCGAGGACCACCGGCCGCGACAGGAAGAAGCCCGCCGAACGCGCCGCGAGATCATCGAGCCTTTCCAGCCATTGAGCGACCGGAGCTTCGGGGGACAGGACGACTGCGAGGAAGGAGCGGCCTTTGATGCGGATGGAACGCTGGTCTGTTAGCACTTTGGTCATCTTGGTAAACAAATCGTTGACAATTAGGTACCTCGAATATGGTTAACAAATAGTTAACGCCACCCTCAAGAGAGGGAAATCGTTAAGAAAATTCCGCTTTCGAAACTCTCATGCAGAACCTTCAATAACATCTGTTATCCCTTTGAATCCGGTACCTTCCCTGGCATATGAAGGCAAAGGATAACAGCGCATCCTTGCTGCAGGCTGACTCCGGGTGTGGCTCTGTTCACCGCCGCCCTGCCTGCCGACGACCTCGACTCGCGTGAGTCTGACCGCCTCCGATTCCGGGACAACATCTCCCACCCGCAGCAGATGACCATCGGCCCTTGGCGGCCGAAAAACGATTCCGTTATGCCTGACAATACTGTAGAGACAGGCGAGGCCGACAGTTCAACGGAAGAATGATATGCACAGCAAAGTCCCGCCGCAAAAGCAGATTTTTTCGCAACAGTTTGCGGCCTTCCTGTTCGACATGGATGGCACACTCGTCAATTCGATCGCCGTCGTCGAGCGCGTATGGCGGGAGTGGGCAGTGGCGAATGGCATCGAGCCGAATGCCTTCCTGCAGCGCATTCACGGCATGCGAGCTTCGGAAGTTATCCGCCGTGAGGCCATTCCGGGTCTCGACGTGGATGAGCAGGCCGAAATGATCCTTCGTGCAGAGATGGATGATGTGGATGGCATTGTTCAGATACCGGGCGCCGGCGCTTTCCTACAGTCGCTGCCGGCGGGCAAGTGGGCTATCGTGACGTCGGCCGTACGTGAACTGGCTGAACGCCGGCTCGCTGCGGCGGGCATTGCACCGCCGCCTGTCATGATCTGTGCGGAAGACGTGGTGAACGGCAAACCCGATCCTGAAGGCTATCGAAAAGCGGCCGAAAAGCTCGGCGTATCACCGCAAGACTGCATTGTCTTCGAGGACGCCCCCGCCGGCATCCAGGCGGGGGAAAACATGGGGGCGTCAGTGGTGGTCATCAACGCCACCCATTTGCATCCTATCGAGACGCCACACCTTTCCATTGGCGGCTATGGTGAGGTGAATGTAATTATCGACGGTAAAGACGGCCTGAAGCTGGCGACGGGCAGGGGCTGAAAAGCCTGCCCTCAAAGGGAAAGAAGCGATCGCTTGCCAGCCGATGTCGCGAACTGCTGGCAAGCCATCGCGCCCCGACATCATCCAAAACATTGAGAGAGGCAAAGTTTGCGACTTTGCCGTCGTTCTCCACCCAAGGAATCCGGCTGCCCGGCCAGCTCGCGGACAGAATGAGGAAATGGCAGAACCCCCGGGAGCCAGAGCCCCGGGGAGCGTGACAATACCGCCCCGCTGAGCCTCCTGACGACCTCCGTATATTTTTCATTAACGTCTAATTGACAGCGTCGCCCAAATGCGCCCTAATGAAATTGGTAAGACAATCTTACCGCTTGCGCGATTGGGGGAGACTTTCGCGCTGGGAGGACATCATGTTTGTGGCTCTTGAGCCGCGCCGCCTTTACCGGCTGGTTGCGGAACAAATTCGCTTGCTCATCGAAAGCGGGGAACTGACGGACGGTCAGCGCCTGCCGGCGGAACGCGACCTTGCGGAACGCTTCGGCGTATCACGCCCCACGGTGCGGGAAGCGCTTATCGTTCTTGAAGTGGAAGGCCATATCCATATTCGCATGGGTTCGGGCGTTTATGTAAACGCAACCGGCAAACAGGGGAAAGAAAAGCCAACAGTGCCGGATGCGCATGGGCCTTTCGAAATCCTGCAGGCGCGTTGCATCATCGAAAGCGCTATCGCGGAGGAAGCCGCACGGCTCGCCACGCCGGAATGCATCGTCAAACTGGATGACATCATCGAGCGCATGGCCGGCGCACTCGACAATTCACCGCAGGCGCTCAATCTCGACCGGGCCTTTCACACCGCCATCGCCGACATCATCGGCAACTCGGCGCTCAACCGCTTTACCGGCCTGATCTATGACGAGCGCAGCCTGTCACCCTTTTTCGAAAAGCTCGCCAGCTATTTCGAAGGTCCGCACACCTGGAACCTCGCCGTGCAGGAACACCGGGTCATCCGCGACGCCATTGCCGCGAACGATCCGGAAGGTGCCCGGGAGGCGATGCGGCAGCATCTGACGCTGTCGCAGAAGAGATTTTCCGAAAGTTTCGGGGAGGAAACGCTCGGAGAAGAATAACCGCCGCCACAACCGGCGACGGGAAAAACGGAAATCTGGCTTTAATTCGGGAGGAGTTAAGAATGAAAATCAGATTGTCGACTTTGATGGGCGCAACAGCGGCCATCCTGCTCTCGGCGCTTGCGGCGCAGGCGCAGACCGCACTGAAATGGGCACATGTCTACGAGACCTCAGAGCCGTTCCATACGGATTCGGTCTGGGCCGCGGAAGAGATCGCCAAGCGCACCGATGGCCGCTACAAGATCGATGTCTTTCCGGCCTCGCAGCTCGGCAAGGAAGCCGATATCAATCAGGGCCTGAAGATCGGCACGGTTGATATCATCATTTCCGGGTCGAGCTTTGCCGCGCGTGACTTCAAGCCGATCGGCGTCACCTATTTCCCTTACATCTTCCGCGATCCGAGCCATCTGATCGCCTATACCAAAAGCGATATCTTCAAGCGGCTCGCCAAGGGTTACGAAGACAAGACCGGCAACCATATCGCTGCCGTCAGCTATTACGGCACACGCCACACAACATCGAACAAGCCGATTGCCACCTGCGCCGACATGGGCGGGCTGAAAATGCGCGTGCCTGATGTTCCCGCCTATCTCGCCATGCCACGCGCCTGCGGCGCGAACACCACGCCGATTGCCTTCGCGGAAGTCTATCTGGCGCTCCAGAATGGCACCGTCGATGCGCAGGAAAACCCGCTGACAACCATCGAGGCAAAGAAGTTCTTCGAAGTGCAGAAGAACATCGTCCTGACAGGCCATATCGTCGACCACCTCAACACGGTGATCTCGAAGAACCTGTGGTCCAAGCTCTCAGATGAAGACAAGAAAATCTTCACCGAAGTCATGCAGCAGGCCGCCGAGCGCACCACCAAGACCATCGAAGGCCGCGAGAAAAGCCTCGTCGAGGACTTCAAGAAGCGCGGCCTGACCGTCGCCGAAGTCGACAAGGCCGACTTCGAGAAGAACGTCCTCGAAAAAGTGAAGTTCGAGGATTTCGGTTACGACAAGGCCGACTGGGAAGCCATTCGCGCCGTCAAGTGAAGCAAGATCCGGTGCGGCCCTCTTGCCGCACCGCCCTTTCTCTCCAGACGGGATATCTCAATGTCGCAGGAAATTCATACTCAGGTCACGCCTGAGGAACTCGCCCATACGTTCGACGAGGCGCCGCCGGAGGTCGATCTCAAGGTTTATTCATTCGAAGACTGGGTCACGCTTGGCCTCTTCTGGCTGATGACAGGTTGCGTGTTCCTCCAGTTCTTCACCCGCTACGTACTCAATGACAGCTACGCCTGGACGGAAGAAATCGCCGTCAACTGCCTGATCGGCGTCGTCTTTTTAGGTTCGGTCATGTGCGTGCGCATGTCGCGCCACATCCAGGTGGATGTGCTTTATCACTACGTGCCGCCGCAGGTGGCCCGCGCCATGTCGATCCTCGTCGATGTGCTGCGGATCCTGTTCTTCGCCTACACCTCTTGGCTGATGTGGCGCTACATGGAAATCGTCGCGGATGAGGAGATGGTCACCGTGGCCCTACCGCGCAGCATCGTCTTTTATACGGTTCTGGCCGCTTTCGTTCTGATGTTCTTCCGGTCGGTACAGGTCTTCATCGCCAATATGCAGCGTGGTTATTCCGTGCTGGAGCGGCCCGAAGAATTCCAGAGCGCGGGGGATTGATCGCATGCTGCTTCTCATCGGCTCCTTTCTTCTCCTGATGGTGATCGGCCTGCCAGTCGCCATTTCCATGGCCTCGGCTTCTCTGCTCTACATCGTGTTTTATAATGTCGCGCCCGATATCATAGCGGCGCAGCGCCTGATCGCGGGTGTGGAAAGCTTCCCGCTGTTGGCCGTGCCATTTTTCATCCTTGCCGGCAACCTGATGAATACGGCAGGCGTGACAGGACGTATCTATTCCTTCGCCGTCGCGCTCGTCGGCTGGATGAAGGGTGGTCTCGCCCAGGTCAACATCATCGGTTCGGTGATCTTTTCCGGCATGTCGGGCACCGCGCTTGCAGATGCGGCCGGTATCGGCACCATCGAGATCAAGGCCATGAAGGACCACGGTTATCCGGTCGAAGCGGCCGTCGGCGTCACTGCCGCTTCCGCAACGCTCGGCCCGATCTTCCCGCCATCGCTGCCCTTCGTCATCTACGGCATGATGGCTAATGTCTCGATTGGCGCGCTGTTCATGGCCGGCATCGTTCCGGGCGTCGTCATGACGCTTCTGATGATGATCACGGTTGCCGTGTTCGCCTATATCAAGGGCTGGGGCTCAGATACGCCGTTTAACCTCAGAACCATTTTCGGCGCGTCACTGGAAGTCCTTATCGTCATGATGGTGCCACTCGGCATCTACATCCTCACGGCGCTCGGCCTTTCCCTCAACCTGTCGATCCTGATCGTACTGGTCATCCTGCTCGCCTGCGACTGGTATTTCGACTTCTCCGCCGTGATGGCGCTGATGACGCCCGTGATCCTGATCGGCGGCATGACCATGGGCTGGTTCACACCGACGGAGGCAGCCGTCGCCGCCGTGCTCTGGTCGCTGTTTCTCGGCCTCGTCCGCTATCGCACGATGACCTTCAAGACGCTGGCGAAATCGACCTTCGACACGATCGAAACCACCGCATCGGTGCTCTTCATCGTCGCGGCGGCCTCGGTCTTCGCATGGCTGCTGACCGTCAGCCAGGCAGCGCAGCTCCTGTCGGCGGCGATCCTGACGATCACGGACAGCAAGTGGATTTTCCTTGTGCTGGTCAATCTCCTGATGCTGTTCGTGGGCTGCTTCCTCGATACGATTGCGGCCATCACCATCCTCGTGCCGATCCTTCTGCCGCTCGTGCTGCAGTTTCATATCGATCCGGTGCATTTCGGCCTCATCATCACGCTCAACCTGATGATCGGTCTGCTGCATCCGCCGCTCGGCATGGTGCTGTTCGTGCTCTCGCGCGTGGCGAAACTCTCCGTCGAACGCACGACCATGGCCATCCTGCCCTGGCTGGTGCCGCTATTCGTGGCGCTGCTGTTGATCACGTTCGTTCCGGCAATCACCCTGTGGCTGCCGACCGAAATGGGCCTGATCCGCTGACGAGGCACCCTGCCCGCGCGGTTCGCTGCGCGGGATCATCATTCCATATCAAGACATGAGGGCATGGTCATGCAGACCCGCGTGGCACGTCTATACGGCGAGAAGGACATTCGCGTCGAAACAGAGAATCTCGCTGAGCCGGGACCCGGCGAGGTGCTGCTCGCCATGGCAGCGGGTGGCATCTGCGGCTCCGATCTCCATTATTTTCAAGATGGCGGTTTTGGCCCGGTCAGGGTGCGCGAACCAATCATCTCCGGGCATGAGGCATCCGGCCATGTGCGGGCGCTGGGGAAAGGCGTCAGCGGGCTCGCCATCGGCCAGCTCGTCGCCGTTAATCCCTCGCAACCCTGTGGCCATTGCCAGTTCTGCCTGAAGGGCCAGCCGATCCATTGCCTCGACATGCGCTTCATGGGCAGCGCCATGCGCCTGCCGCACGAACAGGGCATGTTTCGCGACCGGCTGGTGGTTCCCGCCAAACAATGCGCGACATTTTCGGAGGCGACCTCGCCCGCGGAGGCTGCCTGCACCGAACCGCTCGCCGTCTGCCTGCACGCCGTGATTCAGGCCGGCGACCTTAGAGGGGCAAAAGTGCTTGTGACCGGGGCGGGACCTATTGGCCTTCTCACCATCGCAGCTGCCCGCCACGCGGGAGCAGGCGTCATCGTCGCTACGGATCTTACCGATGCAGCCTTGCAACGCACGCCGGCCATGGGTGCTGATCGCTCAATCAACGCTGCAACAGATGCCGATGCCCTTCTGCCGTATCAGGAGAACAAAGGCTACTTCGACGTCATCTTCGACTGCTCGGCAGCAGCCCCTGCGCTTCGTACCGCCTTTGCCTGCGTGCGCCCGCGCGGCACGATCGTACAGGTCGGCGTCACCGGCGACATCACCATTCCGCTCAATGCGCTGGTGGGTAAGGAAATCCTCTGGCGCGGTTCGCAGCGTTTCCACGACGAATTCACCATCGCCGCCGGGCTGATCTCAACGCGCAAGATCGATGTGCGGCCGATCATTTCCCACAGCTTCCCGCTTGATGAGGCGAAGGCCGCATTCGAGCAGGCCGGAGACCGCTCCACCGCCTGCAAGGTGCAACTGACTTTTTCCGCAGACGGAATTTTTGAGGACGAAAGATGAGACATACATGGCGCTGGTTCGGCCCGGTCGACAAGGTCACGGTTCAGGATGCGGCTCAGGCGGGTGCGGAAGGCATTGTCAGCGCGTTGCACCACATCGCCACCGGCGATGTCTGGCCGGTGGACGAAATAACCAGGCGGCATGAGGCCATCAAAGCCGGCGGGCTTTATTGGGACGTGGTGGAAAGCGTGCCCGTCTCCGAGTCCATCAAGACCCAGACGGGCGACTGGAAAACCCATATCGCCAACTGGCAGGAAACGCTGCGCCGCCTCTCGGCGTCAGGCATCCGCACTGTCTGTTACAACTTCATGCCCGTGCTGGACTGGACCCGCACTGACCTGCGCTGGGAAACGAAACACGGCGCGAAAGCGATGCGCTTCGACCTCACCGATTTCGCTGCCTTTGATATTCACATTCTCAAGCGCCCGGACGCGACGCGGGATTATCCTGACTGGTTGCTGGAGGATGCGGCAAAGCGGTTCACCGAGATGCCCGACACAAAAATCATCGCGCTATCGCGCAATATCGGTGCTGGCCTGCCCGGCTCGGCGGATGGTTATACCCTGCCGGAACTCATCGAAAAGCTGCGTTCCTACCATGGCGTTAATCGCGAAAGGCTGCAGCAGAACCTGATCGACTTTCTCTCCGAGGTGACGCCGGTTGCCGAAGACGTCGGCATCAACATCTGCGCCCATGGCGATGATCCGCCCTGGCCGCTTCTCGGCCTGCCGCGTATTCTTTCAACGGAGGCGGATTACGCCCATATGCTGTCGCAGGTCGACAGCCGCGCCAACGGCGTCACGCTCTGCACCGGCTCTCTCGGTGCGCGTGCGGATAACGACCTGCCCTTTATCGCCAGCCGTTTTGCAGATCGAATCCATTTCGTGCACCTGCGCAACGTGACGCGCGACACGGACACCGTGCCCTGCTCCTTCTTCGAGGACGAACATCTGGAAGGCGGAACCGACATGGTCGCCGTCATTGCCGCCCTGATCACCGAAGAAGCCCGTCGACGCGCCGAGGGCCGTGAAGACCACACCATTCCGATGCGGCCGGATCACGGGCAGGAAATTCTTGACGACCTGACGCGCGGCGCGCAGCCCGGTTATCCCGCCATCGGCAGGCTGAAGGGGCTGGCGGAACTGCGCGGCATCGAGCGGACGCTGTCACACAGCCGCTTCGGTCTCGCGAATGGGAATGGCTAATCGGAACTGACCGCAGGGGATGTGTCAGCCTGCGGCCATCTTCGCCCGAAACATGAGATAGGAATAGGCGGCCAATCCGCCGGCAACAGCCCCAACGGCCTTCACGGCTGCGTCGGTCAGATGCGGATGGCGTGTCGGCGACAGGAATTGCAGCGCCTCGATGCCAAAAGCCGCAACAATGCCCGCGACGATGATGGCAAGCCAGTAACGCGGATAGGCGAGCACGAAGGCGGCCGAACAGAGGGCGAAGGCACCTGCGCGGTCAATGCCGACCGTCGTCAATGTGTGGGGCCTCAGCCCAATGGGGCTGACAGTCACGATTACAATCAACAGAAGAAGCGACCAGGCAACATATTTCGGAAATCTGTTTGTCATCATGGCGTCACATTAGAGCGTCGTGTGCGTAAACGGAAGCAGGTCTTTTTCACGCTTCGCCCAATTAATCACACTTTTTGGTCAGATAGTTGAAAAACCGGCTTTCGCTCAGGCCCTACACGGGCTAAGGCAGAAGGCAACCGGGCGAGGATCGCGGCTGATGGCGCTTGCGCTGTCGCCTTTCGGTGCAACGTCACGGTGTCGGGTGGGTTTTCCACACAGGATCAGTTTTCAGGGAAGAGCACAATGAGTTTCAAGCCGCACGGCAAACATCTGGTTGCAGGAGAATGGGTCGCAACGGAAGCAAAATTCCGCAGCGAGCCTGCACATGGCGAAGCTTTCGATTTTTCGGTCGGCACCGTCGATCTGGTGAATGCCGCCTGTGAGGCAGCTGAAGAAGCCTTCTGGAGCTACGGTTACACCACCCGCGAAGAGCGCGCCGCATTCCTCGACACCATTGCCGACGAGATCGAAGCCCGCGCCGACGCCATTACCGAAATCGGCTCGTCCGAGACCGGCCTGCCCGCAGGACGTTTGCAGGGCGAACGCGGCCGCACCGTCGGCCAGCTCCGCCTGTTCGCCTCGCACATCCGCAAGGGTGACTATCTCGACCGCCGCCATGACGAAGCACTGCCGGATCGCCAGCCGCTGCCGCGCCCGGATATCCGCCTGATGCAGCGTCCGATCGGCCCTGTCGCCGTTTTCGGCGCGTCGAACTTCCCGCTCGCCTTCTCCACGGCCGGTGGTGACACCGCTGCGGCTCTGGCTGCCGGTTGCCCTGTTGTCGTCAAGGGTCACTCCGCCCATCCCGGCACCGGTGAAATCGTTGCCGAAGCGGTTCTTGCCGCCGTCAAGAAGCACAATCTGCATCCCGGCGTCTTCTCGCTGATCCAGGGTGGCCGCCGCGATGTCGGTTCCGCGCTCGTGCAGCATCCGCGCATCAAGGCGGTCGGCTTCACCGGTTCGCTCGCTGGCGGTCGTGCGCTGTTCGATCTCTGCGCCCAGCGCCCCGAGCCGATCCCCTTCTTCGGCGAACTGGGTTCGGTCAACCCGATGTTCCTGCTGCCGGAAGCCGTTGCCGCCCGTGGTGAAGCCATCGCCAAGGGCTGGGCGGGTTCGCTGACCATGGGTGCGGGCCAGTTCTGCACCAACCCCGGCATCGCCGTCATCCTCTCCGAGCAGGCGGATGCGGTTGCTGAAACCGCACGCGCCGCTCTTTCCGAAGTTGGCCCGCAGGTCATGCTGACAGACGGTATCGCCGCTGCCTATCGCGATGGCCGTGATCGTATCGCTGCCGGCAACGGCGTGCGCGACGTGCTGACCACCACCTGCAACCTGCGCAATGCAACGCCTTACCTGTTCCGCGTTTCGGGCAAGGACTGGGTTGCCAACCATGCGCTTGCTGAAGAAGTCTTCGGACCCCTTGGCCTGATCGTGACTGTTGATAGCACCGAAGAAATGCTTGAGGTTGCCAAGAGCTTCGAAGGCCAGCTGACGGCGACATTGCATCTCGATGCAGGCGACGCCGAACTCGCCCGCAAGCTGCTGCCGATCTTGGAACGCAAGGCGGGCCGCGTTCTCGCCAACGGTTTCCCGACCGGCGTGGAAGTTTCCGAAGCCATGGTTCACGGTGGCCCCTACCCGGCCTCCACGAACTTCGGCGCAACCTCTGTCGGCACCATGTCGATCCGCCGCTTCATGCGCCCGGTTTCCTATCAGAACATTCCCTCGGACGTTCTGCCGGAAGACATTCGCTAATAAAAGAGGGGAGGCGCTCACACGCCTCCCTGTTCTTCGTCTGACCCGTAGTCTCAGGCAGACTGCACGGCCTGTATCTTCTCGATACCCCCAACAATGCCGGCGAAATCCTGCCAGACGCCCTGAGCGCCCTTGCGCCACCCATCCAGCGCTTCCGGCTGCAGCACCTTGCCACCCTTGGACAACGCAAGCTCAACGGACTTCGTTTCATCTTCAACGATCAGCTGGTTGAAGTACTTCGCGCCTTCGCTGGAAGCCTCCGACAGCACCTTCTTTTCTTCGTCATCCAGCTGGTTCCAGAAGGTCGCGCCATAATAAACGACGCCTGAAGCCCAGATGTGGCCGGTCTCCGTTAGATAAGGCACGACCTCGTATAGCTTGAAGCCGGCATAGGCGGACTTGGTAAGATCCATGGCATCGGCCACGCCTGTGGCCAGCGCATTATAGGTCTCGGTGATCGGAATACCGACCGGCGTGGTGCCGAAGGCGCTCCACAGCTTGGTGTGCAGCGGGCTCTGGATGACGCGGATCTTCTTGCCTTCCAGCTGCTCGGGCCGTGTTACCGGTTCCTTGGTCAGCAGATGGCGCGCGCCGTAATTGATGAAATCGGCAGCGATGAATTGCTGGGCGGCAAGCTTCGTCTTCAACTCGTTGCCAGTCTCGCCGGTTACCACCTTGCGCACGTGCTCCCCATCACGGAACAGGAAGGGCAGATCGAGGATCTGCAATTCCGGCACCCAGCCTGAAAGCGAGGAAACGGTTGAAAGACTGGCCTGAACCGATCCCAGCCGAATATTCTCCGCCACTTCCTTTTCGCCGCCCAGCGCACCGCTCTTTACGATATTGAACCGGAAGCGACCGGGCAGCTTCGCTTCCATCAGTTCACTGATCTTCACCCAGATTTTCGTCTCCGGCTTGTCGTCAGCGAAAAGCGACGCAACGGTGAGGCTGCGGGTTCTGGCACTAGCCGTGCGCACGAAGGCCGGTGCGGCGAGCGTTGCCGCGCCGAGAGCGGAGAGTTTGAGGAGATGACGACGGTCGATAATAGTCATGAATAAAGCCCCGGATTAGAAGAAAATGGCCCAGACGCACAGAATGGCGAGGGAAACGAGAAGGGAGAGGAGATAGGGAACGACGGCCCGGAAAAGGGCTGTCGCCGGAATGCGGGTGACGCCGCTCACCACAAAGATCAGCATGCCGAGCGGCGGTGTCAGGCCGTGGATCATGAGATTGACCACGAGAATGACACCGAAATGGATGGGATCGATACCGGCTGCCACGGCAGCGGGCAGAAGGATCGGCCCGAACAGCAGGATGGCAGCACCGATATCAAGCACAAGACCGACCACGAGCAGAATAAGGTTGGACAGCAGAAGCACCGCGATCTTGCTGCCACCGAGCAATGTCACGAAGTCGGTGACAAGACCGGAGACATTATCGACCGCCAGGAGAAAGGCGAAGGGGCCAGCCGTGCCGATCAGAAGGCCGATCGCAGCTGCTTCACCGGCCGATTGGCGGAAGGTTGTAAAAATGCGGCGCGCGCCCAGCCGGTATCCGAAGCCGAGAAACAGCGTGTAAAGCGCTGCAAGCGCTGCGGCTTCCGTGGTCGTGACGACGCCAATGCGGATGCCGACCACCACGATGACGCCAAGACCGAAGGCAGGTATCGCAGCCACGGCCGAGCGCCACCGCTCAGAGCCCGTAGCGCGAGGCAGGGTATCAACGCTGCGCACGCTGAAATGGATCGCCACCGCCAGGCAGACCGCCATCAACCCGCCCGCAAAGAATCCGCCGACCAGCAGCGACCCGACGGAAAGGTTGGTGGCCGTTGCGAGGATGAGAAATGCGATGGAGGGCGGAATGACGTTGTCCAGCACGGACGTGGCGGCGATGATCGCACCCGCCTGCGCGGGTGGATAACCATGCTTGACGAGTTCCGGCTGGAAGGTGGAGGCGCCGAAGGCGGCATTGGCGACTGAAGAACCGGATGCGCCGGAAAACAGCACGCTGGTTAGAAGCGTCGTCTGCGCCAGCCCCGCCCGTCGGTGGCCGACCATGGAGGCGGCAAAACGGACGAGCTGGTTTGCGACGCCCGATTCCGTCAGCAGACTTCCCGCCAGCAGGAAGAAGGGGATGGCGAGCAGCAGGAATTTCGACATGCCTGTGACCGTCGAGGAAACGATGGCCGGCTCCGGCAAAGTACTGCCGAAGGCAATCGCCACATAGGCGGCGGCGAGGAAGGCATGGGCAAGCGGCGCGGCCAGAACCAGCCCCACGGCTGCCGTAAGCGCCAGAAACAGGCTCGGCGGCAGGGTCGTATCGACGAAAATTTCCGGCAGGCCCACATAGGAAACAACAGCAATGACGACGGAGAGCAGAACAGCAAACGCCTTGCCTTCACTGACGCGCTGAAGCGCGAGATAAACAAAAATCAGTGCACCACCCGCACCGAGAAAACCGAAACGCACCCATTCCGGCAGACCAAGCGTCGGGGACGTCCCGCCCAGCATTGCCGCAATTTCTACCCCGCCGAAGGCGAGTATGAGCGCGGCAACGAACGAGAAAGCATCGGCCAGGACTTCCGTGGCAGCATGGAAACGTTCCGGCAGGAAGCGCACAAAAACATCGAGCCGCATCGCAAGCGCGCTTTTGAGACTGAGAGGCGCGCCGACAGCGATCATCGCGACATTAAGCCAGATGCCCAGATCTTCCGCGCCGATGAAGCCGGTGTGAAACAGATAACGCAGGGTCACATTGACCAGAACCACCACGAGCAGCGTGGCAAGGATTGCTGCCGCGACCGCACCGAGTACCTTGTCCAGAATGGCCAGCAGCCGCCCTGCCACACGCTGCGGGCCGATGCGCCCTCGTGCCGATGTCGTTACGGGACTCGCCATCATGTCTTTCTTCTCCACTCCCGAAGCCATGCTCATGAGGCCTTGGCCGAGAGGTCACGGTCGAACAATGTCGACCACGTGAATTGTTTTGCCGCCGAAACCTCACGCGATACGTCAAGACGCGGAAGCACCTTTTCCCCGAAACGGAAGGCTTCTTCCAGCAATGGCATGCCGGAAAGGATAAAGGTGTTCACGCCCGCCTTCTTATAGGCCTCCAGCGTGCGGATGACAGTATCCGGCGAGCCGACGATAGCTGTTCCCGGACCTGGACGAACGAGACCGATGCCGGCCCAGAGATTTGGCGCTATTTCAAGATCGCGCAGGTTCTCCGGCTTCTGGCCGCCATGCATCGCCGTCATGCGCTGCTGGCCGACGGAATCGGTCTTGCCGACGAAACGCTGGTTGGCGGCAATCGCTGCCTCATCCATGCGCCGGTAGAGATCGGCGGCGGCAGCCCAGGCCTCTTCATCCGTATCGCGCACGATAACATAAAGGCGAATACCGTATTCCAGTTCTCGACCGAGCTTTTCCGCCCGCGCCTTGACGAGATCGACCTTCGCGCCAATCTGATCAGGCGTTTCGCCCCACGAGAGATAGGTCTCGACATGTTTGGCCGCAACGTCGATGGCCTTGTCCGAAGAGCCGCCAAACCACAGCGGCGGCGGCTCGATGCCCTGCCCCACCGGCAGAGCGAGCTTTGCGCCCTGCGTCTGGAAATAATGCCCGTTGAAATCCACCGTTTCGCCGGCGAAAAGCCGGTGCCAGATTTGCAGATATTCATCCGCCATCTCGTAACGCTCGTCATGCGGCATGGTCATGCCATAGGCGCCGAGCATCTTCGCATCGCCCGAGACGACATTGATAAGCAGGCGCCCGCGCGAAAACTCCTGAAGCGTTGCCGCCATCTTGCCAAGCAGCGTTGGCGCGATCAGGCCCGGATGAATGGCGACCAGCAGCTTCAGCCGCTCGGTATAGGAAAGAAGCGCACCCGCCAGAACCCAGACGTCATGCGCGCCGGTGGCAAACAGCGCCCCGGTATAACCGAGCTGGTCGTAAGCGAGCGCCAGTTGCTTGTAATAACCGAGATCGACCCTGCGGGAGCCTTCCGGCTGCCAGGGATAGGCGCCGTCGGGGGCGCACATGTACCAGAAAACATTCATCTGTCGCCTCCCGCGCTGGCTGCCTGCTGAACCATGCTCTGTCCGGTGTGAACCGGTAAGGAAAAATGGCCGTGCCTGTAAAGCGTATCGGCCTCCTCCTGCTGTTCGGCAAGAATATTTTGAGTGGCAGGCACGACTGAAAGATCGCGAGAGCGCAATACCTTTGCCCAGGACGAAGCGTCGCCTTCGCTGCCAGGTTCGGCGGCGAGCAGCGCAGCCGCCTGCTCTACATTAGCCATAACGGCGCGGCCGACGCGGTCCAGTTCAGCCGCAATCGCTTGCCTCGTTTCAGGCGCAAGAGCGTGACGATCCAGCGTCCAGAACAGCGAACGGTTGGGAATGGTGGAGCCGCAGCGAACCAAAAGTCTGATTTCTTCATGGGTCAGAGCCTTTTCCAGCCGCGGCGACATCGTCACCCAGGCATCGACGCGACCTTCCACGAGGTCCCTCAGGCTGTCACTGTCGCCGCTTTCTATCCGGCTGACATCCGAGAGGCCAAGCCCCGCTCCTTCCAGGCTGCGCGCCAGAAGATAGGTATGAAACGATCCGTCGATCAGGGATATGCGTTTTCCCGAGAGATCGGCGGCGGAACGGATCGGGCTGTCGCGCCGCACGAGGATCGCGCCATTGGCCGGCCTCGGTGCGGAGGCGGCAATATAGACCGCCGAGAGCCCTCGCGCATCCGCCTCGATGGGCGGTGTCGACCCAGTGCCGCCGAAATGTATTTCACCCTTTTCCAGAAGCGCCGCGGTATCGCGCCCTTCTCTATAGGGCACGAATTCAGGCTCGAATGCCTTAAAAGAACCGGGCCAGAGCCGGGCGAGCCGCAAATGCAGATTGTTGGGATGGACCCCGATTTTCATGTCGACACCTCATTTCACAATCAATCTACTTTTTTATAGAGTGTTTTCGAGAAACGTTTTGGCGATCCCCGGGCGGAAAGCGAAAGAGAAATCTACTAATCCTGTAGATTTTAAAAAATGCCTGATTGATCTGGGATGAGGCTTATCAAACCATTGAAATTTATCGCCACACAATTTACTTTTTTATAGTTTGAAAAATGGGCCTCTTCAGTCGTGACCAAACCGGTTTCCAATCTCATCTGCCGCAGCGTGGTTGAAGCAAGCGAGCTCCTGAAGCTTGTGGCCAATGCCAACCGTCTGGCCATCGTCTGTTACCTCATGGAAACGGAAGCCTCCGTTTCCGCGCTTGAATATGAACTCGGCATCCAGCAGCCGACGCTTTCACAGCAGCTGGCCGAACTGCGCGATGCGGGGGTCATCGAAGGCACGCGGGAGGGCAAGGCGGTGATCTATCGTGTTACCGATCCGCGTATTGTCCAGTTGGTTCTGACATTACGCGGCCTCTATGCTGATCTTTCCGATGTGACCGGCAAGAAAGGCAGGCGCGCTTTGCCGCTGGATGAGGCAATGTTCGACTAACATGATCGACCTTTACACCTGGATCACGCCGAACGGCCTCAAAATCTCGATTGCGCTGGAAGAACTTGGCCTGCCCTATGTCAGCCATGCCATAGATATCGAAAAAGGCGAACAGTTCTCGGCCGAGTACATTCGCATCAACCCTGGCTCCAAAATCCCTGCAATCGTCGATCAAGACAATGGCACCGTTTTAACAGAGTCCAACGCAATCCTGATCTATCTCGCGGAGAAAGCCGGACGGCTCATGCCCGTCTCTGCCGCGGCACGGCTTACAGTCACCGAGTGGCTGATGTGGCAGGCCGCCAACTTCGGCCCGACACTCGGTTACGCCCATTATTTCCTGACGTACAATACAGGAAAGGCACCCTTCGCCGAGACACGTTTCGCCTCGGATACCGAACGCCTCTACCGGACGCTGAATGACCGCTTGGCAGAGCGCGGGTTCGTCGCCGGCGATTTTTCAATAGCCGATATCGCCATCTGGCCATGGGTTTCGCGTTTCGCCCGTCATAAAATCGATCTCGCTGATTTTCCCTCAGTAAACCGCTGGTATCGCCAGCTTGGACAGCGCGAAACCTTCCAGCGCGGTTATCGCGTGCCATTTGTGACATCTGACGTTCCGGGACTTTGATCGCTTAGCTGGCGACAAGATGGCCGGGTGAGACTTCGCGATATTCCCGCGGCTTCACGGAATAATCGACTGAGCGGATAGGGCTTTTCAACTCGTCATTGGCGGCACCGCGACGCGTGTTTCTGCGGTCCGGGTCCGGCACCGGCACGGCCGCCATCAGCTTGCGGGTATAGTCATGTTGCGGATTGTCGAAGACAGCCGCACGCGGGCCGATTTCGACGATCTCGCCGAGATACATCACCGCCACCCGGTGGCTGACGCGCTCCACCACCGCCATGTCATGGCTGATGAAGAGAAAGGCGAGATCGAGGCTCTGCTGCAAGTCCAGCATCAGGTTGATGACCTGCGCCTTGATGGAGACATCCAGCGCCGAAACGCTCTCATCAGCGACGATCACCTTGGGCTGGAGTGCCAGCGCGCGGGCGATGCAGATGCGCTGCCGCTGACCGCCGGAAAACTCGTGCGGGTAACGCGCCGCCATATCGGGCGAGAGCCCGACCTTTTCCAGCATGTCGGCCACCACATCCTTCGCCTCGCGGGCGCTGCCCATACGGTGTTCCAGAAAAGGTTCGGCGATCGCCGCGCCCACCGTCATGCGCGGATTGAGTGAGGCAAAGGGATCCTGAAAGATCATCTGCACCGTCTTGCGCATCTCTCGCATGCCTGACTTGTCGAGGGCGAGAATATTCTCGCCGTTCACCACCACGGAACCTGCATCCGGCTCAATGAGCCGCATGATAGCGCGACCGGTGGTCGACTTGCCGCAGCCGCTTTCGCCCACCAGTGACAACGTCTCCCCGGCCCTTAGATCGAAGGACACGTTTTCCACCGCATGCACGCGGCCGCTGAGCCGCCCCAAGAGACCGGAGTGGATATCGAAGCGCTTGGTCAGCCCCTCAACTTTGAGCACCGGCTGGGCTGCGGCATTGACGGTATCGGCCGGACGCGCCGGTTCCTGCGTTTCTCCCGTGGTGGTGTTGACAATGGGAAACCGCAGCGGCCTTTCCTCGCCCGTCATGGAACCGAGAACCGGAACCGCGGACAACAGTGCACGCGTGTAGGGATGTTTACCGCGATGGAAAATATCCGCGGTCGCGCCGACTTCCACCTGCTCGCCACGATACATGACGACCGTGCGATCGGCGATCTCAGCCACCACGCCCATGTCATGGGTGATGAACAGGACGGAGGTACCTTCCTCTTCCTGAAGTGTCTTGATGAGATCGAGAATCTGGCCCTGAATGGTGACGTCAAGCGCCGTCGTCGGCTCATCCGCGATCAGCAGCTTCGGTTTGGAGGCAAGCGCCATCGCGATCATCACGCGCTGGCGCATGCCGCCGGAAAACCGATGTGGATATTCATCGAAACGCGAGGCGGCGGAGGGTATGCGGACTTTTTCGAGCAGGCGGATCGTCTCCGCTCGCGCTTCCGCTTTCGACATGGGCTGGTGGCACAGAAGAGCCTCGGAAATCTGGTCGCCGATGGTGAAGAGCGGATTGAGACTGGTCATCGGCTCCTGAAATATCATGGCGACTTCATTGCCCCGGACCTGCCGCATGGCGTCTTCGGAAAGTGACAGTAGGTTGCGACCGCCGAGCAGAATTTTGCCCTCGACCCTGCTGCTTTCCCGATCCAGGAGCCGCATGATGGAGAGCGATGTCACGCTTTTGCCCGAACCGCTTTCACCGACGATCGCCACCGTCTCGCCCGGCCCGACATCAAAGGAAATATCACGCACCACCGGTTTCCAACCGCCATCCACGTGAAAGGACGTGGTGAGGTTGCGGACGGAAAGCACGGCATCTTTTGCACCAAGCGGTACTGCCTGCGGCATGGTCATGATCGTTCCCTTCTTTTCTTCTCGTTTGAATTCAGGCACGGCGTCACGGCCTGTTTCTTCTCCCCGTCGGAGAGAAGGTGGCCCGAAGGGTCGGATGAGGGGGCGACGTTCACGATAGATCGCACCCCTGCCCCTCATCCCGCTGCCGCGACCTTCTCCCCGGCGGGGAGAAGAAACTCGCGGCACCCGCTCGTTCGATATGCAGTCGTTATTAGTCCGGCCAGTGCAGCATGCCGTCGAAACGGTGGCGGCTGCGGTCTTCGAACGGTGTCGCAATTACCTCGTTGGAGGCGCGTGCCTTGTCCAGTTCCTCCGCCAGACGGGACGCAACGATAGTCTCCTGGCCGGGATGCAGATTGCAAGGGTCGAGATAGAAATAGCGATGTTCCACCTCGTGATCGCGGGTGATGATCGGCGGGTTACCCTTGGCCAGCGCCGTCGTCAGGTCCCATGCCGTGATATGCGCATCTTCGGCATTGATGATAACGCGCAGCCGGTCGAGCGGGTTGTTGGTCGGGTCGGGCTCGATCAACGCCGTCACGCCCGGCCGTCCATCCAGCGTCCTTTTCCACAGGTTGAGATAACCGGTTTCCCGTTCGCGGATGCCGGCATGGTCGCGCTTTTCCCAGGCCTCAAGCGCCGCCATGACACCATAGATACTTTCCTTGCCGACTTTCATGCCGCGGCCGATGCCCATATTCTGAAGGAAAGCATGACGCACCAGTTCCTTCTTACCCGCGACGATGCCCGAGGTGGGTCCGCCGAGGAACTTGTGGCCGGAATAGAGCACGACATCCGCACCCGTGGCCAAAAACAGCTTCAGGTCGTATTCGGAAGCGGCATCGACAATGACAGGGACACCCTTGGCGTGGGCGATCTCGACGAATTCGGAAAGACGCAGCAGACCGTAATCCACCACATGATGCGAGACGACATAGACAGCGGCAGCCGTCTTTTCGGTGATGGCGTTTTCCATATGGAAACGGTGGGTCGATGTTGCCTGCCCGATCAGCACCACCTTGCCGCCGCCGAGCCGGATGGCCTGATCCACCGGCGCGCCATAACTCACCACATGCCCCATCTGCACCAGCACTTCGTTCTTCTGAGGCGCAACATCGGGCAGCTTTTCGATGGCCAGCAGATTATTGCCGGTAATGGCGCCCGCCACCGCAAGGCTGATGCCGGAGGAGCAGGACGCCGTCACGAAACCGGCCTCGCCGCCCGTCAGCCTTGCAATGATCGCGCTTGCCTTGCGCTGCAGATCGTTGATCTCGACAAATTGCGGCAGGATGGCCGCCATAGCTTCAACCGCTTCCGGAACGACGATGGAAGCGCCGAGCGAGGTCATGGTGCCCGAGACGTTGATGACCGGGCGAAGGCCGATCCTGCTTCTAATATCCTCGGTCATGTCTTTCTCCTGTCTTTGCGATGCGATGGGCATCGACATATATGCCATAATAATGTAATAGCTTCTCAAAATCGATGAGGAGCCAAAATTGGACGCCCATAAGCTGGACGAAACGCCTTTATCCGCCCTTCCCGATACGGCGGAAAACCCGGACGCGAAGGCGGCCAAGCGCTCTCGCGTCAGCGGCATCGACCGCGCCCTTCAGGTTATTGATTACCTCTACGAAACCGGATCCCCCGCCGGCGCTTACGCCATTGCCAAGGCGATCAAGGCCCCGCTGTCCACCGTCTATGTGATCATCGACGATCTCATCGAAAAGAACATGCTGGCGCGCAATGCCGACGGCAACATCTGGCTCGGCGCGCGGCTTTACCACTACGGTCTTGCCTATGCCCGCTCGCTCGATTTCATGGGTGTCGCCACCCACGAAATGCACGATCTCTGCCGCCATGCGGGCGAGACGGTGCAGCTTTGCGGCCGCGATGGCGACCATATGTTGGTATTGGCCATGGCGGACGGACCGAGCCATTTTCAGGTCGCGTCCCGTGTCGGCACCCGCGTTCCCTTGAACTGGACGGCGTCCGGACGTCTGCTCGTCGGGCATCTGCCGGAAGCCGAACGTCTCGAACTTTTCCGTCGCTGCGCCCGTTCCTCGCCGACCGGACGCGCCGAAATCAACCCGGAAACGCTGTCCCAGTCTGCGGCGGCGGCGTTCCGTGACAGGCTGTCTATCCAGGTCGCCGAGTCCGATTACGCCGTGGCATGCATCGCTTCGCCGATTTGCGACAACAGGGGCGAATGCGTTGCGACGATTTCCATCGTGCTGCCCGAGCAGAAGGTGCTGGCGGACGAGAACCACTACACCGAGCAGGTCAGGGTCTCGGCGGAACGGATCGAAAAGCTGATGGGCTGGCGCAACCATTGAACGGCCTCACCCCTTGAGCGCGACGATGGCTTCGATTTCGACGGTTATATTGCCCGGCAGTGAGCCGAAGCCCACGGCGGAGCGGGCATGTTGTCCCGCATCGCCGAACACATCGATGAAGAGATCGGAACAGCCGTTGATGACGCTCGGGTGATCGCGGAAATCGCTGACGGCATTGACCATGCCCAGCAGCTTCACCACCTTCTTCACCCGCGACAGGTCGCCCAGCGCCTCGTGCATGACGGCAAGCAGGTTGATGCCGGTGAGACGCGCATGGTTATAGGCCTCTTCCAGCCCGATTTCCGCGCCCACCTTGCCGGCATAGAGGTGGCCATTTTCTTCCCGCGGCCCCTGGCCCGAAAGATAAAGCATGTTGCCTTCCACCACATGCGTGACGAAATTGGCAATCGGCGGCGGCGGCGGCGGCAGGGAGATGCCGAGCGCGGCGAGCCGGTCATAGGGCGAGACGTGCCCTTCTGCGTCGAGCGAAGACTGTTTCACGCGAATTCCTCATAATGCCGGGAGCGGTTTCCCGTAATGGCTGCGAACGGCGGAGGAAGGACCTCCGCCCTATCAGTCGGGGTCAGCGCCAGGAATAACCATGGCTGTGGCGCACCAGCTTGCGCGCCCTTGGAATGTAACGGCTGGCCGCGATGGCTTCCGCGCCGATAACCGCGTAACGCGGCTCGAACAGGCGCTTCAGGCGCGACACGTCGCCGTTGGAATCGGTCGCTTCCAGATCGGCATCGACAAGATCAAAAACAGTGAAATCTGCGCGCTGACCGACCTCGAGACGGTTTTCCATATCGAGGCGGATGATGGAGGCGGGGTTACGGGTCACGGCTTCAACCACGTTTTCGAAGGGCATGTTGACGGAGAGCAGCTTCGACATGGTGGTTGCCAGATCCCAGACCGGGAAATTCATCGAATGGCCATGCAAATCCGTAGAGATGGAGAACGGAAGCAACCCGCGTTCAATCGCGGCTTCCGCAACCTTGAAGGAAAAGGATGCGCCGCCATGGCCGATATCCAGTCGGATGCCTTCACCGGCGCAGCGTTCGGCAAGGTTGAACAGGTCCTCGTCTTCCATGATGCTGGAGCCCGACTTGCCGTTGAAGCAATGGGTCACGACATCGCCGGGGCCAAGAATTTCCAGCACCTCGTCATAAAGTGCGGGCGGTTCGCCCACATGCACCATCATCGGCACTTTCAGGATCTTGGCGATCTTCTTGCCGAGCTTGACCGGCGTCACACCCCAGGAGCCGGTGATGACATGGCTCGCCCGCACCTTCAGGCCGACTATATGCTCGCTGTTTTCCGCGTAACATTCGAGGATACGGTCGAGATCGATATCCTTGATGTCGCGCAGTTCAGGCACCCGGTTGCAGGCAACGAGGCCGATGGAGCCGAGGTTGAGGAAGGCCTTGATGCGCTCCCTTGAGGGTTCGATGATATATTCCCTGAAACCGTGGAAATTCGCCTCGCCCGCCGAACCGGCATCCACCAGTGTGGTTACGCCGCGCTCGGCCCCGCATTCGGAGGGGCGGATGGAGATGTCGGTGCCGCCGTGCCAGATATGCACGTGCAGATCGACCCAGCCGGGCGAAATGAAGGCACCCTTGGCGTCGATACGCTGCGCATCCGCAGGCACCTGCAGGGCAGAGCCTACCGCGGCAATCTTGCCGTCGCCGCCGATCAGAATATCGGTTGAAGCCTCAGACGCACCTTTTCCGAAACCGACAGGTTTGACATTGGTGAGAAGAATGGGAGCTTGAAGAGGCGTTTTTGCCTGTTCACCTGATGTCATATTACAAATCCCTTCGCAGTCTTGGGTCGAGCATGTCCCGCAGTCCATCGCCAACCATTTGCAGCGACAGCACGGAAAGAATGATGGCAAAGCCGGGAAAATAGGTCATCCAGTCGGCCTGTCCGATATATTGGCGGCCGGCGGAAATCATGGTCCCCCACGTTGGAATTTCGGGGCTGACACCAAGTCCCAGAAACGACAGGCCGGCCTCCGCCAGCATGGCGCTGGCAAAAAGAAAGGTGCATTGCACGAGGATCGGCGAGACCAGATTGCGCAGGACATGCCGCGTCATGATGTGGAAAGTGGAAATGCCGAGCGCCTTTGCCGCCTCCACATAGGGCAACTCACGAATTACCAGCGTCGAGGCGCGCACGATGCGGGCAAGGCGCGGCGAATAAACGACGGCGAGCGCGATGATGACAGTCGTCAGCGACGGGCCGAGAGCCGCCACCAGCGCAATCGCCAGCAGAATATCAGGAAACGCCATCATCGCATCGATCAGCCGCGCGATCGGCGTATCCAGTTTCTGGAAGAAACCGGCAAGCAGGCCGAGCGTGATGCCGATCAGCGCCGAAAGCGCCACCACGGCGGCCCCGACCAGAAGCGACAGTCTTCCGGCGTATATGGTACGGGAAAAGACGTCGCGACCAAACTCATCGGTGCCGAACCAATAGAGTTCGCTCGGCGGCTTCAGGCGGTTCACGATCGACAGTTTTGAGGGCGAGTACGGCGCTATCATCGGCGCGAAAACCGCAAGCAGCACGAAGACAAGGAGCACGAGCAGGCCGGCGGCGACTGTCTTGCGCTTCAGGAGACGCCGAATGAACAGGACGGTCGGGTTGCGTGCCGGGGGAACGGTGGAAACGATATCGGCCATCAGTAGCGAACCCTTGGATCGACCAGCAGGTAGAGCATGTCGATTGCAAAATTGATGAGCACGTAGAGCCCGGCGATAACGAGAAGCGCGCCCTGAATGACCGGATAATCACGCCGGAGCACCGCCGAGACGACGAGATTTCCGACCCCCGGCAAACCAAAGACGGTCTCCGTTACCACCGCACCCGAAATCAGCACGGCGGCGGTGAGGCCAAGCACGGTGAGAATGGGTATAAGCGCATTCTTCAGCGCATGTTTCATCACCACCCGACGCTCCTTGACGCCCTTGGCGCGTGCAGTGCGGACATAGTCGTCACCGAGGACATCCAGCATAGAGGCGCGGGTGAAGCGCAGAATGAGGGCGGAGGACACGAGGCCAAGCGCGATAGCCGGCAACGTCAGATGATACATGCGCTCGACGAAACTCGACCCCGGCCCGCCATAACCCGATACCGGGAACATATCGAGCCTGACGGCGAAGACCTGCATGAGGATGAGGCCGAGCCAGAAGCTCGGAATGCTCGCCGCCAGCATCGCGACCGTCGTTGCGGCCTGGTCCACGAACGAGCCGCGCCGGTAAGCGGCATAGATGCCGATCGGGAGAGCGATGACGCTGGCGATCAGCAGTGAAAAGATTGTCAGGAAAAAGGTCGGTTCGGCCCGATCCAGCAGGGCTGATCCGACAGGCATATTGAGAAAGATCGACTGGCCGAGATCGCCCTTCAGCAATTGGCCGATATAGTAGACATATTGCACCCCAAGCGACTGATCGAGGCCGAGGCGGGTGCGCAGTTCCGCAATGTCCTGTGCCGAGGCATCCGGCCCCAGCATCACGGCGGCCGGGTCTCCGGGCGTGACGCGCAGGATGACGAAAACGATGGTAACGACGAGGAACATCACCACGATCATTCCCGCAAGTCTCTGGAAGATATACCGTATCACGAATAAGGGCTCCCGATCGCAAAAGTGGCGGACCACTTATGCGCGATAGTTGAAGCGAAGCTGCTGAAGGGTGCCGGCAGCCGGCACCCGATTGCCGTCCTGGCTTTATTTTGTGACCGAGGCATTCCAGAAATACGGCCACGGAGCGGGATCGACGCCTTCCAGCTTGTTGGACTTCGCCGCCACGGCATTGAAGTCACCGATCTTGAGAAGCGGCAGCTCGGCATAGATCGTCTTCTGCACATCGGCCCAGAGAGCGATGCGTTTATCCGGATCGACTTCGGCAGTGAAGGCATCAACTGCAGCCTTGCGTGCCGGCGTATCCCACCAGCCCGGCGAGCTCGTGGAAAGCGCGCCCATCAGCGCCGGTTCCGGCAGGAACGGGCTGTGGCTGATATAAATATCCCAGAGCTTCGGGTCAGCGCGGCGCTGTGTCAGCGTCGCCCAGTCCACCACCTGCATATCCACCTTGAAACCGGCCAGTTTCAGATATTCTGCAGCAACCTGCGCCATCTTGTAATGGAACTCATACTGGCGGCTGGTAAGGATGCGCAGCGGCTCACCATTGTAACCGGCCGCCTTCAGCTTTTCGGCGGCGGCTTCCGGATTGCCGACATTATAGTTGCCCTCGACACCTACTTCTGAATGCCAAGAGAAGTTGTCGGGATAATAAGCGCCGTCGAGCGCGTAGAAATCCGTGCTGCCGAAAGCCGCCGCGAGCATGTCTTCCATGTTTAGCGCTTCCGTCACCGCCTTGCGAACCTCAAGCTTTGAGGACAGTCCCTCCTTGGTGTTGAAGACGAAGACCGGATAGCCGAAGGGCTTCAGCATCAACGGCTGCGAGGCGGAGGACGACTTCACCTTCTCGAAGGATTCCACAGGAATGGAATCGACATAGTCGTATTGGCCCGAAACGGCGGCTTCGACGCGGGTGTTCGGATCAGGCACCGGAACGAAGCGGATTTCATCGAGATATTGATGGCGCGCACCGCCGTAACCGTCGCTTTCGCCGCCGCGGGACTTGTAGCCATCGAAGCGCACGAGCTGGATATACTGGTCGGCCTTGCGTTCCTTCAGCATATAGGGACCGGTGCCGATGAATTCGGCCATCGGCTCCGCCTGCTTTTCGGCCGGCAGGATGATCGCCGCGGAATTGTTGAACGCGAGCAGCGAGGTGAGCGGGGCATAGGGCTGCTCGAGGGTGATCGCCACCGTACCGGCGTCGGGTGCGGAGATATTCTCGATAAAGCCGGCGGCCTGCTTGCCGCGCGAGGCGATCTTCATCCAGCGTCCGAGCGAGGCGACGACATCTTCAGACGTCATGTCGCTGCCGTCGTGGAACTTGATGCCCTGCCTGAGCTTGATCGTGTAGGTTTTGCCATCTGCGCTGATCTCGGGCAGGCTTTCCGCCAGCAGCGGCGTCACCTTCCAGCCCTTGTCGAAAGTATAGAGCGTTTCGAAAATATGCTGTGTGACGATGCCGACGAGATCGGCGGTAGACGCCATGGGGTCCAATGTCGGCGGCTCGCCGATGGTGGCGACATTGATCACGCCGCCCTTTTCCTGGGCCATCATCACACCCGGTGCAAGCAACAACGCGGCGGTGGCGAGAAATGCAATTTTACGTCTCATGGTCAAGCTCCCAGCTCTTCTGTGTTCCATTATTATGTTATATGCATCTTTATAACAGAATATCTTGCTGCGACGCCTTGTCAATAACCTTGAAGGGAGGAGGAATGATTACCAGACCGACGGGGAAGCATTTTGGTACGCACCGCCCGCCCGGCGCGCTTTCGGCAGCCACAGCCAGACGCCGGGTCGGCGCAGATGTCAGGAAATTTGGAAGCGGGATATTTCGCATCTGCGAACAAGATGCTATTCAAGAGACGGCGCAGGACAGGATTCCGACAGACATAACCCTGCGTCCATATTATTTTCGCATTGTTTCGTCTTCGCAGCCGCGCTTTTGCGGGTGAAGACAAGATTGATATTCGATACTGCCGGCTTATTTCCAGGTCGGATTACAAATTTTTATTACGTTGATATTATTGAGGAAACTATGAAGACGGCGATCGTCCATGACTGGCTCACCGATAGGGGTGGGGCTGAAAAGGTCCTTCACAACCTTCTCGAAATCTATCCTCAGGCAGATCTTTTCTGCCTCGTCGATTTCATGAGCGAGCGTGATCGCGGCTTTCTCGGCGGCCGCCCGGTCAATACCTCCTTCATCCAGAACCTGCCCTTCGCCCGGAAGAAATATCGCTCTTACCTGCCGTTGATGCCGCTCGCCGTCGAGCAATTCGATTTGAGCGGTTATGATCTCGTCATTTCCTCAAGCTATGCAGTAGCCAAAGGCGTCATCACCGGGCCGGGCCAGTTTCACGTTTCCTATATCCACAGCCCCATCCGTTATGCGTGGGATCTTCAGCATCAGTACCTCAAGGAAACGCGGCTGACGCACGGCTTCGCCTCGTGGATCGCCCGCGCCATCCTACATTATATCCGCATGTGGGACATCCGCACCGCCAACGGTGTCGACCTGATGACCGTCAACTCCAAATTCATCCGCAACCGGGTGCGCAAGTGTTATGGGCGGGATTCCACGGTGATCTATCCCCCAGTGGATACCTCCCACCTCTCTCCCTCTGATCGCAAGGGCAATTATTTCGTCACGGCATCACGGCTGGTGCCCTACAAAAAAGTGCATCTGATCGTCGAAGCCTTCGCCAAAATGCCCGACCGGCGCCTCGTTGTCATCGGAGACGGCCCGGACATGAAGCGCATTCGCGATATCGCGACTCCCAATATCGAAATCCTGGGGTTTGTCGGCAATGAGGAGCTTCACAGATACATGGCGGAAGCCAAGGCATTCATCTTTGCGGCGGAAGACGACTTCGGCATCGTGCCCGTCGAATCCCAGGCTCTGGGCACACCAGTGATCGCTTATGGCAAGGGCGGCGTGCTGGAAACCGTCATACCGCTCGGCGGCTCCAACCAGCCCACGGGCCTTTATTTCCGCGAACAGACGCCTGAAGCGATCTGCCGCGCGGTGCAGGAGTTCGTCGACAATTCCGACCGCTTCGACAAGACCGCCTGCATCGACAATGCCGCCCGTTTCTCCCGCGAACGCTTCCTGAGGGAATTTGCCGACACCGTCAATTTCGCGCTCGCTGAACGGGCGTGATCGCCTGCAAAGTGAAACTCGACTATCAAAACTGATTACATGGTGTCGACAAAGGAAAAAACTGCATAAGCGTGACAAAACTGCACTAGCACAATGCAGCAATCACAGAGATGATAGTGGGCGGACGAATGTTGAATTGCAGCGAAAATAAAACAGTGCGTCTTGCATAACATAAGCAATACACAAGATTTAGCCCGAGATACCTTAATAAAATTGAATTACGCTCCAAAATTGCATATTACTTTCGCAGTTCAACACGTTTTTCGATCCTATCCTTTCTGAACAAA
Source organism: Agrobacterium sp. 5Ca39 (assembly GCF_055382365.1). Lineage (NCBI taxonomy): Bacteria > Pseudomonadati > Pseudomonadota > Alphaproteobacteria > Hyphomicrobiales > Rhizobiaceae > Agrobacterium > Agrobacterium sp. 5Ca39. Next base: position 746,230 of record NZ_AP026437.1, on the reverse strand, counting down.
TGCAAACCGGCTGAGACTTTCTTTACCGGGTTATTTACGAAGTGATCATTTTTAAAAACCTATACGTGTCCGTTTATGCTTTTCGCACGATATTCATTTTGAGGACCAAATGCGTTTATTGAATGTTTCGATTCTGCTCGCCTCTGCGGCTCTGGCAGGCTGCACTGTCACAGCGGCATCTGGCCCCGACGCAGCCACAATCGAATCCAACGCCTCCGTAAAATTCGGATCAAAGGACAAGAAAAAAACCGCAGGCGTGGATTATGCGCTTATCGACATCAACAGCTCCGTCCTTAACTATGTCGGTGATACCACCACGACCACCTTGCTCGGCAGCTTCGGTGGTGGCAAGGGCGGCGTCCCGGCATTGCCGATGGGTGTCGGCGACGTAGTCCAGGTTGCCATTTTCGAAAGCCAGGCCGGCGGCCTGTTCATTCCAAACGATGCAGGCAGCCGCCCGGGTAACTTCATCAGCCTGCCCAACCAGACGGTCGACCGGGAAGGCAATATCAGCGTTCCCTATGCAGGCAAGATCCGCGCAACCGGCCGCAATGTCGAGGATGTGCAGAGTGAAATCGAGGAGCGCCTGGCAAATCGCGCCATCGAGCCGCAGGTTCTGATCACCAAGATTTCCAGCCGCTCCGCACAGGCCTCGGTTCTGGGCGACGTCAAAGAGCCGACAAAGGTGCAGCTGTCGGAAGCGGGTGATCGCGTTCTTGACGTCATCTCTTACGCGAAAGGCCTGAGTGCTCCCAACATAGAGTCCTATGTCACGCTCATTCGGCGCGGGAAGACGGCCCGCGTCAACTATAATCACCTTGTCAGCACGCCTTCGGAAAACATCTATGTGGTGCCGGGCGACACCATCATGGTGGAGCGGGAGCGCCGTACTTATCTAGCCTTCGGCGCTTCCGGCCTCAACGGCCGTTTCGAGTTCGAGGACGCCGATCTCAAGCTCTCGGACGCCCTTGGCAAGGCGGGCGGATTGCTCGACTCCCGTGCAGATCCCGCCCAAGTCTATGTCTACCGCATCGTCAAGCGCGATCTCCTCGTGAAGCTCGGCATCAACACGTCGAAATTCGCTGGCCAGGACGTTCCGGTCATTTTCCGTGCCAATCTGCGCGATCCCTCGACCTTCTTTGCCAGCACGAAATTCCCGATGCAGGATCGCGACATTATCTATGTCACGAACTCGCAGGCTACCGAACTCTACAAGTTCCTGGATCTCGTCGGCTCCGTGCCCGCCACCACAGGCAATGTTGCTGAAGATGTGCTGGCGACCCGCAACGCCATCCGGGCTTTCTGACCTCCGGCGTATCGCATCGCGCAAAAGGCCGCCCCGGAAACGAGGCGGCCTTTTCCTGTGCAAACCGGCGCGAAGAATACGCGCAATGGCGGGGTTGCATGCGAGCGCGATCCGCTTCAGCCCCTGTACGGCAGGGCAAACGGCCCTCGCACACGGTTACTGCCATTACAAAAGTTTAAGGTGATTTCGCAGCGTATTGGGTGTCTTGTGGAGGAAAGCTGCTCCCAAGGCTTGCCGCACATGTCGGGAAACATGTATCGCCTTCATTACGCGGAACCGTCAGATGAAACGTTTCTGGACCGCCCTCAGCGTTCTTGCCATCGCAGCCGCCGGCGCGTGGTATTTCAAGGACCGCCTGCCGCTTGATCAAATTCCCTATCTGAAACAATTTGCCAGCACTCCACCGCAGGCGGAGACCGCAACCGCAGAAACGACTGCAAGTGCAAAACCGCAATCCTCCCGCAATGGCCAGCCAGGCGCACAACAGGGGCAACGGCAGGGGGGCGGGCGGCGCAATGGCGGACCACCGACCGTCAGCACCATTTCGGTCAGTAAGGCGACGCTGCCAATGGACGCGGCGGCAACAGGGTGGGCGGTAGCAGCCGACATCACCAATATCGCACCGCTCCAGGCCGGCCTCGTCACCGAAATCGAGGCAAAGGACGGCCAGCACATCAAGGCGGGGGATCTGATCCTCAAGATGGACGATCGCATCGCCCGTGCGGCGGTCGACAAGGACAAGGCGAATATCGCCGCCGACCAGGCGACACTTGAACAGACTGAAGCCGCTTTTCAGCGTGCCGCCAACCTCGTCAAGCAAAGCGCCGAGTCACAGCAGGTGCTGGATCAGGCCAGAGCGGCGCGGGACAGCGCCAGCGCCAAGATCGATGCCGACCGCGCAACGCTTGCGTCCGATCAGGTGGCGTTGGAACATATGGAAATCCGTGCTCCCTTCGATGGGAGACTGGGTCATATCAGCGTCAGCCCGGGGGCTTACCTTAGTGCCGGCGTGAATATCGTGACGATCACGAAATACGACCCCATCTCGGTCAGTTTCCGGCTCTCTCAACGCTATCTGCCGCAATTGCGCGAAGGCGTAGCGAAAGACACGGCAGTTGATGTCGACTCTGCGGCGACCGGCGGCGAGGCGATGCGCGGCGTACTGCGTTTTTACGACAACACTGTGGACCAGACCTCCGGCACAGTGCTGGCAAAGGCGGAGTTCAAGAACGACCGCGGCCTTTTGTGGCCCGGTCAGTCCGTCAACGTCACCGCGCATTTTGTTTCCGAAGACGAAATGGTCGTCGTACCGACGGTCGCTGTGCGGCCCGGACCGAGAGGCAATTTTGTCTACACGGTCGACGGCGATCATCATGCTCATATGACGCCAGTTGAGGTCGCGCGTTCGAACGGCGACCTCACCGCCATTGCGAACGGCCTTAATGGCGGAGAGCATCTCATCGTCGAGGGCCAGTCGGAACTCGCCGACGGCCAGCTCGTGATCGAGCAATTTTCCGACAAGGGCGGGGCGGCAGGCAATCTGGCCGCCAATATTCCGCAGGAAAAGGCTGGCCGCCAATGATCCCGAATTTTTGCATCAACAGGCCCGTCGCCACCACGCTTCTCGCCATCGGCCTCGTTCTGGCAGGCCTTGCCGGTTTCCGTTTACTCCCGGTCGCGGCCTTGCCGAAGGTGGATTTTCCGACGATCAACGTGTCGTCATCACTCTCCGGCGCCTCCCCGCAAACCATGGCCACCTCGGTCACCACGCCACTGGTCAAGCAGTTCGAGACAATTCCCGGCGTCAGCGAGATCAGCGCCACCAATACGCTTGGCAACAGCTCGATCGTGCTTCAGTTCGATCTCAACCGCGATATCGACGCGGCCGCTGCCGACGTGCAGGCCGCAATTTCCCGCGCGCAACGGCAGTTGCCAAGCAATATGACGACGACGCCCAGCTATCGCAAAACGAACCCGGCCGATGCCCCGGTACTCTTGCTTGCGGTCAACAGCAAGGAAATGCCCACCAGCAAGGTCGATGAAATCGCCGAGAACATTATCTCCCCGCTCCTTTCCACCATTTCCGGCGTGGCGCAGGTAAGTATCTACGGTGCGCAGACCTATGCCGTGCGCATTGGGCTGGATCCGGCGCAGCTTCAGGCAAGAGGCCTCGGCGTCGATACGGTCACCACCGCCATTGCCCAGGCGAACAATCAGGTTCCCGTCGGCGCACTGCAGAACGATAATCAGCGCTTGACGATCGAAGCCGATACCCAGCGCACGAACGCAGCCGCCTTCCGTTCGCTGGTCGTATCGACGAACAACGGCGCACCCATTCACCTCGGTGATATCGCCAACGTCACCGACAGCATTGACAACACCAATGCGGGCAGCTGGTTCGACGGCGAACAGGCCATCGTTCTCGCCGTTCAGCGGCAACCGGATGCCAACACCGTCGATGTCGTGGACGCCATCAAGGCCAAGCTGCCGGCGCTTCACCAGCAATTGCCGCCTTCCGTCAACATCAACGTGATGAACGACGCCTCGACCGCGATCAAGGACGCGATTTCCGACGTTCAGTTTACCCTGTTCCTGACCATCGGGCTGGTGGTGGCAGTGATCTACCTCTTCACCGGGCATCTGACGGCAACCGTCATTCCGGGTCTTGCCGTGCCGTTGTCGCTGATCACGGCGTTCGGCGCGATGTATGTGCTGGGTTACAGCATCGACAATATCTCCCTGCTTGGGCTCACCCTGTCAGTAGGTCTTGTGGTGGACGATGCCATCGTCATGCTGGAAAACATATTGCGCCTGCACGAAGAGGGGCTGCCGATGCGGGAAGCCGCGCTGCAGGGTGCAGCGGAAGTCAGCAGCACCATCCTCTCCATGTCGATTTCGCTTGTCGCCGTCTTCATCCCCATTCTGTTGATGGGCGGGGTGATCGGCAGGCTCTTTAATGAATTCGGCATGGTCGTCACGCTCGCCATCATGGCCTCGGCTCTGGTATCGCTGACGGTCACGCCAATGCTCGCCTCGCGCCTTTCCGGCCACTCCTCCCGGCCACCGGCGATCATCCGCTGGTTCGATGCCGGCTTCGAGCGGACGCTTCGCGCCTATGGAAACGCCGTGAGCTGGTGCCTTTCCCATCGCCGGATTGTTTTGGCGTCATTTCTCGCCTCGGTCGCGGCATCTCTTTATCTATTCGAAGTGCTGCCCTCCAGCTTCTTCCCCCAGGAAGACATCGGCCGTCTTTCGGTTTCCACGCAGGCGCGAGAGGATATTTCCTACACGGCGATGCGCGATCTCCAGGCGCAGGTTGCCGATCAGATCCGCAAGAATCCGGCCGTGGTACACGTTACATCCATCGTTGGCGGCAATTCGCGCAATCCGCTGAACAACGGCTCGATGTTTGTCGAACTCAAGCCCAAGGAGGAGCGTGCACCTCTGAGCCAGGTTCTGACGGAACTGGGCCAGGCCAGCTCGAAAGTCGCGGGCATCCGCACCTATATCAACCCGCAGCAGAGCCTGCGTTTCGGCGGGCGCAGCTCCGCCAGCCAATATCAGCTCGTGGTGCAGGGCTTGAACGCTGATATCACCAATGAATGGTCGAACAAGCTGATGGAGGCGATGCGCCGCGACCATACCTTCACGTCAGTCACCTCGGATGCCCAAAACGGCGCCATCGCCGCCACGATTTCGGTCGATTCGGAAAAAGCCGCTGCCTTCGGGATTACCAATGATCAGCTGCGCAAGACACTGGAAATGTCCTTCGGCGGTTACACCGCCGCACAGATCCAGTCGACCGGCGACAGCTACGATGTCATTGTCGAGTTCGACAGCTCGAAGCCGTGGAATGACGATTTCCTGAGCGACATCAATATTCTTTCGGCCAAAACGGGCGTACTGGTGCCGCTTTCCAACTTCGCTGCTCTCACCCGGACGCAAGCGCCTGTTACCATCAATCAGACGGGCCAGCTCGTCTCCACCACCATCTCCTTCAACCTTCCGGATGGTGTGGCACTCTCCGACGCCACAAGTCGGATCGACCAGCTCAAGACCACGATAGGCCTGCCGCAGGATGTCTTCACCAGCTATGGCGGCACGGCGGCAATCTTCCAGCAGAGCCAGGGGAACACCGGAATCCTCATTCTGGCGGCGGTGCTCACCATCTATGTCGTTCTCGGCGTTCTCTATGAGAGCTTCATCCACCCGCTGACCATTCTTTCCGGCCTGCCGGCAGCGGCCTTCGGCGCCCTTGTGGCGCTGAAGGTTATGGGCATGGATTTCTCCATCATCGCCCTGATCGGGCTATTGATGCTTATCGGCATCGTCAAGAAAAACGCGATCATGATGATCGACGTGGCGGTGGAACTGATGCGCGAAAAAGCGGAACCACCCACAACCGCCATTCACGAAGCCTGCGTGCGCCGGTTCCGCCCGATCATGATGACGACATTCTGCGCATTGCTTGGCGCTCTTCCCATCGCGCTCGGCTCGGGCGCCAGTTCAGAACTGCGCCAACCGCTCGGCATCGCGGTGGTCGGCGGTCTCATCGTCTCGCAATTGCTGACATTGTTCATCACGCCTGTCATCTTCGTGGAAATGGACCGCTTCGGCCGGTTTCTGTCAGGGCTATTTTCCCGCAAGAAAAATGTCGAACTCCATGCGCAAAAGCAGGAACAGGGCGCGAAACCTGAGCCGGATTCCGTAGCGGCCTAACGCACTTCCTCAAGGCGTTTCAACGCCTCCGGAAACCCTTTGCCCTGCAGCTGGAACGAGACAATGCGACCCTGCAGATCGGGTGCCTCTATCGTCAGTGTCTGTTCCGCCTTCAGCGCCGAGACCAGCTCGACAAAGGGCGAGAAGGAAACAACGCAGCCAACCGGTAAGCAAGTGCTGACCTGCACCTCCTGCAAGCGCATATTTCCCGATTTGACGGAAAAGAGCTTGGTCACGGCTAGACCGAAGGGCAGAACCATCGTGCCCGCAAGTTTCCCCGGTGCTTTTTCACCGGCGAGCCGGAACTCCACGGAAACGGCGAGTTTGCGGGTCTTTTCCTCCAATTGGACCTGAGCTATCGCGCATGTCCGCTTGATTTCCTGCGTCGCGCCAGACGCTCTATCTGGCTCATCGTTATTTTCGGGTCCAGCGCAGGCAAGCTGCCAGCTTCCGTGGGCCTCGTGGAAGGATACCGCGCCTTGCGACGTCTCCTGCGCAGCTGCGCTGTCGAGAGAACTTGCGACGAACAGCAGAGTGGCAGCCATGGCACTTGCGCAACGCGTCTTTTTACACTGCATCAAAAGCGAACCCCAAGTTCGGCGGCAGCGGACTGATCTAGCAGCCCAGCGCCGAAAACTGCACCATAACGGAATGTCAACGTAGCCGATGGCGTGAGATCGTAGCTTAGCCCCAGATTAAGTGTTGCTGCGTCTCGCGAACCTCTCGTGCTCACGACCGAAAACGCCTCGCCGCCTTCGTAGAAAAGGCTGCTGTTCATGTCAGTGTCGCCATAATTGTGACGCCAGGCGAGATCGAACATTGCGCGGCCAAGCATGCCTTCCAGCGCGACATCCCTCGTGATGCGCGCGCCGAGCGTCGTGTAAAGCTGATCGTAGCGTGCCGATGCTGAGGATACTGCGGCGATCCCGCCTTTTTCGCCAAAATCTCCGGTGCGGCTGTTTACGTAGGCGATGTTGGCATAGGGCTCGACATGGGTCAGATCAAAATCGAAACGCCAGGCTGCTTCGGCAAAGACCTGCGACGTCGAGCCGCCATAGCTGGCGGAGAGGTTTTCGCTCAGTGTCGAGAAAGAGACCGAGCGGCGCGTATCCATATCCTGAAAAGCATGGATCGCCCCAAACCGCAGAGACGCAGGCCCGATCATCGTGCCCGCATAAGCAGCCACAAAATAACTGTCGACCTCTGCTGAAGCAGCAAATGTCTTCTGCTCGATCCTCTCGTGACTGTAACCGCCCGCCACACCAGCGCGCCAACTTTTCCCGAGCTCACCATCAAGTCCGAACAGAATGCCGCCGCCCTTGCTATCAACCGATGAGCCATTGCCATCGCCATCAACACGTCCACGCGATCCCAAACCGCTGGTCCAGAAGCTCGGCGATCCTTCTTCCTCGAACAAGAGGCCCCCGTCGTCCTTCACAAAAGCGACGGGCATGATTGGCCGCGCATCGATGCTGTCGAAAGCGCGGCGCAGCCGTTCTAGAACGACGTCCCGGGTTTGGCTGCTGCGATTGATCAAGGTCATGGCAACAGACGGGTGGATTTCTCCGGCAAGCTGCGAAAATGCCAGTTGCGTTTCACCGCCCTGAAGGAAAATGGCGGACCGATACAGGGCTGCATTTTCTCCGAGGGCCTCAACGGCGTTGGCCGCGGCTCGCGCATTGGCCGTGGTCGCTTGCGCGGCAAGAAATCCGGGGGCCGACGATGCCGGGCTGAACGACAGATAAGCGGTGCCAGTGTCGTCGCTCTTTGCGATGGTAGCGGTCAGATAGGCAAAGCTCTCATCGATGCGGGAAAAAGCCCCGGTTATGCCACCCGTCGCAGTGAGTATCTGGTAGCGCGTATTCAGACTGAAAGCAGATCGGTTCGTCAGCGGCGTGACGACGAGGGTTACATCATTGGCGATTGTTACGGTACCGTTCACAGCAAGCCTGTCGGAATTCCCGGCGGTATCTATATCAACCGCATATTTGCCGCCCGCAGCGAATGTAGCGTCGCCTGTCGATGTCAACGTTCCAAGCAGATTACCCGGAGCCAGCGTCCCGCCCGGACCGATGGAAAGGCCGGCAACGGTACCCGTACCGCCGAGCGCCGCGCCGTCGACCACTGAAACCGCGCTCGCCAACGAGCCATTGACGCTCAGCTTTCCGCCTGAGACTGTCGTCGGACCCAGATAAGTGCTGACGGCCGAGAGTTCGAGGTTGCCTGCGCCAGTCTTTTCGAAACTGCCCGTGCCGTGAATCGCATTCGAAAGCCTGCCGGCGCCATCCACGACCAGCGCCGCGTCATTGGCGATCTCGCCGGAGCCAAAACTTCCAGCGATTCCCTTCAAGGTACCGCCAGATATCGTGGTGCCGCCGGAATAGCTGTTGTTTCCAGCAAGCGTCGTCACGCCATTTTCAGCAACAACGCTGCCCGCTCCCGAAATATCGGCTTTTACGAGGTACGCCGTCTGCGAGTGATTGAAAACGATCCAGCCAGCGCCGGCTCCAAAGCTGATCGCCTGAGCGTCAATGGTGCCGGCCGAACGGGCCGTTTGTCCGGAAGCTGCGCCGACATTCAGGACGCCAGCCGAACCAGCAGACGACGCAATGAGGATGGTAGGCGCCGCGAGCGCTGCGCCGCCGGTTACTTCAACGCTGCCGTTCCCCGCAGCGCCGATGACCAAGGTGTCGCCAACGGAGACGCGCGAGCCGATGCCGTTGACGAGGACGGCCCCATCAGACCCCGCCGAAGAACCCACGGAAAACAGATAGGCATTGAGCGACGCACCATTCGTCACAGTCAAACCGCCGGAACCGGATTGTCCGACCGTCATGCGGCCGGAAGCCCCAAGCCCGCTATCGACGTAAGCCGTTACATTCGAGCTGGCACCCATGATGGTCATCGTTCCCGATGAGCCCGAAAGATCTCCCAGGACCACCTCCCCTGCCCGGATATTTCCGCCGGCGCTGGCTGTAACCTCGGCCGAAGCCGTGTCCTGATAACCGGCGATCAAGGTACCGGTCATCGTCCAGCTGGAGCCACCGCCGGTAACAGTGACCGATGACGACGAACCGCCGAGCGCAGCGACGACACCGTTTCTACTCTCGACAGCCCCCCCTGCTTCAACCGACATCATGGCGTTGCCACCGCGACCGACGATGATGTCACCCTCGCTGCGCAACGTGCTGCCAACGCCGGAAATCCGGGCGGAGCCGGTACTGGCGGCACTGTTGCCGAGTACGACGGCTTGACTGCCGACGATGCCGCCACCCGTTACGGCCAACGATCCGGTGCCGGCATCGCCGATCGCAAGGCCGCCACTGCCGACAGTCCAGGCCGATCCCTCGCCATCGATAATGGCTGCCCCGGTCGCGCCGGCAACAGTGCCGAGCCGGGCGGCGGTGCTATTAACCTTGCCACCGGCGGTCACATTCAAGGTTCCGTTACCGGAAGCCCCGCCGGGGTCGGCGACATCGCCACCGATCTGAAGATCGCCCGCGACCCAGGTGGACCCGTCGCCGGTCACCGTCGCAACGGAGGTGGAATGGCGTCCGATGATGGCGCTGTCGCTGGTCGCTGATGCCGCCGCCTCGACAGTCAGGCGAGCACTGCCCTCATTTCCAACGATCAATTGACCGGTTTCCAGTGAAGAGCCGAGCCGGGTAAGAGTGACTTCGCTTCCCGATGCGGAATAAAGATTGGCAATGACGGTTGTCGTTCCGCTGAGGAGTTTTCCGCCGCCCGTCACCGTGAGTGTGCTGACACCGGCATTGCCGATGACGGTGTCGGCTGCAACCGTCCAGCGGCTGCCGGCGCCCGATATAAGCGTGGCACCTTCGGTTCCAGCCCCCTCGCCCAGAATGGCCCTTTGGCTGTCTACCGTGCTTCCGGCAAGAATTTTAAGCTCGCCGTTTCCGCCGCCGGAGGGCGCGGACCCGCCGCCGTATCCCACAAAGATCGTGCCTGCCGTAACGAGACTGGACGAATTGTCGAGTGTCAGGAAACCGTTCCCTGTTGCCCTTTCGCCGATGTAGACGGTCCCGGTCGAGACCGCGCTGCCATGTAACAGGGAGAGGGTACCGATGCCGTTACCGCCGACCGATAAGAGACCCTGGTTTTGCAGGGTCGCGCCCGAGAACGTGACGGTACCACCGATTCCCGCGGCGACGCCAAGGCTGAGCGAATTTGATAACAGGCTCCCATTGATAACCAAAGTACCGGACGAAACCTGCCCGACCTTGACGGAATTGGCCGTGGCAGATGTGCTGGCCACGACAACCGGGCCATCGCTGTTGATCAACACGTCATCGCCGGCATCGGGCACGTGGGCTGACGGCGCCCAGTTCGTCGAGGCAGACCAACTGCCGCCCCCAGCGCCGGTCCAGTTCAAGGTTTCCGCACAAGCACTCTGACCAAGGCTAACGGAAAGAAGAATCGACAAAAACCAGCCTGTGCCGAACACCGAAAGGCGCCCGGCAGCTTTCCTGCATGCAATACTTTCCGGAGAGGTTTCCCCATCCAAAAAGAGGCAGAAACAACCGGACATTCAAACTTCCCTAATGAGCGCCGCACTATATCCATGATTCGGCGAATCATTTCTTCACCGAACCAAGTGCATTAAGCCATTTTAGAAAGTCAGCGCCAGCTATAACGTCACTAGGACAGGGGTTTACTTTGAACGCTGGATGAGTGCCGTGAAAAGCGGGCGGCTGCAGCTGATATCTTGCATTAAGCGCTTATGACATCGCAGGATTACTGCCGGGCGAACCGTCCGAAGGCTCCACCCGAAAAGCACAGCGGATCACCATCACGATGGGCAGCGCGCAACACCTCGCCGACGATGATAGTGTGATCGCCCGCATCATGCGCCGCCGCCTGCCTGCACTCAAAACGGGCCAGCGTTCCGGGGATGACCGGTACACCTTCATCGTTCAATTCCCATTCAAGATCATCGAAAGCACGGCCGTTGCGGGTGAAGCGGGCGCTCAGCACGTCCTGATCGGCGCTCAGCACATGAATGGCGAAATGGGTCGCGCCGCTGAAGGCCTGATAACGCGACGAGCTTTTCGCAGGTGACCACAGCACCAACGGCGGATCGAGCGAGACGGATGCGAAGCTGTTGACCGTCATGCCGATCGGGCCTTCCGGGGTCGTGGCTGTTACCACCGTAACACCTGTCGTGAAAGCGCCGAGCGCATTGCGAAAGCTGCGGCTGTTTTCGCCGCCGGGAACGAATACATGTTCATTGGGCATTTTGATTGCCTCTGCAACTGTCATCACGCCACCTCTTTTCCAATCGCAAGGGTGTAGAGTTCAAACCATGTCTGGCGGTCCATCGTCACGCGAAGCGCATCGGCAGCGGTTTTGATGCGTTCGAGATTGTTGGTGCCAAGCACCGGAACGATCTTTGCCGGATGGCGCAGCAGCCAGGCGATCGCGACGGCCGTCGCGTCGACGCCCTGTTCCTTGCCGACGCGCTGCAGGGCAGCCATGGTACCGCCATGCGCGCCTGAGAACAGCGAACCGCCACCGAGCGGCGACCAGGCCATGGGCGAAATGCGCTTTTCCTGCAGGTAGGCGAGATCGCCATTCGTGAAGGAATCGGTGGCAAGCAGGCTCATTTCGATCTGGTTCGTCACCAGCCGGTTGCTCATGGCCGATTGCAGCAGCGAAAAATCCCACGGGCGGAAATTGGAGACACCAACCGCCTTGACCTTGCCCGACGCCACCAAGGCATCAAGTGCCTTGCCGGTTTCTTCCGCGTCGATCAGCGGGTCGGGGCGGTGAATGAGCAGCAGATCGACGTGATCCGTTCCCATGTCGCGCAGCGACGCTTCCACCGACGCGTTGATGTGGACCGCGGTCGTGTCGTAATGCTTGACGCGGGCGGCAGCATGACGGCCGGCCGGGGCGACGATGCCGCATTTGGTGACGATTTCGATTTTGTCGCGCAGTCCTGGCGCGGCTTTCAATCCGGCGCCAAGAATGGCTTCTGCCGTGTATCCGCCATAGATATCGGCCTGATCCATCGTTGTGATGCCCTGTGCGAGGCAGGCCTCGATCTTCGCCTGTACATGCGCCGGCGAGGTGTCTACATCGTCACCAATGCGCCACATGCCGTAAACGATGCGGCTGAGTTCGAGTGTGTCAGAAAGAGCGATACGTTCCATCAGTGGCGTTCCCCATTGCCGAGCGGCGTCGCTGGCGTTTCAGAAGGCACCCGGCCATAGGCATGCGGCAGGGAGCAGGTTTTCATCTGCGGCAACACCTTGGTGCCGAAATGTTCCGCCTCGTCGAGATGCGGATAACCGGACAGGATGAAGGCGCGGATACCCATCTTCTGGTAATCCTCCAGCGCCGAAAGAACCTGATCCGTCGAGCCGACAAGTGCTGCACCGCAGCCGGAGCGCGCCCGGCCGATGCCGGTCCACAGATTGGGTTCGACATAACCGAACTTGTCAGCGAGTTCACGGGCCCGTGCCTGATGCGACACGCCAAGTGAACCGCTATCGTGGGCGCGGTTGCGGATCAGCTGGCCATATTCATCATCGAGCTTGGAGACCAGATGTTCGGCATATTCGCGGGCTTCCTTTTCAGTATCGCGCACCACCATATGGACGCGCAGACCATAATCCAGCGTGCGGCCATGGGCGGAAGCGCGCTCGTTGGCGGCGCGCATGCGGTCCGCCAGCTGGTCCTTCGTCTCCGGCCACATCAGATAGACGTCGCATTGTGCGCCACAGAGCTCAAGGGCATCCGGAGAATAACCGCCGAAATAAAGAAGCGGGCCTCCATTCTGCTGGTAGGGTCTCGCCGGCTCGGTCGATACGCCCTTGAACTGGTAGATTTCGCCGTCGTGGTCGATGGTGTCGCGGGTCCAGGCCTGCCGCAAAATCTCGACGACCTCGTGGCTGCGCTTGTAACGAAAGGCGCTGTCGGCGACTTCGCCCGGGAAGTCCGAGCTGATGACATTGAGGGTCAGGCGGCCTTTCAGCATGTGGTCGAGCGTGGCAACCGTACGCGCCAGCATGATCGGCTGCATTTCGCCACAGCGGATAGCGGCAAGGAAATTGATACGGTCGCTGATCGGCGCACAGCCGGCGACAAAGCTCAGCGTATCCTGCCCCACCTGATAGGACGACGGGCAGAGAATGTTGCGGAAGCCAAGTTCCTCAGCTTTTTTGACGATATCCGAGCAATGTTCGAAGCTGGAACGCAGGCTTCCATCCGGCACGCCGAGATAGGCGTAATCATCGGAACACAAAGCGGAAAACCAGGAGACCTCGGCAGCATCGAGATCAGCGGATGTAACGGGTACGACGGTCATGCAATTCCTCCTCAGGGCCGCTCTCGTTGTTCTTGCATAACATCAAGAAATATGTAAATCAATGATGTATCAATTTTTGTTTCGGGTGGAGGAAACGGCATATGAGACACACTGGTGGCAGTTTGCCCATGTATCTGCAGATCGCCGAAATGCTGGTGCGCGAGGTGTCAGCAGGGCGGCTGATCGACGGCGAGAAGCTTGCGCCGGAGCGCGATATGGCTGCCGATCTCGGCATCGCCGTCGGTACGCTACGCAAGGCGCTCGCCGAATTGCAGGAGCGCGGCCTTCTGGAGCGCGTACAGGGTTCCGGCAACTACATCCGCGCGGTCAGCGATCCGCAAAGCGTCTACGCTTTCTTCCGGCTTGAACTGATCGAGGGCGGCGGCCTGCCGACAGCGGAGGTTCTGGATGTGACCCGGCTAGCGAAGCCCGTCGATCTGCCCGCTTTTGGCACCTCCTCCGAAGGACACAGGATTCGTCGTCTGCGGCGCATTGCCGGCAAACCGGCCGCCATCGAGGAAATCTGGCTTGATGGTTCCTATGTTGACACGATCACCATCGAAAATATGTCGGAATCTCTCTACCTCTATTACCGCACTCGCCTCAACCTCTGGATATCGAAGGCGGAGGATCGCGTCGATCTCGGCGAAGTGCCCGAATGGACGCCCGAAGCGTTCGGCCAGAAAGCAGGCGCATCCGTGCCCCGCGTCCTGCGTCTCAGCCAGGCGCAGGATGGTGCAGTGGCAGAAGTTTCCTGGACCTGGTTTGACCACACCGTGGCGCGCTACGTTTCTCGCATACGTTGAGTCTGCGCAAAATTCGCGTGATCTACAGGAGTGACGGAATTTGACGGCAGGCAAGCCAACCACTAGCCGCCAGCGGGCGATTTTGCGGATATATTTCTTTTAATCAATGACTTAGTAGTTTTTGATTTCTGTCAGAAATAAAATTGATACACTATTGATTTCCTTTTTGTGAAAGGTAATATCACGACCTCAGGGAGACAGGCGTTTCGCCACCCCACGTTACTGCCAGACAATCGGGCTCGATTTTCGAAGATGCAGTACGGGGAACTTGAAGGTTGATCCCGGCTATTGCGTCCATTGAAATTTCGGGCGTGCCGGTCGTGAGGAGGAAAATATGGCTTCAGTCAGCCTGCGCAAGCTGGACAAGAGTTACGGTGCGCTTCGCATCGTCAAGGGCATCGACCTTGAAATCAACGATGGCGAATTCGTCGTATTTGTCGGCCCTTCCGGCTGCGGCAAATCAACGACGTTGCGCATGGTCGCAGGGCTGGAGAGCATTACTGGCGGCGAGGTGAAGATCGGCGACCGTGTCGTCAACCGGCTGCCGCCGCGCGAGCGCGACATCGCCATGGTGTTTCAGGACTATGCGCTCTATCCGCACAAGACGGTGCGCGAAAACATGGGCTTCAGCCTGAAGGTGCGTGGCGTCAGCGCCTCGCAGGCCAATGCCAGCATCGATGAGGCGGCAAAGATGCTAGGCATCGAGCATCTTCTCGATCGGCGGCCTGGACAGCTTTCCGGCGGCCAGCGCCAGCGTGTTGCCATGGGGCGCGCCATCGTGCGCCGCCCGCAGGTATTTCTGTTCGATGAGCCGCTTTCCAACCTCGACGCTAAACTCCGCGGACAGGTACGCACGGAAATCAAGCGCCTGCACCAGCAGCTCGGCACCACCATCATCTATGTCACCCATGACCAGGTGGAGGCGATGACGCTGGCGGACCGCATCGTCATCCTGCGCGGCGGCGATATCGAACAGGTCGGCACGCCAGATGAGGTTTATAACCGCCCGGAAAGCGTGTTCGTCGGCGGTTTCGTCGGTGCGCCCGCGATGAATTTTGCCCGCGCCAGGGTCAATGGTGACCGGCTGACATTTTCCGACGGCAATTCCCTGCCGATGGCGGCTATCCGGCCATCACGCGAAACGGGGCTGGAAGGACGCGACGTCATCGTTGGCATCCGCCCGGAACATTTCGGCCCCGCCGAAGGCTTCGGCAGCCAGCTTGCCGTGAAGGTGCAGGTTGTGGAACCGCTGGGCTCGGACACGCTCGTCCATTTCAGCCTCGGCGACGCGGCGCTGACCGCACGAATGCCGCCGCAGCTTCGGCCAACGCCGAACGAGGAACTGCGGATCGGAGTCGATCCGTCCAAGGTCCATCTTTTCGACGCAACAACGGAGCGCTCGATCCACTGATTGCCGTGCAAAATGCCACGGCCAAGGGTTAATAACGGGAGGAACATATGACACTTAAATCTACCAGGGGCAAAGCCTTCATGGGCGCTGCGCTCTGCGCAACCGTGCTCGCTTTTTCAGGTCAGGCCTTTGCCGATGCCGAATTGAAGATCTTCGTTTCCAGCCAGCATCAACCGGATGTCTGGCGCAAGGCGCTCGAT
The DNA here is from genome assembly GCF_055382365.1 of Agrobacterium sp. 5Ca39. Classification (NCBI taxonomy): domain Bacteria; kingdom Pseudomonadati; phylum Pseudomonadota; class Alphaproteobacteria; order Hyphomicrobiales; family Rhizobiaceae; genus Agrobacterium; species Agrobacterium sp. 5Ca39. The sequence continues at coordinate 730,458 of NZ_AP026437.1, read as the reverse complement.
CAATATGAGGCGAAGACGCCGGGCGTGAAGGTGGTCATCGAGACCGGCGGCAACACCTCGGAAATGCAGGCGCAATATCTCAACACCGTGATGTCGGCCAAGGATTCGAGCCTCGACGTATTGATGCTCGACGTCATCCGTCCCGCGCAATTTGCAACAGCCGGCTGGACCAGCGATTTTGCCGGCAAGGACATGTCCGCCTATCTGCCGACCTATGCCGAAGCCAATACGGTGGATGGCAAGATCGTGGCGTTGCCAGCCTTCGCCGACTCCATGTTCCTCTATTACCGCAAGGACCTGCTGGATAAATACGGCATCAAGCCGCCGACCACCTGGGACGAGCTGAAGGAAGCGTCCAAGAAGGTCATGGAAGGCGAAAAGAACCCGGAGCTTCAGGGCCTGTCCTTCCAGGGCAAGGCGATCGAAGGCGCGGTCTGCACCTTCCTCCTGCCCTACTGGAGCGAAGGCAAGTCGCTGGTTGAAAACGGCAAGCTGAACTTCGACAATAAGGCGGCGGTGGATTCGCTGAAGCTCTGGAAGAGTTTTGTCGACGAAGGCATTTCCAAGAAGAACATTTCGGAGGTGGCGACCGACGACACCCGCAAGGAATTCCAGGCCGGCAAGGTCCTCTTTGCCGTCAACTGGTCCTATGCCTGGACCCATTTCCAGGGCAAGGAATCGCAGGTGAACGACAAGGTCGGCGTCGCCCGCCTTCCCGCCGTCAAAGGTGGTGAGCAGACGACCTGCCTCGGCGGCTGGGAATTCGGCGTGTCCGCCTATTCCAAGCAGCAGGATGAAGCCAAGAAGCTTGTCGAATATCTCTCCAGTCAGGATGTCTCGAAGTTCATGGCCATCAATGCAGCGCTCCTGCCCACCTACGCCGCTCTCTACAAGGATGCCGACGTGACCAAGGCAATCCCGTGGTTCGCGGATGCCCTGCCGGTCGTCGAAACAGCAAAGGCCCGTCCGGTGACGCCGCGCTACAACGAGGTCAGCGAGACCATTCGCACCACGGTCAACGGTGTGCTCGCCGGCGTCATGACGCCGGAGGATGGCGCAAAGCAGATGGAAAGTCGTCTGCGGCGCGTTCTGCGATAAGCTTCGGGCCGGAAGGCGGCGTGTGCACCGCCCCCCTTCCGGCCGTTTCGACTGACAGGATGAAAGGCGCCTCAAGGGCGCGAAACGGGCCGGACATAAACCGGTCCGACCGGGAGACGATGACGTGAATCCAGTTGCGGGAGTGGCAGACGTGACAATGCCGGAAAGAACCATGGTTCGGGTGGACGAGAAACCGCAGCCGCGCTGGACGCGGTGGCTCGATCTCGGCGACCGGTCGCTGGCCGTGCTGCTACTCGCACCGGCGGCGATCCTGCTTTCGCTCATCATCGTTTATCCGGTGGCGCGGCTCGTCTATACGAGCTTCTTCAGCCTGTCGCTGACCTCGGGCCTGCCGGCGGAATTCATCGGCTTTGAAAATTACACGGCAATGTTCGACGATCCGATTTTCTGGGAAACGACCTGGAATACGGTGCTGATAACGCTGATCACCGTGCCCGGCGCACTGTTCATGGGCCTTGGCCTCGCATTGCTCGCCAACCTGCCTTTCTCCATGCAGTGGCCAATGCGGCTTTCCCTTCTCATCCCCTGGGCGCTGCCGCTCTCCTTTGCAGGTCTCATCTTCGCGTGGTTCTTTCATTATGAATATGGTGTGGTCAACGACGTGCTGAACCGGCTGGGCTTTGAAGGCATCATCTGGTTCAACTCGCCGAACTGGGCCTTTGCCGCCATCTGCCTGACGATCATCTGGAAGACCTCCTCCTTCATGGCGCTCATGATCCTCGCCGGGTTGCAGACCATCCCGCGCTCGCTTTACGAGGCAGCGGATGTGGATGGCGCTGGCAGGATCAGGCAGTTCTTCGAAATCACCCTGCCGCTTCTGAAGCCATCGATTATCGTCGCCCTCATCTTCCGCACGATCACGGCGCTACAGACCTTTGATATTCCATACATGATGACCAGCGGCGGCCCCGGCACATCCACCACGACGCTTGCCATGTATATCCACCAGAACACCGTCTCCTTCCTCGATCTCGGTTACGGTTCGGCCTTAGCGGTCATGATGTTTGCGCTTTCCATGTGCGTCACCGCCGTTTACCTCCGTATCATCAGGACGAAGGACTGATCCCATGAGCAACGTTGCCACCTCTTCCGGTCTGTCCTCTTTCTTCTCGGGCAAGCCGCTGCGCTTCATCGCGGCCTCCATTCTTCTGATAAACGGCCTTTTCCCGGCTATCTGGATCCTCTTCACCTCGCTGAAAACCGAGGCGGAGCTGACTGTCAAGCCGATCACCTGGTTTCCGCACGCGCCGACACTTGCGAACTACGTGCAGGCCTTTTCGGATCAGCCGCTGCACCTCTTCCTGTTCAACAGCTTCATGGTGGCGCTGCTTTCAACGGCACTGACGATCCTGATTTCGGTGCTCGCGGCTTACGCGCTGGCGCGGCTGAACCTTAAATACCGGGCGCTTATCCTGTCGCTCATCATCGCCGTTTCCACCTTTCCGCTGGTGACGCTGCTTGTGCCGCTGTTCGAAATCATGCGGGCGCTCAATCTGCTCAACAGCTGGACGGCGCTGATCCTGCCCTACACGGTGCTGTCGCTGCCGGTCTGCACCTTGATGCTGGTCTCCTTCTTCGAAAGTATTCCGCGCGATCTCGAAAACGCTGCCATGATCGATGGCTGCACCCGCATCGGCGCACTGTTCAAGGTCGTCGTGCCGCTTTGCGCGCCTGGTGTTTTCACCGCAGGCATCCTTGCCTTCGTGAATGCCTGGGACGAGTTCCTGCTGGCGCTTTCCTTCAATTCCAACCCTGCGCTACGCACACTGCCCGTTGGCATCCAGCTTTATCAGGGGGAGTTCGCTTTCCCCTGGCCGGTCATTTCGGCAGCGTTGGTGGTCGGTATCGTGCCGGTCGCGATCCTCATCGTCATCTTCCAGGAACGGGTTGTCTCTGGCCTCACCGCCGGTGGTCTCAAGGGCTAAAAGGTTAAGTCATGCATTTCGAAAAGACCCACGATGGATTTACGCTTGCGATCGGTAACCGCACCATCCTTTCCCATTCGCCCGACGAGCCGGCCCTATTCGCCGGTTTCGGCAAAGAGCGGATGGATATGTATCGCGGCAATTTCGATATCGAAGACTACGTCATCGAACGAACCGCCCTGCGCCACGCCGAGGTGAGCGGCGACAGCGTCACGCTTTCCTCCGCACCGGGACAGACCCCTCGCCTTCGCCTGACACTCGAAAGCAATGCCATCCTGCTGACAGCGCTGGACAAGACCATCAACCGTCTCTGGCTGCGCGTCTTTGCGGAAACGGACGAGCATGTCTGGGGCGGCGGCGAGCAGATGTCCTATTTCGACATGCGCGGCCGGCGCTTTCCGCTCTGGACCTCCGAGCCCGGCGTTGGCCGCGACAAGACCACCGAAATCACCTTCAAGTCTGACGTCAACGGCAAGGCAGGCGGTGATTATTACAACACCAACTATCCGCAGCCGACCTATCTCTCGTCGCGTAGATACGCGCTGCATGTGGAAACGAGCGCCTATTCGGTCTTCGATTTCCGCAATGGCGATTTCCACGAGATCGAAATCTGGGCCATCCCGGAGAAGATCGAATTTTTGGCCGGCGACAGTTTCACCGATATCGTCTCCGCGCTGTCCCTACGGTTTGGACGGCAGCCGCAAATGCCGGAATGGATATATAATGGCGCGATCATTGGATTAAAGGATGGCGTCAATTCGTTTGCGCGGCTGGAGAAAATCCGCGCAGCAGGAACGCAGGTGTCGGGCCTGTGGTGTGAGGACTGGGTGGGGCTTCGCCAGACATCCTTCGGCGCACGCCTGTTCTGGGACTGGCAGGCGAACGAAACCCGTTATCCGCATCTGCGCCAGAAGATCGCCGAGCTTGCCGATCAGGGTATCCGTTTTCTGGGGTACGTGAACCCCTATCTCTGCGTTGACGGCCCGCTTTTCCCGGTGGCCGAACAGGCCGGTTATTTCGCAACGGATGCGGAAGGGAAAACGGCGCTGGTGGATTTCGGCGAGTTCGATTGCGGCGTGGTCGATTTCACCAATCCGGCTGCCGCCGACTGGTTTGCCGAAGAAATCATCGGCAAGAACATGCTGGATTTCGGCCTTTCCGGGTGGATGGCTGATTTCGGCGAATATCTTCCGATCGATATAACGCTCTTCAACGGTGTCGACGCTAAGCTGATGCACAATGCATGGCCCACCCTGTGGGCCGAGGTCAATGCAAAAGCCGTCGAAAGCCGCGACAAGACCGGCGAAACGCTGTTCTTCATGCGCGCAGGCTTCACCGGAGTGCAGGCCCATTGCCCCCTCATCTGGGGCGGTGACCAGTCGGTCGACTTCTCCCGTCATGATGGGCTTGTCACCGTCATTTGCGGCGCGCTTTCATCCGGCCTCATGGGCAATGCCTATCACCATTCCGACATCGGCGGTTACACCAGCCTGTTCGGCAATGTCCGCACCGCGGAACTCATCATGCGCTGGACGGAGATGGCCGCCTTCACGCCTGTCATGCGCACCCATGAGGGCAACCGCCCGCGTGACAATCTGCAGATCGATCAGGATGAAGCGGTTCTCGCCCATTTCGCCCGCATGACGACAGTCTATGTCGCGCTTGCCCCCTATCTGAAATCGCTCTCCGCCGAAGCGGCCAGGACGGGGCTTCCGGTGCAACGCCCGCTTTTCCTGCATTACGAGAATGACCGGCAGACTTACGCCATTCAGGACAGCTATCTCTATGGCCCCGACATGCTGGTGGCCCCTGTCTGGAAAGCGGGAGAAGCGCAACGCACTCTCTATCTTCCGGGCGATGGCCAGTGGGTACATCTGTGGAGCGGCGTGCATCATCGCGGTGGAAACGAGGTTACCGTGGAAGCACCACTCGGCCGGCCCGCGGTTTTCTACCGCGCCGATAGTGGCAACGTCACCCTGTTTGAACAGCTCCGCACCATCTGAGCCGTTGACAGCCAGCTAAAAAAACGACAGTTTCCGACCCATTCCGAGGGGAGCACCAGACGGTGCTGAGATGGCGTTGAGCCGGACCCTTGAACCTGATCCGGATCATGCCGGCGTAGGAACGGAAACTGTCGCGCCTTTGAGGCGCTGCCCTTTCTCTTCTCCGCTTTGTCCTGATCTCCGCGATTGTCACGTGTGGAGACCGAATGATGATGCTGAAAGTTTTTGTCCGTCGCACCCGGTGCGTCTGCGTCTGAGGTTCGGCTCATGCGTGCCGCCCATGCGTTGAACGGTGTCGGTCTCCTGCTTGTTCTCTGGCAGGCAGGCACATGGCTGTTCTCCCCACCCCGTTATATCCTGCCGGCGCCGGCCGATGTCGCCGCGGCCTTCCTGCGCCACCCCGGTTTCCTGTTGGGGCAGGCCATGGTTACATTTCTCGAAATGGCCGTTGGACTGACGGCCGGCGTCCTGGTCGGTATTCTCGTGGCTTTCTCCATCGCGGCAATCCCCCGTCTCGGTCGCCTCGTCTGGCCGATGGTTCTGGTTTTGCAGGCCTTTCCGGTCTTCGTGCTGGCGCCCATCCTCGTCCTCTGGTTCGGCTTCGGCATGGCCTCGAAAGCGGTGATGACAGCGATCATCATCTTCTTTCCCGTCGCCTCCTCCTTCACCGATGGCCTCAACCGGACGGATCGCGCCATTCTCGATGCCGCCTCGCTGACGCAGGCAAGCCACTGGCAGGTTCTCACCCGGTTGCGCGTGCCACTGGCACTGCCTTCGCTTATCTCCGGGCTGCGGGTGGCCGCACCCCTCGCACCGCTGGGCGCTGTCATTGGCGAATGGGTTGGCGCATCGGCAGGGCTTGGATTCGTGATGATCCAGTCAAACGCCCGCATGCAGACCGACACGATGTTCGCCGCCATGGCGATACTCGCCATCATGGCGGTGCTGCTGCGACTGGCGGTGGATCGCGCCACCGCCCATCTGGCGCCCTGGGCCAGGGAAACAGAACACACCATTCCTTTCGGGTATTTACGGAGACTTTCAGCATCATGAAGCGAACTCTTCTTTCTTTCGTCGTCGCGGCGACAAGCATATTTGCCCCCGTTCAGTCACAGGCGGCCGACAGGCTTACGGTATTGCTGGAATGGTTCGTGAACCCCGACCATGCGCCGATGGTCATCGCGAAAGAGCGGGGCCTTTTTGCGGATGCGGGGCTCGAAGTTGAACTTGTTCCTCCGGCAGATCCTTCCGCCGTTCCGCGCCTCGTTTCGGCAAAACAGGCCGATATCGGCGTGCACTACCAGCCCAACCTCTATCTCGACCACGATGCCGGCCTGCCGCTCGTCCGTTTCGGCACACTGGTCGAAACGCCGCTAAACACCGTCACCGTGCTGGCTGACGGACCGATCAAAAGCCTGAAGGACCTGAAGGGCAGGAAAGTCGGTTTTTCCGTATCCGGCTTCGAGGATGCCATGTTGAAGCGCATGCTGGAAAAGGACGGTCTGACGAAAGACGATGTGGAACTCATCAACGTCAATTTCTCCCTGTCGCCATCGCTCATCGCCGGCAAGGTGGACGCCACGCTCGGCGGTTTCCGCAATTTCGAACTGACGCAGATGAAGCTCGAGGGCCACGAAGGCCGATCCTTCTTTCCCGAGGAACATGGTGTTCCGGCCTATGACGAGCTGATCTTCGTCACCCATCGCGATCTCGCAACAGACAGCCGCCTGCCGCGTTTCCTCTCCGCCGTGGAACAGGCCGCTATTTTCATCACCAATCACCCGCAGGAATCCTGGCAGCTTTTCATCAAGGCCTATCCCAATCTCGATGACGCACTGAATAAGCAGGCTTTCTTCGACACAGTGCCGCGTTTTGCCAAGCGCCCTGCCGCACTCGACCGCGCCCGCTATGCGCGTTTTGGCGCCTTCATGCAGGAAATGCAGCTCATCAAGCAGGCGCCGGCGGCGGACGAAGTCGCCGTGGAGCTACAGCAGCCATGACAATCCCTTTCCCCACGACCACGCAGGCCGCCGAAATCCTTGAAAAAGTCAGGCAAGCGCGTCCGCGCGTACATTGCCTTATGAATACCGTGGTGCAAAAATTCACCGCCGACGGGATTACCGGTGTCGGCGGCATTCCCTCCATGACCACGTCGCTGGAGGAAATCGAAAGCTTCGTTACCAAGGCGGATGCGCTGACCATCAATCTCGGCACGCTGGATGCGGAACGGCGCAAGGTTATCCTGCTGGCAGTGAAGATCGCCAACGCCTCAGGCAAGCCCTGGATCGTCGACCCCGTGCATTGTGACTATTCTCCATCCCGGCTGGCCTTCGCGCGTGAGCTCATCACTCTCTCTCCCGCGATCGTGCGTGGCAACCGTGCAGAAATGAGACTGATCGGCGAGGTGCCAGATGCAATCAGGATCGAAACCGGGCCGGTCGATCACCTGAGCGACGCGACGCGACGCGTCAGGATCGTAAACGGCCATCCCTGGATGGCTAAGGTAACGGGTACGGGCTGCCTCTCGGGGGGCGTCATCGCTGCTTTCATGGCCGTGGAACGGGATGCTTTGGCAGCGGCGGCGTCCGCCCTTGCCGTCACCGGCGTCTCCGCCGAACTGGCCGCGTCCTGTGCCAGAGGTCCCGGCACGTTCGAACCGGCATTCCTGGACGCGCTTTCGGCGATTACCGGCGAGGATATCATCAATCATGCGAGGATCGAGAATGAACAAGGTTGATTACCGCCTCAACGCGCTTGTGGATGGGAGCCTCGGCGATGTCGCGCCTCTCTTTGAGCTTGCTCTGGCGGCTGCACTTAATGGCGCGACCATCCTGCAATATCGCGACAAGCACGGCTCGACACGGGAGATGATCGAAAACGCCCGCGCCATCCACGAGGCCATCGCCGGCACCGGCGTGCCGCTCGTCATCAATGACCGGGTGGATGTTGCGCTCGCCTCGGGCGCAGATGGAGTGCATCTTGGCGCCGACGATATGGACGCCAGAACCGCTCGGCGCATTCTTGGCGATAAGGCGATCATCGGCCTCACGGTCAAGAACCGCGCCGACGCCGAGCGGGCAGCCTCCATGCCCGCCGATTACGCCTGCATCGGCGGCGTGTTCGACACAGTTTCAAAGGTCAACCCGGACAAGCCTGTGGGTATCGATGGATTTTCGACACTCCGCGGCCTGCTGAGGGAATGGCGGCCGGACATGCCGGTGGGCGCCATCGCCGGCATCGATCTCTCCCGCGTCCCCTCTGTCATTGCCGCCGGTGCGGATGGAGTCGCGGTGATCTCCGCCATCTTCCGCGCGGCAGATATTGCCAGCGCGACCAAGGAGTTCCGTTCCGCAATCGATGCCACTCTGAAAGCGAGACAGCCATGACATCAATTGCGTTGACCATTGCCGGATCCGACAGCGGCGGCGGTGCGGGCATACAGGCCGACCTCAAGACATTCTCCGCGCTTGGCGCCTATGGCGCCAGCGTCATCACCGCCATCACCGCACAGAACACCAGAGGCGTAACTGCGGTCGAGGATATTTCGGTGGCCACCATCATCGCGCAGATGGATGCGGTGTTTTCCGATCTCACCGTCAATGCGGTGAAGATCGGCATGGTTTCCCGTATCGAAACCATTGCAGCCATAGCGGAACGGCTCCGGCGGCAATCGCAGCCCGTGGTGCTGGATCCAGTCATGGTGGCGACGTCAGGCGACCGTTTGCTGCAAGAGGACGCCATCGAGACATTGCGGCGCGAGCTTCTGCCAATCGCGACCGTCGTTACGCCGAACCTGCCGGAAGCGGCGCTTTTAACCGGCACGCCGATAGCGGAGACGGAAACGGACATCAATCATCAGGCCGCGGCGATCCTGAAAGCGGGCGCAAAAGCGGTGCTCATCAAGGGCGGACATGGTGCGGGGCCTGAGAGCACGGATTATCTGTTTGCAGATGGCACCATGCAGGCGCTTTCCGCTGCGCGCGTAGAGACGAAGAACGATCACGGCACCGGCTGCACGCTGGCGGCGGCGATCACGGCGCATCTTGCGAGGGGAAGCGAGTTGCTGGAGGCCGTGGAGCTGGCGAAAGATTATTTGAATGGGGCGCTTGATGCTGGGCGGAGCCTTGCCGTTGGACATGGGCGGGGGCCGGTGCATCATTTTTATCGGTGGTGGGGGTGAAGCCCCACACTCGATGCTACCTCGCCTTCGGCGTCGCCAGCACATTCCGGATCGCGAAACTCGAATGAATACGCGAGACCCCCGGCAGCTTCGAGAGTATCTCCTTGTGAATGCGCTCGAAATCCCCCGCACTTTCTGCCTCGCAACGCAGGAAATAATCCGAACCGCCAGTCATGAGATAACATTCGCGGATTTCCGGATATCGCCGCACCGCATTTTCGAAACGGTTGAGAAAATCCTCCGTCTGCCGGTCGAGCGTGATCTGCACGATAACCGAAATGACCTCACCGCCGGCCAGGCCGCTGGTAAGCGCCGTGTAACCGCGGATGATCCCTTCCCGTTCGAGAATATCGACGCGACGCAAGCACGCGGATGGCGAAAGCCCGACCTCTGCAGCAAGCTTTGCGTTGCTGATGCGGGCGTTGAGCCGAAGCAGCCGTATGATATGGCGGTCGGTCGCATCAAGTGACGACATAGAAAATTCCAATCAGCAAAAGAAAATTGCGCGCTTGCCAATTATATCGCATTTCCTTCGAATAATTGCCAAGAAATTCGATAATCGTTGCAATACTCTCATAAGATAAAAATGAGGGTGAACGACCATGGACATGCAGATCAGCCGCCAGCAGGCAGCGGGTGGTGCAAGCGGCCATCTGACCATCGATCTCGGCGCATTGCGCGACAATTATCTGGCACTTGCGGCGATGGCGCCCGCATCCCAGACGGCGGCGGTCGTCAAGGCCGATGCATATGGCCTCGGTGCGGATATGGTCTCGCAAACCCTGTTCGATGCGGGGTGTCGTCATTTCTTCGTCGCTCATATTGACGAGGCGCTGGCGCTTCGGCTGCGTCTTCCCGCCCAGGCGCGGATCTTCGTCCTCAACGGCCTTCAACCCGGCAATGAGACCTCCTGCGCCGCCATGGCGATCACACCGGTTCTCAATTCGCTGGAGCAGATCGCCCAATGGGCGGTCCATGCCAAGACGCTCGGTAGGAAACTTGCAGCCGCCGTGCAGATCGATACCGGCATGTGCCGCCTCGGCCTTTCCCCCGAAGAGCTGGAAACCCTCATTTCCCAGCCGCAACTGCTCGATGGTATCGACATCGCCTTCGTCATGAGCCACCTCGCCTGCGCCGACGAACCGGGCCATGCATGCAATGCGGCACAGCTGTCGGCGATGCGGCAGGCCACGATTGCGCTTCCTGATGTCCCGGTCTGTTTTTCCAACTCCGGAGGTATTTTTCTGGGTCGTGAGTACCACAACCACATGCTGCGCCCCGGCATCGCGCTTTACGGCGGCGCACCCTCTGCCGACCGCCCGAACCCGATGAAGCCGGTCGTTCGCCTCGATCTCGCCGTGATCCAGACCCGCACCGTTCCCGCCGGTTCGCTGGTTGGTTACGGCGGTTCCTTCGAAGCGTCCGGCTCCACGCGTCTGGCGACCATCGCCGCCGGTTATGCAGACGGCCTGCCGCGCTCGCTCAGCAATCGCGGCGCGGCATGGTATGATGGCGTGCGCCTGCCGATTGCGGGGCGCGTTTCGATGGACAGCATCATTCTGGACATATCCGCCCTGCCCGAGGGAACATTGACCCAAGGCAGTTTCGTGCAGATGATCGGCCCCGAGCAAACGCTTGAAGACATCGCGGACGATGCAGGCACGATCGCCTACGAAATCCTGACCGGCTTCGGCCGTCGTTATCGCCGTACCTATATTCAGCCGGACGAAACCCCGGCCTTTGCCTCAACATCAGTCAATCACAAGTGAGACGATCATGAACGTCACTATCCTCGGAGCCGGCGTCGTCGGCGTGACATCCGCCTGGTATCTGGCCAAAGCCGGGCACAAGGTGACGGTGATCGACCGGCAGCCGGCTGCAGCGCTCGAGACCAGCTTTGCCAATGCGGGTGAGGTTTCCCCCGGCTATTCTTCGCCCTGGGCCGCGCCGGGCATTCCGGTCAAGGCCATGAAATGGCTGTTCATGAAACATGCACCGCTGATCATTCGACCGACGGTCGATCCGGCGGCCTGGCGCTGGATGAGCCAGATGCTGCGCAACTGCACCTCGGCGCGTTATGCCATCAACAAGAGCCGCATGGTGCGCGTCGCGGAATATAGCCGCGACTGCCTGATGGCACTGCGGGAAGAGACAGGCATCCAGTATGACCAGCGCATGCAGGGCACGCTGGAGGTATTCCGCACACAAAAGCAGTTTGACGCCATCGGCAAGGACGTGGACGTGCTGACGGCGGGCGGCGTGCCTTTCGAAATTCTCGACCGCGACGGCTGCGCCGCCGTGGAACCCGGCCTCTCGCCATCGAAGGAAAAGATCGTCGGCGGGCTGCGCCTGCCTGGCGACGAGACCGGTGACTGCTACATGTTCACCACCGAGCTTGCCCGCATGGCGGAAGAAGCGGGCGTTACCTTCCTGTACGACACGGGGATCATGCGCCCCATCGTTGAGGCAGGACGCGTCAAGGCGGTGGAGACCACCCGCGGGCTTGTGGAAGCGGATATTTTTGTCGCCGCGCTTGGCAGCTACTCTCCGCAGTTCCTGCGTCAGCTCGGTCTGACCCTGCCGGTCTACCCGGTTAAGGGTTACTCCATCACGGTGCCGATTGTGAAAGAGGAACGGGCACCCGTCTCCACGGTGATGGATGAAACGTTCAAGGTCGCGATCACCCGGCTCGGTTCGCGCATCCGTGCTGGCGGAATGGCGGAAATCGCCGGCTTCAGCAAGGACTTGCCCGCAGCGCGGCAGGCAACGCTCGCCCATTCGGTGGAAGACCTGTTCGGCGGCGCGGGCGATCAGTCGCAGGCGAAATTCTGGTGTGGCCTGCGCCCGATGACGCCGGATGGTACGCCTGTCATCGGTGCCACCCGCTACAGCAACCTTTACCTCAACACCGGCCACGGCACGCTCGGCTGGACAATGTCCTGTGGCTCCGCGCGCGTCCTTGCGGACATGATCAGCGGTGCGACGCCCGAGATCGACACCCACGATCTGGCAATCAGCCGCTACGCGGCATGACCGGCACGCCGCGGTTTCCGCTGATATCGCCCTCGCACGTCGTGTGAGGGCCGATGCACCGATGTCCTAAAGCGCCAGAGCGTCCCTGAGGGCTAGACCTTCCTTGGTACGAAGGTCAAGATCGGCCTCTATATGATTGAGATGTTGCAGCATCAGCGCCCGGGCCCTTGCCGCATCCTTCGCCTCCAGCGCATCCAGAAGATCGGCATGTTCGTTATGACCGCAACTCGATACGCCGGAGCGCCCATAGAGCGCGATGACCAGCGATGAGCGCGCAACCAGTTCATCCATGAATTTTTCCAGGATGGCATTGCCGGCAATTGACGCCAGCATCAGGTGAAAATCACCCGAGGCCTTGATTTCGGCCCGCCGTGCGCTCGGCCCGCGTTCCTGCTGATGCCTGCTCTCCTCCAACAGATGTTCCCGCAGCTTTTTTACCGCCGCAGGCGTGATTTTTTCGATTGCCGCGTCAACGACGCCGGGCTCGATCAGCCGGCGGGACGCAAATACCTGCCGCGCCTCGTCGGGCGTCGGATTAGAAACGAAAGCGCCCCGATTGCGCTCGGCCTTCACGAGGCCCTCATAGGCAAGCATCTGCAGCGCCGCGCGCACCACCGTGCGACTGACATCGAACAACGTTCCCACTTCCGATTCCGACAATTTCGTTCCCGGCGCCAGCCGGCGATCGACAATGGCGTCGCGCAAAGTGTCTCGAATGGCCTGGGCACGATCCTCATGTGATGAATCGGGAGATACGGTTATGTGGGCAAGGCTCATGGGCGCGTCCTGTTTGCTCCCGAGTTTTAGCGCGAAGCGTGGGACGCAGGCAAACGGGAATTGTGGGCGACAGCCGGTCTGCCACAATTCATTCAGCGACCGTTCAGCAGGCGGGCTGTATTTCCTTAACCATCGAATTTGCAACTGGCAGCACCCTGCCACCTGGATGGAAAAACACCATGTCGTCCTTTGCAGCTAAAACCGTTATGGCTATCGCCGTCGCCGCCGCAACCATCGCTCCCTTCAACAGCGCATCCGCCGGTGACTGGGACCGCCACGACCGCCGCGACGCGGCGCTTCTGGGAGGTGTGCTTGGCCTTGCCGCCGGTGTTGCCGTTGGTTCCGCCCTTTCCCGCCCGGCACCGGTGGAGGAGGAACGGGTCTATATCGATCCGGCACCGCGCCGTTATCAGGCCTATGAGCCGAGCTATGTCTATGAAGAGCCGGACTATCGTTACTACCGGCCAGCACCGCAGCCGGTTTATCGCCCGGCGCCGGTCTATCGCGCCCAGCCGGTTTACGACAGCCGCCCCGTCTATAATCAGCGCCAGACCTATCGCACCATCGAGCCGTGGACCAACGCCTGGTACGATTATTGCTCGCAGCGTTACCGCAGCTTCAATTCCCGCACCGGCACCTACACGGATTATGACGGTCAGCGTCATTTCTGCGTAGCAGGCTGAAACGACGGCCCTTGCCGCAATTGCTGCGATTATTGCCAGGCCGCAGACGGAAAAGTCTGCGGCTTTTCAGTGGGGGTCGGAGCAGGACGACGTCGCGCTGTCGCCATAAGTCGTCCTCTGCGCAGTTTCAGGCCGCGCCGTTCTTCACATAGTCCGCCCGGTTGATACCATGGCGTTGCAGCTTGTCGTAAAAAGTCTTGCGGGCGATACCGAGCGTGGCGATGGTTTCCGCAACGTCGCCATTGGATTGCTCCAGTGTCTCGCGGATGATGCGCGCCTCGATCTCGTCCATACGCTCCGGCAAGGTGCCGGAAGCCGGGATTTCCGACTGCAGAACAGATGTGGCCGCCAATTCCGTCTCAAGCCCCAGAACTACCCTCTCGGCAAAATGGCCGAGTTCCCGGACATTGCCAGGCCAATCATGATCGTTGAGACGACGGGAAACCCCGGCGCCGATCTGCGGCACCGGCATGTTGAAGCGGTTGGCTGCCTTGGTGACGAAGTGGGAAAACAGGAGTGGAATATCCGCCCTGCGTTCACGAAGCGGCGGTATCGACAATGTGACGACATTCAGCCGGTAATAAAGGTCCTCACGAAACGCGCCGCGTTCGGCCGGATCGCCAAGGTCAACCTTGGCCGCCGCAACCACGCGGATATCGACAGGTCGCTCCTCGTTTGAACCAAGCGGCGAAACCTCGCGCATTTCCAGCACACGCAGCATTTTCACCTGCACGGCAAGCGGCATGCTTTCGATCTCGTCCAGGAACAACGTGCCACCACTTGAATGTTCGATGCGGCCGACACGTTTTTTCTGTGCCCCGGTAAATGCCCCCGGCTCATGGCCGAAAAGCTCGCTTTCGATCACCGTTTCCGGTAGCGCACCACAATTCAGCGCCACGAAATTGCCCTTGGCGCGCTTCTTGCTCCAGCGATGAAGGGCCGTTGCCACCACTTCCTTGCCGCTGCCCGTTTCGCCGGCCACCAGCACATCGACATCCGTATCGGCAATATGCCTGAGCGTCATGCGCAAGCGCTCCATGGCGGGCGTCTGCCCGATCAGCGGCAGGTCGTCCTCCGCCTGCCCGGCTGCCCGGCGAAGCGCGCGATTTTCCAGCACGAGGCGGCGCTTTTCGAGGGCTCTGCGGGCGCTTTCCACCATCCGTTCGGCGGGAAACGGCTTGGCTATGAAGTCATAGGCGCCGTTGTGGAGCGCATCGACGGCCATGGGTACATCACCATGGCCGGTAATGAGGATGACAGGCAGATCCGCATCGATCTTGCGGACATGGTCGAAAAATTCCAGCCCGGTCATGCCGGGCATGCGCACATCAGTGATAACGACGCCGTCGAAATCTTCACTCAAAGCTGCAAGCGCCTGCTCGGCTCGGGAAAAGGAAGTGACCGGCAGCCCGTCTAGCTCCAGCGTCTGCACCATCGCCTTGCGCAGCTGCGAGTCGTCATCGACCAGAAATATAGTACCATCCGCCGTCATGTCATGCTCGCTTCAGATATACGGAAAAACACGTGCCTGCCTCGCCACTCTTCACCTCAATGCGCCCGCCATAGTCCGAAGCGATATCGTTTGAGATGACAAGGCCAAGGCCGAGACCGCCCTCCTTGGAGGTATTGAAGGGTGAAAAAAGCTGGGCACGGATGGCTTCCGGAATGCCCCCGCCATTGTCGCCAACCGAGATTACAACCGCGTCGCCTTCTTCGCGAACACGCACCTCCACCCGGGCCGTATCAATCGCTTCAGTCGCTTCCAGCGCGTTTTGCAGAAGATTGATGAGGATTTGCTCCAGCCGGATGCGGCTGCCGAGCACTTTCAGATCCTGATCGGGCAAGACAATATCGAGCGCGTCCATCTGACCGGAAAAACGGCTGCGCAGCAGCATCACCGCGCCTTCGATGACGGTTCGAACACTGACAGGTTCAGCGCCGGTTCGGCCCTTGCGCGCGAGTATCTTCAAATCGCTGGTAATCGTGCCGATACGCTCGGTAAGGGCGGCAATGTCCTCAAGATTTTCACTGGCTTCAGCCAGACGTTCACGCTTCAGCAGAGTGCGCGCATTATCGGCAAAGGCGCGGATTGTCGCCACAGGCTGGTTTATCTCATGGGCCACGCCAGCCGCCACCTGCCCAAGAATGGAAAGGCGGTTGGCCTGCACCAGCTCATGCTGGACATTGCGCAACTCCCCGGTGGTCTTTTCGTGCAGGGCGATTTCCGCCTGAAGATGATCGCGCGTCTTCGTCAGATCTCGGGTTCTCTCCTGTACCTTAAGTTCAAGCTCGGCGCGGGCCCTTTGTTCTTCTTCCTTTTCTTTCAGAGCCTTGTGCCTGCGCCACAGCCACAGCGCCGAAAGCGCAATCAGCGGCATGAGCGTCGCCAGCGCCACCGCCCTGCCCTCGCGGATGGCGGCATTCAGAGCGGGTGCGACGGGCTGAAGATAATGCAGGGTCCAGGATGTCGTCGGCACCGGCATTTCCAGCCGAAGATAATCGCCGCGTTCGCGCCCCGGCTCATCAACGTGGATGAGCGGAACACCGTCGCCCAGTGATCGAGCCGTTCGGAAAGGCAGCGTCGCCAGCGCCTCATTGCCGAATTGCAGGCTTTCGGAAATGGTGTTTCGTCGCGCCTCGTCGATGGCCGCGACTGTCTTGAAGCGCCACTCCGGCACGCTCGTCATCAGCACGACACCGTTTCTGTCGACGACATAGACCGGCTTGCCTCCGATATTCCAGTCCGCTTCCAGCCGGTTGAACTCGACCTTGGCAATCACGACGCCAAGCGGCCGGCCATCAGCCGCATCGATCCGGCGGGAGATATAGAGACCTGGCCGGCGACTGACATTGCCGAGCGCATAATGTTCGGACATGCCAGTCTTCATCGCCGCCTGAAAATACTCACGGAAGGCATAGTTGGAACCGACAAAGCTGTCCGCCTGCCGCCAGTTGCTCGACGCGATGGTCAGGCCGGTCGGCCCGGTCACGTAAATAACAGAGGACTGGGTTCCTTCGATAAGCCCTTCAAGCTTTCGATTGAGCCGATCAAGAGCCGAAGAGCCGCCGCCATCGAGAGCGACGGCAAGATCGGGATCGCCGGAAAGAACCAGCGGAATAGCCCGCGGCCGCTCCAGCGCAACATTCAAAAGGGCGATCTTCAGTTCCGCATCGGTGGAGGCCTCGGAACCCGCCGCACGCAGGGCCTGATGGCGGGCAAATTCATCGGCGACAAGCAGCATGCCAAAACCGATAAGCAGCCAAAGCCCCGCGAGCGCCAGCCATTGCGCCCGTCGCTTCGCCTGGGAATGAAGTGAATTCTCTATCTGGCTCATAAGCCAATTGTGCGGATTTACGCACAGACCGCAAGAGTTTTTGTCCGGAATTCCGCACAGTCAACTGCCGCGTCTTCCATCCCTCCAAAAAAGAACTTTTTGAATCAGTCAGTTACGGCAAATAATCAAGTCTGGCATGCGTATTGCACATGACTCCACAATCGGCTCGAAGCCGTCAACGACACGGCGATCCCGGGAGGCCAATCAAGGCAGGGTGAGGCCGAGGAGGAAAAAACATGATCGATACGACAGCCGTGGCCGCGGGCCACGCCAAATTGCCATTCTACAAGCATCTGTATTTTCAGGTTCTGGTGGCCATCATAGCCGGTATCGCACTCGGCCATTTCTATCCGGCCTTCGGTGAAGAACTGAAGCCGCTCGGCGACGGCTTCATCCGCCTCGTCAAGATGATCATCGCGCCCGTCATCTTCCTCACTGTCGCAACCGGCATTGCCGGCATGAACGACATGAAGAAGGTTGGCCGCGTGGCCGGCAAGGCCATGATCTACTTCCTCGTATTCTCCACCCTTGCGCTTATCGTAGGCCTCATCGTCGCCAACACCGTGCAGCCCGGCGCGGGCATGAACATCGATCCGGCAACGCTCGATGCCAAGGCCGTCGCGACCTACGCCGACAAGGCCCATGAGCAGACCATTACCGGCTTCCTGATGAACATCATCCCGACGACCATCGTCGGCGCATTCGCCAGCGGCGATATCCTGCAGGTGCTGTTCTTCTCGGTGCTCTTCGGTATCGCGCTCGGCGTCGTCGGCGAAAAGGGCAAGCCGGTCACCGATTTCATGCACGCCCTGATGTATCCGATTTTCAAGCTGGTCGCGATCCTGATGAAGGCTGCCCCGATCGGTGCTTTCGGCGCCATGGCCTTCACCATCGGCAAATACGGCATCTCGTCCGTCACCAATCTTGCGATGCTGATCGGCACCTTCTACGTCACGTCCTTCCTGTTCGTGTTCGTGGTCCTCGGCGCCGTCTGCCGCTATAACGGCTTCTCCATCGTCGCGCTGATCCGCTACATCAAGGAAGAACTGCTGCTGGTTCTCGGTACCTCGTCTTCCGAGGCCGCCCTGCCGGGCCTGATGAGCAAGATGGAAAAGGCCGGCTGCAAGCGCTCCGTCGTCGGTCTCGTCATTCCCACCGGTTACTCCTTCAATCTTGACGGCACCAACATCTACATGACGCTGGCAGCCCTCTTCATCGCGCAGGCGACCGGCATTCACCTCTCCTTCGGCGAACAGATTCTGCTGCTGCTCGTCGCCATGCTCTCCTCCAAGGGTGCCGCCGGCATTACCGGTGCAGGCTTCATCACGCTCGCGGCCACGCTCTCCGTCGTGCCTTCGGTTCCGGTCGCCGGCATGGCGCTGATCCTCGGCATCGACCGCTTCATGTCGGAATGCCGCGCGCTCACCAACTTCGTCGGCAATGCGGTCGCCACCATCGTCGTCGCCCGCTGGGAAGGCGAACTGGACCAGGACCAGCTTGCCCGCGTGCTCAGCGGCAAGGAAGAATTCACCGGCATCGCCGATGTGGATCAGCTTCCGGCCTCGGTGCAGCCGGCAGAGTAATACGACCTCCCAAGGTCCTGCCTGCCCGGCCTCGTCCGGACAGGCCTCGCATGAAGGCCGGCGCGTCATCTCGATGTGTCGGCCTTTGTCGTTCAAGCAGGTGTCGGAAAACAGTTTTTATCGGACGGGCGATGCTGTAGGCCAGATCAAACAAGAACCGTTGCGATGAATGGAGTGGCCCATATGAGAAACATTTTCCTGGCGTGGCAATTCTGGGCCCTGTTATCGGCGGCATTCGCGGCTCTGACTGCCATTTTCGCCAAGATCGGCATCGAAAACGTCAATTCCGATTTCGCCACTTTCATCCGAACCATCGTTATTGTCGCTGCCGCAGGCCTGATGGTTTATATCACCGGCAACTGGCAGCAGCCTTCCACCATCTCGGGGAAAACCTGGGCCTTTCTCGTGCTCTCCGGTCTGGCAACCGGCGCATCCTGGATATGCTATTTCCGGGCGCTGAAAATTGGCGACGCCGCCCGTGTCGCACCCATCGACAAGCTCAGTGTCGTCTTTGTCGCCATCTTTGCAGTGCTGTTTTTGGGCGAAAGGCTTTCGCTGCCCAACTGGCTCGGCGTCGTGCTGATCGCCTGCGGTGCGGTACTTGTGGCCTACCGGGGATAGGTCGGCCGGATCAACCGGCCGGCACAATTGCCAAAAATTTTCAGCCTCGGGCGGCCGCAACCTTGTCGAGACCGCGCTTCACACCAGCAAACAGCTCATCCAGTTGCTCCGCGGTAATAATCAGCGGCGGACAGAAACAGATGGATTCACCGATTGGCCGGGTTATGACACCCTCCTCCTCAATGGCGGCGGCGAGGGCAAACGTCGTGTCGCCCGGCTTCATGCCTTCCCATGGCTTCACCTCCAGCGCGCCGATGAGGCCGATACCGCGCGAGGAATGAATGAGCGGGTGATCCGCAAGTGCCTTCAGATGATCGAGGAACCGGCCTTCGAGCCGCGCGACATTGCCGACCAGATCGCGTTCCTGAATGATCTTCAGGTTTTCCAGCCCCACAGCCGTTGCGACCGGGTGGCCGGAGGCGGTGTAGCCATGGCCGAACGATCCGATCCGGTCGGACTCATCGGCGATAGGCTGGTAGAAATTGTCATTCATGATGATCGCCGAAAGCGGCATGTAGGACGACGAAATCTGCTTTGAGACCACAAGCACGTCCGGCTTGATACCGTAGGTCTCGCAGGCGAACATCTTGCCCGTGCGGCCAAAACCGCAGATGACCTCGTCGACCACAAGCAGGATGTCATATTTCTTCAGGATCGCCTGTACGCCTTCCCAATAGCCCTCCGGCGGCAAAAGAACGCCACCGGCGCCCATTACCGGCTCGCCCCAGAAGGCGGCGATGGTTTCGGGACCTTCGCGAAGGATCAGATCCTCCAACTCCCCGAGGATACGCGCGGTGAAATCCGCCTCACTTTCGCCCTCCTTCCCGAAATGCACATAGGAGGGGCAGGCCGTATGCAGCATGCGGTCCAGCGGCAGATCGAAACTCTCATGGTTGCGCGGCAAGCCGGTGATCGAGGCCGACGCAATGGTCACGCCATGATAACCCTTGATGCGGCCTATGATCTTTTTCTTTTCCTTCTTGCCCAGTGCATTCGAACGATACCAGACCATCTTGGCGACCAGATCGTTGGCTTCCGAGCCGGAGGAGGTGAAATGAACTTTCGACATCGGCACCGGCGAAAGCTCGATCAGCAGTTCGGCGAGATCGACGGACGGGCTATGCGTCTTGTAGGAGAAGGTGTGGTAATAGGGCAGCTTCTGCATCTGCTTTGTCGCCGCTTCCACCAGCCGCTGTTCACCAAAACCGAGCGCCACCGACCACAGTCCCGCCATCGCCTCGATGTATCGCTTGCCACTGCTGTCGGTGACATAGATGCCCTCGCCGCTTTCAATCACCAGACCACCGGTCTTTTCGAATTTGCGCAGATTGACATTGGGATGCATCTGATAGGCGATATCGCGTGCCTCGACGGAATTCGGCAGGATGGTCATCGATAATGGCTCCGTTTCGGTTGATTGACTGAGGCGTCAGACGTGCTGTCCGCCATTGATGTGGATTTCCGCGCCGTTGATGTAGCTGGACTGTTCCGAGCAGAGAAAAAGGATTGTTTGTGCCACCTCCGCCGTGGTGCCGAGCCGCCCGAGCGGAACCTGGGCATCCACCAGCTCGGCCGTACCCGGAGACAGAATGGCAGTATTGATTTCCCCCGGCGCAATCGCGTTGGCTCGAACGCCCCGCGGACCGAATTCATGCGCCAGTTCGCGCGTCAGTGCGGCGAGTGCCGCCTTCGACGTGGCATAAGCAACACCGGCGAAGGGGTGAACCCGCGAACCGACGATGGAGGTGACATTGACGATCGAGCCTCTCGCCGCCTCCAGCTCCGGCAGGAGCGCGCGGGCGAGCAGCGCTGTTGAGACGAGATTGACATTGAGCACCCGCGTCCAGATATCCGCCGTCGTATCCATCACACCGAGGCGGCTTCCGCCTTCGCCCTTCGGCGAAATTCCGGCATTGTTGACAAGCGCCGCAAGCTTTCCTTCAGGCAGGCGTGAACGCACCTCATCTGCCAGATCTTCTACCCGCGACAGGTCTTCCAGATCGGCCTGGATATGGCTCTCGCGTGCGGAGGGCCAACGGCATTCCTCGGAAAAGGGCTGCCGCGAAACGGTCAGGATCCTCCAGCCCTTTTCCTGAAACAGCTTGACGGTGGCATGCCCAATTCCCCGGCTGGCACCGGTCAGAAGCATGTAAGGAACAGCCATAGAGAACTCCTGTGCCATGCGGATCGTTGAGCCGGCCTCGCATTCAACACGCATGTTAGAGCGCTTCGGCCGGGTGACAAGGGCTTTTTTGTCGCGGTGGGCGAAGTAAGGCCGCTCGCGGGCTAATCCCATTTGATGCGGGGGTTTCACCCGAAGGGAATATTTGAAGCGGATCATTTGCCCATAAAATGAAACCTCCCGAATGTGTGATCTGTATTGGGAGGGGGACACATGCGCATCGACATCATTGACACCGACGCCGGCTTCGAGGCGGTTCGGGAAAACTGGGAATCGGTGTTCATGGCCGATCCCCATGCCCGGCATTTTCTCTCCTGGGGCTGGCTGCGCGATTACATGCCGCGCCGCAGGCGCTGGTTCGTTCTGGCTCTGAGGGAACGTTCGGAAGGCTCGCCCTATGTGGCGTTTTTTCCGCTGCGCATCGTCACCGAACCCGACAAGAAAACCGGCCGCTTTCACGACAGCATCGTCATGGCCGGCAATGCTGCCGCGGATTATACTGGTTTCATCACCCTGCCGGACTATGAAGATCACGCCGTCGCCGGTTTCTGCGCCTATATAAGACAACAGAACTGGACCGAGCTGAAACTCGATTATCTTTCAGGCCCGCCGGAACGGCGCGATGCCATGATCAGGGCGCTTCAGGGCCCGCTCGTCATGTTCCGCGACAATATGCCGACCAACCCCTACAACATCAACAATTGCATCTGCCCGGTGGTGACCCTGCCGGACACGTTTGACGGGTATCTTGAAAGCCACATGAGCAGCCAGACCCGGCAAAAGCTCAGGCGTTTCATGAGAAAGGTCGAGGGCGGGGACGAATATCGCATCAGCTTCGCGACGAAAGACACCATCAAGCGGGACATGGACATCCTCTTCGATTTCTGGCGCATCCGCTGGGCGCCGCATAAGGGCAGGGAACGCACCGAGCTCCTGATCGGCGCGACCCGCCAGATGCTGATGGATGTCTATATTCGCGGTGATCTAGAGGTACCTGTGCTGTGGTTCGGCGACCAGCCGCTTGGCGCACTCGCCAACATAATCGATCGCCGGAAAAAATCTGTAATGTTCTACATCACCGGCCGCGACGAGAACTGGAAGACGCCTTCCCCCGGTCTCGTGCTGCACGGGCACTGCATCCGGAGGGCAATCGAGCAGGGTTTCAAGACCTACGACTTCCTGCGTGGCAACGAGCCCTATAAATATTTCTTCGGGCCGGAGGAGCAGAAGCTGAGCTGCACGCTGTTTCGCACCCGCTCGGGTGATAATCTCGGCGGCACGCTTCACCCGCGCAGTATCCGATTTGTCTACGAACAGGGACTCAAATTTTACAAGGCGGGCAGGAAGGCTGCCGCAAGCATCGCCTTCAGCCAGGTGCTTGCCGCAGCGCCCGGTCATTCCGGTGCCCAATTCGGGCTGGCCAACCTGTCTCTTGATCGGGGCGAGTTCCGGGAGGCGGAAATCGCCTTCCTGGCGCTTCTCGCCAGCGGCCAGGACCCGGTTCTGCTTTGGCTCCGCATCGGTGAGGCACGGCTGGCGCAACAGCATTATCACGAGGCATCCGAGGCCTTCCGCCAGGTCACCAATCGCGCGCCGTTCCACCGCGAAGCGCTCTACAAATGCGCCGTTGCTCTCATCGCCGCCGAAAGAAAGATGGAAGGTGCCGAAATCCTTGAAAGATTGCAGCATTATCATTCGGACGAGGCCCAACATCTCGAATATGCGGAGAAGGCGCGGGCCGCGCTTGCGCGGCTGGAACTGACGAAAACAAAGATCCCACTCCCTGCCGATGTCATCCCGCTCACCGTCAAACCGAAAACGGCGGGCAAGCGCTGGCACCCGCCAAAGGTTTTGCATTGAAGACAATGATCTGTAAGTTGCGGCAGCAAAACGCCGACCGACCTGCAGGGAATTTTGATGTTTCTGACAAATAAGGACATGCTCGATCTCATTGAGCTTCGCCACGATTTGCATCGCCATCCGGAAATTTCCGGAGAGGAGAAAGAAACCGCCCGCCGCGTCCATGCCTTTCTTGAGCAGGCACCACCTGACCGGCTTCTTGCCGGCCTCGGCGGCCATGGCGTGGCGGCTGTCTATGACAGCGGCAGAAGCGGCCCCTCGGTTCTGATCCGCTCGGAAATCGACGCGCTGCCTATCCACGAAAAGGGTGAAGTTGAATATCGTTCGAGCGTCGATGGAAAAGGCCATCTGTGCGGTCACGACGGCCACTCCACCATTCTGACGGCACTGGCGCTTGGCCTTGCCCGCCAGCGGCCGGAGACAGGACGGGTCATTCTTCTCTTTCAGCCGGCGGAGGAAACCGGTGCGGGCGCAGCCGCCGTTATTGCCGATCCCCGCTTTACGGAGATAAAACCGGACTATTCATTTTCACTTCACAACCTCCCCGGCCTGCCCTTCGGCCATGTCAGCGTGGTGGAAGGGCCGGTCAATTGCGCATCGCGCGGCATCAAAATCACATTAGCGGGCAAGACGGCACATGCCTCCTCACCGGAACACGGCATTTCCCCCATGCGGGCGATTGCCAGGCTGATGCCGTCCCTGAGCGATCTCGGTTCCGGTTTTCCGCCGGCACCGGATTTTTCGATGGTGACGATCACCCACGCGATCATGGGGGAAGCGGCCTTCGGCATTTCCCCGGCTGACGCGGAAATCTGGGCGACACTCAGAACGCTGACCGACGACCGGATGGAAAACCTGTGCAACGCCGCGGAGACGCTCGCAAAAAGGGTGGCAGACGAAGAGAGGCTGGCGCTCGATATCACCTATGACGATATTTTCCTGCATTGCGAAAACGCCCCGGACGCCGTCGATCATATCCGGCAGGCGCTGGACGACGAGAAAATCTCCCACGGTTCCCAAGGTCTGCCCATGCGCGCTTCCGAGGATTTCGGCCGTTTCCGTGGCGTCTCGTCGTCGGCGATGTTCTTTCTCGGCGCGGGCCGGGACTATCCCAATCTGCACAACCCCGATTACGACTTTCCGGACGCACTGATCGGTATCGGTGCGCGCATCTTCATGCGCCTCATTCGTAATCTCACTGGCGGGAAATAAGCCGTGGCCGGCTGCACGCCGGCCGCTGTCAACCGCCTTGCGGACCGTTGCTCGGCCGGGCGGCGCGCACTGCCGCGAGCCCCCTGATGCCATCGCGATTACCGATGGAGGCGAGGCTTTCGAATATCTGGGCGGCTTCCCCATAACGGCGCATGGCGAGATAGGAGTAACCGCGCAGCACCATTAGATCAGCACGCTCGTCAGCCAGCCGAGCCCGCTGGTCGAGGAGCAGAAGCGTTTCGGCATAACGTTTCGACTGGAAGGCGGAAACCGCGCGATCGGCAAGGATCGAAACCTGGAGCTCCGTGGCTCGCGGACGATCCATGCGCGATTTCGTCGCCGAGACCGCAGCATGATCCGTCAGCCCCATGCGCAGATAGGCGAGGCTCTGACCATAGGCCGCATCGCTTTTGACACTCGACTGACCGCCGGCAATGGCGGCTTCAAAGGCTTTCAGCGCCTCGGCCGGTCTGTTCGTCTCCATCAGGCACCAGCCGAGATCGAGCGCCTGCTGGGGCGGCAATCGCTGCGGATCAGGATAGGCGGCACAAGAGCGTGGACGCGAAGCCGTGTTGTTTGCTCTTTGCGCTGGCGAAGACAGTCTCGCCTGCTTGCGTGACGGTTCAGGCGCCTGGACGACGGGTTGAACATAGGCCACCGTCCCTCCCTGCGCCGTCTGAGGCACGGGCGCTGTCTGCTGCGGGGCGGTGGCGAGAGGCGGCGCGGTTACCGCCACGGCCGGCTGGCCGGACTGATCCACCATGCGTGCGGTACCCACATCGGCAATACGCTGCGACCGACTTGCCCATTGCTGCTGAATGCCCCGCAGGCCAGCGAGGTTGCGCAGGTCATGATAGCTCAGTGCCACGCCATAGGCAGACGGCTCATCATCCGCTTTCCAGCCAAGCGCAGTGCTGAACCATTGCAAGGCGAGCTGGCTCTGACGGAACGCAAGCGAATACCAGCCGAACTGTTGTGCCGTCGCCGCGTCCTTGCGCGCGACGGTTTCCGCTGCAATGCGCTGCAATACATCCGGCGGCAGCACCACGGGCGGCTCGAGCGCGAGAAGATTGGCGGTTGCGGCAAGATAGGTTGCGAGCGCATCGTCAGATGTCGCGCGCCATTTGTACATGACGTCCTCGGCTTCACGCGGCTCGTTGCGGTCGATCAGCGCCAGCGCCAGCCCTTGCGAGGCCGACGCGCTGTCCTCTTCCTCTCGCGCCTTGCGGAACCACTTTTCGGCCTCCGACATATTTTTCTGGCGAATATTGTACCAGCCGAGCAGCAGCGCGTCGCTAGCGAGCTTTTCCGTTTCGGCAAGCCGTTCAAGCCGGATCAGATAGGCAGAAGGGACGGTGATCCCCTCTTTTTCTCCTGCCTTCGCCACGAACTGGCGCGCGAGATCGTTCTTGACCGGCTCGAATTCCAGCTGTCCATCGGCGCCGGGCTTTTCCTTGGCCAGAAGCTCACCCATCATTTCCGCCGGCAGCAGCGCGGATGCCTTTTGCACGGTGGCGAGCCTGTCACTTGCGACAGTGCAATTGTTGAGAATGTAGAGATAGGCGTCGCGCGCCCGTGCCATCCTGTCCGTATTGGCAAAGGCATCGGCAACCCGCCACAGAACGTCGACCTCGCTGCAGGTCAGCAGACCGGAATTATTGGCGGCCGTATCCACCACCGTCGCATATTGCTTGAGGTCAGACGCGTTGATGAGGCGCTGACGCGCCTCGGCCAGAGACAGCATGCCGGTCAGGTTGTCCGGCGGCTGCCAGCCAGGTTCTGTCTGCTGGCGGTCGGCAATCGCCTTCCTGACCTCGGCATAACGGCCATCGGTATAAAGCTGCCACATGGCATCGAGCTTTGCATCGCCATTTTCCGGAACAGCAAGCGGATCAGCCGGTGGTGTCCAGTTTGGATAAAGCGTGCGAAGTCTCGCGATTTCGGCCTGAAGGCGTTGCGTATCGCCTCTCGCGGCGAAATAGCGTAATGCACTGAGATCGACTTCCGGCATATCACCCGACGCCGGCTCCGCCACGCGCGCGGCAGGCGCCTGCGCCGTCTGTGTTGGCGCTGTCTGGGCGCCGGTCTGTGGCACCGGTCGCGGCTCGGTTGCCGGCACCGTTACCGGCGGTGTCGAGGACTGCGCTAACTGCGCCATCTCGCGATTCTTGACGAAAGCGTTGATTTGCGCCGGATTTGCCGCAGGAGATATCCGCTGCGCGGCGCGATTGTCCCCCACCGCGGAGGTGTGAACGTCCGACACGCGACCGAGAATGCTGTCACGCCAGTGGAAGGCTGCAAGCGCGACTAGAAGCAGGATGAGGGCGGAAGTCGATAGAGGCTTGTTCATCGGCATTCCCCGTTATTCCTTGCCAGAAACGACAATGCCAGAAGGTGCAATGTGGAAGGATAATAAAGTGTTGGCTGAAAGCTCTTCAGTTCTTCCGGAACGGCGACCCCGCCTGCGACACAGGCCGCAAGCGCCGGAATGATGCGATAGCCGGGGTCCGACAGCACATCCTTGACCGCTCCGCTCTTCAGATCGAAAGTGCCAGCCGCACCGCTTTCCAGCGTCATGCCGTTCTTCAGCCGGTTGAGCAGCTCGGGCGAGCCCATATTCGCCCGAGAGAGATAAAGCGGAATGCGCACCGCATTGTAACCGAACTCCAGCGGGAAACCCGATGCCGGCTGGGCTCGCGTCCGCACCGATACCCAGTCGGCCGGTAGTTTCCTCTCGCCAAAGGCAAAGGCACCAATCTGCGTCACCCCGTCATCGGCTACCGCTTTCCAGAGCGGCGACGGCGCGACGAGATTGAGAACCGGGAAGGCCTCGAATATCAGATACGACGGATTGACCACCGGACCGTCATCCCGGTCCCCCTCGCCAAAACCGGTTGCAGCCGGCAGGAGCAACGTACGCCCTGCGCGCTGAACCACGGTTTTTTTGAGGATGGCGGATGCCATGGCCGTGGATGCCTCGGCGTAATCCTGCCGATTCCATTGCCCG
Source organism: Agrobacterium sp. 5Ca39 (assembly GCF_055382365.1). Taxonomy (NCBI): domain Bacteria; kingdom Pseudomonadati; phylum Pseudomonadota; class Alphaproteobacteria; order Hyphomicrobiales; family Rhizobiaceae; genus Agrobacterium; species Agrobacterium sp. 5Ca39. Next base: position 702,938 of record NZ_AP026437.1, on the reverse strand, counting down.
GCAGCCAGCGCCAGCGCATAGGCGATCAGGATATCGCCATCCGTAGCGTTGTTGATATCGGTCACATGCGGACGTGTGCGCGGATCCCATTTCCAGGCGGACAGTCCGTCATCCCGCACCAGCAGTTCGGTGCGTGTGAAACTCCAGATCAGCTCGAAGTCGGCGAGGCTGTCGGACAATACCGCAAGCCACATGCCATAACCCTGACCCTCGCTGTGGCTGATATTGCCGTTGCCCGTATCGATAATGCGGCCACCGGGATCGAGAAACGCACTCTTATAGGCCGACCATGCCTCCGGCGGGATCGACGCGGTGCGGCCCGCTGAAACGGCTGTCAGCAACGTCATGATGGAAAGGACGACAACACCGGCCAGTTTCGAAATTCCGCTCTTCATCGATGTCGCCCCATCATGCGCAGCATGGCGAACGTCGCGAGACCGAGGAGCGACACGAAACCAATGAAGGCCAATGAATAGGAGAGAACGTTAGAAGACAGCCAGTTTGCCGCAATCAGCCTGAAGTTCGAGAAGGAAAATGGCCGCGTGCTATAAAGATATGGCCGTTCCACTTCGACGGTCTCGATTTTTTCAGCACCTGCGTCGTAAGCGGCGACACGCCCCGTGACGCCACCCCACCGGTTTTCACGCGTCATCGCCGCCATGCCCTCCAAAAGCTCTCCCGAACTTGGCGCGGTTGCAAGCGTCCAAACCCCTTCACCTGAAGGGCTGAGGCCCTGGGCCAGCATGAAGGAAACATTGGCAGGCGGCGCATAGGGCTGCTCGGCTGCAGGCAGGAAGCGCAATGTATCCGAACTCAGGTCGAAGTTGCGCTTCATCCATTCCTCAAAGGATGAAACCTGTCCTTCCCAGATGCCGCCGTCGACACGTTCACGCCAGTCATTAAAGAGGTTTTCACTGTTTTGCGCAGGCTGCTGAACACCGGCTCCCACTTTCCAGGAGATCTGGCTGGAGGGAACGAGGTTGAACTGGCTGATCAAAGCCTGCGGAAATTGTGAGATCGTACCAACGAACAACGCGTCCCGGTCGCCGATCACCAGTGGCGACGCGACGGTCTCAATGTCGATCGGATGCCCCGCCACGCTCGCCAGCCGGCTGATGAGCGTGGCCGCCGCCGACATCGTGTCCGTGTCAAAACGATCAAGAGACAGGGCGACGGGAGTAGTTCCAGTGCGGTAGGGCTGCCCGGCGCCAGCCATAGCAGCGAGATCGGGTTTGCGACCAATCTGCGCATAGTCCGGAATATGAATTTCCGATGTGTCGAACAATGCAAAACGGGGCGTTGCGCTCGCTGGCGCACCCGGTGCGCAGGCCTGATCCTGCGCCGTCATCAACACCGCTTCGATAGTCACCTTGTTCGGACCGGGCTTGAAGTGCCGCATTGTCACGTTGATCGGCAGATGTCTGAAAATACCCCCGCCATTATTGGAGATAGGCACGGTGGAGGCGATCTGGTCATTGACATAGATGTCGACATGGCTGCCGGGCAACACCTGCGAAGAGTAGGCTGCGTCCAGGAGAAGCGACGCTTCGCCATAGGCCGACGCATAAAAATCGGCGGGCATGCCGATGTAAAATTCATTGCGGAAACGCCGGCCGCTGAACTCGCTGCTTTCGATACCGAGTTCCGAAAGCGCGATCCGACGGTCCGACATGATCAGTGGCACATCGGGTGCGTGCCAGCTGCGCGTCGAAAAAGTGGCTCGCTGAGCGCCCGGTGTTCGCGAGATCGAGGAAAACAGTGTCTCTATCGCCGCTTGCACCGCCTGGGGGGTCGGACCGGTGACGAGAAGCGGCGACGCTCCGCCCGCGACGGCGCTGCCGAAGCCTGCGAAAGCGCCCGCTGATGCTTCAGGTGGCAAAGTTCCGGCCATGCCGGCGATTTCCCGAGCCGTGCCGACGAGGACCGAAAGCGTTCCCGCTTTCCTTTCGACGGGAGGGGCCGTCACAAAACGGACCGTCTGGTTCGGCATCTGGGTTCTGAGCGCCAGCGCCTGCGAAAGACGCAGGAGAGAATCCGCAAATGCCGGATTGCCGAGCGCCGGTGCCACGATTTCGATCGACGTCGTCGCCTTGCCATCAGGTCCGGTCGCCTGGATGTCGTCGATGTTGGCGAAACTGCCTGCAACATCGGCGTTAAAGCCTATGAAGGTATTTGCCGGATCGACATCGGTCCATAGATCATAAGTGGACTGGATCGTGCAATCTGTTCTGTGGCGCTGCTGCACCCCGAGCGACACGACATTCGCGCCGACCTGAAGGACACCGGGCGGAATTTTGAGGGAAATATTCCCCTGACTGTCCGGCGCCTCGATACGCGCTGCACCAAGCCCGACATTGTTCACGCTGACCTGAAAGTTCGAGCTTTCCGGAGCAACAACGATCGCGTTCTGATAACCGACATTCAGCGATACGGCTGCATTCACCTGCTCTGGCGTCAGATAGATACTCCATTGCCGCCGGTCCATTTCGCCCGAAAGGCTGAGCTTTTCATAGGGAAGGATATAGCGGCGGCGGCCATCGGCTGAAGAAGACGAGGCGCGCATGGAACCGGGTGAGACGCTTTCCCGGCGCGCGGGCACGGTCACTGGGGGAACCGGCGGCGGTTGGGCCGTCACGTCTGGGGAAGGCGCAGGCTTAGCCGCGAAGGGTGGCGGAACAGGTGGCTGCACCGGCGTCGGGACCTCCGGCTCGCGACGCGGTTCCACCGGAGAAATGGCGGGCGGCTCCGCGGGCTTTGGCGCGGTCTGGGCCGGCCTCTCCGGCGACATGTCGAAGGGGGATGACTGCGCAATGGCGCTCGTCGCGACTGCACCCCAGATCATCACTGTCAGCGACTGCCTGATAGGTCCGCGGCCGGTCATTTTACGGCTCCAGCAGGCTTGACGGCCTTGGAACCCGGCCGCAACGCGCGCGCAAGATAAAAGAGACCACGCTGCGTCTGGAAGAGCGATATTGCCAGGAAGGTCGCCGTACCGCGAATGAGGCCGGGGTTCCTGCGTCGAACACGCTGAAATTCGCTCCATTGCTCGGAATTGGCAAAAATCAGATCGGCTATAAGGCGGTGATCGACGGCCCGTTGTGGGGAGAAGGTGCAGCCGATCGAAATGAACCCCTCGCCTCTCACCGTCCGAACAATATTGAGAGGCATCGTTTCCGGAACGCCCTCGCTGTGGGGTTTGACCCTGACGATCGCAGTCTCGCCTTTTTCGACCGTGGTTGCGTTATCGAATAGATTGATGAGCAGACCGTGGACGGAAACATTGTCGATGGAGGCCGGCACCCAGGTGTCGCTGCCCTCAAGCTTGACCTCGCAGCGCCGCTTCACGGTGATGCGCCGCGAGGCGGACTTGTCGCCGCGTTCAGAAACCACCCCCAGCGCGCAACCGGCGAAGATGAGGTTCAGCAGGTTCCAGCCGCCGACCACGAGCGTGACATCCGCCTTGTAGGGCTCGCTGTAGATACGCCAGACGGCAAAGATCATCGCCACCACCAGCAATCCGAAAATCACGAAGAACGGCCGGCTGATTTCCGAGAGTCGCGCCTCAGCGATGGATTCATCCTTCGCCGTGACCTTGAAGGTTGGCTTGCCCGGATTGAAGATCACTGAAACGACGGCGGGCAGGAGGTGAACCGTCTGCACATATTCGTAGAGTTCCGATATCCACGGCCAGCGGAAACTGCCGTAGAGATAGTTCTGCATCATGAGGTTCACGAGCATGTAGGCCGCCGTATAGGCTAGAAACTCGCCGCCCGAGGCCACAAATATCTGCAGGTCGAAGAAAAGATAGAACAGCGGCGCAAACAGGAAGATCGTGCGCGGAAACGGAAATAGCCAGAACAGCGTCGAGGACATGTAGCAGAGGCGCTGTGTGAATGTGAGGCCACGCTTGAACAGGGGCTGACGGAAAATCAGGATCTGCATCATGCCCTGTGCCCAGCGGCTGCGCTGACCGATGAAGCTTGCGAAAGTGGCCGGCTGCAACCCGGCAATCAGGGGCTTGTCCACATAGATGCTGTTCCAGCCGCGGGAATGCAGTGCGAGGGCCGTTTCACAATCTTCCGTGATGCTGACACCGCTGAAACCTTCGGTATCCTGCAGGGCCTCGCGCCGCAGTACGGCGGCGGAACCGCAGAAGAAGGCGCCGTTCCACTTGTCGAGGCCGCGCTGGATGATGCCGTAAAACATCTCATTTTCGCTCGGCATCGTCTCGAAGGTTCGCAGATTGCGCTCGATCGGATCGGGATTGACGAAGAAATGCGGCGTCTGCACCAGGAACAGCCGCGGGTCTTCTTCGAAATAACCAACGGTTTCCAGCAGAAAGTCGCGCGCGGGCGCGTGGTCGGCGTCGAAGACCGTGACGAGTTCCCCAGTCGAATGGGCAAGGCCGTTATTGAGATTTCCGGCCTTGGCGTGGACATTGCGCTCGCGCGTCAGATAACGCACGTCTAGGTCTTCGCAGAGCTTCTTCAGCTCTTCATGGCGGCGCTGCGCGGTCTGCGCTTCGACAATATTGGCGGCATTGCGCTTCTGCACCGAGCCGCCATCGTCCAGCAGCCAGACCGTGAAGCGGTCTGCCGGATAATCCATGTTCTTGGCCGCCGCCAGCGTATTGGCCAGAAGCTCCGCATCCTCGTTGTAACTGGGCACGAAGACATCCACTGTCGGACGGTATGTGGGCGAGCCGGGCCTGGTCTTGCGCGACGGCAGCGGCATGGACACGATGACAAGACTGAGCGCCAGCATCACCACGCTATACATTTCCGCCAGATAGAGCAGAAAACCGGGAATGAAGTTCTCAAGCTGATTGACGGGCGGCAACGTGCTTGTCGTGCGCCAGTAGACGTAACGGAGCACGATGGCCGTACCGAAACCGAGGGCCACCAGCCGCCAGACCCCCTGCCCGTTGAAGCCCTTGATCGTTGCGAGGAGAATAAGCGAGATTGCCGTTGCGACCAGGTGGGTCTGCAAGCTGACCGGCATCGTGATGATGGCCAGAACGCAAAGCGACACAAGCAACCAGACAATGATTGTGATGGCCTTGTTCATCCAGAAACTTTCCGTTCTCGTCCCCATCCGGAATTTCGACCCGGAATCTCCGCTCTCGTCCCCGCCATCATCTGCATCCCTGGCCCGCCCCCGAACCGGAAAGGCACGATGGCGAGGGAATGGACACCTGCGGTACGCGCGATGATTGCTGTTCGCCTGTGACTGCCCCACCGCCGGCGGCGCGCGGGGCCGTCACCGCAGGCTGACCCGACGCACCCGCCGATACCGGCGAAGGAATGTTAACTGCTGCAACGGGCGGCAGCGGCTGTTGTTCCGGCTGGACCGGGGCAGTGGCCGCCGCACGACGAACCGGCCGGACCGGCACGCTGGCGGTCACCTCGCCACCGGGTCGCATCGGCACCTCTTCCGACTTTATCGGGTAGACCGGATTGCCGGGACGGCCGAGATTTTTGTCCACCGCCTGCGGCGTGCCGTAGGGGTTCCAGCTTGGCGAGGCATAAGTCCCGGTGATGGTATAATTATACATCACCGCCAGAAGCCGCTCGACGCTTGCGCCGGATTGACAGAGGCGTAGCCGCACCTTGATGCGCCCCAGATTGCGGAAATCCTGCCGCATGCTTTCGGGGGAACGTATATCCTGCCAACCATAAAGGCAGGTATCCTCACCACGTCCCTTGCCAGCGGCATAGGAAAACGCGCCGTAACTGTTCTGCAGGTAATTTGCCGACATGGCGATGGTTTCACCGGGAAATTCCGCACGGATTTCCCGTGCGAGGGAGGAAGCCCTGAAACCGGTGAACGCCAGGGAATCGAAATCTGTATCGCCCGCCTGCTGCGGACCGAAGAACTCCGCCTTGAGATAATTCTGTCCCGGCGTAGCAGCCTCGGAACGCAATATGACCTGCTGCGCCACGGCGTTGGAATAAGTACGGCTGACGACGGTAACGATTTCGGGACCGCCAGGCGGCGGAAAAATCAGCGCTTCGGAGGGTGACAGAAGCTGCGTCCCGCCGAACGACCGAACGCCCGCGGGAGTATTGCAGCCAGAAAGAACCGCAATGGAAAACAGCAATGAAGTATAGGCAGAAAATTTCACTGCCCTTCGCCCCTTTTTTTCCCCGACGCCGCCCAGATTAAAAGGAAACCGAATCACCAATGACCAGACCATTGTTACGAAATACGTGAGGACTGCGAATAAGCAATCGCAAATTTCCATTGTAATTTCTGATAGTTTATGGCGTGCGAATCGCTTTTTCGCTGCCATTGGCGAAGGGCAAAAAGGTGGAACCAATCACGCCGCTGCGGGTTGGCTTTGCGTCAGATCGATAATTTTGCGGTTGCAGCGCAATATGCCACATGGTCTATTTGCCTCCATAGTTACGTATTTTTATTGATCTCAATTTATTCAACTGTAAAAACAGAGAGTTACCGCATGACCGTGCAATTTCCGAGTATCGCGCAGACACTTGCCGAGGAGATCGGAACATTACGCAAATGGCTGGATGAGGACGCCCTGCCATTGTGGTGGGAGGCGGGGTCAGCCCGGCCGGATGGCGGCTTTTACGAGCGTCTCGGTCAGGATGCGAAACCGGTTTTTTCCGATGACCGCCGCGCCCGCGTCCAGCCGCGCCAGGCTTATTGTTATGCCGCCGCCGGCCAGCATGGCTGGCACGGACCCTGGAAAGACGCAGTGTTGCACGGGCTGTCCTGGTTCGAGAAGGTCTATCGCCTTGAAAACGGCCTTTACGGCAACCTGGCCGACCAGACCGGAAAACTGATCGACCCCTCCTTCGATCTCTACAACCAGGCTTTTGCGCTTTTCGCCGCAGCACAGACAGCTGCGATCCTTCCCGAGCGGAGGAATGAGATGCGCAGCCGCGCGCTCGAAATCCTTGCCATTCTCGAGCGCGACTACAGACATCCCATCGCCGGCTTCGAGGAGGCGAACCCGCCGCGCACTCCGCTTTGCTCCAATCCGCATATGCATCTTTTCGAAGCGATGCTGGCCTGGGAAGAACAGGATCGTGACGGCCCGTGGTCGGCGCTGGCGGACGAGATTGCCGGCCTCGCACTTTCCCGCTTCATCGATGACGGCAATGGCGGCCTGCGCGAATTCTTCGCCCATGACTGGACGCCCTACGAGGGGGAGAAGGGCCGGATCATGGAGCCGGGCCACCAGTTCGAATGGGCCTGGCTTCTGGTGCGCTGGGGCAGCCTGCGTGGAAACGAAGAAGCGATCAGGAAGGCAAAACGCCTGTTCGAGATCGGCGAGGCCTACGGCATCTGCCCGCGCCGGAAGGTGGCGGTAATGAGCCTTTACGACGATTTTTCGATGCGTGACGGGCTTGCGCGACTATGGCCGCAGACGGAATGGCTGAAGGCGGCGGTGCGGCTTGCCAGTGTGACTGATGGCGAGGAGCGGCAGCGTTACCTTGCCTCTGGTCTGAGCGCCATCGGCGCGCTGCAGCCTTTCCTTGACACGCCGGTCAAGGGCCTGTGGTTCGACAAATGGCCGGCGGACCGGCCGATGCTCGACGAACCAGCGCCGGCAAGCACGTTTTATCACATCGTCTGCGCCATCTATGAGGCCGAGGCGGTGCTGGCAGCAGGGTGAGGAACGTCACTTACCGGGCGAGCGGCATCGCCGCTCGCCGGTTTTGATACCGGTCAAACCTTGGCCGGACGCACCACGCGCCAGTCAGGTCTGCCGAGATTGTGCGGCCAGGCATGAACGTCCTTGTCATTGAAGTAGACGACTTCTTCCAGCTTTGGAAAATCCGCCTGTTTCAGCGTCACGTCGTTCATCCACGGGCGAACATAGGAATCGCTGCCTTCATAACCCAGTTCTGCGACCCAGACTGGTTTGTCGAAGGTCTCGACGAGTCCGTAGCCCTTGCGCAGCAGATCCGTGAAGGTCTTCGGCGCGCCATATTCGATCTTGTCGTAATCTTCGAGACCGAACACCGACAGACCGACCAGATCGGCGTAATTGTCACCGGGATAATAGGCCCGCAAACCATCCAGACCTTTCGGCGACCACATCACTTTCACACCGGGAACAGCCTTGCGCGTCATATCCACCACGCGCTTGTAGGCGGTGATGTAATCACGCGGGTTCCAGCCCGACCACGAGAAGCGGCCGGTCGTGTCTTCCATTTCCTGCCCCCAGCGCAGGATCAGCGGGCTCTTCATGGCCGACATGCGTGCGGCGATCGCCTGCATGTTCTTATCGTAATCGCCACTCAGAACCTTGCGGCGCAACTCGTCTGAAGAGAGGCGCCAGTTGACGTCCCACGACCAGGGTTCGACCGTGATCATCACATTGCGCTTGCGCTCCAGGGCGTAGGCATCCGCAAGTGCGAGACTATCGAGATCCACGTCTTCCCAGGGCAAGAACAGGTGTTCCGTCGCCACCCCGGACTGGCCGGTGAAATCGCCGTGCGGATCATATGCGCCGAAACGTATTCCGTCCGCATGCAATGTCGGTCTTTTGTCGGCAAGCGTCTTCATGCCCGTCGAGGTCATGGGGGCGACCCCTTGCGCGTCGAGCTTGAGCACCGGATACATTCCGGCGGTAAAGGCTGCGGCGGCACCACTCGCGAACAGAAGTGTTCGTCTTGTTATCTGCATGACACCTTACTCCTTACCTTGTTGCCGTCATCGCCTTGTCGTAGGCGGCGATCTGCGGCGTGACATCGTCCTTGCGGACGAGCTTGAGGAATTCATCGCCAGGGCGGGGCGGATTGTGCCGGAACACGTACCATTGCCCGCCCTGTTTGCGCTGGTAGAGCACCTTGCCGATGCGGCCATGGTCGAAGCAGGTATCGGCCTTGCCGCTTCCCGCCTCGGCTTTCCAGGTGGCGCGCATGCACAATGTGCCATTGGCATCGACAGTCCAGCGGCCTTCACCGATGGACTTCTTGCCCTTTTCTTCCGTTGCAGCGATGAATTTACGGCCGTCGGCGATGAAGCGCCCGCCGCCCGTATCCCATTTCCAGGTCTTGTCGAAATACATCTCCACGACCTCGCTGGTTCTGAGCGGCTTCGGCGTCTTCGTGCCGCCTGCAGCATGGACGACGCTTGGCGCGACCACCGCAAGACAGAGTACGAAAGCGGAGAATCCGCATGTGCTTATTGTTGTTTTCATCACAGCCTCCTCCTTCATTGTCCGACCCTATTGTCGGCCAGCATGATCTCTCCGGTTGCCACCGCTGGCGGCGGCGCAACGATTGGTTCTGCCTGCATTTCCTGCGGCCCGCGCAGTCCAGGCAGTGCAATGCGCAGTTTCAGACGCACCGACCTTGCACCTTCCGCGCCCGCGCCTGCGACCGTGAACCGTGTTTCGGTAAAACTGATATAGGGTTGTCCATGCGAGAGAGCTTCCAGCCCACCAATCGCATGGGAGCTGAGCTCCGCAGCACTTCCCGCCACCAGCAGCAAGGAACAGGCGGCAGCACTCGCTCCACCGCGCAGGGCCGGCAGCTTCGGCAAACCGTTTTCCACTGCATGGCGGATGAGCAGAAACACCGACAGGCCCGCATAGATCGCCACATTGATGGCAGCGAAGATAAAGAACCCCTCCGCGCCGTTTTGGCGCGGCGCCAGAACCATGGCAAGAAGGCTGAGCGCCGCGAGGACCATGTATGGTGCGACTACCCGCAGCGGCAGCGGCGGTTTTGCCTGCGTGCCCTTGGGTGTGATGCGGAAATCGACGAAATCGCCACGGATCGTGTCACGTACGGCGGCCAGCACACCCATAAGCGACCATGGCCAGCGCAGGAACAGGAACACCATGGCCTCCCAGCTGAAAAGCTTCGCATCATGCGGACGGAACGCGCCCGTGGCCCGCCAGAAGAAAGCAAACACGATCATGATCAGCGAAACCGGAAGGAAATGCGCCAGAAACGCCGGATAGGATGCGTTGACCAGCACATGGCCTCTCACCAGCGCCACGGCCGGAAGCACGAACATCAGAGCCATGAAGCCGGAGAACAGCGGATACCAGAGTTGCGAAAACAGGAACTGGAACTTCAGTCGCGCGGGCAGCTTCGGCACGTAATGCCGTGAATACTGCAGCAGAATGGTCATAAGGCTGCGCGACCACTGGAACTCCTGAACGATGAGATCGGCAAAGGTCACCGGCCCGTCGCCATGGGCGATAGCATTGACGGCGTGGACGCCGCGCCAGCCGCCGGCATTCATCAAAAGCGTGGTGGAATGATCTTCGGCAAGCTCCGGCCCGAGGCCGCCCACCTCCCGAAGAGCCTTCGTGCGCACGGCGTAATGCGAGCCGATGCAAAGCGGCGCCCAGCCATTATTGTATCCCAGCTGGAGCGCACCATGCAGGCTTGCCTCGGCATAAAGCCTTCCGCGTGCGGCCCAGCTTTCATTGGCATTGGCGTCGCAAATGCTTGGGGCGGACACATATCCAATCCTCGGATCGGCAAAGGGACGGATTACCTCGCTCAGATAGTCGGGTTCCGGCACGTGATCCGCATCGAACTGGGCGACAAAATCATAACGCTCGTAACCGTAACGGTCGTAAAAATAGGCGAGATTGCCCTCTTTGCAGCGCGTGCGCCGCGGCCAGGTCTTGCGGTGATACTCGGCAATGCCCTGTCGGGTGGAAACGAAAACGCCGTGCGCGCCACACCATTTCAACGTTTCCGCATCCGGGGCTTCATCGGCAAGCCAGACGTCGAACTCCAGACCCTTCTGCTCCAGCATGGCCAGCAACGTCTTTTCCACCACCGCGAAAGGTTCCGACGGCGCTTTGGTGACCACCATCGCCACCCTGCCCCCCGGCAGAGGCGAGCGCCGGTCAACAACCCTCGCGTTGAGAAATATGAAGATGAAATAGGATGGCAGAAGCGTGATCCACGCCAGCGCCAACGTGACCACGGAGTAGTAGGGCCAGTCGATGACGCGATCTCGATCGAGCCACCAGATCCAGAAATGGGCGAGCGTCACCAGCCAGCCACCGATGCCAAGCAGGTAGGCAAGGCGGTTCCAGCCTGTAAAGATCGGCAGCATCCGCAACACGCCTGCAGCGGCGCGGGGGGATGCGACGGAGGGCGTGGAGCGCATCGTCATGACAGCACCTCCAGTCCAAAACCGGGACCGGCCGTGCGGATGATAGTGTCTATATCGGAGCGCCTGGGCGCAAAGCCGAGCGTCTGCCTTGCGCGTTCTATATCGGCAAAGAGCGCCGGAGGGTCTCCTGCGCGCCGTGCGCCAAAATGAACAGGGACTTCCTGCCCCGTCACGCGATGGATTGCCCGAATGATGTCACCGACCGATGTGCCGTGACCAGAGCCGAGATTGACACGCAACGTCTCGCCGCCATCGGCAAGATAGTTGACGGCGGCGACATGGGCATCGGCCAGGTCACTGACATGGATATAATCGCGAATGCAGGTACCGTCACTGGTATCGTAATCGGCACCGAACACATCGAGTTGCGGCAGCCTTGCGGCAGCGGCCATCAGCGCACGGGGAATCAGATGCGTCTCCGGTTCATGACGTTCGCAAAGCTCGCCATCCGGGTCCGCACCGGCGGCATTGAAATAACGCAGTGCAACGAAACGCAGACCATAGGCCGCGGCATAATCGTCTAGCGCCATCTCGAAGATCAGCTTGGTGCGGCCGTAAGGATTGACCGGCGTCTGTGCCGTCTCCTCACTGATGGGCAGTTGCGGCGGCACGCCATAGGTGGCGCAACTGGACGAAAACACCAGTCCGCCGATATTCTGGTCAAGACAGGCGTCCAGCAGCGAAAGACTGCCGCCGACATTGTTGCGGTAGTATTTGCGTGGATCCTCGACGGACTCGCCGACATAAGCGTTGGCGGCACAATGAATAACGAAGGCTGGCGAGAATTCCTGGAGCGTGGCTTTCAGGAGACCACGATCCAGAATGTCGCCTTCGATAAAGGGACCCCAGCGGACCGAATCCGCGTGACCGGTCGATAGATTGTCATAAGCTATGGGCTTGAAGCCGGATTGCGCCAGCGCCTTGCAGATGTGGCTGCCTATGAATCCGGCCCCGCCCGTGACGAGGATTGTGCGGGGCATCTCATACGGCCTCCGCCACTTTCCGGCCCGCCAGCAACGCATCGAAATAGACGATCGTTCTTTCAAGGCCGATTTCGAGCGGTACACGCGGCTGCCATTTCAGCAGCTCGTTTGCCCGCGAAATATCCGGACGACGCTGATGCGGATCATCGATCGCGGCAGGCAGATGGACGATGCGCGAGCGAGAACCTGTCATCCGGATAACAATGTCGGCCAGCTGCCGCACGGGAATTTCTGTGGGATTACCGAGATTGATCGGCCCGGTGCAGTCTTTCGGTTTGGCCGAGAAGCGCAGGAAGCCATCGATCAGGTCATCGACATAGCAGAAAGAACGGGTCTGGCTGCCATCACCGTAAATGGTGATGTCGTCCCCCTTCAGCGCCTGAACGATGAAGTTCGAAACCACACGGCCGTCGTCAGGGCGCATACGCGGCCCGTAAGTGTTGAAAATGCGTCCGACCTTGATATCGACACCGAAAGTGCGGTGATAATCGAAAAACAGCGTTTCCGCGCTGCGTTTCCCTTCATCGTAGCAGGCGCGCGGCCCGATTGTATTTACATTGCCGAAATAGGTTTCCGGTTGCGGATTGACGTGGGGATCGCCATAGACTTCCGAGGTCGAGGACTGCACCACGGTAGCACCGCATCTGCGCGCGACTTCCAGCACATTGACTGCGCCGAGTACATTGGTGAGAAGGGTACCGACGGGATCGCGCTGATAATCAGGCGGCGAAGCCGGAGAGGCAAAGTTGAAGATCAGCGAAACATCGATGTCATAGGGTTTGCGCACATCGTGCTCGACCATCAGAAACCGCTTATTGTTCCGCAAATGCTCCACATTCGCGGTACGGCCGGTCGAAAGATCATCGAGACAGATCACCTCGTGACCGCTGCTCAGCAACCGCTCGCAGAGATGGGAGCCCAGGAAACCGGCGCCACCATTAACGAGTACCCGTTGCCCGGGTTTCCAATCTGAGTAAATGGTAACGCCGTTATCATGTTCGTTGGGAACGAAATTACGCATAACACACACCTCCCCACGGTGAATCAGCACAGCCGATTCAACTAAGTGAATTAAACTCTCCATTTGACGCTATCTGAATATCATCCCTCTATTTTTTCTTCTTCCTGAGGTTTTAATATTCACATCCGATAAATTTCCACTTTCATGATAAGCGCAGGCAAAAACAGGTCAACTTCAATTTATCGAAATATTACAATTGAGTACCCAAAATTACTCAAAATAGCCCTTTGATTTAATACTTTTTAACTACGCCTCCATTATGCCTTTCTTATTGAGCATTAGCGCAAGCTTCGCTCAACCAGTCGGGGCTATCCTGGTTTTGTAAGGCTCGGTCCACCGGGAACAAAAGCGCCCGGCGAGATGCGACAGACAGTCGATTTCAGGGGACACACATGATGAATGAAATGCCTTATTTCCGTGGCGGCAAAACAGTCCGTCAATGTCGTCTTGCGCTCGTTGCCGGCGCACTTTTGACTTTCACTTTCGCGACCGCTTCATGCTCCGTCGTCGAAGACGCCGTTCTCACAACCGCATCGGCCAGCCCGACTACGATCAAGAGCCGCGTCACGCCGGCGAAGGCGGCCTATGGCTATCAAAAAACCGGCAACGCAGCCGTTACGCTTGTTGCAGATGCTTCGGACACACCGGCAGTTTCGCGACCTTCCTATTCGGGCTCTTCTCCCTATATCTGCTCGCCGAGCGGATTTGGGCAAAAGTCCCGCTGCTTCCTAAGGCCCTGAGCCTCCTGCATAACGTCCGGGCTGCCTCTGGCAGCCCGACGCTCAGTTCTTCCAGCCGGAGAACGTCGCGCCTTCATCCTTGCTGAAGAAACGCGACGCCGCCTCCGTGCGGTTGCGAACGTTCATCTTCTTGTAGATGTTGCGAACGTGGACCTTCACCGTGTTCTCGGACAGATGAAGCCGGTCGGCAATGATTTTGTTCTGCGTACCCTTGCATAACAGGTCGAGGATTTGCACCTCACGCGTCGTCAGCGTCGCCATGTCGCTCCTGCTCTCGGCGAGGGCATCGGCACGGTTGGCGATGACAGGGCTGTTCCGCACGCTTTTACCACCGACTGCGGTGGGATAGGGCGTAAGCTTGCCTAGAAGGGCCGCCGGGAAATGCTCCCCGCCCTTCATGAGCAGGTCGACCGCCGCCATGAAGACGTCGAGCCGGAGATTAAGCGGCAGCACACCATCGATGATGCGCATTCCCACCAGCCGCTTCAGTGGCTCTTCAATTTTGTCGATCGTCTCCACGACGAGCGCAATCGGCGCTTCAGGATGTTTTTCACGGATCGCCGACAATACACTATTAAGCCGCTCACCCGCCAGGCGATAGGGCAATACGAGCCGGACGTCGGCGCCGTAATCATCATCAATCGTTGCCGACGATGTCACGCTTACCACGGAGAATGTAGGGAACTTTTTGCCCAACGCCTCCATGAGGCACTCGGAAAACAGGTCCGGATCCGCTACGATCAACAAAGTTCCATTTATATGTGTAACGGCGTTTTTTTGTTTTGCCGCATAATCTGACGTTCCCATGAACATTGACGCCTCCCTCAAGCGCTTACGCATTACTTTCTTTTGGTTGCGCAGTCTTTCATCCGCCCGGCGACCCACCCCTTAAAACTTGGAGGCGATTCTCCGCTTCATGTCATGTCAACTATTATTAATCACCCGTTAATTCGTAAACGCTAATACGAAAAGCTGCGCAAATAAATGGCCCAAACGGGTTATTTTTTACAATTGACATACAAAATAGGTTAAGCCGGATCAGAATCAGTGATCCCGGAACCTGCGTAAAAACAAATATATCGGAAAAGCTTTCGTGCTGGTTTTGCGTTCCGACGAAATGTAACTTCCAGTTGATATCGCTCAACATAGCTCGCCTGCTGCACATGCCAAAGCCTGTGCCTTTTCGGGATGGGGACCTCTCTCCACCGAAATAAACCATGTTTCACGAAACAGCCGCTCTGCCCTGCCGAAGCGGCGTTTTTTTCGAGAATGAACCGGCGAACGATGCGCAGGACAACCGCTTGCGACGTATATATCCGGGTGGAACGCCGATAGGTTTAGCCCAAATTGATATCTAGGAAGCGCAATTTTTCTGCGGCACAGTCTAACCGTCGCTGAACGGCGGCTGATGGAAAGACACTCCCGGCCTTGACGTGTGTTTGAGAGCGCCGGACCCTTTTCAAGAAAACATGCAAGCGAAAAGACGAAGCCACCGCGCTCCCCTGCTGGAGCGAGGAACGGATTTGTGCGCCCTTTTTTACCGAGTAGCGCACAAGGGCTGAACAAAAAGAGCCCGTCCACGGGCCAATACCGAACCGCAGATGATGCGTAACCGAGTCCATCTGCAAAACATCAATCTTCATGCTATCCGGAGCAAGCGCGAAAAAATCCCATTTGAGATGAGAGGGATTTCGAAAGCTGCTCCGAGCTTTTTCGGAGGAAATCGAAATGGGTTATGATCATAAATCCGCTGGCAGCGACGACGATATCACCAAGATCGGCGCGCTTTCCGATGGTTTTGCCAACACGTCTACCAATGACGCCAAGGTGGAAGACAGCAACGTCGGCACCGCGAACGGTGAAAACCGCAACAACGACAATAGCGACAACAGCACCAATGTGGATGTTGATGCCAAGATCGATGTTGCAGTCGGCAATGGTGACAATCGCGATAACGACTATGACTGGAGCTATGACAGCAAGTCGTACAGCGATAACGACACGACGACCAAGACGAGCACCGAAACCAGCACCGAAATCAAGACCGATTACGACTGGAGCTATGAAAGCAAGTCGTACAGCGACAACGACACCAACGTGAAGACGATTACGGATACGGACAACAAGACGTTCTCCTATTCCGACAACGACACCTCCACCAAGGTCTCGACAACCACCGACAGCTTCAACTCCTCGGACAGTTTCTACAAGTCGGATGACGACTTCGGCAACATCACGGGCGTCAAGGATGTCGGCAATCTCGGCATCGCCGGCGGAGACCTCACCTTCAATCTGGGTGACGACTTCTCCTTTACCCTGGATGTCGACAGCATCCTCAACGACTCGCTCAACGGTGACGGCAACGACACGGGCTTCAGCCTCGTGCAGGCCAACCACCTGGCGGATCAGGATGAGGCGTACGACATCAAGATGCAGAACGGTGGCGCCGAAAACCACCTGAGCGCCAATGCAGGCGACGCCTATGGCGCAGAAGGCATCGACGGCAAGGGATGGGATCTCAAGGCCGGCGACGACGCAGCGGGCACCAGCACGGCCGATGCATCGGCAATCCTTGCAAATTCCGGCTTCCATCTGGAGCTGGTGCAGGGCGCCAACATGCTCTCCAATGCCGTTGACGTCACGGTCACAGGGGGCAACTCCAGTGTCTCGGACGTCGGTGAGGATCACTCCTGACAACCATCTCTTGACGAAAAGAGCTGCACCGGCGTCCGCCGGTGCAGTTTGCGGTTCATGGACAGGCCTGGCGACAGAGAAGCACCGCTTCCAAGACGTGTGCCGCCCGCCATCTGTGACGTGCCGCAATGATCGGGGAGGGACCTCCAATGCATATTGACAAGATTTCAGACATGATCGCGCATTTCATCGGCCTGTTCGACACGATGGCCGAAGAAGCACGTCTGCGAAACAACTATAGTGAAGGCCCCGCACGTTCCGGGCCTGAGCAACTGCCGGAAGAGGAAGCAGCAAGGCTGCTCGACAAGAACTATGACGTTGCACTTCAGGACTACGATCCTGGCGTCAAGTACCATGCCGGCTATTACGACTTCGATTATCTGCCGCCGCATTTCGCACGCACGGTCGAACATGACATGCAGCAGTTTGCGAATTCGATACCGGTCGATATTTCCGCTGCGAATTTCCGCTTTCCAGGTCGCCTTTCCTTCGAGGACGAACGTGAGCTGGTAATTCATACCGGCCCAGGCTCGGTTGTCGCCCATATCGCGCAGGTGAATATTCTTCAGGACGATGATTATCTGAATATGACGGACGGCCCCAACGTGGCCCGCGACACCAGCTTCGTCACTGAACGTACAGTCGAATTCTACAACGAAGCGTCCGTCTTCACCCCTTTTTCCGGTTTCCAGCGCACCGACAGCTATGATGCGCTGCAGGCTCTCGCCAAGACCGCGCATGATTATATCGAGCACGCCCGAGACAACGACGTTACCTCACTCGGGACCGGCGCAGATCAGGATTTCGTCCTGGCCGGCAACGACATCAATGGTCTTTATATCAATGGCGTTGCCGCCGCTGAGAAGCCGGCGCTGGACGACTACATGCCGGATCGCGGCATTGCCAAGCCTCCGGAAGAACCGGAACGAAGTGACGTTGCGCTGCATGAAGAAAGTCCCGCCGGCAACAGTCTCGATGTGGCCGCAGGCGCCAATGTCGTCGCCAACGTCGCCACATTGGTCAACACCGCCGTCATGACCTCCGTCACCGCCGTAATGGGTGACTACCACCAGATCGATGCGATCACCCAGGCCTATATCTATAGCGACAGGGACGAAATCGCTTCCGTTTTCACCCGTTCCGAGGATCAGGCCGACACGGCCGCCTATAACATCGCCAACTTCGAACGCAGCGTTTTCCCCGGCGCGGAAAATACGGCGACGGAGAGCCCTGAAACCGGCGAAATGCCGATTTTCCCCACCGCGTGGCGCGTCAGCGTATTGGAGGGTGACGTTTCCTTCGTGCATTGGATCGAACAATACCAGTTCGTCAGCGACAACGACACGATGATGATCACGACATCCGGTGCGAGCGTCAGTCTTTTGACAGGGGGAAATGCCGCACTCAATATTGCGAATTTCCTCGGCATCGGAATGCAGTATGACCTCATCATCGTTGGCGGCAATGTGCTGGACATGAACCTCATCAGCCAGATCGCCGTGCTTTACGACAATGACTGGGCCCGCGCCAATCCCGATGCACCGGGAGGCGCCACTATTCAATCCGGCAACAATCTCCTTTGGAATGATGCCTCCATCTATAACGTCGGGTCCAACGACCGTTTCGAAACGATGCCCGACTACATGGCGCAGACGGTGTCCGCGATCAATGAGCGCGATCCGAACATGCCGGATGCACTTGCGCATGACAGCAATTTTGCCGGCTATCAGGGACTGAACGTGCTCTACATCACCGGCAATCTCTACGATGTCAGCATCATCAAGCAGGTGAGTGTGCTCGGCGATTCCGACGACGTTACCCAGGCCGCTGCCAAGGTGCTCGAAAACAACGAGAATACCGACGTCCATATCGATACCGGCAGCAATGCCGTCATCAATCTCGCGCAGATCATTGATTACGACAGCTTCGGTTCCACCACCTATGTTGCCGGCGGCGTTTATTCCGACGCCATTCTGATACAGGGCGGCATCATCGAAAACGATACGTCGCAGCCGGCGCAACCGGGCCAACTTGCCAACGAGGTCATCGCCTTTCTTCACGACGATCCCGCCACCATCGAAAACGAATCCGACGGCGTCATCAATGCCGGGCACGACCTGTCGTGGTCCAATGCTCACTCATCCGACGTCATGCAAGCGGTCACCGCGTAGGTTTTGCCGGCGGTAGTTCCGCCTGCGTAACCGCAAAAGCCGCAAGATCACCGAGGGGACCGATAAAAATGGATCATATTTCAAGAAGAACGATTGCGGATGGACGCTCGCTGGATTTACCGCTGGATCAGGACGCGGAAGACAGCAAGCTGACAGACGCCTGTATCTCAGCCATCAATGAAGCCGTAGAGAACCTTCGCCAGTTGTCGGGTGCGGAACAGATCGCTAGGGCAACCCCGCCCTCTCCGGAGGTGGCCCCACCGCCCTCGCCTACGACTCCGCAATCCGGCACATTGCGGGATATGCCAGCGGGAAACCCCGCACCACAGCAGGAGCCACACCCCGCGTCGCGACCTGCCCCCAAAGCCAAGATCGACAATGCAGAACTGAAGAGCGCGCCCGACCTCCCCTTCGTCAAGACTATCGACAACAATGACGGTCCGATCCGTGAAACCGAACGCCGCCCGGCGACGGGCGGTGGCGGCGATGGCAAGGAGCCAACGGGCAATGGCGGCGGTGGCGGCGGCGGTGGCAGCAGCCAGAGCGGCTTTCATAAACGCAGCGAACCCATCAATTTCGCTGCAAGCCTTGCCAAGGGCATCGCCGCGGTACGCCGCAACATGATTGTGGTGATGCTGTTCACCGTCGCCATCAACGTCCTGCTTCTCGCCATACCCCTTTATCTGTTTCAGATTTCGGACCGCGTGCTGACGAGCCGCTCGATGGATACGCTCGTGATGCTGACGGTCGCGGTTCTCGGAGCGGTACTGCTGCAGGCTTTCATGGATGCCATCCGCCGCTTCATCCTGATGCGTACCGCTGTGGAGCTCGAGGTCCAGCTCGGCGCTCCCATCCTGTCTGCCGCCGCACGAGCCTCCCTGCATGGCAGCGGCAAGGATTACCAGATATTGCAGGATTTACAGCAATTGCGCTCATTCCTCACCTCGGGAACCCTTATCGCTTTTCTCGATGCGCCGCTGATGCCGCTCTTCATCGTGGTGGTTTATCTGGTCCATCCGCATCTCGGTATTATCATCATGGTCTGCTGCGCCGTGCTGTTCACCATCGCCTGGCTGAACCAGCGCTTCACCGCACGGCAATTCTCCGAAGCCTCGGGTTATCTGAGCCGCGCCAATTTCCATCTCGATTCCATGTCGCGCAATTCGCAGATCATCAACGCGCTCGCCATGATCCCCGAAGCGGTAAAAATGTGGGGCCGCGAAACGGCGGGCTCGCTGAAATCGCATGTGGCCGCACAGGATCGAAACATCATGTTCTCTGGCGTGTCCAAGGCCGCGCGTATGATCACACAGGTTGCGCTTCTCGGCTGGGGCGCGCATCTTTCGCTCTCCGGCGAGCTGACAGGCGGGATGGTGATTGCGGCCTCCATCGTCTCGGGCCGTGCGCTCGCGCCCATTGAAGGAGCGATCGAGGGCTGGCACCAGTTCAACAAATCGGCCGCCTCCTATGGCCGCATCAAGCAGCTCCTCATCAGCTCACCGCTCAATTTCCCGCGCCTGCGCCTTCCCAATCCGGAAGGACGCCTGGATGTTGAGCGCATTCTCTTCGTACCGCCGCCGCAGAAGAAAGTGATCCTGAACGGTATCTCTTTTTCGCTGAAAAAGGGTGAATCGCTTGCCATCATCGGCAATTCCGGCTCCGGCAAGACGACACTTGGCAAAATGCTGGTCGGCTCCATCCTGCCTACATCGGGCAATGTCCGTCTCGATCTCATGGACCTGCGCAACTGGGACCAGCGGCAGTTCGGGGAAAGCATCGGTTATCTGCCGCAGGACGTGCAATTGTTCCCGGGCACCATCAAAGCCAATATCTGCCGCATGCGCGACGATATAGAGGACAGGCAAATCTATGAGGCCGCAGTTCTGGCCGACGTTCACGAGTTGATTGCCGGTTTCCCGCAGGGTTATGAAACCGTGGTCGCCGCCGATGGCGCACCACTTTCCGGCGGGCAGAAACAGCGTATCGCACTTGCTCGGGCCTTCTTCGGCGACCCCAAATTCGTGGTACTGGACGAACCGAACTCAAATCTCGACACCCAGGGTGAGCAGGCCCTGGCCAAGGCTCTGCTGCACGCCAAAAGACAGGGCATCACCACTGTCACAATCACCCAGCGGCCGGCGCTTCTGCAATGCGTCGACAAGATCATGGTGCTGAAGGACGGGTCGGTCGCCATGTTCGGCGAAAGGATGGACGTGCTGAAAGCGCTCTCCGGCAATGGCCGCCAGGCCAGCCAGTCCCCGCAGATCGAGGGTTGAGGATCGTCATGTTCAGGAAAAAGAACGCCATTGCCGAAGTCAAACCACAGGGTCAGCTGGAATGGTACAGCGAGGTACCGCGCTCAATCCGCCTGCACAGCTCGATCGGTCTTGCCGTGCTGCTCGCCTCCTTCGGCGGGTTCGGCTACTGGGCTGGCACCGCGCCGCTCTCCTCCGCCATCATCGCCCAGGGCAGCTTCGTCGCCACCGGCAATAACAAGGTCGTGCAGCATCTGGAAGGTGGCATCATCAAGGAGATGATGGTCAGCGAAGGCGACACGGTCAAGGTAGGCGACGTGCTGCTCACACTCGACAAGACGACGGCGCTCGCCAACGAACGCATGTTGCAGCTGCGGCGGCTTCGGCTTGAGACCATCGTCACGCGCCTGCGCGCCGAAGCGCAGGGCGCAAAGAGCTTCAAGGTGCCAGACATCGTCATGAAGGAAGCCGGCGATCCGGATATCAACGCCATCATCCAGAGCCAGAACATCGTGTTCCATAGCAAACTCATCAAGCTCGAAGAGCAGTTGAACCTGATCGAGAAGAACATCAGGTCGCTGGAGTTTCGTTATGCGGGTTATGACGGGCAGAAGCAGTCCTTTGACCGGCAACTCGCGCTTCTCACACAGGAACGCGATTCCAAGGATAGGCTGGCCAAGGATGGTGTCATCCGCAAGACCGACATGCTGGCGCTGGAGCGCGCCATTGCCGATGCGATGGGAGACATTGCCCGTCTGAGCGGCGAAATGAACCAGAGCGAAGCGGAAATCGCCAAATTCAAGCAGGAAGCGATCATTGCAGTCAACGCCAACAAGCAGGCGGCGCTTGACGCGCTGGAGACGGCGGAGTCCGATCTTGACAGCGTGCGCGAACAGGTCCGTGGGGCCGCCGAAGTGCTGGAGCGCACCGTCATCCGCTCCCCCGTCAACGGAACTGTCGTGCGCGCTTATTATCACACGCCCGGCGGCGTCATCACGACAGGCAAGCCGATCATGGAAATCCTGCCAGCCCATGTTCCGCTGATCCTCGAGGCGCAGGTGCTCAGAACCTCGATTGACCAGCTGCACGAGGGCCAGACGGCAGCGATCCGTCTTTCAGCGCTCAACCGCCGCACCACGCCGGTCCTGAACGGCAAGGTTTTTTATGTTTCCGCCGACAGCATCGAGGAGAACGCCGGTCTGCAGGTCAAGGATGTTTATATCGTGCGCGTGCAGGTGCCCGATGAGGAAATCGCCAAGGTCCATAATTTCCACCCGGTGCCGGGCATGCCGGCCGACGTATTGATCCAGACTTCGGAGCGTACTTTCTTCGAATATCTGACCAAGCCGATCGCTGACAGCATGTCCCGTGCTTTCAAGGAAAGATGAAGAAATATCAGTAACCTACCCTGTCTTTTCCGCGGCAGTCGGCATATGATGTCGAAGGATGTTTTGTCGGGGCAGGAGAAGCGTCATGGCGGCGATGTCGGATGTATTGCTGCTGGTCGGCAGGCTGAACTATGTGTGGACCAACACCGAGAGCCTGATGATCTATCTGATCGTCCACCTTTTGAAAGTGGACAAGGAGGCTGCCATCGTTGTGTTCCTCACCCTCAACACCACGCGGGCGCGCATGGATCTCATCGAACGCCTGGCAAAGCTTCCCTCCACCGACGCGAAGGACCGGAAGACTGTCCTCTCCATCATGGCGCGGCTGAAGAGGGAAGCGAAGACGCGCAACAAATACAATCACTGCATCTATTCTTTTGACGAAAAGGGCGATATCGCCAGCACCCAGCTGATGCGTCTGGTGGAAGATGACAGCCAGGTCCGCTACGGCAAGGTCGAGCGCATGGACGAAAAGGAAATCGGCCAGCTCGAAAAATCAATCGCCGACATTGTCGAGGTCAGTAAGGACATGTGGAGCTTCATTCACGCCAGTCCACATGTCTCGGCGGATTATCTCTAGGGTCTGGTCTGCAGCCTCATGCCGATCGCGGGGTGAGTCTCACCGTTCCGCGCCGCCTTTACCGGAAGGCAAAGTTTTCCGGCCGCGAAATAAAGCAGGAACGAACCGATCTGATAGGGGAAGATGATGTCAATCTCCACGAAGGATCGCACCACGAACAGCGCGCAAATCGCAAAAAGGATAACGCCCTGCGGGTCGCTTCGACGCATCAGCACCGATCTCAGATGCCCCAGCAGCGTGCCGTAAAGCACCATGCCCAACAGGATCATGCCGACAAAGCCGTTTTCCACCACTGTCTCGATATAGGTATTGTGGAAATGGAAGCCGCTGCGGCCGGTGATGAAGAAGTCGTTCCACAACCGTTCGGCATCGGCAAACCCTGCGACCCAGAATCCCTGATAGCCGACCCCCAGGATCGGAGCCTGCTTTGCAGCCTCTATGCCCTGCTGCCAGAGATAGGTTCGGCCGGTCAGCGTCGAATCCTTGCCGAAGACACCGAGAATGGCATCTAACAGACCGAATTGCAGCGAAGCCACCGCAAGCAGTGCTCCGAGACCGCCGAGAGCAAAAAACATCATTTTACGGTTTGCGGGCGAAAGCATCCCGATCGGGATAAAACCGATGATGAGGGCGACAACGGCCGCGGTGGTGATGGCGGAGGTGGCAGATTGGGATGCGATGAGACTATAGGCCGACAAGAGTCCCGTCACGCCTGCAATCGGCAGCCAGATGCCCCTTTGCTTCAGTACCAGCACAGACGAGGCAGCAAAAATGACGCCCAGCGACGCATAGAAACCGAGCTGGTTTTTGGATGAGAAGGCACCGACGAAACTGTAGGTCCCATCAAGCGCGTCAAAAAGATAGATGCCGAACAGAAGCGAATAGAGCAGGACGACGCCTATGCCAATCAGAGCGCCCCGCGTCAGGGTGCGGATTGAAATCACGCGCATGGCAACCAGCGCGCAGACGATATGGGTAAGGTATTGAATGGAGGCGCGCATGGTTACAGACACCGCCTCCGACCAGAAGCTGGACAGGACGGTAAGAATGCTGAAGGCGAAAATCCACAGGTAACGTGGATAATTGCCGAGCACGCGCCGGTAGTCGACCGCCACTAACGGCAACCACATGCCATAATAGGCCAGAACCGAGACTTGCCCGAAACGCGACGAATAGGCGAAGACGAAGAATGACAGCGCAACGGCCGTCATTCCATAAATCTCATTGCGTTCGGGATCGATCAGCGCCGACTTGGCGATCCGCATTGAAACCTCACTGCATCAGGATTTCGGAAGAGACCTTGATGACGTCGCCGGGCTGAAGCAAGGCATTTTCATCGACTTTCAACTCCTTCGGCTTGCCGTTTTCTTCACGCACCACGACATAGCTTATCGTCGCGGACTTACCCGATGGATCGAAGCGGATCGCCTCGGCCGATTGCGCCAGTGCCTCCGACATCAGTTCGCGACTGGTGGTCAGCTGCAGATTGAGCTTGTCGAGTTCCGCTTCCGTATCCTGCAACTCCTTGGAGCGCTGCGCCACCCAGTCGTTGCGCAGGTTGATCTCGTCCTGGGTTGCCTTGTTGATATCCTGTTTTGCGCGCAGCGACTGCGTGTCGATATCGAGGAGGGTGGATTCCACCTCGGCCGCACGTTCTTCTGCCGAAATGCGCCGCTGCGACAAGGCAAGGCCTTGCTCGTTCAGCCTGTTGACGCGGTCGCGGTCTTCATTGGCGAGTTGAAGCTGCCGGTTCTGCGTTTCGGACTTTTTCTTCAGGGATTCGACTTCGCTCTGCAAAAGCGCGTGCAAGTCCGTCAGCGCTTTGAGCTGAAGTGTATAACGCTCGGTCCGCGATTTCATCAGCGCGCTTTCGCTGGCGAGAAGCGTGTCGATCTCGGCGATCTTTTCCATCTCCGGCGTCTTGGTAATCGTCTGATCGCCCTTTACCTCGGCGATCAACCGCGCCTGGCGGGCAAGCAGCCTTGCCCGCTGGTTATCATAGACCGCGGCGTCACCACGTGCATTGATGAAGTCGCGGGCAAAACGCTGTCCGGCGTCGGACCTCCGCAAGCCGCCTGCAAGACTGACAGCCTTCAGCACCGTAATGTTGGGGGCATAGGGATATTCACCCGGTGTCTGCACATCGCCACTCAGAAAGATCGGCCGGAACTGGGCGATCTCCACGGAGGCCGAAGGCAGGTTGCGGAGGGCGAACTTGCTCTGAAGCTGAGCACCGATCTGGTCGCTCACCTCGGAAGGCGTCTTGCCTGCGACGTCGAGCTGACCGATGAAGGGCAAGGACAGCGTACCGGAGGGCCCGACGGAATAGTCGCCGTTGATGACATCCCAGTTGCGGATGCTGCCGTCGGCCGGTTGCCATTCGGCAACGCGGATACGCAGCTTGTCCGCGGTACCGAGCTTATATTGAGCGCCATCCGCAGCCATTGCGGAAAGCGGCGCGGAAAAAGCGACGGTAGCAGCAAGAACGAGGGCCACAAACGGGCGGTGGGCGGCGGAAAAGCCGTTCATCGGGAAACTCCCTGTTAGCGGATCGCCATACAGGCGATCAGGCCGTCGCGCGACCGGCAAGGCGGCGCCGCAAGAAGCGGCCGGTATGATTAGCACCAATGACGCACCCGAAGACCGGACTTGGGATCCCGGTCAGGGTGCGTGTCGAAGCGAAGATCGATATAGCCGAACTCAATATCGGTTTTCAGTAGCTTCCGCGTGACAAGCACACGGCGGGAATGGTCTTGACGATGATGAATACATCCTGCCGCATCGACCAGTTCTGGACATATTGTGTGTCGAAGGCAACGCGGGTCTTGTAAGACACGTCGTTACGGCCGCTGATCTGCCACAGGCCGGTCAGACCCGGGCGGGTGCTGAGATAATAGGCGGCAGCGCTTTCATAGTAGCTCAGCTCCTCGTCCACGACGGGACGCGGACCAACCACACTCATTTCACCACGAAGGATGTTAATGAGCTGCGGCAATTCATCAAGGGAGAGCTTGCGCAGCACGGCGCCAACGGCCGTAACACGCGGATCGTTCTTGAGCTTGCGGGTAGCCCGCCATTCCTCGGCGGCCTCCGGATTGGCGGCAAGATATTGCCGCAGGATCTCATCGCCGTTCATCGCCATCGTCCTGAATTTCAGGCAATGGAAATAGCGGCCATTATGTCCCACACGACGGTGACCATAAAAGATCGGACCGGGGTCGGACATCTTCACCAGAACGGCGATCAGCAGGAATATCGGGCTGAAGATGAGCAGCGCAAGAGCAGCCGATGTCATATCGAAGCTGCGTTTTGCGATGCCCCCGATAGGGAAACTGACATCGAAATCTTCGGAGCTGCTGAGTGTCTGTTCAGCCGATTGGGTCGCGGACTTCATAGAGAGAACTCCATTTATGTTTTGCGATTGGTCGGTGCCCGGAGGCGCGTCTTTCCGTCTAAAGGAGATAACAAGTCTGTGTTCGGAATTTGATGCTAATGGATTTTTTGTAAGGCACTTTGCCCATAACCGTCTATGCGATTTCTTGCGTGAGCGGCCGATCAACGTCCGGGCAATATTAACAGTTGCATAAAAAAGCAACAAATGTGCTGGACGCCATGTCTTGAGAGCATGGGTGACGCCGTCGCATGTATTGGTTTTTGTGCAAGCGATCGCCTTTTCTTATGTGTTTCTTATAACTTGGCGAGATGAGACAGGAACGTTAAGAACAGCGCGGCATATAACAGACTATTAAATTTTTTTGCGGCGCAGCAAGATTGTGGCAATGCATATAAAATTTGACATATTGGCTGGGATTTTTTGCCCCCTACCTGCACCTCGCCAAGAAAAAGCGATAGAAAAATCGCTAAAAGGCGGCAAAGGCGGCAAAAGAGTGGCGAGAAACTGCATTATTGTCATGGCAGCCACGCAAAAACCGCATAGCTGACGGCCTCTTTTTTTGAACGCAGTCCTTCGAGCCTGTCCTGGAGGTGGTTCCAGGCCCTAATTTGGGGAATCAGAAGGTCGGCGGTGTGCAGGCGCTGATGACCTCACAGGCCACCGGTCCGACGCAGCGGAAGCGATGTGGCCTTCGACTTTCGAAATAATAGGCATCACCCGGGCCGAGCACTCGCCTCTCCTCGTCCACCGTCACCTCCAGTCGCCCTGAAAGGATAATGCCGCCTTCTTCGCCATCATGGACCAAGGGCACCTTGCCGGTATCGGCGCCGGGCTGGTAGCACTCTTTCAGTATCTGCAGGCTACGGCCGAAGACATTCTCGCCCACCTGGCGAAACGAGATCGGGCCCTTGCCAATTTCAACCAGCTCGTCCGCCCGGTAAAAAGCCTTACGGCTCGTCTCGGGCTCAAAGGCGAAAAATTCGGCCAACCCTATCGGTATGCCATCCAGAATGCGTTTCAGCGCGCCCACGGAGGGGTTCGAGGTGTTCGATTCGATCAGGGAAATCGTAGAATTAGTGACACCAGCACGCCTTGCCAGTTCCCGTTGGGAAATATTGTGGCGCAGCCGCAGATGGCGCAAACGTCCCCCTATATCCACCGACATCCCGTCGCCCCCGTTGCCGTTGTTCGAAATATCGAAAACCCGTCTTCACGCTTACAGTATTTTCAATCACTTCGCCACATGGAGAAAAGGGCTTGTTCGGTGAAGAAAATAGCTTTCAATCGTCGGCCATGAACAGGAGAACCGTGATGGACAACCCGAGCCGATCTAATTCCACATCGCTTGACAGCTACTGGATGCCTTTTACCGCCAACCGGCAGTTCAAAGCCAATCCCCGTCTGCTGGCGAGCGCCGAAGGCATGTATTACACCAGCAATGATGGCCGTCAGGTTCTCGACGGAACGGCTGGCCTCTGGTGCGTTAATGCCGGCCACGGACGCCAGCAGATTGCCTCCGCAGTGAAGCACCAGCTTTCCATTATGGATTACGCACCTTCATTCCAGATGGGTCACCCGGTCGCATTCGAATTTGCCGAACGGCTGGCGGAAATCGCCCCCGGCCCGGAAGGCGGCAAACTGGACCGCGTCTTCTACACTGGTTCGGGATCGGAATCGGTCGATACGGCGCTGAAAATCGCGATCGCCTATCAGCGCGCCATCGGCCAGGGAACGCGCAGCCGCCTCATCGGCCGCGAACGTGGGTATCACGGTGTCGGTTTCGGCGGCATTTCCGTGGGCGGCCTCGTCAACAACCGCCGCGTCTTCCCGCAAATCCCCGCCGACCATCTGCGTCACACCCACGATCTTACGAAGAACAGCTTCGTTAAGGGCCAGCCAGAGCACGGCGCCGAGCTCGCGGACGATCTGGAACGGTTGGTCGCCCTGCACGGTGCGGAAACCATCGCCGCCTGCATCGTGGAACCCGTGGCGGGCTCCACCGGTGTCCTCGTGCCACCGAAAGGCTATCTGGAACGCCTGCGCACCATCTGCGACAAGCACGGCATTCTGCTGATCTTCGATGAGGTCATCACCGGTTTCGGACGCATGGGCTCATCCTTCGCCAGCAATTACTTCGGCGTGACGCCCGATATCGTCACCACGGCGAAGGGGCTCACAAATGGAGCTATCCCCATGGGCGCGGTATTCACCAGCCGCGAGGTTCATGATGCCTTGATGCATGGCCCCGAAAGCCAGATAGAACTGTTCCATGGCTATACCTATTCCGGCCATCCTGTCGCCTGCGCCGCAGGCATCGCAACGCTGGACATCTATCGCGACGAGGGCCTCTTCACCCGCGCCTCCGAATTGCAAGACGCCTGGCACGATGCCATTCATTCGCTCAAGGGCTCGCCCAACGTCATCGACATCCGCACCATCGGTTTCATCGCCGGCATAGAACTCCAGCCGCGCGACGGCGCGATCGGCGCCCGTGCCTATGATGTCTTTGTGGATTGCTTCGAACGTGGCCTGCTCATTCGCGTCACCGGCGACATCATTGCTCTTTCGCCGCCGCTGATCGCCGAAAAATCCCATTTCGACGACATCGTTTCCATTCTCGGCGACGCGCTGAAAAGAGCAGAATAACTGCATCTATCAAGAAGGCTGCAATCTAAATTGCAGCCTTTTTCACTTTTCTACCAGTAACATGGAAAGTTCCTGAATCGAGCGCAGGCCGCCCTCGCCCGTGGGACGCTCATATGTGCCCTGTCAGATGACCATGCGGCCGGGACCGGCGCTTGAGCTTGGCCAGGCGGCTGGCGATGGACGCGCCTTTTCGACAAGGGGCTCTCTTTTCAGATCGTTCTGCTAGTGCCACGCCGGCGAAGCGTATCGGCAACCGTATGGATATGCGCAGCGCCAATACCGCAACAGCCGCCGATCAGGGTGGCGCCTGCATCTGCCCAGGAGCAGGCGAAGCGGGAATAGACATCATCCGTCAGATCCGCTCTCGTGCCGTGCAGCCCCTCATTGGCGGCGGAGTCGCCCTGTTCGCCTTCGAAGGCATTGGCATAGACGCCAATATCCAGAGCAACACCCTTTTCCTTGAAGACGGCGGATGCGGTTTCCACGGCAGCCCTCATCACTTCCGGCTTGCTGCAGTTGAAGAGCAGCGCTGCGGCACCTGATCCGGCGGCCCATTCGGCGGCGGAGCGCACGGTCTCGCCGGAACGCAGCTTCGGCTCCGCACCGTTCACTTGAGCAGGTTCGTCGTTCAGCGTGAAGGAAATCCAAAAAGGCTTGCCCGTCTCGGCCACCGCCTGCCGCACCGCCTCACCCTCAGCGATAAGGCTCAGGGTCTCTCCAAGCCAGACATCCACATGTGGCTGAAGATTTTCGACCAGCACCTTCAGATAGTCCTGAACGCGAGAGGGATCGAAATTTTCTGGCTCGTAGGAACCAAAGATCGGAGGAAGCGAGCCGGCCACGGTCACGTTACGTTTCGAAGCCTCCGCCGCTTCACGCGCCAGGCGACCGGAAAGGGCGATCAGTGAAGCACCTTCTTTGTCGAATCGGTATTCGCCGATATGAAAAGGGACCAGCGCATAGGAATTGGTGGTCACCACATCCGCGCCGGCCTCGATGAATTCCGCATGCACCTGGCGGACGATGTCCGGGGCGTTGATGAGCGCGAGCGCCGACCACTCGGGCTGCTTCAGCTCAGCGCCCAGCCGCTGCAATTCACGGCTCATGCCACCGTCCAGAATACGAATATCGCTCATGAGAACTCCTTGATAGACTATCGGCGCACCGGCACCTGCGCCTCGATTAAACCGAAGCAGCGGGCAATGATGGCGGTGAGGATGAGATAAAAAATCGTCACGACGAAAAGCGGCTCGTAGACCAGCAGCGTGTCCTGCCGCACCTTGTAGGCGACGGCATAAAGATCCATGACTGTCACCGTGAACGCAAGCGGCGTGGCTTTCAGCTGCATCACCACTTCACCCGCGATCGTCGGGAGCGCCGCGCGGATCGCACGCGGCAGCCAGATGCGACGCGCCAGCGTGAAGCGGCTCATGCCGAAGGCCCTACCCGCCTCGAGTTCGCCTTTTGGAACGCCCAGCAACGCACCACGAAGAACTTCGGCTTCATAGGCTGCGTAGTTCAGCGTGAAGCTGACCGCCGCAAAAAAGAAACCTTCGCGCAGCACCGGCCACAGAAAGCTTTGCCGCAGCCCCGGCACCATGGGCAAGAGCGACCCCACGCCGTAATAGAGCAGCCAGAGCTGTATCAGCAGCGGCGTGCCCCGAAAAAAGGTGCAATAACCACGCGCGAGAAGCCGGGTCATTCGGCCGCCGCTGACCTGCGCGAAGGCAAGTCCGATGGCGAGAACGAAACCGCAGCAGACGGAGATCACGAGCAGGGCGATCGTCTGCCATGCGCCGGAGAGAAGAAGCGGCCAGTATTTCCCGACCCAGGAAAAATCCATCGCCAATCTCCCTCACGCCAGACTGGGCTGACCACGGCGCACGTGCCGTTCGATCTGCCTGAAGATGAAATTGGAGACGAGGGTGATCGCCAGATACATCAGGGCCGCAGCCATGAAGAACAGGAAATACTGCTTGGTACTTGCACCGGCGAGCCGGGTCGCGAGCGCCAGTTCCTGATACCCCACAACGGCGACAAGCGCACTGTCCTTGGTGACGGCGAGCCACAGGTTGGAAAGCCCCGGCAGGGCATTGGGCAAAAGCGCCGGCAAAACGACACGACGAAACCGCAGGAGGGGAGACATGCCGAAAGCCCTTGCCGCTTCGATCTGGCCGTTGGGGATCGCCATTATCGCCCCGCGCAGCACTTCCGTCATGTAGGCGCCCTGCACGAAGCCCAGAACCGCCACTGCTGCTATGAAGCCGTTGACCTCGAGCACCGGCAATCCGGCCAGCTGCAGCAGGCGATTGAGCCCGTCGGTTCCGGCATAATAAAGCCCGACAATCAGGATCAGTTCCGGCACGGAGCGGATGAGCGTGGTGTAGAGATTGAGGACGGTTTCGAGCACGCGGTTGCCCGAAAGCTTGCCCAAGGCGCCCAACATGCCGATGACGATGCCGATGAGATAGGCCCCGGCCGAGATGGCAAGCGTCGCTGCAGCACCCGTCAACAGGGTACCACCCCATCCCGGAGGATAGGGCGACAGAAGCTGCAACATTGTATCCAGGCTTGCCATCTGCCGAACCCGACCCGGATTACTTCGCGCCGTAGATATCGAAGCTGAAGTACTTCCTGGTGATCTCATCATATTTGCCGCTGGCGCGGACGGCGGCGATGGCGGCGTTCAGCTTCTGCTTCAGTTCGGTGTCGTCCTTGCGCACGCCACCCGAAACGCCAAGTCCGAGGATTTCCGGGTCGTCAGCAACATTGCCGGCATCCGCGCAGCAATCCTTGCCGGCATCGCTTTTCAGAAAAGTGTCGAGAACAAGTGAGTCACCAAAGACGTAATCGATACGACCCGCAGCCAGATCCTGAAACGCCTCATCCAGCGTCTGGTAGGTTTTTTCGTCGGCTACATCCTTGAAATATTTTGCATAATAGGCAGACTGAATGGTGGCGACCTGGATACCGATGGTCTTGCCTTTCACGTCTTCAGCCGTTGCCCCCGGCTTTCCGTCCTTGGCCCCGATCAGCTTGCTCGGGGTATTGTAATATTTGTCGGTGAAGCCAATCACCTTCTGGCGCTCCTGCGTGTTGGACATGGAAGACCAGATCACATCGAATTTCTTGCTCTCAAGCGCGGGAATGAGACCGTCCCAGGATAGCGCGACGATGGAGCATTTCTCCTTCATCTCGGCGCAGACGGCATCCATCAGGTCGATTTCCCAGCCCTGCCACTTGCCGCTGGCGTCCTGCGCGAAGAAAGGCGGATAGCTTTCGTTCATGACGCCGAAGCGGACGTCTGCGCTGGCGGAGAGAGCGGACAGTGCGAAAGCCGCACCGGCCAGCATTGAGGCGAAGAATTTCATTTAAATCTCCTGTTACGAAAAAATCAGCTCGCGAGCGCGCCGGTGAATTCCCGGCACCTTGCACTCAGAGGATTGCCGAAGACCCGTTCCGGCGGTCCTTCTTCTTCCACGCGGCCTTGATGCAGAAACATGACATGGCTCGACACATCGCGCGCAAAACGCATCTCATGTGTCACCAGAAGCATGGTGCGGCCTTCCTCGGCGAGATCACGGATCACCTTCAACACCTCGCCGACCAGCTCCGGGTCCAGCGCCGAGGTGGGTTCGTCGAACAACATCACCGCCGGCTCCACGCAGAGCGCGCGGGCTATGGCTGCCCTCTGCTGCTGACCGCCGGACAAGAACGCCGGATAAGTATCCTTCTTCGCGTAAAGCCCGACCTTTTGCAGCAGCGCTTCAGCCTTCTCGATGGCTTCCGCACGTTTCACGCCCATCACATGCACCGGGGCTTCTATGATGTTCTCAAGTACAGTGCGGTGGGCCCATAGATTGAAATTCTGAAAGACCATGCCAAGACCGGTGCGCAAACGCTCCACCTGGCGCCAGCTCTGCGGCATGGCCTTGCCGTCCCGACCGTACTTCACGACCACTTCCTCGCCATTCACGATCACGCGGCCACGATCCGGAACTTCGAGAAAATTGACGCATCTGAGGAAGGTGCTCTTGCCGGAGCCTGAGGAGCCAATGACGGAAATGACGTCCCCTTTGTGCGCCTTGAGCGAAATACCTTTCAGAACCTCGTGAGAACCAAAGCTCTTGTGGATATCGTCAACCGCCAATGCGCAGGGAACGTCAGTAGTCATCAAAGGGTCCGGGTCATGTCAATAGCTGCGCACATCTAGCAAAATGCGCGTTTTCTGACGCGGAAATAACCGCTCTATTGCATCTCGGAAAGGAAAAAACATTCCTGCCAACGGAAAAGAAAGAAAATTGCGATCAACTGCCGATATCCGGCCACCGTTCTCCGCACAGCCTTACGGCGCAATCGGAGAGATATCACTGCGGAAATACCGCTATTGCGGGGATGCGCCGCGTCCTTCGGCCACGTCAACCGGCGGCGCCTGATTTTGCTGATCTCCTTTCACACCAAACTCGCATAACGCCAACCGGCGCATCGTCGCGAGCAACTCGAGGTCGATGGCTGCGCCATCATCCTTCAGCAGAGAATCCTGAAGAGTTTTGCGTATCGTCTTTTCCACGAGTTTGGCCTGCAACGTCTCATCTAATGTGAAACGGGCGGCCCACCGAACCAGAATTCGTCGTAGCAGACACTATTCGAAATTTGACGGATACAACATATGTGCATCTCCGCAAAAAGCAGGCGGGAGCACATAGTAACCCTCAGTTACCACCGCCTACGAATTCGGTTGGTGGCAATGTATGAACCATAGCATCATTCGGATCGAAGTCGACCCGTGAATTCTGGCCCGTACAGAGTGCCCGCCTCGCATGGACATCATCCCGAGGCGATGCGTCAACTCCTGCAACCGGCAAAGCCGTTCAAGCGGGCTTTTCTTTCGCCCCGAGGAACATTTCTTGCCCATCACGGTTGGTGGTGCCTCAACCATCAGGAGGCTCAACAATGAAGACCATTCTTTCCCTCGCGTTCGCGCTCGTCGCCGGAACTGCTTTGGCGCAATCCGCGACGGAATCCACTGGCGTCAATTCCGCACTCGGCGTCGCGCCAAAAACCGAGGATTTCATCTTGCAGGCCTCGGCAAGCGATATCTTCGAAATTGAATCAAGCAAACTCGCCCTCACCAAAGGAAACGAGGAAACCAAAGCCTTTGCGCAGCAAATGATCACCGAGCATGAGAAAACCAGTTCGGAACTGAAAACCCTGTTATCCGGCGGCAAGGTGAACGGGACACCGGTCACCGCTCTGACAGATGATCACAAGGAAGAGGTAGACGACCTCGCAAAACTCGACGGCAACGAGTTCAACGAAGAATATATCGATGACCAGGTCGATGCGCATGAAGACGCCGTTGATCTTTTCAAGCGCTACGCCGAAGGCGGCGATAATCCGGAGCTGAAGGCGTGGGCGGCAAAAACACTACCGGCGCTCCAGCATCATCTGGAAATGGCCCAGGGCCTCGACAAAAACTAACGATAAATGGCTGCTGGTGATCTTTGTGTGATGGAGAAGCTGGCGCGACACGGCTAGGCTCGCACCCAGACGTGCGAGTTGATCAGGCGGCGCGCCGGCGAAATTCTTCAGGCCGGATCCCGGCAGCAGAACTTCATAATCCTCCGCGCGTTCATCGCAAGAAGGACGGCTGAAAAATGAACGATGCGAACACCCGAAACTACACTATCGAACAGATTCAGGAAGTATATGCGTTGAGCTTGGTGCAGGCGGCAGAACTGTTTGAACGGTTTGCAGGTGATAAGGCGGCCATCGACAGAATGATGAAGCGCTGTCCGCACAGGGAGGATAAAGAACAACGCTAGGTGCCGACGCTTATCGGCGCAGCGAAAATTCGTGTTTCCGATCTTGATCCGGGGCGCCGCCGCCCCAATATTTTTCAGGCTTCTTGATCTGGTTGTTTAAGATTGGAGGTAAAGATGAACAGCCCGGAAGTTTTGTTTAGAGCACCTGTTCGGGTGCGCATGCAATGCGGCCTTGAGAGATCGTTTCTCAGCGTTTACGACGCCCTGGATTTTCTGGAAAACGAATGGCCGCTTCGCCGTGGTGAACGCTATAAGCGGGCCGTGCAAAAATGCCGCGCCGCGCTGTCCAGGCTCGAAGCCGCGGAAGTGGCACGGGAAGCATTCATCTCCGCCTGCCTTGAGGCGAGCATGCCTCTGGTTATGGCCGGTCCGGTCCATTTAGATGAAATGTTGCCCATGAGCCGCGCAGTCGGCTAGAGGGCTGTGCCAGAACACATTTCCTGGCTAAGTCCCGCTGTTCCGGCGGGGCACCGGTAGCGTGCTGCGTCGTTTACCTGCGAGGTGCAACGCCATGAATGATACCGACAGCGGACCGCCCGACGCGGTTGGCCGCCGTTGCCGGCGGCCCACATCTCTTGGGTCAGTAGGTCTGCATCGGCTGTGACAAACCGTCACCGACCGCGCCGTTGCCATATTGCGCGACAGGCACGCCTTCCTGACCAATCGGCACACCCTGCTGTGCGGGACCGAGCGCTGTCACCACAATCGGCGTCCCATCGGGCACGCGATTGTAGAGATCGACTATGTCCTGGTTCAGCAGGCGAACGCAGCCCGAAGACACGGATTTGCCAATTGTCCACCATTCGGGCGAGCCGTGCAGACGATAGATCGTGTCCTTACCATCCTTGAAGATATAAAGTGCACGCGCACCAAGCGGATTCTTGAGACCCGGCTCCATGCCGCCATTGCGGCTGCTATAAGGCTCCAGCTCCGGCTGACGGGCGATCATTTCGTCTGGCGGTGTCCAGCGCGGCCATTGCCGCTTGTACTGGATGACGCCGCGGCCCGACCACTCGAAGCCTGCGCGGCCAAGCCCCACGCCGTAACGCATTGCCTGCCCGTTTTCATAGGTCAGATAAAGGAAATGGTTGGCAGTATCGACCACGATCACGCCGGGGCGCTCGCCGGTAGGGTTCGCCACCATCTGCCGCAGGAACTGGCGCGGAATGCGCTTATAGGGAATTTCCGGCAGCGGGAACTGCTCGTCCGGTTTAGGGCCGTACATCAGCGCATACATCGGATCTTCCGCGGGAGCGGCCGGCCTCGCGGTTTCACGTGCCGTGGTGTTGCAACCCGCAAGTCCGGCAAGTGCCAAACCGCCTGCTCCAAGCAGGAAACCCCGCCGGGTCGTCATCGTCTCGTTCAATTGAAAAACCTCATTTACGTCATCTCACCCTGGCAAAGGGATCTGCCAGCGCCGCCTCGGGGCGGCTTATAGGGTACTTCGTGCCGGAAACCTGCGATGCCATTGCCTTGGCGCCGCTCGATTTCAGTATTGCCCGGAAGCTCGGATGCATGCCGCCGTCTACATACGCGCTGAGGGGGGCGGAAGTTCCCTCGCTCATCGCCGCGGCAAGTTTTTGTTGCTCCTCGGCCAGCCTCGATGCCACCAGCGGGTCATTCTGGTTGACGGCCGGCGGGCAGGCTGCCAGCGGATCGGCAGGCTCGCCTTCGGCAAATTCACTATTGAAGACATAACGGCGGCCGCAGACGGAGACCTTGGGCTGGCGCCGCGTCACCTCGAAATAATCGTAACCTTCCTTCAGCGTCTTCCAGAAGGGCATGTTGGGATCGTTCCGGTGAGCCACCATGTTCCTTGCGGTCATGCGGAAGGGATAGGCCTGGACCTGGAAGCGGTCCTGCCCACCCTGCAGCGCACGCGCGACAATGGCATAGATCTCACCCACCTGCGCGTCTGTCATCGCGTAGCAGCCGGAAGACGAACAGGCGCCGTGCACCATCAGCGCCTCGCCGGTATAGCCGAGCGCGGATTCCAGCCGGTTGGGGTAACCGAGATTGAATGAGACGTAATATTGCGAATTCGGGTTCAACATGCCGGCCGACACATGATAAAAACCCTCCGGCGCCTGACGGTCCCCCGTTTTCATCTTCGGCCCGAGTTTTCCGGACCAGCGACACATGGGATATGTCTTCAGCAACGCATAATTGCCGGTCTTGTCGATCTTCCAGACCTCGAGCTCGCTCTCCTGCTTGAAGATGCGAACGAGAACCGGACTTTCCGGACGCATGCTTTTGGCTGACATCTGCGCCATCATCTTGGACGACAGCTTCGGCGGGTCTTTTTTCACGCTGTCGAGACCCATTGAGGTGCACGCGGCAAGGCTACCGCCGATCGCGATGACCGCAGCCACTCTTGCCCCCGTCTTGAACTTTTGCCTCAACCCCGCCACCGCGAAGTTCAGCACAGCCTGCATACCCATGGATATTGCTGCCCGCCTGATTTGCCCGCCTTTTCGGCAGACGCTTAACTATCGAAGGTGGCCACAACACGGCAACCTCATCCATGGACAAAGTCTCGTGAACAGACGTTACCCTTTCGTTAATCATAGGGACACAAGCCCGTGATGGTCTCCGGGCATGACGCCGGAGAAGCATCTAGCGGAGAAGCCCCTGGCCGCCATCGATCCAGACCGGTGTGCCGGTCACGTGGCGGGACGCATCGGAGGCGAGAAAACCGATCAGCTCGGCGACATCCTCGCTCGTTCCCGCCACACCCCCCGTTACCGGAATATCTCCCGCTGGGAAGCGAACCGGCACCTCGGTTTTTTCCCGTGCGCGTATCTTCGTATTCTCGTCGATTGCCGTTTTGATCGCACCCGGGCACACTGCGTTGACACGGATGCGGTGCCGCCCAAGCTCCAGCGCCAGTTGCTGGGCCATGGCAAGCTGCCCTGCCTTTGTAACCGAATAGGCGGTCGCGCCGGGCGAAGTGAAGGTGCGGGTGCCGTTGATCGAGGAGACAATGACGATGGAACCGCCGCCTGCCGCCTTCAGATGTGGCACGCTGGCATGAACCGTGAGATAGGTGCCACGGAGATTGATGCGTATCGTGTCGTCCCACTCCGAGGGTTTGAGTTCATCGATAGGCGCCCAGACACCGTTCACGCCAGCATTAGCCACCACGACGTCAAGGCGGCCAAAATCCTCCACAAGCGCTGCAACGGCGCTCCGCATGGCCTCCTCATCCGACACGTCGGCGATGAGAATTTTCGAGGCGCCGGAACGGGCGGTAATGTCGTCGGCAACGTCCTCCAGTTCGGATTGCGTGCGCCCGAGCAGCCCGAGCGAAAAACCCTGGCTGGAGAGATGAAAGGCGGCGGCGCGTCCGATACCTGAACCGGCCCCGGTCACGAGAGCGACTTTGCGAACAGTCAATGTCATAGCCCCCCTTTTCGCGAGGCGATGGAGGTAACGGTCGCCGAGACGGGATCACTGGCCGGAAAGCTGTCTTCCAGCCCCTCTTCCAGCTCCTCCTCCAGAACGTCGCGGTCCCTCGCGGTCCGGGCGCTCGCCTGCACGCGCTCACCCTGCTCGCGCGTTCCATCATTTTGAGCCGTTCCAAGGCGGGAAAATTGCGAGTGTGCGTCGGCACCCTGGCGCGTTCCAAATGCGGTAAGTTGGACCATCACGGCGCTCGCCCGTTTAATCGCTTCCGCGTCGTCGATCCCTTCCAGGCCGTCGGCAAGGCGAACCGAAACGTGATCGCCGTCGCTGCCGGCAAACTCGACGGAGATAGATCCGTCATTGCGTTTTACATAAGTCGTCGAAAGTTGCATGACATGCCCTCCGGCTGGATTCATCGACAAGGCCGATGCGGGAAATGAGTAAAAGCTCACTTCAGAACGACACAGCGTGGAAGGGGTTCCGATGAATCAGGTCTTTGGTCCGGAAATGGACAAGAGTTTTTTCCTTCGCGACGCAGTGGATGTGGCCCGCGCGCTCATCGGAGCGGAATTTCGCGTCGGCAATACCGGCGGCATCATCGTCGAGACCGAAGCTTATCATCCAGATGATCCTGCATCCCACAGCTTCAATGGGAAAACCCCGCGAAACGGGGCAATGTTTGGGCCGGCTGGACGTCTCTACGTCTACCGGTCGTACGGCATTCACTGGTGCGCCAACTTCGTCTGTTCCCCGGGTTCCGCCGTGCTTCTTCGCGCGATCGAACCGCGAACCGGTATCGACATGATGAAACTGCGACGGGGAACTGACAAACTCAGACTCCTATGCTCCGGCCCGGGAAGGCTTTGCCAGGCAATGGCCATCACGGGAGAGATGGACGGCACCGCGCTCGAGGCGCCACCTTTTTTCCTGCAACTGCCGAAAACGGCAACCGCCGTCAGCATCGGCAGGCGGATCGGCATCAGCCGAGGGACCGATTATCCCTGGCGTTTCGGACTCGCGGGCTCACCTTTTGTGAGCAAAAAATTCGAGTCACCCGATCCGGCCTAAAACACCTTCGGGGGCTCGTCGTTTTCGTCGGGATTGGGTGTGGGCACCTCGTCCGGCAATCGGTCGGGCTCCGGCTCTTTGATCGGGGGGATGTCGGGCTGGGGTGGAACCGGCATCGGCGGCTCCGGGTAGGGCTCGACCGGAATTGTCGTCATTGCGGTCTCCTAATGTCAGCGCGGCGGACCTCACGGAAGTCGCTGCTCTTGATCTATGGCGACACTGCGTTGCAATGCTGCCACTCAGACGGCGCAACACCCAGTTCGCCCACCGGTCATAAAGCCGGGAAGGTCCTCTGGATCAGTTTGCGCCGCCCTGCGGGTCGTGGGAAGGAAACGCAGGCGCAGTCCGTCCGTTCCGTTTTTTTCGAGGAAGATTTCGTGATCGCTCAGGCAAAACCGAGAGCGCTACGGGAAATGTCGCGATTTTCACAATAATCGCGTGAATGGGCTTCATGCCCGTGTTCGCGGGCCGTGGAACGTGTCAATTCCGGGCTCGTTACGTTGAGCAACGCATCGGCATAGGTGCCGGTCGCCTCGACGTCATCGATTACAGGCTGCTGTTGCGGTTTTAAAAATTCAAACATCCATCGTCCTCCATCGACACGTCCCTCAACGCGCCGGTCCGGGTCTCTGTTCCATGAACCCGACACCCTTCCGATTATACATGAGATGATGCGGTCGTATAGATGACGAAAGGCGAACGTTCTCAATCGGCGTTCACAAAATGGAGTGGAATCAGTGAGCTATGGCCCAAAGCTCAGACAGGGC
The DNA here is from genome assembly GCF_055382365.1 of Agrobacterium sp. 5Ca39. Taxonomy (NCBI): domain Bacteria; kingdom Pseudomonadati; phylum Pseudomonadota; class Alphaproteobacteria; order Hyphomicrobiales; family Rhizobiaceae; genus Agrobacterium; species Agrobacterium sp. 5Ca39. The sequence continues at coordinate 662,880 of NZ_AP026437.1, read as the reverse complement.
CGACCGATTCTCGCAAAATCAGCTCCACAGGCCACAGTTCCTGAACCTCACGGACGGGGCGACCGCCGATGATTTGCAGAAGAAGGTCCGTCACCCTTATTCCGGCCATGCGCATGGGCGAGCGGGTGGTGGAAAGCGGCGGCATCATGCTTTCAGGCGTGAGGTAAGGAAACACATCGTCATGGGCGATGACGGAAACATCCTTGCCGATTGTCAGCCCCATCTGGGTCGCAGCACGGTAGACGCCCTGTGCAGTCATCATCGCACCCGCAACAAAGGCTGTCGGGCGCGGTGTCTGCTCCAGCAGCGAACGGGCGAAGCGGAACGCGGTCTCTTCGCTGAAGTGCTCATTCATCATGAAGCGCGGATCGGGCGTAATGCCATGGGTAGCCAGCGCCTCGCGGAAACCCTGTTCACGATCCCGTACGAAGGTTCGTCCGACCGGCCCATTGATGAGGGCTATACGCCGGTGGCCGCGCTCGAGAAAATGGATCGTCGGACGATAGGTCACATCATGGTTGTCGATATCAAGCCAGGCATGTTCGAAGGGTGTCTTTGAGCGCCCGTGCACGATGAAGGGGACGCCGAGCCGGTTGAGCAGCGCGATACGCTCATCCTCCGGACGCGGTGAGTGCACGATAATGCCATCCACACGACCGCTCGCAGCCAGCCGGCTGAAAATAGCCAGCTCCTCATCGAGATTGTTGTCAACTGTCACGCTGACGAGAATGTCGGTCTCTTCCCGTTCCAGCCGGGTGGCCATGCCGCCCATGAATTCCGAAAAGAAATGTCCTCCGCCCGACCGGCCCATAACGACACCGATAGCGCCGGCCCTGCCGGTTGCCAACCGCACCGCGTTGGCATTCGGCAAATACCCGTATTTGAGCGCAGCCTGCATGACCCGCTGACGCGTTTCCTCACGCACTTCGGGATAGCCGCCCAGCGCTCTGCTAACGGTGGTGGGCGATAGGCCAACCTTTTCTGCGAATTCCTTGAGCTTCATGTTTTTTTGCCAATTCGCCCCCTGCATGCGTCGCCGCTGCGGATTTTTCAAGTCGACAAAAATTGAAAACGATTTCAATTTCTTCCCGCCTGAAACTTTACAGTCCATCATCTTGAAAGGCAACTGATGAAAATTTGCAGGCAAAAACGCCCGATTTTCGCTCGATTAGAAAGAGTATTGACAGATTGCCCGGCTTTTGCGAGCTTCCTTTTAGTCAAAAGCGCTTTCAATTTTGAGGACAATCGGGAGCGTCAACGGAGGAGTTTGACAATGAATATTTCCATGAAGACTTTGTTCCTGTGCGGCAGCGTACTTTCCGCCGCCGTTTCCGCGCAGGCGGCCGAGATTTCCATCGCCGCCAATTCCACCGGCAAGAACGTCGCATTCTTCAAAGAACGCATTGCGGCTTTCGAAAAACAAACCGGCCACAAGGTCAATCTCGTCACCATGCCATCATCCTCCAGCGAGCAGTTCAGCCAGTACCGGCTGTGGCTTGCCGCGGGTAACAAGGATGTCGATGTCTACCAGACGGACGTTATCTGGGCGCCGCAGCTTGCCGACCAGTTCGTGGACCTGACCGCGGCGACCAAGGATGTCATCGGAGATCATTTCCCCTCCATCGTTGCATCGCAAACCGTGGACGGCAAACTCGTCGCCATGCCGATGTTCACAGACGCGCCCGCGTTGTTCTATCGCAAGGACCTGCTCGAAAAATACGGCAAGCAACCGCCGAAAACCTGGAAGGAGCTGAGCGAAACCGCGAAGGAAATCCAGGACAAGGAGCGTGAAGCGGGCCAGAAGGACCTCTGGGGTTTTGTCTTCCAGGGCAGCGCCTATGAAGGCCTCACCTGCAATGCCCTGGAATGGATTGCTTCCGCCGGCGGCGGCCATATTGTCGAAAGCAATGGCGATATCTCCGTCAACAATGAAAAGGCTGCTGCCGCCATCGAAACTGCCAAGGGATGGGTCGGCACCATCGCGCCGCAGGGCGTGCTTGCCTACAAGGAAGAGGAAGCGCGCGGCGTCTGGCAAACCGGCAACTCCGTCTTCATGCGCAATTGGCCCTACGCCTACGCGCTCGGCAATGGCGACGACAGCGCCATCAAGGGCAAGTTCGGCGTAACACCGCTCCCGGCTGGCGCCGAGGGCGAGGCACCGGCTTCAACGCTCGGCGGTTGGAATCTCGCCGTATCCAAATATTCAGCCAACCAGGAAGCTGCCATTGAGCTCGTGAAGTTTATCGCATCCAAGGAAACCCAGAAGATGCGCGCCGTTCAGCTTTCCAACATGCCGACGATCGCTTCGCTTTACGACGACAAGGATGTTGCGGCCGCGCAGCCCTTCATGCCGACATGGAAGCCGATCTTCCAGACCGCCGTCCCGCGTCCTTCCGCCTCGGCCAAGGTGAAATATAACGAGGTTTCGGCCAAGTTCTGGGGTGCGGTCCACAACACGCTCTCCGGCAACGGCACGGCCGCTGAAAATCTTGAGCTTCTCGAGGTTGAACTGACCGATCTCAAAGGCAACGGCTGGTAATACGGCCCGCGCGGGAACGGTCTCGCCTGATCGTCTCCCGCGCCCCAACCGCGAGATATCCCCATGAACGACATCGCCCTTCAAAGACCGGTCACGGCATCCGGCACAGGTTCCGATCTACAGTCAGAACGCTTGAAATCCGCCTGGCTGTTCCTTGCCCCCACATTTCTCGTGCTGGCGCTGGTGGCGGGCTGGCCGCTCGTGCGCACCGTGTGGTTCAGCCTCACCGACGCCTCGCTCACCAATCTGGAGGGAGCACAATTCGTCGGCCTCAAAAACTATCTCACCTGGATCACGCTCAGCAGCGGCCGCACGATCTATCGAGGCCTGCTTGCCGACCCCGCATGGTGGGGGGCGGTTCTCAACACGCTGAAATTCACCATCGTCTCGGTCAGCCTCGAAACGGTGCTCGGCCTCATCGTCGCTCTGGTGCTGAATGCCGAATTCAAGGGACGCGGCCTCGTACGCGCTGCCATTCTTGTGCCATGGGCCATTCCCACCATCGTCTCTGCGCAAATGTGGGCGTGGATGCTGAACGACCAGTTCGGCATCTTGAATGACCTGTTCCTTAATCTAGGCCTGATCTCCAACAAGATCGCCTGGACCGCCAACCCCGAGACTGCGATGATCGCCGTGCTTATCGTCGACATCTGGAAGACCACGCCCTTCATGGCGCTGCTCATTCTCGCCGGTCTGCAAATGGTGCCGAAGGACATGTATGAAGCGGCCAAGGTGGATGGCATCCACCCCGTGAAGGTGTTCTTCCGCGTTACACTGCCGATGATCCGCCCTGCCCTGATGGTCGCCGTCATCTTCCGTATGCTGGATGCGATGCGCGTTTTCGACCTCATCTACATCCTGACGCCGAATAATGCCCAGACCCGCACCATGTCGGTGCTGGCGCGCGAGAATCTGTTCGATTTCGACAAGTTCGCCTATGGCGCCGCCGCCTCCACCATGCTGTTCCTCATCATCGCCTCGATCACGGTCATCTATATGTGGCTCGGGCGTGTCAACACCGATGGAGCCCAGCGATGACCTTGCCCAGCATCCTGAAAACCACCGCCTTTTATGCGCTGGTCGCCGTCATCATGGTGATTTCGGTATTCCCGTTTTATTATGCGATCCTGACCAGTCTGAAATCGGGCTCGGCATTGTTCCAGGTTAATTACTGGCCGCGCGAATTTTCGCTCACCAATTACAGTTTCGTCATTGGCAACGGCACGTTCCTGCGCAATCTCGGCAATTCGTTGCTGGTCGCATCATCCGTCGTCATCTTGTCGCTGTTTCTGGCGGTCACCGCATCCTATGCGCTGGCTCGCGTCCGCTTCCGGGGCCGCGCGTTGCTGCTGCTCACCATTCTGTCGGTTTCGATGTTCCCGCAGATTGCCGTTCTCGCCGGCCTGTTTGAACTGATCCGCTGGGCGGGCATCTTCAACACGCCCTTGGCGCTGATCTTTTCCTACATGATCTTCACCCTGCCTTTCACGGTCTGGGTGCTGACGACCTTCATGCGCGACCTGCCGATCGAAATCGAGGAAGCAGCCATCGTTGACGGCGCGTCGCCCTGGGTCATTATCACCCAGGTGTTCATGCCGCTGATGTGGCCGGCGCTCGTCACGACGGGGCTCCTCGCCTTCATCGCGGCATGGAACGAGTTCCTCTTCGCGCTCACTTTCACCTCATCGAACGAGCAGCGCACGGTGCCGGTCGCCATCGCGCTGCTGTCGGGCGGCTCGCAGTTCGAAATCCCCTGGGGAACGATCATGGCGGCTTCCGTCATCGTCACTGCACCCCTCGTCGTCCTCGTTCTGATCTTCCAGCGACGCATCATCTCCGGCCTCACCGCCGGCGGCGTCAAAGGCTAGGAGAAACATCATGACCACCATTCAATTGCGCGATCTTCGCAAATCCTTTGGCGCCTTCGATGTCATCAAGGGCATCGACATGGATATCCGCTCCGGCGAGTTCATGGTTTTTGTCGGCCCCTCCGGCTGCGGCAAGTCCACGCTTCTGCGCCTCATCTGCGGACTTGAGGAAATCACAGGCGGTACGCTGTCTTTCGACGGCGAAACCGTGAACCGCCTGCCGCCCGCCAAGCGCGGCGTCGCCATGGTCTTCCAGTCCTATGCGCTATATCCGCACATGACCGTGTTCGAAAACATGGCTTTCGGCATGAAGTTGTCGGGCGCAGACAAAGAACAGCGCAAGAAGCGCGTCGAAGCGGCAGCGGAGATGCTGCAGCTCACGCCCTATCTGGAGCGCCTGCCGAAGCAGCTTTCTGGCGGCCAGCGCCAGCGTGTCGCCATCGGCCGCGCCATCGTGCGCGATCCGAAGGTCTTCCTGTTTGACGAGCCGCTCTCCAACCTCGATGCAGCGCTACGCGTGGCCACGCGTCTCGAGATCGCCAAGCTGCATCGCTCGATGCATGACACGACGATGATCTACGTCACGCACGATCAGGTGGAGGCGATGACACTCGCCGACCGCATCTGCGTCCTGCGCGACGGTCGGGTCGAGCAGATCGGCACGCCGCTCGAGCTTTACGAAAGTCCCGTCAACACCTTCGTCGCCGGCTTCATCGGCTCGCCGAAGATGAACTTCCTGGCAGGCAAGTATGCGGAATTAGAAGGCGCGACAACGATCGGTGTCCGGCCGGAACACATCACCATCGCCAGCGACGGCAGCGGGTGGAGTGGAGAAATCGTGCATTCGGAAATGCTTGGATCGGACAGCTACATCTATGTCGAGATCGGCGCCGGCGAGCCTGTTGTCGTACGTGAAGAGGGTGTGACCGGCCGCAAGGCGGGCGAGCGTATCACCATCGTGCCCGATATGGCGCAGATTCACCGTTTTGACGCCGAGGGCCGGGCAATCGCCCGCAACCCCGCCCGCGGCGCCGCCTGAACCCAACTTCCGCCGGGACAACCCAAGTAGCCGGCTTTCACCAAGGAGCATGAGAATGACCATCAACACCGTTGTATGGGGCGAGAATATTCACGAACACATCAATGAGACGGTGCGTTCGATCTATCCAAACGGCATGCACAACACCATCGCCGACGCGCTGAACCAAAATCCCGAGATCAACGCCACCACCGCCACGCTGCAGGAGCCGGAGCACGGCCTTTCACAGGAGCGTCTCGACAAGACCGACGTTCTCGTCTGGTGGGGCCACAAGGACCACGGCGCAGTTCAGGATGACATTGTGGAGCGCGTCGCCAAGCGCGTCTGGGAAGGCATGGGCCTCATCGTCCTGCATTCCGGCCACTTCTCCAAGCCGTTCAAGCGCCTGATGGGTACGCCCTGCGCGTTGAAATGGCGCGAGGCGGGCGAACGCGAACGCCTGTGGACCATCAATCCCCGCCACCCGATCGCCGCCGGCCTGCCCGAGCATTTCGAGCTGGAAAACGAGGAGATGTATGGCGAGCAGTTCTCTGTGCCGGAGCCGCTCGAGACCGTCTTCATCTCCTGGTTCCAGGGCGGTGAGGTTTTCCGTTCGGGTCTCACCTGGCGTCGTGGTGCCGGCAATATCTTCTATTTCCGCCCCGGCCATGAGACTTATCCGACCTATCACGACGCCAATGTGCAGAAGGTCATCAGCAATTCTGTAAAATGGGCCTATAATCCTGTCGGCGCCCTGAAGAGTATTCACGACGCGCCGAATGTTCCCGTCGATAAGGCGCTAGAGCCTATCGAGGAACGTGGCCCCAAGCTGCATAAGGCAGGCGAAGCAGGTTACAGGTAAGGGCTTGGAGATACTGGCATGAGACTTCTCATTCTCGGAACCGGTGGCATGGCCAACAACCATGCCACATATTTCTCTCAGATCCCCGGCGTCGAACTGGTTGCGGCGGTGGATGTGGACGACGTGGTGGCACGGGCCTTTGCGCTGCGCCATAACATCCCGCTCTCTTTCACTTCGCTGGATGACGCCATTGCCTGGGGCGAATTCGATGCGGCGGCGAATGTCACGCCCGATGCCATCCATCACCCCACGAGCCTGAAGCTGCTTGCGGCGGGCAAGCACGTTTTCTGCGAAAAACCGCTGGCGGAAAACTACGCGAATGCTGCCGAAATGGCCGACGCGGCTGAAAAGGCCGGCCTCGTTGCCATGGTCAATCTCACCTATCGCAACGTCGCCCCCTTGCAGGCGGCGCGCGAGATGGTGCTGGCCGGCAAGATCGGCAAGGTTCGCCATCTGGAAGCCTCCTATCTCCAGAGCTGGCTCGTTTCCAAGGCCTGGGGTGACTGGATGACAGAGAGTAAGTGGTTGTGGCGGCTTTCCACCAAGCACGGCTCGAACGGCGTGCTGGGCGATGTCGGCATCCACATACTCGACTTCGCCTCTTATGGCGCGGGAAGCGATGTGCAACGCATCTTCACTCGGCTGAAGACCTTCGACAAATATGAGGGCAACAAGATCGGCGCTTACGATCTGGATGCAAATGACAGCTTCACCATGACGGCCGAACTGGAAAACGGCGCCATGGGCGTCATCCATGCCAGCCGCTGGGCGACAGGCCATCTCAACGAACTTCGTTTGCGCATCCACGGCGATAAGGGCGCACTCGAAGTCATTCATACGCCCGACTATTCCAGCCTGCGTGCCTGCATCGGCGAGGATGTGGAAAAGGCGATCTGGAAGACGATCGAGGTCGATCCCGTGCCGACGAACTACGAAAAATTCGCCAAGGCCGTGATGGAAGGCGGCGTCGCCGATCCCGACTTCCGCCACGCTGCCAATCTGCAGAAGGTACTCGATCTGTCGATCATTGCGGATCGGGAGAGACGCGAGTTGGCCGTTTCGGCTTGATGTGAAAGAACAACCTGCGGCATCACTTTGCCGCAGGTTTCTTCTCCCCGAGGGGAGAAGGTGGCCCGAAGGGTCGGATGAGGGGGCAACGTTGCCGGATTTCGGAGAGCTCGCCCCCTCATCCCGCTGCCGCGGACTTCTCCCCCTGGGGGAGAAGAAACAAGCGGCTTACACTCGCTCAATACATTGTGCGCGTCTTGAGGATGCAAACTACAGCGTAGAATTTCACTCCCGCGCAGCTTCAAACCCCGCGCTTGTTCCCCCATATCAACACATGCAGCTGCGGCAGCACGCGGGCGGAAAACCAGCGATCTTCGCTAACCTTGTCCACCAGCCACAACATCCGGTCCATCACCCCATCGATATCGACACGCGCATCGTCATCATCCGGCGGCGGCGGGGTGTGATTGCCGGGCTGGAGGTAAACCGGCAAATACGGGAAACGCGCGGATGCCGCTTTGGCATAGGCGTAATCCGCATCGTCAAAGACCACGATTTTCAGGGCCAGCTGCGGCCCCTCGCCGGCAGCGGCAAGACAGTCTTCGAAAGCCTGCCAGTCCGTTCCCATGCCGCTCGATGGCGGCTTGGGGCTCAGAACAAGATGGTCGAGATCGGCAAACCAGTCTTTGGCGATACTGCCCTGTGTTTCCAGCGCGAAACGATAGCCTTCAGCCTGCCCCTTGGAGATCAAAGGTCCGAGCGGCTGGACGGCCGGATTGCCGCCAGACAGCGAGACCGTCAGCGGTACGCCACCGGAAAGCCGCCGCACCTCCTGCCAGATTGCATCGACCGGCATCGGTTTCCACGTGTCGCGATAATCGCTATCGACCGCGTGCAGCGTATCGCACCAGGAACAGCGATAGTCGCAGCCGCCAGTGCGAACGAAAACCGTCGGCAGACCGATCAGCAGACCTTCGCCCTGAATGGTCGGGCCGAAGATTTCACTGATGCGTATCGTGGTGTCCTTCGCTGCGATCTTTTGTCCAGTCGCCGTCATGGCCTGTATTCTGCCCAGGTCTTGGCGGTTTCGCTGACGCGGATGGCACTGGTTTCAGGCAGACGATCCTTGCACCAGTCATAGAAATGCTTCGCCAGGCATTCCGCCGTGACCCGGTCATGGCCGAGGACATCATTCAGATGACGATGATCGAAATGATCGTCGATATAGCGCTTCAACGGTGCGAGCTCGTGATAGTCGCGCACAAAACCGTGCTCGTTCAGCTCTTCGCCTGACAGTTCGACTTCGACGATGTAATTATGCCCGTGCAGCCGATTGCACTGGTGATCCGACGGCAGGCTTTTCAACTGGTGCGAGGCGGAAAAGTGAAATTCCTTGGTGATGCGGAACATCAACGCACCTCCTGCGCCGCAAAGGCATGGGTCGCGGCCACCCAGAAATCCGGGTCCTCATAGTCTGTCGGATCGGTGACGCCGGCAAGATGGAAGGCTTCGCGCCGCTCCACGCAGGTTCCGCAGCGGCCGCAGTGACGCAAGCCGCCCTTGTAACAGGACCATGTTTCACCGAAGGGCGTTCCATATTTCGCGCCATCGGTCACGATGGCCGCCTTGGAAACGGTAACGTAGGGCGCAAAAAGGTTTACATCAGCATAGCCTTCAAGCGCATGCGCCTGCATGGCGTTGAAGCTGTCAATGAAGCCCGGCCGGCAATCCGGGTAGATGAAGTGATCCCCGCCATGAACGGCAATCGCCACTGCTTCCGCCTGTTGCGCGGCAGCCAGGCCGAAAGCGATGGTGAGCATGATGGCATTGCGGTTGGGCACCACGGTGGAGCGCATGGTCTCTTCGGCGTAGTGGCCATCAGGCACCTCCACATCGTCGGTCAGTGCGGAACCGGTGAGATGCGCGCCGATGGTTCTGATGTCGATGACATGATGCGGCACGCCGAGCCGTCTGGCGCAATCGGCGGCAAAATCCAGTTCCTTCCTGTGGCGCTGGCCATAATCGAAGGAGACGAGAGCGAGAAGTTCATGTTCCGCGGCGATTTTATGCGCAAGCGAAACGGAGTCCAATCCGCCGGAGCAGATGACGATGGTTTTCATAAGTTGGGATCCCTTGTTTTGACCGGGTGGGCTGCGACCGGATTACAGGGCGGCTTTAAAGCAAAGCGGGGAATTTGTGAAGGCTCTAGCTGAAAACACGAAAAGCGGCAAAGTTACCTTCACCGCTTTTCAAGGAATGATCTTCCGTCCTCAGCGCAGCAACGCCTGCGCCTCCTCAATGCCGAGCGCGGCCGGCTGCGTGCAGGTCGTCGTCATCTCGATGAAACGGCCCTCTTCGCCGGACTTCAGGATCGACGTCATCACGTCGATCCCGTGCAGGGACCGATCCAGCGAGCAGCGGGCGTCGCGCCCCTCCAGAATGGCAATCGCCATATCGGCAAGACCGGCCGTGCGGTAATTTGCACGCGGACCGTTCGGGCTTTCCTGATTGGCGATGCCGAAGGGGTGCGCCCAGCCTTCCAGCGGCTGGATATTCTTGTCGCGACCGCTGGCTTCGACAACACCGCCGAAGAAATTCGGATCCGGCACGTAGATCGAGCCTTCCGTGCCATAGAGTTCCATATTGGCATGACGATGTGACCATACATCCCAGCTCGCCGAAAGCGTGATCGTCGCACCATTCACGAATTCCAGCAGGGCATGGATATTTGTCGGGGTCTCGACAGGGATGATCTCGCCGTTCAGCGGCTGACTGGTCACCGTGCGGGTCGGATTTGCCATCGAAGTGAGCGCGCCGACACGTTTCACCGGGCCGATGAGGTTGATAAGATTGGCGATGTAATACGGACCGAGATCGAGGATCGGCCCGCCGCCCTTGAGGAAAAAGAAGCCCGGATTGGGGTGCCACATTTCCATGCCGGGGCTCATCACATGGCAGGTGCCGGACGTGATGCGCCCGACCTTGCCGTCATCAATATATTGCCGGGCAAGCTGATGCGCGCCGCCGAGGAAGGTGTCCGGTGCGCAGCCGACGGAGAGGTTCTTCTCGCGGGCGATGCGCCGCAGTTCCTCGCCCTCTTCCAGAGACAGCACCAGCGGCTTTTCCGAATAGACGTGCTTACCCGCCTCGAGAATGGCTTTCGACACCGGAAAATGCGCGGCGGGGATGGTGAGGTTCACCACCACGTCGATTTCCGGGTTGGCGAGCAATTCCTCGATGGACTGGGCGACAACACCGAATTCTTCCGCTCTCAGTTCCGCTGCATTGCGGTTGAGGTCGGCGCAGGCCAGCACCTTTATGCCCTTGAAAAGCGGTGCCAGCGAAAAATAAGCAGACGAGATATTGCCGCATCCGATGATGCCGACGCCAAGATCTCTGGCCATGATGAAACTCCGAAATCTGAGACTTAGTAGGTTTTGAACGACGCGATAGAACGGGTAATCAGCCGATCGATGTCTTTCGGGTTGTCGTGTTCGACCACGAAATGTTTCGTGGCGGATTTCGCCTTCAGCGCCGCGACGAGACCTTTCCAGTCCACCGTGCCGTGGCCGACATCGGCCCAACCATCTTCATCCTTATTCTCCCCTGCGGGCGCGATGTCCTTCACGTGCACGGCGGTGATGCGCTTGCCGTAGCTTTCGATCCAGGCGAGCGGATCGGCATTGCCCCTGATAATCCAGGCGATATCCGCCTCCCATTTCAGGTCGGGGCCACCGGCAAATATCTGCTCCTGCGGCGTTGAACCATCGGCAAGCGCCTTGAACTCGAAGTCGTGGTTATGCCAACCAAAGACCAGCCCGGCATCCACAAAGGGCTTTCCGGCTTCCTGCAGGCGCTTGCCAAAGGCGAACCAGCCGGCGGCATCGTCAGGGCGCTGGTCGGGCATAAGGTAAGGGCAATAGATCGCTTCCACACCCAGAGCGCTGGCAATATTCAGCGCCTTTTTGGGATCGCCTTCAAGAAGATCGAGACCGAAATGACCGGTGGGCATGGTCAGGCCGTTGGCGTCCAGTTCGGCACGCAGACCTTTCAGGCCGGCGTCATCCAGCGAAGCATACATGGCGCCGTAACCTTCCACGTGTTTATAACCCGCCGCCGAAAGCTTCCTCAGAATATCGGAAAAGGGTTGAAAATTACGGGCGCTGTAAAGCTGAAAACCGAGTTCTGTCATTGTCTCCTCCATAGAGATGTGGGTCCTGGGAATGTGTGGGAGTGGTCAGCGCCCTTTAGAGCCGTTCCTCGCTTTGCGCGTCGAACAGCGAGGCCATGGTCATGTCGAGGCCAAGGCGCACCTTGGTGCCGGGTGAAAACCGTCTGTGGCCGCCAACGCGCACGGACATGGTATGCCCGGCATGTTTAAGCCAGATCAGATTGTCGGCGCCCATCGGCTCCTCGATATCGACGACCGCCTCGTGCACCTCCCCGCCGACGATATCGGCATCAACGCGCACATGTTCGGGGCGAACGCCCAGAACCACCGCGCGACCGGCGGCAAGCGACGTTTCCGCATGATAACCGTCCAGTGCGAAAGTCACGCCATTGGTGGTGAAGACCACCTTGCCGTCTTTTTCGATCAGCTCGCCGCGCAGGAAATTCATCGAGGGCGAGCCGATGAAGCCTGCGACGAACAGGTTCCTTGGCTTGTTGTAGATGGTGACGGGGTCAGCCAGCTGCTGGATGACGCCGCTTTTCATGATGGCGATGCGATCAGCCAGCGTCAGCGCCTCGATCTGGTCGTGCGTCACATAGATCATGGTGTTCTTCAGCGACTGGTGCAGCCGCTTGATTTCGACGCGAAGCTCCGAGCGCAGCTTGGCATCGAGGTTGGAGAGCGGTTCATCGAACAGAAAGACATCCACATCCCGCACCAACGCCCGGCCGATCGCCACGCGCTGGCGTTGACCGCCGGAAAGTTCGGCCGGCTTGCGTTTCAGCAGCGGCTCGATCTGCAAGATGCCGGCTGCCCTTTTGACCCGGCGATCAATCTCCTCTTTCGGCACTTTGGCGACCTGAAGGCCGAAGGAAAGGTTCTTTTCCACTGTCATTTGCGGATAGAGCGCATAGGACTGAAACACCATGCCGATGCCACGATCCTTCGGCTCTTCCCAGGTAACGTTACGGTCCTTGATGAATATCTGTCCGTCGGTCGGCTCCAGAAGCCCGGCGATGCAGTTGAGAAGGGTCGACTTGCCGCAGCCGGAAGAGCCGAGCAGCACGAGGAATTCGCCGTCGTAAATATCGAGATTGAGGTCTTTCAGCACGGTAACGGCACCGAAGGACAGCGAAAGATCGCGGATGGAAACGCTTTTGTTCATATAGCTCAACCTTTTACTGCGCCTGCAGCAATGCCGCGGACGAAAAGCCTGCCGGAGAGGAAATAGACGATCAGCGGCACGGCCCCGGTCAAAAGGGTTGCGGCCATGTTGACGTTGTATTCCTTCACGCCCTGCACGGAGTTGACGATGTTATTGAGCTGCACCGTCATCGGGTAATATTCCGGCCGCGTGAACACCACGCCGAACAGGAAGTCGTTCCAGATGCCGGTCACCTGCAGGATCATCGCCACCACAAAGATCGGCAGTGACATGGGCAGCATGATGCGGAAATAAATCTGCCAGAAATTAGCGCCATCGATCCGCGCCGCCTTGAACAGTTCCTCCGGCAGTGAGGCGAAATAGTTGCGGAACAGCAGCGTCAGGATCGGCATGCCGAAGATGGTGTGAACGATGACGAGGCCGCTCAGTGTGCCGTAAATACCCAGTTCGCGAAGCACGATAACGATCGGATAAATCATCACCTGATAGGGAATGAAGGCGCCGATGATGAGGATGGAGAAGAACAACTCCGATCCCTTGAACTTCCAGTTCGCCATGGCATAGCCACTGACGGAGGCGACGATGATGGAAATGACGACCGACGGCACGAGGATGCGTACGGAGTTCCAGAAGCCCCGCGAAAGCCCGTCGCAATTCAGCCCTGTACAGGCATTCGCCCAAGCCTTGACCCAAGGCTCGAAGGTAATCTCCACCGGCGGTGCGAATATGTTGCCGAGCCGGATTTCCGGCATGCCCTTCAGCGAGGTAACGACCATCACGTATAGCGGCAGCAGGTAATAGGCCGCAGCCACGAACAATGTGCCGTAAAGAATGATGTTGCGGCGGGAAAAGGTTTTCCTTGGCTTCTTGCCGCGCGGGCCGGATAGCTCATTGGAAACCGCATCGTTGGCGGCAACAACCGTGTTCAATGTGCTGAGATTAGCCACGTTTCTTGCCTCCGAATTCAAGGTAGGCCCATGGAATGATGATGATCGCAACCGTCAGGAGCATCATCGTAGAGGCGGCAAAGCCCTGCCCCAGATTCTGCGCCTGGAACATGTAGTCATAGACATATTTTGCCGGGACCTCGGACGCGATGCCCGGCCCGCCGCTTGTCTGCGCCACCACGAGGTCGTAGACCTTGACGATGCCGCTGGCGATGATGACGAGCGTGGTGATGAAGACGGGACGCATCATCGGGATGATTATGAGGGTGTAGGTCTTCCACATCGGAATGCCGTCAACGCGCGTCGCCTTCCAGATGTCTTCATCAATGCCACGAAGACCGGCCAGCATCAGGCACATGACGAGCCCCGTGCCCTGCCAGAGCGCCGCGATCAGAATGCCATAGATAACGATCTCGGAATTGTAGAGCGGGTCGAACGTGAAGCTTTCCCAGCCAAGCGAACGAACAACGGACTGGATGCCAAATTCCGGGTTCAGCAGCCACTGCCAGACGAGGCCGGTAACGATGAAGGACAAAGCGAAAGGATACAGGAAGATGGTGCGGAACGCGTTTTCAAAACGTATTTTCTGATCCATCAACGCCGCCAGCACGAAGCCGATGACAAGGCTGAAAATTAGCGACAGGATGCCGTAAATCGCCAGATTCTGGATTGAGACGATCCAGCGCGGCGCGGCCCACAGCCGCTCATATTGATCAAAACCGATGAAGTTCGCCCGCGGCAGAAGCTTGGAATTGGTGAAGGAATAAACCACCGTCCAGACCGTGCCGCCAAGAAAGATCACCACGGCGGTCAGTATCATCGGAATGGAGGCAATCTTCGAATTGAGATTGCGGAAAAGCTGGTTGGGCCGCCGTGAGCGCGCTTGACCTGCCATGTTACCTCCTCCTGTAACGTTACAGTCAACGGCCGAGCACGGGGCTCGCCGCGAGAAACTCCGGCCATTGCCTGTTATCCTGGCATAGCCCGGACGTTGGAAGGGGAGCGGCGAACCGCTCCCGATCCGAAGAGATTACGATCAGTCAGCCGAACCGATAATGTCCGCGAAACGCTTCTGCCCGTCTTCCGCCGACATCGAGCCCGCGAAGAATTCCGCCATCAGATCTTCCTTCTGTTTCTGCGTATCGGCGGAAATCAGCTGGTCGGTGCTGGTCAGCGCATTGCCCTTGGCCAGAATTGCTAGACCCTTTTTCATGCAGTCATTGGCTGCATTCAGGTCGACGTCGCCGCGGATCGGCAGCGAGCCTTTCTTCAGGTTGAAGGCAACCTGCGTTTTCGGATCAACGATGGTCGCGGCAAGAACATCCTGCGCCTTGGTTTTCGCCTCGTCCTTCAAAACGGGGAAATAAAAGGCGTCGCCACCCGTGGTCAGGTATTCACTCAGGCCAAGGCCAGGAAGGCAGGAATAATCAGTGCCGGCTTTCTGGTTGGCGAGCTGGAATTCACCCTGGGCCCAGTCGCCCATGATCTGGCCGCCGGCCTTGCCGGTGATGACCATGTTGGTGGCCTGGTTCCAGTCCTGAACATTGGTGCCCTTGGCCATGTCGCGCGCTTCGACGGCAGCTGCGAAAATCTTTGCCATCTCAGGACCTGCCGCTGCTTCGGCATCCTTGTCGCCATAGACCTTCTGATAAAGGTCCTTTCCGCCGATCGAAAGCGTCAGCGTGTCGAACAGGCCGTTCGCCTGCCATGCCTGGCCGCCAAGCGCGAGCGGCTGGATACCGGCCTTTTTCAGCGCCGGCGCTGCCGCAACAAATTCCGTCCAGTTCTTCGGAACTTCGACGCCCGCTTTCTTGAAAGCCGCATTGGAAAGCCACAGCCATTGCCACGAATGGATATTGACCGGCGCGCAATAGATCTTGCCGTCGATGGTGCAGCTGTCGAGCAGGCTCGCCGGCTTGATGACCTCTTTCCACTTACCCTTTTCGGCAACGTCGGACAGGTCCCGCATCAGGCCGGCCTGCACCAGTTCTTCCGCCTGCCGGCCGTGGTTGAACTGGGTGGCACCCATCGGATCGCCGCCGGTGATGCGGCTGATCATGATCGGCCGGGCCGTGCCGCCCGAACCGGCAATCGCGCCGTCCACCCATTTATTGCCGGTCGCGTCGAAAGCCTTGGCCAGTTCGGCCACCGCCGCGGCTTCGCCGCCCGATGTCCACCAATGGGTCACCTCAAGATCAGTGGCCCCGGCAAAGCCCGCCGGAATCATCACGCTGGCCAGAAAAGCCGCAGAAATAACACGCATTCGCATGAGTCTCCTCCCTCACTGAAACGTTGCAGTTGGAACGTATGCGAAGATTTTTGATTAGGCAACCGCCTAAAATACGAATCTCGTTACTGCATTCAGCGGCGTCTCGAAGGATGGCAAAATCCGCCTGACAGGCGGACCGTAGAGGGGCTTGAGCGCCGTAATCCACACGGAATGCCACCGGTTTAAAAACTCTGCGCAGCAAGTAAACAGGTGCAAGAGACAATGAAACGCTGGCATATTCTCCTGATCATCGGATTGATCGGTGTCGCATCGCTCCTACTCGCCGCGTTTGAGCAGATCATACCGGGACAGCAGGTTTCAATGGCGATGCGCCTGTTGATACTCCTCCAACCAGCAGTCCTGACCGTCGCCTCGGTCGCCACCGGCCAAGCCCTCGCCGCAAAAATCGGGCTCCATGCGCCTTTGATCGATAGCTGGCTGACGGGCGGCGATCCGCATGCGGTACTGCGAAAACAAGTGCCTCCTGCACTTGCTGCGGGTGTTGCCGTTGCCACTGTGATGATCGTCTATTTGTCGGCGATCCTGCCCTTGGTCACAGATGCAGCAACCATGGCAAATATGACCAGATTTGGCATTCCCCTGGCCACCCGGCTTCTCTATGGCGGCGTCACCGAAGAGCTATTGACCCGATGGGGCATGATGTCGTTTTTCGCGTGGATTCTCTGGCGCTCTACAGGAGGCGGGCAGATTCGAGCGTTCATAATGTGCGCCGCCATCGTGATCGCTGCCGCTCTGTTCGCCGCTGGTCATCTGCCGTTTCTGTTTACCATTGCCGCGCAGCCCCGGCCGGCACTCGTCCTTGCGGTGCTGACCGGGAATTTTATTCCCCGACTCATCTTCGGATGGCTATTTTGGCGCCGGGGACTGGAGGCGGCAATTCTCTCTCATGGCTTTGCCCATTGTATAAATGCACTGGCGGCCTGAACCAAAAGGCAAAGCGTGCAGACGTCCGCTTCGCTTATTCTCTTGGCTAAGTAACGCCTATTGCCTCTTGTAATCGTCCTCGATGCGGATGACATCGTCCTCACCGATATAGGCTCCGGTCTGGATTTCGACCAGTTCGAGCGGGATCTGCCCCTCATTGGCAAGACGGTGCGGCTGGCCGATCGGGATATAGACCGACTGGTTTTCCGTCAGCAGCCGGGTCTCGTCACCAATCGTCACGGTGGCCGTTCCCTTGACGACGATCCAGTGTTCCGAGCGGTGATAGTGTTTCTGGAACGAGATGCGGTGGCCAGGATCGACGGTGATATGACCGACCCGATAACGCTCATCCACATACATGTGCTCGATGTAACCCCAGGGCCGGTAAACGCGCTTGTGGGTCTGCGTCTGTGGCGCATGTTCGCCGTCCTTCAGCGTCTCCACCAGACCCTTCACGTCCTGCACCCGGTTCTTCGGCACCACCAGAACCGCATCCTTGGTGGCCACCACCACCATGTCCTTCGCGCCCACCACCGTCGTCAGCAATTGCGTCGAATGGATGAGGCAGCCTTCGGAATCGATGAAGACGCCGTTACCTTCCAGCGCATTGTCATTGCTGTGTTTGTCGGCGATCTCCCAGATCGCGTCCCAGCTGCCGATATCCGACCAGCGAAAATGGCCGTGCACGACAGCCATGCGCCTGGTCTTCTCAATCACGGCATAGTCGATGGAATTCTTGGGCGAGGCTTCGAAGCTTTCCTGATGCAGACGCACGAAACCGAGGTCGCTTTCATATTGCTCGACGGACTGCGTTACCGCGGCCAGAATTTCCGGCGCAAAGGCCTCCAGTTCGGCAATCATCACGTCGGAGCGGAACAGGAAGTTTCCGGAATTCCAGAGATAGCCTTTTTCGAGATAGGAGATCGCCGTCTTCATGTCAGGCTTCTCCACGAAGGC
Source organism: Agrobacterium sp. 5Ca39 (assembly GCF_055382365.1). Lineage (NCBI taxonomy): Bacteria > Pseudomonadati > Pseudomonadota > Alphaproteobacteria > Hyphomicrobiales > Rhizobiaceae > Agrobacterium > Agrobacterium sp. 5Ca39. Next base: position 645,131 of record NZ_AP026437.1, on the reverse strand, counting down.
CTCGACCTTGCTCAGATCCTTTTCACCATCAATCGCCTCGCCCGGCTTGATGTAACCATAGGAGGTGCGCGGCTCCGTCGGCACCAGGCCGAAGACGACGATATTGCCCTGATCGGCTGCTTTGGCGCCGAGTTTCACGGCATCGGAAAACTTGTCGGCATCGAGCACCACATGGTCGGCAGCAAGCGCCAGAACCAGGCATCCGGGCTCGCGGCGCTCAGCCAGCACGGCGGCGGCGGCCATGGCGGCGGCGCTGTCGCGGCGGGCGGGCTCAAGCACCACGGTGGCCGGCAGATCGATCTCCTCCGCCTGACGGCGGGCAAAAAAACGGAAATCCTCGTTGGTGATGACGAGTGGCTCGGAATAAAGCGTTTCGTCACCCACCCGCTGCAGGGTCTGCTGATAGGTCGAAAGATTGCCGACCAGCGGCTGAAACTGCTTGGGCAACTGATCGCGCGAGACCGGCCATAGCCTGGAGCCAGCACCACCGGCCAGAAGAACCGGCGTGATCTTTCGAGATTGTTCCTTCACAATAAAACCTTTCCAACATCAAAAAATTTCCCGGCGCGCCGGACAATATACATTTTTCCCAATACCGCCATCATCGGTTCATGGGCGGACAAGCGCAAGCTCATAAATCCCCCTTGTGAAAGCTTGGTGAACGGCTGGGCGTCTGCCCCGGCACGCTTTCCTAACGCCACGCGACAGGTGAGGTTCCGCTCGATTTCTTCGCGCGGATCGATGCGGAGCAAATAAAAACCCCGGGATTGCTCCCGGGGCCGGTTTCAAGTGAGGCGTGACGCAAGCGTCAGCCCGGCAATGCATAGGCGATGACATAGTCGCCACGGTCAGGAGACTGGCGTGCGCCGCCAGCTGAGATGACGATATACTGCTTGCCTGTCTTCGGAGACTTGTAGCTCATCGGGCCGCCCTGGCTGCCGACCGGAAGGCGGGCCTTCCAGACTTCCTTGCCGGTCGCCGTATCGAAAGCGCGCAGATAATAATCCTGCGTGCCGGCGATGAAGACGAGACCGCCCTGAGTGGCCAACGTGCCGCCGAGCGTGGGCATGCCGATCGGGATCGGAAGGCCCATCTTGATGCCGAGCGGACCGGTATCCTCGACAGTGCCCACGGGCACCTGCCACTTGATCTTCTGGGTCTTCATGTCGATAGCGGTCATCGTGCCATAGGGCGGGGCCTGGCAGGGTATACCGAGAGCCGACAGGAAACGGTTCTTGTTCACCGCATAGGGCGTGCCCTTCATGGGAACGACGCCCATACCGGTATTGACGCTTTCGCCGCCACTCGCGACAGCCTTGGTCGGTGCCGCTTCCTGCATCTGGATCCAGAGACCGAGGCGCATGTCGTTGACGAAGATCGTGTTCGTGGTCGGGTCCGTCGAAAGACCGCCCCAGTTCATGCCGCCGAGCGAGCCCGGGAACGAAAGGGAGAGGTCCGTGCCCGGCGCCGTATAAAGGCCCTCATAACGCATGCCCTTGAAGGCAATGCGGCAAAGAAGCTGGTCAAACGGGGTCGCGCCCCACATGTCCGCTTCCGTCAGGGTCTGCGCACCGATCTGCGGCATGCCGACCGAGCGTGGCTGTGTCGGCGCGTAGCGCTCGTTCGGAATATTGGCGGGCTTGACCGGCACTTCTTCAACCTTGGTCAGCGGCTGGCCTGTCGCCCGGTCGAGAACATAGATCTGCGCCGCCTTGGTGCCGAAAACCAGTGCCGGAACAGTGGTTCCATCCGCTTTCGGGAAATCGACGAAGCTCGGCTGCATCGGCACGTCGAAGTCCCAGAGGTCGTTATGAACCGTCTGGTAGACCCATTTTTCGCGACCGGTGGTGGCATCGAGCGCCAGCATCGAAGCACCATATTTATGGTCGAGCGGTGTGCGAGTCGCGCCGTACAAGTCCACCGAAGGGCTGCCGACCGGCATGAAGACGGTGTTCAGCTCCGGATCATAGGACATGGACGCCCAGACGTTGGGTGTGGAACGCGTGTAGGTCTGTCCCTCGGGCGGAAGTCCGGTAATATCAGGGTTACCAGGGTCGAAGGCCCAGCGAAGCGCGCCCGTCACCACATCGAAACCGCGCATCACACCGCCGGGCATATCGACCTGAACGTTGTCGGCGATACGGCCGCCGACAACGACAGTCGTGCCGGCAAGCGTAGGTGCGGAGGTCAACACATATTGCGGGTCCGGCGCATCGCCGAGACCGATCTTCAGGTCGACGCGGCCATTGGTGCCGAAATCAGGGCAAAACGCGCCGGTGTCGGCATCAAGCGCTATCAGTTCCGCATTGATGGTGTTCATCAGAATGCGACGCTGGCAAAGCGCGCCCTCGGCCACCACAGCCGGGGTAACCGGCGTGGAGCCCGGCACGGTCGGCTGCTTCAGCGGCGCCTTGGCGTCGAAATAGGCAAGACCGCGGCAACGCATCCAGACGGAAGATTTCGCGTTGATTTCCGTCTTCCACTTTTCTGCGCCGGTATCTGCATCAAGAGCGATGACATTGTTATGCGGCGTGCACAGGAATACGGTGTCGCCAACCTGCAGCGGCGTTTCCTGATCTTCCGCACCATTCGCGCCGGGGCTGATCGGGGTATCGCCGGTGTGGTAGGTCCAGGCGACTTCGAGGTTCTTGACGTTGTCGCGCGTGATTTCATCGAGAGCGACAAAGCGGCTGCCGCCGGATGTATTGCCGTAATGTTCCCAGTTCTTCTGCTCCGTTTCCGGTGTGACAGGCGTCAGGGCTGCCGGTTCACCATTGAAGGCGACGGTGGGGTGCGGCACGAACATGCCGGCAAAACCCGCGCCGGTGGCGATGGCGAGAATGGCGGCAATGGCGAAAGAGGCGCCGTATGCCGGAGCCTTGCCGGCCGCGCGACGCAGGAGAGGATAGGAGAGCGCAACGACAATGGCACCGACGCCCATCGCGAGAAGGCGTGAAATGAGCGGCCAGAAGTGCAATCCGGCTTCCCACACCGCCCAGATGCCGGTGAGGACGAAGACAAAGCCGAAGAGAACCGCACCGGCAGGCTTGCGCAGCAGGATGAGCAGGCCCGAGACGATGAGCGCGATGCCTGCCGTGACGAAATAGAGGCTGCCGCCGAGGGCCACAAGCTGGCCGCCGCCAATGGCGAAGAACAGGCCTGCGGCAACGATGACAGCGCCGAGCACCAACAGCCACAATCTGGCTGGGAGCGATAAAGAAGTTGCTGGATTACCCATGAAAGAATGTCCGGTTAGAAGAGCTGCCCCAAAAGGCTGAAGCCCGTTGATTGTTCAGCGTCCGGCGATGCCGGGACAGCCTGCGGCCGCAATGGCCAGGCGAAAATGCGCCGAAGGCGGCGCGGCTGAACGGGGAACAATGGTGGGGAAGACTTCCGTCGTGACTGTCATGCGTGACCCATTCACTGCAGGTAACCGCCGGCCCCATGGACGGCGGGCAAGATGCTTGAACAAATCCTCCCCGGTTTCTCCCATCAAAGTCTGCAAAGCGGCAAAGACGATCGAAACACTGGCTGCGGTATAACGTCGCCTGCGACAAGATGACAATGCGCAAGCTGGGCAATTTCGATAAGCTATGCTTATATCACATCACACCCGACAAAACAAAGAAATCTCCCGATGGATATTCGTCAACTCACGATATTCGTGGAAGCGGCAAGGGCGAGGAACTTTCGTGCCGCCGCCCTGCAGCTCGGCATTGCCCAGCCCGCCGTCACCCAGCGCATTCGACAGCTGGAGGAAAATCTGGGCTTCAAGCTCTTTCACCGCATCAATCGCGGTGTGGAACTTACCCCGGCCGGTCAGTCCATGCTCATCGAGGCGGAAGAAATCCTTGCACGAACCAAAAGTGCGCTGGAAAGGGCGCAGCAGATCCGCCGCGGCCAGCTTGGCACGCTGCGCATCGGTTACGGCACCAGTGTCATGGCCGAGCGTAAACTACCCGCGCTCATTACCCGCTATGGTGACGAGCACCCAGACGTGACGCTTGAACTGTTGCCCGGCATGACAATGGAACAGCTGATCGAGCAGGTGACGACCCGCGAGACCGACGTTGCCTTCATCCGCGCGCCTCTTCCCACGCTGCCGCAGACCTTGCGAACCATGCCGTTCGACCGCTCGAGGCTTTGCGTCGCTTTGCCGGAACGTCACGTACTCGCCAAGCGCCCGCAGGTTTCCGTCAGCGATATCCTGCACGAAAAACTGCTGCTGCCGGTTGACGAGATTGGCCTCGGCCTCAGCAGCAGCGCGCTTTCGCTTTTCGAAGATGCCGGCTGCACGCCGCAAGTCGGCATGCGCATCGCCAACGTCAATACGATTCTCGCGCTCGTGGAGGCCGGTGCAGGCATTTCCATCCTGCCGGAAAGCACGGTGCTTTCCGCAAGGGGCACTGCCGCCGTGTCACTCGATAGCGCGGAGGCATGGTCCGACTGCGTACTGCTCGTCAGGCGCGGCGCGCTTGCCCTGCATGTCGAAGCCTTCGTGAATATGGCCCGCCGAGCCTACAGACTGAGCCTTTGACAAGCAGGACGCGGAATTAATCGATTGAATCGGCCGCAAATTTCATCCCGCTTAAATTTGCTGCACTGAACAACATTCAAGGCTTGGCAGGCGCGCGAAAAATACAATAACAACAGCGGATATTTTTACATTGTTATAGACACGAAAGCACACACAGCCCATGTCCGACACGACCAAGCCCGCCAGCACAAGAACATCGGTTACGGATCAGGAAGCCCTGGATTTCCACGCGGAAGGCAGGCCGGGCAAGCTGGAAATCACCCCGACGAAGCCGATGGCAACACAGCGGGATCTGTCGCTCGCCTATTCGCCCGGCGTGGCGGTGCCGGTGAAAGCCATCGCCGAAAATCCGGCGACCGCTTACGATTATACGACACGCGGCAACATGGTGGCCGTCATCTCCAACGGCACCGCGATCCTCGGGCTGGGCAATCTCGGCGCGCTGGCCTCGAAGCCGGTCATGGAAGGCAAGTCGGTCCTCTTCAAGCGTTTCGCCGATGTCGATTCCATCGATCTCGAGGTCGATACCGAAGACGCCGATGAGTTCATCAATTGCGTGCGTTACCTCGGCCCCTCCTTCGGCGGCATCAATCTGGAAGACATCAAGGCGCCGGAGTGTTTCATCATCGAAAGCCGCCTGCGCGAATTGATGGATATTCCCGTATTCCATGACGACCAGCACGGCACCGCCATTATTGCCGCCGCCGGCCTGATCAACGCCATCGAACTGACCGGACGTGACTTCAAGACCACCAAGCTCGTCTGCAACGGTGCGGGTGCGGCCGCAATCGCATGCATGGACCTCATCAAGGCCATGGGTTTCAACCCGGAAAACATCACGCTCTGTGATACCAAGGGCGTCATCTATCAGGGCCGAACCGAGGGCATGAACCAATGGAAATCCGCCCATGCGGTGAAAACCGACAATCGCACGCTGGCGGAAGCCATGAAGGGTGCTGACGTGGTGTTCGGCCTCTCACAGAAGGGCGCGTTCAGCGAAGAAATGATCCGCTCCATGGCGCCGAAGCCGATTATCTTTGCAATGGCCAATCCCGACCCGGAAATCACCCCGGAAGAAGTGTCCCGCATCCGCGATGACGCCATCATGGCGACGGGACGTTCCGACTATCCGAACCAGGTCAACAACGTCCTCGGCTTCCCCTATATCTTCCGCGGCGCGCTCGATGTGCGTGCCCGCCAGATCAACGATGCCATGAAGATAGCCGCCGCGCAGGCGCTGGCGGATCTGGCCCGCGAAGACGTGCCTGACGATGTGGCCGCGGCCTATCAGGGCAACCGCCCGCGTTTCGGACCGCAATATATCATTCCGGTCCCGTTCGATCCGCGCCTGATCTCCGCCATTCCTGTCGCCGTGGCAAAAGCCGCTATCGAAACCGGCGTCGCCCAGCGCGAAATTCCCGATCTCGACGCCTATGCCCGCGAGCTTTCGGCCCGTCGTGATCCGATGGCCTCGACCACGCAACGCCTTTACGAGCGTGTGCGTCGTTCGCCCAAGCGCGTGGTCTTTGCCGAAGCGGAAGAAGAACAGGTCATGCGCGCGGCGATTTCGTTTACCGCTCAAGGGCTTGGTACCGCCATCCTGCTCGGCCGTGACGATATCATCAAGGCCAATGCGGAGCGTGCCGGTATCGATCTCGACCGCGCCAATATCGAAATTACCAATGCCCGCCTCTCCAGCCGGGTCGATGCCTATATCGATTACCTCTATGCGCGGCTGCAGCGCGGCGGCTTCCTGCTGCGCGACGTGCAGCGCCTGATCCACAACGACCGCAACCACTTCGCCGCCTGCATGGTGGCGATGGGCGATGCGGACGCGGTGGTAACGGGCGTGACGCGCAATTATTCGACGGCGCTGGAAGATATCCGCCGTTGCATCAACACCAAGCCCGGCCATCGCGTCATTGGCGTATCCCTCGTTGTCTCGCGCAACCGCACCGTCTTCGTGGCCGACACGGCCGTGCACGACATGCCGAATGCCGAGGACCTTGCCGATATCGCGGAGGAGGCAGCCGGCCTCGCCCGCCGTTTCGGTTACGAGCCGCGCGTTGCCATGCTCGCTTATTCCACCTTCGGCCAGCCGGTCGGCGAACGCTCCGACAAGGTGCGCGAGGCGGTGAAAATTCTCGACAAGCGCAACGTCAATTTCGAGGTCGATGGCGAAATGTCGGCGGATGTGGCGCTGAACCATCACCGCATGCAGAGCCAGTATCCCTTCGCGCGCCTTTCCGGCCCCGCCAACGTGCTGGTCATGCCCGCCATCCATTCTGCCTCCATCTCCACCAAGATGCTGCAGGAATTGGGCGGTGCGACCGTCATCGGCCCTCTTCTCGTCGGCCTCGACAAGTCGGTGCAGATAACCTCGATGGGGGCCAAGGACAGCGATATCGTCAACATGGCAGCAATCGCGGCCTATAATGCCGGACGATAATTGAAACGCAGTGCGGCTTGCTTCTCGCCTCTTGGTTGAAACAAGCCGCACACCGCTAAAACCTAAAGAACAAGATTCTACGATTTTAAATTATTGGGATATTTTTTCTGTCCGGCAACATTATTGGAACTCGTTTCTATTCATAGTATTTTTTGCGCAATGCCAATTCTCGCTCTCTGCAAGTCCGTCATGTAGGTTCCAGCCACAAGCAAAAGGAAATACCCATGGCCTTCTCCCTCCCCAAGTTTGCCGCGAAACTCATCGCCGGGACCGTTGTCATCGCCTCGTTGGCAACCACCGCCCACGCGGATGCAACGCTTGACCGCATCAAGGGTCGCGGCAAGCTCACCGTCGGCGTCATTCTTTCCGGCGCTCCTTTCGGCTTTATCGATCCAAAAACGCAGGAGCAGAAGGGCCTCAACATCGACGTCGCGAAGGCGCTCGCCGCAGGTCTCGGCGTTGAACTGGTGACTGAGACCGTGACCCCGCCAAACCGCGTGCAGTTCCTGCAGCAGGGGAAGGTCGATATTCTTATCGCCAACATGCAGTACACCGAAGAACGTGCGAAAACGCTCGACTACGTGCCCACTCCCTATGACCGTCAGGGCGGCGCCGCCATCGGTCGAAAAGACTCTGGCATCAAGGACTGGTCCGACCTGAAAGGCAAGATCGCCTGCGTGTCTCAGGGTTCCAACTACACTCAGCCGCTGATCGAGCAATATGGCGCGCAGGTAAAGGCGCTGCCGAGCCAGCCGGAATCGCTGCTGGCGCTGAAGGGTGGCAATTGCGATGTGTCCGTTCACGTCAACGGCACGCTGAGCCTGATGCTTCAGGACCGCGCTGATGAGTGGAAGGATTACGGCATCCTCATCCCCACAGATCTCATACCGTCGGATTCCGTGATCTGGCTGCGCAAGGGTGAAAGCGACACGCAGGCGGCTCTCGACAAGATCGTCAAGGAATTGCACGCTTCCGGCAAGATGCTGGAATTCGCCAAGGCAAACCGTCTGCCGAGCATCGGCTATATGGAAGAACAGCAGAAGAAGCTGTCCGCCGCGCAGTAAAGGTCAGGCGCAGGGCTTTCCTGTCGTCCCCCGTCACGCCGCAACGTGGTGAGGACGATGGCATAGAGATGGTTCCCATGATCATCAGGAACGGCCGGTTCACCTGCCGTTCTTTTCTGCTTTATAATGGCAGGCCATTCTGGCGCCGCCCGCGTGGCGGCACCCGCAATAACAGCATGGATTTCCAATGCAGGATTCATTTACAGCGCGCTTCATAGAACTGGCCGCGCATCTTGGCCTCAACTATGATTTTCTGAACAGCGGCTATGAGGTTCAGATCTGGCTCGACGGCATGAAGATGACGCTGATCCTCGTTGCCGTCACCTTGCCGCTCAGCCTCGTCTTCGGCTTCATTTTCGCCGCAATGCTCACGTCCGGGAAGACCTGGCTCGCCGGTCCCGTGCGCGCCTATGTGGAACTGACGCGCAACACGCCGACGCTGGTACAGCTGATGTGCGGTTTCCTCGTGCTCAACATGCTGATTTCCAATGCGCTGGGTGGCGCGCAGAACAATCCGCTGACACCGTTTTTCTGGGTCGTTGCGGTCACGGGGCTGCACATTGCCGCCTTCCATGCTGAAGCGCTGCGCGGCGGCATCGAGGCGGTGCCCGGCACCACAATCGAGGCAGCGCGTGCAATCGGTTTCAGTTCCTTCGAGATTCTGCGTTATGTGGAGTTTCCACTGGCGATCCGCACAGCGCTGCCCTCCATCATCAACAATCTCGTCAATCTGGTAAAGCTCACCACGGTCGGCTCTGCAATCGCCGTGGGTGAGATCACCTATGCCTCCATCCTGATCTGGACGCAGCGCGACAATGTGGTCGAGCTGATGATCGTTATCCTCGTTTTCTTCAGCGTCATCAATTTCATCGTCGCAAGGGCCGGTCTCTGGCTTGAACGGCGTCTTGCGGTTCCGGGGTTCGGTCAATGAGTGCGGTGGTTTCTCCAACACGGACGGTGAAGAAGCCGCCTTTCGGCACCATTCTGCTGCTGGGCGTCCTGGTGGCCGTCATCCTGTGGCGGGTCCTCGATCCGTCGCTCGGCCAGGTGCTGCTGGAATGGCTGCCCTATCTCGCCAAGGGTTTCGCCATGAATGTGCTGATAAGCATTCTGGCGATCGCCATCGGCACATTTATCGGCGTTCTTCTCGGCATCATGGAGCTTGCGCCCTACCGTCTGGTTCGCGCACCGGCACTGACCTATGTGCAGATTTTCCGCAATGCCCCGCATCTGGTGCTGATCTTTGCCGCGACTTACATCTTCCCCTTCGAGATCGTGGCCTTTGGCAACTACATTCCTTTTCCGGACTGGATCAAGGCGGTTGTGGGCCTTGCCATTCCCGCCAGCGCCCATATCGCCGAAATCACCCGCGGCGCCATCCAGTCCATTCCGACAGCGCAATGGGAAGCCGCTCAGGGGCTGGGCTTTTCGCGCAACCAGACCCTGCGCTGGATCATCCTGCCGCAATGCATAAAACGCTCCCTGCCGCCGTGGATGAACCTCTACGCATCGATCACCATGGGCACGGCGCTCGCCTCGCTGGTCGGCGTGCATGAGCTTCTCCACGCCGCGACGGACGCGAGCACCGCCGTGCAGCGCAACGATTTTACCGTGGTGGTCTATCTCACCGTTCTGATGGCGTTCTTCCTGTTCTGCTATCCCGTCTCCCGTTTCACGCAGCGCCTCGAGCGGCGCTTCGCTTCCCGCTGATTGGAACAAGCCATGCCCGCATCCATCGCCCAAAACGCCCAGCCGCTTGTTGAACTCGAAGCAATCCATCTTGCTTTTGGTGACAACCAGGTCCTGAAAGGCATTGATCTCACCGTCAACAAGGGGGACGCCGTCTCCATCATCGGCCCTTCCGGCTCCGGCAAATCCACCATCCTGCGCTGCATCAACGGCCTCCTCATTCCGCAATCGGGCAAGATCACCGTTGGCGGCACGCGAGTAGACCAGCTGAAGACCGAGGCCGAGCGCATCGCGCTGCGCAAGCGGATCGGCATCGTGTTCCAGCAGTTCAACCTCTTCCCGCATCTGACGGTGATGGAAAACATCACCATCGCGCCGATCAAAATACTTGGTACGCCAAAAACGGAAGCGGAGCGCCATGCCCGCGAATTGCTGGAAAAGGTCCGCCTGTCCCAGAAGGTCGACGCCTATCCCGGCCAGCTTTCCGGCGGCCAGCAGCAGCGCGTGGCGATCGCCCGCGCGCTCGCCATGCGGCCGGAGCTGGTGCTGTTCGATGAAGTCACCTCGGCACTCGATCCCGAAACGGTTGGGGAAGTGCTCGCCGTCATCCGCGACCTCGTCAACGAGGGCATGACGAGCATTCTCGTTACCCACGAAATGCGCTTTGCCGAAGAAATCAGCGACAAAATTGTCTTCACCGAAAACGGCCTGATCGTCGATCAGGGCACGCCGGAGCACATATTCTACAAGTCGACCAATCCGCGCATCAACGCCTTCGTCAAGGGTCTCGGCGGACAGGGCGCGCGCGTGAATGACGGCGAAGGGATCTGATGCCATGGTCGCGGAGGAAAAACTCACACTTCGTCTTGCCGGAGCCATTGCCGCTTCCGATCCGCTACACGATGATGAGGCGGTCACCATTGCCCGCACGGCACTGATCGATTTCTTTGCCTGCGTGCTGGGCGGCGCTGCCGACAGGAGCACGAAAATCCTGATCGACACCTTCACCTCAGGCACGCAAGGCGCAGCCGGCATCGTCGGCCACGATCTGCGTACGGATGCCTTCACCGCCGCCCTTATCAACGGCCATGCCGGTCACGTGCTTGATTACGACGATGTCCATGGCAGTGTGCGCGGCCACCCCACCGTCGCCATTGTTCCAGCCCTGCTGGCTGTTGCGGTCGAGGAAGGCTCGACGGCCGATGCATTCATCGCCGCCTATATCGTCGGGCTGGAAACCATGGCCCGCATTGGCCTGTCGCTCGGCACCAGACATTACGAAAATGGTTTCCACGCCACCGCCACACTTGGCCCCATGGGTGCCGCGGCGGCGATCGCCCATCTGCTGAAATTCGATCCGCAGACAACGGCCGTGGCGCTCGGCCTCGCCGCCACGCAATCGGCCGGGCTTCGCCTGCAATTCGGTTATGACGCCAAGCCGCTCCATGCGGGGCTTGCCACGCGTGCCGGACTCACCGCAGCACGGCTGGCACGATCCGGCTTTCAGGGCGCGCCGGATTTTCTGGAAAATTCCATCGGCTTTTATTCGGCCTTCGCCTTCGGCGCCGAGCAGCCGAAGCGTGTTCTCTCCGGCTGGGGCGCACCCTGGCAGATCATCTCGCCGGGCCTGACCCTCAAGGCCTTCCCGTGTTGTACCGCGGCACACCCCGTCGCCGTGGGCGCGCTGGCGCTGCGCAGCACCCATGAGCTGCAGCCGGAAGAAATCGAGGCAGTCACCATCACCTTCCCGCCCGGAGGCGATGCCGCGCTTGTCGGCCCTGCCACGCCCGCAACCGGCATAGACGCGCGCTTCAGCCCCGAATATGTCTTCGCTGCGGCGCTGACGGATGGGTCACTGGGGATCGGCCATTTCGACGAACGCCCGGCACGCGCCGACCTGCTCGGCCTTTCCGCGAAAGTCTCGCGCCGGCATGACGAGACCGCTCGCCGCCTGTCGCCAGACCCAACCACCCGTTTCGTGGTGATAGATGTCACGAAGAAGGATGGTACGGTGCTATCGCGCCGCGTCGACGGGCTTCCCGGCATTGATGACCCGGCCGAAAAATTTGCCGACGCGACCGGCGGCAATGAAAAATTCGCCGGTATCCCGGCCTTGGTGCGGACCATGAAAACCGCAGCCGACCTCAGGAAGCTCGAAATGCTTCTGGTATCGCCAATATTACTCGACTGACATGAAGGCATGATTCCCATGACCACCACGACCCGCAAAAGACAGATGCATCTCGGCCTTTTCCTGCAGGGTGCCGGACACCACGTTTCCGGTTGGCGTCATCCCGATGCGGAGGCCGGCAGCGAAAACCTCGATCTGCTCACCCGCGTGACGAAAATGGCCGAAGCGGCGAAGTTCGACATGGTATTTCTCGCCGACGGGCTGACCAGCGGCGTCGACGCCCATCCTTCGATGATCGCACGTTTCGAGCCGTTGACCTTGCTTGCCGCGCTGGCAATGGTGACGGAGAAGATCGGGCTGGCCGCAACCGCCTCCACCACCTATGGCGAGCCCTATCACACCGCTCGCGCCTTCGCCTCTATAGACCATTTAAGCCATGGTCGAGCGGCCTGGAACATTGTCACCACCTCTTACGCACGGACGGCAGCGAATTTCTCCAAGGACCACCCCGAGCATGACGAGCGTTATGCGGTGGCGGAAGAATATGTGAACGTCGTTCGCGGCCTTTGGGACAGCTGGGATGACGACGCCTTCATCAAGGACAAGCAGGCGGGCCGCTACGTCGATCCCGAGAAAGTCCATGTTCTCAACCACGAAGGCAAATATTTCACCGTCAAGGGACCGCTCAACATTCCGCGCTCGCCGCAGGGCCATCCGGTTCTCATCCAGGCCGGTTCCTCCGGGCCGGGTCAGGATCTCGCCGCACGCACCGCCGATATCGTCTTCACCGCCCAACAGGCAATTTCCGAAGCGCAGGCTTTCTACACGAGCCTCAAGGCGCGCGTCGAAAAATTCGGCCGCGATCCCGCCAGCGTTGCCGTGATGCCCGGCTTCATGCCGATCATCGGCAGGAGTTTCGAGGAGGCGAGTGAAAAGCTGAAGGAACTGAACCGCTGGACGGACATCAAGAGCGCGATGCCGCTGCTCGAAGAGCGCATCGGCCACAGCCTGGCCGACTATGATCTCGACGGCCCGTTGCCCGAACTTCCCATCTCCGACCAGTTGCGCAGCCGCGCCGAGTTGCTGACCGAGCTGGCACGGCGCGAAAAGCTCACGATCCGAGAACTGGCGCTGCGCGTCGCGGCCGGCCGTGGCCACCATATCGTCATGGGAACGGCGAGCGATGTTGCCGACAGGATGCAGCAATGGTTCGAGAACGGCGCGGCCGATGGCTTCAACGTCATGCCGCCCTTCTTCCCCGGCGGGCTGGAGGAGTTTAATCGCGAGGTGGTACCGCTCTTGCAGGAACGCGGCCTGTTCCGCCGGGAATATGAGGGCTCCACATTGCGCGACCACCTCGGCATCACGCGCCCGGCCTTGCGGGGTTAACCGCGCGCAGATGCCCTATCAAGGGCATCCGTATCAATTGATGATCAGCAATAAGCGGGGGCCGGCGAAAGCCGGCTCCCTTCATGCTGCTGCGCGCCCGACCTCCTGATCGTGCCGAGCAGCAGTCGAAAAATCAGACCGTATTGAGGCACCATCCTCACGCTGAACCGTGCGGCGGTTCAGTTTGAACAGGCTGACAAGCTGGGCCAATGCATCCGCACCCTGCGCGAGCGTGGTGCTGATTACGGTGGTGCGTGCGCTCATGGCGGCATTTTCCTGCGTCATCCGGTCCAGCCGGTTGACCGCCTTGTTGATCTCACTGATGCCGACAGCCTGCTCGTCCGCTGCCTTGGCGATCATGTCAACGTTGCCGTCAATATGCCTGACCAGCGCGTCGATCTGCTTCAGCGCTTCGCCCGTTTCACCCACGAGCCTTACCCCTTCAAGGACCTCGCTGCCGGAATTGTTGATCAGCGCCTTGATTTCCTTGGCGGCACCAGCGGAACGCTGTGCAAGCTCGCGCACCTCCTGCGCCACCACGGCAAAGCCCTTGCCGGCTTCACCCGCGCGGGCGGCTTCCACGCCCGCATTCAGCGCCAGCAGGTTGGTCTGGAAGGCGATCTCATCGATAACACCAATGATCTGACTGATTTCCCGCGATGCTGTCTCGATGCGCTGCATGGCATTGACCGTGCGCTCAACGACCTCGGTCGAGGCCGCGGTGGATGTGCGTGCACTGTGAACCAGCTTGCGGGTCTCTTTCATGTTTTCCGTGGATGAACGAACCGTCGCCGTGATTTCCTCCAGTGCCGCAGAGGTTTCTTCCAGCGCTACGGCCTGTTCGCGCGAACGTTCCGCCAGATTGACGGAAGCCTCGCTGACTTCCTGGCTGCTGCGGGTCAGATCGCCCGTCTGGCCGAGAACATTTTCCAGCGTCTTCTGGAATTCCGCGATGGACTTGTTGAAATCGCGCCGCAGGCTCTCAAATTCACCCACGAAGGGTTTGTCCAGCGTGACACGGATGTTGCATTGGGAGAGCCGCTCAAGCGCCGCGCCAAGCTCCTCCACCGCATGCATGCGGTCCGTCACGTCGAAGGCAAACTTCGCCACCTTCAAGACACGGCCCTGCTCATCCAGTATCGGATTATAGGACGCCTGGATGAAAACGCGTTTGCCGTCCTTGCCGAGCCGCATGAACTGCCCGGCAGAGAAACGGCCGCTCCTCAGCTCCTGCCAGAAATCACGATATTCCTGGGACTGGGCATAAGCTGGCTCACAGAACATCGAATGATGCTTGCCTACAATTTCCTGCGCCGTGTAACCAAGCGCCGCGAGGAAATTCTCGTTGGCGCTGAGGATCTTCCCATCTGGTGTAAATTCGATCATGGCCTGCGCGCGGGAGAGAGCAGCCAGCTTGCCGTCATCTTCCATGCTCTTGCGCTTGATCACGGTGATATCGGTTGCAACCTTGACGATCTTGTAAGGTTTGCCGAAACGAAAGACGGGATTATAGGAAGCTTCGATCCAGATTTCGTCGCCGTTTTTTGCCCGGCGCCGATATTGACCCTGATCATATTCGCCGCGCGAGAGTTTCGCCCAGAACGCGTTGCATTCCGCATTGGCAGCCTCTTCGGGAGCGACAAACATGCTGTGGTGCCGTCCGATGATTTCGGACTGCTGATAACCCACCGCTTTGCAGAAATTATCGTTCGCCTTCAGAATTTTCCCGGTCAGATCGAATTCGATGATGGCCTGCGAACGGTTCAGGGCGTCAAGTACCGCAGATGCATCCAGACCGAGTTTGGAAAAGTGAGACATGCCTTTAAAACCCCCAAATTAACCGCTGTGCAGACCCACTGCCCCTCCGAATGAGAAGGGATGAACATGGATGGGCCTAACTGCACGCGAAACTAGCCAGACACTGTTAAATAGCGATTAATAATGACTCATAACTATCTAAGCCGCGACCTGGCCGATGGGCAAAACGCACTGATGTGCATGGCGGCCTCCCCCACCGCAGAACCGCTTATTTGCCACAGTGCTGATATTTCTATCGCCGCAGCGTGATGCGACCTTTCATACCCTCTGCATTCATTGTTATGGCGGGCTTGAGAGTTTTGTATTGCAGGAGCGCCGATGACCAAAACCCTGAAATGCGACGTGCTGGTGGTCGGCACCGGCATTATCGGTTCCATGGCAGCGCTTTATCTGCAGAATGCCGGGCGTGACGTCGTGCTTCTTGAGCGTGGCGACATCTCCCGCGGTGCGAGTTCCGGTAATGCCGGCATATTGGCCTTTCCGGAAATCATCCCCATTCCCGCGCCCGGTATCATGAAAAAAGCCCCGCGCTGGCTTTTTGATCCGCTCGGACCTCTCAGCGTGCCGCCGGCCTATGCACCGAAGATCGCCCCATGGCTTTGGCGTTTCTGGCGCGCCAGCGCCGAACGCAATTTCCGCCATGGGCTGAAATCACTCACGGAAATCAACCGGCTGGCGGCCATCGAAATGGCCCACATCGCTGCCATGCCCGAGCTCTCGCCCTTCATCTCAAAAACCGGCACGCTTGATATTTATGACAGCGAGGCGAGCCTCAACGCCGCCCGTAGGGATTGGGACGAAAAGGAAAAAGCCGGCTTCTCATTCCAGCGCGTTGACCGCAACGAAATCGAAGAGCTGCAGCCGGGCCTGGCGCCGCAGTTCCGCCATGCGGTGTTTTCGGCGGATGGCCTGCAGGTCTCCGATCCCTATGATTTCACCCGCGCCATATTTGATCTTGTGATCTCACGAGGAGCCAGCCTCCGCAAAGGCGAAGCTCAGCGTATCGACGCAGTGGGCGAAAGTACGATCGTCACGCTGGAGAACGGCGACAAGATCGACGCCGACAAAGTGGTGATCGCCTGTGGAGCATGGTCCAAAAAACTTGCGGCGACGCTTGGCAACATCGTGCCGCTGGAAACGGAACGAGGATACAACACGACCCTGCCTGTCGGTGCTTTCAACCTGACACGCCAGCTTTATTTCAACGACCACGGCTTCGTCGTGACCCCCTTGTCGACTGGCATCCGCGTCGGCGGCGCCGTCGAACTCGGCGGACTGGAACTGAAGCCGAACTTCCGCCGCGCGGAAGCCATGTTGAAAAAAGCGGAACGTTTCCTTCCCGGCCTTAAACTGGAAGGCGGACGGCAATGGATGGGGTTCCGCCCCTCCATGCCGGACTGTCTTCCCGTCATTGGCACCGCGCGGACGACACCCTCCGTTATCTACGCCTTCGGCCACGGTCATCTGGGGTTGACCCAGTCGGCAGCCACAGCCCGGCTGGTGACGCAGATGGCAAACGGCGAGGAAACGTCGATCTCGGTCGATCCCTTCCGCCCGGGACGTTTTTCCTGAAATGGGGTAGCACTGGCAACGCCAGGGCCCGGCCTCGCCAGCAATACGGGTTATTTCACCGTCTGCGTGGAATCGTCAGGGAATTCCACTGTCGCGAAGGACGGGTAGACCTTTCGCAGGATGGTCACCTGCTGCTGATCGCTCACCCGGAGCAAATACCAGTCCGAACCGTCGATCAGCGCCAGCGTGTGGGACTTCGCCTCTATGGTCTGACCGCCGGTTTCCATCACGGTTTTTGTCGGAATGAGCGCATAGGGCGTGCCATCCGGCGTCTCAGCCAGGCTGATCGCCCGCGCGTCCATGGTGAATTCGGTTATCTTGACCGCCGCGAGCGCCATCTGCATCTGCGCCGTCAAGGCACTCCGCAACTGCTCCACGGTGACACCCGCATCACTGGCGATGAACTCGAAGATTTTCGGCGGCACAGTCTTGCCGACCGTTTCGAAATCCTGCGCATTCAGGGCGATGCTGAAACGCTCGATCTGGGCACGCAGCCTCTCCTGCTCGGCAGGAGAGAGATCACGCGCGGAGACGGGACATGCAACCGCAATCAACAGAAACAGACAGGATAAAAGGCGTTTCATGCCCGGCCTTCCCGGTTGTCCGGCAGAACCCTTACCCGTAAGGGCAACAGCCCGCAAACGGTTCGATCAGCGCAGCAGAACGAACCCGGCCGCCGACAGAACGAGAAAGACAACGAGACCGCCAAGGAAGCCCGCGGATGTGAAAAAACCGGCAACCATGGCCAGCATCAGCACGCACAGCATCATCGTGCCGTATTTGGTCAAGGCCAGAAAACCGTTATAGGTCTTTTCGTGTTCGGCGTAGTTCATTTCAGCGCCAAGTTCGACCGGACCTGTATGGTGTTCGCTCATTCCACTTCCCCTTTGCTCCATCCGTCATTCCCGTCCTGCGGGGAAATCTGCCCCGCGGACGATCACGGGCCATGCCGGATTCTCCGGTGCCAGAGGTAACATAAAGTGATCGAAAAGCGCAATGCGTTCCGCACGAAAGTGTCACGCCGCCATCCGTCGGACCGGCTCTCAAGGACAATACTTGCCTTCCGGCAACATTCTTTCGTTAATAGTTGAAAAGGGCCACCGTTCTTGCTCTTTGCGTGCGGTTTCGGTTGCTTTTCGAACCGCCTGCCCATACACGGATTCTGTGGGGAGGAACTCCGGAACCGATGGGTGCGGACGCGCGTGGAGGCGCGGCCGTTGCAGGGATATCGGGCTTTGCTCTCCGCCATAAACCCGCAAAGGGCCCGGCAAGGGAAGAGGGGAAAGTCATGAAATCGCTTTTAAAAATAAGTGCGTTGATAGATTCTGCGAGCGAGGCACTGGGCAAGGTCGCCGGTTATCTCGTGCTCATCTGCTGCCTCGTCAGCGCCGGTAACGCGATGGTCCGTTACGCCTTGAACTACAGCTCCAACGGCTGGCTCGAAATCCAGTGGTACATGTTCGCCTTCATCGTGCTGATCGGCGCTTCCTATACGCTGCGCATGAACGAGCATGTTCGGGTCGACATCATCTATGGTGCGATTTCACCGCGCAGCCGCATCTGGGTGGATATTGTCGGCATTGTGCTGTTCCTGCTGCCCGGCTGCCTTTATCTAGCCTGGCTGTCCTGGCCCATGTTCACGCTGTCCTGGAATCAGGGCGAAATGTCTTCCAATGCCGGCGGCCTGATCCGCTGGCCCGTGAAACTAATCATCTTCGCCGGTTTCGCCCTTCTGGTTCTTCAGGGGTTTTCCGAACTCATCAAGCGCATAGGCGCCCTCAACGGGCTTTATGCGCTCGATACGAAGTACGAAAAACCCCTGCAATGATCGCGCCGATCTGAACCTTCAGGATATTCCCATGTTTGAATACGGTATTCTTCCGCCACTGATGTTCATCGGCATGATTATCTTCATGCTTTACGGATTTCCGGTGGCTTTCTCGCTTGCCACCGTCGGCCTCGTTTTTGGCGTCATCGGCATCTTCACCGAGCATTTTTCACCGGCTTTTCTTCAGGCCCTGCCCCTGCGCATCTTCGGCATCGTTTCGAACGACCTTCTGCTGGCTATTCCCTTCTTCACCTTCATGGGCGCTATTCTGGAGCGTTGTGGCCTTGCGGAAGACCTGCTCGAAGGAACGGGGAAGCTTTTCGGTGCTATCCCGGGCGGACTTGCCTATGCCGTCATCATTGTCGGCGCGATCCTGGGCGCGATCACCGGCACGGTTGCGGCCTCGGTCATCACCATGGGCGTCATCTCGCTGCCCATCATGCTGAAATACGGCTATAATCCGCGACTTGCCACCGGCGTCATCGCCGCCTCGGGCACGATCACACAGGTCATTCCGCCCTCGCTGGTGCTGATCGTCCTTGCCGACCAGCTCGGTAAATCCGTGGGCGACATGTATCTCGGCGCGATCGGTCCGTCGATCCTGCAGGTGGCGATCTTCATGCTCTTCATCCTGCTGATGTCGATCGTGCGGCCGAAGGATCTTCCGGCTTTGCCGCCGGAGGCACGCGGTGAGCTTAACCGGGCGCTGGTGTTGCGTGTGCTGGCGGGCATGATCCCCTCCATCGTGCTCATCTTCCTCGTGCTCGGCACCATCTTTCTCGGCCTCGCAACACCGACGGAAGCCGGAGCGCTCGGCGTTGTCGGCGCGATGGCGCTGGCGGCGGCACATCGGCGGCTCAGCTGGGACCTCGTCAAGCAGGGAATGCATTCCACCATGCACATCACGTCGATGGTGGTGTTCATCCTGGTCGGCGCGACCTGCTTTTCGCTCGTTTTCCAAGGCATGGATGGTTCGCTTTGGATCGAGCACATGTTGTCGGGCATTCCGGGCGGTCCTATCGGCTTCCTGATCTTCGTCAACATCTTCATCTTCTTCCTCGCCTTCTTCCTCGATTTCTTCGAGATCGCCTTCATCGTCATTCCAATGCTGGCGCCGATAGCCCAGTCGCTCGGCATTGACCTCATCTGGTTCGGCGTGCTGATCTGCATCAACATGCAGACAAGCTTCATGCACCCGCCTTTCGGATTTGCATTGTTCTACCTGCGTTCCATCGCGCCGCGCACCGTCAAGACATCGGATATCTACATGGGCGCCATTCCCTGGCTCGGCATGCAGCTCATCCTCGTCGCCATCGTGATATTCTGGCCGGAATCCGTCACCTACTGGATAGACAAGGCTCCCGACGTCGATCTGAACTCCATCAAGATCGAGGTGCCCGCCTTCGGTAATCAGGGTGGCAACACCATGCCCAATTTCGGCTTGCCAGGAGGCCAGCCAGGAGGAATGCCGGGCATGCCAAATCTGGGCGAGCCGCCGAAGATGGGGCCTTGACAGGCATCCTGTAAGGGCGCGGAAACGCCTGTGATTGCGAAGACGGGGTACGCCCCCGCCTTCCGTTCATTCTCTTTAGAAACGGACCCCGGCAGTCACTATACTGCCTGTCCGGTTCTTCTTGATGACGAATGCAACGCTCAGCGTTTTCCACATCGCGTCACGTCCACAATTGAGACCAATGGCCGGGGCTGGGGGCGCCGATCTCAGCCGGCACTCCGGCTGGTCGCCCATCCTGCGATTGTGCTCTGAAGGACCCGATCATAATCCATCCATTGTTGTCGAATGCATGAGGGTACGCGCACAACAAAAACCCCGGAGACCGAAATCTCCGAGGCCTTTGCCCGGTCCGCCGCCGTTACTGAATAATCAGAGCTTGCCGTTACGCTGCTGGATCATCATGAAAGTATCGAAGGTGTATTCCGCCAGCTGCATCCACAGATAGCCTTCGCGCTTGAAGGCGACCTGGTCCTCGTAAATCTTCTTGAAGTCCGGATTGGAAGCCGAAATATTGGCGTATACCTCAAGGGCCGCCTTATAGCACGCTTCCAGAATTTCCTGGCTGAAGGGTCTGAGTACCGCGCCTTCAGAAACGAGCTGCTTGATGGCAATCGGGTTTTTGGCGTCGTATTTCGCCATCATGCTGGTATTGGCGAAGGCGCAGGCGTCCTGCAGCGCCGTCTGGTAGTTCTTGGGCAGGCTGTTCCACTTGTCCAGATTGACAAAGGAGTGAATGACCGGGCCGCCTTCCCAGAAGGCCGGATAATAATAGTATTTTGCGACTTTCTGAAAACCGAGCTTGTGGTCGTCATAAGGGCCGACCCACTCGGCGGCGTCGATGGTGCCCTTTTCCAGCGCCGGATAGATATCACCGCCGGCGATCTGCTGCGGCACGACACCAAGCTTTTCAACCACTTTGCCGGCAAGGCCGGCAATGCGCATCTTGACGCCTTTGAAATCGTCAACCGTGTTGATCTCCTTACGGAACCAGCCTCCCATCTGCGCGCCGGTATTGCCCGAAATCATGCCGTAGAGGTTATGTTTGGCGTAGAATTCATTGAGCAGTTTGTTGCCGTTGCCTTCATAGAACCACGAATTGGTCAGGCGGGCATTCAGGCCAAAGGGTATCGCCGTCCCGATCGCGAAGGTCGGATCCTTGCCGACATAATAATAGGAGCAGGTATGGCACATTTCCACAGTGCCTGACGATACGGCATCGGCCGCCTGCAATCCGGGAACGATTTCCCCGGCGGCAAAGGGCTGGATGGTAAAATTGCCATCGGTGGCGGCAGCGACGTGCTTCGCAATATCCTCGGCACCGCCATAGATCGTATCAAGCGATTTCGGAAATGACGACGTCAGGCGCCAGTTGATCTTGGTATTCTGCTGCGCAATGGCGGGCGCGGCAAGGGCTGCAGTGGCAGCTCCCGCGAGCGCACCTTTTTTCATAAAGGAACGGCGATCCATCTATATCCTCCCAGATATGAACGCTGCCTGCAGCTTTGAATTCCCCTCGTTGCTGTTCAGGCATTGTAGCGAAGTAAGCACGGTTATCGCCCGACTGACAAGCTCCCGCACCAAGAATTAATCGCGGAAAAACGCCGTGTTTCCGGGAATTTTCTTCGCATTTTATATTCAACTGAAATATCTTGGCATCGCCTTATACTTTAGGCGCATGCCGGATCGGCAGGAGGCAAAGGCATGCTTGACTTGGTTCGCCGGCGGTCGCACATAATTCGAGGATTCGTTCCGGAGCCGCCATGCCAAAACCCATCATCGCCGTCCCCGCCGACATAAGGCATTTTACCGGAGCCGACTGGCACGCCGCGCAGAACCAGTATGTTTCCGCCGCCCTGAAAGTGGCTGGTGTCATGTCCTTCATCGTGCCGGCCTTTGAGGACGGAAACGACGTGGACGCCATTCTCGACCGGGTGGATGGCCTGCTCGTCTCCGGCTCCGCCACCAATGTGCACCCTTCCCTCTACGGAAAGGAGGCGCGGGAGAGCGACGGTCCGTTCGACCAGGCCCGCGATGCCACCAGCCTGCCGCTCATTCGCCGTGCGATCGAGCGTGGCATTCCGATGCTGGCCATCTGCCGAGGAATACAGGAACTGAATGTGGCGCTGGGCGGAACGCTGGCGTCCGAAATTCAGGAGCAGCCGGGCATATGGGACCACCGCAAGCCAGAACATGACGACCGCGACGTCGCCTTTGCCATCCGCCAGCCAGTGCATGTGCGCGAAGGCTCCTGCATTGCACAGCATCTCGGCATGTCGGGCGAAATCCAGATCAACTCGCTACACAGGCAGGCCATTGCCGAAACCGCGCCGCGCCTGCAGGTGGAGGCGACGGCCGCCGATGGCACAATAGAGGCGGTGTCTGTCATTGACGCAAAAGGATTTGCTGTCGGGGTGCAATGGCATCCGGAATACTGGGCCGAAACGGACGCGCCCTCCCGCGCCCTGTTCGAGGCCTTCGGTAAAGCCGTCCAGGACTATCGAAACAGCAAAGCATGAGCCGCTGCTGATCCCCTCGCCGCATGAGGACACAAAAAAGGGGCAAGCCTGAAGGCCTGCCGCAAGGTCTGGGAGGAGGATTTAACGCTTGGCGCGCTTCTTCTGCCGGTAGACGTCAGCGACGACGGCCGCCACGATGATGAGACCTTTGACGATCTCCTGATAGTAGGCGTCCACTCGGAGGAAGGTGAAGCCCGATGTCATGACGCCGAGAATGATCGTACCGATTACCGTTCCGGTGATGCGGCCGGCGCCGCCGGATAGCGAGGTGCCGCCGATGACGGCCGCGGCGATGGCGTCAAGCTCATACATCACGCCCATGCCGGCCTGCGCGGTCTGAGCGCGGGCGGCGGTGACAACACCGGCGAGACCGGCGAGCATTCCGGCAATGGCATAGACCTTGATCAGATGTGCCTCGATATTGATACCGGATACACGTGCGGCCTGCTCATTGGCACCGATTGCATATGTGAACTTGCCATAGCGGGTGTAACGCAGCGCGACGTGGAAAATGATTGCCACGAGCAGGAACACCACGACTGGCCAGATGCCTGTGCCAATGAAATTGAAACCGTCGGTCAGGCCGGAGATCGGCTGACCCTTCGTATACCATTTGGAAATGCCGCGCGCGGTCACCATCATGCCCAGAGTGGCAATGAAGGGCGGGATTTTCGTGCGGGCGATGAGCTGCCCATTGATGAAACCGGCCAACATGCCGGCGAGAATGCCGACAGCAAGCGGGATGATGAATGGCAGGTCGGTGAGCCCGGGATAAAGTGCCCGCGGCCAGGTTGAGGACTGCGCCATGCTAGCGGACAACATCGCCGTGAGGCCGACGACCGACCCGGAGGACAGATCGATGCCGCCGGTAATGATGACCTGCGTCACACCTACCGCTATGATGCCGATCACGGAGACCTGCAGGATCATGATGGTCAGTCGCTGCTGGTTCATCAGGAAGCTCTGGCCGATGAATATCCAGCCGAGAATCTCGTAAATCAGCGCTATGCCGATCAGAATGAAGAAAATATTGGCTTCCGGCGGTATGCGCCGGTGCGGTTTGCGTCCGGATTTGGCATCCAGCTCCGGAGTGGCGGCGGCGTTGCTATTCATATCTGTTCCTCCTCGAGAAATCCCGGCGCGCCTCACCGCGATGCGAGATCCATCACCTTAACCTGCGTGGCTTCACTTCTATCAAGGAAGCCGGTCACCCGACCTTCATGCATGACCATGATGCGGTCGCTCATTCCCAGAACCTCCGGCATTTCGGAGGAAATCATGATGACGGCGACGCCCTGGCGCGCCATCTCACAAACGAGCTTGTGAATTTCTGCCTTGGCGCCCACATCGATGCCGCGCGTCGGCTCATCGAGGATCAGAATGCGCGGCTTGGTCAGCATCCAACGACCGATCAACACTTTCTGCTGGTTGCCGCCCGAAAGATTTTCGATGCGCTCGTAAAGATGCGGAGTTTTCACCCTCAGCTTGCGGCACATTTCCTCGCAGGCGTCCGACAACGCGTTTTCCTGCACGAAACCATTGGCGACATATTTGTCCTGCAGAACGGCGATCTGCATATTTTCCAGAATATTCAGGATCAGCAGACATCCCGTGTCCTTGCGATCCTCGGTCAGAAACGCCATGCGATGACGAATGGCTTCCGTCGGGCTGGTGACTGAAACGGGTTTGCCATCGATGCTGATCGTCCCGGAAGACGCGGGCGTCACACCGAAGACTGTCTCTGCAACATTGGAACGACCGGAACCGACCAGGCCCGCGACGCCGAGAATTTCACCGGCGCGAACGTCGAAGGAAATATCGTGGAACACGCCATCAAGCGTCAGGTTTTTGACCGACAGGACAACGTCGCCGATAGGAACCTCTTCCTTCGGGAACATCTGCGTGATCTCGCGGCCCACCATCATACGGATGATGTCGTCGCGCGTTACATCGGTAGAGGCATGCGTGCCGATATATTTCCCGTCTCGGAAAACAGAGAACTCGTCGGCGATTTCGAACAGCTCGTTCATCTTGTGGGTGATGTAGACGATGCCGATACCGCGTTCCCTGAGATCGCGAATGATGCGGAAGAGATGCTCCACCTCGCGCTCCGTCAGCGCGGATGTCGGCTCGTCCATGATGAGAACGTCGGAATCGTAGGAAACCGCCTTGGCAATCTCGACCATCTGACGGCTGGCGACGGAAAGCTCACCGACCCTTGTTTCCGGATCGAGATCGATACCGAGGCGATCCAGCAGGGCTTCGGTACGGCGGTACATCTCGCCATGGTCGATAAGGCCCAGCCGGTTCTTGGGTTCCCGTCTGATCCAGATATTTTCCGCGACCGTCATGTAAGCCATCAGGTTCAATTCCTGATGGATCATGGCAATGCCGTTTTCCAACGCATCAAGCGGGGAATCGAGACGAATGTCGGCGCCTTTCAGGCGAATTTCGCCGCTGTCTGGCTGGTAGATGCCAGCCAGAATCTTCATCAGCGTCGATTTTCCAGCGCCGTTCTCGCCCATCAGCGCGTGCACGGTGCCGCGCTTTAGCTTGAACTGCACATCATCGAGCGCCACCACGCCGGGAAATTCCTTGCGTATGCCTTCGACGGCGAGAAGGTATTCCGCATTCGGCACGGCGCCGCTGGCGCGCACGGCGGCCATTGTCGATGGACTGACGACCATCTCATCCTCCACAATAGACAAAATTGACCGGAAACAGGCTTCGCCCAATGGCGCACCTTGCCTCCGGGGAGGCTTACAGCGCCATGTCGACCACAACATGCAGGGCGCTGCAACACTTTGAATTCACTGGAATTCAATCACGATCCCCTCATGCGCCGAAGCTTGTTCGGCGCCGTCGGGAACCGGCATCTGCCTCCAATATCAATCTGAACGGCGCAGATGCCGGAAGGCGGCCACTAGTTCTTGGCCACGTAGTCCTTGACGTTTTCAGGCGTGACGAGCTGGAAGGGGATGTAAACCTTCTTCTCGACCTTCTCGCCCTTGACGAGCTTCAGCGCGGCATCAAGTGCGCCCTTGCCCTGGCCTGCTGCATCCTGGAAGACCGTGGCGTCGAGATCGCCCGCCTGCATGGCGGCGAGAGCATCCTGCGTGGCGTCCACACCGGCGACGACATAATCCTTCATGTCCTTGCCAGCAGCCTTCAGAGACTGAATGGCGCCGATCGCCATTTCGTCGTTATTGGCGATGACGGCGTTGAACTCGATGCCGCTCGACAGCCAGTTGGTCACGAGGTCGGAACCTTGCGTGCGCTGCCAGTTGGCGGTCTGCTCTTCAACCACGGAAATGCCTTTGCATTCGTCGGTTTTCAAGACATCCTTCGCAGACTGCGTGCGCATGCGCGCCGCCTGGTTCGAGAGCTCGCCCATCATGATGACGGCATTGCCCTTGCCACCGAGGAGGCGGCAAACCTCTTTCGCCTCAAGCGTACCAGCCACCGTTTCGTCGGAGGCGACAAACGCCTGTCCGTCCGGCAGGCTGTCGACGTTCACCGGCTGGCGGTTGACGTAAACGAGCGGAATCTTGGCGTCGGCTGCGAGCTTGGACATGGCCGCTGTCGCATCCGTGTCCACAGGGTTGACGATGATTGCGTCGACCTTGGAAGCGATGAAGTTCTGGATCTGGCTCTGCTGCTTGGCGACGTCGTTCTGCGCATCCTCGACCTGCAGGGTGACGCCCTTCAGCTCCTTGGAATAATCCTGCATGCCATTGCGCAGCACGGTCAGGAAGTTGTCGTCAAACAGCGCCATCGAGACACCTACGGTCTCCGCATTGGCCGCCGTGCCGAGAAGCACAGACATAGCTGCGCCGATGATAAATTTCTTCATTGTTTTCTCCTCCGTGGCGTCCGGCGCCGCCTCTCCCAGCCGGAGGCGAACCCGAAAGCCCGCCGCAACCTCCTCACATCAGAAAACGGAATAATGAAACCGATTTTCTGTCTGTTCGATATATTTATTCCATTTTTGGTTCGAACGTCAATGTTTTCTTCGCAGCCCCGCAGCGGAGTGGTGCACAAGGCTGTGATGATGGGAAATTGCGGAGAAAGCGCCTTCCGGATCGCATAGCCGTGGAAGATGCAGAGGCTCGCTCGGCCTCGTTCCCAACCGGGAGGCCGGGTCCATAAGCCGTTGAAATTATGGTTTACGGCTCGAAATCGGGAGAACTCGGCCGGGATGGAAGATTTATTCCAAACCGGCATCCACCGGCTCTCCTTGGAGAAGGCCGGCCGCGCATCAGCTTTTCTTCCGCTCGAAACAGTCAGGGGATCTTCCGTGCCGCCTGTGGAAATATGGCGGCACGGGGACGGCGGCAAAAGGAGGTGCGTAGCGCCTTACCGGTGGGAACCCGGCATGACATCGGCGGGGATCGGGCAGACATATTTGCTGCCCTCCGTCTTTTCCCGCCATTCCTTCTTGGCGCTGGCGAGCAGTTGCGGCGATGTCATCAGTGAAAGACCTGTCGCTGCAAGCGTTTTGGCGGCATGCACCATGGCCTTGTGGGCGGCAGGAGTTTTGCCTTGTGCCACCACCTGCCAGGTATGCGGATTGGTCCCGATCGCCCAGGCGGGTGTCCAGCATTGTGCCGTCGGTGTCACCCAGCTGACGTCACCGACATCGGTGGAGCCGGCCCGAAAATGCGAATGCCCCTCGAAATCCCGCAGGCCGAGATGCAGGGGCGTCGAGCCGTCGATCTTACGGTTGGAAAAGACATCACCCTTTATCTGGTAGAGCCGGATGCTGCTTTTGATCGCCTCGTCAGTAAAAGTGTCCTGGATGCGTTTGGCAAAAGCGATATCCGCTTCGTCGAAAGCGACGGGGCCAAGCGCCACCATGTTTTCATGCATCGCCGTTTCCAGCGCGATGTTGGGCAGCAGATTGGTGGAGGCGGTATCAAAGACGATCTCCACCTCGGTCTCGGTCATCAGTGCCGCACCGCGCGCCACCTTGTCCACCCGCGCGGCGAGATCAAGCGCCTGACGCATTTCCGGGGCGCGGATCAGATAAAGGACTTCCGCCTTGGCCTGCACCACATTGGCCGCCTTGCCGCCAGTGTCAGTGATTGCATAATGTACCCGGCAATCCTGCGGCATGTGTTCGCGCAGGAAATTGACGCCGACATTCATGAGTTCGACGGCATCGAGCGCCGAGCGGCCGAGATGGGCTGCATTGGAAGCGTGGGCCGCAACGCCCTTGAAACGGTAAAAATATTCCAGCACGGCCAGATTATTGGTCGAGCGTACCCCGTTGAACGGTGCCGGGTGCCAGGTCAGCGCAGCATCAACATCGTCAAACAGGCCGGCACGCACCATGAAGGTCTTACCGGAACCGCCCTCCTCGCCGGGGCAGCCGTAATAACGGACGGTGCCGGGCATATTATTCGCCTTCAGATGCCGGGCGAGCGCAATAGCGGCCATCAATGAGCCGACGCCGAGCAGGTTATGGCCACAGCCGTGGCCGGTGGCGCCCTCCTCTCGCGGCTGCACCTTCGCCACATCAGCCACCTGGCTCATGCCAGCCAGCGCATCGAATTCACCGAGGAAGGCGATAACGGGCTTGCCCCTGCCAAATTCGCCGATGAAGGCGGTTTCCATGCCCGCCACACCGCGCCGAACCGCAAAGCCATTTTCCTCAAGCGCGGCGGCCAGAACGCCGGCAGATTGCCGTTCTTCAAATTTGAGTTCGGCAAAATCCCAGATGCTGTCGCTCAAAGTGGTGAAATCAGGCTTCATCGCCTCGATTTCGGCGGCAATCGACATCACGGCATCACGGTTCATGGCTTTTCCTCGCATTTCCGCCCTTTTCGGGCACGCGCAGGCGCTTCGGCAGAGGCACCGCCAAATTACCGCGCTTAATAATGGAAAGCCCGCGCCGGGGTCAGCCGCCGGCGCGGGCAAGGGTGGGTCAGTTGTCGACCGAGACCTCCCAGAGGCGAGCGTTCGACTGCCAGACAGGCTGGCCCTTCAGCTTATTCGTCGCGCCCCAGACATCGACCATGTCATAGAGGAAGATACCCGGCATTTCCTTCAGCATCAGCTCATGGAACTCATCGAAAATCTTCTGGCGTTTCGTCTGGTCGGCCTCAACATAGGCGGCCTTCATCAGCTCGATCGCCTTCGGATCATCCCACATCAGGGAAGCGTTCTTGTCCTTGTTGCCGACATAAAAGGCATACATCAGCGCCGGGTCGAGGCGCGGAGCGACCGACTGCGAGATCACCTGATAATTGCCGGAGCGGCGGCGATCCACCTGGGTGGCATAGTCCAGCACCTCGATCTGCACGTTGAGGCCCGCCTGCTGCATCATCGCCTGCGCCATGACTGCGGCCGGGAAGCTCGGCACGTTGCCACGCTTGTTGGCGATGATCGAGATTGGTTCGCCCTTGTAACCGGCCGCCTCAAGCTCCTTCTTGGCGGCATCGATGTCATAGGCCGGACGCTTCTTCTGGGTCTCACCATAATAGACAGAATCCTGCGAAACCATCGAACCGTTGGCCTCGCCCGTGCCGTTGGATGCGGCGGCAACCAGTTCATCAAGATCGAGTGCCATCGCCATGGCGCGACGCACGCCGGGATTGCTCAGCACCTTGTCACGGGTCTGGATGTAGAACAGGTTCTTGCCGTTGTTGCGGGAAACGATGAGTTGCATCTTTTCGTTGGTCTTGAACTCCGGAATGAGATCGGGGGAAATCTCGGCCGTATCAAGCACGCCGGATTCAAGACCCGCCTTCACGGTCGATGCATCGGGGATGACCATGAACTTGACGCCATCGGCCAGCGGCCGCTTGGAGCCGACCATGCCGTCAGGCTTACCGTCATTTGCCGGAGAAACGTAGTCGGCAAACTTGGCGAGACGGATATACTCGCCCTTCTTCCACTCGTCCCACTGAAAGGGCCCGGTGCCGATCGGCTTGACGAAACTGCCATCGGAAGCAACCGATTCCGGTGAGATCATGCCCGTATAACCGCATTCCGGCCGTGACATGAGGCCCAGGAAAACGCCGGATGGTTTTTCCAGGGTGATCTCGACAGTGGAAGCCTCCGTGGCCTTGACGCCAGTGACGTGTGCTGCGCCGCCCTCGACGAAATCGTTGAGGCAGGCCCATTTGGTTTCCGGCTTCAGGTAACGCGTCCAGTTCCAGACGACATCCTCCGCGGTGAGCGGCTTGCCGTTGTGGAATTTCACGTCCTTGCGCAGCTTGAACGTATAGGTCAGGCCATCAGGGGCGACCTCGACGCTTTCTGCGAGAAGCGGCTTCACCTCACCGGCATTGTTATAGCCGACGAGACCCTCGACGATATGCAGGATGACCCCATCCGTATTGCCATCGCGGTTCACCCCCGGGTTGTTGCTGCGCAGATCCGAGCTCTGCGCAATGGTGATGTCGCGTGCTGCGGTTATGTTGGCCGTTACGAGCAGGGCAACGCCTGCGAGAAGAAGTTTTTTCACTGTTCTACCCTCTTTGTTGTCGTTGATTGTTATTGATGAAAGCCATCCCAGCACGCCTGCGCCAGCCGGCCGATCGTTTCGAGCGCGATGGTGTATCCCGGCGTGCCGTCAGGCATGGTTTGCGGCACCTCATCGGTATAGGCCGTGATGATGAAGGACGGCGCGCCGTTTCTGTAGACGATGCCCGCATCCATGCGACCACGTTTGCCGCGACCGCTCTTGCTCGCCACCACGGCCTCGAACGGCAGGCGGGAGCGAATTCCATAACGCAAAATCTGGTTCTTCAGCGTCTGCATCGCCCATTCGCACAATTGCGCACTGCATCCGAGCTTCGCCTGCGCTTGCCGCGAGGACTGGGCATCGAGAATGGTCTGCAACAGCAACACCTGGTCCGCCGCCGACGTTGTGGTGACGGTTTTAAGCGGATGGTCCGCCGCCAGTGCCAATGGCGGAATGAGAAAACGATGATGGGTGTTGGACATGCCGAGCGATTTGCAATAGCCGTCCACCTCTTCCAGCGTCAGCCTCTCCAGCACCATCTTGGTGCAGACATTATCGCTCAGCACCATCATGCCGGCGACGGCATCGCGTAGCGAAATCACGATACCCGGGGTCATGTAGCGGAACATGCCGCTCGCCACCTCTTCCGCCAGCCGCTTTTCGTAGACGACGGGCTGGTCGAGATCGATCCGCCCTTCGCTGGCGGCCTTGAGCACTGCCATCATGATCGACGTCTTGCGGGTGCTGCCCGATGGCGTCTCCTCGTTTTCTCCCCGGCCGATCTCTTCACCGGTCAGGAGATTGCGCACCATGAAGCGCGTCACGAAAGGCTGTGCATCACAGATCGCATTTAATTGGGCAGCCACTGTCATTGTCATCTTCCTGTTAAACTTCATCTTCCAGACGCCATTTCAGTGTCACGCCGCCCTTTTCATTCTGGTCGAGGGCGGGAATGGCCGAGAGCAGCCGGCGCGTATAGGCTTCCTTCGGACTGTCGAAAATCGTGTCGCGGTCACCCTCTTCGATGATGCGCCCGTCCTGCATGACGACGACACGGTCCGCCACCTGCTCCACCACACCGAGATCATGGCTGATGAACAGGCAGGAAAAGCCGTAACGTTTCTGCAAATCGGAAAAGAGATCGAGCACCTGCGCCCGCACCGTCACGTCGAGTGCCGAGACCGGTTCGTCGGCGATCAGGAACCGCGGACGGCGGGCAATGGCGCGGGCAATCGCCACGCGCTGGCGCTGGCCGCCGGAAAGCTCGTGCGGATAACGGGCGGCGTAGTCAGCGCCGAGCCCCACTTCCTCCAGTGTTTCCAGCGCCCGCTTGCGCTTGGCGGCCTGATCGAGGTCAGGCACGAGGCGCAATGCCTCCTCCACCAGCGCCTGAATGGTCATGCGCGGATCAAGCGAGGAATAGGGATCCTGAAACACCATCTGGCAATTCAGGCGATAATCCTTCCAGTCCTCGTTGCGCTCGCGGCCCTGAAAGCGGATATGCCCTTCGCTTTCCTCGACGAGCCCGGCAATGGTGCGGCCAAGCGTCGTTTTGCCGGAACCGGAGCCGCCAACCAGCGCCACGACCTCTCCCTCATGAATATCGATGCTGACGCCATGCAGCGCGCGCTTTGGCTTGGCTTTCTTCAGCAGGGATTTGCGGCCGGCATAATCGACAACGATATCGCGGGCCGAAACCATCGGCGCTTTGGAGGTGTCGATACGGCGCGGCTCGCCACGGAACGGCAGGGAGGAAAGCAGCTTCTTGGTATATGGGTGCTGCGGCGCGTCCAGCAGGTCCTCGGTACGGCCCTGCTCGACAATCGCGCCTTTTTCCATGACCACGATGCGTCTGGTATAACGCGCCACCATCGGCAGATCATGGCTGATGAGCAAAACGGCGGTGCCTTCCGCACGTGTCAGCTCCACCATCAGTTCCATGACATCGCGCTGGATGACAGCGTCAAGTGCCGTCGTCGGCTCGTCGGCAATCAGCAAAGCGGGTTTCAACAGCATGACCGAGGCCAGCATGATGCGCTGGCGCATACCGCCGGAAAACTCATGCGGATAGGCCGTCAACGCGCCTTCGGGATCGCGGAGGCCGACCCGGCTCAGCATGTCGAGAATTCTCGCGCGGCGCTCTTCTCCCGACTGTTTCGTGTGAAGGATCAGCCCCTCTTCCAGCTGCCGGCCTATCGTCATTGATGGATTGAGGGAGGTCATCGGCTCCTGAAACACCACGCCGATCTCCGCGCCGCGCAGATTTCGAAGCGCCTTCACCGGCAGGGACATCACATCCTGCCCCTTGTAGACGATCGACCCGCCGGTGACAGCGATGGCCGGTGGCAGAAGCGAGATGAGCGCGCGGGTGGCGAGCGTCTTGCCCGAACCGCTTTCACCGACGATGCCGAAGATTTCGCCCGCGGCTATATCGAAGGAAACATCCTTGACCACCCGATGGCCGGTTCTGGCGACTTCGAGCGAAAGGCCCCGGACGGTGAGAAGTGTATTATCAGTCATTTGAGACCTCTCATGCGCGGGTCAAGCCTGTCGCGGAGGGCATCGCCCAAAAGATTGATGCCGAGCAGCGTCAGCGCGATGCAGAGACCGGGGAAAAGACCCAGCCACACGGCCTGCTGGATGAAGGGTCGGCCGGCGGCCAGCATGTTGCCCCAGGTGGGGGCCGGCGGCGGCACACCAAGGCCAAGGAAGGAGAGCGCGCTTTCCGACAGAATGGCCCAGCCAAACATGGAAGTGGCAAGAACCGTGATCGGCGCGATGCAATTGGGCAGGATGTGGCGGAACATGGTGTAGATTTCACCATTGCCCATCACCAGCGACGCCTCGATGAATTCACGCTCACGCAGAGAAAGCACGGCACCGCGCACCACGCGGGCCATGGATGGCGTATAAGCGATACCGAGTGCGAAGATAATGCCATACTGGTTTGCGCCGAACACCGCGAGCAGGCCCAGCGCCAGCAGAATGCCGGGAAAGGCGAGAAGCGCATTGTTGATGGCCATGATGACGCCATCCACCCAGCCCCGCGCATAACCGCTGACAAGGCCGATCAGCGTGCCGCAGATCGTCGCGAAGCTGACCGTCAGGAAGCCGATCCAGACGCTGGCACGTGCGCCGACCATCAGGCGGCTCAAAACATCGCGCCCGAATTCATCGGTGCCGAGAAGATGGCTGGCGCTTGGACTGGCCAGACGCGAGGCGAAACCGAGCTTCATTGGATCATAAGGCGTCCAGAACAGGCCGGTCGCGGCGGTGATGAGCAGGAGGGCGATGAGAAAGCCACCGATAAGCCCGTTGAGTGTGAACTTTTTCATTCGGCAACCACGCGCGGATCGAAGAGGGGATAGAGGAGGTCGACGAACAGGTTGACCAGAACATAGGAGAGCGAGACGAACAGCAGACAGCCCTGTATGACCGGATAGTCGCGGGCAAAAATACTGTCGACCATCAACCGCCCGAGGCCCGGAATGGTGAACACCGTTTCGATAACGGCGATGCCGCCGAGAAGATTGCCAAGGATGAGGCCGATCATTGTCCAGGTCGGACCGAAGGCATTCTTGAAGGCGTGCCGCCAGAGAACGGCGCTTTCCGAAAGGCCCTTGGCGCGGGCGTGGGTGATGTAATCCAGCCGCAGAACCTCCAGCGTCGAGGCGCGCGCCATGCGGATCAGAACACCCATTTCGTGGATTACCAGCGTCATGACGGGCAGGACGAGATAAAGCATGCCGCCGACGAGATTGTCGCTGATCGACACATATCCGAGCACCGGCAGCCAGCCGAGTTTCAGGCCGAAAAACAGAAGGAGCAGAAGGCCAAGCCAGAACGTGGGAATGGACAGAAGCAGCGTCGCCGTTCCGACCAGCGCGAGATCAGTCAGGCTGTTCTGTTTCCAGGCGGCGATCACGCCTGCCGGAACCGCAATCAGGCTGGCGAGAAGCACCGCGACCACGACGATCTCGGCGCTGACGAGAAAGCGCGAGACGACCAGCGGCAGCACCGGCTCGTCATTGACGATGGAGCGACCGAAATCGCCCTGCACCACATTGCCGGCCCAGATGACGAACTGTTGCGGCATGGACTTGTCGAGGCCGAGCTCGGTCCTCATGGCTTCGATCTGTTCCGGTTGCGCCATGTCGCCCAGCATCAGGGCGGCCGGATCGCCGGGAATGAAGCGGATGAGCGCAAACACCGTGATCGACACGAATGCGATCGTCGGCAGCGCCATCAAAAGACGGCTCAGTATGAATCTTATCATCGGTTCCCCACGATTGATGGCAGGTAGTGACAGCCCGCCTCTATCGGTTTCATTGCTGGCGACTATGACGGATTGAGAAATATCACGCAATATTATGCATAAACGTCATACCTCTATGCATAATGACGGCGCGGTCATCCCGATGAGGACAAGGACATCTTCCGCCCAAAATCCCGCTTCAGACGATCTTTTGCGAGAGCTGGATTTTCCGCTTCAAGGCATCGCTCAGCGCCTGCGCAGCGATGGAGAGCGGTGCCCCGGAGGCGCGGGCAAGACCGAACTCCTGCGTCGCCTGCGGGACGAACGGCCGCGCGACAACGGGCAGGTGCCGATAGAGGTTGGCATAAAAACTGCTGATGATCGTTACCCCCAACCCGTGCGCCACATAGGCGCAGGCGGAACTGTTGGTGTGAGTCTCGATCTTCACCATCGGTTTGACGCCAGCCTTTTTGAACACCTGATCGAGCGCCATGCGATTTGGCCGCTGGCGGCCGATCAGGACGAGCGGAATGTTGCGCAGGTCCTTCACGGTAATTTCGTCAAGCGCTGCCAGCGGATGATCCTCCCGGACCACGCACACACTCTTGCCGGTCGCGACACGCTCGACGTCGATGCCCGGCCCGATCTCACCTTCCATCCGCAGGAAACCGAGATCAATCACCCGCTCGCCGACAAGCTTGTTGATGGCGGTCGTCGTCTCGAAAAAAGTCTCGATGCGAACGCCGGGAAAATCCCGGACATAGTCGATCAGCATGGCGGGCGCGAAATTTTCCCACATACTGCTCGGCAGCCCGATGCGCACGATTTCCGGACCAGCCGCACCATTCCGCAAATCTTCCGCATGACCGGACATGCGGTCGACCGCAAGCAGCACGTTTTCCGCATCCCGCGCAAGCAGCACCGCCTCCGGTGTCGGAATGAGCCGCCCTTTGTCGCGGGCAAACAGCGTCAGAGACAGGTCGGCCTCAAGCTGCGCCAGCAGCCGGCTGATACCGGATTGGCTAAGCCCCATTGCCTTGGCCGTGGCGATGGTCGAGCCGGTGGAAAGAAGCGTGCGAAGAACTTCGAGCTGCTTGATGTTCATGAGGCCAGCACCATGGATGAAGAGACAAGCCGGTTTCGGTTCTGACGTTTTGCCGCCGATAACGCTTCATGTCACCGGTTTTTTATCTCGCACGCGGCAACTGCCTAAAGTTCCACCGAATACACGGTGTCATGGGTGGCCACGCAAGCATCACCCGTGGAGGTAACCCAACCGCGGAACATGCCGGGGGTATTGTAGGGCGCTGCAATCCCGCCTTCGGCATCGATAGCCACAAGACCCGCGCCAATATCGTAGGGCGCCAGATCCTTATGGACGAGATTGCCAGCAGCAGTCTCCAGATCCTGCCCGAGATAGGCGACGCGGGATGCGATCTCGTGACCGACGACGTAGCGGATGAAAAATTCGCCCTTGCCGGTGCCGGAAACCGCGCAGGCCCCATCCCGTGCATAGGTGCCTGCCCCGATCACCGGGCTGTCACCCACCCGGCCATCGGGCTTGTTGGTGTAGCCACCTGTCGAGGTGGCCGCGGCAAGATGGCCCGCCGCATCGAGCGCCACCGCACCCACGGTTCCGTGTTTCTCGTTTTCCGTCGCTTCCGTGCCAGCGGCGGCGTGGCGCTTCATCGCCGCCAGTGCTTCACGGCGCTTTTGAGTCGTGAAATAGGATTGCGGCTCGGTCGCGAGCCCCTTTTCCTCTGCAAAGCGGTCGGCCGCCTCCCCCGTCAGATAGACGGCACGGTCATCCGCCATCAGTGCGCGGGCTGCTTTCACCGGATTGCGAATGGCGCGGGACGCGCTGATCGCGCCCGCTGCCAATGTGGCACCATCCATGATCGAGGCATCGAGTTCGTGGATGCCGTTCTCGTTCAGTGCGGCACCATGCCCTGCGTTAAAATGCGGGCTGTCCTCCATGACAACGACCGCCGCCTCGACCGCCTCAAGCGCGGTTCCGCCAGCCTTCAATACGCCATAACCGGCACGCAGCGCCGCTGCCAGATCATCGCGCGCAGCGGTCCACTCCTCTGAAGTCATACTGTCTTCCGGCATAACGCCGCAACCACCGTGAATGGCCAGTGCGATCTTCGTCATGTTCTCTCCCCTCGTCGCCCCGCTCACCGCAGGGCCTCTTACCATCAATGAAAGGCGATATCGCCGATGACCCGCACGCGAACCCGCCGCGCGCCGCCAGGCAGATAGGCAATCGGGATATCTTCCACCTCAAGCGTCTTCAGGCTCGCTCGCTCCGCTCCAGAAGCAATCGCCGCG
Source organism: Agrobacterium sp. 5Ca39 (assembly GCF_055382365.1). NCBI lineage: Bacteria > Pseudomonadati > Pseudomonadota > Alphaproteobacteria > Hyphomicrobiales > Rhizobiaceae > Agrobacterium > Agrobacterium sp. 5Ca39. Next base: position 608,568 of record NZ_AP026437.1, on the reverse strand, counting down.
TTCTGCGCCTCGGTCTCTGCTTTCGCAAGGGCCTCCTCGCGGCTCAGGCCGGAAAAGACCTGGTCAACCTCGCCGGAAACCTGCGCCATCGCCGCGCCCAGCGCATTGGCAACGCCGGCATTTTCCACACGCAGCACTTCCAACGCACCCGGAACCGTCTCGGGAATCAAAAACGCCCCGCCGCCGACGGCAACGAGCGGCACATCTTCCGCCGAGGTCTTCATCTGGTCGAAACTGTCGGCCACCATGTCACGGATGCGTTGGAGTGTGGCCTGCACGAAAGCCGGATCGAGGCCTTTGACACGGTCGCGGTCACCCATCTCGATCAGCCCCGCGGCAACGGCAATATCCGAGGTCGTGAGCGTATCGCCGCCGAAAACACGGGCCTGCGTCAGGATGCGATAACCGACCGAGCGTGGACCGATCTTGCCCGTCTCAGGATCAACGATCGTGCCGCCGCCGAGCGCAATCGGCAGAAGATCGGGCATGCGGAAGAGCGTGCGCACCCCGCCAATATGGACGATATTGTTCGCTTCCCGCGGAAAACCGCCGACAAGGCAGCCAATATCGGAAGTCGTGCCGCCGACATCCACCACCATGGCATCGGTTAGCCCGGTGAGGAAGGCAGCACCCCGCATTGAGTTCGTCGGGCCGGAAGCGAAGCTGTGCACCGGGTTGGCAGCGGCGACATCCGCGAGCGCCACCGTGCCGTCATTCTGGGTCAGATAGAATGGCGCCTTCACACCTGCTTCGCGCAACGCATCCGAAAATGCCTGAACAGTGGTCTTGCCAAGGGTTTGCAGTGCCGCGTTCAGCAGGGCGACGTTTTCCCGCTCCAGAAGCCCGATGCGGCCAAGCGTATGGGAAAGCGTGATGCGTGCATCGGGAATGACCGAACGGACGATTTCCGCCGCCCGCACTTCGCATTCCGTTGTCAACGGCGAGAAGGTTGCCGAAATGGCGATGGAAGTGATGCCCGCATCGCGAATTTTCATCGCCGCCTCCCGAATTTCATCGGGAATCATCGGCACCAGCGGGCTGCCATCATATTCATGGCCACCATGGACCATGAAAATCAACGGATCGACAGCATCGTACAAATCTTTTGGCCAGTCGCACATGGGCGGCAGCGAAGAACCGGTCGGCAGAGCGATGCGGATGGCTGCAACCCGTTCCAGCCGGGCGCGCTCCACCACTGCATTGGTGAAATGGGTGGTGCCGATCATCACCGCGTCGATCGGTCGATCCGTCGCGCCGACATGGCCGGACACATGGGCAAGCGCTGCTTTTACGCCCGAGAGGACATCCTGCGTGGTCGGAACCTTGATGGAGGCGACAATGGTGTCTCCATCGATCAAAACGGCATCCGTATTGGTGCCGCCAACGTCAATACCGATGCGTTTCATGGGAATACCGATCTGAAGTCAATGTCATAACCGAAGGCGCGCGGGCCGACGGCGGCGATGCCGGCAGGCGTCGTCAAAAGCTCGGGTGCCGGCAGGGCGACAACCGTCACGCGCTGGCCGTAACGCACCGATTCCGTACCGATGGCGCCGCCGGAAATCGTATCGAGAAGGCAAAGCAGGTCCGGCGTCATGGCGACTGGCTGGCCATCGCGGAAGGCAACGGCCCACTCATTCTGGAATGCGAGCTCCATGCGCGAGCCACGGTCGGCATCAATGCCTTCAATGGTGGTGCTGCCGCGCAGGAAACCACCCGTGGTCTCGCGGGCCACGTCCACCACCTTGCCGCGAAACAGCTGCTTGCCGCCTTCGTGGTCGAGAACCGCCTGAACGGGATTGTCATGGCGCGCACGCGCCTCCATCACGGCGCGCCCGAGTTCGGTCGCCTTGGTGACGGTGTAATGAATGCCCCACTCCTTCACTTCCTTGCCGGTGCGCGGCGCTTTGCAGGTGGCGGCGGTGGAGCCCACTTCGGTGCAGACCTTACGCGAGATACGCTCCATCCATTTCCATGAGGCAGCCCGCGTTACGATCACCTCATTGTCGCGCACATCGACCAGCGACAGCGGAAACATCGGCAGGTTGCCGATGGCGAAGGATGTCATCTGCGCTTCCGGATAGGCACGTCCCATGGCGTCGGCATTGACGACCGGCCGGTCGAGGACGGCGGCAGCGAGGAAAGACGAGAGCGCGTTGGAGCCGCCGATCTCCACACTCATGATCGCCCGGAACGGCTTGCCGAGATAATCCTCCATGACCTCGACAGCGCGGGCAAGATGCACGGGGTCTCCCAGCCGTTCCTGACCGACAAGCGGGGCACCCATCTTGGACACGACGGCGACCATGTCGTCATCGGCAAGCGCCATGGGATCCATGACCTTGACGCGTCGCCCCTCGGCATAGAGACGCCGCAGATTGAGCGTCGAGATATAGGGATTGCCGCCGCCACCCGTTCCCAGGATCCAGGCGCCGGTGGCCAGAGGTTCGATATCGTCTTCGGAAAATTCCTGGATCATGCGTCATCCTCGGGCATGCCGCAGCCTTTCCGGCCGCAGGCGATGCTCCTTCCCTTTGAAGTTCCAAGTCTGGCAGGCCCCGCCTTTGTGGCGGGGCCGGTTTTCATGAAGTGAAGATCACTCCGCTTTGCAGTCCCAATGGAAGTTTGAAAAGTTCAGATCCCAGCTCTGCATGGGAATGAACTCGTAACCCTGAAGGCAATTGTTCGCCGCATAACGGCGGTTCGGCGCAACCGCCCAGACGTCAGGCTGAAGATCGACGATCTTTGTCTGCAGCTCCTTGTAGGTAGCGTTCTGCTCGTTGACGTCAGTGGTGGAGCGAACCTTGTCGATCAGCCCGTCGATTTCCGCGTTCTGCAGCCATTCCATCGACATCCAGGTGCCGGATGCCTTGGAATGATACTGGTTGTAGAACATCGAATCCGGCGACGGATAGGTCGGCGAGATGTTCAGCTGCGTCGATGCCGGCGTTGTTTCGGGCTTGGAAGAAAGCTCGACGATACGGTTCCACGGCTCAGGCTTGATATCGAGCGTGATGCCGATCTGCTCGAGGCTGGACTGCAACAGCAGCGCCACTTCCGCCTCGAAGGCGAGCGACGCGACATAGCTGTTGACGAGCGTGATCTTCTGGCCGGCATATTTCGACTTCGCCAGCTCTTCCTTGGCTTTTTCCAGATCGTAGACGCCCGGCTGGATATCGCCATTATGCGCGTCCTTGAACGCGTCAGAGAGCGGTCCCTTCATATCGAAGCCCGGATAGATCACTTCCTGGATCGTCTTGTAGTCGGTCGCATAGGCGATGGCGCGACGAACGTGGACGTCGTCGGTCGGATAGACCTTGGTATTGAGCTTGATGACGAAGCCGCCGGCGGTGCGGGTCTGGATCAGCTTGTAACCCTTCATCCGGCCGATGGATTCATAGGTGTCGTTGCCGAGCCCGTGCGAGGAAAGGCCGAGCTCACCCTTTTCCGCCAACGCCTTGACGGTGGCGTCGTCGCTGGTCTGCACGAAGCGCACTTCATCGATCGGCTTGCCCTTGGTCCAGCCGAGGAAATAATCGGCATTGCGGGCGATGACCATGTCGGCGGAGCGGTTGTAGCTGATCAACTTGTAGGGGCCGGAACCTGCGGAATGTTCGCCGACATAAGCCTCACCCCATTTGTCTTCGGGCTTGGCATTGGCTTCGATCAGCGTCTTGTTCATTGCCATCATCAGCGGCGTCGCCGCCATAAAGGGCGAGAACTGGCGGTCGATCTTCATGACCAGGGTTGCATCGTCAGGTGCGGTCACGTTTTCAGGCTTCAGCACGCCGACGATGAGGTTCGACGGGCCCTTGTTTATACCGAGCAGGCGCTGGATCGACCAGGCAAGATCGGCCGCCTTCACTGCCGTACCGTCCTGGAATTTCGCATCGTCGCGCAGGTGGAAGGTGTAGGTCAGGCCGTCCTCGGAAATCTCCCAGGATTTCGCCAGATGCGGCACGATTTCGCCCTTGGCGTTTACCGTGGTCAGACCGTCATACATGTTCACGATGGCCATGTAGCCGGTGTAGTCAGTCACTTTCGCCGGGTCGAGCGAGCTGAATATCTGCATGGTGTTGACCGCGACCGACACCTTGTCTTCCGCAAAGGCTGCAGAAGAAAAAATCGGCAACGCAAGCGCCGTGCCGAGTGCCAGCGCGGCGAGACGGGAAGAAACTACAGGCATTTTCATTATCGTTCTCCTCTTTATTGTGGGTCATCGGGCCCGCTTATGGTTAGGCAGCCTTGCTGACCGGAACGGGCAGCGGTGAGAAAGGAATGTCCGGGTAACCGAAGGCCGCCGGCCCGACGACCTCAAGCGCGCGGGCGCTGCGCAGCAGGTCGTGACAGGGAATGGCGATGACGGCCACGCGCTGGCCGTAGCGCAGTACTTCGGTGGTGATCGGATAACCGGTGTCGACATCGAGCAGGACGATCAGATCGGGAACCGTCACTTCCACCTTGCCGTCACGGGAAAACAGCAGGAATTCGTTCTGGATGGCGACGCCCGCCGTCTGGCCGGCGCAATCGTCGAAGCCGGAGAGCGTAAGATCGCCGACGGCGAAACCGCCGCGAAGATGGCGCTTCAGATCGGTGATCTTGCCGTTGAAGATGCGCCGCCCGCCTTCGAGCGCGCAGACTGCAGCAATAGGGTCTTCCTGCTGCTTGCGGGCACGGATCACCGCCTCACCGATGGCAATGGCCTTGGTGTAGGTTTTCGGAATGCCATACTGGTGCACGTAGTGCGCCTGCATCGGCGCGGTCGCCAGCATTGCGCCACCCCCCTGCGAGACGACGCAGGCGCGTGCCATACGCTCGTGCCAGACCTCGGAAACGGCATGGCTGAAGATGACGGCATTACCGTGCAGATCGCACATCACCGACGGCGTGGAACTATGGCCATAGATGGAGAAGGTGGTCATCTGCATTTCCGGGAAAGCCCGGCCCATGCCGTCGCAATCGAGGATCGGCAGGCCACCCAGCGCCGCCGTCACCAGCGGGTTCATGGAATTGGAACCGCCGATTTCCTCGCAGACGATCGCGTCGACTGGCGTGCGGATCAGCTCTTCCATCGCCCGCAGGCAACGCAGGCCTTCACGGCCTTCGCGAATGCGCTCGACGCCGACGACAGGCGCGCCGATACCGCCGATGGACATGCAGAGCGCGTCCGGCTCGATGGCGTCGGTTGCGAGAATCTTCATCTCGTAGCCGGCCTTCATGGCCTCCAGCGCCAGAAGCTTGCCGAGATAGGGATTGCCGCCGCCGCCCGTGCCGAGAATGCCTGCGCCGATTTCCAGTGCGTCGAGATCTTCACGCGTCAGCGTCCGCAATGCCTCTTCGTCATATTTCAGCTTGCGTGTCTCAGCCATGATTGGCTCCCATTTCTCCAACAACTTTCACATGAATGCGGGTGGCGTTGCCGGGCAGGTAAGCCAGCGGCATATCCTCGCGCTCGATCACTTCGAGCGTTTCGGCAACCGCGCCGGCGGCAATCGCCTTTTCGCGGGCCTCCGCTTCTGCCTCAGCCAGTACGCTCTCGCGCGTGCGTCCATCGACGAGTGAGAAGACCCGGTCGGTCTCACCGCTGATCTGCGCAATGGCCGCGCCAACGGCATTGGCCACCGCGAAATTCTCAGGCCGGATAACCTCAAGATCACCGATGCGATCCGGCATCAGGATGGAACCGCCGCCAACGGCGATAACCGGCACTGGTGACGATGAGATGCGGCTGCGCTCCACGCAGGCTTCAAGCATGTCGTTGATCTTGTTGACGGCCGCATCCACGAGCTTTTTGTCGAGGCTGGAAACCAGCTTTTTCTCGCCAACATCCGCCTTGCCGGAGGCAACCGCGATATCGGTCGCCGTCAGGGTCGAGCCACCGAAGCAGAGCGCCTCGCGGCGGACGCGGTAACCAACGGATTTCGGCCCGACAGTCAGGCCATGGTCGCCATTGACCACGAGGGAACCGCCGCCGAGACCGATGGAGAAAACGTCAGGCATGCGGAAATTGGTGCGCACGCCGCCAATATCCACCGTGGTCGAGGCCTGACGCGGGAAGCCGTGTGAAAGCGAGCCGATGTCCGACGTGGTGCCGCCGACATCCACGACCACGGCATCCTTGAGGCCGGTGAGGAAGGCAGCACCACGCATGGAGTTCGTCGGACCGGAGGCAAAGGTGAGCACGGGGAAACCGCGCACCACATCAGCCGCCATCAGCGTACCGTCGTTCTGAGTAATATAGAAAGGGCAGGTGATGCCCGCAGCCTTCAGCGCTTCGCCGAAAGCCGCAACCGTGCGGTCGGCGAGCGACAGCAGGCTGGCATTCATGATTGCCGCACTTTCCCGTGCAAGCAGGCCATGGCGGCCGATATCCTTGGACATCACCACCGGCAGACCGGGGCAGCGTTCCTGCAGGATTTCCTTCGCCCGAAGTTCCATCGCATCGTTGATGCCGCTGAAAACGCAGGTCACGGCGGCGGCCTTCAGGCCCTTGGCACGAATATCGGCGGCGATGCGGACGATTTCGTCCTCATCGAGCGGTGAAATTTCGCGGCCGTCGAATTCATAACCGCCGCGCACCTGATAACCGTGGTTGCCGACGATTTCTTTGAGATCATCCGGCCAGTCGACCATGGGCGGCAGGCCGGCACCGGACGGCAGGCCGAGCCGGATGGCTGCAACCTCGTCCATATGCCGGCGCTCGATCACCGCATTGGTGAAATGCGTGGTGCCGATCATCACGGCACCGATGCGCGCCCTGTCTATGCCCGATGCCTCGATGACCTTTTCAAGGGCTTCGATGACGCCTGACGTCACATCCTCTGTCGTGGAGGCCTTCACCCCCGCCAGAACGGTCTTATCCTGCAACACAACGGCATCGGTATTCGTGCCGCCGACGTCAATTCCAACGCGATACACGTCAGGCTCCTCTTTCATCAATCGGTCGTTTTGACGAGGAAGCGCATGCGCTCTTCCTCGGTCACCGTGGGTTTGAGACGTTCTTCCTCGTCGGTGACGACGGGGATGGCCGCGATCAGGGCGCGGGTGTAGGGATGGGCCGGTTCGGCGAAGACCGCCGACGTCACGCCCTCTTCGACAATCTCGCCCCGCAGCATGATGGCGATGCGCGAACAGAAATTGCGCATCAGCGACAGGTCGTGCGAGATCATCAGATAGGTCAGGCCAAGCTCCTCACGCAGCTGCAGCAGAAGGTCGATAACCGTCTTCTGCACGGAGACATCGAGTGCGGCCGTTGGCTCATCGAGGATGAGAATTTTCGGCTCGGCCGCCAACGCCCGGGCAATCGCCACACGCTGCTTCTGGCCGCCGGACAGCTCATGCGGATATTTGCCGAGATAGGATTGCGGCAGCCGCACCAGCCCCATCAGTTCCTGCATGCGGTTTTCCCGCGCCTGCCCATCCATGCCGATGGATTTCAGCGGCAGGGCAAGCGTCTGTTTCACCGTGCGCTTCGGATTAAGCGAGGTGCCCGGGTTTTGATAGACGATCTGCGTCAATCGCTTGCCGCGCGCAGGCGCGGGAGCGTCAATGACAAGATTGCCGGAGGTCGGGCGCGAAAGGCCCATGATCATACGGGCGACGGAAGTTTTGCCGGAGCCGGATTCACCGGCCAGGCCGAATACCTCGCCTTCCTTCAGCGTCAGATTCACATCCCGCACGGCGTGATAACCGTTGCGCCGACCATAAATCTTGTTCAGCCCTTCGATGGTGACGATGGGCGAACGCGTGCTCTGCGCCAGATCGGTGACGCGCGGGCCATAAAGCGGAGGCACGGCATCGAGAAGCGAGCGCGTATAATCCTTGGCAGGGCTATGGAGGATTTGCGTGCAGGGTCCGGTCTCGACGATATCGCCGTGATGCATGACCACGACCCGATCCGCCACCTTGCGTACGACGCCGAGATTGTGGGTGATCATCAAGAGCGCCATGTTTTCTTCGGCGACCAGCTGGTTGATGAGATTGAGGATTTCATCCTGCGTCGTCACATCAAGTGCCGTGCCCGGCTCGTCCGCGATCAGGAGCTTCGGCTGATGCAGCAGGGCAAGCCCGATCAACACGCGCTGGCGCATGCCGCCCGAAAGTTCGGACGGATAGGCGTCCATCACCCGCTCGGTGTCGGCAAGCTGCACCCGGCGCAGAACGGCAGCTATGCGGTTGCGACGCTCGGCCTTGGACGAGTTGATTCCATCGCGCTTGTCGGCGAAGCGCATGACATCATCCAGATGCGTGCCGATCTTGAAGACCGGATTGAAGGAGGAGAGCGGGTCCTGCATGATCAGTGAAAACGCGGTCCCCTTCAGGGCCTCACGCTCCCTGCGTGGCATGGACAGCACATCCCGGCCATCGATGACGATGGCACCTGATGTGATCGCGGCGTTTTTCGGCAGGGTACCGATGATTGCCTTCGCCGTGACGGATTTGCCCGACCCGGTTTCGCCGATCAACGCCACGCGTTCGCCGGCGGCAACCGTGAAGGCGACATCGCGCAGCACCTGCCGGGTGCGGCCGTAATTGGTGAAGGTGACGTTGAGATTTTCGACCTTGAGAAGCGATTCAGTCATGGTCTTAGCTTTCCACGTCGAACATGTCGCGCAGGCCGTCGCCCAGCAGATTGAAGCCCAGCGTCACGTAAAGCACGGCCGCGCCGGGGCAGAGCACTTCCCACCAGAAATCCGGCATGAACTGGCGCCCGTCGGCGACCATCGATCCAAGGTCAGGCGTCGGCGGCTTGACACCGAAACCAAGGAAGCTCAGCGTCGCGCCAAACAGAATGACGAAGGCGGCATCGAGCGTCGTCTTGACCGATATGACCGAAACGCAATTGGGCAGGATTTCGCGGAAGAGGATGTGCAACGGGCCTGCACCGGCAAGACGTGCCGCTTCGATATAGTCTTCCGAGGCGATAGACTTCGATACCGAATAGATCAGCCGCGCATGCCAGGTCCACCACAGCAGCGTGATCGCGATCATGGCGTTCATCAGTGTCGGTTCCAGCAGGTTGGAGACCGCGAGCGCCATGACGAGCGGCGGCATGGCCAGCATCACATTCGTCAGGCCGCTGATGAGTTTTTCGGTCCAGCCGCCGAAATAACCGGCGATCAGGCCGAGCACAGTTCCGACCGGAACCGAAATACCGAGCACGCCGATGACGAGAAGCAGCGAGACACGCAGCCCGAAGATGGTGCGGGAAAAGATATCGCGCCCGGCCTTGTCGGTGCCGAACCAGTGTTCCAGATCCGGCGGCATATGGCGGGCGCGGAAATCGACGACCGCGCCGATATGTTTCGGATAGGGCGTAAGCCAGGGTGCGAAAACCGCCAGTATAAGCACCGACAGAAGGATCAGCGAGCCGATGACCGCCGCCGGATTGCGACTGAAGCGATACCACATCATGTAACCGGCGCTTAAGCCCCGATCGGTGGGTTCGAGCATTTTCATATCGGCCATCAGCGAGCCTCCTTGCGGCGCAGACGCGGGTCGATGATCGAGATCAGAACATCCACGATCAGGTTCGCAACGATGAAGAACAGGCCGGCCACCAGCACCACGGCGGTCACGGCGTTGAGGTCTTTCTGCAGGATGGCGTTGAGCCCGTAGGAAGCAAAACCACCCCAGGCGAAGACCATCTCGATCACGAAGGCATTGCCGATCAGCGACGCGAATTCGAGACCCATGATCGTTAGCGGCGCGATGGAAGAGAGCTTCAGCAGGTAACGGAAGATGATGACCCGCTCCGGCACGCCGAAGCTTTGCAGGGTCAGCACATGGTCCTTGCGCTGGTTCTCGATCATAGAGGAGCGCGTGATGCGGGTGATCTGGCCGATGCCGGCCATGGAAAGCGCAAAAGCCGGAAGCGCGAGATGCTTCAACGCATCGAGCACGACGTCGAAACGTCCGGCCAGCATGCCGTCGACAAGGATGAAACCGGTGGGGCCGCCCTGCCAGCCAAGCGAATGATCGAGCCTGCCGATGATCGGCCAGCCGGAGAGAAAGCGCGCTGCCAGCAATTGCAGCGTGATGGCGAAGAGAAAGCTTGGGATCGTGACCCCGGTAAGCGACAGGATGCGACCGATATGATCCAGCGGCCGGTCGCGATAATGCGCCGTGATGACGCCGAGCGGGATGGCGACGAGGAACATGAAGATGACCGAGACCAGCACCAGCTCGACGGTCGCGGGAACAGTCTGCGCCAGATCGGTTGTAACGGGGCGCTGCGAAACCAGCGAGAAGCCCAGATCACCATGCAATGCATTGCCGATATAATCGAGATATTGAACGGCGAGCGGCTTGTCGAGGCCCATCTGCCCGCGCAACGCATCCACCTGGTCCTGCGTTGCAGCCGGCCCCAGCGCCATGCGGGCGGGATCTCCCGGCACCACGCGGGCCAGCACGAAAATCATGATGGACAGGGCGATCATGACCAGCACGAAGGTGCCGAGCCTGTTCAAAATCGCGACCAGCGGATGTTGCTGCATCGGTGGAACGTTCCTTGTGCATCGGTTGCCTGAGCACAAGTTTTCACCACATGGCCATTCGAACAATCGCTGAAAGGTATAGTTTTTTAAAGAATGAGTATAGGTTTTTTGAAACTGATATCCTATCCCTTTCCCATGATGCTTCTGCCCCGGACCCACCTCTGCAATCGCATTGCCAGCGAAACCGCGGGCGTGGTGTTTCTGCGCGCACCGGCGGGTGCGGGAAAAAGCGTATTGCTGGAGACGCTGGCAAAGGAGCTCGGAGCTCAGATATGCCGCACGCACCAGCCGCAAAGCGATGACGCGGTCAATGGCAACCTGCTGTGGGACATTCCAGTTTTTGCAAGGGCGGTACGCATGCCAGCCCCCATTCTGGAATCGGTGCGTTTCGTCGTCATCGCCTGCCGGCCGGACCAGAGGATCAGCGGCATGGCGCGTCACATCCTGCATCACGGCTCGCTCACCATAGGACCGGAAGAACTCGCCTTACGGCCAGATGAGGCGGACGACCTTCCGCCCGGGCAACGACGGCTGGCACTCGAGGATTACGCGGGATGGCCGGCCTTTCTTTCGCTGGCGCGCCTGCCGGATGACACGTTATGCGCCGACTATCTGCGCGAAAGCTATCTGCCCCATCTCACGCCCGCCCAGACCGTCGAACTTTCCTTCTGGCTCGAAAACCCTTCCGCCGCCCCAGATGCTGACTGGGCCATGCTTCTGCCGCCCTTTCTGACGGGAAAACCCGACAATCACCACACACTGATACGGCTCCTAACGGTCGCGGCAAGAGAACGCCTCGCCACCTTGCAGGCCGGCAGCGCCGTGGTGGAGGTCGCCTCGGCCTTCGAAAAGGCAGGGCATTCGCTCGCAGCCATGGCGATGCTGCTCGATCGCGGTTACGAGACCCATGCCGCGCAAATCCTCGAACGCGCCCATGGGCGGGAACTCATCTACCGAAGCAGCGTCGACAGGTTTCGCGAGATCATCATGCGATTTTCGCAGGATATGATCACCTCCAATGAAACCGTCCTTTTCGCGGTTACCCGCGCCTTGCTGAAACAGGGCGAATTGCAGCGCGTGCGCCATCTGCTCGGCAAAAGCCTCGGCTCGGATTACCTTGACCCGCTGAAGGTGCTAGCCCGCGGCTCGCGGTTTTCCTTCGCCGCCCGCACCTTCCGGCTGAACCTGATGATCGCCGAGGACCTGACGCCCAATGACGCGGTGATAACGCGGCTTGGCGAGTTCATGGCGGATTACCCCATGGACGATCACGGGAAATGGGCGGCCTATTACAATGCGCTGCTTGAGTTCGAAATCCGCCGTCGCAATTTCCGCGAGGCAGAGGCGGCCGCCGCCCGCGCGCTTATCTATCTGCGCAAGATGGGCGGACAGCCTCTGCTCGAATTCTTCATCCATCTGCACCAGATCGTGCTGCGGCTGATGAGCGGCGATGTACTTCTGGCACGCCGGGCGGCGCAGGAAGCGCGCGCACGGCTGGAACAGGTGCCGCATGATGCCATGCAGGAGTTCCGGATGCTGCGACTGGCGGAAGCCTGCCTTGCCTATGAGGCCGGAAAACCGCGCGACCTGCTGCATTTCGTCGAACATGACTTCGATCATTTCGCCGTCGCCGAAATCTGGCCGAGTCTGATGCAGTTTGCACTTCATTACGCCTCGCAGGTGCTGATCGACCATTTTCCGATGACCGTTCGTCCGGGTTTTCTGGACGGACTCTGGATTCATCTGTCGGAGGGGTTGCAGTTTCATGCGATGATGGAGATCAGAACGGCCATCGCCTATCAGAACGCCAACCGTTGGGCAGATGCCGCAGCGACGCTTTCAGCAGTTCGCATGCCCATGGGCCGTAACTGGGTGGAGAGCGCCCACGAAGACCTCTCCCGCCTGACACGTCGTGATGAAATCGCCTATGTCATGGCCTGGCTGCGCGATGCGGTGCATCTGTTCACACCCCGCGCCTATCTCTCCCGGCAGATCGATGCGATGATCGCCAATCCAAAGGTCACCAATCGCGAGAAGGTCGCATTGAGAATCTGGCAGAGCTATGCCGCGCACCAGCGCCGTGACAACGCCGCCGCCCGCGCGCATATACTCACCGCGCTTGAATCGGCGACCCGCCTTGGCTGCAACGGTGTGCTGTCGGAAGAGCGCGTCTTCCTTTCGCCGCTTCTCAACAATCGCCGCATCCGCAGTTTCATCGAAACCTCATCCGATGTCCGCACCGCGCTGTCTATTTTCGCCGCCTCGGTGAACTCACCGCAGGCCCGGGCGCTGCATGGCGGCCTTTCTCAACGGGAAGCACAGATGCTGCAGCTATTGGCCAGCGGCATGTCGAACAAGAAGATTGCTCAGACGCTCAACATCTCGGAAGTGACAGTGAAGTTTCACCTTGGCAACCTGTTCCGCAAGCTGGATTGCAAACGCCGCGCGGAGGCGATCCGCGCGGCGAAAGCACTGGGCTGGTTATGAGGCTCAGCGGTTATTCTTCTTGCGCCATTCGGCAAAGGCCGTCTGGTGCTCTTCCTTGGTGCAGGGGTAAAGGCCGATGATCGTCTGGCCGGCCTTGACCTGCTCTACCACGAAATCCTCATAGGCTGTCATTTCAACCGCTTCCGTCGCCACTTCATCGGCAATGCCGGCGGGGATGACGATGACGCAATCGGCATCACCCACGATGATGTCTCCGGGAAACACCGGTGCATCGCCGCAGCCGATGGGGCCGTTGATCTCGATGGCCTCGTGTTTGGTCAGATTGGTGGGGCTCGAAGGGCGGGTGTGGTAGGCCGGAATGTCCAGTTCGGCAATGGTGGCCGCATCCCGGAAACCGCCATCGGAAACGATGCCCGCACCACCGCGAACCATCAGACGCGTCACCAGAATATCGCCGGCCGAGGCGGCAGAGGCGTCCTTGCGGCTGTCCATGACAAGCACGTGGCCCGGCGGGCAGGTTTCGATGGCAACACGCTGCGGATGGGCGGGATTGCGGAATTCTACGAGCTGGTTGCGATCCTCGCGGGCCGGCATGTAGCGCAGGGTAAAGGCCGGGCCCACCATGTTCTTGCCCTTGTAGCCCAGCGGGCGAACGCCCTGAATGACCTGGTTTCGCAGGCCGCGCTTGTAAAGCGCTGTCGCTAGCGTGGCGACGGAAATCGTCATCAGTTTTTCGCGCGTTTCATTATTCATGTCTGTTTCCTCGCAATGGCCGGATGGATATGTTTCAAGTCCTGTGAATGGGCTCATCGATAAAAATGCCGCCCTGATATTTTGCGATCGCAGCCTCGGGGCCGGGGCGCGGGACGTCGCGCTCGATTTCAGCCCGGTAGCGCGCGGCATTGTCGCGCCGCTGCCAGCCGAGAAAATCGACATGGGAATTATCCCACCAGCTCTCGTCATTGGCCGAAACGCCCCAGATAACCGGGCATCCGAGTTTCGGCACGCGGAAGGTGGCCTCGATCAGAGACACGAAGTCACCGTAGCTGAGCCAGGTCGACAACATGCGCCAGTTCGTGGGTTTCTCGTCACAGGAGCCGATACGCACGATAGCCGTCTCCTGTCCGAATTTGGAATGGTAGAGGCTTGCCATTGCCTCGCCAAAAATCTTCGAGACGCCGTAAAGGCCATCCGGCTGAAAGGGTGTCTCCGGACCAAGCTGCTGCCCCTGCGGGTAATAGCCGATCGTGTGGTTGCTGGACGCGAACAGGATGCGAGGTTTGCCGTGCGCCCTCGCCGCCTCGTAGAGATTGTAGACACCACGCAGATTGGCAGCCTCGATGGGATCAAACGCCCTTTCTACGGAAACTCCGCCGAGATGGACGATGCCGTCGCAATCCTTGACCAGATCGTAAACTGCCTGCTCATCCTCCAGCGCGCAGTGGACGAACTCTTCATGAGGCGCTGGCGAACCGAGATCAACCACATCAGAAAGACGGATGGTTTCGGCAACATGGCCAAGCCGCCCGCGCAACATGCTGCCCAGCTTGCCGCCGGCACCGGTGATGAGCAATCGCTGCAACATGATGGGCCTCTTAGAAAATATCGGGCTCGCCGGCGGAACGGCCAAAATCCGTCTGCAGGAAGTCGAAGTCGCAACCCTGGTCGGCCTGCGTCACGTGCTTGGAGAAGAGATAGCCGTACCCACGTTCATAACGCGGCGCAGGCGCTTGCCATGCCGCCCGGCGCTGAGCGATTTCCTCTTCGCTGACCAGCATGTCGAGACGACGCTGCGGCAGGTCGAGGCGGACGATATCGCCCGTTTTCAGGAGCGCCAAGGGACCGCCAACGAAGCTTTCCGGTGCGACATGCAGTACGCAGGCACCGTAGGACGTGCCGGACATGCGGGCGTCTGAGATGCGCAGCATATCGCGGTGCCCTTTTTTGATCAGCGCCTTTGGAATGGGCAGCATGCCCCATTCCGGGAAGCCGGGGCCGCCGAGCGGACCGGCATTGCGCAGCACCAGCACATGATCGGGCGTCACATCGAGATTTTCATCGTCGATGGCGGCTTTCATTTCAGGGTAGCTGTCAAACACCAGCGCCGGACCCTGATGTATATGGAGTTTGGGGTCGCAGGCGGCGGGCTTTATGACGGCACCGTCAGGGCAGAGATTGCCGCGCAGCACGGCAAGAGAGCCTTCCGCATAGACGGGATTGTCCAGCGAGCGGATGACGTCGTCGTTGTAGACCTTTGCACCCTCAAGGTTTTCGCCCATGCTGCGGCCAGTCACGGTCAGCACGGAACAGTCGAGACGACTTTCCAGCTGCTTCATCAGCGCCCTCAGGCCACCGGCGTAAAAGAAGTCCTGCATCAGATAGTTCTTGCCGGAGGGGCGGACATTGGCGATGAGCGGTGTAACGCGGCCAAGTTCGTCCAGCTCATCCAGCGTCATCGGCACGCCGGCGCGGCGCGCCATGGCGATGAGGTGGACGACGGCATTGGTGGAACAACCCGTCGCCATGGCGACGATGGCGGCGTTGCGGAACGCTGCCCCCGTCAGAATAAGGTTAGGGGTCAGATCTTCCGACACCATCTCGACAATGCGGCGACCACAGGCCGCGGACATGCGCTGATGTTCGGAATCGACTGCCGGAATGGAGGAGGCACCCGGCAGGGTGATGCCGAGCGCGTCGGCAATGGCCGTCATGGTCGAGGCCGTGCCCATCGTCATGCACACACCGGCAGAACGGGCAATGCCGCCCTGCACGCCACGCCATTCCTCGTCCGTAACATTGCCTGCGCGGCGCTCATCCCAATATTTCCAGGCGTCCGAACCCGAGCCCAGCACCTTGCCGGCATAATTTCCGCTCAGCATCGGGCCGGCGGGCAGATAGATCATCGGCACACCGGCCGAGATCGCACCCATGACGAGGCCCGGCGTCGTCTTGTCGCAACCGCCCATCAGCACCACACCATCCAGCGGATGCGAGCGGATCATTTCTTCCGTCTCCATCGCCAGCATGTTGCGGTAAAGCATCGATGTCGGCTTGGTGAAGCTCTCATCCACGGAAAGCGACGGCATTTCGACGGGGAAGCCGCCAGCCTGCAACACGCCGCGTTTCACGTCCTGCACGCGCTCTGGAAAGTGCGAATGACAGGTGTTCAGCTCCGACCAAGTGTTGAGGATGCCGATGACGGGTTTGCCGATAAAATCCTCCTCCGCATAACCCAGCTGCATCATGCGCGAGCGGTGGCCGAAGCTGCGCAGGTCATCGGGTGCGAACCAGCGGTCGGAGCGGAGTTTTTTATCGGTCATGTCATTGGTCCTACGTTGCGGGTGGTGCCTAAGGCTGTCAGTCCTGCCGGAGCGTCAGCCCGCTCGTTGTGTCGAAAAGATGGACATGTTGAAGTGGCGCCGACAGGCGGATGACTTCGCCCGCCGATGTCGAGGTCTGGCCGGAAAGATGCAGCGTTACGGGAGTGCCGTCACCGAGATTACCGTAGAGATAGGACTCGCCGCCCAGCTGTTCCGCTGTGCGAACCGACATCGTCAATGCGCCGCCTTCACCCGGCTCCACATGGTTGGGGCGAATGCCAAGCGTCACTTTCTGGCCGGGCTTATAGGCAAAGCCGGTCTGCGGCAGCGGGATAGTCTCGCCCGTCGCGATTTTGAGAGCAGGCGTTGCGTCCGACGTCACTTCGCCAGCAAAGAAATTCATCTTCGGAGAGCCGATAAAGCCCGCCACGAAGAGATTGGCCGGGCGGTTGTAGAGATCGAGTGGCACGCCGAACTGTTCCAGCTTGCCGGCGCGCAGAACGGCAATCTTGTCAGCCATGGTCATGGCTTCCACCTGATCATGCGTGACGTAGATCATGGTGTTGCCGAGACGCCGGTGCAGACTGGAAATCTCACCGCGCATATCGACGCGCAGTTCCGCATCGAGGTTGGAAAGCGGTTCGTCGAAGAGGAACACGCGAGGTTCCCGCACCACGGCGCGGCCGATGGCGACGCGCTGGCGCTGCCCACCCGACAAATCCTTGGGACGACGCTCGAGAAGCTGATCGATCTGCAGCATCTTGGCGACCTGCGCGATCTTCTCGGCGATCTCCTTCTTCGGCGTGCCGATATTCTCAAGACCGAAAGAGAGGTTTTCGCGTACCGTCATATGCGGGTAGAGGGCGTAGGACTGGAATACCATGGCAAGGCCGCGATCCGCAGCTGGCACCGTATTGACCACATCGCCGCCGATGACGATGTCACCACCGCTCAACTCTTCGAGGCCCGAGATCATGCGCAGCAGGGTGGACTTGCCGCAGCCGGATGGGCCGACGAAAACGCAGAATTCGCCGTGCTTGATATCGAGATCAACGCCTTTGATCACATCGAGTGCGCCATATGTCTTTTTGACCTGACGAAGCTCTATACTTGCCATTGTATTTCCTCCCTGAGGATTATTTGCCGCCCGTGGACGCAATGCCAGTGGCGATATATTTTTGCAGGAACATGAAGACCAGCGCGATGGGCGCAAGCGTCAGCACGGTCATGGCCAGAAGGTTGCTCCATTCCGTCGTCATCTCGCCCTGGAAGGAGTTGAGCGCCAGCTGCAGGGTGAAGTTGTCGTTGCGGGTCAGCACGATGAGCGGCCAGAGGAAATCGTTCCAGCGCCACATGATCGCAAGGATCGCGAGAACCGCGAGCGCCGGTGCTGAGAGCGGCAGGATGATGCGCCAGTAGATTTTCCACTCGCTGGCCTTGTCCATGCGCGCCGCATCGAGGATCTCGTCCGGGATCGTCAGCATGTATTGCCGCAGCAGGAAGACGCCCGTGGGTGTCGCGGCACCGGGAATGATGACGCCCCAGAGACTGTTGATCAAACCGAGTTGGCTGGTGATGAGGAACAGCGGCACAAGCACGACGGTCTGCGGGATCATCAGCGTACCGACCACCAGCGCCAGCACGGCGCCCCTGCCCTTGAACTGATATTTCGAGAGCGCGAAGGCCGCCATGGAATTGACGATCAGCATGATGATGGTCGAGGTGACCGTGATGAAGGTCGAGTTCCAGAAATAGAGCGGGAAATTGAAGCGCTGGAAAAGCTCGGTGTAGTTTTCCGTCGCGAGCGCCACCTTTTCAGCCGGCTTCAGCTCGTTAAACTGCATCTTCAGCACTTCCGCCGGCTTGGCGGGATCAACCACCTGCGCCACGAGGCCGATACGCCTGATCATGCCGAGCTTGCGGCCATCCTTGTCGACATAGGCCGGCAGCGGATTTGGCTGCCCGTCCACCACCATGGTTTCCTGGCTATAGGGCAAAAGCCGTGGCGGAAAGCGCTGGAGATCGGCTTCCGTCTTGAACGACGAGAGCACCAGCCAAACGACAGGACCGAACATCATCAGCACGGCCACGCCGAGATAGGCGTAGGACAGCCAATCGGTCCAATGCAGTTTGCCGTTACGGCCGCGGGTACGGGTCAGAAATGCGCCAATCCTAGCCATCGACCTTGCTCCTGTTTGCCCGGAATTGCAGGGCGGTCAGCACCACGAGCACCACGGCGAGCAGCAGCGAAGCGGCAGCCGCAAGTCCGAAATTCCGGGGCGTCCCGGCAAAGCCGGTCTGATAGATGAATTGAATGATGAAGGTCGTCGCCGAACCCGGGCCACCGCCGGTAAAGGCAAAGACTTCATCGAAAGTCTGCACGCCCTTGATGACCGACAGGACGAGAACGACGAGCATGGTGGGCGCAAGCAGCGGAAGGGTGATGCGCCGGAAGATGCGCCATGGGCTTGCCTTGTCCAGCTGCGCCGCCTCGTAGACATCGCGCGGGATCGCCTGAAGGCCGGCGAGGAGAATGAGCGTGTAAAAACCCATATGCGCCCAGACCGACAGGAAGACCGACCAGCCGAAGGCAAGATTGGCTTCGAGCAACCAGTCCACCGAACCGAGGCCTAAGCCTTCCATCGCCGCATTGAGAACGCCGAAACGCTGGAGTATCCACTTCCAGATCAAGGCCACGACGACAGGCGACAGCAAAACAGGGAAGAAGAACACCGCACGGAAAAAGCCGCGCGCCCGGATATCGCGGTTGAGCACGATGGCCGTGATCAGCGAAAAGCCGACCATGAAACCTACCTGCAGCACGACGAAGAACAGCGTGTTCCAGACGGAACGCCAGAAGAGATCGCGCGCACAGGAATTGGGATCGAGATAATTCTGACAGGAAAGAAGGACCGAAAAGTTTTCGCCGCCCACCGAAGGGCGCTCGGAAAGCAATATGTGTTCGCTGCCGGTCACGGAATAGGCCATGTTCAGCAGGATCGGCAGGAAGGCGAAGACCGCAAAGAGGATCAGGTTGGGCGTCAGAAACACCCACGCAATCCGCCTGTGGCCAAGAACCTTCTGCAGGAAGGAAAAGGGCAGTTCGACAATGCCCATGACGGGCGCAAGAAATTTATACATGAGGGTCCTCCTTCGATCCGGCGCGGCGCGGCATGCGCCGCGCCGGAAGGCGATGGATCACTTCGCCTGTTTCAACGCTTCCTCAAGGTCCGTCTTCGCACGGGCCATGGCCTCATCAACGGTGCTTTCACCGACGATAGCCTGCGTGATGCGCTGGACTGAGATGTTGAACATGGCGCGGTTGTTCTTGTAGCCCTGGTAGGCGTAGGCAATCGGGCTGAGACCGGGGATCTGGTCGAGCCAGGCATTCATGGCCTTCTGCGTCGCAGGCGTCGCACCGGTATAGGTCACGCCCTTGTCAGCCACCGACTTGTTCGCCGGAACGTTGCGGGTGCGCACCGTAAAGTCGAGATAGTTTTCGTCCTGAGCAAGGAAGTTCAGGATGTCGGCAACGATCTTCGGGTTTTTGGTCTGCTTGAAACCGACGATGCCGGTGCCGCCAGGCATGCCGGTGCAGGCTGCGCCACCGCAGGGCTGCGGCACGACTTCCCAGTCAAAGGCGTCGCCCACCTGGCTGTCGAAGCGCGCTGTCTGCCAGCTGCCGGAATAATAATAGACCAGCTGGCCGTTGATGAATTCCTGCGCGGCGTCGCGGTAGGTATTGCCGCCCTGACCAGCCCAGACGTCACGCGCCATGGTGCCGTCCTTGTTCCACTCCACGAACTTCTTCACGAACGTGGTGAAGCCTTCATCGACGAGGATCGGCTTGCCGTCAGCATCAAAAATCTTCGCGCCGTAAGAAATGGCCGGGCCGGCGATGCGGTGGCCGGAACGGTCGATCGCCATCGGGTAAGGCGTGCCGGTTGCCTTGGCTACGGCATTGGCGGCCTTTGCCCAGTCATCCAGCGTTGCATCCTTGCCGGGAACGGCGACGTTTGCCTGATCGAACAGCGTGCGGTTGATGAAGGCGCCGGTGATGGTGAGCTGCGTGTGCATGCCGTAGATGCCCTTGTCGTCAGGGCCGCTGCGGTACCATTTCAGCACGTTGGAGAAATTGTCTTCCCAATACTTCGCGTCCACATAGGGCGTCAGATCGAGATAATAGCGGTTGAGACCGCCAAGATCGGTCACGGTTGCGAAGTCAGGACCACTGCCGCCGGCGAGCTGAACGGGCAGACCTTCCAGCAGCGCCTTGTAGGGCACGACATCGGTGACGATCTTCACATCGGGATGCTGCTTTTCGTAACGTGCGAGAATATCCTTCAGGATTTCGCAGCCGTTACCGTCATAAGCGCAGGTGAAGCGCACTTCCTGCGCCGCCTGCGCGGCACCGGCAAAGGACGCCACGCCAATGGCGAGCGCCAGTGCCATGCTGTATTTTCTGGTCATCTGGTTTCCTCCCGTTAGATGATTATGCTTTTGCGGATGCGCTCGGAGCCCAGCCCTTGATCCACTCACCTTCGGCGGCATCGGACAGACAAACCGGCTTTCCTTCCCGGACGGATCGGTAGATGGCTGTCACGAGTTCGATTGACTGCAAGCCGTCATGAACCGTCACTTCCTTGCCGCCGCGTCCTTCCATCGCGTCGGCAATGGCTTCGACAAAACCGGCAAAGCCGTTTTCGCCATCAGCCACCGTTGCCAGAACAGCGTCGATCTGATCCTGCGTCGTCGGGGCGCGGGCAATGAAACGCCAGGTGTCTTCCGCCGGACGATACGGCAAGGTGCCGCTTTCCGCCGTGAAGCCCTCGAAGCAGAAACGCAGGCGCGAGGTGTCTTCGGCCGCGCCGAGCGTGACCGAGCTGGTTGCGAGCGCACCGCTTTTCATGCGGAAGCTGAGTGCTGCGCAATCTTCGGTTTCGATTTTGTTGACCCGCGTATCGGCCATGGCGAAAACTTCTTCGACCGGGCCGAGGACGTGGCAGAGAAGATCATGGGCATGAATGGCATGACCGAGGATTGCGCCGCCGCATTCACCCTTCCAGGTGCCGCGCCAGGGAATGTCGTAATAGCTCGCGCCACGGTTCCAGTGAACTTCCGAGCTCGCGACGAAGGCCTTGCCGGCAAGACCGGCATCGATCAGCGCGCGCAGCTGCCGCATGGCGTGTCCGAAGCGGTACTGGAACACGGGAAACACGCCGCGGCCGGTCTTCTTGACGGAATCGATCAGCGCATTGGCCTCTTCCAGAGAGCGGACCAGCGGCTTTTCGCAGACGACGTCCTTGCCCGCCGCATGCGCCTTCAGCGTCACCGGAAAATGCAGGTGCGGCGGCAGGCAGACGTCGATCAGCTGGATGCTCTCATCGGCCAGAACCTCATCGAGATCGGTGGTCAGACGAATGGAGGTATCATCGCCGGCGACGGAGCGAGCGCGCTCCAGATCGAGATCGCAGATTGCCTTGACGACGAAGCGATTGGGTAGCGCCCGATAGCCGCTCAGATGCTGGGCGCCGATGCCGGCGCCAATAATGGCAACACCAATCATTTCGAGGCTCCCTCAGCCTTGGCCTGTGCCTGCAGCGACAGGTCGCAGACCTTGAAGACGTGTTCCTGCGTCATCGCCGTTTCCGTGCGGTTGCGGATATCGTCGCAGATGCGAGCGAAATAGGGCAGACCAGCGCCAGAGGCATCGATATATTCGCAACGGTCGCCATTCACGAGAACGAGGCGATCCGTGCCTTCGGTGTTGCCGACATCGACATATTTACGCAGCTCGATGTAACCTTCGGTACCAAGGATGGTCAGGCGGCCGTCACCCCAGGTCGGCAACGCATCCGGTGTGTACCAGTCGACGCGGATATAGCCGTGGCCCTTGTTGCCGCGCAGCACAACTTCGCCGAAATCCTGAAGACCCGGATCGTGCGGGTTGGCGTAATTGGCAACGGTGGCGGACACGATCTCAACCTCGGTCGAACCCGTGAAGAACATGAACTGGTCGATCTGGTGGCTGGCAATATCGGTGATGATACCACCGTAGGCTTCGCGCTCGAAGAACCACTTCGGGCGAATCTGGCGGTTCAGGCGGTGCGGGCCAAGGCCGACAGTCTGGATGACGCGGCCGATGGCGCCCTCGGCAACGAGTTCAGCTGCCTTTGTCACACTCGGCACTTCGAAGCGCTCGGAGAAATCCACGGTCCAGATGCGCTTGGTCTTTGCCACCGTCTGGCGCAGGCGGTCGAGCTGTTCGAATGTGGTGCAGCCGGGCTTGTCGGACATGACATCCTTGCCGGCTTCCATGGCGGCAATCGCGAGATCGGCGCGCTTGGAGGGAATATCGGCGATCACGACGAGATCGACGGTGCCGTCAGCCAGCAGCGCCTCTTTCGATGCTGCGCGCGGCACATCCGGGAAGCGCTTGACGAAGCCTTCCACGACATCGGGCTCGCCTTCTGTCCACCAGCCGGCAAATTCGGCGCCGGCATCCAGCAGGTTCTGGGCCATGCCGAAAATGTGCCGGTGCTCAATCCCGAGAGCGACGAACTTGATTGCTTTACTCATCCTGCAGTTCCACTTCCTTGCCGGTGTCGGCCGAGTTGATGATCGCGTCGATCAATCTGTGAGACAAAAGAGCCGCTTCGCCGGTGACAACAGGCGGGCGTCCTGAAGAGATGGCGTCTGCGAAATCATCGAAGACGCCCTGATGCCATTCATGCGTGAAAGCCATGGGGTCGGCGCCGCCGCCCGTGCCAGCGGCAGCGCCGCCAAAAGTCTCCTGCCGGCCATCGCGCCAGTCGAGATGCAACAGACCCGAAGCGAGCCGAAGGCTGGCATTGTCGAAGTGCAGCAGGATCGATTCCGCAGCGCCGGGGAAACTTGCGGTGCTTGCCACCAGCGAGCCAACGGCACCGTTCTTGAAGCGCAGCCCGGCAGAAACATAATCTTCGGTTTCCATGCGATGGAACCGCGTCGTCGCAGCCATGGCCTGAACACGGGCCACTGGCCCCGTCAGGCTCAATGCCAGATCGATCGTATGAATTGCCTGGGAGATCAGAACGCCGCCGCCATCGCGCGCCAGCGTGCCGCGACCCGGTTCGTCGTAATAGGATTGCGCCCGCCACCAGGGCACGGAGATTTCGCAGAGGCCCAGCGCGCCGAGCGTGCCGCCATCAACGAGTTCACGGGCTTTTTGCGATGCAGCCCGCATGCGGTGCTGGAAGATGATGCCGAGAGTAACACCTGCCTCGCGACAAAGGGCAACGAGACCGTCTGCTTCCTGCGTATTGCGAGCGACGGGCTTCTCCATCAGGATGTGCTTGCCGGCTTTCGCCAGTTTCCCGACGATATCAATACGGGCATTTGGCGGTGTTGCGATGATGGCGAAATCGACATCCGTATCGCGCGCCGCCTCCTCGACTGAGGAATAAACCGCAACTTCATATCCGGTGTGTTTCGAGGCTTCGGCGGCCAGCGCCTTGGCGCGGCCGGAGCCACCATCGACTATGCCTTTCAGGCGAATTTTTTCAGGGCTTGCCGCGCAGGCAAGCACATGCGTCTTCGCTACCATTCCGGCACCAACGATGACGCAGGTCTTGATATTTTGCATTTCGGGAGCCTCCTTCCCAATGCGCAATCATTTGCATACCGGTATGCCGGTTGTCAACAGACTTGTGTTCCGGTATACCGGTTATGAGAACGCTGGAGGGTATATGCCGAAAATTCCCGTGACAGGCGGCACCGTGCCGACAATGGAGCGACTGGACCTTAACCGTCCGGTCGTGGACCAGATTTATTCCGCGCTGAAATCCGCCATCCTTTCGCGGGAGCTTTTTCCCGGTCAGGCAGTGTCGGAAAACGAAATCGGACAGTCGTTCAATTCCAGCCGAACCCCGGTGCGGGAGGCGCTGAGCCGTCTGCGCGACGATGGTTTGATCGTGACGCTGCCAAGCCGCGGCACCTATGTTTCGAGATTATCGGAAAAGAACATCCGCAGCGCGCAATTCATCCGCGAGGCACTTGAGGTGGCGGCAGTCTGCAGGCTGTGCCAGATCGGCCTGACAGCGGAAGCGGAACAGGAGATCGAACACGCCCTGAACGGCCAGCGGGCAGCAATGCGCAATGGAGACAGAAAGGCTTTCCGCGTTCATGACGACCAATTCCACAGCGCGCTTGCCGCCGCGACTGGGCTTGAAAGACTGGAATCCCTGTTGATCCGCGAGAAGGCGGGACTGGATCGCCTGCGCGCACTCGCCATAAGCGACGAAGCGCACATGGCACGCCTGCTTTCCGAACATGAGGCGGTATATGACGCAATCAGGGCAGGAGACGAAGCCCGCGCGACCGATAATTTGCGCAAACATCTGAGACGTGTCCTCGGCATTCTTTCGCAAGTCTTCGAGAACCACCAGGACTATTTCGAGTAATTCTGCGGCATCTTTTTCAACGGTTCGAACATCATGAATACGGCAAATCCCCGACAAGCGCTTGCCATGTCGCAAACGAAACTTCTGTGCGACACGATGAGTACACTGGCGGAATCCCCTGTCTGGGACGAGCGGCGACAGGTGCTTTTCTGGTGCGATATTCTCGGAAAGACCGTGCGGTGCGCAGGTCTTGAGCCCGGCGTCTATCAAGAATGGCCGTTCCCCAGGACGGTTTCAAGTCTCGGCCTTTGCCAGAACGGCGAACTCATCGTCACTTGTGGCATGGACATCGTCATCCTCGATCCGGACAGCGGCAAAACGCGTCTCCTCCATTCCATTCCGGCACCCGAAGGCATCCCCTGCCGGCTGAATGACGGACGGATCGGCCCCGACCGCGCTTTCTGGGTGGGAACAATGCACAATGTGCCGCTTTCGGACATGGAGCCCCATGGCGAGCTTTGGCGGATCACCGAAAAAAGCGCCGAGCGCATGCAGACCGGGCTGACATGCCCGAACGGCCTCGCTTTTTCTTCCGACGGCTCGATTATGTGGCAAAGCGATTCCGTCCAGAAATGGATACGCCGGCGAAAATTCGACCGCCTGAACGGCACCTTCGATGAGGGCGTACAGGTGGCCCGGATGACCGAAGAAACAGGAAGACCCGATGGCGGCTGTCTCGATAGCAGCGGCAACTATTACAGCGCGGGCGTTTCCGCTGGCGTGTTGAACATTTTCTCGCCCGATGGCAAGCTGACGAACGTGATCGCGGCTCCTGTCCCTCACCCCACGATGCCCTGCTTCGGAGGGCCTGATTTCAGCATCCTTTTCCTGACATCACACCGCCACAACATGTCCGAAGACCGGCTTGAGAAAGCGCCATTTTCGGGCGGCGTCTGGGCTATCCCGACGCAAACGAGAGGGTTCGCCGGCTTCCGTTTTGGCGAAGGTGGATAACGCCCTCAGGTCGGGTTCGAATTCCTAGTCCTCCCGGAAGGCGCGGCTGATCTGGTCCGTCAGCGGTTTGGCGATGTAGGACAGCGCCGTTCTTTCGCTGGTCTGGATAAAGGCCTCGGCGGGCATGCCCGGCACC
This sequence comes from Agrobacterium sp. 5Ca39, assembly GCF_055382365.1. NCBI lineage: Bacteria > Pseudomonadati > Pseudomonadota > Alphaproteobacteria > Hyphomicrobiales > Rhizobiaceae > Agrobacterium > Agrobacterium sp. 5Ca39. The sequence goes on along the minus strand of NZ_AP026437.1, from coordinate 582,773 downwards.
AGCGGCGCATTGTTCAGCTTCTTCCGCTCGGTGACCGGGACGGAAATCCGTGCCAGATAATAGGATAGCCCGGTGCGCTGATCTGTCGTGATATCCGCCGCAATGCGGCTGACATGGCCTTCCAGCTCAGGCGTGACACGCTGATTGAAGGCGGTCATGCGCAACATGGCCTTTTGCCCCACCTGAAGCTGGTCGATATCTTTCGGCAGGATCTGCACCTCGAGCGCAAGGTCATCTCCGTCAGGTACGATCAGCATGATCGGATCTGCCGGCGTTACGACGCCCCCCACCGTATGCACAGCCATTTCATGCACCGTGCCCGATTGCGGCGCGACGATATCAATGCGTTTCAATTGATCTTCGGCGGCAACCTTGCGCTCGACGAATTCGCCCATCTGGGCCTGTATTTCGCGCAGTTCCCTCCCGACCTCGGTCCGCAATTCCTGATCGATCTGAAGGATCTGCAGCTTGGTTTCGGTGATGCGCCCCGCAGTCTGTGCCTGATAGGCGATTTTTTCGCCGCGCTCCCCGCCGAATGTCGCGGCCTGAGTCTGCAGGCTGTTCAGCCGCTGCACGGAGACGACGCCCTGTTCGCGCAGCGATTTCTGCGAGGCAATTTCAGCCTGCAACACCGCAAGCCCGTTATCATAGGCCACTTCCTGCGCCTTCAGACCTTCGATCTCATGTTCGAACTGGGTGATGCGCTCGGATAGCTGCGCTTTCCTGCCCTCTCGATAGGACTTGCGGAATTCGAACAGCTTCGTTTCACTGCGCATGGCAGAAGCGACATTCGGGTCATCCATGCGCGCGATCAGAGTCCGCGGAAAGGCGAGTTCAGGCAAATCGTCCCGCTCGGCTTCCAGTCGGGCCATCCGTGCAGTCAGTTCGTCCAGGCGCTTGGTCACGATGGCGAGATTGGCACGGGTCTGCGTCGCATCGAGACGCATGACCACATCGCCGGCCTTCACCCTCTCGCCCTCATTCACAAGAATTTCACCGACGACACCGCCGCTCGGATGCTGGACCTTTTTCGTGTACGAATCCACAACCAGATGACCGGAGGCGACGACTGCACCGGCAAGACGGGTCGTCGCGGCCCAGCCCCCGACACCGGCCAGAAGCGCAATGCTTGCGGCGAGTCCCGCAAAGAGATGCTTGCGGATGGAGCGGGAAACGCTGCTGCGCTGGTCAATCTTTGACATCCGTCTCTCCCTGCCGGCTGTTCTCTTCACGGCCGTCTTCCAGCCCGGCGGGTCGGGCCTGGGTATTGGCCACGACGCGCAGCGGTGAGACCGTTTGCGCGGATGCGGTGAAACCTTTGCCGCCCTGCCCCTGCGGAACACGCAGCACCTTGGAAAGCACCTCGTCGCGCGGGCCAAAGGCCTTCATCCTTCCCTCTTCCATCATCAGGATGAAATCCACCGCACCGATGGCACTTGGCCGATGGGCGACGACAACGGCAATACCACCGCGCGCCTTGACGGAGGCAATCGACCGGACCACTGCCGCCTCGCCTTCCGCGTCAAGATTGGCGTTGGGTTCATCCAGCACCACGATAAAGGGATTGCCATAAAGAGCGCGGGCCAGACCGATGCGCTGGCGCTGCCCGGCCGAGAGAGCTGAACCCGCCTCGCCTATATCGCTGTCATACCCCTTTTCGAAACGCAGGATCAGCTCATGTGCGCCGGCAGCCCTAGCTGCAGCGATGATGGCTTCGGGATCTGGGTTGTCCGCGAAACGGGCGATATTCTCCCCGATGGTGCCTTCAAAAAGTTCCACGCCCTGCGGCAGATAACCGATGTGGCGGCCAAGCGCTTCCCGGTCCCACTGATCGAAGCTTGCGCCATCGAGCCGCACCTTGCCGGCGGCAGGCATCCACGCGCCGGTGAGAATGCGCGATAGCGTCGATTTGCCCGAACCTGACGGACCGATGATGCCGAGCGCGTTTCCCGCTGTCACGACGAAACCGAGCCCAGCAACGATGGGCTTTTTTCCGCCCGGCGGAACGATGGTGACATTCTCGACCCGTAATTCCTTCTCTGGCTTCGGCAGGGCCATGGCAGCGGCATCGGCCGGCATTTGCGAAAAAAGCTCTCTCAGCCGTGCCCAGCTCTGCCGGGCCGCCGCGAAGGACCTCCAGTTGGAAATGGCGAGATCGACAGGCGCCAGTGCCCGGCCCATCATGATCGAACTGGCGATCATCACGCCGCCGGAGGCTTCCTGCTCGATGACGAGCCAAGCGCCGACAGCAAGAATTGCCGATTGTAGAACGGCCCGAAGCGATTTTGCGATATTGCCGAGGCCGCCTGCCACATCGCCCGCCCTGCGATTGGCGGCGAGATAGGCCTCGTTAGAATTTTGCCAGCGTTTACCGAGCCGGCCACCAAGCCCCATGGCCTGCACCACCTCTGCGTTGCGGCGGGAGGCCTCCAGCTGCCGGTTGCGGACCATGTTTTCCACCATGGTGTCGCGGATTGGTTTTTGAGAAAAGATATTGGTGAAAATTGTGAGCGAGACCAGCAGCACAGCGCCGGCGAGCGCCGTTACACCGATCCAGAAATGGAACAGGAAACATATGCCGAGATAAAGCGGCATCCACGGCAGGTCGAAAAAGGCAGTCGGACCCGTGCCGGATAAAAAGCCGCGTACATTGTCGAGATCACGCAGCGGCTGAAGGCCGTCACCCGGCATGCGGTTGACGAGCGGCAGGCGCACCACGGCGTCATGCACTCTGCGGCAGTAGCGCAGGTCGAAGTCTTCGCCGATACGGATCAGGACACGGGCACGGATGATATCGAGCAGGCACTGGAAACCATAAAGCCCGAGAGCAAGAAGCGCGAGCCCGACCAGGGTCGGCAGACTGCCGCTTGCCAGTACCCGGTCATAGATCTGCAACATGAAAAGCGGCGACGTCAGCGCCAATATGTTGACGACACCGCTGACGAGCGTGAGGCCGAAAAACGTAGTCTTGAGGGGCGAAACGACCGCCGCAGTGAGGGACTGCGGCGGTGTCTGCTGCTGGTTTTGAAAGCCCACAGCCGGTTTTTCCTTTACGCGGCAAGCGCCGGTGCGCTGGCGAAAATGAAGTCCGATGCGTCGAGCACATTGGCATCGACGCCGTTCAGCGTGACGGAGACGGACGTGTCTGTGGCCAAGAGGATAACGGCATTTCCATTATCATCATACCACAACAAATCGTCCACCGATGTTGCGCCCCAGGCGGATACATCGAGCTTGTCCGTACCATCCTCATCACCGAGAATTAGTGCGCCGACGCGGGCCCATGGCCCGAGTTACCAGGGAACCCGGCAATTTTTGCAGCCGGGTTCTTCCATCGTCAGATTGCCCCGTCGACGATGACCATCGGCCTCCCCTGCGAGCAGGGTTCGATACGTGCATCAATGCGATAGATTTCGCGCAGCATGTCGGATGTTATCACCGCTTCCGTGCTGCCACTCACCACCATTTCGCCCTGTGCGATCACCATCGTCTTCTCGCAATAGCGCAGCGCGTGGTTGAGATCATGCAGAGCAATCAGAACGATCATGCCTGTCTTCTGCGCGAGTTCGGTGACGAAGCCCAGAACCTCGATCTGCCGGTGGAGATCGAGTGCGGAAGTCGGCTCATCCATCAGCAGCACCTCCGGCTTGCGGGCAAGCGCCTGTGCCAGCGAGACCAGCTGGCGCTGGCCGCCTGACAATTCGCCAAGCCCGCGGAAGGCAAGGTCATGGATTTTCAGCGCCTTGAGAATGGCGTCGATCTCGAACAGCTCATGATCCTGAACGCGCCAGCCGCCGCCCTGCTTGGCGGAAAGCAGAACGGATTCATAGACCGTCAGTACCGCGTTTGCGCCGGTGTCCTGCGGCATGTAGCAGATGGCGCGGTCTCCACGGGCGGTATCGGAAAGTTCCACCAGCCCGGGACCGGAGATCAGGCTAGCGATGCGCTTGAAAAGCGTCGACTTGCCGGCGGCATTCGGGCCGATCACCGCCGTCACGCTACCGCTTTCGAGCGTATCGATGCCCACCTTGGAGAGAACCGTGGTGCGCCCATAGGCGGCGCCAACATCCTTCAATGCGAGGGCTACCATGCGCGTCTCCTGTTACCGAAAATAAGCGCGAAAAAGAAAGGTACACCCACCAGCGCCGTGATGACGCCGATCGGCAGAACAGCGCCGGGAATGAGTATCTTGCTGATGACCGAGGTTGCAGACAACAGCAATGCTCCGCAGATCACCGAACCCGGCAGGAAGAAGCGCTGATCTTCACCCACCAGCATGCGGGCGATGTGCGGCCCCACCAGCCCGACAAAACCGATTGTGCCGACGAAAGAAACCGGAATGGCGGCCAGCAGGCTGACCGTCAGCATCGTCTGCAGCCGCAGACGGCGCACATTGATGCCCATGCTGGCCGCCTTGTCATCGCCAAGTCTGAGCGCCGTCAGCGCCCAGGCATTGCGCATGAACATCGGCACGGTAACGAGAAGAATGGCGGCGGTGACATAGACCTTGTCCCAGGTCGCCTTCGTCAGGCTGCCCATGGTCCAGAAGACGACGGCGGCAAGCGCCTGTTCGGAAGCGAGGTATTCGAGCAGCGACAGCGCCGCATTGAAGGTAAAGACCAGTGCGATGCCAAGAAGCACGATCGTTTCAACCGTCACACCGCGAAGGGTCGACGCGAAATGGATGAAAAGGGCCGCAACCATTGCCATGATGAAGGCATTGATCGGCACCATGTAGTGCACGGCGCCCGGAAAGATCGCCACCCCGCCGACGAGCGCCAGCGCCGCACCGAAGCTTGCGGCGGCCGAGATGCCGAGCGTGAACGGACTGGCGAGCGGGTTCGACAGGATGGTCTGCATCTGAGCGCCCGCCACCGAAAGCGACGCGCCGACGGTGACCGCCATCAGCGCGATCGGCATGCGGATGTCCCAGATGACCACACGCAGCTGGTTTCCCACTGCGGCCGGATCGGCGATGGTCGCAAGCACTTCGGAGAGGGTGTAGCGAGCCGGACCGAGCGCCATGTCTGCGGCCATGCTGAAACACAGGGCGATGAAAAGCCCGAAGAGGATGACGATCCTGCGCGCGGCAAGGGCGCGATATTGATCGCGCCCGCTGACGCCAACGGCGCTTTCATTCAGCGAACTCATTGGTTCAAACCTTTTTCGAGCGAGGCGAAATAGCCGGGCTTGTAGGTGACGGGAAGGAATTTCCGGTGAAACTCCTCGAAATTCTTTTCCGGATCGAGATCGGCGAAGAGGTCCGGGTGAAACCACTTCGCGAATTGCTGGATCGGGAAAAACTCGTAAGGCGCACCATAGAACTGGTGCCAGACGGCGTGCACGTTGCCTTGCTTGACGGCCGTCAGTTCCGGAAACGGCGTGCGCTTCATCAGGTTGGCCAGTCGCTCACGGGAAAGAGCCATATCCGCACCGCGTCCTACGGGAACGAACTGATTGATGTCGGATTCAGCCGCCCAGTTCGAACCTGTGACAATCACGTGCTCGGGATCGGCAACGACGAGTTGTTCGGGATTGAGGTCGCCAAAGGTCGTCTTGATGATGCCATCGGCAATATTGCGACCACCGGCGAGATCGACCATGGCACCGAAATTGGCCGGGCCAAAAGTGCGGCAGCAGTTGTTTTCACCAGAAATGCCGGGCGAACGCTCAATGAAGACGTTAGGGCGCTTCAAGTCCCTGACGCTGGCGAGCCGGTCGGTCACACGGGCGATTTCGGCACGGCGATAGGCGATGAAGTCCTTCGCGCGCTCTTCGGCACCGAAGAGCTTGCCGAGGATTTCGACCGAGGCTTCACTGTTCTTTTCGGGATCGATGCGAAAATCGAGATAGACGACCTTGATACCCGCAGCTTCGGCTTTTTCTTCGAAACCGCTTTCTTTGGCTGATTTCTCCGCTTCGAGATTGAGTGTGATGACATCAGGCGAAAGCGTGATGGCCGACTCGAGGCTGAAATCCCCCTGTGGCACGTAACCGAAGCGCGGCAGTTTCTCGATCTCGGGGAAACGCTCGACGTAGGCGGCGTAGCTGTCCGGGTCCTTCTTGAGCAGGTCGTCACGCCAGCCAACAATAGTATCGAAAGTCTGGTCGCCCTTCAGCGCCGCGATGACGTGAACCTGACGCGCCTCGCCAACGATGACACGCTTGGCCGGCAGGTCCAGCTCGATCTTGCGTCCGGTGACATCGATGATCTCCCCCGCATGAGCCGCGACGGCGAGAAGGGAGAAGGCCAGCATCGCAAGATGCCTGAGGGCGTTAAGCCGCATGAGAAGGTCCTCATCAAGTTCAAAACAAAACGATGAAGCCGCGTGGCTGCGGCTTCATCCATCGAGTGGACCGGCGCTCCTCCTTCACCGTCCCTGTCTTATTTCCCATCCTTCAGCGAAACGAAGTAGCCGGGCTTGTAGTCAAGCGGCAGGAAGCGGGCGTGAAGTTCCTTGAACGTGGCTTCGGGATCGAGATCCTTGAAGAGATCAGGGTGCAGCCACTTGGCGATTTCCTGAATGGCCACGAACTGATAGGGATTGTTATAGAACTGGTGCCAGATGGCGTGGACATTGCCGTCCTTCACGGCCTGGACGCCTGTGAAAGCCGGGCGTTTGGTCAGGTTTTCCAGCTTGCGACGGGCCTCCTTCACATCCGCGCCGTAACCGACGCCGACCCAGTTGCCGCCGGGGACATAACCGTTCCAGTTGCCGCCGGTGATGATGATCTGCTCCGGGTTGGAAGCGATGATCTGCTCAGGATTGACGGTGCCGAAGGTGCCCGGAATAATATCCTTGGCCATGTTGATGCCGCCCGCCAGCTCCACCATCTTGCCAAAATTCTCGTTGCCGAAAGACATGCAGCAATCGTCGGAGTAACCGCCGGCACGCTCCATGAACACAACAGGTTTCTTCGGATTTGCCTTTTCAAGCGTGTCCGTTACCTTCGCGATGGATTCCGCCCGGAACGTGATGAAGTCTTCCGCGATTTTTTCCTTGCCGATCAGCTTGCCCATCAGACGCATGCTCGGCTCGGTGTTTTCCATCGGCTTTTCGCGGAAGTCGACATAGACCAGCGGAATGCCGACCTTTGCGAGCTTTTCGATGTAACCTGCCTCTTCGGTCGCCGTCTTCGCGTCGATGTTCATCAGAATGACGTCGGGCTTCAGGGCAACGGCCTGCTCGACATCGAAGGTGCCATCCTTCATGCCGCCGAAAGTCGGCAGCTTGGCGATATCGGGGTATTTGGCGAGATAGGCGTCGTAGGTTTCCGGATCGGCCTTCGACAGATCGTCACGCCAGCCGACCACGTGCTGGAAAGGGTTTTCCTTGTCGAGCGCCGCCAGGAAGTAAATTTGCCGGCCTTCGCCGAGAATGACGTGCGAAACGGGAACGTTGACTTCGACATCCCGGCCGGTCACATCCTTGACGGTGACCTTTTCGGCCAATGCCGGCCATGCGGCAGATACGAGAAGGCCAAGGGCAAATGCCGCAGATTTGGCTGAGATGCGCATCGGATATTGCTCTCCAGTGTTAACTGGCGCGGCTGTATTATTTTCTGACTGTACTAGTCAACATTTATGTTTTAGAGCCATTCTTAACTGACCGGTACATGAGCTGAAGACCAATGATCGACACCATAGAATATGGCAAAAACGACAGCCTGAGAGACGAAATCAAAGCCTACTGGTCCGGCCGCGCCGCGACTTTCGACCTGTCCCCCGGCCATGAAATTTTCTCCGAAGAGGAGCGAGAGGCGTGGCACGCGCTGATCTTGAAACATCTTGGTCCGGGTGAGGGGCGCAGCGCGCTCGATCTTGCCAGCGGCACCGGCGTCATCTCTCACCTCATGGACGATCTGGGATTTCAGGTTACCGGCATGGACTGGTCCGAAACAATGCTGGCGCTTGCCCGTGAAAAAGCAAAAAGCCGTGGGCGTAGCATCCGTTTCTTCGTCGGCGATGCCGAAAACACGATGGAGCCGGATGAGAGCGCCGATGTCATCATCACCCGCCATCTGGTCTGGACGCTGGTCGATCCACGGGCAAGTTTCGCGGAGTGGTTCCGAGTGCTGAAACCGGGTGGACGCCTGCTGATCGTGGATGGCGATTTCGTCAATACTAGCTGGCGCGAAAAACTGGTAAAGAAACTTGCGGCAGGTCTCGAAGGCTTGGGATTGGTCAAACAGGATCAGCCGCACAAGCCAGCGGATCCGGAAAATACCTTCACCAGCATCCTGTCGCGTGTCTATTTTTCAAACGGTGCGAGAGCCGGCGAAGTTGCAGCGCTTCTGCGACAGACGGGTTTCGAACCTGTTGCAATCGATCAGGAACTCCAGGCCATTCACCGCGCCCAGGCGAAAAATTTCAGCCTGCTGAAAGGTATACTCCGGGGACTGCAGCATCGTTATGCAGTCTGCGCGGTGAAGCCGGGCATCACAGGCAAAACCTGAGGCTCCGTCTGTGTCCTCAGGCCAGATTGTGAGATCCAGAGCGTCAAGTCCCTGACCGTAGAAGACTGTCTTCTGATGACCAATGCGCAACGGTGACTGGGGGGCGGATCATTCCCTGCCCTGTTGCACGGACTGACCGGCACCTCATTTTTCCGCGCGCTCGAAAAGTTCCTCGAAGCGCGGTTTTGCCCGAGCTGGCATATCGACCGTCCGGTAGCTCTGCGGCAGGGTCGCATCGCCGACCTTGATCAGCATGACCATGCCCATGCCATAATGCGGTGAACATTTGATACCGTAGAAACCCGGCTTGTCGAAACCGGTCTCGAATTCATCATTGATCCGGCTTTTGAAACCTTCCACACCTTCAGGAACCATCCCCTCAACGGTCGCGGCATTGTGACTCTTGTGGGTCGGCACGAAGCGTACGCGATCACCGGCGGTGATCTCCAGAAAATCGGGCTCGAACACCATTGGGCCCTTCTCGCCCCTATTCAGCATTTTCACCTCGAAGGTTTCTGCCGAGGCATGTGCGGATAAACCCGACCCCATGAGGAGGGCAACGCCTGCAACTCTTGCAAGCCTCAGCAATTTCATCATGCCATGACCTTTCTTGCATGATCGGCCCGTCCGTGGGCCGGCAGAAAACGAATGTGCGAAAAGCCGCTTCCATCAACCGTCGCAACGCATTCCACTCCGAAGACGGACGCTATCGTTGCCGGCGTCAGGACTTCGCGCGGCGCGCCGATGGCGATCATCTCACCGCGATGCATAATGGCGACGCGGTCGCAAAACATGGCGGCGTGATTGAGATCATGAAGGGCCGCCACAACGGTCAATCCCTGCCGGCGCACCAGATCGAGCAAGCCGATCTGGTGGCCGATGTCGAGGTGATTGGTAGGCTCGTCCAGCAGCAGAATATTGGGCTCCTGCGCCAATGCGCGGGCGATATGCAGTCGCTGGCGCTCACCACCGGAAAGGTGGTGCCAGCTGCGCTCCGCCTTGTCGGCCATGTCGACATTATCGAGCGCGGCCTCGACGATCGCGTCGTCATGCGAAGACCACGCCGAAAGTGGACCGAGATAGGGCGTGCGCCCCAATTCCACCGCCTGTCGTGCCGTGATGCGCTCGGTGGTTTCGGCCTGCTGCTCCACAAAAGCCAGCCGGCGAGCGAGTTCACGCCGTCCGAGGGAGGCGAGCGGATCGCCGCCGAGCATGACGTGACCCTGGCGCGGCTTGCGGATGCCGGCCAGCATGGAGAGCAGCGTGCTTTTACCGGACCCATTCGGGCCGATTATGCCGAGAAACTCTCCGGAGCCGACATCGAGCGAGACACCGCGTACGATGTCGATATTGCCTGCGCGAAATTTCAGGTCATGAGCGGATAGCTTCACGAACGTCCCCTCTTCTGTCCGAGGATGAAGGCGAAGGCGGGCGCGCCGACGAGCGCGGTGATAACGCCGATGGGCAGCACCTGCCCGGGAATGACGATGCGGGAGAGAATATCGGCGATGATCATGAATACCGCACCGGTCAATGCTGTCACCGGCAGCAGCAGCCCATGGCGGACGCCGACGAAGATGCGTGCCGCGTGGGGAATGACGAGGCCGACAAAGCCGATGGACCCGACCAGCGAGACCATCACCGCCGTCATGATCGCCGAAACCGAGATCAGTACTGCATAGGTCCGCCGCACCGGAATGCCGAGCGAGGCGGCCGCCTGCCCGCCGAAGGCGAAAGCATCAAGCGCCCGGGCGTGCCAGAGGCAAACCGCAAGACCGGCAACACTGACCGGCAGGGCCAGCCACACATCCGGCCAGCGCACGCCCGAGAGGTTCCCCAGCAGCCAGAACATGATACCGCGCGCCTGTTCGGCATTGGCGGATTTGGTGACGATGAAGGACGTCATGGCATTGAACAGTTGCGAACCGGCCACCCCGGCCAGGATGATGGCACTGTTGCCGTGCCCTGCACGCACCGCCAGAAGACTGACAAGCGAGAATGCGACGAAGGCACCGATCAGTGCCCCCGCCGGCATTGTCAGAAAGCCCGCCCCAAAGCCGAGAAGGGCCACGCCCACCGCTCCGGTGGAGGCCCCCGCGGAAATACCGAGAATATAGGGGTCGGCAAGCGGGTTGCGCAGCAGCGATTGCAGAACCGCGCCGGCAAGCGCCAGCGAAGCCCCGCAGCAGGCGGCCACGACGGCGCGGCTGAGACGATAGCTCCACACAATTCCCTCATCCAGCGGCTCCAGCGGATAACCGGCGTCAAACACCCGGTTGGCGATGGTTTTCGCCACCACATCGAATGGAATGGCGGTTTCGCCGATGGCCGCCCCGGCCATCAGCGCGCCGAGCAGCAGGGCGAGCGCGGCAAAAACCAGCCCTCCTCTGCCGAGATGGATTGAAAACCCGCTCACTTGGCGAGACCGGCAGCCGAAATTGCCTCAGCCAGCGTTTCAATGCCTTCGATCGTCCGGATGGTCGGGTTCATCGCCTGGGCATCCATCTCGAAGACGTGACCTTCCTTGACAGCTGGCATGATGCTGGCCACGGGATCGGTGGCGAGGAATTTCTGCTTGACGGCGATGTCGTCAGCCGGGAAACGGCGGCGGTCCATCTTTCCGGCCACAATCACCGAAGGATTGGTCTTGGCGATGGTTTCCCAACCGACCGTTGGCCATTCTTCGTCGCTCTCGATCACATTCTTCAGGCCGAGCGCCGACATGATGTAGCCGGGCGCGCCATTGCGGCCCGCCACATAGGGATCGATATCCAGTTCCGCGCTGGAGAACCAGAACACGGCGGAAAGCTTGCCGTTTGCGGAAGCAATCTTCGCGCGGGCAGCCTCTTCCCTTTTCTTGAGATCATTGACCACTTCTTCGCCGCGATCCTGGACGTTGAAAATCTGCGCAAGGTCGCGGATTTCCTGATAGATCAAATCCATTGTGAAGCCGGTCTTGCGCACGCCGTCGCCGCCCCCGGAATTGTCCTTGCCCACGCAATCTGCCGGCGAGGTGTAAACAGGAATGCCGAGTTCGGCGAATTGCGCCGGCGTACCGACAACGCCCTCGGGGCCGATCTGCCACTGGAACTGTGTTGTGACGAGGTCCGGCCTCTTTCCGACGACGGCCTCGAAGCTTGGATCATTGTCGGCCAGACGCTCCACCCTGGAATTGGCCTGCTCATAGCCCGCAAGGACCGGGCCGATCCACAGGGCCGTGCCAACGACCTTGTCGGCCAGCCCGAGCAGATAAAGAACCTCAGTCGTGCTCTGGCCGACGGAGACGGCGCGGGCGGGCGGCTGCTTGAAAGTGATGTCGTGACCGCAGCTTTTGATTGTCAAGGGATATACCGTTTCCGCAGCATTGGCGGTGGCGGCGGGCAGAACTGCAAGCGTAGCAGCGAGAAAGCCGGCGCGGACCGGCAGGCGTCCAGAATGAAACATGTGTTCTCCAATCGAAATGAAATCGCTTGTTCCAGAGCAGCGGCGTCAGAGCGCGCAGCAACCACGGAACGTCTTGTACGGAGAACGGTAACAGGACGCAAACCAAATGTTATGAAATAACATTACAATCTCCTCTTCCGGGCTTCCCCGCCCGTAACGATGGTTTATATTTTGACGGCAGGTCTCCTGACTCACGGATTTGCGCCTTTCATCTGCCTTCCCGCATTCCGGAGAATGCAGTGGCATGACGCCATCTGCGTCACGAGGATGAGCGGCAATCCGCTTACAGTTGCGGGGGCAGCCACGGCATTGGGCGATAATCATCACCCGCACCGTGTTCCCTATTAATCCCTTCGCCTTTCGGCTGCAGGAACCGTCGCTTTCTCACATAAGGGTCAAGGGGCAGTGCGTCAATCATCAAAGCATGTTTCTAGCGCAGCGGAACGCATCGCGTCGGGCGACGCCCGAAACAGGACCACCACATAATCAGTCGAATTGAGGCGGTTCAAAACTGCGCTTCAGCACAGCGATGGACCCGCAAGGGCGAAAATCCTCGCCGGACCCGAACCCGCAGGCTGCGGCGCCTGTTTCGACATGGTGGTAAGAGTTTCGATCACGACCAGGCCGGATTGCGTCAGAAAATCGGTCAATACGCTCTGGTCTTGCACGGCATCCAGACGGACGAGCTGATCGTCCAGATCGGCAAAATGCCGACTCACCAGCGCGACCGCATCTTTCTCCTCAACTGCGACGACCGGACCGACGATGTGACCTCGCCCGGCCGCCCGCCGCAGCGCGAAAGCCACCAGACGATCGACCTCGAAAAGGCCATAGCCAGTATTGTCGCGCAGAAGACGTTGCAGCACGCCCCGCCTCGATACGCCCAAAGCCACCCGGTCAATCGTCACGACCGCCGACAAATGATCTTCCGAGAGGGGCTCGATCCGTTGCTTTCTGCCAAGCCCCGGTGTCTGCACGGGGGAGCGCGCCCTGCCCCTGAACAACTGCACCTTTTCCGCATCTCCGGAAAAGCCGAGCCCTGCAAAAAGACGACGTGACACGCCCGTGGCGTTCAGCCGCAAGACGGTTGCCGGGTATTTTGCCAGAAGCTGCCGCACCAGCCAGGGCGCCACGCCACGCCCCTGCAGACGTGGCGATACGATGACCATGCCGAGCGTCGCGAAACCCTGATCATAGGGAAAGAGCATCGCTGTCGCGACAACACGGTCGATCTCGTCCAGCGCAGCGAGACCGACACCGCATTGCCTCAGGAAACACCATTCATTGGCGTGATAGCGCCATCCGACCGCCATGGAGAGGGCGTGCAGACGATCTGCCTCCACATCGGCAATATCCACGGTCCGCAACTCGAAACTATCGACTTTGAGCAGCTCCATCGCAAACGGCTCTCACTCCCTCCAGCGCGGGGAACCAGCGTTCCCGGCGTCCAAGCCATGACGTCCGAGGATAACGAGCCATGCCAGCACGAATTTTCTGAAAGCACTGGAAGGACACAACAATCTACCGAAATACCTCGCTTTTCAGCAGATAAACGCCTTCGGCCGTTCTAAGCTTTTGCAATGAGCAATGCGGCCATCATAACGGGCCAATGGGGACGACCATGAACGCAATCGAAATCCTTGAGCGTCTCGTCGCCTTTCCGTCAGTGGTGGGAACGGCCAATGGCGACATTGCCGGATGGATTGCCGAATATTTGGAAAGCCATGGCGCAAGAGTATCCGTGATTCCGGGGCCGGAGGGAGACCGCGCCAATCTCTTCGCCACCTTCGGACCGGCCGATCGGGCCGGTTACATTCTGTCCGGCCACATGGATGTGGTACCCGCCGGAGAACCGGAATGGTCTTCCGATCCTTTCCGGCTGAGAACGGAAAACGACAGGCTTTACGGACGCGGGACGACCGACATGAAAGGTTTTCTGGCAACCGTCCTCGCCGCAGCCCCTGCCTATTCGCGCATGACGCTTCAGCGCCCCGTGCATATCGCCTTTTCCTACGACGAGGAGGCAGGTTGCCGCGGTGTTCCCCATCTCATCGCGCGCCTGCCGGAACTGTGCGCGCCACCGGCGGGCGCCATTATCGGCGAGCCCAGCAATTTGCGTTCCGTGCGTGCCCACAAGGGAAAAGCCGCGGCGCGGGTCAGCATCCGTGGCAGGTCAGGCCATTCTTCACGGCCCGATCAGGGAGTGAACGCCATTCATCTGATGGCAGGCATCATCGCGACGGCGGTGGAGGCGGCAGACGCGTTGACCCGGGGTCCTTTAGAGAAGACCTTCGAGCCGCCCTACTCTTCCCTGCAGATCGGTACCGTCAACGGCGGACAGGCGATCAATATCATTCCCGATCAATGCGCCATCGAACTGGAGGCAAGGGCTATTTCAGGTGTCTCGCCAATCGACCTGCTGGAGCCGGTACGACGTAGCGTGGAGGCGCTCACCGCGACAGGTGTCGATATCGAATGGCTGCCGATGAGCGCCTATCCGGCGCTGTCGCTTCTCGCCGAGGCCCCGCTTGCCTCGCTTTTGGAGGAACTGACCGGCACTCCCGGTCTCGCGGCCGTCAGCTATGGCACGGAGGCCGGGCTCTTTCAGGCTGCGGGCATCGACGCCATCATCTGCGGCCCCGGCGATATCGGCCGCGCCCATAAACCGGACGAATTCATAACAGCGGGCGAACTTTCCGCCTGCCAGTCGATGCTGGAAATGCTCGGCCGGCGCTGCACGGCATGAACCCTCGAGACCACGGATCAGATGACATTTCTCTTTAACTCCGACGCCAGACGCGGCGAAATCTTCCGGCAGGCCCTGGCTGACGAATTGCCGGATCTCCCCTTCGCAATGGATGCCTCCAAGGTCGATCCCGATGCAGTCCGTTACCTCATCACCTGGACGGTGCCGGAGGATATAGCGCGTTATCGTAACCTCGAAATCCTCTTTTCGATCGGGGCCGGTGTGGACCAGTTTCATATCGATACGGTCCCGCAGACGGTGAAAGTCGTACGCATGGTGGATGAGGGGATCATCCGCATGATGCAGGAATACATCTGCCTCGGCGTGCTCGCCCTTCACCGCAATCTCCCCGCCTATCTGAAACAGCAGCGGCAGCAGTTGTGGAAGGCGCTGCCGCAACGGCAGGCAGAAGACTGCCGGATTGGCGTTCTTGGCCTCGGCATGCTGGGCGTCGCAGCGCTGGAGCGGTTAAGAACTTTCGGCTTTCCGCTCGCCGGCTGGAGCCGGTCGCCGCGCGAGATCGATGGCGTCACCTGTCACCATGGCGATGACGGGCTGAAAGCCATACTCTCTACCAGCGACATCCTCATCTGCCTGCTGCCGCTGACGGACGAGACCACCGGACTTCTCAACGCCCAGCGCCTGAGCCTTTTACCCGATGGCGCGGGACTTGTTCACGCCGGACGTGGCAGACAGCTCGATCACGGCGCACTCCTCGATGCGCTTGATAAAGGCCGGCTCTCGGGTGCAGTGGTCGACGTTACGGACCCCGAACCGTTGCCCGAAGACCATCCTTTCTGGACCCACCCCAAAATTCTTCTGACGCCGCATATCGCCAGCGTCACTCAGCCCCATTCCGCGGCACGCACCGTTGTCGAAAACATCAAACGTCACGAGTCCGGTCTTCAACCGCTCGGCCTTGTCGACCGCCGCCGCGGATATTGATCATCACGCCTGTTTCAGAAAGGAAAATCCATGCCGCTTCTCAAGCCCATCGATACCAACCCCGATTTCGAGCCCAAGGCCTCCAAGGCGCTGCCAGAACGCCTCATTGCAGGCGACCCGTCGTTCAAGACCTGGGCGCTTGACGAAGCTCGCGACGGAACCGTGAAGACAGGCATTTGGGAAGCGACACCGGGGGAAAGCCGTTCCATCAAAGGTGAGACCTTCGAGTTCTGCCATATTCTGGCCGGCGTCATCGAAATCACCCCTGATGGCGGCGAACCGCAGCGTTATACGGCGGGCGACAGTTTCGTAATGAAACCCGGTTTCGTCGGCGTCTGGAAGACCATCGAGACGGTGCGCAAAATCTACGTCACAGTGAACGGATGAGGCGTATCTCGCCGGTTTTCCAGGTTGCCGGCGATGACGGGAACCGGCGAGAGGCCGCAGACAGCACGCACCAAAGATTGCGCTGTCTGGCAACGGTAAAACGGGATTTTCGTTCACTGCCACGGCTGCAGTCGGTCGATTTCGCTTGCCGACAGGAATTAGCTTTGAGGGCATATTCAAAGGGGATTTCACATGACGCTCAGCTTCGATCCAGACAGCCTGTCCCTGCCAATCGGCCACTTCATCGGCAACCGGCTCGTCACCGCTGAAAACGGTATCGACATGCACCGCCCATCGGATGGGGCCCCATATGCCGGGTGCCCGAAGGCGGATGCAGCCCTGGTGGATGAAGCGGTGCAAACGGCCAAGGCCGCACTGAAAAGCAGCAACTGGGGCGGGGTGCGCCCGCGCGAGCGCACCCGGGTCCTGCAACGCTGGGCTGACCTAATAGAGCAGGAAGCCGAGACGCTGGCAAAGATCGAGGCGCTGTCCTCGACCCGGCCGGTGGGCCAACTGATCGCCGGCGATATCGCCGTGACCGCCGAGCAAATCCGCTTCTTCGCCGAATTCGCCGACAAGGAAGGCGGCGATCTGGTGCCGACCGACGACACGAGCCTCGGCATGATCATGACGGAGCCCTATGGCGTGGTGGGTGCGATTACACCGTGGAATTTTCCGGTGTCCATGGCTGGCTGGAAGCTTGGCCCGGCGCTTGCGGCAGGCAATGCCGTGGTGCTGAAACCTTCGGAGATGACGCCCTTCTCCAGTATTTTCATGGCGCAGCTGGCGATCAAGGCCGGGTTACCGGCCGGCCTCATCAACATCGTGCTGGGCGACGGTCCCGTCACGGGCAACGCCATCACCGGCCATCCCGAGATTTCCAAGGTGAGCTTCACCGGCTCCACCGCCGCGGGAGCCGCCATCATGGCCAATATCGCCCGTACAGGGATCAAGCCCATGACGCTGGAACTTGGTGGCAAGAGCCCACAGATTGTCTTCGCCGATGCGGATATCGAAAAGGCGGCGACGGCCATCGCCGGCAATATTCTCTCCAATGCCGGGCAGGCCTGTGTGGCCGGCTCGCGCATCCTCGTGGAGGACAGTGCGGCAGATGCCCTCTCCGCCGCAATCATCGCCCGCATGAAGGCGGTGAAGCCCGGGCCCACCTGGGACGAGGCAACGCAATATTCGCCTATTATCTCCGAGGTGCAGCGCAAGCGCATCGACGGTATCGTGCAGGCGGCGGTCTCCCATGGCGGCCAATGCCTCACCGGCGGCGCGATCATGGACGGCCCCGGCTATTTCTACCAGCCGACACTGATCGCAAACGTCGACCAGACCTCCCCCGCCGTGACCGAGGAAATCTTCGGGCCGGTGCTGACGCTGCAGACCTTCCGCACGGAAGAAGAGGCTCTTTCGCTTTCCGATCATCCGACCTACGGTCTGGCGGCGGGTCTTTTCAGCCGTGACGTCTCACGCGTCATGCGCCTGTCCCGCGCCATCCAGGCGGGTACGATCTGGGTCAACCGTTACGGCCGCTCGCGCGACCACATTCTGCCTACCGGCGGCTACAAACGTTCCGGCATCGGCAAGGATCTCGGACGGGAAGCCTATCTCGCCAACCGCAAGAGCAAGAGCGTCCTGATTGGACTGTGACAGGGGAAATTTCTTGAAAACGCATCGCATCGCACTCATTCCCGGCGACGGCATCGGCAAGAGCGTCACTCATGCCGCATGGCAGGTACTCAACGCCGCCGCCAGAACCTCCGGTTTTGCGCTTGAAGGAACGGAGTTCCCCTGGTCCTGCGCGTTCTATCAGGAAACCGGCGCGATGATGCCCAAGGACGGTATTGAGACCCTGCGCGGTTTCGACGCCATACTCCTCGGGGCCGTAGGCTGGCCGGCCGAAGTTCCGGATTCGGTATCTCTGCACGGCCTGCTGCTGCCGATCCGCAAGGCCTTCGTGCAATATGCCAATATCCGACCGCACCGATTGCTTCCCGGTGTCGAAGGTCCGTTGAAGGCCGATGGATTCGATATCCTCTGCATTCGCGAAAATACCGAGGGCGAATATTCCGGCGCCGGTGGCCGGGTGCATCAGGGCACGGACGATGAGGTGGCCGTGGAAACCTCGATCTTCACGCGGACGGGCGTGGAGCGCATCCTGCGTTTCGGCTTCGAACAGGCGCAGAAACGTCGCGGCAAGCTGGCCTCGATCACCAAGTCGAATGCCCAGAAATATTCGATGGTGTTCTGGGATGAGGTAACGCACAGGCTCGCCGCCGAATATCCCGGTGTCGAGGTTTCCAGCTACCACATCGACGCCATGGCGGCGCGCATGGTGATGGCGCCGGAAAGCCTCGATGTCGTCGTCGCCTCCAATCTTTTCGGCGATATTCTGACCGACCTGGGCGCGGCCATTCAGGGCGGTCTCGGATTTGCCGCCTCCGCCAATATCAATCCCGACCGCAGCGCGCCCTCCATGTTCGAGCCGGTGCACGGTTCAGCGCCTGACATCGCCGATCTCGGCATCGCGAACCCAATCGCCGCCATCTGGTCGGGGGCGATGATGCTCGAGCATCTCGGGGAAAAGAATGCCGCGGCTCGGATTATGGCCGCACTGGAAACGACGACCGGCCGGGGTATCGGCACCGTGCCGGGCAGGGATGAGACGGACGCCATAACGGCTGCAGTTCTCGCAGCGCTCGACTGATTTCGGAGACAGATGATGCAAGGTTTGAAGGATAGGGATCTCTTTCGCCAGGCCGGCCTGATCGGCGGCGCATGGAAGGCAGCGGCATCGGGCAAGGCGGTCGACGTGATCGACCCGGCAACGCAGGCAGTCATTGGCAGCGTGCCGGATATGGGCGGAAGGGAAACCCGGGCCGCGGTGGAGGCCGCCGATGCGGCCTTCGGCCCCTGGAGAAAAAAGACCCATGCCGAGCGGGCGGCCCTTCTCGAAAAATGGTTCGCCCTGATGATCGAGCATATGGACGATCTTGCGCTGATCCTGACCACGGAACAGGGCAAGCCGCTTGAGGAGGCGAAGGGAGAAATCCGCTATGGCGCATCCTTCGTCAAATGGTTCGCGGAAGAAGCTCGCCGTATTGGCGGCAGCACCATCCCTTCACCGACACCGGACCGGCGCATTGTGGTGCTGAAAGAACCGGTCGGCGTCTGCGGCATCGTCACCCCATGGAACTTCCCGAACGCGATGATCACGCGCAAGGTGGCACCCGCGCTTGCCGCCGGCTGCACCGTCGTCATCAAGCCTTCCGAATTCACGCCCTATTCGGCACTGGCGCTCGGTGTTCTCGCCGAACGGGCCGGCATTCCCGCTGGCGTCATCAACATCGTGACGGGCATGCCGACCGATATCGGCAACGAAATCATGGCGAATGAGACGGTGCGGAAAATTTCCTTCACGGGCTCAACCCGCGTTGGCTCACTCCTGATGCGAGGCGCTGCCGACAGTGTAAAGCGGCTCTCGCTGGAACTGGGCGGCAACGCGCCCTTCATCGTTTTCGACGATGCCGATCTCGATCTGGCCGTGGAAGGCGCGCTCGTTTCGAAGTTCCGCAATGGTGGGCAGACCTGCGTCTGCGCCAACCGCATTCTCGTTCAGGCAGGCGTTTATGACGCCTTTGCAAAAAAACTGGCGGATCGCGTTGATGCCATGCGGGTCGGTCCCGGCACGGAGGCCGGTGTGGCCATCGGCCCGATGATCAATGAGCCGGCCATAGCGAAGATCCGCGCCCATGTGGAAGATGCCGTGGCCAAAGGTGCGAAGATCATCACCAGACCCCGCCCTCTACCGCAAGGTCCGCAATACACCGCCCCCATTGTGCTGACCGGCGCAACGACCGGCATGCGTCTGGCAAGCGAAGAGACCTTCGGCCCGGTCGCTCCCCTCTTCCGTTTTGAGACGGAAGAAGAGGCGATCGCCATCGCCAACGGCACCCCGTTTGGGCTTGCGGCCTATTTCTACACTGAAAGCCTCAGACGCGCCTGGCGCGTGGGTGAAGCGCTGGAATTCGGAATGGTGGGCCTCAACACCGGCGCGATTTCCACCGAGGTAGCGCCTTTTGGCGGGGTCAAGCAATCCGGCCTTGGCCGCGAAGGCGCGCAGGTCGGCATCGAAGAATATCTGGAAATAAAGACGTTCCATATCGGCGGACTTGCCTGATACTTCTTTCCCATCCCCGACTAAAGGGTCGCCCAGCGACCCTTCTTTTTTTGAAGATCGACAAGAAACGAGATGCCTGTGCGGAATGGAAGCGCGGCCCGAATGAGCGCCTTCTTCAGTGGGCCGCGTCGATCATCGCGATCCAGCCGGCGGCCCGGCGGGCGGCTTCGGCCAGGACGGGTTTCGGAGCCTTATACCACTCATTTTCCGGCAGTTCTCGTTTCAGACGAACGAAGCTTATCGCGTCGCCCAGGGTCGGAAACTCCGCTGGCAGTGTGAGATGGAGGAAGAGCGCGACGACGGCGACGGAGCGGGAACGACCGCCCCGGCAATTTATGAGCACATTGCCGCGCTCCCGGCGGGGGTAAGATGGTTTTTCCGGCAGAATCTGCTCCAGCGCCGCCCGCAGAATATAATGGGCTGCCACCATCTGGGTATCAGGATTTCCGGCCCCGTCGATCAGACCGATCTTGTAATATCGGATTTCGCCCGGCCCATAGACGCTGCCTTCATGATCTGAAACCACATCGGACTGTTCCACGAAATTGAAGTCCAGATTGACGGCGCAATTGACTACGGTGGTAATGCCGTTCTGACGCAGAAGATTGAGGTCGCTCGCACCCTCTTTGCCCGAAATGAAGAGATCGACACCATAAAGCGGATGCCGTTCATAGATGCGGCTGAGCTTCGGCAGTTCGCCGCTCTCCTGCTCTCGGGCTATGGTCTGTTGCGGTTGCGGCATGTCATGTCTCCCGGCACCGGTACGGCAGCCATCATATCTTTGCTTTTTCAGTTTTCTGCGGCGGTTGGCCCGTGTTGCACCGACGTCTTGGCGCTGCGGCTTGCGGATATGGCTCGTGCCACCCACTGCAATGTCGGATAGTTGGCCCCCTCACCCGTGGCTATATAACCCGGGCAAAGGAATTCGGCGGCGCCTTCCGCCACCTTTCCAAGAGTGAGAGGTTCATAGGTGCCGCCGGCATTTTTGAGAATGAGGATGGCGGCTGCCACATCCCAGGCGTTGACGCCGAAACCAGCGGCCGCATCCGTCCAGCCCGCCGCGACGTGAGCAATGCTGAGCGCAGCGCTGCCGGGCCGGCGCAATGTAGAAAAGGTCTCAGTAAGAGTACCGAAATTGGCCAGCGCCGCTTCCCGCCCATCCAGCCGGAAATCGCGCGAGACGGGATAGCCGGTGATGAGCGTCGCCCGTGTCTCGTCCGAGACGCTACGCGAACGCAGCCTTTCGCCGTTCACATAAGATGCCTGGACATCGGCCGAAAACATCTGCTCCGCGACAGGGTCATAAACCACGCCGGCAACAACCTTCCCGTCGATAACGGCGGCAATGGACACGCACCAGAAGGCAAGGCCGCGGGCGAAATTTGCCGTGCCGTCGATGGGGTCGACATACCATTGCACCTCACCGCTACCGATCTGGCCGCCCTCCTCACCCATGATGGCCGAGTTGGGTTCCCGTTCGAGAATGATGGTGCGAATGGCGGCCTCGGCGCGCTTGTCGTGAATAGTCACGATATCATGGAGATCGACCTTGTAGTCCACCGTCATATCCGATCGGAATGCCGCAAGCAGGGGATCGCGCACGGCACGCGCCGCTGTTTCGGCGATTTTCATCAACCGCACGGAGCGGGAAAAAGCGCCCTCATCTCCAGGATTTCGTTCGCTCAATGAGGTCTGCATCGGCATGTCCATTCCGTTCATTCGCAAAAAGGAGGAGGCGGCGCGGCCAGGACCGCGCCAGCCGGGATTACTTCGTGTAGTTGACGTGCCAGAAATCCTGCCACTCCTCGCGCCGATCGAAATCATCGAGACCCGTAGCAGAATTGTATCCCATCAGCCGGTCGGCAACCTTCATCAGCCCCGAAGGCTCATCATCCGGCATCTTGATGTCGGTATTGGTCGGCAGCTTACCGTCCTTCATCTGCGGGGCGATGCCCTCTTCCGTCAGGATATAGTGGATAAAGAGCTTGGCCGTGTTCGGGCTTTTGGTCTTGGAGGCCATCAGGCCGAGCTTGATATAGGTCCAGCCGACCCAGGGATCGAGGTCGGTGCAGAGGCCGAGCTTGTAGCCCTTGTCGGCATTGTCGCGAAATTTGGCTGAACTTAGCAGGCCGAAGAAGGGCTGGTTCTGGCCGGGCGCGCCGACCGCTTCCGCAACCGGGTCGTCGCCGTCGGTGGCGAGCGGGCCATTCGCAGCCAGCGCCTTTATCCACGCAGCTGCCGCACTCTTTTCCTCCGTCTCCCTGCCGAAATGAGCCTTATAGGCCGCCGCTATCTTTTCATTACCGTGGGCTTCAAGCTGGTTGAACCAGTCGGTATAGGTGCTCTTGCTGAGCGGATCGACCATGGCGACCTTGCCTTTCCATTTCGGCTCGGTCAGTTCCCAGATATTCGTCACCGGGCATTTGTCATAGGCTTCGGTATTATACGCCCAGACGTTGGCGTTGGTGGAAATGGCCAGTGGGTTTTGAAACTGCGCCGGAATTTTCGAGGTCATGTCGCCCGGCAGGTAATTTTCCACAAAACCCGCCGGCAGAAGCTGGGCAAGTGCGGAGGGCGCATCGGTAATCAACACCACATCCCCCTGCACATTGTTCGACTGGCTTTCGCGGATGATCATCTCCAGCTGGCTATTGGCGGAGACCTTTACGCCCGTCGCCTTCAGCCCGTATTTGGCGCTGAATTTATCCGCCATCTCAACGATCTTGCCGGTGCTGTCATAGATGTTGATCGGCTTCTCCTGCTTTGCCGCCGCAACGACGGCATCGAGATCGAATGGCTCTTCAGCCGCGGCGGCCAGAGCGGAAGCGCCTATAATCATTGCACCTGCGGCCATGGCCGAGGCAGTCCTTAATTTCATTTTTCGCATCGTTTCCCCTCCCAAGGAAAAGACAGGCGGGTTTGCACCCCGCCTTCCGTTTATTTTTTGTAGTTCACACGCCAGAAATCCTGCCAGCCTTCGCGCTTGTCGAGATCGTCGGCCGCCGTTGCTGCGTCGAAAGCCATCAGCTCATCGAGATGATCGGCGACCCTCGAAGGCTCATCCGCCGGCAGGGCGATTTTCATATTGCCGGAAAGCTTGCCGTCAGCGGTCTGAGGCGCGATGCCTTCTTCCGTCATCAGATAATGCAGGAAGAGTTTCGCGGCATTCGGGCTTTTCGTTTGCCCGGCAATCAGGCCGAAACCGGGATAGAGGAATCCGGAAAATGGCTTTACACCGCTGCAAAGACCGAGCTTCAGCCCCTTGGCTTCATTGTCACGATACTTCGCGACCGAGGTGATGACGAAGAAGGGATCGGTCTGTCCCGGAGCACCGGCAGCGTCCGCCACCGAACTGGAATCCGTCAAGAGCGGCGCATTTTCGGCAAAGGCTTTCACCCAGGCAGCCGTTGCGCTTTTTTCGCCCGTTTCCAGCTTCTTGCCGTAGAGGTCCTCGTAGGCTTTGGCGACATCGGCATCGTGGTGGGTTTCGATTTGGTTGAACCAGTCGGCATAAAGCGGTTTGTCGAATAGATCGAGCATGGCAAGCTTGCCCTTCCAACGCGGCTCCGTTAGCTGCCAGATGTTGGTGACCGGGCATGTGTCGTATTTCTCGGTATTGTAGGTCCAGACATGCGGGTCTGAGACGACCACGAGCGGATCCCGCAGCTTCTGCGGAATATCGCCTTCGATATCAGGCGGCGTCCAGCTGGTAGCGATACCTGCCGGCAGAAGCTCGCCCATGGCGGAGGCAACATCCGTGGCCACGCTCACATCGCCGACGACATTGCCAGCCCGATGTTCGCGGATCATCAACTCGACCTGCGTCGCCTCGTTCACCTTCTTGCCGCTGGCCTGCACGCCATACTTGGCCGTAAACGCCTGCGCGGTATCCACGATCTTACCGGTCACCGCATAAACCGTAATCGGCTTTTCCTTCTTCGCGGCAGCGATGAGCTCATCGAGATTGAAGGCTTCCTGCGCATGCGCGGCCCCGCCAAGTGCCAGCGAGACGCCGAGGCAAAGTGCGGAGGCGGTCCCCCGCCGCCTGCGCTCGTTGCCATTATTATTGCTAGCCATGATCGTCACGAGTTGACCCCCCATTATTTTTTGTAGTTCACACGCCAGAAGTCCTGCCAGGTTTCACGCGCATCCCAGTCTTCAAGACTGGTCGCCATGCTGTAGGGCAGGATGTTATCGAGGACGGCGCCAATACCCGATGGCTCGTCGGCGGGCAGACTTACCTCCCTGTTGGTCGACATCTTGCCGTCGATCGCCTGCGGCGCGATGCCTTCGGCAGTCATGATGTAGTGAATGAAAAGCTTCGCCGCATTCGGGCTGTTCGTGCCCTTGGTGATCAGCCCGACGCCCGGATAGAGCCAGCCGACCCAGGGTTTCAGCTCCTTGCAGAGGCCGAGTTTCGTGCCCTTCTCGGCATTGTCGCGGAACTTGGCCGAGCTGATGAGGCCCATGAAGGGTTCTTTCTGACCGGGAGCACCAACGGCTTCGGCAGCAGCCGCATCGGCGTCGGTCAGAAGCGGAGCATTGGCGGCAAGCGCCTTCACCCAGGCTGCCGTCGCGCTCTTTTCCCCGGTTTCGAGGTCCTTGCCGTAAAGCGCCTTATAGGCCGCTTTCACTTCACCGTCGCCGTGGCTGGCCATCTGGTTGAACCAGTCGACATAGGATGCCTTGCCGAGCGGATCCTGCATCGCCACCTTCCCCTTCCACTTCGGGTCGGTCAGTTCCCAGATATTGGAAACGGGGCATTTGTCGAAGAGTTCGCTATTATAAGCCCAGACATTGGCGCTGGTGACGACGGTCAGCGGGTCCTGATACTCCGGCGGAATATTGCCGGCCATATCCGGCGGCAGCCAGCTTTCGACAAAACCGAGCGGAATAAGCTGCGCCATCGCGGCCGGCGCATCGCTGATGATCGAGACGTCACCCTGAATATTGTTGGCGCGCGCCTCGCGGATGATCATCTCCAGCTGGGCGGAGGCCTTCACCTTCGCGCCCTCAGCGCCGACACCGTATTTCGCGGCGAAGTTCTTCGCCATTTCAACGATCTTTCCCGTGCTGTCATAGACGGTGATCGGTTTTTCCTTTTTCGCCGCCTCGATCAGGGCATTGAGGTCGAAAGGCTCTCCCGCTTTCGCCACGCCGCCAAGCGTTGCGGCAATCGCCGTTGCGCATAAGAGCCGGCTCAGGCCCGCTATTGTCCGCTTCATCCTGCTTCTCCTTCAGCCGTCTCGGCGGCGTTTTCAGTTGTAGGTGCTGTGGCGCAGAACGGCGTCCGCCTCGGTGATCCTCTGCCCCCTGGCATCGAAGGCGTGAAGGGCTTCGGGCGGCACGTGAAAGAACACGCGGTCGCCGCTGTCGATACGCGGCAGGGAGTGGGTGGTCAGGAACAGCGTGTGGTTCTCGCTTCTGAGTTCGAGAATCCAGCTGCCGCCTGTCGGCAGCACGCCGGTCACCGTCATCTCGCCGGCGAAGCTGCCTTGCGGCACATCCTCGGACTTCATCACATAACCCATGGCTTCCGGCCGCATGCCGATTGAGGCAATGCCGCGCAGTTGCGGATAACGGGTTGCGAAATAGGCTTCCGCCCTGCCCGCTATGTCCGACACCCCGGGCTGGCCGAAAGTCAGTATGTTGATCGGCGGGCTGCCGACGAATTCGGCGACGAAACGATTGGCCGGACGGTCGTAGATATCGTTCGGCGTGCCCATCTGCTGCAGCGAGCCTTCGTTCATGACGGCAATGGTGGTGGCAAGTGTCATGGCTTCCCACTGGTCATGCGTCACGAAGACGATGGTCGTCTTGAATTCCTTGTGCAGCCGCTTCAGCTCGGCGCGCATTTCAAGCCGCAGCCGGGCATCCAGATTGGAGAGCGGCTCATCGAGAAGCAGAACGCCCGGATTGACGGCGAGCATGCGGGCAAGCGCCACACGCTGCTGCTGACCACCGGAAAGCTGCGACGGATAGCGGTCGCGATATTTGGCGATGTCAAGCGCCTGCATGACGCGCTCGACACGGGCTTCACGCTCGGCCTTCGGCAGCTTGCGCAGGCGCAGGCCGAAATCGGTATTGCGCTCGATAGTCAGATGCGGCCATAGCGCGTAGCTCTGGAAAACGAGGCCCATTTCACGTTTTTCCGGCGGCACGAAAATGCCTTCGGTCACGGAATCGATCACCCGGTCGCCGACGCGGATCTCTCCGCCCGAGAGGTTTTCGAGGCCAGCTATCATGCGAAGCGTGGTGGTCTTGCCGCAGCCGGAAGGCCCGAGCAGGCACATGAACTCGCCGTCGCGGATTTCGAGATCGAGATCGGAAACCGCATTCGCGGAATTCACGCCGTAGTTTTTCTGCGCACCGCGCAGGTTGATGGTAGGCATCAGCTTCCAAGTCCTTCTGCAAGATTTGTACGGGTCAGCTTCTGGGCCAACAGCGTGCCGAAATAGGCAATGGCGGCGATGATCAGCACCACGGCGTTGGCAGCCTGCGTGTAGTGGTAGTCGACCAGCCGCAGCGAATAGGTGGTCAGAACATCCGTGCTCGGCACGGCGAGGATCACGAAGAGGCTGAGACCCTTGATGCCCGAAATGAAGGGCAGGAGAACCCCGGTCACCAGCGATCCTTTCTGGATCGGGATGACGATCGAGATCATGCGGCGGAACCAACCTGCACCGGCGATCTGGGCAGCCTCTTCCGGGTCCTTTCCAAGCTGCGTCATGGCGGAAATGCCGGCTCGCGAAGCGTAGGGCATCTGGTCAGCGATCAGCGCCAGGATGAGGATCGTCACCGTACCATAGAGCGCCGGCATCGGCCCACGCGGAACGGCAAAGAGCGACAGATAGGCGGCGGCAAAGGCAATGCCGGGCACGAGATAGGGCAGGAACGTCACCTGTCGCAGGTAGACGGACAGGGCACGCACCGGCGTGCGGATGACGACATAACCGACGAGCAGGCCAAGAATGCCCGATGTGAGCGAGGCAAACCCGACGATCATCATCGTGTTTTTTGCGGCAGCCCATAGGTCGGGGCTCAGGAGCACGCCGGTCTGCAAGGCGACGGTGTTGAGGTTGCTGCCAATCCAGTAATCGAGGGTGAAGTTGTCGAACGTGAAGCGGGCCGGCATTTTCATGACCGTCGAGAGCGCCAGGGTCAGAAGCGGCAGGCCGACACTGAGAACGAAGATGGCAGCCGCGAAGCCCGTCGCCGGAAGACGCATCTTGCCGAGACGGCTCTGCCTGTTCATCGAGCCTTTCGAACCAATGGTCACGAAACGGCGGGCTTCGCGAACGAGGCGGGCGTCGATCATGAGCGTGATGATGCCGATGAGCATGATCGAGGCCGCGACGACACCGGCAACACCCGTCTGGCGCGACGCAATGCTGCGGAACAGCGATGTGGAGAGAACCTCGAACTTCACGGGCAGCCCGAGAACATAGGGTACGCCGAACTCGCCAAGGCATTTCGCAAAGATCAGCACCATCGAGGACAATAGCGCCGGGCGCATCAGCGGCAGGATGACCTGCAGGGCGACCTGATAACGATGGGCACCGAGAATGCGGGCGGAATCTTCAAGCTGCGAGTCGAAGCGGCGAAGCGCCGAGCCGAACAGCAGGATGACGAAAGGCGTGTAATGCAGGGCAAGGATGATGGTGATCGGGAAACGCCCGTAAGCCACCCAGTCCGGCGGCGTGAGGCCTATCGCCTCGAACCAGCCGGGCTGGCCGCCGACGGTGCGATTTTTAAACAACGTCGTCCAGGCGAGCGCGAAGGTCCAGGCCGGCAGCATATAGGGCACGATCAAGGCCGTGGCGAACCAGCGGCGGCCGAACATGTCCGTTCTGCTGATAAGCCAGGCAAGAACGGTGCCGATGACGAGCGAAAGCGCAATCGCCCCGAATGCGACGGTCAACGTATTGAAGAGCGGACGCCAGAAAAGATCCGATGCGACGGGCGAAAAAAACGCCCTGTCGAGATAATAAAGCGTGAGATCGCCGACACCCTTGCCGAGGCGCCGTTCGTGGCCGAACTGGACGCGGACGGCATCGAGAATGATCGAAATGATCGGAACGACGATCAGATAGGTGAAAAGCAGAGCCGTCAGAACGCCGATCAGCGTCGTCGGCTCCCTGAGTGCGACCTTGAGACGATACCGCCAGGCCTGCCATGCCGAAGGCGCGGTCGTTGGGGGACTTCCCAGCGCCTCCGCCTTCGTCGATTCGCTTAAAAGAGCCATTCTCTCTCCCCATATGGCCACGCTTTGCCCTCACGCGCCGGCAAACACCTGCCTTCGCGCGACCCGTAGAACAGGCGGCGCGTGCGTAACCTTCAGCAATGCATCTATGCTTCAGAAGCGGGGTGTTTCACCCGCTCACAACGATGATCCCAGCTCCTCCCGAAAACATCGCCGGCAAAGCGATTATGGAATAAAAATTCCATATCTCACTCTACCTTGGAATGCATGATCCGTCTTAAAAGACGTTTTGTCAATGAAAAAATGCACACGTGATCATTAACTTATTTATTTGTTTTCAAACGTAATTTTGTCACAAAACTGTAATTTTTGAACGGCGCCGGGCAGGAAATGTTTTTCCTGTCCCGACGCCTGTGGAACGGATTGGATATTTCCTGAAACGCCAGAGAGCTTTTCTCAAGGGTGACGGGTGCTGGTGAAATTGGAATAGCCGACATCCCGTAGCCTGTGATATCAGGCATTGGATTTCGGAACCGGGGGAGTTGGATGGCAAGAGGGTTCGTGACGGCCGAAGAGGTGGCGAAAAAGGCCGGGGTTTCACGCTCCGCCGTCTCTCGTACCTTCACACCCGGCGGCAGCGTATCGAAGGCCGTCCGGCGCAAGGTGCTGAAAGCCGCACAGGAACTCGGCTACCGCGTCAACCGTCTGGCGCAGGGTCTCAACAACGACCGCTCCAATCTCATCGGGGTCGTCGGTGCCAATCTCAGCTCCCCATTTATTTCAAAACAGCTCGATCTCCTCAGCATCGGCCTCCTGCGCCGGGGCTTGCAATGCCTGTTGCTGAATGCGGCAGATGCCCGCAAGGACATTGCGCCGCTGATCGAGCTTCTCTTCGAATTCCGCGCGCAGGCCATCGTGGTCCTTTCCGGCGAACCGCCGGCTTCGATCGTCGATGAATGCATCGCCAATGGCGTGCGCCTCATTCTCATCAATCAGCGTCTTGATCGCACCGACACGAATATGGTGTTGAGCGACGATTCCCATGGCGCCGATCTTGCCGCCATGCGGCTTGTGGCGGCGAAATGCAGGAAAGTCGCGGTCGTTTCCAGCGGTAGCCAGACGCCGGCTCAGCTGCGCCGCGCCGGTGCCTTCACCCAGCGCATGACGGTTGAAGGTATCGAGGTCGTGCCTTGGTCGGGTGGTCCGACCAGCTATGACAGCGGCTATCAGGCCGGCTGCGAATTGCTGGCGGACAAGTCCATCGATGGCGCCTTCTGCGTGACCGATCTGCTCGCGCTCGGCTTCATGGACGCCGCGCGTCTTGAAATGGGCCGCCGGGTGCCGGAAGACATTTCGATCGTCGGCTTCGACGACATTCCGCAGGCGGGCTGGAAAAGCTACCAGCTGACGACCGTTGCCCAGTCCTTCGACGCGTTGACGGAGAAGGTCCTGACCGCTCTTGACAGCGACGAGCCGGAAACGCGGCTCCAGGTCGTGCCCGTTTCCATGGTGGAGCGCATTACCGCACGCTAACCCGCCTGCCGGATCCGGCTTTCGATCAGCAGCCCGCTCTCATCGAGGATCGGGTGGGCGACGGCTGCAAGATGGGCGTTGATGCGCTTGAGATCGCGCAACATGTCCAGATGCACCGAACTGGTCTGAATGCTGTCAACCCGGCCGTCGCGCAGGCGCTGGAGATGGCTTTCCGACGATTGTTTTTCCAGCCGCCGCACATCTTCCTTCACTTCCACCAGCCGACGGGCAAGATCGGCGTTGCGAGTGGCGAAAACGGACTGTGCCATGCGGATATTATCGAGCGTGACGGCAAAAAGACGCTCAAGTTCACTTTTCCCATCATCGGAAAAGCGGAGGCCGAGATCGATCTTCTTGGCGATCTCCGGACGGATGCCTTTTTCGATGATATCGCCGATATGTTCGAGATTGATGGCATATTCGACAATATCCATCGCACGGCGCTGGTCCTTGCGGGCCAGGCCATTCTGTCCGACCTTCGAGACATAAACCTTGATTTCATGCTGCAGGCGGTCGACCCGGCCCTCCAGGCTACTGATATCGTTGAGTTTTGCGGCATCGCTGTCCCGCATGGCCTCACTCGCCTGCCGCAGCATAAGCTCGATCAGGTCGCCGACCAGCAGCACCTCGCGGCTTGCGCCGGCAAGCGCCGCAACCGGTTGATCGAGATCGTGACTGTCGAGATAGCTGTGATTGTTTTCGGTGCTCTCTCTGTCTGGCAGCAGCATCGTCGTTACTCGCAGAAGCACTGGCGAGAGCGGCCACGCGAAGGCGGCAACAGCAAAATTGAAGGCGAGATGCGCATCCACAGCAAGATTCGCATGCGAAAAGGGTGACATGTCCAGCAGGGCCGCGGCATATCCGGCGAGCGGCAGCGCAGCGAGGCAGCCGATGGCCCTGACGACGAGATTTCCCACCGTCACCCGGCGTGCCGCGATCGGGGCTTTCAGCGTCGCCAGTACCGGCGGCACCGCGCCACCGAGATTGGCGCCGAGCACCAGAACGATCACGAGGCTCGTTTCCATGCCGCCGCTGGCGGCAAGTGACAGGATCAGAACGACGATGGCGAGACTGGAGGAGGCAAGAACAGCAAGGACGGCGGAGAAGATCAGCGCCACAGGCCAGGCATCACCGAGCATGCCGATAAAGAGACCCAGTGCTGGCGACTGCCTGATGGGATCAGTTGCAGCCGAGAGAAGATGAAGGGACAGCAGCATGAGACCGACACCTGCCACCGCCGCCCCGCCTCCCTGCCGCTGCACCGATTTGCCACGCGACAGGATGACACCGGCAAGGATGAGCAACGGTGACAGCCAGCCAAGCCCGAGAGCGACAATCCACGCCGTCATCGCAGTTCCGACATTGGCGCCGAGCAGGACGATCTGCGCCATGGCCGGCGCGATGAGGTCCTTCTCGACGAAAGAGGCGACCATCAGCGCGGTGGCAGTGGAACTCTGCAAGGCGATTGTCGCCACGAGACCAGCGAAGAAGGAGCGATACTGGCCGCGCGTGCCGGCGGCCAGACCGATGCGGAGCCTCGCACCAAAGGCGCGTGACATGCCATCCTTTATCTGCGCAAGCCCGAAAAGCAGCAAAGCCACGGCGCCGAACAGGTTGATGCCGACAACGACCGATTCCATTCAATCACCCCGCCTGCCGTCCCGGTGGTCGGACAGCAATCAACCCAGCCATGATAGACCGCCCCTTCCGCAAATCGTCGGATCAAACTGCAACGCGGTCACGCTGCGACCCGAGCCGAAGCGTAATGTCACGCGGGCTGCTTTCTGCACGCTCAAGAAACAGGCCGAGCGCTCCGAGGAAGATTTCGATAAAACTCCTGACGGACCGGTCGTGACGATCCGGCGCGCGGCCGAAACGCTGCGCCAATTTCCGATAGAGACAGAGCCGCTCATGCGGGATATGCGGCAGGGCTAGACCCGCCGCCTGTCGCAGGCAATACCAGTCGGCAATCAGCTCGAACATGGGCAATTCGAATGACAGCGCAAGTCCATCAGACAGTTCGTGGCCATCCTGCCCAAGCAGGAGGAGAACCTCCTGCACGGTTTTGTCGGAGATTGCCGCAACGATCTCTGCCGGCCATTCCTTGCTGAAATAGCGATGTCTGATCAGCGCCCGCTTGTGGCCAAGCAGGAACCCACCATAATCACCGGCTGCAAAAGACGGGTCGTCCTCTTCACCTGCCAGTACCGACTCCTGCGCGTAACCCTGGCAAATACGGTCATTGACCGGCAGAGCGGTCATTTCCACCGTTTCCACGCTGATGTCCTGCCGGGCTGGATGGATGACCTTGAATCCGGGAGGAAAGGCGACGAGCGAAGGGACGGCAATATTGGTGAGCGACCTATCACCCTTCCCACCCTGCGTCACGCCCTCGACATGCAGGTGCCCGCTGAAATGGACGGTTAACCCAGCCCGTACCAGCGCGTCTTCCACCGCTTTGCGTGGCGTACGGCGCACGACATTGGTTTCACCGAACAGGGCACCTTCGGCACGGCTTGCTCCGTCGAAGGGATCGAGCACCGGATAATGGGAAAAGCCCAGCAAGGTCTTGCCGAGCAGCTCCGCCCTGTGGCGCACGTGGGCAATCCAGTCAATGATGAAGGGCTTGCAACGCAGGAGCGCGTTCCAGCCACCCGAAGTGCTGTCGGTAAAGGCGGCTTCCTCACCTCGCTGAAAGACACCGTCGCGCGGCTCGAAAATATTCGCATCGATCATCAGGAGCCAGAGGCCCTCTTCCGGCTCGACAAGATAGGAGGCGTCCATCAAGCGATAGACATTCCGCCCATCGGGAGAGCGCACGTCGTAGAGCCGGTCTTCCGGCGCGTCGGACGCGCCGAAGGGCGTCTCCCAATGCAGATAATCCGGCTGGCGGAAATAACCGAAAGCCCCCATCGGATCGAGGCCGGCGGGATAACCTTCGCAGTACATGCGGTCGGTTATGACGACCCCTTCCCCGGTGCGGCGCGCATCGCTGGAAACCAGGACGCCTTTGCCGTTCTCCGTCAGGAATTCCTTGGTGTGATTTCGGCCGCAAGGACCGAAAATGTCATGGTTCCCGGGCAGCGCATAAAAAGCGGTGCCATGGGTATCGCGATGGCGTTCCAGAATGCCCTTCAGCGTTTCAGTCGTCACCCGCTGCCCGTCATCGGTATAATCGCCGAGCAGCACCACATGGCGAATGCCACGCTGGCGCACCTCTTCCAGCGCCGCATGCAATGCATCCGCGCTCTCGTTGAAAACCCGGGTGGATTCACGCGTTTCCGACCAGCTACGCATGGTGATGCGCTCGCCTTCGATTTCGATGCCGGGAAACCCGAAATCCGCTGAAGTATCATGAAAATGCGCATCGGCAATGACGGCAACGGAAGGCAGCATATGTGTCAGCATGATTGCGCGATCTTTCTGCCCTCAACCAAGTCGATCCATTCGGAAGCGCGGCGGGCGGCGGCATAAAGCATCGGTTTCGGCGTCTCGAACCATTCGTCAGGCCGCAATTCCCGTTTCGTGCGGATCACGGCCAGCGCATCGTCGAGGGTCGGATAGAGGTCGGGCTGCTGCTTGTGCAGGAAAAGCGCCACCAGCGAGACGGAACGGCTGCGGCCGCTGCGGCAGTTGACAAGCACATTGCCGCCATCGACAAAGGGATAAGTCTCCCGCTTCGGCATGGTCTGGCGAAGTGCGCCATCGAGTATGTAATAAGCGCCCAGCATCATGGTGTCAGGGCTGCCATCGCCGTCGATCAGGCCAAGCTTGTAATAGCGGATGTCACCATAACCCACAGCCCGCCGGTCGCCTTCTTCGGCCATCGTCTGCACGAGATTGATATCAAGATTGACGGCGCAATTAACGACGGTCGTAATGCCGTGCCGGCGCAGAAGCTCCCGGTCGCCAGCACCATCGCTGCCGCCGATGTAAAGGGCGGCATTATGCGGACCGAGCCCTTCCGCAATCAGGCTGATTGCCGGGCGGGCATAAACGGGTCCATCCATTTCATTCCTCCACATGCGCGAACACCCCGAAGAGGTGTTCGCCTGAAATCAGGCCGAGGCGGCGCGCTGCCGGTCCGACGGCGTCCTTTCGGCAAGGGGTATATTCGCTGCCTGGCTGACGCCTCTGGCAACACCGCGGGCCGCAGCCAGAACAGGCCCGCCGTCCCTAAGACTGCCAATCTCCAGAAATGGGCAGACATCGCCGCCAGCTTCGCTGACGAGTAGCAAGCCTGCAAGACAATCCCATGAATTCATATGCAATTCGAGATAGGCGTCGGAACGACCGTCGGCCACATAGGCAAGCGCCAGCGCTCCAGAGCCTGCACGACGAACATTGCTGCCCATATCGAGCAGGTTCCTGACGATATCGAGATATGTGGAATTCGCGACCCGGGTCGACCAGCCCATCTCGATCGATGACGCATCAAAGCGCGTCGTTTCCGCGGTTTGAATCGGCTGCCCGTTGCGCGTTGCTCCTTCACCGCGACGCGCGAAATAAAGCTCGTCAAGCGCAGGATTATAGATCGCGCCGATTTCCGTTCGCCCCTTCTCGACATAAGCAATGGAGATGCAGAAATGCGGGATGCCACGCGCGAAATTCGCGGTGCCGTCAACGGGATCGACGACCCACACCCGATCGCCGATCTCACCGCCGCCTTCTTCACCAAAGAAACTATCGTCTGGGAAACAAGCCGAGATCGCCCCGCGAATATGCGCCTCGGAAGCCGCATCGGTCACAGTCAGAAAATCCTGCGGCCCCTTCATGGAGAAGCTTCGTGTCGCCTCACCCTGAAAACCTTTGAGCACCAGTTCGCCGGCGGATAAAATAACGCTGCGGCACAGTTCAGCGCGAGCTGCCAATGTATCCGGATAGGGCATCGAGTCCATGCGCAAAACCATTTCTTTCGAGTGAACGCGTGTTCATATTGCACACGCGTTCATTAATTTCAAGAGGGTTTTCTCGGTCAAACATGATTATCGAATGACAAAGTATCGGCATATTCATTCCGGAAGCTTGCAGGTCTGTTCGCAAGGCAGCGCAATGACTGCGACCAACAGCCAATGGAACGGTTTTGCAACGCGGGAGTTTCGTTCCTGTAAACCACGACAGGAGGAAAAAATGGATCATAGCAATCACGTACGTCTGGTTGAAACCGAACTGACGCCGTCGGTTCTAGAAGGCGCGACCGTCTATGGCGCCGATGACCACAAGGTTGGGAAGGTTGACCACGTACACGGCGTCGGCGCCGGCAGCACGGCGATCATCGATGTCGGCGGCTTTCTCGGCATCGGCGCAAAGCCCGTCGCAGTTCCGCTCAGCGACCTTGACTTCATGCGCGATGAGGACGGCGATGTCCACGCAGTGACCTCATGGACTAAGGATCAGTTGAAGGACATGCCCGAGCATCGTCACTGAATAAATCCCACCAGATCTCAGAAGCGCCCGGCCATTGCCGGGCGTTCGTTTATTGGGGCACACCCCGCCCCCGCACCGCTTCCGCCTGCAAATGGAACACATGCGCATGTCACGCATTTTCACGTCGCGCAATAAATGGTTGCAAGGCATTCAAGGGGACAACAATTGAACAGTCAGATTCAGGCCAGCCCGCTGAGCATTGACGACGTGACCGTCATCGATGACGAGAAGGTCAAAAAAGCCGTGACGGCAGCCGCCCTCGGAAATGCCATGGAGTGGTTCGATTTCGGTGTTTACGGCTTTGTCGCTTACGCCGTTGGCAAGGTCTTCTTTCCGGACGCTGCCCCCGCCGTTCAGACAGTGGCGGCACTTGCGACATTTTCGGTGCCGTTTCTCATTCGTCCGCTAGGTGGCGTTTTCTTCGGGGCGATGGGCGACAGGTTCGGGCGGCAGAAGGTCCTCTCTCTCACCATTATCATCATGGCCGCCAGCACCTTCTGCATTGGCCTCATTCCGGGTTATGCGACCATCGGCATCTGGGCCCCTATCCTTTTGCTGCTCTGCAAGCTCGTTCAGGGCTTTTCCGTGGGCGGAGAATATACCGGTGCGGCCATCTTCGTGGCGGAATATGCGCCCGACCGAAAACGCGGTTATCTCGGCAGCTGGCTCGATTTCGGCTCGATTGCCGGTTTTGTGCTTGGCGCGGGGCTGGTGGTGCTGCTCAGCACCGCCATGGGCGAGGCGAAATTTCTTGACTGGGGCTGGCGCATTCCGTTCTTCCTTGCCGCTCCGCTCGGACTGATCGGCCTTTATCTTCGCCACGCCGCGGAGGAGACGCCGGCTTTCACCGAACGCCTTCACCGCGCTGAAGAGGAGGACCGTCAGTCGCTGAAGGAACGGCCCATGGTCCCCATCGCGGAGATCACCAGCAAACATCTCCGTTCGCTGGCAATCTGCATCGGCATGGTTCTCGTCACCAATGTCACCTACTACATGCTGCTGACTTACATGCCCACATATCTGTCAAAGACGCTGAATTACAGCGAGGATCACGGCGTCCTCATCATCATCGCCGTCATGGTGGGTATGCTGTTCGTCCAGCCGGCCATCGGGCTTTTGAGCGACCGGATAGGCCGCAAACCTTTCCTCGCTGTCGGCAGCACGGCGATCTTTTTTCTCTCGCTACCGGCTTTCCATCTCATCGCCAGCGGGCAGGTGGTCCAGATTTTCTTCGGCTTGCTTATTCTTGCCGTCGCGCTGAACTGCCTGATCGGAATCATGGCCTCGACCTTGCCCGCTCTGTTCCCGGCGCGCATACGCTATAGCGCCCTGGCGATCGCGTTCAACATCTCGATCATCGTCGCCGGCCTGACTCCAACGGCCACGGCCTGGCTGGTGGAAGCGACCGACAACATCTATATGCCGGCCT
This sequence comes from Agrobacterium sp. 5Ca39, assembly GCF_055382365.1. Classification (NCBI taxonomy): domain Bacteria; kingdom Pseudomonadati; phylum Pseudomonadota; class Alphaproteobacteria; order Hyphomicrobiales; family Rhizobiaceae; genus Agrobacterium; species Agrobacterium sp. 5Ca39. The sequence continues at coordinate 546,016 of NZ_AP026437.1, read as the reverse complement.
ATTACCTCATGGTCGCCGCTGTCTTCGGCATTGTCACCACTTTCTTCCTGAAAGAGACGGCGAACCGGCCTCTCTATGGCGATACGCCCAACGCCTCCAGCCGCAAGGAGGCAAAATCGCTTCTCGCCGCGCAATATCTGCACATCGAAAAAAGCGTTGAAGAGATTGACGAGGAGCTTCTCAAACTGGAACAGCAGAAAGAAATTCTGCAGGCGAAACGCAGTCAGCTCGTCGGCCGGCACCCGGACCTGAACTAACTCCATCCGCCATAGATGAAATGCGCGGGCAATGCGTATCGCACCCCGCGCATCGATTTTTTCAGGTTTCAATCGGCCTGCGCCGAGAGCAGCTGTTGTTTCGCTCAAACGGCGAGGAAGCCACCGTCCACTGGCAATATGGCGCCGGAAATCATCTTGCTGTCATCGGAAAGCAGCAGCGCGATGCTCTGCGCCACCTCTTCCGCTTCTGCGAAGCGGTTGAGAGGATGACGCACCATCATAGGCTGGCTTTTGACCGGATCGTTCCACGCTTCCGCAGCCAGTTCAGTGAGTGTGATGGTGGGCGCGACGGCATTGACGCGAATACCATGCGGGCCAAGTTCCTTGGCGAGCACGCGGGTTGCGCCCTCAAGCCCGGCCTTGGACGCCGCATAACACAGGTGATCCTGAAAGCCGCGATGCCCTGCAATCGAGGTGATGTTGACGATGGCGCCGCCGCCCCCCCTTGCAACACGGGCGCGGGCAAATTCCTGGCAGGTGACGATGGCTGCGCGCAGATTGATGCCCAGCACGGCCTCGTAGCCTGCATCGCTCATGTCAAGCACACTTTCCAGCACATTGATGCCGGCGCTGTTGATCAGGAAATCGCAGGTGCCGGCTTCGGCCATGGCGGCGCGGGTGGCGGCGACGTCGGCAAGATCGGCACGGATCGAGCGGCCGCCGATTTCGCTTCTGAGGCTGTCGAGATCGGACTGCGTGCGGCTGATCGCCACGACCTCCGCACCACGTGCGGCCATCAGCTGCGCGCAGGCGCGGCCGATGCCTTTGCCTGCGCCGGTGATGATGACGGATTTTCCGGAAAACTGCATGGAATCCTCGTTATTTGCGGCCAATGCGGCCGGATGATCTAAGTTATTTTGACGGCGCTCAGGAATGGCTAGCGGAACGAATGGCGCGGGCCGCATTCTGCAGCGTCAGAAACGCGTCGTAACGCGCTTGGTGAACCCTCTGGAAACCAGGATCGGGCGTTGCACTGCTGCCAATACGCGACATCGCCGGCATCGCCGCCATCAGGTCCGGATAAGTCCCTGCGGCGACGGCGCCCAACATGGCGGAACCAAGAAGCACCGGCTCCTCGCATTCGGTTAATTCGACGGGAAGCCCGGTCGCATCGGCCAGCAACTGCCGTGCAAGCGGGTGGGCACCCGCACCGCCGCTGACACTGATGGTTTCCACCGGCGCGCCGTTGCGGGCCTGCGTTTCGATGATCTGACGAAGCCCGTAACCAAGGCCGAGAAGCCCGGCCACATAAAGCGCGACAAGGGAATCCACGCCGGTTTCCATGCCATACCCGGCAACCACCGCGCGGGCATGGGGATCGGCGAAGGGTGCACGGTTGCCGAGAAATTCCGGCACCACATGAAAATCCTCTGCAAGCTTTGCTGCGGCGGAAGCGGATTCGGCGAGGCCGAGGGCGCGGTCGGCAAGCCAGACCGGTAAGGCTTTGCCATCCTTCTCGGCAAGCACCTTCGCTTCGGGGGCTGCCGGATGTAGCTGAACCAGATAATCGATGGCCGCACCGGCAGCAGACTGGCCGCCTTCATTCAGCCACGCACCGGGAACCATGGCCGAGTAATAAGGCCCCCAGACGCCAGGCACGAAAGCGGGTTCGGCTGTCGTCGTCATGGTACAGGACGAGGTCCCGAAAACATAACCAAGGCATTTCGAAGCATCGCCTCCCGCAGCAACCGTACCGACGCCGCCGGCGTGGGCATCAATCAGGCCCGCAGCAACGGCGGTGCCTGCGACCAGCCCCATCGCCTTTGCGGCGTCTTCCGTCAGACCGGAGCCGAGCGCCGTGCCCGGATGGACGACACTTTCACCGATGCGGCGGAAGCCCTGTTCCGCCAGATCGCCAAGGCCAATATTGTTGAAATATTCCGAATCCCAGCGGTTTTCATGGGCGAGATAGGTCCATTTGCAGGTGACCGTGCAGGCGGATCGATCAAGTGCACCGGAGGCTTTCCAAGTGAGAAAATCCGTCAGGTCAAAGAAGTGTTCGGCACGGGCATAGACATCCGGTCGATTTTCCCGAAGCCACAAAAGCTTCGGCGTCTGCATTTCGGGAGAGATGCGGCCACCGACATATTTGAGAACCGCATGTTCTCCGGCATTGATGCGCTCTGCCTGTTCAACGGCACGGTGATCCATCCAGACGATGATATCGCGTTCGGGATGATCGGCAGCGCCAACCGGCAGGGTCTCATCGTCCGGCCCGCGAACGACGAGTGAGCAGGTGGCATCGAAACCGATGCCGGCAACTTCGACAGGATCGATACCAGCGCGTGAGACGCTCTCCCGGACGCTGTCGCAAACCGCCTGCCACACTTCCGCGCTCGATTGCTCGGCAATGCCGCCATCTTCGCGATGCATGCTGATCGGACGCTTGGCGGTGGCGAGAAGCTTGCCCGAGACGTCGAAGACACCGGCCCGCGCCGAGCCGGTCCCGACATCGACACCAACGAGATAGGAAGCCATTTGTGATACTCCTCGGAGCGGATGATCCGGTACTTGAACAGATTTGAGCGGCGGAACCGTTTCCGGTTTTCCCGCCGCTCCAGACGTTTTTAAACGCGGTCGAAGTTGGTCGGCAAGACCAGCATGTCGCGGATGGTAACGGTGCGCTTGCGTGTCAGCATGTAGACAACGGCATCGGCCACTTCGCTCGCATCGATGAGGCTGCCCGATTCCTTGGCCTTTCGGAGGTTTTCCTCCGGCCAATCGGCCAGCAGTGCGGAAACGACCGGGCCGGGGGAGACCTGCGCAACGCGCACGCCGTGCGGGATCATCTGGCGGCGCATGCCCTGCACGAAGCTGGTGATCGCCCATTTCGAGCCGGAATAGACCGGCTCCCAATAGGTCGGGAAGTGACCGGCGATAGAGCAGGTGACAATGATATCGCCGGTCTTGCGCTCCGACATGTGCGGTACGACGGCATGAACATTCTTCATGACGGCGTTGACGTTGAGATTGAGCATCTTGTCGATGGCTTCCGGCGTCGTCTCGGTGAGATCGCCGCCGATATAGGTGCCGGCATTGCAATAGAGAATGTCGATATGATCGACCTTCTTGAGGATCTCAGGGATCATTGCGTTGCAGCTGTCGGCATCGAGCAGATTGCTGACCTGCGGGATGGCGCGGTCGCCAAGCTTGGCAACCAGATCATTGAGAGCCTTCTCGTTCCAGTCCACCATGACCACGGTCGCGCCCTGTTCCAACAGCGCTTCTGTGGTGGCAAGCCCGATGCCGGATGCGGCGCCGGTGATGACCGCAATCTTGCCTTGCAGCGATTCAGACATTTAATTCTCCTGCGTTTATGAAGATATTTCCGGGCCGGCTCAGCGCCATTCCCGTCCGATATAGATGGCCAGCAGGATGATGCCGCCCTTGATGACATCCTGCAGATAGGGGTTGATGCCCATCAGGTTGAGGCCGTTATTGAGAATGCCGAGCAGCACCGCGCCGATGAGCGTGCCGAGAATGAGGCCCCTGCCGCCGGCAATCGCCGTGCCTCCAAGAACAACGGCCGCGATGGCATCGAGTTCGAAGCCGACACCGGCATTGGGCTGACCGCTCATCAGGCGGCCGGTGAGGATCAGTGCCGCAAATGCTGCCGTGACGCCGGAGATGCCATAGACGGCAAGCTTGACGCGCTGTGTCTTCACGCCCGAAAGACGGGCTGCCAGTTCGTTTCCACCGAGCGCATAGACGTGGCGGCCGAAAGCGGTGCGCTGCAACAGCACCCAGGCGATGGCGTAGATCACCACCATGATGACGACTGGGACGGGAACCACACCGATACGGCCGACACCGAACCAGGAAATCCAGCTCGGAATACCGCTGACGGGGTAGCCGCCGGAATAGATAAGGCCAAGGCCACGGGCCATGCCCATGGTGGCGAGTGTGACGATGATGGCGGGCATCTTGCCCCAGGCGACAAGCGCTCCGTTGAAGATACCGATGCCGAGACCGATGAACAGGCCGGCCGGCAGGGCTATTGCAGGCGAGAGGCCGGTGTTCACCATCAGGCCAGCGGAAAGCGTTCCGATAAGCGCCATGACAGCGCCGACCGACAGGTCGATACCGCCGGTCAGAATGACGAAAGTCATGCCGACGGCCAGAATGCCAACGACGGAAACCTGCCGCAACACGTTCATGATGTTGTTGAGGCTGAAGAAATTGTCGCTCGCAAGCCCCATCAGGATGGATACGACAATCAGACCCGCCAGCGGCAGGGCGAGCGGCGAGCGCAGCATGGCACTGAGACTGAAACCGCCCGTTTTCGCGGCAACGCCGGTGTTTGCATCAAGCGACATGTTCAACTCTCCCGGTGGTGGCGTTTGTCATTATTGTTTCTGAATTGATGTCGTCTCCCTCGACCGTGGCAACGATGCCGCCGGACCGGAAGACGCAGACCCTGTCGGACATGCCGATGACTTCCGGCAGTTCCGAGGAGATCATGATGATCGAATGGCCCCTGGCAGCAAATTCGCGCATCATCGAATAGATTTCTGCCTTCGCTCCGACATCGATGCCACGTGTCGGCTCATCGAAGATCAGCACGCGCATGTCGTGGTTCAGCCAGCGCGCGATAACGATCTTCTGCTGGTTGCCGCCGGACAGCGTGTCGACGCGGGCGTAAGGCCCTTGTGCCTTCACCTGCACCTGCGCCATGGCCTTTGTCGTGTACTCCAGTTCCTTCTTGAGATCGAGGAACCAGTGCGCCTTGCGGTATTTGCCGTAATTGTTGAGCGAGATGTTCTGCAGGATGGAGAAGCTGGTGATCAGTCCTTCCTCCTTGCGGCTTTCCGGCAGCAGGCCGATGCCTCGCATCAGCGCATCATCGGGGCCGGACAAACGCGTATCGACGCCATCGAGCTTGATCTTGCGGCGCGGCGCGGAATGCGCGCCGAGCATGGCGAGAACTGTTTCCGTGCGGCCTGAGCCAACGAGCCCGGCAAAACCAAGAATTTCGCCCTTGCGCAGCGCGAAACGCGAGACCGGGCCGCCCTTCTTCAGTTGCAGCTCCTCGACTTCGATCACCTTCGCGGCGGAAGGATCGAGTTGCGGCTTGGGCGGGAAGCTGGCCTCGATGCGCCGGCCGACCATCATCTCCACCAGGCGATCGTTATCGACTTCGGAGGTCAGGCAGGAGCCGATCAGTTCTCCATCGCGCAGGACGGTGATGCGGTCGCAGATCTCGAATATTTCCTCGAGGTGGTGCGAAATGAAGATGATCGCGACACCCTGACGTCGCAGTTCGCGCATGACCTTGAACAGATGTTCGGTCTCGGAAGGCGTCAACGTGGCGGTCGGCTCGTCGAGCACGAGAATGCGGGCATCCAGTGACAAGGCCTTGGCGATTTCGACAAATTGCTGCTGGGCGACGGAAAGGCGGTGCACCGGGACGTCAAGCGGAACATCCACGGCGAGCCGGCCCATGATTTCGGCTGCGCGCTTGCGCATCGCGCCCTTGTTCAGAAGGCGCAGCGGCCCGCGTATTTCGCGGGCAAGGAACATGTTTTCAACGGCGTTGAGATAAGGGATCAGGCTGAATTCCTGAAACACGATGCCGACACCGGCGGCAATCGCCTCATCGTAATTGGCGAAGCGGCGATCCTTGCCGTCAATGCGGATCGTTCCTTCCGAGGGCTGCAGGATGCCGCTCAGGATCTTCATCAGAGTCGACTTGCCGGCGCCGTTTTCGCCCAGAAGCGCATGCACCTCGCCGGCGCGCGCCTCAAGGTCGACGCCACGCAGGACTTCGATCTTGCCAAAGCTTTTTCTTATTCCATTCAGTTCCAGCATTTCACCCTCCTCAATGGTCGGGATTTAACCCCGCCCCCGCATAAAGCGGGGACGGGGCCTGGGAGGAGTTCTTACCAGCTGAACTCGCCGGCGTTCTTGCTGTCGACGACCATAACGTCGATCGGGACTTCCTTCGGCACGACGCGAGCGCCCCACTTCTGGGCGAGCGCCATGGCAAGGCCGACACGCACCTGGTCACGCGGGAACTGCGCGGTGGTTTCGATGAAAGGACCACCCTCGGCAATCGCCTTCACAGCTTCCGGAGCACCGTCGACCGAGGTCAGCTTGATGTCCTTGCCGGAACCCTGAATAGCAGCCAGAGCGCCCATCGCACCGCCATCATTCACCGAAAAGATGCCGGCGAGGTTCGGACGCGACTGGATCATGTTTTCAACGACGCCCAGAGCGACGGAGCGGTCCTGACGGCCGTTCTGTGTATCGACCAGCTTGATCTCGGGGAATTCGGCGAGTGCGGCCTTGCAACCTTCGACGCGCTGAAGGATCGGCACGACCGGGATACCGTCGAGGATCGCGACTTCACCCTTGCCGCCGAGCGCGTCACCGAGATGCTTGCACGACTTGTAGCCCGCGTCACGGTTCTTCGAGCCGACGAAGGTATCGACCGGGCCATTGGCGTTGGCGTCAACCGCAACGACGATTGCGCCGGCAGCCTTGGCAGCGTGCACGGCGGCTTCGATGCCGGCGCTGTCGGTTGGGTTGAGAAGCAGAATGTCGATCTTCTGCTGAAGCATATCTTCAACGTCGGAAATCTGCTTTGCCACATCGTGGCCGGCATCGGTCACGACAACGTCAGCGCCGATGCTTGCCGCAGCTTCCTTCAGCGCTTCCTGCATCGACACGAAATAGGGGTTGTTCAGCTCCTGGAAGGTCATGCCGATCTTCAGCTTTTCCTGCGCCAGCGCCGGAGCGGCCATCATTGCAATTACGGCTGTCGCCATCAGAAACTTGGATTTCATTTTCATCTCACTCTTCCTCCCATTAGGAAAGTTGGGGCAACAAGTGCCCGTTTCCGGACAGACCTCTGCCCGAATTGGTAAAAATCGGCGATGTGTCGCTGGTTTACTCCGCCATAACAGCTGCCTTCTGGGCCGCAAAAATGGTTCGGAACCTCGACGGTGACATTCCCTTGAGTTTCAGGAAATGCCGGTTGAAATTGGAAAGATTGGAAAAGCCAACATCGTAGCAGACCTCGGCCACCTTCACATCCTGATCCGCCAGCAACATCTGGCAGGCAAGATCGATCCTTAACTGATTGCGATAGCGCACCAGCGTCGTGCCGGTATGACGCTTGAAGGCCCGGGAGAAGGCGCTCGGGCTCTGGCCCACCATGTCGGCGAGATCGATTTCCTCCACCTGTTCGGTCAGATGCTCGCGCAGATGAGAGAGGGCGCGATTGATGCCGCTGTCGCCAATCCCGGTCAGATCCAGTTCGTAGCTGAGGCTCGCCAGCACCTCGGATGTCGGCGCATTGACCAAGAGATCGAGAATTTCCCAGAAAAGTGCCAGACGCGTCAGGCCCTGCGCCTCGATAAGCCGAAGGATCAGCGGGCGGACCCGATCGCTCGTCTCGTCGTCAAAGAGAATACCGCGACGGCTGCGGTCCAGCAGGCCGCGCACCACTTCCATCTCGGACATGGAGGCGCAGGCATCCTCGATAAAGCTCTCCGGAAACTGGATCACGAGGGAACGGGTCGGCACGATTTCGTCCGGCTCGATCTCGCTGATCCAGTTCTGGGGGAGATTGGGGCCGGTCATGATGAGCTGACCGGGGCCGAAACGGCCGACGAAATCACCTATATAGAAGGTGCCTGACGTCGCGACGACCAGATGAATTTCATATTCGGGATGATAATGCCAGCGCACGGTACGGAACGGATAGCCATGCCGCCAGGCAGCGAAAGATTCGCCCTTGCGGATGTGCACCAGTTCCAGATCGGGCTGCATCATGGTTCCTCCCATCAGTCACGTCCGCCGCATTTGCGAAGCGAAGCCATTCCTCTTTATGGCTCGTCCCAGGCGTTGATGAGGAGCATAGGGCGGGCCGCGGCTAAACATCCACATCACGCCGGAGAAATTACCGATACTTTTTTGACTGTTTTTTGCCAGAAATTGAATAGTGCCTCAACGTGATTGACAGTCAACGTTGCGGAGAGCCTGTTTTTTTTGCTCAATTTGCCGTGATGCGCCCAAACAATTCTCATCAGGAGGCGATCTGTGATGAATTTTTGGAGTAGGGCCTGCCTGCCACAGGCAGGCCCTACTTATACTTTTCCGCGCACCTTTCGCCGCTTATGCATCAGCGAGCGAATGTCTGGCACTTATTGCGGCATCACTATCTGCAGTTTGACGTCCGTTTCCCGCGCTTCCACCGCACGGTCGAAACCGGCAATACTGTCTTCGAAGGGAATGGTCGCAGAAATCAGCGGCTTCAGATCGACCTTGCCGGATGCGATGAGCGCTACGGCGCGATCATAGACATTGGCGTAGCGGAAAACCGTTTCGACCCGAAGTTCCTTGGCCTGAAGGCCGACAATATCGACCGGAACCGGATCGACCGGCATACCGACGAGCACGATTGCGCCGCCCGGTCGTGCGAGGGCGGCAACGCCAAGAATGGCGGGGGCAGCGCCCGAGCATTCAAAGACGATATCGCAGCCCCAGCCGTCAGTCGCCTCAGCGATCGCTTCAGCGAGGTTGCGCTCGCGGATATTGACGGTCTCGATGCCATCGTAAGAGGCGATGATATCGAGCTTGGGCTGGGCAAGATCGGCGACGATGACCTTCGCGCAGCCGCCCGCGAGCGCGGCAAGCGCCACCATCATGCCGATCGGACCGGCGCCTGTTACCACGGCGACATCGCCCGGCTGGATGCGGGCACGCAGCGCCGCCTGCATGCCGATGGCAAAGGGCTCCACCATGGCGCCTTCCGCAAAGGACACATTGTCCGGCAGCTTGTACGTGAAAGCAGCGGGATGAATGACTTCCGGCGTCAGGCAACCATGCACAGGGGGCGTCGCCCAGAAACGGACGGCCGGATCCACATTGTAGATGCCGAGCTTCGACGCGCGCGATGTTGCGTCGGGAATACCCGGCTCCATGCAAACACGGTCGCCAGCCTTGAGATGCGTTACCTCGGCGCCGGTTTCGATCACCGTTCCAGAGGCTTCGTGCCCGAGCACCATCGGGGCGTTGACGACGAAATGTCCGATTTTGCCATGTGTATAATAATGGACGTCGGAGCCGCAAATCCCGACCGTGTGGGTGCGGATACGCACATCCTTCGGTCCGAGTTTACCGGGAATGTCAAAGTCCCTGAGCGCGAGCTTCCCTTTTTCTTCCAGCACCAGTGCCTTCATCTCATCCTCCGTGGTTTACGATACGCCTGGCAGCGAATTCAGTCAGCGTGATGGCGCGCAACCTCGGCAAAAGTAAACAGAAATCCGCCGGAATAACCGGTTTTTCTTCACACAGGAAAAACTGTATCGAGGAGCCTGCAATTTCTCATCACTGGCGTGACGTCGTGTCCTTTCCCGAGCCGGACATGAGGACTGATTCGTCTGCCGGAGCTATTCGCCCGGCACGGCGGCGATCCGGAATGCGGCGTGCTGACAGCGCGTCGACAGCCAGAAGCAGGCCGGAACCGCATCTGGCTTGCCTGGGGATCAGGCCTGGATCAAAGCGATACCGCGGCTCCTGAAGCCGAGTGTGACGTCGCTTGCCGGCGGCAGGCCGGTTTCCGCCATATGATCGATGATGAAAAGCGTGCCGATCTCGGTTTCCACCTCGTATTCCACGTGGCCGCCCAGATAGGCGCTGTGCAGCACCCGCCCGGCAACCCCCTGCCCGCCGGGCTGACCGATTGAAATCGAGCCCGGGCGAACCGCAAGCTTCGCCGGCCCCAGCCTGGCGTTGCCTGCGGAAAGCCGATAATCGATGCCCCCAACGCGGACCATTGCGTCCGGTCCATCCAGCCTTACCACTTCGCAGCCCACGACATTCGCCTCACCCATGAAATCGGCAATGAAGGCGGAGGCTGGAGCCTCATAGAGCTCGCGCGGGGCGCCAGACTGGGCGATCTCTCCATCCTTCATCACGATGATGCGGTCGGAGACGGCGAGCGCCTCATCCTGATCATGCGTCACGTAAACCGCAGTGAAACCAAGTCTTTGCTGCAACTCACGGATTTCGGTACGGACCCGGCGGCGAAGGCGGGCATCAAGGTTCGAAAGAGGTTCGTCCAGCAGCAGCACCTGCGGCTCCAGCACGAGGGCACGGGCAACCGCGACACGCTGCTGCTGCCCACCGGAAAGTTCGGCAGGCAGGCGATGCCCCATGCCGGCAAGGCCGACAAGCTTCAGCCCCTCTTCCGCCTTTTCCCGCGCTTCCGCCTTGCGTAGCCCGGAGGATTGCAGGCCATAAGCAACATTGTCGAGCGCCGTCATGTGCGGGAACAGCGCATACGACTGGAAGACCATCGAGACATCGCGCTCGTTGGCTGGCAGCATCGTGACATCCTGATCGCCGATGAGAATGCGGCCGGACGTCGGGTGTTCGAGGCCCGCCAGCATGCGCAACGTCGTCGTCTTGCCGCAGCCGGATGGGCCGAGCAGAGTTACCAGCGTGCCTGGTTCGATGGTGAGCGACAGGTCCGGTATGGCGGTGAAAGCACCAAAGGTCTTGCGGACATTATTGAAGGTAACGGAGCCGGGCTTAACGGAAATCATGCGGTTTTCTCCTGGGCAAGAGGAACGGGGGAAGCGGATGGTAGGCCAGCGACGCGGTTTTCGCGCCGCAGCCGACGCTCGCCAACGAGGAACTGGAAGCCGGCAATGACGGTGATCATCACCACGATCAGCATGGAGGAATAGGCAATCGCAATCCCATATTCGCCGTTTTCTACGAGGCCGACGATGTAGGACGTCGCCATGTTGTATTCGGCGCTGACGAGGAAGATGACGGCGCTGATGGAGGTGATGGCGCGCACGAAGGAATAGACCAGAGCGGCCGTGATCGCGGGCCTCAGGAGCGGCAGGATGACCTTGCGGATAGTGCGGAAACTGTTGGCCCGCAGCGTCAGCGAGGCCTCGTCGAGGCTCTTGTCCAGCTGGCTCATCGCCGCAATGCCGCCGCGCACACCGACCGGCATGTTACGGAACACAAAGCAGGCGATCAGGATCAGCGCCGAGCCGGTCATTTCCACCGGAGGCAGGTTGAAGGCCATGATGTAGCTGACGCCTATGACCGTGCCGGGAATGGCAAAGCTCATCATCAGCGCAAATTCAAACAGGTTCCGCCCGGCAAATTTCTGCCGCACGATGATATAGGCCGTCAGGAGACCGACTGCGGCGGTGAGCGGAGCGGAAATCAGCGCGATCTTCATGGTCGTCCAGAACGAGTTCCAAGCAACGCCGGTCCACGCGATGGAGCCGTTGGAGAAACTCACGGAAAATGCGCGGAGGTAATGGTCGAAGGTGAGGGAATTGTCGAGACCCCAGGTCTTCACGAAACCGCCCACAAGGATCATGCCATAAACGACGATTGTGAAGGCCATCCACGGCACGACAACGGCATGAACGCCGATGGACAGGCCACGCGGAAGCGCGATATGCGCGCCGCTGTCGCCCTTTCCCGTCACCGTGGCGAAATTCTTGCCTGCCAGCCAGAAGCGTTGGGCAAGGAACGCCGAAAGCGTGAAACACAGCAGGATGATCGCCAGAACCGCGGCGCGCGACGGATCGTTCTGCGAACCAACGACAGCAAAGAAGATTTCCGTCGACAGGACGCCGTGTGTGCCGCCAAGCACCAGCGGGTTGCCGAAATCCGCCATGCTTTCGATGAAGCCGATGAGAAAGGCATTGGCGAGACCGGGCTTCATCAGCGGCAGGGAAACCCGCCAGAAAGTGCGCCAGCGGTCGGCGCGCAGCGTCTGGGAGGCTTCTTCCATGGAGGGGCTCACCCCTTCGACTACACCGATCAGCACCAGAAACGAGATGGGCGTGAACGAAAGAACCTGCGCGATCCAGATGCCGGTCATGCCATAAAGCCAGCGACCCGGCTCAATGCCGAAGAGATAGGAAAGCCATTCGGTGACGACGCCGGCGCGGCCGAAGAGCAGCGTCAGGGCCAGACCGATAACGAAAGGCGGCGTTATGATTGGCAGCACCGTCAGGAGCCGCAGTCCCTTCTTGAAGGGAAAGCGCGTACGGGTGGCGATCAGGGCAAAGCCAAGGCCGAGCACGGTCGAACCGAAGGCGGTCATCAGCGCGAGGAAGAGCGTGCGCCAGGCAACACCGCAGCGCTCCTCACCCACGACGCAGCCAAGGCTCCATATGCCGGGATCCTTGATATTGCGAATGAATCCATCGGCATTAAAGGAGCCGTCGAAATCCTGAACGGACGCAACCAGCATACTCCCGATCGGATAGAAGACAAAAACCGTAACGAGGAAAACCAGAACGGAAATGGCGCCGACGACAAAGGCATCGCCCTTCATGACACCACGTTCGGCAAGCCCGAAGGCAAAAAGAAGCACGAAGACGAACGACATGACGACGGCCCCCGCCCCCATGGACGGCTGGCCATCGGCGAGCATGCCGAAGAGATTTTCGCTGATTGTCCAGGTCCAGCCGGTAAAGCCGATGGCCAGCCCTTGCAAGGCGAGGAAGACGAGACCAGCAGCGCCAATGAATGCAAGCAAACCGCCCCGGCGCATCGGATCACGGATCGGCCGGACAAGGCATGCGGCAAGGAAGAAAATGACAATGCCGACCAGCCATGGTTTTCCATAAGACAGTATCTGCAACACACCTGGCGCATTGCTGGCGGAGGAGAAAAACCCGGACAGCCAGCGGAAGCTGTAAAAGCCGCCTTCGATGCGATACCAGGGAAGAAGAATGAGGGCGAAAGCCCCGAACGCCAGGACGATGTCCAGCCTGCGATTGCCACGTGTCATGGCCGACCTCGCTTGTTTCATGCCGATGAAAGAGTGGCGGACACCCCGGCTTCAAAAGCCGGGATGCCGATCGCCGGAGTTCAGATCAGTTGGCGACCGCACCAACTTCGCGATCCCAGCGTTCCAGCAGCGCCTTGCGCTTGGCAGGATCGCCATAGGTCTTGAAGTCGTAGTCGATGAGCTTGATGTCCTCGAACTTCGGTGCCTCTTTCGGCACTTCCGCCGTTTTGTTGGACGGCAGCTGGAAGGACTTGGCGTCCTTCATGCGCGACTGGACCTCCGGCTTCAGCGCCCAGTCGTACCAGGTCTTTGCATTGTCGAGGTTGCGGGCGCCCTTGATGATCGACATGGAGCCGATCTCGTAGCCCGTGCCCTCGCACGGAGCGATTGACTTGACCGGGAAACCTTCCGCAGTCTGGGCCACCGCATCATGCATGAAGACGATGCCGAGCGCCGTCTCGCCGCGCGCGGCCGCCTTGACCGGTGCCGAGCCGGACTTGGTATATTGCGAGATATTGGCGTTGAGCTTCTTCAGGTAATCGATGGCCTGATCCTCGCCCATGATCTGCACAAGTGAGGCAAGCGCGGTATAGGCGGTACCCGAAGAATTCGGATTGGCGATCTGGATTTCGCCCTTGAGTTCCGGCGCCAGAAGGTCGGCCCAGCACTTTGGCTCCTTGTAACCCTTGGACTTGAATATCTCGGTGTTGTAACCCCAGCCCAGCGCACCGGCATAAACGCCGACAGTCCGGTAACCCGTGCTCTCCGCCTGCTTGACCGCCCAGTCCTGCAACTGATCCAGCATCGGCGACTTGTATTCGAGCGTCAGGTTTTCCGAGGCTGCCTGCATGTGCGGATCGCCCGTGCCGGCCCACCAGATATCTGTTTTCGGGTTGCGGGCTTCCGCGCGCACCTTGGCATAGGTCTCGCCCGAAGACAGGCGCACCATATTGACCTTGATGTCATGAGACTTTTCAAAATCGCCCTTCATCTGTTCGCAGATGACGACATCGGCCGAGCAGATCAGGTTCAGTTCGCCGGCCGCCTGCGCGGAAACGGCGCTCAGTGCCGTACCGGCAAAAAGCAGAGTGGAAAGTATCGTCAGTCGCATGGTTATCCTCCTGTAGCTTGCGTCTGAATTTCGGGTCACGCGCAGACATGGCCCTGCCGATCGCGGCGCCTTGTGGCGCGCGTGCTGTCTTTTCGGGATTTTTGGTATTTGACCCTACTGGGTCTGGCTCGGGTGAATCTCGCTGTCGAAGCGGCTCAATAATCGACTTCGCTCTTCCGGCTGGCCGAAGGTGGCAAAGTCGTAATCCACCATCTTGATCATCGATATATCAGGTGCTGTCAGCGGCAATGTCGCCCAAGCGTTGGACGGCACCTGGTTCTGGCCGGCTATGGCGCCGGTTTCCTGTCCTTCAGGGCTCAGCGCAAATTCCACGAAGGTCTGCGCAAGCGCCGTATTGTGGTTGCCCTTGACAATGCTGACCGCCCCGATCTCGTAGCCGGTGCCCTCGCAGGGCGCGACGATGACCAGCGGGAAACCCTCGATCTTCTGGGTCACGGCATCATGCATGAAGGAAATCCCGATAAGAACCTCACCCCGCGCCGCCGCCTTGACGGGTGCCGAACCGACCTTGGTATAACCCACGACATTGAGGTTCAGCTTCGTCATGAAACCAAAGGCTTCTTCCTCGCCGAACAGCTGCACAAGCGTGGCGAGCATGGTGAAGGCCGTGCCGGAATAGTTCGGATTGCCGGTCAGGATATGGCCGCGATAGACGTCCTTGGCCAAATCCTTCCAGCAGGTGGGAGCGGGTAAGCTGTTTTTGGCAAGCAGTTCCGAATTATAGGCAAAACCAAGCGCGCCAGCATAAATTCCAGCCGATTTCGACCCGGACATCGCATTGAAGTTCTGCGCCCAGGGCAACAGATCCTGTTGATTGGCGGGCCGATATTCGTCCAGCAGGTCTTCGGAACCTGCCTGCAAATGTGTATCGCCGGTGCCGCCCCACCATACGTCGACTGTCGGATGGGATCGCTCGGCGCGAATCTGGTCGAGAATTTCGCCGGTGCTTTTGCGAACCATCGAAATTTCAAGTCCGGTCTTGGCTTCGAATGCCCGCTGCATGGTCACGCACCAGGCCTCATCGACGCCGCACAGGACGTTCAACTTCGGTTCGGCCATGCCATGCCCTGCGCCGCACAGCCAAAGGACCATGCTCGCCGCAAGTGCGGTCAATGCTTTCAATTAAGCCTCCCTGCCTGGAACCTCCCCGTTCCAGTCTCCATCAACAGCATGTCACATCCTGTCAGCACCGCAATCGAAGAATGGTTACCAATCTTTCACCGCACTGCCGAACAAGATTACAGATATTACAATTATGACAGGAGAGATAACCAGCGAGCCTTTGAAGATAGCCGCCACCATGCCTATGATGGTGGCGGGAGGAAGTTGCAGTGCTTAATCAGAAGGTTCGCATTCTGATCGTCGAGGACGATCCGGATATGGCCGAGCTTATCTCGGATCTCGTCGAGGCCGAGGGCTGGCTGCCCACCTGTGCGCGCTCCGCAGAGGAGGCCGCCGAGATACTGGCAAAGGACAGGATGCAGCTCGTCCTCGTCGATCACAATCTGCCTGGCACGTCCGGGCGCACCTTCGCCCAGCGGCTGCGCAGCCAGATCGACATCGGCATCGTCATGGTCACCGCCGCCGGCAGTGCCGCCGACCGGGTGCTCGGCCTGGAAACCGCCGCCGACGACTACGTGGTCAAACCCTTCGAACCAATCGAGCTCACGGCGCGGATCAAGGCCGTCCTGCGCCGGACAATTCCCTCGCTAAAACAGGAGAAGGACAGCGAGCGTGACCACGGGCGCGCGGCGCTGCGGCTTGGCGACTGGGCGATCGATCTTGATGCACGCCGCGCTGTCTGCCTCGCGGACCGCAGCCGGACACTGACGAGCGCCGAATTCGCGCTTCTGGAAGTTCTTGCCGAGACGCCCAACCAGCCCGTCAGCCGTTCCCAGATTCTCGACAGGCTGGGTTCGGAGAGCGACCGTTATATCGACAGAAACGTCGACGTGCTGGTGCTGCGGCTGAGGCGCAAGATCGAGATAAACCCCGATCTGCCGCGCCATATCAAGACCCGGCGCGGTAAGGGTTACGTGCTCCACACCGATGAGGGCGAGCCCTACCCGTGATCAGCCGCTCCTTCCTTTCCTCCATCGCCTTTCGCCTGCCCTTTGCGATCGTCTTTACCTGCGTCCTCGTCTTCAGCCTGTCCGCCATCGCGATTTACGGATTGCAGCGCGCCCGCGATGAAATGGCGGCCTATGGATTGCAGGCCTTCTCCAGTCTCGCCAAGGCCTCGCTGGTCTCGCGGCAGGTCTCCGATCTCGTCTCCAGTGCACCTTTCCTGATGAATGCCGCCTCGCCCTATCGCGTTTCCAGCGAAAGCCGCTCCGTTGTCCAGCAGGTCGATCTGCTTCTGCAGATGACAGAGCCGGGCAGCGGCGAGCGGGCAGCACGCGGCTTTGCGAGTGAGCGTATCGTTGAACTGCTGCAGCGTATCCGAGCGCAGACACTCGATCTCGCTAAGGATGCCGATGCCGCGCAGGGCCACAAGGCGGAGGCGGCAGCCGCGCTCGGCGAAATCGCCACCGGTCAGGGTATCCTCGATCCGGAGCTGCGCCGGCGGATGAATGGCATCGTACAGGCCGCGTCCGCGTCCGACAGTCTTTTTCAACTTGGCGAACTGCGCCGCCGCTATGTGGCGGAAACAACGGCGCGTCAGCAGGGTTATCCGGGCGAGCGCCTGCCCATTGCCGAGCTTCAGCCCTATGAGCGGGTTTTCGAGGCCCAGAGCCGTTACCTTCTGGAGATGTTTGCGATCCGCGCCTCGGTCTCGCGCCTTCACACCGTGTCGCGCGATCTTTCGCATGTGACCGAAACGCAGGGCGACGCGGTCGCGCGCAGTCTGAACGAAGACCTTATCTCCACCTCCGATGCTCTCAACCGGCTGCTGATCATTGTCGCCGTTGCCTCGCTGTTGGTTCTCATCGTGGCGATCTTTTCGATCCGGTCGGTGATGCGTGTCTCGCGCGGCATCGTGACGCTCTCCAACGGCATGAATGCCCTCGCCAAGGGGGAAACTGATGTCGGGCCGCCCTCCTATACGGGTCCCGAGACGGAGCTCATCCGCCTGCTCGACGCGTTTCGCGCCTTCCACGACAGCGTCGACCGTGTCTCTCGCCTCAGGCGTACGGCCGAAGCCGCAGCCCGCACCATCCGCTCCACATTCCGCAACATGAATGAGGGAATAGCGCTGTTCGATCCGGCCGGGCGGCCTATCACCATGAACCGCCGCATCATCGAACTTGTCGGGCGCTCCGGCTCATCCCGAAAGCTGCCGATCCGCCGGTTCGTCGAGCCCATTCCCGAAATCGATTCGACGCTGCTGCCCTTCGATGGTGGGCATGGGAACCTGCTGGAGCGCGCCGTGGTGCGGCATCGAACCGCCGACCAGCGGGTTATAGAAATATCGATGTCGCGCCAGCCGGATGGCGGCATCGTGCTGCTTGCCCGCGATGTGACCGCGCTAGACCGGCAGGAGGCGGAAGCAGTCAAGGCCCAGCGGCTGGACGGCATCATGCGCATGACCCACCAGGTCAGCCACGAGGTGGGTAACATGATCGGCATCATCACCGGCAGCCTCGGCCTTCTGGAGCGAGAGGCCGGTTTCAATGACCGCCAGAACCGGCATATTGCCCGCATTCGCAAGGCAGCTGATCGCGGCCGCTCCCTGGCCAGCAGCATGCTGACCATCGGCAGCCAGCAGCCCATCCATCCAAGCTGCATTAACGTGGCCAATCTCCTGCGCGGCATGGCCGATATTCTCGAGATCGCGGTTGGCCCCAAATGCCGTATTGCACTCGATCTCGATGATGATCTTCCCGCCATCCCGCTCGACCCCGCCCTCTTCGAGCAATCCATCCTCAATCTCTGCCTCAACGCCGCGGCCGCCATGCCGGACGGCGGCCTGATTTCAATCGAGGCGGCCTGCGAGAAGGATACTCTGGCGATAACCGTCTCGGACGAGGGCATCGGCATGACGCCGGAGGCCGTGGACAAGGCCTTCGAACCCTATTTCACCACCCGGGGGGACCATGGAGGCGCAGGCCTGGGACTTGCCATGGTCTATGGTTTCGTGCGCCAGAGCGGTGGCGAAGCCCACATCCATTCAAAGCCCGGTGAGGGCGCAAGGGTACAGCTGCTTTTCCCGATTCATGCCGGGCAGGCGAGATAACATTGCAGGATCGGGTGTCGGGGCGCTGCCGCCCGGGGATCAGCCCTTGCTGATGCGCAATCCATCCAGAAAGGTCCGGAAACTCCTTACGGCCCGTTCCGACGTTGTTTCCGGATCGTCAGAATTGGCAATCCACTGGGCTGCGCTGCTGCTTGCCGCATTGATGAAACGGGCACACGCCTCGGAATCGATATCGGCGATCGTTCCCTCCTGCTTGAGCGCATCGAGACTGCGCGAAACAGCGGAGATACAGCCATTGGCATTCGGCCAGCGGGATGGATCGCCAAGGACGGCCGGTCCATCGCGAAACATGATCCTCTGGATTTCCGGTTCAAGCGCCATACGGACATAGCCGACATTCTCCTCGACAAACCCTTCCCAACGCGTCGAGGCTCTCGAAGAAATCTCGCAAAGCCTTTTTGTCATCTCCGCGTCGATCTCGGCCACCACCGCCAGCAACAAACCCTTTTTGTCACCGAAATGATGATAGAGCGCACCACGGGTCAGCCCTGCCTCGGCGGTAAAATCATCCATGGAGGCCTCAGCATAACCGATACTGCCAAACGCCCTGCGTCCGGCAGCCAGCAGCTTTGCCCGCGTTTCAACAATCATTTCACTGCGAGGTTTGCGCATTTTTGCTCCAGCATCTACATACGTCGCGTATATTAGTTGACATACGCCGCGTATGCAATTATTTCATTTACATACGCCACGTATGTGTGTGGTGGATACTCCCTAAACAAGGTGCATCCGATGTCTAATCCATACAGAGAAATTTTCCGGGTTCCAGGCGCCAAAGGCTTTTCAGCTGCAGGTTTCTTTGCCCGCCTCCCCATCGCCATGGCGCCGATCGGCATCGTGGCCATGTTGTCGCAAACGCATGGCGAATATTGGCTGGCAGGCGCCGTATCGGCAACCTTCGCGCTGACCAATGCCGCCGTCTCGCCGCAAATCTCGCGGCTGGTGGACCGCCGGGGCCAAAGCAGCGTTCTCATCCCCGCGACCATTCTATCCGTCCTCGCCTTTGCGGCGTTGATCATCGCCACCAATCAGCGATGGCCGGCGTGGACGCTGTTTCTTTCCGCTTTCCTCGCCGCCGCCATGCCAAGCATCCCCGCCATGATGCGGGCCCGCTGGACGGAACTCTTTCGGGACCGGCCGGAACTGAATACGGCCTTTGCCTTCGAATCCGCGGCTGACGAACTTGTCTACATTGCGGGTGCATCGCTTTCCGTCGGGCTTGCGGTTTCGCTTTTTCCAGAAGCGGGCATGATGATCAGCACGGCATTTCTGGCGGTCGGAACATTTGCCTTTCTTCTGCAGCGATCCACAGAACCCAAAGTGCGTCCGGTCGAGGGCGGCCGTCGGCAGCGTTCTGCAATATGGCTGCGTCCGGTACAGATCATCACGGTCGCGCTGATCTTCGTCGGCTCGACTTTCGCCACCGCCGAGGTGAGCGCCGTCGCCATCACCAAGGAACTCGGCCAGCCGGAAGCAGCCAGCCTCGTCATCGGCGTCTATGCCATTGGCTCCTTCGTCGTCGGCCTGCTTCTTGGTGCGCTCAACCCGAAAACGCCGCTGCACCGGCAATTGCTGATCGCTGTCAGCGTTCTTGCCCTGACGGCGCTGCCGCTCCTCGTCGCGGGATCCAGTGTCGCCCTGCTTGCCTTTGCCGTGTTCCTCAGCGGTGTGGCAATCTCTCCCATTTTCATCACCGCTTTCGGCCTGATTGAACGCCGGGTGCCGGAATCGATGCTGACGGAAGGCGTGACCTGGGTCATGACCGGTATCGGTATCGGCATGGCACTGGGCGCTTTCGTCTCGGGATGGGTGATCGACAATTTCGGCCCGGGCAATGGCTTCTGGGTGTCGGTCGCCGCAAGCCTTTCAACGGTGACGATCATTGGGCTTGGTCAGCGCAGCCTCTCGGCGGAGCAAAGGTATCCGGGTGGGTCTCCGGCAGCGCAGCCCGCCGAATGATCCGGGCTGGCAGACACTGAAACGGACGGACCGCACCGCTTCTCATGAGTAGACGCTTCAAAAACGCTTCTCCGCGCAGGATATGCGGAGAAGTCAGTAACCGCCCGTCATGAAAATACTCTCGCCGGTCATAAAGCTGCAGGCCTGCGAAGACAGGAAGATGGCGGCGCCCACCATTTCCTCCGGCTGACCGGCTCGTCCCATCCAGTTCAGGGTCCGGACATATTCAGCCCAGCCTTCGGGGTCTTCGTCCCGGCGATGGGCATTGCGATCCGTATCGACCAGACCGGGCGCTAGAGTGTTGAGGAGAACATTGTCCTTCGCATAGTCGCGCGCCTGACTCTGGATCAGATTATGCTGCGCAGCCTTGGTGGCGGCATAGGCGGTGACGATGCCCTTCGGCCGCAACTGGTTGACCGAGCCGATGGAAACCACCCTTCCCCATTTTCGCGACGCCATGCGCGGCAGGATCGTCTGCAGCATGTCCACTGTCGACCCGAGATTGACGGCCAGCTGAAACGCCAGATCATCGGGGTTCAGCTCCGACAGTACCCCATTGATCTGGGCGCTCGCATTGATGACGAGAATATCAACCGGTGCGACCGTCTCGGCGCGCTCGACAAGATCGCGCCCGGCGCCGGGTTCGGAGAGATCACCCGCCAGCTCTTGGGCCAAGCCACCGCCGTCCGCGATACGTTGCCGCACGGCGGTTGTCGCACCCGGCTTCACGCCATGCAGGATGACATGCGCGCCGGCCCCCGCCAGCCCTTCCGCTATGGCTGCCCCTATGCCGCGGCTGGAACCGGTGACGAGCGCCGTGCGGCCTTTCAAACCAAAGACGCTTTCAAGACGCATAATTTATCCTTCGAACAGTGAAATGCGCGCGCCGGCAATTCCGGGGCGGCAGGAGAACAGGCCACCAGACAGCGGGGCGTCGGCGAGCGTGGATGCCGGCAGGCGCGTGCGGGCACTGGTGATGAAGAGCGTCGACAGGTCCGGCCCGCCGAAGGCCACACTCGACGGGCGCGGCACCGGCATCTCGATCACCTGATCCAGCTTGCCGTTCGGAAGATAGCGGCGCACGCACCAGCCGTCCCAGATCGCACACCACACCCCGCCTTCCGCATCCACGGCGAGGCCGTCCGGACGGCCGTCGGCCACGGGAATACGGGCAAATTCACGGCGCTGCGACAGGGCGCCCGTCGTCGGATCACAATCATAGGCATGGATAAGGCCGGGCACCGTATCGACGAAATAGAAGGTCCTGCCATCGGGGCTCCAGCCGAGACCGTTGGAGACGACGATGCCGCCTTCCTTGCGTTCGAATGCCCCATCGGCATTGATCCGATAAAGCGCGCCGGTGGGCTTGGAGGCATCGATGCGCATCGACCCGACCCAGATGGCACCGTCCGGCCCGCATTTGGCATCGTTCAAGCGGTTATCGCCAATGCCAGCCTCCGGGCTGACGAAGGGTGTCAGCCGGCCCGAAGTGAAGTCCAGCCATTCGACGCCATCCTGCGACGCCACCAGCAATCGCCCTCCGGAGACTGGAATGACGGCACTGACCAGCTTACCTGTCTCGCAGGTTTCGTTACGGCCGGTGGCGGGATCGAAACGATGGACGGCGGGGTGCAGAATATCCACCCAGTAGAGCGCGTTTTCGCCTTCATGCCAGACCGGGCTTTCCCCAAGCTGCGCCCCCCAGGGAAGAATGCAGCTGAGTTCGGCGCTGGGGCGTCCTGTTGCCGAACGCGGTCGTGGCCGCGAGCTGATGGCGACAGCCCCGGCGGCGCCGGTAATCCGGCGTGCAGCGGCAATCAGTTCACGCCCGGCAGGATGAATGTTGGACGCATCGAGCCGCGACGACGGCCCGAGCGCGACAAGCACACCCATCGGCGTATTGTCACGGCCCATGACGGGTGCGGCAACGGAATTCACCCCTGGCAGGTGCTCCTCATAGGAGATCGAGTAACCCCTCGCCCGCGTCAGCGTCAGATCGGCCTGAAGTGCATCGAGCGTGGTAATCGTCCGCGGCGTCTGCGCATCGAGCGTCAGCCGATCGAGCAGGGAACGGCCGACAGCAGGGTCCTGAAAGGCAAGCAGCGCCTTGCCCGGCGCGGTACAATGCAAAGGAACCCGGCGTCCCACTTCTACCCGCACGGAGAGACCGTTTGGGGAACGTTCCGCGAGATATTGCGTCATGATACCGTCCAGCCGGCAGAGCGCTACGGTCTCGCCCAGTTCGGCAGCCAACCTCTCGAGTTCGGGTGTCGCGGCCGATACCAGATCGAAGCTCTCCCAGACTTTGTGGGACATTTCGAGAAAGCGCTGGCCCAGAACATAGGTTCCACGCGCCTCATCCTGACGGACGAGCCCATAGGCTATGAGGGTGCGCAGGATGCGGGCGAAAGTCGGCTTGGGCAGGCCGGATGCGCGCAACAGTTCTGCAAAACGCGGCGGCTCCGGCGCATCGGCCACCATGTCGAGAAGGGTCAACCCCTTCGCCAGCGCAGCGGTGCCGCCCGGTGTCTCGGGTTTCATCGCGTCTCCTTCGCGAGACGCTGCCGCCTTGCGGCGGCCGCCTCTTCCAGCATCCGGTCCATCGTCCATTGTGCCTCAAACCCCAGGGTGTTTTTGATCCGCGCGTTGGACGTATGGTAATAAACGCCGTCGCCGGGAAAATCGACAGTCACGATGGGGAGGCCGGTCACCGCGGCCATTTTCGGCAGAAGCTCGGCGAAATCGGACGGCTCATCCGCGCCGAGATTGAAGATGCAGCCCGCCGCATCAGGGTGATCGAGGGCGAGCAGGATCCCCGCCACCATATCGCGTGTATCGGTTATGTGCATGCGGTATGGCCGGCCGTTTTCATTGCGCGCCAATATATGCGACGCTTCGCCGATATCCCGGGACTGTAGCAGTTCGGCAATCGAAACGTTCCCGAAATTCTGCTGCTGTTGAATGCGCGGCCGCAGGAAAAAACGCGGGCCGGAGAAGAAGCTGTCTTCATCCAGCAGCTCAGCCGCATCCTGCGTATGAGAAAAGCGCAGGATCACGGTTTCCATGCTGCCAGTCCGCTGGTGAAAGCGAACCAGTTCCTCGCCCAGAAGCTTGGTCAGGCCATAGGGCGAATTGGGGCGAAGTGGATGATCCTCGGTGACCGGCAGGAATTCGGGGCGGTTTTCCGGATAGACTTCTCCTGACGAGGCGAAGACGAACCGCTGCACGCCTGCGGCTGCGGCCGCATCCAGAAGACGGCGCGTGCCTTCGACATTGACCGCAAACATGCGGTCCCGGTCCTCCGGCGCCCACGACATAAAGGCCCCGAGATGCAGAACGGCGCTCACACCTTCCATGGCTTTGGACAGCGCCTGCCCGTCCTCCAGCGATCCGACGACCTCCTCACCGCCCGTACCCGACGGACGAAGGTCAAAGCCGCGGACCGCCCGAGCGTCCATGCGCAAGGCAGCGGCGACAGCACGACCAACACGGCCTGCCGATCCGGTGACGAGGATCATAGCCGTGCTCCGGTCTTTGCGTCGAAGAGATAAAGCTGTGCCGGATCGAAGCCGAGCTGAAGCGCTTCGTCAGCCCGAAGGTTGCCGCTATGCGAGACGCGGGCGATCAGCCCCTTGGACCTGCCCTCCTCGCCATCTGCGACCCTTGCGCCTTCCGCATCGAAATAGACGTATTTTTCCGATCCCAGACTTTCCACCAGCGTCGGGCGAACGCTGAAGGTCACCGGCCCATCGCCCAGAACGAGATGCTCTGGCCGCAAGCCCACGATCACGCTACCCTGCCTGGCAGATGCCGCCGGCAGGTTTACCTTCTGGCCGAAAACAGTCATTGCGCCGTCACGCAGTTCCGCGTTGAGGAAATTCATGCCGGGCGATCCGATGAAACCGGCGACAAAGAGGTTGGCCGGATTGTTGAAAAGCTCATCGGGCGCCGCGATCTGCTGGATGATGCCGCCCTGCATGATAACCACCCGGTCCGCCATGGTCATGGCTTCCACCTGGTCATGCGTCACATAAACGGTGGTGACACCGATACGCTTGTGCAGGGCGCCGATTTCGGCACGCATGTGGACGCGCAGCTTGGCATCGAGGTTGGACAGCGGTTCGTCCATCAGAAAGGCCTGCGGCTGACGCACGATGGCGCGGCCGAGCGCCACGCGCTGCCGCTGTCCGCCCGAAAGATCCTTCGGCTTGCGATCGAGATAGGGCGTTACCTCGAGAATGCGCGCCGCGTCATCCACCCGGCGATCAATCTCCGTCTTGTCCGTGCCGCGCATCTTCAGGCCGAAGCCGATGTTCTGCCGGACCGTCAGGTGCGGATAAAGCGCGTAATTCTGAAACACCATGGCGATGTCGCGGTCACCCGGCGCCAGATCCGTGACTTCGTTTTCGCCGATGAAGATCTGCCCTTCGCTTGCCGGTTCAAGGCCCGCAAGGATTTTCAGCATCGTCGACTTGCCGCAGCCGGAAGGCCCGACCAGCACCACGAACTCGCCGTTTTCGATCTCGAGCGAAAAGGGCCTGAGCACGTTGAGGGCGCCATAGGACTTGCTGACATTGCGAATGGAAATATTGGCCATGCTTACTTCTCCGCGCCAGCGGTGAGTCCGCCGACCAAATAACGTTCCAGAAACAGATAGATTGCGATGATCGGCAACGCGATGAACACGGATGCAGCGGAAATGTCGTTCCAGTAGGTGACGTATTCGCCCTGCATCGTGGTGATGCCGAGATTGGCCGTCCAGTTGTCCGGCGAGTTGACGAGGAAGGTGCGGGCATAGGCGTAATCCGCCCAGCTGAGCACGAAGGCATAAAGTGCCGTGGCAGCAAGACCGGGTGTGGCGATCGGAAGTACGACCCGGACCATTGCACCGATCGGCGAGCAACCGTCGACCATCGCGGCCTGCTCCAGTTCCTTCGGAATGGTGTCGAAATAGCCTTTCAGCATCCATGTGGCGAAAGGAATGATCATGGTCGAATGCGCCAGCACCAGTGTCCAGAGGCTACCGATCAGACCGAAGCTGGAAAAGATCGAAAACAGCGGAATGACGAGCAGCGTTGCAGGAAGCATCTTCGCCGTCAGGACGAAGAGACCCATGGTCGCGCCGCCCCGCATGGAATAACGCGACAGAGCATAACCGGCGCTGACGGAGACGAGCATCGACAGCGCCACCGAGCCGACGGCCGCAAGCATCGAGTTCCACAGCCATAGCAGGATCGGCTTCGCCGCCCAGACCCTCGCGAAAATGTCCCATTGCGCATCATCCGGCCAGAAGGTCGGCGGCAGGCGGTACAGTTCATCGGTGGTGGAGAGCGCCGTGACCAGAAGCCAGTAGACGGGGAACAGGATCATCACCAGCGTGAAGATGACAGTCGCGTAAAGGGCAAGGCTCTGTAAAAATGTCCGTTTCATCAAAGCCTCCTCAATAGATCGATTTCGAACGCCGGCCGAGCATCAGAAGGCTCGCGACGATACAGATCACCAGTGTCAGCACGCCCACGGCGGCGGCGCGGCCGAAATTGTGATACTGGAAGGCCTGGTCATAGGTCATGATCGACAGGGTCTGGGTCGACCTCAGCGGTCCGCCACCGGTCAGAACCTTGATAATGGAAAAGTCGCGGAACACCCACAGAAGCGTCAGCACCAGCGTCACGCCCAGCACCGGCATCAAAAGCGGCATGGTGATCCAGCGGAAACGCTGCCAGACGCTCGCGCCATCCACCTTGGCGGCCGCGTAATAATCGGCGGGAATGGATTGCAGACCAGCGAGGCACATGATCGACACGAAAGGAAAACCCTTCCAGACCATGGTGATAGCGACAGCCCAGAAGGCGGCTGTCGAACTGCTCACCCACGGGATCATCTGGTCGGTGAAACCGAGCTTTATCGCCAGCCAGCCGAACAGGCCGAAGGAGGTGTCGAACATCCATGCGAAGATGACGACCGCGATGATTTCCGGCACCGCCCAGGGCAGCGCCATTCCCAGCCGCGCAACGGTTCGGCCCTTGAAGCGGTTATTGGCCAGAAGCGCCGTGCTGAGGCCAACGGCTACGCTGCCCGCGGTGACGACGACAACCAGCTTCAGCGTCACCCAGCAGGCGAGCCAGAATTCCGGCGATGAGAAAAGCCAGGTGTAATTGCTCAGTGAAAACGGCCGGCTTGCGCCACCGAGCCGCGGTATCTTGACCTGCTGGAAAGACAGGTCGATGGCCAGCACAAGCGGCCAGACGATGATGGCGGCAACCATCAGGACCGCGGGCGCGATCAGAATATAGCCGAGGAGATGTTGCCGGCTGGGACGCGCAAGATCAAAGAACTTGCGGCGCCCGGCCCGAGCGGGTGCGGTCATGGATGGTCCTCCTGCCGGATGCGGATGGTAACCACGGCCCGCCAGGCGGGCCATGGCAAAACGGGATCAGCCCTTGATGGCCTCGGCCTTGGCCTGCATGGTTTTTGCCACCTCCGCGGGATCGAGGTCCTGAATGATCATCCGCTGGCTTTCTTCCATCACCATCTTGCTGAATTCATTGTAGAAGAGCTCAAGTCCGGTCGGAATACGGTCGATACCCGCCTCGGATGCGGCCTTCATCGTCTCGATCAGTACCGGAAAATGCGGGATGGTCTTTTCGACACCCGAGACGTCGGCCTTGGGGCTTGGCGGGGTGTTGCCGCCAAGGGTGGCATAGCTGCGCTGGAACTCCGGCGACATCGTCAGCTTGATGAAATCCCAGACGAGCGCCTTCTGGTCGTCGGGAATATCGGCCGGCATGGCGAGCACGTTGGACGATCCTCCCAGCGGCGGATGAAGCGGGGGGGCCGCGTAAACGATGTCAGCCTTGGCTGAACCCTTCTCGGTGGTGCCGTAAAGCCAAGGCCCGTCGAGCCGCATCGCCATCTTGCCATCGGCAAAGAGCTTGCGCACGTCGCTGGCGCTCATGTCGACCGGGCTGATACCGCTCTTCATCACGGTTTTCCACCGGCTCAACCCCTCCACCATCTGTGGCGTGTCGATGGTTATGTTGCCATCCTTGTCGGTCCAGTATGCGCCGGCATCGAGGACATAGTTCAGCATCTCCGTCAGATACTGCCCTGGACCGCCCTTGGTCTCGTGACCGGTCCCGAACTGGTCGATGATACCGTCACCGTTCAGATCCTTGGTGGTGGCTTTTGCGGCCGCCAGAAACTCGTCATAGGTCTTCGGAACCGCGACGCCCGCCTCATCCAGGATCTTCTTGTTATAAGCCATGACGAAGCCGAAGT
Source organism: Agrobacterium sp. 5Ca39 (assembly GCF_055382365.1). Classification (NCBI taxonomy): domain Bacteria; kingdom Pseudomonadati; phylum Pseudomonadota; class Alphaproteobacteria; order Hyphomicrobiales; family Rhizobiaceae; genus Agrobacterium; species Agrobacterium sp. 5Ca39. The sequence continues at coordinate 518,390 of NZ_AP026437.1, read as the reverse complement.
AGTTCGTCATGATGCATACGGTCTCACCGTTCCATTCGCATTTCTGCTGACCGGCCCAGCCGGTCATGTCGATGCCGTCCTTCTTAAGCCACGGGTCGAGCGGCTCCAGCCAGCCGCTGTCGGCGAACATCTGGAACTCGAAGGATGCGAGATGCACGATCTGCGGCGGCTGGTTGGCAGCGAAAAGCGTGGTCATCGTATCCGCGTAGGAGCTGCGTTCCGCCTTGGTGAACTCGATCTTCACGCCGGGATGCTGCTTCTCGAAGGCGGCGATTGCCGAACGCCACCATTCACCCGTTCCCGCGTCATCCGTTTGCCAGGAAATGAATTTTAGGACGGTATCGGCCATGGCAGGGGCAACGGCGCTCATCGTCATCAAAACGGCGGTCGCCGTACCCAGCGCCAGCTTCTTCATTCTTTTGGTCATGGTTTCCTCCTCCAAAGAACCAAATCAGATACGTTCAATAAGGGCGAGCGCCGCCTCCGACGGTCTTACGCCCAGTCCCGGACCCGACGGCAGGTGATACCTGCCTTCGCGGCAATCCATATCGCCCTCCAGCAGGCGGCGGTTCGGCTCGAAAATCGAATGCTGGAATTCGTGCCCCTTCAGCGTCGGCAACGTCGACGATGCCTGCAGGCTGGCGGCAAGGAATATGCCGGCGCCAATGGTAGCGTGCGGTATGACGTCGATGCCGTGTTCGGCTGCGAGAGCGCCGATACGGATGAAATTGGTGATACCCTTATGGCCCATTTCCGGCTGCACGATCGCAATACGGCAGCGTTCGATGCGGGCGCGCATATCCCAATGGGTGCGCCATTCCTCGCCCACCGCGATCGGCACGTCGGTATTCTTCGAAACCTTTTCCAGCCCGGCAATGTCCTCCGTCCAGACGGGCGCCTCGGCGAACCATGGATCGAATGGCTGCATTTCTGCGATGAGCTCCAGCGCTCGCTCCGGTGTCTGGTTCCAGTGCATATCGGCGGCGATCTTCGCCTGCGGGCCGAGCACCTGCCGGAGATTGGCAAGTTCCGCCGCCGGCCCATCATCTGCAACGGGCGTGGCGAATTTAAAGGCGTCGAAGCCACGATCCTGCCAGTATTTCGCCAGTTCTCCACGCGCCTTCAGCGTCTTCTCCGGCAGGCCGGAAACATAGGCCGAAAAATTGTCCACGCCGCCACCCAGCAGGTCTCGAATGGATTTTCCGGCTTCCTGTCCGGCAATATCCCAGAGGGCGATATCGATTGCAGCAAGCGCATCCACGTAAAAGCCACCGGTATAACCGCGCACGCGCATCATATCGTAAAGATCGTCGTAGATCGCCGATGGATCGGATGCATCGCGGCCGATCACGAAACCGGCCAGCAGGTCGTTGATGAGAGCCGCCACCGCACCGGGCGCAACGATGCCATAGGTCTCACCCCAGCCGACGGTGCCGGCTTCCGTCGTCATTCGCAGAAGCACGCTGCGGTCGAAGGTTGGATAGACCGTGCGGTTGCCCTTTCTGACGATGTATCCATTGGGATTGACCACTTCACCTTCCCGCAGCGCCCCGAGATAGGGAACCTTGCGTGGCTGGGTCAGCGTGAAGACTTCGATTGTTGCAACTGGGCTGTTCATGCGGCCTCCGGGGCGACAAGGCCGAGCTCGACGAGGTTGGCGTCGATATCGGCAATCGCCGCCTTGTCGAGTTCCGGGGTGGGCGCGCGGACACCGAGACCCTCGATCACCCCACGGCGGGCCAGCACGTACTTGGTCAGCCGCATGCGATAAACCGCCTGCAGAACCAGAAGCGGAAGAGTGCGGACATAGATTTTCCGGGCCTCATCCTGACGGCCTGCGCGGAGAGCGCGATCTATTGCCACGTGTTCCTCGACGATCTCCAGCGCCGGCATGGCAGCGGTCGCGCCACGCGCATATTCATCCAGAATGTAACGGGCGCCGCCGCCGCCGATGATACCCTTCAATGTTGAGGGCGTATGGGCGATGATATGGCTGATGGCGGGACCGGCCGGCAGCGTTTCTTCCTTGACGTAGGTGACCTGCGGCAGAGACCGGACGATCTCGACAATCGCTTCCGGCGACAGATCAGACCCGCGCGGCGCAGGCGCGTTCTGCAGGATGATTTCAACCCCGGGCAGCGCCTCGACAACCTTACCCAGAAACTCGATCAGCGCCGGCGCATCCGTCCCGACCGATTTTGGCGGCTGAACCATCAGGTGGCGAATACCGAGATCAGATGCGGCGCGGCCATGTTCAACCACGTCTCTCCAGTCTGCCGCGCTCGCGCCCGCCACGACCGGCACCCGGCCGGCAACAGCATCAACAACGATCTTCAGCAGCGACGCACGCTCTGCAGCATCCAAAGTCTCAACCTCACTGGCAAAACCCGGAAACACCACACCATCCACGCCTTTTTCGAGCGCGAAGGTCACCAGTCGCTCCATACCCGCTTCGTCAATACCGCCATCCGCCAGAAAAGGCGTTGGCAAAACGGGCAAAATTCCCTTCAGGCCAGCCACCATCTTACTCCTCCCAATTAAGTATCATATATTGATACCTTGAATTCACTAATTGACACTACATAGACTTGAGCCCTATGACAAGCCCCCAGATGAAATGAACGAGGAGGTTCAGGGAAATGGCAGCACGGGCGACATCGATCATCGTCGATTGGGGAACGACATCATTGCGAGCGGCGCTTGTCGGTAGCGACGGGGCGGAACTTGAACATCTGGAAACCGCCGACGGCATTTCGAGCCTTGCCGAAGGGCAACATGAGCCTGCCCTCATGAGCGCACTCGCCCCCTGGTTTTCAAAACACGGCGCTCTGCCCGTGGCCGCGCTCGGCATGATCACCAGCCGCAACGGCTGGGTCGAGGTGGCCTATGTGCCCTGCCCGGCGGGACCGGCGGAACTTGCCGCCGGCACGGTGCGCAGGACGTTGCCCAATGAGTCCGACCTTGTATTCCTGCCCGGCCTGAATGACCCCGGCCGCCAGCCGTTTCCGGATGTCATGCGCGGCGAGGAAACCCAGATCGTCGGCCACGGCCTTACGGAAGACGCCACCCTCATCATCCCCGGAACACACAGCAAATGGGCACGGGTGAAGGCAGGGCGGATCGATGGTTTCCAGACATTCGTGACCGGTGAAATCTTCAACCTACTCATCAATCACTCCTTCATCGCGCGCGGTTCCGCACAGCCGCCGGTCGACGATCCGGAGGCATACCTGTGGGGTTTGAAAGAGGCCAAAAAATCCGCAGCCATGCTGTCGCTGCTGTTTTCCGCACGCACCGGCGGGCTCGCCGGCAAACTGTCGGCACAGCAGCTGCGGTCTTATGTCCGTGGGCTGGTCATCGGACAGGAATTTCGGCAGGCCCGCGATGCGGGATGGTACGCACAGGGAGACGATGCGGCGATTGTGGGCAATGATGGGCTCAACGATCTCTATCTGATTGCCGCTGGCGTATTTGGCCTCAGAATATCAATGGGCGATGACGACGCGTTGACGAAGGGAGCCCTGGCGGTTCTGCAGAAGACGCTTTCCTGAATGGAAACGCCGGCTGGACACCTGGTGTCCGGCCTTCACAATACCAGGGACCAACATGTACGATTACCCGGCCAGCATCGGCACCAGCCGCCACGAAAACGATATCCTCACCATCCTGACGCGCCTTCAGCGACTCGGGCTGCCGGTGGACCCGATTGCCTTTTATGGCTCCTCATCTTTCCGGATATGGAACTCCATCGCCGAGGATCTGGGCACGCTCGACATCGTCAATCTCGGCTTTGGCGGCGGCACCTGCCTCTCGGCCGTTCACTACATGGAAAAACTCCTGCTGCCGCTGAGACCCCGGAGAGTGGCGCTCTATTTCGGCGAGAACGACATAGCCAGCGATGGCTTAAAGGCGGCCACGGCGCTGCAACATCTGCAGGCGCTCAGACAGCGCATCCTGCAGGCGCTGCCGCAGACGCAGGTTTTTGTTCTGGCCATCAAGCACAGCCCCGCGCGCTGGATTTATCGTGGCGAATTCGACCTTTTCAACCGCATGGCGCAGGACTGGTGCGAAAACTCCAACGACGCCGTCTGGCTGGACCCGAATGCCGGCCTTATGGGGGAAAACGGCCTGCCGATGTTCCGCTATTATCTTCCCGATCTGGTTCACCTTAACACCGCAGGTTACGCGGTCTGGGCGGAAGCACTTCGGAAGACGCCGGCGCTTCTCGCCTGATTTTCAGGAAAGAAGCCCGGCATCGACATGCTACCGCATCGCCTGGGCGGATTCGATTGAGTCCGCCAGTATTTCCAGCCCGAGGTCGATCTCGGCATCGGATACGGTGAGCGCCGGCGCAATGCGGAAAACACCGCCCATGCCGGGCAGTTTGACGATGTTCATGCTGAGCCCTCGCAGCATCGCCTCCTGCATGATGCGGGCGCCGAGCTCGAAACCGGGCGCTTTCGTATGCCTGTCGGCCACGACCTCAAGCCCCAGCAGAAGCCCGCGGCCGCGCACGTCGCCGACACATTCGAACCGCTGTTGAAGTGAAAGAAGGCCTTCCTTCAGGCGGTTGCCACGGGCGATTGCCTGCTCGACAAGGCCATCGCGGGCCACCACGTCGAGAACCGTAACGCCGACAGCCGCAGGCAACGGATCCGACACGTGGGTCGTATAGAAGAGAAAACCTCTCTCAAAGGCTTTCTGCTCCACCTCCTCGCTGGTCATTACCGCGGCGAGCGGGAGGCCGGCCCCCAGCGTTTTTGACAGCGTCATGATGTCGGGTGTAACGCCATCCCGCTGAAAGGCGAACATGTGCCCGGTCCTTCCGACCCCGGTCTGGGCTTCATCGAGGATGAGCAGCATGCCGCGCTCGACACACTTCTTCTTGAGCGCAGCAAGATAGCCGACGGGCAATTCGAGGATGCCACCGCTCGACAGAATTGGTTCGGCAATGAAGGCGGCAAGGTTGCCGGTGGACTGGCGGTCTATCAGTTCGAAGGCGTCATCAAGCTCCGCCTTCCAGTCATTCGATCCATCAGAATTCGTGAATCGCGGACGATAGGCGTTCGGTGCGGGGATGACGAGCGAGCCAGCCGTTGCAGGGCCATAGCCCCTGCGGCCGGCGCTATAGGTCGCGGAAGCCGCTGCGCCGGTCATTCCGTGCCAGCTCTGGGCGAAAGCGACGATCTCGTGACCACCGGTGACGAGCTTCGCCATACGGATGGCCGCCTCGTTGGATTCGGCGCCCGTAGTCAGCAATTGTACCCGGTCGAGACCCGGCGCGAGAGCTGCCAGCCTCGCCGCGAGCTCGACCACGGGACGGGACAACATCCCGGAAAACAGATGCGCAACCGACGCCATCTGCCGGTTGACGGTGGCGACGATGTCGGGATGGGTGTGCCCGAGCAGGGCGCTCATCTGGCCGGAGGTGAAATCGAGGATGGCACGGTCATCCGCATCATAAACGAAACTCCCCTCGGCCCGCTCAACAATGATCTCCTCGAAGGCAGGCCCATAACGGGTGAGATGTCTGTTGGCCGCCGCCCAGAAGGCCGGCTCCTCATTCAACGATGTGAAGTTCTTCGAAAGATCGTCCATGCCGCGGTTCCCTGTGTTTGATTTTGCCGGACGATAACAGGCTCTTGCAGCGGCAGTCCAATTGATAGTATTTCAAGCGGATATAGATAATTTTGATATCGCCATGCTTGATCTCACACTTCTGAAGAACTTTGTCACCGTTGCCCGCGCAGGCTCCATCAGCACCGCAGCGACGCAGGTGGGGCGCACGCAATCGGCGCTCAGCACACAGATGCAGCGGCTGGAAGAACAGGTGGGGCAACCGTTGCTGCAACGAACCGGTGCGGGCGTACGGGTGACGGCGGCGGGCGAAAAACTGCTGGCCCATGCCAGTACCCTGCTGGCCCGTCATGACGAAATCCTCGCCGACATGAACGGCGCCACGGTCCAGGGCACGGTTAGCCTCGGATGTCCCGAAGATTACTCCATCGCCTTTCTTCCCGAATTGCTCAGGGGCTTCTGCGCCACCTATCCGGAAGTCGATTTGCGTATGGTCTGCGCGCCGACGATAGAGTTGCGCCCTCTCCTTCAGCGCCGTCAGATCGACATGGCGCTGGTTTCGCGCTCGGAACCGGATCACTCCGAGGTTCTTCGAAGGGAAAGCTTCGTCTGGGTGGCCGACAGGCCGGACACGGAACTTCTTGCCAAGGATGTGCTGCCGCTCGCTCTTTCGGCGCCAGCGACGCTGGATCATCGCGCGGCGTGCAACGCCATGGAAACAGCCAATCGCCGCTACAGGATCGCCTTTGCCAGCAACAGCCTTGCGGGTCTCATCGCAATTGCGCGATCCGGCCATGCCATCAGCGTGCTCACGAGAACCGCTGTTCCACCGGATCTGCATGTCGTTAAAAGCTGGCTGCCTCCGCTGCCGACAATCGGCATAGCAATCGAATGCTCCGGCCCGCAGAGCTCCCCGGCGGCCAGGGCTTTGGGTGATCACATCCGTGCCGTTCTTCCAGGGTTGACCCCTTGAAACATTCCACCCAAGGCCACCGCATTCGCGCGGCTTTTGGATGAACGCAATACAGTTTTGCCCCAGAACCAAAAGAGGCCCGTTGTTCTTTTCAAACAACGAGCCTCTATCGTGCCGCTTGGCGGAGCGACCGGAGACAAATTCGCCTCCTGCACATGAACCTCAGGTGAACGGCCACCTTTAACAAAGCCCGAGAAACCACCCGTAAGAATCCGGCGTAACGGCAGGCCGGATCGTTGAGATAATTCCGACAGAGCTTGGAATTGCGTCGAGGGATCACTTCGGATCAAGACCCGCTCAACGAAAACGTGTATCCAGCGATCAGGGCAGCCATTTGGTCAAACCTTCGGACGCCCCTTCCGGGTGCACATGGGCAGGCGACCATCTGCGGCAGAAATATCTCATGGGGTTGATGGCTATGGGGCCAGCATTGGACATGCCGAGGGACCGGTGATGGAAACAAGACGAAACCGCGTCATCACGACTGGAATAATTCTGGGGCTTCTCGGCGCGATGATACCGATCGCCACCATGGCCTACGCGTCATGGATCATCGCGGTCAGGAAGGACCAGAACATTTTGAAGACGCTTGCCGATCAGGCTATTCAACGGGCGTCGGACACGTTCCGGGACGCAGAGAATGCGCTCGATGAGGTGGAAGCTGCCCGCTTGCCTTCCTGTTCCAACGACCACATAGAACTGATGCGCAGACTGACGATAAATGCACCCTCAGTGGAAGAAATCGGATATTTCGAAAACGGCGTCCTGAAATGCACCTCCTGGGGAGCCACCCAGGAAACGATACGCCAATCGCCGATCGATTTTACGACCGGTCAGGGATTAGAGGTGGCTATTCGCGTGGAGCCAAGCGCCAGCCGCGGCACACGGATGATCGCCCTTCACCACGGCGCGCACGGCGCACTTGTCAAACCCTCGCGTTTTGTCGACATCCTCATGGACGACAGCATGTCCCTCGCTCTTACGAACGACCGGGGCATTTTGATAAATGAACTGAATGCACCTGACCGCGCCCTGGTGCCGGCACCGCTCGGCAAGCCCGAAAAGGGCATGACGGAAGACACCATCTATGCTGTCAGCCGCCATGACGATCTGGTGGCGATTGCGATGGAGCCACGTTCCAACGTCGCAGAGCAGGTGCGGCGTGAACGGATCTTGTTTCTTCCCGCCGGGGCAATTGTCGCGGCCTTTGTGGTCGGCATCGTGGCATGGTTGTCGAAGAGGCGCCTGTCGCCACTCGCGGAGCTCGAGATAGCCGTTCGCAAACGGGAATTCATCGTTCATTACCAGCCGATCGTGGAATTGAAGACGGGCATCTGCGTGGGGGCGGAAGCGCTGGTGCGATGGAGGCGGCCGGACGGTACGCTTGTCCGCCCCGACCTGTTTATCCCCCTGGCGGAAGAAAGCGGCCTGATCATGCCGATCACCGATCAGGTCATCGACGCCGTCATTGCCGATCTTCGCAAGGTGCTTGTCGAGGACCGGACCCTACACATCGCCATTAATCTCTGCGCCGACGATATCAAGTCTGGGCGTGTTCTCGCGGTCATCGCCAGCAAGCTTCAGCATACGGACATCCGGCCCGAGCAGATCTGGCTTGAGGCCACCGAGCGCGGCTTCATCGACATCAACGCGGCAAAGGTCACCCTTGCCGAGGCGCGCCAGCGCGGCCATTCGGTGGCGATCGACGATTTCGGAACCGGCTACTCCAGCCTTCAATATTTGCAGGGCCTTCCCCTGGACGCGTTGAAGATAGACAAATCCTTTGTCGACACGGTGGGCAAAGATACCGCAACGAGTTCGGTCACATCACACATCATCGGCATGGCGAAAGCGCTTGGCCTGTTCACCGTGGCAGAAGGTATCGAGGCGGAAGACCAGCGGGACTATCTGGAAGGTCAGGGTGTGGATTTCGGTCAAGGATGGCTGTTTGCGAAAGCGCTTTCCGCCAGCGAATTCCTTGCCTACCATCGTCACACGAAGCAGAAACACGGCGCCTCTCCCGAAATCATCAAGGCGGCGGGCAAATAGGACATGGTCGTGTGCGAGGTCGAAACCCGGGCTGGCAGGCAACACAGGTTGAAACTGCAATATCTCAAAAAGAGACCTCCCCAAAAGCATCTTGGAGGAGGCCAGTTGGGGAGGTCGTCCACGGTGACCAAGCCAAGGGCAGTTTCGGAGCGCTTGGCCACACAGCCCATCGGACGGGCCGCTCTCGAACCGGGCACTGCGGCAATTGTTCCCTGACAGGCGTTTTTTGACTTCATGCGCATCCCATGGGCAGCAATTGATACCCCTGAGAGAAAAGCGCGAACCTCAGCCGGCGGGAACATCATCTGGCGAGGCGAGTTAGGGGCGGTTCAACAACAGGAGAAACGCGATGCCCCGCGGCGACAAATCGTCCTACACGGACAAGCAGAAGCGCAAGGCCGAACATATCGAAGAAGGATATGAGGATCGTGGCGTACCCGAAAAAGAGGCCGAACGCAGGGCCTGGGCTACTGTGAACAAGGAGAGCGGCGGTGGCAAGAAATCCGGCGCCGGCCGCGGACATGCGGAAAACCACGCGCCATCGAAAAAGGGTGGCCGCAAGGGCGGCGAGGCCGCGGCTGCGAGACCCAAGGCCGAACGGTCCGCCTCCGCCAAGAAGGCTGCGGCCACCCGCAAGCGCAATGAACAGCATGCACAGCATTGAACCGTAAACCGATCGTGTGTTCGCCAACCAGAGGCCCTGATGACGTCCAGGACGTCATGACATCCGATGCGTGCAACATGAATGCCGGGGAAACCGTTCAGGAGGCGTGCGTGGCTGAGCAATCAGCCAAGGGCGGTCACCTGCCTTACCAACCGGCACCGTTCAGTCTCCGTCGGTTTCAGCGTTCTCTCCGCCCCGCATCATCGTCAGCAGCGGTTCGCGCGCGATGTTTTCTTCGATCCGCAGATGGCCAGAGGTTTGCGGTAGAGCCTTCTTGAAGTTTGCTGCGTAATCCTTCGGCATTTTCGGTGGCATCATCGGTTCGTATCTATCGACATTGGCTTGGATAATGACCGGTCCCTCCACTGCGAATGCCTCGTCAAGAAGCCGCTCGATCTCATCAAATGTGGAGATCGTGAAACCTCTTCCCCCCATCGCATCTGCCGCCGCGGCAAAGTTGATCGGCGCGAGTTCGCAGGCGAATTGCGGGTGGCCGAGGAACATCATCTGCTCCCAGGCGATCTGGTTCAACATTCCATTGCATATGACCAGGATCCTGAGCGGCAGGCGATGCCGCACGGCGGTGGAAAATTCGCCCAGTTGCATTGCAAGGCCGCCATCGCCCACAACCGCATGCACATGCCGGCCGGGACACGCCAGTCCTGCGGCAATGGCATAGGGCAAACCGGAGGCCATCGAGGCGAGTGCACCCGAAACGGAAAAGGCGTTTGTGGTCCTAAGATCGATGTGGCGCGCCGCCAACTCGGTATTCTGGCCTGAGTCGGTCACGAGCATTGCGTCCGAACGCATGCGTCGCCCGAAGGCGTGAGCCACCGCCTGTGGCTTCAATGGGTGCGAGCGGTCCGAGGTCAGAAGCGCCATCTGCTCACGCCACCCGCGCATCTGGTCCTGTGCGGCTTCAAGAAAAGACCGGTCGCCCTTTTTGTCCAGCATGGCGTTCAGGCGGCGCAATATGTCGCCCGCATCGCCCACAAGGCCACACTGCACCGGATGACGAAGCCCAATGCGTTGCGGGTCGAGATCGATCTGGACTGCCTTGACTGCCCGGGGATCAGGGTAAAATTCGATATAGGGAAAAGTCGATCCGACAATCAGCAACGTGTCGCAGTTTTTCATGATTTCCTGGGATGGTGCAGTGCCCAGGATACCGATACCGCCGGTGGTGTATGGGTCGTCATCATCCAAGGCCGCCTTGCCGAGAAGCGCCTTCGCCACCGGTGCGCCCAGCAGTTCCGCGCTTTGCTTCAGCTGGTCGCGCGCTTCGACAGCACCGCGCCCGGCCAGGATAGCCACCCTTTTTCCGCCGTTGAGCAAGCCGGCGGCCTCTCGGACAAGAGAGTCAGCGGGTTCGTGGCGGTAAGAGAACCATTCATTCGGAACGTGCCTCGGCAGGTTTCGCCGGGATCGGCCTTCCTCTTCTGCCGGCTTCTCCTGCGTGTCGTTGGCGACCGAAAGATGCGCTACACCGCGGCGGGCGAGAGCGGTCCGGCAGGCAAGGCTGGCGACATTTTCCATATGTGCCGCGTCGCTGACAACAGTATTGTAGACGCTGACATCTTCAAAGACCCGTGTCAGGTCAACATCCTGCTGCGTAAAGGTTTCGACTAGGTCATGATATTGCATCCCGGTGATCGCAAGGACAGGAACCTGATCGAGTTTGGCATCATAGAGGCCTGTCAGCAGATTGGTGCCGCCGGGTCCCGAGGTAGCGAGACAGACCCCCAGCTTTCCCGTCCATTTGGCGTAGGCCGTCGCCATGAAGGCCGCAGACTGCTCATGCCGGGTCTGGATAAACCTTACGGCGTCCTGACGCTTGCGCAGCGCTTCCATCACGCCATTGATACCATCGCCCGGAAGACCGAAGACGGTATCGACGTTCCATTCGATCAATGTCTCCACCAGAATATCGGCTGCTGTGGTCATTGTCCGTTCCTCGCTCCTGTCGCACCCCGCCGATTGCCGTCGGGATGCTCATTTTCCAAGAGAGTCGTATTCGGCTCCACGATACGACGCTGTCGGGGCCATCGCCGCGGCCGAAGCGAGCCCCAAGGCAGCAAACCCGTCACCCAGGCACGCGCCCCTCCACACGGCTTGCCACCGGGTTCAGATGATCGGCTTGCCGCCGGTCACGGCTATGGTTGCGCCGGACACATAGCTCGAAAGAGGATCAGCCAGCATGACATAGGTTGTCGCCAATTCGGCTGGCTGTCCTGGGCGCTTCATCGGCACCTGCTTGCCAAACTCGGCTACTTTTTCCGCGGGCATGGTGGAGGGTATGAGGGGTGTCCAGATCGGACCGGGCGCGACCGCATTCGCCCGGATGCCTTTTTCCGCCAGCAGCTGCGCCAGGCCAGCCGTAAAATTCTGGATCGCGCCCTTCGTGGTCGCATAAGCAAGGAGAGTCGGATTGGGACTGTCGGAATTGACGGAGGCGGTGTTGATGATTGCCGCTCCGGCCTTCATATGTGGAACGGCTGCCTTCGTCAGATAGAACATTGCGTGGATATTGACGGCAAAAGTCATCTCCCACTCGTCGTCACTGATGTCTTCTATTTCGGTGAAGGTGTTCTGATGGGCCGCGTTGTTGACGAGGATGTCGATGCCGCCCAGTTCCGTACGGGCCTTTTCGACAATCTGGCGGCAATGGGAGGATGACTGGATGTCGCCCGCCACCAGAACCGCCCTGCGTCCGGCTTCCTCTACCAGACGCCTCGTTTCTTCAGCGTCATCGTGTTCGTCGAGATACGCTATCAATATATCGGCGCCCTCGCGCGCATAAGCGATGGCGACTGCCCGCCCGATACCGCTATCGCCACCGGTAATGATCGCCTTTTTTCCCTCCAGTCGGCCAGACCCTACATAGGTCTTTTCACCGTGATCAGGAACAGGTGACATCTCATTGGTACGGCCTGGGATTTTCTGTTGCTGTTCTGGAAAAGGGGGCTGCGGGTAACCGGTCATGGAGCTTTCCTGTCTTTCACAAAATAAACAAAGAAATCCCCGCGGCGCGCGCGGGGATCTTTCGGCTATCGGTAGTCACTAGGAGTTTTTATGGCTCTGCTGGCCGGCCTTTACATGCTGCTCATGCGTGCCGCCGCGGGTTTTGCCGTTGTCACCGCCGCCGGAGGCCGATGCAGACTGCGAACGCTTATCGCTGCCTTTATGGCTCTGCTGGCCTGCTTTCACGTGCTGTTCGTGCGTACCACCCTGATTTGCCATGGTATGTCTCCTCATGTTGGTGATTTATCACTCGCGCGCCTCATGGCCCGCACCAGTCGAACTGCGCGGCCCGAAAGGAGTTCCGAGATTTAACATTTCGTGAGGACGTATTTCACGGACCGGCGTGGAACGCTGGCTCGTGGCCCTTGAGCTTTTGGCCCAGATGGTCGGCAAGCCGCATGGCAAGCGCTACGGCCGACAAGGTGGGATTGGCGTGCCCGCCCGTTGGGAACACGCAGCTCCCGGCGACATAGAGATTGGCGATACCGTGGACCTTGCAGTCACTATCGACCACGCCCGCATCGGCTGTTGCAGCCATCCGGGTCAAGCCGATCTGATGGAACCCGTCATAGGCCTGAACATGAAGAGCCTGCCTCCGCTCTGAAGAGGGGTGTAGAAAGTCGAGCTTCCCTACCCCATTTTCCCGCAGCCACTGATCCAGAAAAGCATGGGATTTTTCGATCGACTCCAGATCTTCCTCGCTGACCCGGTAGTCTATCGCAACAGCGGCGGGCCGATCCTCCACGCCGGCGGGAGCCGGCAGAACCGTGCTGGCGTGATCAGGTATCTGCTCTGCGTGATAACGCAGGAGATAGCGCCGTGCCGGATTCACGAGCGGTTTATTGCGATCGCGGCGGCGGAGGAGCTGGCCGACTGTGGCCTGCAGATCGCGAAAAGCCGTCAATGTAGGGACCAGATTCCGGAAATGCTCGCGATAACGAACGCCTGTGCTCAGGCGGGACCCTGCGGCCTTGCCCTTGGCCAGCAGACCATAAAGTCCGGTTAATTGCAGGGCGAGAAAGAGGGCGGAAAGACCGGCAGAATGGTGAATCGCGTTCGATATGGAGATGGTATCGAGCCAGAAGACAGAATTGAGCAGACCCAGACGCTGCTGGACATCGCCTGAAAGCTGGAACCTTCGACGGAAAATTCCACCGGAAGGCGCTCTTTGAAAAGACAGCTGTTCCACCGTGGCGTCATTCTCAAGCTCGATCACGGCAATATAACCGGTAAGATGGCCTTGATAATAATGCCCGAGCGTCGGAGAAATACGCTCGGGCTGTTTCTTGCGTAGTTCGTGAAGCAAGCGGACATTGCCCACGCCGCCGCAGGCCAGCACAAGCGTCGTTACCGGAACGCGCATGTCGCCATGCCCGTTGCTGAGCCGGACATCCGTAACCGCCCCCGTGGCGTCGACATCGATTGTCGTTGCGGATGTATCCGAAAGAAAATGTATCAAACGGGATTTTTCAATTCGCTCCCGGCATGTCACGCCAAGGTCCGGCTGGCTGCTCCACCACTCGATAGAGTCAAGATGGACATCTCCCGCCGGTGAAGCACCGACGCCCGGCGACAGAGCCGAAGCCCTGACATTCAGAAAGTGCAGGGCATCGGCATAATAGCGGCTTATACTCTCATGACCGATCGGCCACCCGGAATTGGGAACATGCACACGCTCGAGAAAGTCAATGTCATCGAACGGCACGCAACGCCCGCCCCACAGTGACGTGGTCCCGCCAAGCCCTCCTGCCGTTGAAGAAGCCAGAGGCGCATGGTGGTGGTTTGTAATGCTGGCAAGCCGTCCATCATGGCCATTTCGGCCCGCCTCCATCAGCAGAACACTTACGCCCTGCCTTTCGAGGGCAAAGGCAAGCGCGAGCCCGACCGGCCCCGCCCCAATAACGCAAACCTGAAACGATATCGAAGACGCGCCCGGATTGTATTCGACCATCACCCCTCGCTTCCACGGATCATTTTCACACTAACGGATGGTGGGGGGTGCCTTGCAATGCCAAGTTTTCACCGTTCACTTCGCGCCACTCGCCCCCCCGGGCGGGAGCGCCGTACAGGCTAGCCAGAGAGCTCGCCGGACGCAGACCCGAGTGCAAGAGAAGAGCTTATGCGGCAGCGGCTTCGGAACCATGCAGATGAAGAGCAATTTCAAAGCCTCGCCGTTCCAGCCAACGGGCCACGACCCGGGCGCGAGCTTCCAGCAGCTTATCTACGGCAACGGTGCGAGCGGCATCATTCACCGGCAACACACATGTCTGCCGCTGAGTTTCCGAAACGAAGCCAGCGTTAACCGTCGCCCCGCGCTCAGCCCGCGCAGAAGTTTTTCTTGACATCGTGATTGCTAACTGGGGCAGCCCCCCCTTTCCACCGACTTGGGCGAAAGACAGTGCGGGGCGATTTCTCTTTCAATTTCAAACGGTCACGTTCCTCACACCCCACGTAAATCGCCCAAAGAATTATCAAAATCGCGACACGCGAAATCTTTAGGCACACCCGCTTGCGAAATCGAAAACTTCGTGATTGTATAGACAACTTGAGGGCAGCAATAGAGGGTGGTCAAAAACCCCGGCTACAGAGGATTGTGTGCGTGATAACGTTCGATCAGGTCAGCAAGCATTATCGTGGCGCGACAACGGCTGTAGACAGGTTGTCGCTCACCGCGCCGACAGGAAAATTGACCATTTTCGTTGGCCCCTCAGGCTGCGGCAAGACCACATCGCTGCGCATGATCAACCAGCTGATCACGCCTTCGTCCGGGTCGATCCTTCTTGACGGCGAACCCACGGAAAAGATGGACGTAGCGCTGCTGCGGCGTCGGATAGGGTACGTCATCCAGAACGCTGGTCTCTTTCCCCATCGAACGGTGGTGCAGAATATCGCGACGACAGCGCGCCTGAACGGCACCCCCAAGCAGCAGGCGCTTCGCACCGCGCACGATCTGCTGGAGCGCGTAGGACTGTCGGCTGCCTTTGCCGATCGGTATCCGTGGCAGCTATCCGGTGGACAGCAACAGCGTGTTGGCGTTGCCCGGGCTTTGGCGTCGGATCCGAAATTCATGTTGATGGACGAGCCCTTCAGTGCGGTCGATCCGGTCGTTCGCGCGCAGTTACAGGATGAATTCCTGCGTCTTCAGCGCGAAATCGGCAAAACCATCATCATGGTGACACATGATATCGACGAGGCACTGAAGCTTGGGGACCAGGTGGCGGTGCTGCGCACCGGCGGTACGCTGGCGCAAATTGCCACGCCACAGGAGTTGCTTGCGCGGCCGGCGGATGAATTCGTCGCAGACTTCATCGGCCGCGATCGCGGCTACCGGATCCTCGGTTTCGCCGAGTTCAAGGAAGGCATTTCTCTTGGCAAGGAGCCGACGGCGCCCCTCGGCACCAGTCCCGAGTCACTCCGTCAGATTGCCACAGACCGTTGGGTCCTGATAACCGACGCCGCAAATCGTCCGCTCGGCTGGGTGGACGTTGAAAGCACCGGAAATACCGTGCGCGAAGGCGACCTTAATCTCAGCGGGACCCTCGCTGTCAAGGGGAGCAGCCTGCGCCACGTCCTCGACGCGGCGCTCAGTTCACCTTCAGGCCGGGGCGTTATTGTGAGGCCGTCCGGCGAACTCGTTGGCACTGTGACCTTGCCTGATGTTGTGGCCGCGATTGAGGCCGCGCGCAACGGCCGTCAGGGGACGAGGTCATGAGGTTCGACTGGTTATACCGCGAATCCGGCCGCATCGCCGAACTGTTCGCCTGGCACGTATGGCTTTCCGTCATCCCCGTTGTGATCGGACTCATCCTGGCGCTGCCCCTCGGATGGCTCGCGCAGCGGGCAGGTCTTTTTCGCTCCGCAATGCTCGGCGCAGCCGGGCTGCTTTACACCATTCCTTCGCTGGCGCTGTTCGTCCTTCTGCCGCTCGTGTTGGGTACACGCATCCTCGATCCTCTGAACGTCGTCGTCGCACTGACGATCTATGCGCTGGCTCTTCTGGTGCGAACCGTCAGCGACGGACTGGAGTCGGTGTCGCCGGATGTTGTCCAGGCCGCAAATGCCATGGGGTATCGCCCCATGCACCGTCTGCTCTTCGTCGAACTTCCCCTCGCCGTTCCCGTGATTGCAGCGGGCCTGCGCGTAGCCGTGGTTTCGAATGTCAGCATCGTCTCGGTCGCGGCGCTCGTGGGGACACCCCAGCTCGGCCTGCTTTTCACACAGGGACTGCAACTGCGCTTTCTGACACCGATCATTGCAGGCATTATCCTGTGTATTGTTCTGGCGGTCCTTCTGGATGGCATTGTGCTTTTCATCGCGCGTCGTCTCACACCGTGGCAGGCTGGAGGTGCTGAAAGATGATCGACTGGTTTTCAAACCCGGCACACTGGACCGGCAATGACGGTGTCTTCGCGCTTATTGTGCAGCACCTGGTGTATAGTTCCATCGCCCTCTTTTTTGCGTGCCTGATCGGCCTGCCGGTCGGCCTCTATGTCGGACACACCGGCCGTGGCGTTTTCCTGATCGCCGGTCTCGCCAATGCCTTACGTGCACTTCCGAGCCTTGGCCTGATCGTTCTGCTGGTAATCCTGTTCGGACCCGTCTTTTCGTCAGACATGGCCTTTATTCTCCCCAGCATCGTCGTTCTGGTGCTTCTGGCGGTGCCGCCCATCATGAATGGCACATATGCCGGCGTTGCGGCGGTTGATCCGGCCGCGGTCGATGCGGCGCGCGGCATGGGCAAACGCCCGCTCGACATTCTCTTCGACGTGGAACTGCCATGCGCACTGCCGCTGATCTTTTCCGGTCTGCGCAGCGCGACATTGCAAATCATTTCAACCGCAACGATCGCCGCTTACGTGTCACTCGGCGGACTGGGCCGCTTGATCATCGATGGGCGGGCGCAAAACGACTATTATCAGATGGCAGCGGGCGCCGTGCTTGTTGGCGCTCTGGCGCTGGCCGTCGACCTGACGATAGGCATCATCTCGAAGCTGACGATCTCACCCGGACTGACGCGCCGCCATTAGGCGCGACATGCCCGAAAGACCGACGCATTTTCACCCAGTAAAAAACAAGAGGAGCAGCTGCATGGCATTCAGGATTTTAAAAGTCGCTGGCGCATTGGCCTTCATGGCGCTTTCGGCGACCACATCGTTTGGCCAGACCGACCCGCTGGGCGCGGCCCCGGCGGCGCGGACGGACACCTCGACCATCATCGTCGGCTCTGCCGACTTCCCCGAAAGCCAGCTTCTGGCGACCATCTACGCCAAGGCGCTTGCTGCAAAGGGCATCAAGGTGGAGACGAAACTCAGCATCGGCAGCCGTGAGGTCTACATCCCCGCCCTGCTCGACGGCTCGATCGATCTCCTGCCCGAATATGCGGGTGCGACGCTGAGCTATCTCGACAAAAACGCCACGGCGCACGCACCGGCGGACGTGGCGGCTGCGCTCAAGGCCGCTCTGCCAAAGGGCGTGTCGATGCTGACGCCATCTGAAGCACAGGACTCGGACGGCGTCGCCGTGACACGCGCAACCGCCGAGAAATACAAGCTGAAGACAATTGCCGATCTGGCACCGGTCGCCTCAGAATTGGTGCTCGGCGGTCCGCCGGAATGGAAAACCCGTAAAGAAGGCATCATCGGCCTCAAGGACATTTACGGCCTGGAGTTCAAGTCCTTCAAGTCGCTCGATGTCGGCGGTCCCTTGACGCTGTCTGCGCTGGTGAACGATCAGGTGCAGGCGGCAAACCTTTTCTCGACGGATCCCGCCATTGCCGCCAATGATCTCATCATTCTTGAAGATGTGAAGAACCTCTTCCCGGCACAGAACATCGTCCCGGTTATCGCGACACCAAAGGTCAGCGATGTCGTGACAACGACGCTCAACGCCGTATCCGCAGCCTTGACCACCAAGGATCTCATCGTCATGAACGGTCGACTGGCCAATCATGACAGCTTCGACGTCGTCGCCGAAGAGTGGCTCACGGCTCACAAGTTGAACTGATCATCATTTGCGGGTATGGCACACCCATACCCGCATACATGCATTTCCCTATGTCAGACGCCGAGATTTCGGGCTGTGACGACCAAGCGACTTGGAACCCATGCACACGGTAAAGAAACAGGTCGAAAATCGGCAGGATGAAGCGGCAATTTCCCCGCCGCTTTACGTCAAACTCAAGGACTACGTTCGCAGCCGCGTCGAAACGGGCGAATGGTCGATCGGCCAGCGTGTACCATCGGAGAATGAACTGGTGGACATGCTCGGTGTCAGCCGCATGACCGCCAACCGGGCGCTGCGCGAACTCGCGGACGAAGGATTTCTGGTTCGTGTCCGAGGCAAAGGCTCGTTCGTTGCAAGTAAAAAGCGAACGTCCCAATTCCAAAGTGTTCCCAATATTGCCGACGAGATCAACCAGAATGGCGGCATTCATACGGCAAAGATCGTTCTGCTTCGCATGGAGACATGCGATGCCGAACTCGCCGAAGCGCTCTCTGTCGATGTGGGCGCGACGGTTGCTCATTCGATTATCGTCCACGCGGAAGATTCCGTCCCGATGCAGATCGAAGATCGTTTCGTAAACCACGGGATCGTCCCGGATTACGTCAATCAGGACTTCAGCACCAGAACGCCGAACGGCTATCTCACCGCCGTGGCACCGATCATCAGGGCTGAACAACATATCGAGGCCGTTACGGCGCAGCCGTGGGAATGCAAGCTTTTGGCGATCTCCAAAGCAGAGCCCTGCCTTCTGGTGCGACGCCGGACATGGTCTGACGTTGGCGTCATCTCGTCGGTGCGCCTGCTCTATCCCGGAAGCCGCTACCGCCTGTACAGCACCTGATACACAGGCAGGCGTACAAGCCGGATCAGTCAATGGCAACACAATGTCGTCGTCTTCCGTCTAGACGGCGTTCCCCGAGGAGAACCTCATGACGGTCATGCTGGACAAGGCCCTGAGCTGGCACGATGTCGCCCTTGTGAGCCAAGGCGATCATCTCGTCCTTTCGGACGAAGCCTACCGGCGGATCGAAAGGGCAAGCCGAATTGTCGACGGCATCGTTGAAAACGGTATCCGTGCCTATGGCGTCAACACCGGTGTTGGCGCTCTGGCTGACACGGTGGTCGATCGCGCTGCCCAGGGAAAGCTTTCCCGCAGTATCGTTCTCAGTCACGCCTGCGGCGTCGGCCCATTGCTTGGCCGTCACGAGGTACGCGCAATCATTGCCTCACAAATAGCCAATTTCGCCCATGGTTACTCCGGTGTCCGCAGGAAGATCGTTGCCCATCTGACGAGGTTCCTGGAATGCGACTGTATCCCTGATGTGCCCTCAAAAGGGTCAGCCGGATATTTGATACATAATGCCCATATTGCGCTCGTGTTGATTGGCGAAGGCAGGGCAAAGCTCGGTGGCAAATCATTCAGCGGTCGGGACGCTTTGGCGGAAATGGGCCTTCAACCGCTAGTTCTTGGCGCCAAGGAAGGTTTGAGCCTCGTCAATGGCACGTCATGTGCGACGGGCCTCTCCAGTGTCGCTCTGGCACGCGCAGCACGGCTGCTTGATTGGGCGGATGCCATTGCCGCGCTGACGCTGGAAGCGGTCGGTTGCCAGATGTCGGCCTTCGGAGAAGCCGTGCTCTCGCTACGCTCCTCACTGGGCATGGCAACGGTGGGAAAAGCCCTCAGGACGCGTCTTGAAGGCAGCGGTCTCATCGAAGCGTCGTTTGGCAAGCGTACACAGGATGCCCTCAGCCTGCGCGCCATTCCCCACGCGCATGGCGCGGCACGCGATGTGTTCGATAGCTGCGCGACCATCATCGACCGAGAACTGGCCTCCGTGACAGACAATCCGGCGCTCGCCGGGTCACCGGAAGAGCCCATCGTATGGTCGCAGGCTCACGCGGTGGCCCCGGCCCTTGGACAGGCAGCCGATAGTCTTGCCATCGCACTCTCCCAGATCGCGGCGATGAGCGAACGGCGGATTGACAGGCTCGTCAACCCTCTGGTGAGCGGGCTTCCTCCATTTCTCGCTTCCGATCCCGGCAGCCATTCCGGTTTCATGATCGCGCAATATACCGCAGCTGCGCTGTCCAACGAAAACCGGCGCCTTGCGGCGCCCGCTTCCACCGATGGCGGGCTGACCTCCGCTCTGCAGGAAGACTTCCTGGCCCATCCAACCGCCGCCGCCAACAAGCTCCTCGCAATTATCGAAAATGCCGAATATATCCTGTCGATAGAATGGATGGCGGCGACACAGGCGCATGATTTCATTCAATCCGTTGCGGCAAGGGCGCCCGGTACCGACGCGCTCTACGGCCTGCTCCGCACCCATGTCGCCCCTTACTCGGATGACCGGCCGCCCTCGGCGGACATCGAGGCTATCCGATCCCTTATGTCGCAAAACACGCCGCCAAACTGATATCAGGCGGCGCTACAGGCACATGCAAAACCGATTGACGGCTACACTGTTTCCAGCTTCTCCGTCACATGGCGAGTTTAATATCCATACCCTTAGCGCGGATGAAGGGCAGGCCTCTGCGCCGCGCGGTCCAGCCGACAACGTGAAGGCCTGCTGCTGCCGGCTCATATCGTTGGGCAATCATCCAGGATTTGCAATCAATCGCGGCAATATCGGCATCACCGTGGGCAACGGCAATCACCGAAGCGCGGTGCGAGCCAGTCTCAACCAGTTCCCGGAACATATCGAGGCCTTGACCGGCCGCCTGTAAATCGCGTTTGAGGCTGAGATAACCGGACAGGGACCGGTGCTCATTAAACGCCAGCCTTTTCTGACTGAAAAATCCGAGCGGCAGAATTGCCTCGCCTTCCTCGGACGGGGCGACGTCGTCGCCGCCTTCACCAATGCGGGCGATGAGGGCACTTGAGTAAAATGCACCCGCGCCGCCTGTGATCCCGTCATAATTGCCCCGACCGATGACCTCGACGTGATCTTCGAGGCCAAGCTCCATAGGACCCCAGCATGTCTGGGAAACGAGAAGGTTTGGATGGCGCCACAAGACTGCGAGATCGAGGGAGAAAGGATCAAGCGTGGCAGGATCCGGAGCGATGACGGATCCTGCCTCATCACGAATGCCACCGGGAACGGGCGGCATATCTGCGTTGCGCCGGACAAGGCGCTCGGGAGCATCGATGCCTTGCGCAAGAAATCTTACGCGCATTCCCGCCCACACGGCATCGGTCTCAGCACGCAATTCCGGCCAGTCATACATCGGCAGCGCCGCTATCAAGGTCACGTCGAGGCGTCCGATCTCAAGGAATTATCGGGCATCACGTAGGCTACGAAATCAGTTGGCACATAGGCGACGGCCGTTGTTGCGGGAACCAATTCGGGCCGTCCCAATACGGGATGCACCACCGGCTCTTTCGCACGGAAGGCAAAAGCGCGGAAAACCTCGAAGTAATTGGCAAAAACATAGCCCTCGTTCATCGTCTGCCATTCGGCGCGTCTGGCCTTATAAAGCGATGGCAGCTTATACCACGCTGCAGTCGGCAGCTTGTGATGCACGAAATGCAGGTTGTTGTAGAGAAACAGGGGGGCCAGAACGGAGTTCTCGACGATGATCGTCCGCCCGTCCGGCCGCTCGGCCCACTGGTGCTCACAATAGGAGCGGATGGCGATGATGGAAATGCCGAGATAGGCAGCGACACCGATATATTGCCAGAGCGGAATACCGAACAGCAGGGATATGACCAGCAACGTGGGAATGAGACCAGCCATATGCAGAACCCAGGCATAGATGACCCGCCGGTCACCTTTGGCGATCTTTCGCCACTCCGATATCGTGAATCCGACGACCATCAGCGGCGGACCGATCAGAAGGCGTCCAATCAGCGTGTTGTTCCATCCGAGCAATGTCTTTAAAAATCCAGGCAAAGTCTCCCAGTCGCCCATGGCGCGGTAATAGCTTTCCGGGTCATCGAACGGGTCCGTCAGCCGCTCATCCGCATGGTGCTGCAGATGTGTCCGCTTGTAGCTGCGGTAGGGATAGAAAATCCCGAGCGGGGCAAACACCAGCGCTTCATTGAGCCTTGCGTTGCGGGTCGGATGCCCATGCAGCACCTCGTGCTGAAGTGATGAATGCAACGCGACAGCGATGCCCATCAAGACAAGCGCTGCAAACGGATAAAGCGGATAGAGGGCGTAACCAGCGCCGGCCCAGAGACCATAACAGACGATCAGCAATCCTATCGTCGGCCACTCGATCCTGAGTGACTTCGGGCGAGGCCGGCTTACTGCGTTGGATTCACTGGCAATGTCACTCATAATATCCCTCGATTAGAATGTAATGAGAGATTTTCACCCCAGGGCGCGGTACACAACGGGATTATGGTTACCAACCGTTGATTTTGATCACAAAAAGTAGAATATGGTGATAATTGTAAACAACGAGGTGAAAAGTGGACAAGCGCGCGCTTTCCAACTTGTTTCGCATCAGGCTGACGGAGCTGGTTTCCCGCTCTGGATTAAGTCATTCGGCCTTTGCAGCCGAGATCGGGATCGACCGGTCGGCTCTGTCGCAGCTTCTATCAACCGATTCGGCGCGGCTGCCGCGCGTTGAAACGCTTCTGAATATTGCCGAACGTCATTCCGTTTCACTGGACTGGCTGCTTGGCATTTCGCACGATCCGGGGCTGATGGGCGAACTGCGCCCGAGCTTCGAGATAGAGGAAGGTGGCGAAGACTACACCGACACCCTCCTGATGAAGTGGCATGCAGAGGCCGCGGGCTCCAAGATACGCTACGTGCCGGCCCGTATTCCCGACCTGCTCCGCACGCCACAGATCATCGCATTCGAGGCGAGATCCGCGCATCAAAGCGTCAAGGCGCAAGCAAGCGAAACGGCATTCAGGCTCGATTACAATCGTCAACCCGGCACGGACATGGAAGTGTGTATGCCACGCGAGACACTTGAGGCCTTTGCCCAGGGGAGCGGCATGTGGCGGGGACTGAAAAGGGAGATACGTGCCGAGCAGCTTCAGTACATGTCAAACCTGATCAATGAACTCTATCCGTCGTTCAGATTGTTCCTGTTTAATGAGAAAGAACGGTTTTCCGTGCCCTATACGATTTTCGGATCGCAACGCGCCGCGATTTTCGTCGGCGGCATGTATCTCGTGCTGAACAATGCTGAATCCATCCGAAAGATGCAGCGGCACTTCGATGAGTTGATCCGCTTCACGCGTGTTCACGCGCACCAGACTGCCGACTTCGTCAGAACGCTCGAAGTTTCGTGAAGCGAGCCCTCGGCATCCGCCGTCCGGAAATCATCCGACACAAGGCCTGCAACGCCATCTAAATCCGGACTGAGCCGCCGCGTCGTTCACGCTATGCCCGCCGTTGGGGTCATCCTCACACACTCCGGCTGCTTCCGCCGTTCCGGGGCTCTTCCTGTTCCCACAATACCGGGCGCGCCGTCCGCCTCAGTGAGATCGCCATGTTCGCGGAGAACAATGATTACGGTGCCTGACGCCCACGCGGCGCAACCGGAACTTTCGTTGGTGGCGAAGGTTGGGGCAGGACAATATTGCTTCACACCTCAAAGGGAGAATGGAAATGGGCACCGATCGCGAGGAATGGATTTCGAAGCGCGCTTACGAACTGTGGGAGCAGGCCGGTCGTCCGGAAGGTCAGGACGAAGAGCAGTGGCATGCCGCAAGTGCCGAGTGGGAAAGTGAATTCGGTCCGGTCGACGCCCCGGTCCCGGACGGCGCAGCGGAGGAAAACCTGTCACCGCAAACGTAACAGAAGCTCGATTTTACCACAAAACTGCCAGACTGTTCAGGAGCGGCGCAACGTCCTGAACAGTCGCTCATCGCCGGGGCGATAATATCAGCGCCCGTCGGTCTTTGTCTGTTCCGGCCGACATCGGAGAACTCACTCGCGAAACCGAATGGCCCATGCCTCTGGCTGCAAGATTGTCGCCATACGGGAGGGAACGTTCCTGACGCATCCGTGTTTCTCATGCGACGAAAACACCGCGTCTCCACTCACCCGCAAGATCCCACCCGTTTTCCAGAGGCATCCATGATCAGCAGAAACTCCCGTATTCTCGCCGGTGACCACCGTCAACTCGGCGCGACTGTGGACCGAGATGGCGTGAATTTCGCGCTGTTCAGCGCCCATGCGGAGCGGGTGGAACTCTGCCTGTTTTCAAGCGATGGGACCGCGGAGATCGAACGACTCGAGCTTCCGGAATACACCAACGAGGTCTGGCACGGCTATGTACCGGGCCTGAAAGAAGGCGCACTTTACGGTTACCGCGTTTACGGGCCGTTCGAACCCGAAAGCGGGCACCGGTTCAACCCTAACAAGCTTCTGCTCGATCCCTATGCGCGCGAAGTCGTGGGCGACATAGAGTGGGGGCAGCCGCAATTTGCTTACGTGACAGACAGTCCGGACAAGGACTTGTCCTTCGACGACACTGACAGCGCGCCGTTTGTGCCAAAGGCTCGCGTGGTCGCCAGGTCCGACGCGCCAAGGGGTCAACAGCGCCCCGACGTTCCCTGGTCGAAGACAATATTTTATGAGACCCACGTCAAGGGTTTCACGCAGCTTCACCCCGCTGTTCCGGAAGCTCTCCGAGGCACATTTGAGGGCCTTGGGGAGAAAGAGATCGTCGACTACGTCAAAAGTCTGGGGGTTACCTCCATTGAGCTGCTCCCGGTACATTGGTTTCCGGACGACGCCCATTTGCTGGAAAAAGGTCTGAAAAACTATTGGGGATATAATACGCTTGCCTTCTTCGCTCCGGCGAACCGCTACATGGGTCCGCGGGGCATCCAGGGCTTTCGGGACATGGTTCGCGCTTTCCATGGCGCCGGGATCGAGGTCATCCTGGACGTCGTCTACAATCACACCGCCGAAGGCAATGAGATGGGGCCAACCCTCTCTTTCAGAGGCATCGACAACTTCTCCTATTACCGCACAATGCCGGACGAACCGCGCTACTACATCAACGACACCGGCACCGGAAACACGGTAAACACTTCCCACCCGCGCGTTTTGCAGATGGTTACGGACTCGTTGCGCTACTGGGCGCAGGAGATGGAGATCGACGGGTTCCGATTTGATCTCGGCACGATCCTGGGACGCGAGCCGGAAGGGTTCGACCAGCGCGGCGGGTTCTTCGATGCCGTCGGGCAGGATCCCGTGCTGTCACGCCTGAAGCTTGTTGGAGAACCATGGGACATTGGGCCAGGCGGCTATCAAGTCGGTGGGTTTCCGCCAGGCTGGGCCGAGTGGAACGACAAGTACCGCGATACCGTGCGGGATTACTGGAGAAACAGGGATGGCACGACCCGGGATTTCGCCGCCCGTATCCTCGGCTCCGGCGATGTTTATGACTTGCGCGGTCGTCGTCCCTGGTCCGGCGTAAATTTCCTGACAGCGCATGACGGCTTCACGCTCAACGATCTCGTTTCATACAACGACAAGCACAATGAGGCGAACGGGGAGGATAACAAGGACGGTCATGGCGACAACCGAAGCTTTAATTTTGGCGTGGAAGGGCCATCCGATGACGAGGGAGTGATTACTCTCCGCGACCGTCAGAAGCGAAATTTTCTTGCGACGCTGTTTCTTTCTCATGGAACACCGATGCTTCTGGCTGGCGACGAGTTTGGCCGCAGCCAGATGGGCAACAACAATGCCTACTGCCAGGATAACGAACTGAGCTGGGTGCATTGGGAGGACCTGCCCGCAAGCGCCGCACAACTGCGCGATTTCGCCCGCAGATTGATTTCGCTGCGTCACGAACATTCGATTTTGAGGCGCGACGACTGGCGCGACGGAATGGTCATAACGTGGTACAACCCGGCGGCCAGCGAGCAGACCCGGGAGCAATGGGATGATCCCGGCGCCACCACCATCGGGCTGCGTGTTGGCCGCGATCACGATGAGGAAGAAGGTTGGGATGATATCCTCATCCTGTTCAATCCCCATGACGGGTCCGTTCCATTCGCTCTTCCGGAGGTGAGCGGAGGATGGGTGGAAGTCCTCACGACAGTCGATCCCGAAACGACTGACCGAAAAATCGAAGCCGCCGAATATGTCCTGATCGACCGTAGCCTCGTGCTATTGCGTGCGGGAAAACAACCTTAAAGCGGAATAAGAGCGCTTCGCAGGATAGTATCCTGTTCGGGGCCGCGCCGGCCCACCGGGACCGCAGGTCGGAGGAGAACCAGAACGACGCAGCGGTGCTCCAAAAATGTCAAGGCCGGAGCACCGTAGCGGCTGGCCTGACAAAACTCTTGCGCCCCCGCTTGAAACCCATGACGGGCTCGCCCAACCCGCCGAAGACCTCGGTCTCGTCTTCGCCTTCCATTACGAGGATGTCGGCCATCGCGCCGACAACCAGCCCGTAACCGTCGATCCGCATCAGCCGGGCTGCATCCTCCGAGACGAGATCCAGGCAGGCCGCGAAATCCTCCGGCCCGAGATGCATCACATTGGCGTAGAGATTGGCCATGCGCAGAAGTGAACAGTCGCCAAAGGGCGTGAACGGGTTGAGTATGTTGTTGCTGGCGATCGATGCCGTGACGCCCCGATCCTTGAGGATATGCACGGGTGCTATGCCTCGCACGGCGCGAAAACCGGCTTCCCGACCGTTCAGATAGAGATCGGTCGAAGGCAGCGCCGTTACCGCGACGCCCGCTTGGAACAACCGCGCGACCCGACGTTCAAATATTGCTTCGTTCATGGTTGCAAGCTTGGTCACGTGGCCGACAGCCACCCGCCCGCCCCAACCGGCTTTTTCCGTCCGGTCGCAAATCTCCTCAAGATGCCCCCAGCTTGGATCGAGGTCAAAGTCCAGATGGAAATCCAGGTCCACGTCATGTCGCGCGGCCAAGGCGAAAAGCCGTTCCATCTGGCCGGACGGATCGCTGTCGGTATAGGGGCAGCCGCCGAGAAGGTCCGCACCTTCGACAAGCGCCTGTTCGAGCAATTCCTCCGTGCCCGGATCATTGGTCAGCCCTTCCTGCGGAAACACGCAGATGGAAAGATCGAGTGCAAAAGCATAATCCTGTCTCAACCGCTTCATCGCCTCGAAACTGCGCAAGCCCACCCGCGGATCAACCTCCACATGGGTGCGCATGTGCATCGTACCCTTGCCAATTGCCATCTCTATCGTCCGGGCTCCGCGGGCATAGACGTCCTCGACCGTATAGTCCCGCTTCAGACGGGCAACCGCGGCAATCGCGCCCTTCAGCCCGCCTCCTGCATCGCTGCAACGGCACAAAAGGCACGACTTGTCGAGATGAACATGGGTATCGACGAAACCCGGCAGCACCAGCCTCCCACCGACTGCCTCATCCTTCCGGCCTGCTCCCGTCGCGATCTGACCAATAGCGGCAATGCGGCCATTGGTGACGCCTATATCCTGCAGCGCGGCGCATCCGTTCACGCGTGCGTCGCGCAGCACAAGATCGAAGGATTCTTGAAATGACATATTGCAACTCGATGGGTAGTTTGCGTAACAATAAATGTATGCACTTTTGACGAAACATTCGCAACAGATTTGGAGATTCCCATGAACGAGGCAACAGAACGCGATCTGCAATCGGTGAAGGACTATCTCGATGCCTCAATGGCGCGCGATCCTGCTCGCGCCGCGACCTATGTCGCCCCGGGCTTCATCTGCCGCTTTACCGGCAATCGGCTTTTTGACACACCGAGCGGCCCAACCGACTTCAACGCGGCTCGCTATAAATGGGTGAAGAAGCGTATCGAGCGTTACGACGTCGTGCCTGGCGAAACGGAAACCATCATCTATAGCCTCGGCTATCTCTACGGCGAATGGCCGGACGGCACCCCTTTCGACAACAACCGATATATCGACCGATTCACCGTGCGTGACGGCCTGATCCTGGATACAGACGTCTGGAACGACAGCGCCGAATGGATACTCGACCCATCCGCCGCCCGCTAAACGTCAGAGGAGCCCGGCTCCTTTCAGTCTGCATAAGGCGCCAGGATATCCATCAGGTCGCGTGGCTTGGCGCCTGAGCTTTGCAACAGCGCCCGCGAGGCAACCGCCTCGAGATGCTCGACCATCATCGCCTCAGCCTTCTCCGCCGGCCCGGTGCGGATCACCTCGATCAGGTCAAGATGCTCGCTGACCGCGCAGTCGGAAGAGTGTGGCCGCCCGAAGGCAGCAAGCGACAGGCCTGCGCGATAACAGATTTCCGTGACATATCGGATCAGGATAGGCTTGCCGGTCATCTCTGCCAGAAGCACGTGGAAGTCTGTGGCGAGGCGGATCGAAGCGCCTTCAGGCCCGTGCCGGGCCTCATGCTCGGCCTCGACGATTGCCTTCAGCTGCTTGGCCTGCGCGTCCGTCAACTTGCCCGCGAGACGTCTCACCACCTGCTTTTCCAGATCAAGGCGGATGTCAAAAATATCCCGGGCATCCTCGAAGGATGGCGTAGCGACCACGGCGATACGGTTTCGCCGAAGGTCGACGAGACCTTCGGCCGCAAGCTGGCCGAGCGCGTGACGGGCAATAGTGCGACTGACACCGAATCGCTCACCGAGCGCATCCTCCGGCAGCCGGTCACCCGGCTGCAGCGCCCGCTCGATGATGGCACGGCGCAGAGCCGTACAAATCGCTGCGACGCGATCCCCTTCACCTCTTACCGAACGTTTACTGCCGGTCATTGCCAACCCTCTTCTACGGCCAATCGATAAGCGAGGCGACGGGGAAAATCAACTCGGCGCGCTGCCGCATTTAAATGCAAGGCAAATCAAAAATGCCCAAAACACATGCATACAATTAGTGCATTCATTTTACACGTCGGAGATATCGCATGCAGAACACGACAATTGAACATGCATGTATGTTGGCACGTGGATTGCATACAGTTATCGAAACGCTTTTCACGGTGACCTAATGCTGACTGTGCCTCAACTGACGACATCCGCCACTCCCGCCGTGGAGCTCTCGCAAGCCGCGGTTTCCTTCGGCCGCAAGGAACAGGCAGTCGTTGCGCTGCAAGAGACGAATCTGCGCATTGCCGACGGGGAATTTGTGGCACTCGTCGGCCCCTCCGGCTGCGGCAAGTCAACGATCATGCGGCTTACCGCCGGCCTGCTGCAGCCGACCAGGGGCGCGGTCATCGTTGGCGGGCGAGAAGTTGGCGCCAAGGCGCTGCGCATCGGCATGGCCTTCCAGAACCCGACCATGCTTCCCTGGCTGACGATAGAGCGCAACGTGATGTTGCCACTCAAGATCGTGAAGCCGTTCCGTGCCGAATACCGAGCGAAGAAAAACAGTGAATTCCGCGACCGGGTCCGCGCCTTGCTTGCAGATGTCGGCCTGGACAAGTTCGCCAGCCATTACCCATGGCAGCTCTCCGGTGGAATGCTCCAGCGCGCCAATCTCTGCCGAGCGCTCGTTCACGAACCCAGCCTGCTTCTGCTCGACGAACCCTTTGGCGCGCTCGATCAATTTACCCGCGAAGAACTATGGGGCACGATGCAGTCGCTCTGGATGAAGCGCAAGCCGACCGTCCTGCTCATCACCCATGACCTGAAGGAAGCAGGTTTCCTGGCATCCCGCATCTGCGTCATGAGTGCGCGGCCCGGTCGCATTATCGATGATAGCCCCGTCGATTTCCGGCGCCCCCGCACAATCGAAATGACCTTCGAGCACGATTTCGTCGCGCTCAACCAGCGCCTGCGCGAACTCATCATCGATGCCCGGTCTGACACCGCTATCCAGGGAGCCTGACCCATGACCTACGAATTGCGCCGCCGCTTCTGGGCCGCCGCTCTCATCCTCGCGTTCTTCGTCCTTTGGGAAATCCTCTGTATCGCCTTGCAGGTGTCCGATCTCGTCGTGCCTCGTCCAAGCCAGGTCTTCCAGACGCTTGTCGAGCGCTTTCCGATCCTCGTGCCACATATAATCCAGACACTCTGGACGACGATGGTTGGCTTTGTCCTCGGAGTGGCGGTCGGCGTTGCCATCGGGGCTGCAATCGGCGTGTCGCGCGTGGCTTACGATACGGCTTACCCTTTGTTGATCGGTTTTTCGTCGATCCCCAAGGTAGCGGTCGTTCCGATCTTCGTTCTGTGGTTCGGCTCCGGCTCCGTGCCGGCAATTCTCACTGCGCTCGCCATGTGCTTCTTCCCGATCGTCGTCAACATCGCTACCGGCCTTGCAACGACCGAGCCGGAGCTGGAGGACGTGCTTAAATCGCTGGGCGCAAGCAAGCTCGACATCCTCTGGAATGTCGGACTGCCGCGCACGATGCCCTTCTTTTTCGCCTCGCTGAAGATCGCCGTCACCTTCGCCTTCGTCGGTTCTGTCCTGTCGGAAACCGTGGCCTCCAACCGCGGGATCGGCAATGTCATGATGTCGGCCTCGTCCAATTTTGATGTGCCGCTGGTCTTTGCCGGCCTTTTCATCCTCGCCCTTCTGGGTGTGCTTCTCTACGTCGCCTTCTCCCTTATCGAGGCACGCGTCACGGGCTGGGCCGCCCGCGGCCAGGATTTCACTGCCGCCTGAACATCTACTCAAAACAAATGGAGCCAGACATGCTGAAGAAACTGATCTCGACTCTTGCACTTAGCCTTTGCCTCGGCGGTGTCGCCCGGGCTGACACGGATATCAAGTTCACCCTCGGCTGGAAGACGCAAGGCTCGGACGCCCCCTTCCTGCTCGCCTTGCAGAAGGGCTACTTCAAGGACGAGGGCCTCAATGTCACCATCGATCAGGGCGAGGGTTCGGCGGCAACGGTCACGCGTATCATGTCGGGCGTCTACGACGCCGGCTTCGGCGATATCAATGCCATCATCCAGAATGCCGCCACACGGCCGAACGACGTGCCCGTCATGGTCTACCAGCTTTGGAGCAAGCCGCCCTTCGCCATCGTCAGCAAGAAGGAAACCAACATCACCAAGCCGGCCGATCTGGAAGGCAAGAAGCTGGGCGGTGCGCAGGGCACACCTACAACCCGCCTCGTCAACGTGCTGGGTACGATCAACAAGGTTGACATGACCAAGGTCGCGATCGAGAACATGGGTCCCAACCTGCAGGAGCCGATGCTCATCAAGGGCGATATCGACGGCGCCCTCGTGTTCAACATCACCAGCTGGTTCAACCTCATCAATAATCGCCAGGACCCGGCAAAGGACTATAACTGGCTGTCCTTCGGCGATTATGGCCTTGATCTCTACGCCAACGGCATGATGGTGTCGCAGAAACTCGCCAAGGAAAACCCGAAAGCGGTGGAAGGACTGGTACGCGCGGTGAACAAGGCCACCAGGGAAATCGCCGAAAATTCCAGGGCAGGCATAGAGGCCGTGTTGGCCTACGACAATCTTGCCAAGGAAGAACTCGAACTTGCGCGCATGAAATTCTCCTACGAGAACCTGATCATCTCGCCGGAAGTCGAAAGGCTCGGCCTCGGCGACGTTGATGACGCTCGTCTTGCGCGTTCGATCGATATCGTCGCCGAAGGCTATCAGCTGCCTTCCAAGCCAAAGCCCGACCAGGTATTCACCCGCCAGTTCCTGCCGTCCTTGGACGACCGCAAGCTCGCCTACAAGATCGACTGAGCGAGCCACGATGTGCATCCCTGGCCGGAAGTTTCCGGCCAGTCCGTCAAGAGAGGAAATATCATGTCGCTACCTGTGCCGGAAGCTGCCCTGCCGGGAATGGTCACAAGTCCACATCCCCTGGCAAGCGAAGCCGGCGCAGCGGTACTAAGACGTGGCGGCAATGCTATCGAGGCGGCCGTTGCGATCGCTGCGGCACTTGCGGTGGTGATGCCGCATTTTTGCGGTCTGGGCGGCGATGCCGTATGGCTGGTCGCCGACAAGCAGGGCCTCTGCCGGTCCTTTCTGGGAATAGGCCAGGCCGCGGCGGTCCTTCCCGAGTATCAGACGGCAATCCCGGTCCGCGGGCCCTCTTCCATGATCACGACCGCCTGCGCCGTAGATAGCTGGGGTCATGCCCTGGCGTTTGGACAGCAGCATTGGCAAGGGCGCGAGCAGCTTTCCGATCTTCTGATGCCCGCAATAGCTTTTGCGGAAAACGGATACCAGCCGGGCAGCACACAAGATTTCTGGCTTGAATTCAGACGCCCCGAAATAGCCCAATGGCCGGGTTTCGCAGCCGCGTTTGATCATCCAGCAAGCATGGGCATTTTCACGCAACGTCCGCTTGCTCGAACCCTTCGGCACATCGCCGAGCATGGCTATCGGTCGTTTTATGAGGGAGAGTTGGCGCGCCGCCTTGGAGAGGCGATGGCTTCGCTGGGCTCGCCGATCACTGCTGTCGACTTGCAGCTCACCCGCACCCGCGATGCGGAACCCGTGTCGCAGGACTATCGCGGCGTAACGCTTTTCGCCCCGCCCCCGCCGACGCAGGGGGTTTCCACACTTGCAATCCTTGGCATTCTGTCCCGCCTGGATTTGGCGTCACTACCGCCATCAAGCGCAGCGCGTTACCATCTTTTGGTTGAAGCCGTGAAACAGGCGTTCCTCGATCGCGAGCATATCGCCGACCCGGATTTCGCCGACGGCAACTCTCCCGGCTTTCTTGACCCAACCCGGCTTGAGAAGAAAGCTCAGGCCATCGACCACGAGCGGGCGCTCGAATGGCCTCATGCTTACCAGCATGGTGACACGGTCTTCTTCGCGGCAACCGACGAGCAGGGGCGCTGTGCAAGCGTGCTTCAGAGCACATATTTCGACTGGGGCAGCGGCGTGGTCGTTGGCGACACCGGCGTCATCTGGCAGAACCGCGGCGCGGCGTTTTCGGTTGCAAGCGGCCATCCGAACGCCATAAAGCCTGGAAAGCGGCCCTTCTATACCCTCAACCCGGGCATCGCGTTCAGGGATGGATCCCCCTATTTGCTTTACGGAACGCAAGGGGCAGATGGCCAGCCGCAGACATTGTCGCTGGTGCTCACAGGCCTGCTCGACTACGGCATGACGCCCGAACAGGCTTTGGCGCAACCTCGCTTTCTGCTTGGCAAGACCTTTTCCGACGTGCATCACAGCCTGAAAGTCGAGCAGTCGCCTGGCGCGAACATTATCGGGGGACTGACTGCGCTTGGGCATGACGTCTTGCCACTGCCGGCACTGTCGCCGATTTTCGGACAGGCGGGCGTCATCTGCATCCAGGATCAAGAAACGATTCTTGGATCCCACGATCCACGTGGTGAAGGCGTTGCCATGTATGTTTCCAGCAATCGAAAATCAGCAACGTAGTTTCCGTGATCAAGCAGCAGCTCTCATGGCGTCCTCCCTGGTCTCAAAGAGTATCGAATGGTTTTCCTGCCATCGGCGCGGTTTTCGTGAAGAGTAAATCCTGATCTTGCCACTGTCCTTCGAAACTCGTGATTGAGCGGGCGCTCATTTCGGGATCGAGCTCACCCAGTTCTACCGCCGTATTCATCGATATCGAGCGGAGTGTTCACAGCGTTGCTCCAAGGCAGGTCTGTAGCATCTGGCCATTGCCGTCGCTTCCACGCGCAAAGATCGCTCGAAGCGCGTATAGCCTTCGACACCATCGCATTCAGATCGCGCTGGCTATAGGGGACAGACGACGCTCCTCGCCGGTTTTTGCACGCCGGACGGGTTGGTCAATCCAATTCAAAACAGTTTATGCCACTCCTTGCATTACTGGTGGACGGATATCGTGTATTTCTGGGGAAAGTCGGTGAAGGAGGGAATAATGCGGGTCAAAGCAGCTGTGTTGCAGAGGATGAATGTGTCTCCTCCTTACCGCGAAAGCAGGCCTCTTGCGATTGAGGAAATCGAACTTTCGCAGCCCGGCCTCGGCGAAGTCCTCGTTCGCATCCGCGCCGCCGGCCTTTGTCACTCCGATCTTTCCGTCATCAACGGTGACAGGCCCCGGCCAATGCCGATGGCGCTGGGGCACGAGGCAGCCGGCGTTGTCGAGGCCCTTGGGGATGGGGTCCGGGACCTCGAACCGGGTGATCACGTCGTAATGGTCTTCATGCCGAGCTGCGGGCATTGTCTGCCTTGTGCGGAAGGTCGGCCAGCGCTTTGCGAACCGGGTGCTGCGGCCAACGCAGCAGGAACACTTGTCGGCGGCGCGATGAGGCTGAATTATCGCGGTCAAGCCGTCCATCATCATCTCGGGGTATCCGCTTTTGCCGAATATGCCGTCGTTTCGCGCAATTCACTTATCAAGATCGACCGCGACCTGCCATTTGTGGAAGCCGCGCTTTTCGGCTGCGCGGTTCTGACGGGCGTGGGCGCAGTCGTGAATACGGCCGAGATAAAGGCCGGCTCAACTGCCGTCGTCATCGGGCTGGGTGGCGTCGGTCTTGCCGCAGTGCTGGGAGCCCGGGCGGCTGGCGCCAGCAAGATCGTCGCCGTCGATCTCTCAGAGGAAAAGCTGGCGCTTGCCGGTGAACTTGGCGCGACAGCAGTGGTGAACGGCCGCGATGAAGATGCCGTCGAACAGGTTCGACAGCTTACCTCCGGTGGCGCTGACTACGCATTCGAGATGGCCGGTTCCATTCGCGCTCTCGAAAATGCCTTCAGGATGACCAAACGCGGCGGCACGACCGTGACCGCAGGCCTGCCGCCGCCGTCCGCGACCCTGCCGGTGAACATCGTGCAACTGGTTGCCGAGGAGAGGACACTCAAAGGCAGCTATATCGGCACCTGTGTGCCCGTCCGCGAT
Organism: Agrobacterium sp. 5Ca39; assembly: GCF_055382365.1. Taxonomy (NCBI): domain Bacteria; kingdom Pseudomonadati; phylum Pseudomonadota; class Alphaproteobacteria; order Hyphomicrobiales; family Rhizobiaceae; genus Agrobacterium; species Agrobacterium sp. 5Ca39. The sequence goes on along the minus strand of NZ_AP026437.1, from coordinate 483,420 downwards.
ATTCCGCGTTTCATCGCGCTTTACCGTGATGGGCGGCTGCCGGTGAACCGTTTGCTCAGTGCAAGGCTCAAGCTCGAGGATATCAACGAAGGTTTCGACCGCCTGCATGACGGAAGCGCTGTACGCCAGGTCATCGAGTTCTAGGAGCTGCGACGGGATGCCACTGCCACCGAGATCGCTTCGGAAACCCGGGCGACAAGCCCGGATCCGCTAATTTGAAGACACGCCATCCGATGATCCTGACAGCCCGCATCGCAGAGCACGATCTCATGCCCTTCGATCTGCTTCGTCAGCAATATTTCCCGCAGGACCGGAATTTCCTGCGGGCGCATCTGACGATGTTTTACCGCCTGCCGGGCGAATATGTGGACGTAATTGGCGAGAGCCTACGATCCATTGCGAAAGGTACCAGCGTGATTTCGGCCCAAGTCAGCGGTGTCCGTCATCTCGGTGCTGGCGTCGCGTTCACGATTGAAAGCGCGACGCTGAACTCGGTTCGTGGTGCCCTGCGGAGCGATTTCGTCCAATGGCTTGGCTCCCAAGACATGCAGGCGTGGCGACCGCACATCACGGTTCAAAACAAGGCTTCGCGAGCGAAGGCAAACGAGCTTTATCGCACGCTTACAGATGGCTTCTCGCCCCACGACATCACGATTGTAGGGCTTGACCTGTGGAGATATCTCGGTGGCCCCTGGGAAAGGGAGGCCACCGTGCCGTTCACCGATTGACACGCTGCGACGAAGATTCCGAATGTCTCAAACCATAAAGGGCGGACGTTTCAGGCTGCCGCGATCAGACGCGTTGCCGGCCGGGTGGCGGAAAGCTGAGGGCCGAGCGCGAGACGTGCCGCCTCATAGGCGTGCCATAGCTCGACATCCCTGAGCGCGGGAATGGTGCTGGTTTCCCCCTGATCGAGCCCGGCCAACGCGGCATCGACCATATCCTCGGCCTGCATGACGATCTCGTCGGGAAGATGTTCGACCGGCAGGCCTCCGATTGCCCAGAAGTCGGTCCGGGTGGCACCGGGCAGGACGGCCTGCGCCCGGATGCCACGGTCTGCGAGTTCGTGATTGAGCGATGTGGTAAACGCCTGCACAAAAGCCTTGGTACCACCGTAAACGCCGTTGAGCAGTTCTGGCGCAACCGCAACGATCGAAGCGATATTGATCACCGTGCCGCCGCCGCGCGCCACCAGGCCTGGCACTGCCGCGTATGTCAGGCGCATCAAAGCGGTCACGTTGAGCCGGATCATGGCTTCCATGCGATCGACATCGCTTTCCAGCAGCGTCGTGTGGGTGCCGATACCGGCGTTGTTGACCAGCGCCGTGATGCCGGCGTCTTCACGCAGCACTTTTTCAACGCGGGCAAGATCGGCCGTATCGCCCAGATCGGCGGCAAGCACTTCAACCACACGATCCGTCTTGTTCGATATCTCAGAGGCGAGCGACTGCAGCTTGTCCCCGTTTCGGGCTACAAGGATCAGGTCATAACCGCGCGCGGCTAGACGGTCAGCGTAGATCGCGCCGATGCCGGTTGAGGCGCCGGTGATGAGTGCAGTTCCCTTTGTGGTCATTGGTCTGTTCCTTGTTCGGGGGAAAGCGCCATCGCTTTCGACACGGACGTTATGGACCAGATGACATTTGTCCGATATGACGTATAAACTACGTTTTTAAGACACAGGATAGGAGGAACGGGTGCCTCATATTTCCATGGTGCTGACGCCGGGTTTCCAGTTTCTCGCGCTGGGCGTCCAGGCTGCTTTCGAGTTGGCCAATGTGTTGAGGGATGAAGCCTATTATACGCTCTCGATCACCTCGGTCGAAGGTGGCCCTGTCATGTCGTCCAGCGGTTTTTCCGTGCCGACCACAAAACTCGATGAGGTGGGACAGGTGGATACACTGCTTCTTCTGGCAGGCCTCCTTCCGCCTCCGCAGCAGGATGAAGCAACGCTTGCCACCTTGCGCGCAATGGCCAGGGCATCGCGGCGGGTCGCAGGGCTCTGCACCGGATCGTTTCTGCTTGGGCAAATGGGATTTCTCGACGGACGGCGCGCAACCACCCACTGGTCCTATGCGCAGGAGATGCGCAGGTCCTTCCCAAAGGTGCGCGTTGAAGACGATCGCATCTTCATCAACGAGGGACCGGTCTGGACATCGGCCGGCCTGACCGCCGGCCTGGATCTCGCAGTGGCACTGATCGAAAAAGATCTGGGACGCGATGTGGCAGGCGCGATAGCCCGAAGACTTGTAATGCATCATCGCCGGGCCGGTGGTCAGTCGCAACATTCTGAATTGCTCCAACTTGCACCCAGCAGTGACCGCATCCAGAAGACGCTGATCCATGCGAAGACACATCTTGCCAACCCTTTGACCGTCGAGGAACTGGCTGAGGTCGCGGCACTCTCGCCCCGTCAGTTCAGCCGTGCGTTTCATGCCGAAACCGGCCAGACACCCGCCAAGGCCGTGGAGCAAATCCGCCTGGAGGCAGCTCGCCTGATGATCGAGGAGACCCGGCACCCGATGGATCAGATCGCGCGCGAAAGTGGTTTCGTCGATCTTAGGCGCATGCGCGATGCCTTCATGCGGCAGTATGGACAACCGCCGCAAACCATCAGGCGGCTTGCAAGGACCGCCTGATTAATAGTCCGAAGAGAGATAAGTGCACTTTCCCCCCGGGTGAGACCCCCGACGCTTAAGAGCCGAGTTCAATAACCGGTCATTTCCAGATAGCCTCGTCCCGAGGCCGTTCCCGTAAACTCGACTGGTCCCTCCCAGTAAGGGGTCGAGGTCGCCATCCATGCCTGCTCGTTCAGCGCCGTCGTTTTGATGTCGAGACCCCGGCTTGGAATCTTCAGGTTCCATTCCACCGGAACCGCCTTGCCGTTCACCGTTGCGGTCCGCAAGGGCGAAATCTGTATCTCCCGGGGATCGACCGGCGAGGTCGTGCCATCGGCCGAAATCCAGTTGGCAGACGTATAACCTCCCTCGTCATCTCTCAGCCGGAACGCCATCATCTTTTCGCCGGATGCGAGGTGGAGGGAAAACCAGTCCCATCCCGTCTGATTGGAAGCGAGGGGCTGGGATGACCACTCACGATCGAGCCAGGCTTTGCCTGTCACCTGCAGGACCCGGCCCTCAAGAACGACGTTGCCGCTGACCTCGTAGAAGGGCTGGGAATAATAATAGCTGGCCTGCCCGGCGGCTGATTTGACCGAAAAGCCCCTGTCCCCCTGAAGAACCAACGGGCCGTTTGCCTGAAGTTTGAGCTGATAATGGAAACCTTTGCCGTTGGCGTTCAAGTCAATTTTATCGAGAGGGTCGGCATGTCCGGTCACTGCCGTCTTCATCTCCCAATTATCTATCCATGCCTTAAAAGGAGCGACCACGACACCCGCCTGTCCAATGCCGCCGCGCGCCAGTCTTTCGGCAACATAATGGCGGCTGGCGGTTGTCACGGCGGCGTGGCCCAGCCAGATCTGCGGATCCGCCCATCCTGCCCGCTCGCCGGGCTGGAGCGCCGAACGAAAAAGTGTCCATTGAGCCCCTAGCTGCTCGCCATCGGCGGTCTGGAGATTTGCGGTGACGTACCACCATTCGATCCTGAAGTCCGGATGCGGCCCATGCTCCCGTGGAAAAACCAGCGGCACCCCTCGTCGTGGAACGCTGAAGCCTTCCGCATTCGACCCCAGTCCGGCGAAACCCTGCGCTACCGATGCCGCCGGCGCGAGAAGACAACAGACGAAAAAAAGACGAATGATGGGCCTAGCGTTCATTGGCAAATATCCTGAGAAGGTCCGTGGGTGTCGTTTTCGCCAATCGCCGGACCGGGATCAAAACCGACATGATGGCGGCCACGAGGGCGACAAGGCCCAGTTTCAGCCATTCCATCGGGAAGAGGACCATCGGCAGCCGCCATCCGAACGCTTCCACATTGATGATCACGAGGAGAACCCAGGCCAAAGCAAGCCCGACGGGAATGGCGGCCACGAAAGTTATGAACCACAAAGCGAGTGTGCGGATAAACTCCAGCCACGCCAGATCACGACGGCGAAGTCCGAGCGCCCAGACCGGGGCCAGTTGCGGCAACCGGAGTGAGGCGAGCGTCAAGAGGCTTGAAAACATCGCAAAACCGGCAACGCCGAGCGTCAGGACGTTCAGGGCGCCCGTCACCGCAAAGGTCTGCTCGAAAATGGCTGCGGATTGCCGCTTAAGAGATGCCTGGTCAACGATATTGGCTTCCGGCAGGCCGAACTCGTCCATCAGGCTGCGTCGAAAATCCGCCACCTCCTCCGGCGCAAGGCGAAGGCCATATCGCAGTTTTTCGACATCCGGATAGTGCTCAACAAGAGCATCAATGCCGATAATCACCTGTCCGGACGGATTGCCGTAATCCGAAAATACGCCGACGACGGTAGCGCTCCAGCCACCTGGCAATTGGATTTTCTGGCCAGGTGAAGCCTTGCCGGTCCGCCACAACTGCTCATTGACGATTGCGCCCCGGCCGCTCGCGATTTCATCCCAGGTCGTGGGCGAGCGAAGGATCAACGGCCAATGATCCCTGTAGGTAGGATCATCGGCGACACCAAAAATCTGGACCTGTTCGCCTGAGACGTCACCACGGCTGCTCCAGATGGGCAGAACCGCACGTGTATGTTGAGGAAACCACTGGCGTAGCTTCTCGGCTTCCGTCTCGTCTCGCGCTGTCACGTAAACCTCTGCTGCAAGTCGCTGATCGAGCCAACCCAGAAATGTCTCTCGAAAGCTCGAGACCATCGTGCCGACGCCGATATTGGCCGATAGCGCAAGCAGCAATGCCATCAAAGCAAGGGAGAGCCCGGGCAATTGCTGACGCGTATCTGCAAAGAACCATCGCACCAGTATGTGTCGGGAAACGTGTTCGCCTGTCTTCATGGCAAAGGAGAGAAATGGAGGAAGAATGAACGCCGCGCCGAGCAGGAGCGCGGCCAGAACCGCAAATCCGGATAGGAGCCCACTGCCAGTCCAGACAAGCAGGCCGGACAGCACGATCAGAAATGTGCCTATTGTTGCCTGTAGCACCAGCCCCCTGACCGATGCCATTGTCCATGCCCGGCTATGCGCTGCGGACAATATCGGCATCCGCCAGACACGCCATAGATGTTGCAGCGAGGAAAGCCACGTCCCGATCAGCGCCATGCCTAGACCAGCCAGCCACCATTCAGGCCTGATGGAAAGTGAGCCTGAAACGCTCGCCCCGTAAAGCCCACTGAGCGTCGCGGCAACCCCTGGCAGAAGTGCAGAAGCGATGACATAGCCGAGAACGACCCCAAAGGCGCCGGACAAGAAGGCAAAAAGCGTAATTTCAAAAACGAGCATCACCGTGAGTGAGCTGAGCGAGATGCCGAGCGATCTCAAGGTTCTGAAGGTGCCTCGCCTCTGCTCGAATGACAGACCGGTTGCGGAATAGGCGATAAACAGACCAACGACAAAAGCAAGGAAGCCGAATGCCGTGAGGTTGAGATGAAAACTGTCGGTGAGCCGCGCAACGTCCGATCGCCCGCCCGCTTCTCTTATTGTCAGGTCCGGTGCTGCAACCGCGATTGCCTGACGATCCACTGCTTGTGAGGGTGAAATGACGATCCGGCTGAGATCTCCTTTGCGTTCGAGGATGCGGGCGGCAGTGGAAATGTCGACAAAGGCCGCCCCGTCGGGAATATTGGCCGTCGGTCTGACGGCAAGACCCGCCGTATCCTTTAAGGCGCTGGCCGTCGCCGGTGAGACGATCATAACGCCGGGCGTGGTCATGAAGTCTATAAGGCCGGATCGGTCCGAAGGGGGAAGTACCGATCCATCCGAGGGCATCGTCAACGGGTCAATGCCGATCAGCCTGATACGCGTCGTCCCGAACCGGTGTTGACCTTCGATGACCGGAGAGACATCCAAGCCGGCCCGGCGAAGTCTGGCGTAGGTTTCCAAGGCTATCATGCCGCCGTCTTTGGCGACCAGCTGATCCAGCTGGTTTTGAGACAATAGCGAGGCCGCCCTGTCATAGCTGGCACGCGCTTCGGAATTGATGGCCTGTACGGCAGACCATAGCGCTGTCGCGAGCGCCACGCCCATGACGAGCATCAAGAATTGCAGTGGTCTGTAGCGCCAGTGCGAGAGCAGCGCACTGAAGGCGGTCGCGTTCATTGCGACACCTTTCCGCCGCTGAGGGCAATGCGCCGATCGAGTTTTGCGGAGAGCCGGCTGGAATGGGTGACGAGCAGAAGCGCGATTTTCGCTGACGTCGTCAGTCGCAGCATGATGTCGATAACGATATCTGCGGTGTTCTCGTCGAGATTGCCGGTCGGTTCGTCGGCAAGGATCAGCGGCGGCCGGGCCGCAAGCGTCCTTGCGATCGCAACCCGCTGCTGTTGCCCTCCCGAGAGCTGCTCGGGATAACGGTCGAGGAGCGCCGCAATTCCCAGGGCTTCGACCAGTGTCTTTTCCCACGTCCGATCAAAACGGCCCGCGAGCTTTGCGTGGAAAGAGACATTGGAGCCGACATCGAGGCTCGGAATCAGATTGAACTGCTGAAAAATCAAACCGACGTCATGCCGGCGAAATATTGCGCGGTCTCTGTCGTTAAGATCGGTGATCGTACGGCCGTTCACCATGATGGTGCCGCTGTCGGGCAGATCAAGGCCGCCAACAAGATGCAGGAGCGTGCTTTTGCCGCTGCCGGATTCTCCCGTCAATGCAAGGCTCTCTCCCGCGTCAACGCTCAGATCAACGCCATTGAGAACCGGTATCGTCCCTTCGGCGGTCTGATAGGTCTTTCTGAGGCCGGAAATTGATAGGATCATGGGAGCTTTGGTCTCTAACTAATCTTATATGATCGGATGTGGTCACAGATTTCAACCGAGCTGACCCGACGATGTTCCCTTGGCGCGAGACAGAAGCCGGCCCCGATTTTGTCTACCAATACGATGTCCACCACTTCCACGGGTATTTGGAATCAATGACCAAGTCGGATAAGCCTGTTTGCGGATGTGGTTGCGATTTGCTGCGGATCATTCGGTGTTTGAGGTGACGGACGAATTTTCTGCTGAACTTGATGACTTGCATCGCACTACCTTCGACTACTTCTGGTCCGGCAGCCATCCCGAGAGCGGACTTCCGAGGGACCGCATGGGATCAGATGGTCAGCCGATCCACGAAATCACATCCATATCGGGGGTGGGGTTCGGATTTCTTGCGCTCATTGTCGGCGTTCACCGGTCCTGGATTACGCGGCAGGAGGCGATCGATCGGGCGAACCTTATGCTGCGATCTCTCGGCGCGGTGAAGCGATTTCACGGCGCTTTTCCGCATTTTGTCCACACCTCCGTCGGGAAGACAATTCCATTTGCGAAGTTCGATGACGGCGGCGATCTCGTTGAGACTGCACTTCTGGTTCAGGCGCTGATCTGCGCCCGCGAGTTCTTTGACGAGCCGACCTCAACGGAAATGGATCTGCGCCGGTCGGTTACCCACATCGTGGAGGCAGTGGAGTGGAACTGGTTTACACAGGGAAAGCCCGGTCCTCTCTACTGGCATTGGAGCCCCCGCTTCGGCTGGGCGAAGAACCTGCCGATTGCGGGATGGAACGAGGCTCTGGTCACTTACGTTCTTGCGGCAGGATCGGCCGCGCATGCAATAAACCCGGTCTCCTACCACTCCGGCTGGGCGCGCGATGGCGAGATCAGAAACGGCGCGAGATATCTTGGCGTCAGGCTGCCGCTCGGCGAGCCGTATGGAGGTCCGCTCTTCCTGTCGCAATATTCATTCTGCACTCTCGATCCGCGCGGTTTGGGTGATGCCTATTGCAGTGATTATCTCGAGCAGGTCCATGCCCATAGCCTCATCAACTATCGGTATTGCAGCACCCGTTATGCGCCGGAAGACGGATGGGGTCTATCGGCCTGCGACGGGCCGAAGGGGTATGCCGTCAATTCTCCAACCGATGATCATGGCATCATTGCCACGACGGCTGCGCTCTCCAGCATGCCGTTCCTGCCGGTTCGATCGATACGGGCGGCTGTGCGCTTTCTGCAATGGCGTGGCGGCGCACTAAGGGGTCGTTTCGGCCTGATGGATTCCTTCCAGCCGTCCACCGGCTGGGTTTCAAAAACCCATCTCGCCATCGATCAGGGGCCTGTGGTTGCTATGATGGAAAACCATCGCAGCGGCCTGATCTGGGATTTATTCATGAATGCGGCGGAGGTCAGCCGTGGCTTGATCAAGCTGGGCTTTCACACGGACAGGTACCGGGAAACAGATGATCTCCTGGCGTCGCGGTAACGGAGACCTGCCAGTTCCTATGATCGGCTGCAGCGGACCCCGGACGGTAGAGTTTAATCACTTGACGGAGGTGTTTTGCGCCTCCCTTCGCCGCTGTCACGGCCCTACCACTCTATCCTGCGGCCGTCATAGGCGAAGAACTGCCCTGTCTGGGCGGGCGTAAGTCCATCTATCGTTGCCAGGAGACTTGCTGCGGCGTGTTTCGGTGAAAAGCGCTCCCGGCCCTTTGAAAAGGCCTGCGAGAGATCAGTATCCACCGTGCCCGGATGGAGCGCCACCACGATGGACTGAGGATGGGTACGCGCGATTTCGATCGCCGCGGTTCGGATTATCTGGTTCTGGGCGGCCTTCGATGCCCTGTAGGAAATCCAGCCGCCCAGTCTGTTGTCTCCTATCGATCCGACGCGTGCGGACAGCGAGGCAAAAACGCACCGTTCCTCCCGTTTCAGAAGCGGCGCAAAATGCTTCAGCAGCAGGGCTGGTCCGATCGAATTGACAGCGAACTGTTTGGTCATTTGGGAAGGATCAATCGCCTTGATCGTCTTTTCCGGTCCGACGCCATCGATCGTCAGCGCACCCGTTGCATTAAAGACCAGATCGAACGAGCCGCGCTGATCTGACAGACGGCTGACAGCCCCGGCGACACTCGCCTCGTCGGTGATATCAAGATCACCTCCGCTGCGCGAGAGTGGCAGGGCGAGCGCGCAGCGAGGATCTGTCTGAAGGAGAGACAGCAAAGCCCCTCCTATGCCGCCGGATGCCCCTATCACGATCGCCCTGTAACCATTTGCGAGGGAATGCAGCATCGTCAGGGTCCTTTAGCGCTGAGCTGGAAACTCAAGCTTGTTGACGTCGTAACCCAGCTTGCGCGTTTCTGCGATCATTCTTTGAAGTTTGCTTTTGGAGGGAACGCTTCTGGCGTAGATCCACACGTCATCCGTGGAGGGATTGGCGCTGATGAACCACGATTTGTCCGGGGATTTATACAGGACCCAATAGTTGAAAGTGATGAGGAGAGGATAGCGAACCCGCATCTTTGCATTCGCAGAACCGAAGTCCTCTATCTTGCCGACGCCCCTGATGGTTTTCAGCCGGCCCTGCGGAGTGTCGACCCGGCAGCCGTCTTCCACCAGAACCTCGTTTGCAGCCCTGCCCTGCCGGTATGTCGAATAGCCGGCGACGCAGCCGTCCGTGAGCAGCATCGGCATACGGCCAATCTCAAGCCACTTGCCGCGGTAATGATCGCTCCCAACCGGCACCGGCTTTGGGCTGGCGGCGGAAGCGGATTGCGCCGATAGCGCAACCGCAAGCGTTAGCGCTCCGATCAGCTGCTTGACGCCTGTGTGCATGAACTCCTCCTCTTGATGGCGCCCATAGGTCCAGGTATCCGCCCGCCTTTGCGGCATACCCCACAGCGATGAACGACGAACGCTGGCGGCATAGAACGCATCCGCGTCAGAAAGCGTTGCACACGCAGGCCCGTTCAGGCCATCGGCAAACCCTATTTCGCTGATGGTCCTGCGATAACGGATTTCGCCCTGATGCGAGCGGCCTTTCTGTAGGCTCGAGGTGTAAGCCCCATCTCCATCCGAAAGTAGCGATTGAAGTTCGACAGGTTGTTGAAGCCCGCCTCGAAACAGACATCCGTAATCGATGTCTCGGTCTCCGCAAGCAGGGTTCTCGCGCGCCACACACGCACCGAACGGCTATAGTCGGAGAAGTTCATGCCGGTCAGGCGCCGGAAGGCACGCGAAAATGCGGAGGGCTCGAAGCCGACCAGTTCTGCCACTTCCCGCATTTGCGCGGCAGGATTCGATTGCAGTATCTGGATCGCCTGATCGATCCTGCGATGTCTGCGGTCAGACACCTGATTATAAACGGATATGAAGTGTTCGCTGGCGAGCAGCCGCTTCTCGGCGGCTGTTTCGATATCCTCGAGGATTTCCAGAAAAAGGCCCAGTCCGCCGCGGTGTCCTGCCGAATGCAGCCTGAGGATCTTCGCCCCGATAGTGAACGCGTCTTCCCCCAGAACCTCGATCCCGCGTTGCGCCAGGGGTTTCAGTCGGTAGAGCACGTCAAACTCCGGACAGACCGAGCGGACGCCAATCAAGGCATCCGCGTCGAACTGCAGGACCATGTCACGGCCGGGCAAGGCCGGCGCGCCCGGTGTAATCCAGTTATGGGGAAGGTTTGTCCCCGTGAGCACCAGATGCCCCGGACGGAACGAACCGATGTAGTCTCCCACATAAGCGAAGCCGGTAGCATCAGGTATGAAGTGAATTTCCCATTCGGGATGATAGTTCCAGATGCAGATCGGGTTGGGATAGTCGTCCCGGCGGATCAGATAGGAAGCGCCTCGGGGCAAGACGATCTGCTCGCGCGTAGCGGTGAAGGTCTCAGATGCTGATTGAGGAAAGTCTGATGCAATACGCATTCATCTGCTCATGTTATGGCGTACAAATGTCAAGATAATACCAGTTCTGTGACTGACGCCAACTAGTTTGCGCCCGTCGCTTGCGCAAATCTGGACGCGTCGATGGCACGGGAGTTGCCACCAAGGGAGGACATCATGACACTCAATGCTCTCCGCGCAGGCTGCGCGGTTGTTGCCCTATTTGCCGCGTCCAGCGCGTTTGCCGCCGCACAATGCACGAGCGACGTGCGTGTTCTGGCACAGCCGCGCGACGGACTGACCCTTCTCGAAAAATATGTCGATGAGTTCGAAGAACTATCTGGCGCAGGCTTCGAGATCAGCTATCTCAACGAGAATGATCGCCGCGCAAAGTCGCAGGCCGACGCCTCGACAGTCGGTAGCTTCAACGTCTATTACGTTGACGAAGCCAATCTGGCGCTTTTTGCCTCGTCAAAGTGGATCGTTCCGCTCGAAGGCTTTTACCCGGCAGAATACGACTACAAGGACTTCGACGCCGGCATGCGCGCCGCTGCGACCTACGACGGCAAGGAGTGGTTTGCACCGGTACAGGGCGGCGGCGACCTGATGGTCTATCGCACCGACCTTCTGGAAAAGGCGGGCATTGCCCCGCCAAAGACATGGGACGAATATTTTGCCGCCGTGAAGAAGCTGCATGACCCGGCCAATGGCGTCTACGGCACTGCGCTGCGCGGTCAGCGCGGTTCAGGCGCCAATGTCTGGCGCTGGATGCCCTTCTTCAAGGCAAATGGCGGCGAGTGGTTCAAGGATGGCAAGCCTGCCTTCAATTCCGATGCGGCCGTAAAGGCGACCGAGACCTATCTCGAGCTCTTCAAATATTCCGCACCGGGCACGCAGACCGGCTCCTGGGACGAGTCCACCGGCGCTTTCCGCTCCGGCAAGGTGGCGATCATCATCGAATCCGCACCTCTTGGCGGCATGTCCGTCGATAAGGCCCAGAGCCAGGTTGCGGACAAGGTGGCATTCTCGGTTCCGCCGTCGCCGCTGCCCGGCGCCGGTTACGCCCATGGTTTTGCGATTGCTTCCAAGGCCAACAAGACTGACGAGGAGAAGGCCTGCGCCGGTCTCTTCGTTGCCTGGGCGACATCCAAGGAACAGGAAGCACGCCGCCTCGCCGCCGGCCAGCCGGGCGAACTGACGCGCACCAGCACCTACCAGAGCCCGGAATATGCCAAGACCTTCGGCCAGAACCTTGCCGACGCCATGGCTGCGACCGGTGAAAAGACCACCGTGACCTTCTGGCAGGATGCGCGCTGGCAGGAACTGGGCAACCAGTGGGGCATCATGCTCGAAGAGCTGATCACCGGCAGCCGCACCGATATCAAGGCGACGCTCAACGAACTCGAAGCTTTCGCCGCCAAACTCTGACGCCTCCCAAGCCGTCTGAAGGGCGCGTCCAGTGACGCGCCCCCTTTCCCCACCCGAGGATCTGCCATGCGCCGCGGCCGCTCGCTGCCTTACGTCTTTCTTGGACCCACTCTCAGCATCCTGATCGTTCTGGCGCTCGTGCCGACGGTCTACGCCATCAACATCTCCCTGCAAAACCGCACGCTGTCTGCGCCCGACGCGGACTACGTCTGGTTTGCCAATTATGCCGCGCTGTTTTCAGATGCACGTTTTCTGAACGCGCTTTGGGTGTCCTTCAAGTGGGAGGTCATCAGCGTCTCAATGACCATGGTGACCGGGCTTGCTCTCGGGATTGCGATGTTCGAGGCCGCAAGCCCTCGCGTACGAAACGTTCTCTGCGTGCTTTTCATCATTCCCGTTCTTTTGCCACGGGTTTGCGCCGCTTTCGTCTGGAAATTCGCCTTTCATCCGCTCTACGGCGCCTTGACCTGGCCGGTCAGGGAACTCACCGGCATTACGCCCGATATTCTGTCGACACCCCTCGGCGCCCTTCTTGCCGTTGCCTTCGTTGATGTCTGGCAGTGGGGTTTGTTCTTTGCAGTCATCATCCTGAAGCTTCTGGAATCCCTGCCGCCGCAGCCGCTGGAAGCCGCACGTATCGATCGCGCGAGCCGCTTCGAAATCCATCGTTTTGTAACGCTTCCGATGCTGAAAGCGCCCTTGATCAGCCTGCTCCTCGTCAAGGCTATCGAGAGCCTGCGTTCCTTCGATCTCGTTTACGTCATGACGCGCGGTGGTCCCGGCATCTCTACCGAGACGCTGGACATGTACGCCTATTCGCAGGGCTTCATCGAAGCCGGCAAGATTTCGTACGCCTCCTCCATGGCTGTCATCATGATGGTCCTGACCATTGTCACCTTTACCTTTACGTGGAAGAGGCTGAACCGATGAAAGTCTCCACTTTCTTCCTCAGGGTGTTGCTGGTTCTGGCCGCCGCACTTGTCGTGCTGCCGCTGCTTTGGACCCTGCTCAACGCTTTCAAGACCAATGCCGACCTGCTGGTATCGACGCCTAAACTCGTCTTCCAGCCTGTCCTCGACAATATGAGCTATGTGCTCAATCGCCGTTCGGTCGCGCGCGCGCTCACCAACTCGTTGATCATCTGCTCGAGTGCGGTCGTCCTCGGCGCAGTACTCGGTGTGCCCGCCGCCTATGTGATTGCCCGATTCAAGAACAGGATCACGGCGGAAGCGCAGTTTTTTGTCCTGTCGCTCCGTTTCCTGCCGCCCGTCGCAATCGCCATTCCCATGCTGGTCATCTGGCTTGGTCTTGATCTCTACGACACGAGACTGTCGCTGATCGTGACCTATCTCATCGTCACTGCTTCAATAACCATATGGCTTTCCGTGCCGGCTTTTGAGCGCGTCAGCCTACACGTTGAAGAGGCTGCCCGGGTGGATGGACTTGGTCCCTATGCGACGTTCTTCCGCATCGCCCTGCCAATTGCCCGTTTCCAGGTCTTTGGCGCGGTCGCCTTCTCATTCGTTCTTGTATGGAACGAGTTCCTGCTTGCCATGATGCTCACGACCTCGAAGGCGAAAACCCTGCCGATCATCGCGTCCGAAATGTCGCAGCTCGGCATGAACGTGCCGTGGGGCATCCTCAACGCCGCCGTCGTCCTCTTGTCGCTGCCGCCACTGATCCTGCTCGGCGTGCTTGCAGGTGGCCTCAATGCCGCATTTTCCAAGATAACTGATCAAGGTTGACTGACCCATGAAAGCACTTGTCCTCGAACGTGTCGGCGAACTTTCCCTGCGCGACATCGAAATTTCTCAGCAATTGGGGCCGGATGACGTTCGCATTCGTCTGCATACCGTCGGTGTCTGCGGCAGCGACGTGCATTATTATACGCACGGGCGCATCGGTGACTTCGTCGTCAATGAGCCAATGGTGCTCGGCCACGAGGCCGCGGGGACTGTCATCGAGACCGGAGCGAACGTAACGCATTTGAAGCCCGGCGACCGCGTCTGCATGGAGCCCGGCATTCCCGATCCGAAATCTCGCGCGTCGCGGCTCGGCCTCTACAATGTTGATCCCGCTGTCACCTTCTGGGCGACGCCACCGGTGCACGGTGTGCTTTGCCCCGAAACGGTTCATCCGGCGAGTTTCACCTACAAGCTGCCGGACAATGTCTCCTTTGCCGAAGGGGCGATGGTCGAACCATTTGCCGTGGGCATGCAGGCGGCCGCCCGGGCCAACATCACGCCTGGCGATACCGCGGTCGTTACCGGCTGCGGGACGATCGGCATCATGGTGGCGCTCGCCGCTCTGGCCGGTGGCTGCTCTCGGGTGTTCATTTCGGACATTTCCGCGACCAAGCTCAAACTTGCCGAAAGCTATGGTGGCATAACCGGTGTCAACCTGAAGGAGGTTGATCTCGTTCAGACGGTCAATGAGGAAACCGAAGGTTGGGGAGCGGACATAGTCTTCGAATGCTCGGGCGCGCCGGCTGCGGTCCGGGATCTCTTCAAGGTCGTCCGCCCAGGCGGAACGGTTGTTATCGTCGGCCTGCCGCCGGAACCCGTCGCCGTGGACCTTGCAGCAGCCTGCTTCCGCGAATGCCGTATCGAGACGGTTTTCCGCTACGCCAACGTATTCGATCGCGCTTTGGCGCTGATTGCCGCCGGCAAGGTTGACCTGAAACCATTGGTCTCCGGCACCTATGCCTTCGATCAATCGATTGCCGCTTTCGAGAGGGCGGCCGAAGGCCGGCCGGAAGATGTGAAGCTGCAGATCGTGATGAATGGGGAGACGCATTGATGGCCACCGTCGAATGCCGGGGAATCCGGAAAGTCTATGGTTCGCTGGAGGTCATGCGGGATTTTGACCTCAAGATCGATAACCACGAATTCGTCGTCTTTCTCGGACCGTCAGGCTGCGGGAAATCCACCATGCTGCGAATGATTGCCGGGCTTGAGGAAATTTCCGGCGGAGATCTTCTCATCGGCGGCGAGCGGATGAACGACCGCGACCCCGGCGACCGGGGCATCGCCATGGTGTTTCAGAATTATGCGCTGTACCCTCATATGAGCGTACGGGACAACATCACCTTCGGGCTCGAGAGGGCCGGTATTGGAAAGTCTGCAATCGATCAGCGTCTTGCACCCGTGGTCGATGCGCTGGGACTTGGCGTCTACCTTGCGCGCAAGCCCACGGAACTGTCGGGCGGACAGCAACAGCGTGTGGCGATTGCCCGCGCCATGATCAAGACGCCGGAAGTTTTTCTCTTCGACGAGCCGCTTTCGAACCTCGACGCCAAGCTCCGGGGCAGTCTGCGTGTTGAGATCGCACGGCTCCACAGGGACCTGAAAACGACGAGCATCTACGTCACTCATGACCAGCTCGAAGCCATGACGCTTGCCGATCGTATCGTCCTCATGAAAGACGGACGGATCGAGCAGATGGGCACGCCTGAAGAGATTTACCAGACACCCCGAACCATCTTTGCCGCAGGCTTCATCGGCACTCCGAACATGAATTTCCTGCAATTGCAGATGACGCCGGAGGGCGTCGGCGACGATCTCGTGAAGTTTGCAGCCCCTGCTGGTCTACGCTCCGGTGAGGTCACCGTCGGGATCAGGCCGGGATCATTCCGCTTGAACCACGATGCCAAGGCGTTTCGTGGAACCGTTGAGCGCAATGAGTTCCACGGCGAGACACGCCTTATCTGCCTCAAGAATGATCGCCACGAGATCAACATTTCCGTGCCCGCCGAGATACGACCAGCAATTGGCGAAATAATCGGAGTCGAAGTCGCCTCTTCTGATATTCACGTCTTTGATCCCGGATCGGGCCTGAGACTGAATTAACCGTGGTGAGACTGGCCCAGGATGGCGGCGTGCCGCGCAATGGACCGCCTGTGTAAAATATTGATCACTGAAAAATCAATCGGCTTCGCCCCACCTTGGGATTTGCGGGTCGATCTGCTCCTGTTCCATGACTTTTGAACCCGGTTCCGAGAAATAGCTCACAAGATCGGATATCAATGAAGTAGATGTTTCACTCGGCCGTAACCTGGAAACCCCGCAGGCGACGTCTCCGAACTCTTCCGCGAGTTCACGCGACATAAGGTGTGGATGCAAACGGCGGCCCAGCGCCCGCTCAATTGTTCGGAAAATCCAGGTACCGTCCGGATCTATGTCCGACCAATGAAAAAACGGAACACTCTCCGGCAGAGCGGATGCCAGTTCGGCAAGCGCCTTTTGTGTCGCGAGCGACGGGTATCCGCCCACGTAGAGCACCAATCCTGACCTATCTGGATCTGCCTCCAGAACATGCCTGTTAAAGCTCGCAAAATTCTCGATCGTAAGAACGTAGGCCGGTGATTTATCGAAACTTATTCGCATCATCGCGGTTGGTGGGATGCCAAGATAGGGAAGAGACGGCTGAACGGGATGCAGATCTAACAAAAACTCGCCAGACAGGAGCAGTGGCGGGCCAAAACGTTCGAGACCAAGAGCCGCAAAGGCGGCACGCGCGCCACTTGAGAGCGGCACATCGACAACCTCCGCGATCAAGCGCAGGACGGCCGCCTCAAGCTTCTCAAGTGCTTTGCTGTTTGCCACAGTTCGCCGCGAAAACGTACGGTAATCCAGCCCGTGATGAGATCCGTCCACGATGGCCTGTGCCAGGATTATGGCTGTCCGCATGGAAGCAGCATCGTCGATACCGAGATGAGCCCATGTCCGGTTTCTCGACCATGCCTCGATGGCAGATAGCGCCGTGTCACGGAGCTTCGGATGAATATCCAGATCCTTGAGCATGGTCTCGCCCACACCAACCGCGGCCTGACGCGCTGGCGTCCGGCCAAGATATTTATACAACAGCCCTGCGTCGACTAGCCTGACATGCCTCAACTCTGCATGTCTTCGCCCTTTGCCGTAGACGATCTCAACGCTACCGATGCGCTTAGCCTCGGCGATCGACTTCACGAAAGCATCGTTTGCCGTGACATCGGCAAATCCATTATAGTCAGGGTAACCAATCGGATGAGCCGTACCGGTTTCAAAACGATCGAGCAAATCATGGAGCAGGTTTTCCGCATTGTGGAATTTGCGAGCCATTGATCTATTCCGCCGCCATTCGCCGAGCGGCCTCCTCGTCGCTCCACGTCTCTGGATTCATGGCGAGAAGTTCGTCACGGGCAAGTTGCCCAATGTAGACGACATCCGCTGACGATTGGTCGTCGATCCGGTCGATTTCAACCAAAGTGTGCATATAACCGCTGATGGCGACCTTTTTCTCCAAAGGAGCGGCAATCGCCACTTGCAAGCCGAGTTCGTCATAAAACGACATCATGGCGCGCTGGTTCTTGCCATCCATTTTCGAGAACGCCTCATCGAACAAAGCCGGAGACATGCCTTTTACACCGACATGAGATTTAGAGCTTCCGTATATAGAGGCCAACGAAGCGCCGATGGCGACATACAGAGGGACTTGTTGCTCGGCGCCCGAACCCGTGTTGCGCCGGGTCTCCCAGCGGGTTTTGGCTTTGGTCCGAATATCCTCCATGTGGATTTCGAACGTATAAAAATTCCTGTAATCTTCAAAGGCCGACACGTCCTTGTCCGGGTCCTCCAGCAATTGCTGAACCGCATTGATGGTGTCCTTGTAGGGAAAGTCGTCGGGGACATTGGGCTTGAACAGGGCATCGAGGGCGTCGTCAGACATCCTGCTGATCTCAATGATTTTCAGGATTGGTTGAAATTCGGCCTCCGCCGACCGATGAAAAGAATAGGTTTCATGATGAAACGGATGCCCTTTTAGGCTACGATTGAGGGATTCGATATCTCGCTCCATCTTCGAGACCCGGGTATTGAGCGCGTTGACAAACTCCCCGCGAAACAGGATGGAGGCACGTTCCGATGCTTCGCGAGCCTTGTCTTCATAGCGCCGCAACTCATTGCTTTCGATATCTTCGATCAGAACATCCATCCAGGGTTTGATATCGGTTAATAACGGACTCTCCGGGCCGACTTTCGAACTCACGCCAAATTTAGGGTTGTTGAAATAGACGTGCAGCGCGCTGCGGGTTTGGAGTTCGGCGACACGATTGCGCTCCGCCGCCCGTTTGGTCGCGTCTTCAGCCTGCTGACCCAATTTACGATGTGCCGCTGCCTCGTCGCGCTCCATTTGACCGACGCGGAAAGAACCTTCAGATCGAGATTTTCTCAGCGGCGCCAATTTTTCCCGATAGGCAGTACGACCTTCCAAATAGCTGTATAGCTTGCGTTGCGCACGATATTGGGATCGTGCGACTTTCAGGCTCGTATTAGATCCTTCTGTTCCAGTCGCACTTGTCAACGCACGCTCACTGCTCTGTGCATCAACGAGATATTTGCTGATGCGCGCATCAATAGCCCTTAGTTCAGCCTCCTTGCGTTCCAGAAACCCTTTCTGTGCGAGAAGCCGGTTCTGCAACCCGTCGTCGCCTGCAGCGTCAATGGCATCGATACGCATTTGTGCGTCTTTGGTCCTTGCCAAGTAGTCGTCGCACCTGTCCAGCATATCCGCCAGCCAGTCAGTCTCGTGACGCGAGAAGGGTTCAAGCGCGGCAAGCGCACGGGCTATAAGCCTGTCTTCTTGCTGTAATGCCGAGAGGCTTTCGCCCTTCTGTATAAAATCATCCTGCAAATTACGCAGATGATCCGCCTGTGCCGCTTTCCCAATTTTATGGTCGCGAACATTGATAGATCTATGGCTGCGGACAAGCCCATCGTCATAAAGGCCATCCTGCATCAATGCCCGACCGGGCTGGTTGAATTCACCCAGTGTGAGGGCAAGGCGGACATTGCCATATCGACGCTGAAGAAACGCACGAGCGTCGGCATCATCCGTCCTGAACAGGGCCGCAAACGTTCCCGCTTGCGGACTATCGCGAAACTCTGCAAGCTTGTTCAGGCTGACCAGAGATGCACCTCGGAATTCTCGCCGCCCCTCACGAAACAGCGCGGTGGCATCCTGAATCCTGTCGCGCTCCACGAAGACAGCCTCGCGGTCGCGACCTAGCAACGCTTCAGCGGCTGCGATCCAGCTGGGGTCCTTGACTTCGAGCAGATCGCACAGAGGGCGGGCATCCATGCCACGGCTTTCGAGCCGGCGTATAAGCAACTTCGTTTCCGCAGAGAGATACGTAGCAGACCCTGGCTGACCCGACTGCTCCAGCGCCTTCCGAAGATCGGTTATATCCTTCTCCAACTGGACAATTTGCGCAGCAAGGTCACGACGGCGTTTCTCGACCTTCGCAACGACGCTGGAGGCGTTTGCCCTCAGCGCCTGCTCGACATGTCGCAAATCGCTCCGATCTGCCTCGCGCCGCGCGACCGATGTCCAATAGGCGCCGATGATGCCCCCATCATCAAACTCGGGCATCAGCTCCGCAAGATCACCGGCGGACTTACGTCGTCTCTCAACGTCTTTTACCAGCCGGTCGCTCTCAGCTGCGCTGGTCTTCAGCGCTTCCTGCCAATAATCGCGTCCCGATTTGGCCGCGTAGGCAGCAATTGATTTAATCAACCGCTCGATTTCGCTCTTTGCTTCAGCAATTCCCTCAAGGGCAATACTCCGATCCTCTTGTTCCGCTTCGATAAAGCGCTTGGCTTCGGCAATTTGCACCTTGATTGCCCGATTTTCAGCACGGGATGCGAGCCAGCGCCCCCGGCGATCGAGCCATTCCGCCAACGCCTTTTGATGCAGACTTTCTTCGAAAGCGGCAATCTGAACCCTGATCTCCTTGAGAGCTTCCAGCTTCTCGCGCAGGGTGACAATGGTCGCGCTGACACCGCGATAGGTTTCAATGGAACTACGCAACTCGCCGATCTTGATCGGATTGTCTTCGAGAATGAAACGACGGACGAATTCCGTCGCGGAATATCCCTGATTGAGCGTCATCGCATTGACGATTGCCTTCAGCAACGCAGAAGCGTTTTGCTCAGCATGGGGAAGACTGGGAACAAGCCGCCGCATGTATTCACGAACGAAGTCGATGGCCCTATCGCGATGATTGATGAAATTATCCGCCCCAACAGACGCAATTATCCGCGTTTTGACGTCGTCCCATTGAGCTTCATAGATACCATCGGCCCGAGCTTCTGTGAAATCCGCGGTCGTCATCAACTTACCCGTGCAGACAAACCGTCCGAGTATCGTCTCCGATGTGTCCGTTCTGCGTGCTTCAATCGCCAGACCGATGGTCACTGGGGGTCGCTTATTCTCCGTGTCCTCGAAACCGAGCGCAATATAGGTTAAGCTTTCCGCGCGTTGGACATCTCCATCGCCCAAAGTTCCAAGGCAATAGCTAAGGACAGAGCGTTTCGACGACGAGCGCCCCTTCCCGCTATCCCCTGCCACGGCATTCAATCGGAGATACTGTCGACTTGCACCCGACATTACGACCTGCACCATATCGAGGATCGTGGATTTTCCCGATCGGTTTTCGCCGAGAATACCGAAATTCCCACGAACTTCGATGTCCTCCACCGCAAACAGATGCCAGTTGACCAATGTCAGCCGCCGCAATTCCATCATGTCGCACTGTCCTCAATAGGGGAACCATTCATGTCGCTTCGAGGATGGCTTCTGACAATGCGACCGCACGAGCATTACCTCCCTTTTGATCCCGGACCATCTCGCCTAGTTCCACCATGGGAAACCGCTTTAGTGTTGGTACGAGTTCGTCGGGATCAAAACCCTCGGGGGATTGGCGTAGATGCGCACGAGCGCCCCGAAGACCGAAGCACCATATGTAAGTGGTTCCCCGTTATATGCTTCAGCCATGCAGGTCAGAGCAGCCGAAACAACTGCGTCACCATGTCTGCGAAGCGCGGTGGCAATCGATGACGTAAAAGTGACATCTCCCGGCTTCCATGCAGTTGACGAAGTGCTTCGGGCGATAGCCAATCCTGTCTCAGACACTAGACGTCGAATATCCAGAGCATCCTCATCGCCGGCAGCAAGGGCCGCGTGGAAGTCATCCATACGGTTCATCGCCTTACGCGCCCTGTTCGCAACAATGAACATGCGCGCCTCATCTTCTGGACTGCCGTAGGTGAAAAGGCAGCAAGGCAACTGTAGTAAATCGCCCCGGCGCACGGCTGCAGCCCAACGATGCTGTCCGTCGATGATTACCCTTGAACCGTCAGGCCGCCGCGATACGACCAGAGGTGCACAAAGCCGCCAATCGAAGTTTGCGGCGATACTAGCGATAAGACGGCGCGATCCGTCGTTGTCGATAGATCGCTGATAAGAGCTGTCAACCGTCAGTTCCGCAACATGCACCCACTCAATACTTGGCATGGTGCCACGCGGCACGCCAAAGGCTATCTTCCGTTCGCTTCCGCGCTTTTCCCCGGAACGGGTTTTACTTTTCGTGCCAAACTGGGCAGATTTCCCTGGGCCGATCGCCGTGATTTCCGGAGCGATTTTGGCAGTGAAGCCGGCCAGAAGTTCAGGAACTTCCTCCGGTTCGCGGCACCACAACTTGCCACCATGTTCGATGACAACATGGCCAGCGTGGACGCGGGTTGTGCCGAGAGGTGTCGGGATCAGGAACGATCCGTTGGGTGACTTGTCTTGCGTTACTCGATCGCAAACCCAGGGCGGCATCGCGGAACCATCGTTAAGCCATGTACGAATGCTCTCCGCCAGCGGTATTGATTGCTGTTGCGTCATGATCGTTCTCCTGAAATGTCGCGGCCCTATGCGCACGACGCCGCAGGTTATGGGCGGTATGTTTCACTAACGAGAACGAACGAGCAGTTGGGAAAATTGAAATAGATGCCGGAACAATTGAGTTGCGCGGCAAAGGTTGGCGAGCAGCTATTATAATTTCATGGTTTTATTCAATGGCTGCCGCACTGGCGGGAAGCCGAAAGTGCTGCGAGCCGTTCCGGGAATGACGTTGATCGTTCCGACTATTCCCTCGAACTGCAGGTCATCAACTGGTTCGCCAGAATGCCACGCCGTTGGGCAACGATACTGGCCGTGACGTCAGACTCATAGATCTCCTGCACTATCGCGAGCTCCTCCGCTATCGACCGGCGACTGCAGCGTTCCGAGCCGGAAAGCACTTCTATCTTCGATATGTGACTGGTTATAATGGGCACATTACTCCTAACACTTAACAAGTGGGAGATCGTGTCCGGGGATTTGGGGGCTGCTACAGGCATGACGAGCGCGACAAGCTGCGGGAGCTTTTAGGACGTCCGCCGCCCTTCCGCTTTCGCTATGCCATGGCGCGGGCCTATGCCCCTCGATCATGCTCCGCCAACCCATCTCAGCGGTTCCCCGGCAAACCATGGGCGGTAGCGAGAAGCCTGATTTCCCGATCACGACACCGGCGGCGATCGACGGAATGGCTATCAGGCCAATATCCGTCATAGGGCGCGCAGCCCACCGTTTTGCACCTGTTGATTTGGATTTAGTGTTTTATGCCGAGGATTAGCCTGTTTGATCGTAGCTGTTTAGCGCGCTGGCTCGTAGCTTTGGGCTATTCTGGGACACTGTATCGTAATTTTGGTTGCGGGGGCCTGAATGCATGGAGACTTGTAAATTTACCAGCCTTGAATCGGCACGAACCTTCGACAACCCATATACGAACAACAACTTACTGAAAATTCCGGCTCTTCACTTTCAGCGTATCGATATGAAGGTCCGGTGTGAACATGTCGCGCGGGACAACGGGCTTCGGCCGATCGCGTGAATCCGGCCCGCCGCCCCCGTGGGCAAATTCGTCGCCTCTCCCCGTCGGCAGCCTGAACTCCGTGTCCCGATCAGCTAGCCCAACGAGATCGCCTGATAGGTCAAAGAGTTGCTGCGCGACGAGATGGACGACCTCCCCTTCCCGCTGAATGCGCCCATTGATCGCCATCATCGAGGATCCCAGCACGATGCGTCGGCGCTTCTCGAACAGGGTTGGCCAGACGACGACGTTGGCAGGACCCGTCTCGTCCTCGATGGTGATGAACATGACACCTTTGGCGGATCCCGGCTTCTGCCGCACCAACACGAGTCCAGCGGTGTAAACCCATCGGCCATCCCGGGCATTCATCGCCCCGGCACAGGTGATGATATTGCGCGCCGACAGGTCCTTGCGCAGAAAGGCGACCGGATGCTGGCGCAAAGTCAGCCCGATGTGGCTGTAGTCCTCGATGACGTTGTGGCCGTCCGTCATTTGCCGAAGCGCCACCTCTGGCTCCTGCTGCTCCGCAATTGCCGTCGCCTCGCGTTCGGCTGCGGCTGCGAACAACGGTAAGGGCTCGTCGCGCAGCGCCTTGATTGCCCAAAGCGCATCGCGTCGTTCGAGTTTCAGCGATGGCAGAAAGGCGTCGGCCTCTGCCAGTTGAACAAGCGCTTCGGTCGGCACGCTGGACCGGCGCCACATGTCATCGACTGAAGCGAACGGGTTGTTCATGCGCGCTGCAACGATCCGGGCGGCGTCCGCGACAGTCAGCCCTTTCACCTGCCGAAACCCGAGGCGCACAGCATGACGATCGCTGCCTCCAATCCTTTCCAGCGTGCAGTCCCATCGCGAGCGGTTGACGCAAACCGGCCTCACCTCGACGTCATGCTTGATCGCGTCACCTACAATCTGGGCCGGAGCATAAAATCCCATAGGCTGGCTGTTGAGAAGGGCTGCACAAAACACGTCGGGGTAATGGCACTTGATGTAGTTCGAAGCGTAGGCAATCAGCGCAAAAGAGGCCGCATGGCTTTCCGGAAAGCCGTATGAGCCAAAGCCTTCCAACTGCGAAAAGGTCTTTTCGGCAAACTCTGGCGAATAACCATTTTTCACCATCCCCGAAACCAGCTTGTCCTTGAAGCGCGAGACGCCGCCGGTGAACTTGAAGGTCGCCATGGATTTGCGCAGCTGGTCGGCCTCACCACCGGTAAAGCCGGCACAGACCATGGCGACGCGCATCGCTGACTCTTGAAACAGCGGCACGCCCAGCGTCTTGCCGAGCACCGCCTCCAACTCGGGTGTCGGATACTCGACGGGCTCCTTGCCTTCGCGACGACGGAGATAGGGATGCACCATGTCACCCTGGATTGGGCCGGGGCGCACGATCGCAACCTGCACGACGAGATCGTAGAAGGTGCGCGGTTTTAACCGCGGCAGCATCGCCATCTGCGCGCGGCTTTCGATCTGGAAAGTGCCGAGCGTGTCTGCCTTGCGGATCATCGCATAGGTGGCAGCATCCTCCTGCTCGATCTTCGACAGATCGAGATCCTCACCCTTGTGTTCGCGGATCAGATCGAAGGCCTTGGCCATGCAGGTCAACATGCCGAGTGCCAGCACATCAACCTTC
This sequence comes from Agrobacterium sp. 5Ca39, assembly GCF_055382365.1. Taxonomy (NCBI): domain Bacteria; kingdom Pseudomonadati; phylum Pseudomonadota; class Alphaproteobacteria; order Hyphomicrobiales; family Rhizobiaceae; genus Agrobacterium; species Agrobacterium sp. 5Ca39. The sequence goes on along the minus strand of NZ_AP026437.1, from coordinate 458,953 downwards.
ATGAATTTCAGTGCCTCGACGTCGTCCTTGTCCCATTCGATGATCTGCCGGTCTTTCATCGTCGCCGGCTCGATCGGCACGAGATCGTCCAGCCGGTCATGGGTGAGAACGAAGCCACCCGGATGCTGACCGAGATGACGCGGGGCGCCCATCAGCTGCTGCGCGAGTTTCAGGGTGAGCGCTAAGCGCCGGTCGTCCGGGTTGAGATTGAGCTCCCTGATGTTTCTGTCGGGTACTTCTTCCGACCAGGACCACATGCCTGACGACAGCGCCTTGATGACATCTTCAGGCAGGCCAAGCGCCTTGCCGACATCGCGGATTGCGCCCTTGGCCCGGTACCTTGCGACCGTTGCGCAGAGTGCCGCCTTGTCCTTGGTATAGGTCTTGTAGATCCACTGGATGACCTCCTCGCGCCGTTCGTGCTCGAAGTCGACATCGATATCCGGCGGCTCGTCACGTTCCTGACTGACGAAGCGCTCAAAGAGGAGGTCATTGGTGGAGGGGTCGATCGAGGTGATGCCGAGAATATAGCAGACGGCGCTATTGGCCGCCGATCCCCGGCCTTGACAGAGAATGCCCTGGCTCCTGGCAAAGCGCACAATCGAAAACACCGTCAGGAAGTACGGCGCGTATTTCATGGCGCGGATGAGATCGAGCTCATGCCGAACGGTCTTTAAAACATCCGGCGGCAGGCCTTCCGGATACCGGTCGGGCGCACATTCCCAGACATAATGCTCGAGCGAGGCCTGGGCATCCTTGCCTGGCACGATCGCCTCCTCCGGATACTGGTATGTGAGCTCTTCGAGCGAGAACTTGCAGCGACGAACGATCTCCATCGTTCGCGCCAGGGCTTGCTGGTAGCGCGGAAACAGGCGTTCCATTTCCTCCGGTGGCTTGAGGTAGCGGTCCGCGTGTCGCTCACGCTCGAACCCGACATCGTCGATCGTGGTGTTGTGCCTGATACAGGTGACGATGTCCTGCAATTGCCGACGGCCCGGCTCATGAAACAGCACATCATTGGTGACGACGGTTCTGACCTTGAACCGCGCCGCCATGTTGGAAATCTCATGCAGGCGCAACTGGTCGTTCGGTCGCCGACGCAGACAGAGAGAGACGTAAGCGCGATCACCAAACAGCTCAGCCATTTTTCGAAGCTGGATCGCGCAAAGATCATCCGGCAGATCCGGCACCAGAACGCCGATCATGCCCTCGGAGTAAGCGACGATATCGTCCCAGTGCAGGATGCAGTTGTTCTTGCCGCCACGCGATTTGCCCAACGTGATGAGGCGCGTCAAACGTGAATAGGCGGATCGGTCCATCGGATAGACCAGCACAGACATGCCATCCGCGAGATCGAGCCGACAGCCGACGACCAGGCGCAGACCCGTGGCGCGGGATGCTTCCAGCGCGCGGACGATCCCTGCCAGCGAATTGCGGTCGACGACGCCGAGTGCTTCGATGCCGAGCTGTTTCGCCGTCTCGAACAATTCCTGTGCAGAGGAGGCGCCGCGCAGGAAGGAAAAGTGGGTCGTGACCTGAAGCTCGGCGTAGCTCATGCGAAGATCCCGTGGCAGAACCAGCGATGGGAACCGGTTTCGGGGTCGACGCCGTCGCCGGAGCGGAATACCCACAGGCGCTCGCCTGCCTCGTCCTCGATGACAAAGTAGTCGCGCACCGCCTCCATCTCGGCGTCGCGCTGCCACCACTCCCCGAAGATGCGTTCCGGGCCATCGGCGCGTTTGACCTTACGGCGCTTGCCGCGCCACACGATCGAGACGGGCGGCCGGTCAGGCATCAGAGCGATTGCCTCGATCAGTTCGGGGCATGATAAAAGCCGGACCGGACGGCGCCAGTGGCTCACCCAGCCAATTGCAATCGGTTCAGCAACCGGACTGATCCGCTGGACGGAGCGTTCCGGCACATCGGATGCAACCGGCGCGACGCGATAGACCCTCTGTCCACGGTTTCCATAAATGTCGATCAGAGGCGTCACATCGGTGATGTCATCCTCGACCAGAGCAGAGACTTTCTGCGCCTCTTCCAATGGCTCGGCCAGAACGGCAACAAGGATGAGCTTCTCGATCCCGAAACCCGGCTCGATCTTTTCGGTCCGGTCCCTGAACAGTTTCGTCAGCCAAGCGATGTCCCGGGCAGGCTTGGCGGTGCCTGCGCGAATGGCCTGCCTGGTACCGTCGACCTTCTCGACGATCAGGTCGGCACGGCGCACCCCAAGGCCGCGCTTGTGAAGCTCATCGACCAGCTGGACGACGAGGCGGCCGACATATTTGTTGATCGTTTCGGCAGCGCCAATCGGTTCAGCCAAGGCTTTCGAAACCTCGACCAGCTCAGGCGTGCGGATCGGCTCGATCGGCTCGGCGACACGACAGAGCATCTGATCGAGGCGGCGGCCGACCTCCGGTCCGAAGCGGAGCGTCAGCGGCGCTCGCGGGGTGTTGGCAAGCTCACCGATCGTCTGGAAACCAAGGATGCGGAGATCGCTGACAATCTTTGCCGGCAGGCGCAGGAGCGATATCGACAGTTTTTCCACCGCGCGGACTGTCTCGCCTGACGGAATGACAATCTTCTCGCGGTTGATGGCGCGGGCACAGGCATGGGCCGCACCCCAGCTGTCGGCGACCGCCACGCGGGCAGTCAGCTTCCTGCCCAGAAACTGGTTGGCGATCTTTGTCACCATTGGCAGCTCGCCGCCCTGCAGGTGGTCGGCGCCTTCGGTATCCATGACAATCCCATCGCTCCCGTCGACGGCAACGATTGGTGAATAGATTGTCAGTGCCCAGAGCGTGATGCGTTCGAGGGCTACCCGATCGGCTTCGATATCCGCGTCGACCATCATCAGACCGCGAAACAGCGACTGCGCCTTCGCCGCCGGCATGCCGACATGCACGCCTGCCGCTCTGGCAGCCGGGTCGGCAGCCGAAACCCATCGCTTCGAACCGCTTCTTGCAATCACGGCGATCGGCTGTTCAGGCGGAATGGAGGGATCTGCGCGCCGTATTCGATCCGTCGGCAGATCCGGAAGATAAATGGATACGACCCTTGTCATCACACGCTCTCACGAGAAACTCAGCACACTCACCCGCTTTCACGCGCATCAATTCCAGAAACCACTGAGGCCTGCCCACCCCCGGGACCGGCAGTGCCTCGGACGGCATGACGCTGACGCGCCATCTCGTCGTTGACGCCGTCGGCTGGCCAAAATCATTCGCCTCCGTCTGCCGCCGCCATCGCCGAACGCCGAGCGCCATGGTCCCGGTTCGCTCGGCGGCCAGCTGCAATCGGCGGGAACTCACCATCGGCAGGCGGACAAGTTCGCCAACAACGGCGCCGAGACCGCCGAAGGATAGGCCCTCCTCCATGTTGGCCAGCACATCCTCTTCCCTGTCGGACTCGACGAAGATGACGCGGTCGGGATGGAGACCGACCTGGGCAAGCGCCGGAAAGAACAGGTCGGGTCGCGTCAGACACCAGATGATGGGGCCTTTGGTTCGCGCGGCAATGCCGGCCACAAAAAGCGCGGCAGCCGCTCCGTCGACTGTACCGGATCCTCCGCCCGCAAACTCATGCAGGGCTCCATAAGCAAGACCCCCGCCAGGCAAGGCCGCATCGATCTCGGGCACACCGAAAGCGAGCGTTCCGGCCCGCTTCGCCGCGCCGCCCTCCATCGAGGCGATGCGGTCACGCAAGTCACAGATCACATCGGACAACCCCTTTGGGCGCGCAGCGGTCATCGTTCACGGCTCCCTTCAAGGTCGTGTTCAAAGGATCGACATCATGTCGTACAGGCTATTTGTTCATTGTTTGTTCCGACGCTACAAAAGAGTCAAGCACCAGAAAGTTGAGGAATATTATCCCAATATTAGCAAACCTGAAGATTCTAAGAAGATTCAACGACGTAGGAAGCAAAGATTTTTTTAAGAAAGTAGCCGGTGGAGTTCTTGTTTTGTGGCCGCCGACAAGGATAGCCACGAGCTACCTTGGATATCTAAACTGACCGAGCAATCTCTTTCGCAGACATGCAAGGAGCTACTCCCCCAAACACGCTCTAGCAGCGACAGCCTGGTCAGCCATTTCTCCCCGCTCCTACTTCTGCCCATCAGGAACAATCAGCCAAAACAACTGCACCAGGTCATCCCACAAGCGGCCCAGATCCTCGATCATTGCGGTGATTTCGATGTAAGCGAACACACCGGCAGTGACCACTGCGGCCAGCGCGCCAAAAAGCAGCCACAGCCAGATACCGCGTTTTCGCGGTGAACTAGACTTGCTTTCCTCAGCCACCGCTGTCCCCTGCCCCGGCTTTCCCCAATCTTCGTATCCTGCCAATTTTACAGCTTGAACGAGAACATCTTGCCTCGATCAGAATGCTCCACATTCGCGATCAAAAAAGTGCATGGCACAGCGGGTAAATACAACTCTGTCCAGCGAAAATTAACCGTAGATCTCCAGTCTGATATGGATTATGCTCTCCTTATTGCCACCAACCGAATTCATAGGCGGTGGCACCTCAGGGTTACTACGTGCTCCCGCCTATATCGTATGGAGGACGGCTACGTGCCCAAACCATCAAATTTCCCCGACTGTCCGCTTCGACGCCTCCTTTTCCGCTGGGCCGCGCGCTTTACCGCTGACGAGCGAGTGCAGAGCCGGCTTGTTGAAAAAACGATTGGCGAGATCATCCGGGATTTTCCAGCCGCCGATCACGACTCCAGGATCGATGTAGAGCTTCTCGCGACTTTGCGAGGCGTCGCTTTACAAGAATTCAGTGCTCGTCCTCGCCCACGCGTTGAGCGTCGTTCCGAGAACGACCAACTGTCGAGCGACGGTCAGTGAAGAGTGGTTGACGTTCCGGGTGGACCGAAAAGTGCATCGGCTATATCCCGAAGCTCCGCGCTATCGCCGCTCACAGAGTAACCGCGGTCGTTCGATTTGGCCCGGTTCGCGAAAACGAATGGCACATTGGCGTTCTCCAGTGCAATCGAAACATTCAGCAACGTCTGATCGTCGATCTCCACGTCGACGATTGCGGCGTCAACATCCCACTCGAGTAACGCATCGAGCAGGCATCGTGTCGATCGAACCGATCCCAGGACGGTGGCCCCTGCTGCCTGCAGCCGCTGACGGCACGCAAATGTCAGCATAAGGCGTTGTTCTACGATGATCAGCTTTTTCCCACGAAACGCTCGCAACATAGAGATATCCTCTGTTTGCGCAATGAACCGCCTGCGAGCGGAAGACGCGGTCGGTTCTCGTGTTATCCATGGCTTGCAGCTTGGCAATTAGCGACTGCTGTCATGGCATTCATGCCAAACCGCGCATAGCGATGAGGGTTCCCGCTGAGACGATACCTTTTCAGAGGGTCCGATGGAACCATGTTCTTTGAAGGCGGTTGAAAAATCTGCGAGACAAAACAGGTAGCTAAGACATGCAGCGGTATTACTTCCACGTTCGGGACGCTGACGGCCTCTCCGAAGACACTGAGGGAACCATGCTGGCAAGTGACGAGCGCGCGTACATCGAGGCCGCGCAGGCTGCAAGAGAAATGCTGGCGGAAAAAATCCTCAAGGATGAAATCGTGGATGGTGCAGAGTTTGAGGTTGTCAGAGGCGACGGCGTGCTCGTCGCAAAAATCCCCCTGAAATCTGTCGTCCGGTTTGAATGAACCTTCCTGCCTGGCGATGACGAGACAACGCCCACCTCGACCTGGTCGTCCGCTTGAACTGCCATCCGGCCTTGGTGGCCTCCTGCATGGAACCAAACCATAATCCGTTGCCTTTTCACCGTTGAGTTCGCGGGCTGTGTGCACCGGACGTAACAGGGTGACGAAGACGAACCCGTTTCTCATCCCGCACGACCAAAAGACGATTGCGCGTCCACATGTCCGGCCCGTGCCTCATCCCGTATTCCTTCGAAGCGGGAGGTGGATTTTACCGGGGATACCCATGGCCAACGACAAGCTTTCGACCTACAGGCAGAAACGCGATTTTCAGAAGACGCAGGAGCCAAGCGGAAAAACGAAGCTGAAAGCTTCAAACCGCAGGCGCTTTGTCATCCAGAAACATGACGCCACGCGGCTCCATTATGACCTGCGCCTCGAACTCGACGGCGTCTTCAAGTCCTGGGCTGTGACCAAGGGACCGTCTCTCTATCCCCAGGACAAGCGCCTGGCCGTGGAGGTGGAAGACCACCCGCTGGACTATGGTGACTTCGAAGGCACGATTCCCAAAGGCCAGTATGGCGGCGGCACGGTCATGCTCTGGGACCGCGGCTACTGGGAGCCGGAAGGCAACAGGACGCCCGAGCAGGCTCTCGCCAAGGGCGACTTCAAGTTTACCCTTGAAGGAGAGCGGCTGCATGGCAGCTTCGTGCTGGTGCGGATGCGCAACGACCGTGAGGGTGGCAAGCGGACGAACTGGCTGCTGATCAAGCATCGCGACGACTTCTCGGTCGAAGAAAACGGCGACGCCATCCTTGACGAAAAAAACACGTCGGTTGCCTCGGGCAGAACCATGGCCGCCATCGCCGCAGGTAAAGGAAAGAAACCAAAACCGTTCATGGTGCAGAGCGGCGATGTGCAGGCCGACGCTGTCTGGGACAGCAATCACGGACTGGCGGCAGACAAACGTGCGGCGGATACGAAGAAAAGGCGCCCGGCAGCGCGGACAGCAGCGAAGTCCGCGATGCCCGATTTCATACCTCCGCAGCTTTGCGAAACGCTCGACCGCCCACCCTCGGCCGATGGCTGGATCCACGAGATCAAATTCGACGGATACCGTATTCAGGCGCGCATTGAAAATGGCGAAGTCACGCTGAAGACGCGCAAGGGGCTGGACTGGACGGCCAAGTATCCGGCGATTGCGACATCGGCCGCAAGCTTGCCTGATGCCATCATCGACGGTGAGATCTGTGCACTCGATGAAAACGGTGCCCCAGACTTCGCCGCACTTCAGGCGGCGCTGTCAGAAGGTAAAACGGATGCGCTCGTCTATTTTGCTTTTGACCTGCTGTGCGAGGGGAGTGAGGATCTAAGGCAACTGCCGCTTACGGAACGCAAGAAAAGGCTCGAAGCGCTTCTGAGCGAGGCGGGGGAAGATCCGCGCCTGCGGTTCGTCGAACACTTTGAGACCGGCGGCGATGCAGTATTGAAATCGGCCTGCAAGCTCTCGCTGGAGGGCATTGTCTCGAAGCAGGCGGATGCCCCCTATCAGTCGGGGCGCACCGATACCTGGGCGAAATCCAAATGCCGCGCCGGACATGAGGTTGTCATTGGCGCTTACGCGAAAACCAACGGCAAGTTTCGTTCACTTCTTGTCGGCGTCTTCAGGGACGATCACTTCGTCTATGTCGGGCGGGTCGGGACCGGCTATGGTGCCAAAACGGTGGATACAATCCTGCCGAAGCTCCGGGAACTGGAAACCTCAAAGTCGCCCTTTACCGGAATAGGCGCTCCGAAAAAGGAACCCAACATCGTCTGGGTCAAGCCCGAACTGGTGGCCGAGATCCAGTTCGCCGGCTGGACCGCGGACGGACTTGTCCGTCAGGCAGCCTTCAAGGGTTTGCGCCAAGACAAGCCGGCGAAGGAGGTCGAGGCCGAAAAGCCGGCATCGCCGGGAAAGACCGATACTCCGACGCCGGCCGCGACAAAGCCATCGAGTCCCGCGCGCGGCAAGAACGCCAAGGCCGAGGTGATGGGCGTGATGATCTCCAGCCCTGACAAGCCGCTCTGGCCCGATGCAAATGACGGTGAGCCGGTCACCAAGGAGGATCTCGCGCACTTTCATGAGGCCGTTGGTCTATGGCTGATCGACCATATCAAGGGACGGCCATGCTCCATCATCCGGACGCCTGACGGCATCGGTGGTGAGCAGTTCTTCCAGAGACACGCGATGCCGGGAACGTCGAACCTGCTCGAGCTGGTCAAGGTGTTCGGCGACAAGAAACCCTATCTGCAGATTGATCGCGTTGAGGGCCTTGCCGCCATCGCCCAGATCGGCGGCGTCGAACTGCATCCCTGGAATTGCGAGCCCAACGAACCGGAGGTGCCCGGTCGTCTTGTCTTCGACCTTGATCCGGGTCCGGACGTACCCTTCTCCACCGTGGTCGAAGCCGCCCGGGAAATGCGCGACCGGCTGGAGGAACTTGGCCTCGTCAGCTTCTGCAAGACCACCGGCGGCAAGGGCCTTCACGTCGTCACCCCGCTTGCGGTACCGAAGGGAAAGAAGCTGAGCTGGCCGGAGGCGAAAGGCTTCGCACACGATGTCTGCCTGCAGATGGCACGTGACAACCCTGACCTTTACCTGATCAAGATGTCGAAGAACCAGCGCAACGGCCGGATCTTCCTCGACTACCTGCGCAATGACCGAATGGCGACTGCTGTTGCGCCGCTGTCACCGCGCGCCCGGCCAGGCGCGCCAGTATCGATGCCACTGACCTGGAAGCAGGTAAAAGCGGATCTCGATCCGAAACGCTTCACCATTCGCACCGTACCGGCGCTTTTGTCGAAGACAACCGCCTGGGAGGATTACTGCGACGGGCAGCGTTCGCTGGAGCAGGCCATCAAGCGGCTGACGAAGTCAATGAAACAGGCCGCCTGAGAGCGGCCTGGATCAAGACCCGTAGCGCCGGTCAAGGTCGCTCAGCGCAGCCTGAACCTCATCGATTGAGACAGGCTCCGGCGTTCCAGGCATATGGCGGTACGCCGGCCTTGAGTCGATCGTGTAGAGGTCCGAAGCCCAGGCGGCCAATATGGTCCGTTTTTCGTCGACCTTAAGCGTGGTTGCGTCCACCACATCGATCGGCCGCGCAATTTCCATACCCTTAAGCAGGATTGTCGTGCCCATCAGGGCGATATCGCTCGCGGCAAGCTGCGGATTCTCATGCATGTCGGCTTCCTCAGCGAACGTGCGGATCCTTGTCGTGCGATTGACGGGACGCGGAGATGACATCAACGTCCGGGGCCAGCAAATCGTGTTTGGCGGCAAAGGCTGCAAACAGGCCCCTGGCGGTGTCCGCTTCGATCTCACCGCGCAATGCCGCGCTGCAGGCCTTCAGCGCCATTGAATGCGCCGTATCGCGCATCGATGCCGGCCATTCCGCCAGATGCCGGTAAGCGTCGATGACGCTGCGAACCTCGGTCGGGAATCCAAGGCCGATAAGGATGGTTACGGGCTCTTTGAACATATCGGGTTTCATCGCGCTCTCCTTCCTACCCCCGATGTTAACGGGCGCCGCTGCAACGGCGCCCGTTTTTTAAAAATCGATCAGGCCGCCTTTTGCGCTTCGATCTGCGCCGGGGCAACCTTATGCTGAAGGGCCGGGCTGGTCTGGATATCGATCTTGCGCGGTTTCAAGGCCTCAGGAATCTCACGAACGAGATTGATCGACAGAAGACCGTTGCGGAGATCGGCGCCATTCACCCTGACATGGTCGGCAAGTTCGAAACGGTGTTCGAAGGGCCGGCCGGCTATACCGCGATGAAGGTATTCATCGGCGGAAGCGTCCTGCTTCTTGCCGGTAACGGTGAGAAGGTTGGACTGAAAGGTGATGTCGAGCTCGTCCTCGGCAAACCCTGCGACCGCGACCGAAATCCGGTAGCTGTCATCGCCGGTCTTGACGATGTCATAGGGCGGCCAGTCGCTGATCGAGCGGGCGCGCTGGGCATTTTCAAGAAGATTGAAGATCCGGTCGAAGCCGACGGTCGAGCGGAAAAGGGGTGCGTAGTCATAAGATGTTGCCATAGCCATATCCTCCTTGAAGCAACATGGGTACAGAAGCGCCGAAACGCGGCGCTTCCAGCAAGTCCAGCCCTGTCTCAGCAGCTGGCGGCAATCGATTTGGTTTTCGGGAATTTACGATTCAAGGGCGCCGTCAGAAAAAAATTGACGTCTAGGCGCCCGCCAGGACCAACTCAGTCGAGTTCATGGACCGCGGCATTGTCCTGTACCTCGCGCAGTCCTTTATAGGACGCATGACGCAGGTTGCCATCGTCGGTCCAGCCACGGAACTCGATTTCGGCGATGAGCGTCGGCTGCGCGAAGACGTAATTCCTGCCCTTGAGCGGAACGACCGGTGTCTTCGTCTTCAGCCTATCCAGGGTCTTCTTCAGATACGCCGCATCTTTCTCCTTGAACCCGGTTCCAACGGCGCCAACATAGACCCAGTCATGTCCACGTCTCGCCGCCAGCAGCAAACTGCCAATCCCGCCGCGCGCCACCGCCGACTGCTCGTAGCCGACAATCATGAAGCTCTCGCTTTGAACACACTTGATCTTCAGCCAGTCTCCGGTCCGGCCCGAGCGATAAGTGCTGTCACGATGTTTTGCGATGATGCCTTCCATGCCGAGGGAGCACGCGCTCGCCAATAATTCAGCGCCGTCCGCTTCCATTTCTTCGGACAGCTGGATTGCGCCGGTCGCGTCGTCCAGCAGGTCCCCCAGCAAGTGCCGGCGGACCGACAGCTCGGTACGCGTGAGATCGTGACCATCGAAATACATAAGGTCGAAGGCGAAGAGCACGGCTTCTGTCGACGCCCGTTTGCCGCCTCGCCCACCGAGCGAGCGTTGCAAAGCGCCGAAATCGGAGCGACCCTCGCCGTTCAGCACCACCGCTTCGCCATCAAGGATGGCTGTTGCAACTCCAAGGTCCCTGGCCGCTGCGGCGATAGCGGGAAACCGGTGCGTCCAGTCGTGGCCGCCCCGGGTAATGATCCGCACACCCTTCGGCTCGATATGGACCGCGAGCCGATAGCCGTCCCACTTCATTTCATAGACCCACTCGGGGCCGGGCGGCGGGGCCGTCTTCAGGAGCGCCAGACATGGCTCGACGCGATCTGGCATCGGGTCGAACGGCAGATTGGGCTGAGCCGGATCGCGCCTGCGGCGCGGCTGCGATTTTGCCGTCAAGCTGTCGTTCTGCAGGAGCGGCTTGGCGGGACGTTTCATTTGCCCGCCCGGTTCTCGGCCGCAACCGACTTCTTCAGCGCGTCCATGATATTGATGACATTGCTGGGTGCCGACTTCGCCGGTGTGGATGTCCTGGGTTTTGCAGACTTCTTCAACGCTTTCTTCTTGGCGGCAATGATGTCAAGTAACCGATCCTGAACCGGATCGATGACCATCTTGGGGTCCCAGTGCTGCGTTTGCTTTTTGATCAGTTGCTGCACGAGACGCATCATCTCGCTATCGGCCGTTTCATCTTCTTTGATCCCGCCAAAGTAAGTATCCTCGTCACGGACTTCATCCCCATAGCGTAGCGTCCAAAGAACGATACCTTTGCCGCGTGGCTCAAGCATGACGGCGCGCTCGCGGCGGGTAATCACCAGACGTGAAATCCCCACCATGTTCTGCGCTTCCATCGCATCCCTGATGACCGAGAATGCTTCCTGGCCGACGGCATCGTTGGGTGAAAGATAATAGGGCGTGTCGAGCCATATCCACTCGATGCTGTCACGGGGCGTAAACGTCGAGATGTCGATGGTCTTCGTGCTGTCGAGCGCAACGTTTTCCAGTTCTTCGTCTTCGAGGATGATGTATTCATTCTCGCCACGCTCATAGCCCTTGACCTCATCCTCCTCCCTCACCTCTTTTCCGGTAACACTATCGACGTAGTGACTGACGACCCGGTTTTCGGTATCGCGGTTGAGGGTGTGGAAGCGGACCTTCTCACTTTCGGACGTTGCCGGCATCATCTGCACGGGACAGGTGACGAGCGAAAGTTTCAGATAACCTTTCCAATAGGGACGGACAGCCATGATTTCCTCCGTCAGCCAGCGCGGCGGGTCTGTGACGAGACCGCATTTGATTTGGCAGCAGCACCCGGTTTTGAAGCCTTTTGACGGCCAGCACTCTTGTTGGCGTTAGAAGCGGCGCGTTTCTGCCTGGATTTGGTGCCCATGCCAGCACTCTCACGCAGCGCCTGCAAAAGGTCGTTTTGCCTGGGGACCGCTGCGGCCTTCTTCTTCGGCAGGGCCCTGCCCTCGATCTTGGCCTTCACCAGCTCGGCAACGGCGGCTTCATAACGGTCATCGAACGTGCTGGCATCGAAGGTCCCCTTCTTTGTGCCGATAATGTGCTCGGCAAGCTCAAGCATCTCGCCTTCGATCTTAAGGTCCGGCAACTCCTCGAAGGCCTCCGCCGACGAGCGGACTTCATAGTCAAAGTTGAGCGTCGTGGCGATCAGGCCCTTCCCGTGTGGCCTGATCAGCACCGTACGCAGGCGTCGGAAGAGCACGGTGCGGGCGATCGCAGCAACTTTGGCTCTTTTCATGCCATCGCGCAAAAGAACGAAAGCGTCCGTCCCCATCCTGTCGGGCGCCAGATAATACGGCTTGTCGAAATAGACGCTGTCGATCTCGCTGCAGGGGATGAAGGCGTCGATCTTCAGCGTCTTGTCGCTGTGGGGCACGGCGGCAGCCACCTCATCCGGCTCGAGAACGATATACTGGCCGTTCTCGATCTCATAGCCCTTGACCTGGGCGTCCCGTTCCACCCGATCGCCGGTCGCGCTGTCGATGAATTCGCGTTTCACCCGGTTGCCGGTTCGGCGATTGAGGGTGTTGAAAGCGATCCGCTCCGATGATGATGCCGCAGTGTAGAGAGCCACAGGACACGCGACCTCTCCGAATTTGATAAAGCCCTTCCAGTTCGCTCGCGGGGCAACCATGACGCAAAACTCCTGCCACAACCAATGCGATTCAAGCGAATCAGCATGCATTTGTTCCGAGTCAAAACGAATCATTTTTCAAGGGCTTAGGACCTCGATAACAACTGGCGTTGCGAGTTTGCGCTAGACGCTTGATTCCGGCGCATCTTTTTGCGGCGACGAACGTTTCCTCCTCACGAAACGCTAAGAGGAGGCCTATCATGACCAAGCGTGAACTGATCGATACCGGAACCGACAAGCGTTATGTGCGCCGCGACAAGGACGGCAAGTTCAAGGAAAGTGTCGACGTCTCGCGATCGCTCTCTGCCGACGCGCGCCACGATGCGAAGCATGACGCGCAACCGGGCCAGGGTGACCGGGGTGATCGCAAACCCTGACGAACCCCGGTGAAGCTCGCCACGTATAACGTCAACGGTATCAACGGCCGGCTCGAAGTACTGATCCGCTGGCTCGATCAGGCAAAACCCGATGTCGTCTGCCTGCAGGAGTTGAAGGCGCCGGACGAGAAGTTTCCGCGCCGCCAAATCGAGCGCGCAGGCTACGGCGCCATCTGGCATGGGCAGAAATCATGGAATGGCGTTGCAATCCTTGCCCGGGGTGACCAACCTCTCGAGACGCGCCGGGGGCTTCCCGGAGACCCTGACGACAGCCACAGCCGGTATATCGAGGCTGCCATCGATGGCATGATCATCGGCTGCCTTTACCTGCCGAACGGCAACCCGGCACCCGGCCCGAAATTTGACTACAAGCTGCGCTGGTTTGAGCGGCTGCGTTCCTACGCAGGTCAACTGCTTGAGCTGGACGTGCCATGCGCCCTTGTTGGAGACTTCAACGTCATGCCGACCGACCTTGATGTCTATAAGCCTGAGCGCTGGCGAGACGACGCCCTGTTTCGCCCGGAGGTTCGCGCAGCCTATGCCGACCTAATTTCAATGGGCTGGACGGATGCCATTAGACTGCTGCATCCGGATGAGCGGATCTATACGTTCTGGAAGTATTTTCGGAACGCGTTTGCGCGGGATGCGGGTCTGCGCATTGATCATTTCCTGCTGACCCCATCCATGCAGGAACGATTGCAGGCGTGCGGGGTCGACAAGTTTGCGCGTGCGTGGGAGCACACCAGTGATCACGCCCCCGCCTGGATTGTACTGGACGACCGATAGAGACCCATAGAGCGGATAAGGATGCTTCGCGCGCCTCCCTGCTGGCGGCGAAGGGCGGACCGAGGCTTTCGCATGAGCGCTGTTATGGCGGACGGGCTGGAAAGGTCTTTGTCCATGATCGAGCATATGTCGACGCCTTTGGACCGAACGGACCCATAGGCTTCGACGCCCGCACAGACGCCGCGGCGATCGAAGGCTCGTCTTTGGAACTAGGGGGGTTCCTAGAAAACGTTCCGGTGCACATCACTCATCGCCCGTCGCAAATCATCGATCGCAGATGCCGTCTGTCCTGGGTGACCGTCGAGGGCCGGCGGCATTTTCCAACCTGGATCGATGCCTTCCATGTTCGGCAGTTCATGAGCAATGCCTTTATGGCAATCGATGCAGGTGGCCTTGCCCGTCAGCAGATATTTGGAATGGATATCGGCGGCGCGCTGTGTCTGTTTGGTAAAGTCCATGGCGACGGAGGAGTGGCAGTTGCGGCATTCCAGACTGTCATTGGCCTTGAGGCGCGACCATTCGTGCTGGGCAAGTTCCAGCCGCTTGTCTAGAAACTTCTTGCGGGTGTCGATTGTACCAAAAATCTTGCCCCAGACTTCCTTGGAGGCCTGCATTTTGCGGGCGATCTTGTCGGTCCATTCATGCGGCACATGGCAATCGGGACAGGAGGCGCGCACGCCGGAACGGTTGGAGAAATGCACCGTTCGAGTCAGTTCCTCATAAACATTGGCACGCATCTCGTGGCAGGAAATGCAGAAGGCTTCCTTGTTGGTCATCTCGAGCGCGGTGTTAAAGGCGCCCCAGAACATCACGCCACCGACGAAGCCGCCTAGCGTCAGGAAGGCGAGGCTGAGCGTGCCGGCCGGCGTCGTCAGAACCGCCCATAACCAGGTCAGAAGTTTTTTCACACGGGCGATCATCATTCACTACCCGCCGGTTTGACGCCCATCGTGCTCATGTCCTCAAACGTGCTGGGCACAAGCGGTCGGGTATCAGCCTGCGGGACATGGCAGGCGGTGCAGAAATAACGGCGCGGCGAAACGTCCGCCAGCATCTGGCCTTCGCGCGTCATATAGTGGGTTACGCTGATCATCGGCGCGCCGGAATCCTGCGTGAACTCGCGTTTGTGACAGGAAAGACAGCGGTTGGCATTGACCGAAAGCTGGTAACCGTCGATCGAATGCGGGATGACCGGCGGCTGCTCCGGGTAAGCGCGCATGCGTCTAAAATCGTCGACCACCCATTTCGGCAGGGGTTTGGCGGGTTCGGTCTGCATGGCATCACCGCGTGGGCCGGACAATTCCGGCACCATCTGCGCAACGGCCCCCGTCGCCAACGCCACGACCAGAAGCGTGGCGGCGATCCATCCATGTTTCCTGATCATGCGACTGGCTCTATCTTGACTGCGCATTTCTTGAAATCCGTCTGCTTGGAGATGGGATCGGTTGCGTCGAGCGTGACCTTGTTGATGAGCTGGCTAGCATCGAACCACGGAACGAAGATGACGCCTGGCGGCATGCGGTTACGGCCGCGCGTTTCCACCCGGGAACGTATTTCGCCACGGCGCGAAACGATGCGGATTTCCGCGCCCTGATTGAGCCCGCGCTTGCGCGCATCGTCGGCATTCATGAAACAGCGGGCGCCCGGGAAAGCCTTGTAGAGTTCCGGCACGCGCATGGTCATGGAGCCGGAATGCCAGTGCTCCAGCACGCGGCCCGTCACCAGCCAGGTATCGAATTCCGCATCCGGGGATTCCGCCGGCGGTTCGTAGGGCACGGCGATGATGACCGCCTTGCCGTCCTTGTTGCCGTAGAACTTCACGCCCTCGCCCGGTTTGACATAGGGGTCGTAACCTTCGCGGTAACGCCACAACGTTTCCTTGCCATCCACCACCGGCCAGCGCATGCCGCGCACCTCGTGATAGGCATCGTAAGGCGCCAGATCGTGGCCGTGGCCGCGCCCGAAGGCGGCATATTCCTCGAAGAGACCCTTTTGCAGATAGAAGCCGAAGTGTTTTGCTTCCTGGTTTTCGTATTCAGCGTTGATCTCGCTCAGCGGGAACTTGCCGACATCACTGTCCTTGAAGAGCACCTCGTACAGCGTCTTGCCGCGATAGGCGGGATTGGCGTCCAGTATCTCCGCCGGCCACACCTCATCCGTGGTGAAGCGCTTGGAGAATTCCACCAGCTGCCAGAGATCGGAACGTGCCTCGCCCGAGGCCTCGACAAGCTGGTGCCAGACATGGGTGCGCCGCTCGGCATTGCCATAGGCCCCCTCCTTTTCCACCCACATGGCGGCGGGCAGGATGAGGTCGGCGCTCATGGCCGTGATGGTCGGATAGGCATCGGAAACAACGATGAAGTTTTCCGGGTTGCGATATCCCTTATAGGTCTCGTTCTTGGTGTTGGGTCCGGCTTGGACGTTGTTGTTGACCTGCACCCAGTAGAAATTCAGCTTGCCGTCATGCAGCATGCGGTCCTGCTGCACGGCGTGGTAACCCGGCTTTTCCGGGATGATGCCGTGCGGGATGCGCCAGATTTCCTCAGCATGTTTGCGGTGTTCCGGGTTGGTCACCGTCATGTCGGCCGGCAGGCGATGGGCGAAGGTGCCCACCTCGCGCGCCGTACCGCAGGCCGAGGGCTGGCCGGTGAGCGAGAACGGGCTGTTGCCCGGCTCCGAAATCTTGCCGGTCAAAAGATGGATGTTGTAGATCATCTGGTTGGCCCAGACGCCGCGCACATGCTGGTTGAAACCCATGGTCCACAGCGACATGACCTTGCGGTTCGGGTCCGCATAAAGCTCGGCCAACTCCTCCAGGAAACCGGCTTCCACCCCCGTCATGGCTGCGGTCTTTTCCAGCGTGTATTCGGAGACGAATTCCTTGAAGGTCTCGAAATCGATCGCTTCGGTCTTGGTCGGATCGGCGGAATTGGCGGCATTCACCTCAACCGGATTGTCGGGCCGGAGGCCATAACCGATATCGGTGACACCGCGTACGAATTTCGTGTGGTTCCTCACGAAGTCTTCGTCGACGCGCCCGGTCTTGATGATGTGGTTGGCGATGTAATTGAGGATGACGAGATCCGTGCCCGGCTTGAAGACCATTGGGATATCGGCAAGGTCCATGCTGCGATGGGTGAAGGTCGAAAGCACCGCCACCTTCACGTGGTCAAATCCCAGACGCCGGTCGGCAATGCGGGTCCACAGAATGGGATGCATCTCCGCCATGTTCGAGCCCCAGAGCACGAAGGCATCGGCATGTTCGAAATCATCGTAACAGCCCATCGGCTCGTCCATGCCGAAGGTGCGCATGAAGGCATAGGCAGCAGACGCCATGCAGTGACGGGCATTAGGATCGAGATTGTTGGAGCGGAAGCCGGCACGCATCAGCTTGGTTGCGGCGTAACCTTCGAAGATCGTCCATTGGCCGGAGCCGAACATGCCGACGGCCGTCGGTCCCTTCTCCTTCAACACCCGCTTGCACTGCGTGGCCATGACGTCGAAGGCCTCGTCCCAGCTCACAGGCTCGAACTCGCCATCCTTGGCGTAGACGCCGTTTCTCTTGCGCAGAAGCGGGGTCTGCAGGCGGTCCTTGCCATACATGATCTTGGACAGGAAATAGCCCTTGATGCAGTTGAGACCGCGATTGACCTCCGCCTGCATGTCGCCATGGGTGGCGACGACCTTGCCTTCCTTGACGCCGACCATGACGCCGCAGCCCGTGCCGCAGAAACGACAGGGCGCCTTGGACCACTTGATCTGCAATGCGGAAACACCGCCCGGCACCGGCTGGGCCGCGGCCGGCAGCGCAATGCCCGCCGTTGCCGCCGCAATACCGGCGGCATGCGCCTTCAATAGATCACGCCGCGTCAGTTCGCTGCTCATCGCCGCTTGTCTCCTCTGTATCGACGTGTTCGAAAACCATGTTGGCGGCAATCACACCGTCGAGTGTCGAAATGTAAGTGAGCGTATCGCCCAGCATGCCTGTGCTCGTGCCATCGATGACGATGACGATCTTGCCGTTGCCCTCGCCATGAACCTCGACATTGTCGAGCGTCGAAAGCGTTGCCAGCACGGCGTCCCGCATCTGCGGCATCACCGCCACCACGGCGCTTGAAACATGATACCGGCCTGTATTTTCAGGCATATTGCATCTCCGTGGCTCTATCTTTGATCTCGATCACACTGGCGGGACAGACGGACACGCAGGCCCCGCAACCGGTGCAGGCATCTTCCAGCAGTTCCGGAACGAAGGGGCCGCCACGGCGTGGCCGAAACCGGATGGCCTCGGTCGGGCAGGCATCGCGGCAGGCCTGGCAATCGATATTGCCGAAGGCGAGACACCCCTCACCGATCGCCATGACGTGACCGAAGCGCTGTGCCGTGGGGGCAGCAAAGACCGGCTCGGGACAGGCCTCAGCACATTTGCCGCAAAAGGTGCATTCCCCGGCGGAGAAATCCACGCAAGGCAAACCGTCCGCCATGGCGATGATGCCGGTAGGACAGGCCTCGACGCATTTTGCGCAACCGCTGCACGCGGCGAGGTCGCTCAACGCGACCCCGGGGGGACAGATGCGTGGTCTATTTTTTTGCCCGCCGCGCAGGAAATCGCGCCGGCTGAGAGAGACTTCCATCATCATCTCGCCCTCAATGGCCGGCCGGCCCCGGCGGGCCGTAAATGATCTGGAACATCCAGACGATAAAGCCATAGGCTCCGACAAATCCGACCGCCAGAATGGGCCAGATTCCGAATGCCAGAACGGCGAAGGTGACAAGTTCCCTCGTCCGACCTGGCTTTTCATCTGCGTGTTGAGGCGCGACTATTTTAGGCATATTCGCGTTTCCCTATTCGGTTGGAGTTATAATCGACCAAAAAGAAGATATGTTCAACTACTTGATTTTATTGATTATTTATCAAAACTAACATTCATCAATATCCCTCCCCTAAGTCACTGATTTCACTTTGTGCTTTTGCCAAAAAAATAAACAAACCGGTCGGGACAGTGATGTCGCCGCCGCGGGGCAAGGTGTCTCTCATCCGCATGCCCCCGCCTCATCGATGCCAGGCGCGCGCATGAAAGGCAGAAAGCCCTGCAACCAGACCCCGAAGCTCGCCGCCCACAAAACGGCGCTGAGGCCATGGTGATAGGGTGACAATGTTGCGGCAAAATCGAATTCCGGCAGGAGGCGGACCAGCCCGGCCATCACCATCAGAAGGGCGGCCACATGCGCCTGCCACGGCAGATGCGTCAGGTTGCGGCCCGTATGCCGCAGCCCGGCAATGATGAAGACGGCCATTATGGCGCATCCCAGCGCCCCGATCGACAGCAGATGCAGCCCTGCGGCGGGCGTGACGGAAAAACCGAGCCTTGTTGCGCCGAGCGCCAGAAAACCCGAGCCCGCAAAGGCGTTGCCAAGACCGAGCAACAGCACCTCGGTCTTGAAGACGGCACGCCCGATGAACCATTCGGCCAGCCGGTCGAAAAAGGCGGCCCCGGCCGCAAGCGAAAGCCAGGCGCAGACATCGCTTTGCGGAAAGAAAAGCTTCGCCGCCATGTAAAGCGTCACCATGGCGCCCGCCATATGCTGGCGGCCGGGATGCGGCCGGTAAGGCGTGGTCTCGCCGCCCGGATCGAGCGCCAGATTGATGACGACCACATTAATACGCGCGGCGGAGAGTGAAAACAGCACGGTGAAGATGCACAGCGCCGCTTCCACAAAGCGGGATGCAAGTTCGGGATCGCCGCTCCACCAGGCATAACGCACACCCGCTTCAGCCACCGCAAACAGAAGAAGCCAGACGAGGAATGCCAGGTGTTTCATCGTGCGCCGCGCCAGCATCGCCCTGCCGATGAGAACAGAGAGCGCGAGCAGAAAGGCGAGATCGAAAAAACCCGCAAACAGGCTCCATGCCTCCATCCCGAGAAAGCCGATAAGGCGGCCCGGCAGCCAGAGACCGGCGAGATGAAGCAGCGTTCGTCCCTGCGCCGGTTTCGTATCCGTCCATTCCGGCACCGCCGAGCCGAGGAAACCGGCAAGCGCCATGCCATAGGTGCCGAAGATCATTTCATGGGCGTGCCATTGCGATGCAGGCACCGCATCGGCAAAAGGCAGGGCATAACCACCGATGACGACCCACAGGAAGGGCCAGCCCGCGCCATGCAGGGCGGCCAGAGGGAAAAACAGCCGCAGGGCTTCCGAAAGGATGGGGGGCTGCCTCATCGCACCCGCTCCTTTGCTGAAAACAGTTCGGCGAAGGCCGGGCTCTCGGACAGGCGTTCCGCTTCGTCGAAAACCGCCCGCGCCATGCGCCGGCCCGGCGAACCCGCGGGCTTATGCGCGGCAATGACGCGGCCATCGACGCCGGAGAGCACGATCAGCCGGTCGGCAACCAGCAACGCCTCATGAAGATCATGGGTGACGAGAAGGGTGGAAAAACCGCGCCGGGAGGCGGCGCCCACCAGAAGCTCCTGCAAATGACGGCGCAGGCCGACATCGACGGCGCTGAAGGGCTCGTCCAGAAACAGCATGTCCGGCTCCACGGCGAGCGCCCGCGCAACGCCGGCGCGCTGGCGCATGCCGCCGGAGAGTTCCACCGGATATTTGCCGAAATCCGCCGCCTCCAAACCGACTTCCAGCGCGAAAAGGCCCGCCCTTTCGCGCCGCTCCCGTTTCGGCATGCCGGCCGCCGCAAGGCCGTAGGCGATATTGTCGATAAGCGTCATCCACGGCAAAAGCCTTGGCTCCTGAAACACCAGCCCCTGCCGGCGATAATGGCGGTACACGCGGCCACGAACGGGATCGATGATACCAGCCGCGATCTGCAAAATCGTCGTCTTGCCGCTGCCGGAGGGGCCAAGCAGCGCCACGGTTTCCCCGGGCGCTATGCCGAGATTGAAATTCTCGAACAGGCTGCGGCCGAGAAAGGCGTGGCCGACATGTTCGAAATGCAGGATGGAACGGTCGCTCATCGTTTGACACCCCATGGCAGCCCGGCGGCGCGCCAGCGTTCCAGCGCCTCGCGCAGCAGATGCAGCAGGCCGTAATC
The DNA here is from genome assembly GCF_055382365.1 of Agrobacterium sp. 5Ca39. Lineage (NCBI taxonomy): Bacteria > Pseudomonadati > Pseudomonadota > Alphaproteobacteria > Hyphomicrobiales > Rhizobiaceae > Agrobacterium > Agrobacterium sp. 5Ca39. The sequence goes on along the minus strand of NZ_AP026437.1, from coordinate 438,065 downwards.
GGTCAGCAGCGCCAGCGCGACGGTGATGGCGAGCCAGGCGCTGACCTGTGCGATGTCGAACAGCGCGCGTGCGGTGGCCAGTTCGCCGCCAATGCCGCCGGAATTCGAAAGGAGCTCGGCCATGACGGTTACTTTCCACGCGCTTCCGGCCGTCGTCGTCCAGGCCGGGAAGAGGTAGGAGAGCACATGCGGCATGGTGACGGTGCGCAGCCGGTAAAACCACGGAGCGCCGAAGGCCTGCGCCATCACCTCCAACTGACGGTCCCGCTTGGCGACACCTTCCAGCGCACCGGCAAAGGACACGGGCGCCGAGGCGATGATGACGGTCATGACAGCCGTGCCCCCCGACGAGCCGAACCAGATGAGCGCCAGCACGATCCAGCCGATGGGCGGCACGCCGAGCAGAACGGTGACGACAGGCTTCATCAGCCGCATGGCCGCGAAGGAATAACCCGCCAGCACGCCCGCCACCGTGCCGATGCCGGCGGCGATGGCAAAGCCGGTCAGGGCCCTGACTGCGCTCTGCGACAGGATGGCGAGGAAATCCGGCCGCGCCGCCAGAAGCCCCATTGCCGCGAAGGTCTCCCCCGGCGAAGGCAGGATGAAGGAGCCATAAATCTCATGCCCGGCCTGCCAGGCGGCGAGAAAATAGAAAATACCTGAAAGCCCGGCCCAGCCCGCCCAGAGATAGCGGCCCATCCAGCCAAGACTTTCGAGAATGCGGTTCATGCCTGCTACACCAGATAAAACCCGTCATCCGGCCGCCGGCCGCCGATGATTGCCGGGTCGGCCCTGGCAAGCTCATCGTAGAACGCCTCGAGATCGGCGCGCGCAGCGCTTGCCTTCAGGGCGCACAGATGACTTGTCGGGAAGGAGGCGGCGATGATTTCCGGCGGGAAACCCAAGGCATCGGCGGCCGCAGCGGCCGCCGTCTTCGGATCGGCCGCGGCGCTGGCGAGCGCCGTCTCCATGGCGCCCTGCAAAGCCTCGATGCCGGCCCTGCCGAGTTTTTGCTGGACCGGCGATGTCAAGGCGAGGCCAGCCTGCGGAATTTCAGCCTTGCCGGCCACCTTCGCCCATTCCCGCTGAATATCGATGGTGCGATGGACGGTCATGAAAAAAGACTTCGCCTTGATGAGCACGGCGGTCGCGGCCGGCTCGCTCAGCAGGGCGGCATCCACCCGTCCCGTCAGCAGCAATTGCACGGCTTCCGGCGGCGAGGCGGCATATTCCAGCTTGATGTAGCCGGGCTTCAGGCCGTTTTCAGCAACAAGGCGGCGCAGCACGAAATCGGGCATGTCGTTCTTGAACGGCAAAGCGAGGGTCTTGCCGGAAAGGCTTTGCAGGGAGTTCAGCGTCCCCTCTTTCGAAACGATATGGAGCAGGCCCGTGGTCAGCACGTTCAACAGCCCGAGGCCGAGACCGCGATTGTGGAGATTGGCGACGCCGTAGCTCGGCATCACCACCGCTCCCATGGAACCGGAGGCGACGGCGGCACGCATTTCATCCGGGGTTTTCCAGGCTTTGAAGACCGCTCCGGGGGCGACATCCTTCAGGAACCCGCCCTTTACCGCATGGGCCAGCACGGCCGACGGCGCGGCCGGAGGGCCATAAAAGGTGAGCGGCGCTTCCGCCTTCGCAACATGCGGTACGGCAAGTGTCGCGACCGCGAGCCCGGAAAAGGCTGAAAGAGCCTGACGACGGGTGAGATGGGCCATGGTCCTGATCCTTTCGCGCCGGAAGCGCCATGATGCGCGTGACGCCCGCTCAGACCTGTCTTCCGGTCCCGGCGCGTCACCAACCCGGAAATGACATTTTGCAAGCACCCGCTCTTTGCGCAGGATCAAACAGGGCCGAAAACAGGGATTTATTCACCCTTCTTGAGTGAGAGCGCGTCCCGCAGGATTCGTGAACCCTCCTGGGCGGCGGCAGCGATATCGAGAAACATCAGGCTTGCGGTTTCGACCACACCTTCATCCACCGTGTCGTCTTCGGCGAAGTCGCAGAGCATCTCGGTCAGGAGCGCTATCTTGCGCCGCTCCTCGCGGGCGGCGGCCAGAAGCTTGACGATATTGCGCTGGCGCTCGAAATCCTCGAGTTCGCGCAGCGCCTCGTGCACCCTGTCGCGGCAACCGCAATCAAGCGCGCTCTGCAAGACAATGTCGCGCACCAGATGGATTGCCGCCGCGATATCCGCTCCGCCCGGTGCTGATGCGGACAGCGTTTGCTCACTTTGCCCGTTCGTCACCATGCATTCACCCCATGCGCCGTGTTGCGGGCGCGGGCGATCCAGGCCGCCCCTTCCTGCCCGTGGTGAAAACCATTGGAAAAGGGCACGTCCGGATAGATTTGCCCGAGATGGGCAAGACCGTCCTCCGCCTCCCGCCTGCCGGCCAGAACATCGTCATGGATTTGCGCCACCGCAACCATGTCGCAGTCCTGCGGCGACAGCCGGAAGCGGGAAATGCCGGCGGCGGCCAGATCCTGCAATTCGCCAAGCAGCGACTGGCAGGTGTGCGACACCGTCTGCACGCCGTTCAGCGCCAGAAACGACTGCCGGTCAAGCGTGCGCACCGGCAATCCGTCAGGGTCGTCACCGCAGACGAACTGGCAATTATCCTTGATATTGCCCTTGGCGCGGGCATGGGCGCAGCGCGCCGAAATGGCGAGCGGCAGGCGGCCGAAGGCAAGGATTTCGAAGTCCACATCAGGCGTCTCCACCACGATGCGCTCCACCGAAGTCGTCGGCAGTTCCGGCGGCAGGCAGATGGCGCTTGCCCCACGCGAGGCGAGCAACCGCGCGGTGGCGGCATTATAGACATTCACCATCGGCCCAACGACATGCGGCGTGCCATGCAACATGCCGAGCGCGGAAAGATCGTTCGCCTCGACCGGATAGGGGCTATCGGCGATCAGGCCGCGCAGATGGCGGCTTTCCCGCTCCAGCGTCACCAGCGAAAGCGTCGAGAGGATCACTTGTTTTCTCGCATTCTTCAGCCGCTCGATCACGTCGGCCAGATGCGGCTCGGTGAAATGAAACCGTTTGGAACAGACGGTTTCGCCAAGATAGACATGGCTGACGGGCGCTTCATCGGCGATGCGAAAGTAAAAATCGCGCCATTTCTCGCCCTGCCAGAGATAGAGGACCGGGCCAAGCGCCAATGTGGCCTTTGCAGTATGTGCCATCGCCATCATCTCCAGCGTTTCTCATAAGCGCCAACGGTGGTGCGCTGGCCTTCGCTTAAAAGCCGCAGGCGCGAGAGCAGCCGTCCCCGTTCTTCGGCACTGGCGGCCAGCGCCCGGTGCAGGGTGGAAACCACTTCCGCCACATAGGCCTTGCCGCGCTGGCGGCCTTCGATCTTCAGCGCGCTGACGCCCGCCTCGCGCAAGGCATCGATCTGGTCCATCACGTCAAGCGACACCGGATCTTCGAAGGCATAGGACCTGTCATCGGCGATCTCGAAACGGCCCTTGCACAGCGTCGGGTAACCCGCCGCCTCCCCGGCGGGAAAACGGTTGATGGTGTAATCGCCGAGTTCCGACACCAGTTCCTGCCCGTCCTGCCGGTAGCGGACATGGCTTGCTGGTGAGCAGACGCCGTTCATGTTGGGTGACTTGCCTGTGGCGTAGGAGGATAGCGAGCAGCGCCCCTCCGCCATGACGCAAAGACCGCCGAACACGAAGATTTCGATCTCGCAGCGGATTTGCCGCGCCAGCCGGGCGATGTCGGGAATCGTCAGGGTGCGCGGCAGCACCACACGTTTCGCGCCGAAGGCATCGACGAGGAAATTCACCGCGTCCGCATTGGAGGCGGAGGCCTGCACGGAAACGTGGATGCGCTGCTGCGGATGATGTTCCGCCACATGCGCCATCAGACCGAAATCGGCAAGGATAAGCGCGTCCGCTCCCGCCTTCACGGCATCGGCCGCACCGCGATACCAGATATCCTCACTACCGGCGCGCATGAAGGTGTTGAGCGCCACAAAGGTCTGGACACCGCGCTTTTTCGCGTAAACGATGGCCTCGGCGAGTTCCTCGCGGGAAAAATTAAGGCCAGGAAAATTGCGGGCATTGGTTTCATCGCGAAACCCGCAATAGACGGCATCCGCGCCGGCATCTACGGCCTCGCGGAAGGCGGCGGGTGTTCCCGCAGGACAGATCAGCTCCATGCCGCACCTCCACGCGTTTCGGATAGAACATGGCCGCGCAGGCGGTTCGCAAGCCCCGTTACCACCGGCGCGAAAGGCCCGGCAAAGGCACCGAGATCGCGCGGCAGATCAATGCCGCTGTCATCAAGCGCATTGCGCAGTGCCAGCATCGCCTCCATGTCGCCGGTGACGCTGAGATCACGCGAAAAGAACAGCGCATCGGCATCCTGCCGCCCCTCCATCAGCGCCAGCAGCATGAAAAGCGGCCCTTCCACCGCCGCATCCACCTTCGGCAAGCGGCCCTTTCGGCTGACGGTGATGGCCGGACGCGCCGGCTCGACCATGAAGGCGAAGGGTAGATCGACGGGCAGGAAGGCATAGCGCTTGCCGCTATGCTCACCGAGCCGGCCGAACAGATCAGGGTGCCGTTTCATGATCTGCGCCAGCATCGTCGCCGTCGCTCGCTGCACCACGGCAAGGAGCAGAAAATTCATGGGGGTAGCGATGGCGGCGGGAAACGGTCTCATAAATGGTCCTGTCAGGTCAGTTGCGGGCAGGAACCTAACCGCAGCACGCCGGCACCGGTTTGAGCGAACGCAAAGACAGAGAGATTTTCGGGTGCGGCTTCACAAAAGCCGCTATAAATCATTCACTTGCGAAGCGAAGGAGGCCGCCCATGTCCGATATAAGGATCAAACGGATTTACGATGCCGCCAGCGATGATGACGGCACGCGCATTCTGGTGGACCGGCTGTGGCCGCGCGGCATGCGCAAGGAAACCGCACAGCTTTCGCTGTGGATGAAGGAAATCGCGCCCAGCAACGAATTGCGCAAGAATTTCTCGCATATGCCGTCGCGTTTTGCGGAATTCACCCGGCACTATCACGAGGAGCTGGCCGCCAATCCCGATGCCGTGGCGCGCATGAAGGAGCTAATAGCAAAGGGCCGCGTCACGCTGCTTTATGCCGCCCATGATACCGAACACAACCACGCCCTCGTTCTCGCCGACTATCTTCGTTCGCACTGAAGCCGCATTTGCGGCAGCGCAAGGACATGCCGCACCGCCACCGGCAAACAGGCGGCATGAGAGACGAGAAAACAGAAACTAAACCCGCCCACGCAGCCGATCTGCACGGTTTCGTCCGGTTGCTGGAAGAACGCGGGCAGCTGCGGCGAATCCGCCAGCCGGCCTCGCTGGTGCACGAAATCACCGAAATCCACCGCCGCGTGCTCGCCGATGGCGGGCCGGCGCTGCTGTTCGAGCAACCCGTCGACCATGAGGGCAAGGTGCGGGACATGCCGCTGCTTGCCAATCTCTTCGGCACGCGGCAACGCATCGAATGGGGTCTGGGGCTGGAAACGGGCGGCCTGCCGGCGCTTGGACAAAAGCTTGCCGAATTGCGCGAACCACGGCCGCCGAAATCCATGGCCGAGGCATGGGGTAAGCTGCCTTTGCTGAAGGCCGCACTGTCCATGCGGCCACGCAACGTCGCGCGCGCGCCGGTACAGGAAAAGGTACTGACGGGTGATGCAGTTGATCTTGCCCGCCTGCCGGTGCAGTGGTGCTGGCCGGGCGAGCCGGCCCCGCTCATCACCTGGCCGCTGGTCATCACCCGTTCGCCTGATGATCCCGACGATATCAATGTTGGCATCTATCGCATGCAGGTGCTGGGGCCGGACAGGGTGATCATGCGCTGGCTGGCGCATCGCGGCGGCGCGCAGCACCACCGGCTGTGGCAGGCACGCGGGCTGGATATGCCCGTAACCGTCGCTATAGGCACTGATCCCCCCACCATTCTTTCCGCCGTCATGCCGCTTCCCGAACATATCAGCGAGCTTGGTTTTTCCGGCCTGCTGCGCGGCTCGAAAAGCCGCATCGCAAAGGCATTGACGGTGCCGATGCCGGTGCCCGCCAATGCCGAGATCGTGCTGGAAGGCACCGTCTCAGCTACAGAAACGGCACTCGAAGGCCCCTATGGCGACCACACCGGCTATTATAATTCGGTCGAAGCCTTTCCGGTCATGACGCTGTCGGCCATCACCATGCGCCGCGACCCGATCTATCTTTCCACCTATACCGGCCGGCCGCCGGATGAACCCTCGGCTCTCGGCGAAGCCATGATCGAGATTTTCCTGCCGCTCGTCAAAAGGCAGTTTGCGGAAATCGTCGATCTGTGGATGCCGCCGGAGGCCTGTTCCTACCGCGTCATGGTCGCCTCCATCGACAAGCGTTATCCGGGCCAGGCAAAGCGGGTGATGATGGGCCTGTGGTCGATGCTGCCGCAGTTCAGCTATGTGAAGCTCATCGTTCTGGTCGATCCCGACATCAATGTGCGCAGCTGGGCGGATGTGATCTGGGCGCTTTCCACCCGTTTCGACGCTTCGCGCGATACAACGATCATCGACGATACGCCGATCGATTATCTCGACTTCGCCTCGCCGAAAACCGGCCTCGGCGGCAAGATGGGGCTGGACGCCACCCGCAAGCTTTCGCCGGAGACGGAGCGCCAATGGGGCCGCGTGCTGTCCATGACGCCAGACGTCATCGCAAAGGTGGATCTGATGTGGCGTGATCTCGGACTTGGAGAACGGCCATGATCCCGTGCCGCGTCGTGGTCGGCGTCACCGGCGCCTCGGGTGCCGGCATCGCCCTGCGCATCGTCGAGCGCCTCGCCGCGATGAAAAGCGTCGAAATCCATCTCGTCCTGTCGCAATCCGCCAGACGCACCGTGCTACATGAGGAAGGTGCGCAAGCCATGGGGCGGATGTTGTCGCTCACCAGCGTCAATCATGCCGTCGATGATATTGGTGCGGCGATTGCCAGCGGCTCCTTCCCAACGGCCGGCATGATCGTCGCACCGTGCTCCATGCGTACACTTGCCGCCATAGCAACCGGACTTTCAGACAATCTCATCACCCGCGCCGCCGATGTGCAACTGAAGGAGCGGCGGAAACTGGTTTTGATGACCCGCGAGACGCCGCTGCATCTCATCCATCTGCGCAATATGTGCACTGTCACGGAGGCCGGTGCGATCGTCATGCCGCCGGTGCCGGCCTTCTACAACAGGCCGCAAAGCGTCTTCGATATTGTCGATCAGCTCGCCGCCCGCGCTATCGATCAGCTCGGTATCGCGCCCGCGCCGCAGGCGCCGATATGGCAGCCGCATGTGGTGAAGACATCGTGAGCGATCAGAAATAGGCCATGGGGTCTGCGCCAAAGAGCGCGGCATGGCCGCCGGCCAGCAGCCACCAGACCGTCAACCCTGTCAGTACCGCGGCTAGCAGCATCGGCCCGTCCACGGCGAGGCGCGTCTTGCCGGAAAGGATTGCTGCGAAAGGGATCGTTGCGTTTTTAGCAGCCGCCGCGCTCCACGCATTACCCAGTCTTTTCCGCGCGCGTTTTTCAGTCATCGCCATTCCGCCAAGCGAAAACAGCGCAAAACCGCCGAACAGGATGACGGAACGCAGGTCGCCATTCGGCACGACATGGCCGAGCGACCAAAACAGGAAACCGACAAGCACCGGATGCCGCGTGATGCGCACGATTGCCCCCGGTTTATCTCCCTGCCACACGGAAATGGAGAGCGGATTGACGCTGAAAAGGCCGGCCAGCACGAAAAACAGGCCAATCGGCGCTGCCAGAAAGGTGACATGCGCCTGCCAGGGCGCGACATCCCAGAGCGGAATATAATCCACCGACAGCGCGGCATAAAACACCCAGCCCAGCGCCAGAAGCGAGACGACGGAATAAGCCCCGAAATAGGCGGGCCGGCCAATGGCCGCAATCAACCGGCCACGCACGGCGGGCACGGCGGGAATGGAATGCAGCGCCACAAAAAGCGAAAGAGCGGCGACAAGTTCAAGCATCCGACTGCCTTCTCACTGGTTCAGGAACAGCACCGAAGCAATGGCCACGGAGGCAAGTACGGCGGAAACCGCGCCCATGCGCTGCAACACACCCATACGGTACAACAGCACCGCAAAGCCAACGATAATAGGGGTTGCGACAATCAGCCCGACCTGCGCGTCGTTCATGGGAAGCTCCATTTTCCAGAGTTGCGCTTTGTCATGACAATAGGACTTTGCACGCTCCCTTCTTTGACCGACCGCAAAGAAGCGGGGTTTGAGGACGCCTAAGCGTGGCTTGCTGTTTTACAATTACGGACAAGACCATGGCGATCAATACGGAAGAGGAAAGCGGAAGCCTGCTTTTGTGGATTCTGGTCTGGAGCGAACTTGCCGCTTTCGGCGCGCTGACCGGTGCCTTCATCATTGCCTTCGCCCTCAAGCCCGAGGCCTTCGCCGCCGCGCGCCAGCATCTGCAGCCACAACTTGCCGGCCTCAACACCCTGATTTTGCTGGCAAGCGGCTGGCAGGCGGCCGTCGCGGCCAGCCGCCACACCGCGCTGCCGGGCAAAAGGCGAGCGCTTGTCCTTGCCGGCCTGCTGGGTTTCGCTTTCGTCGGTGTGAAGCTCCATGAATATTCCACCGAAATCGCTTTCGCGTCCGACCCCGCCTACGGCGCTTTCTTCGAGCTTTATTTCCTGCTCACCGGCTTCCATCTGCTGCATGTCGTCTTCGTGGCCGTGCTGCTGTTTCTCGTCGCAGTCTTCCCGAAAAACGAGAACGTCACGCTGGTGACGACGCTGTGGCATGTCATCGATCTGGTCTGGATCGTCATTTTTCCCATCGTCTATCTGGTTTGACAGTCATGATCCACCGCACCTCCCGCCAGCTTGCAAGAAGTTTTGCAGCACTCGCCGTTCTCGTTCTCGCCGGTACGGCCGCCGTCACCTCGTGGAAGGCGGCGCTTCTGCCGCCGGTTGCCGTCGCCTGCCTGATGCTGCTTTTCGCGCTCCTGAAATCCAGACGCGTCATCGACGACTTTCTCGGCTTTCGCGAAGAGCGTGGCCTGCTGCGCACAGCACTTCTGGCATGGCCGGCCATCTTTGCCGCCGCAGCCCTGCTGCGGGCGCTCCTGCAGGGCATTTTGTCGCTCTGAAAAGGCGCACCACACCACCTCCCCACTTGTTTGCCAAATGGCAAAGAACGCCGGCGGCCAGCGGCTAGAAAGGGGCGAGACCCGAAGCTGCCGGCAAATTCCGGCAAGAGGGTTCGATCAAGCCAGTCCGCATAAGCGGTCTTCCGGATGGAAAGGACCATTGGCATGGCAGAACGCCTGACCAAAACAGGAGCGCGAAACGTCTTTTACGGCGGCTCCATCTTCTTCTTCGCCATATTCGTCGGGCTGACCGCCCATAGCCATTATTACATGCGCACCACCTCGACGGATGAAAGCACGCTGACCGAAAGCGTCGCGCGCGGCAAACATGTGTGGGAGAAAAACTCCTGCATCAACTGTCACACGCTGCTCGGCGAAGGCGCCTATTTCGCGCCCGAACTCGGCAATGTCTGGAAGCGCTATGGCGGCGTGGAAGACAAGGAAGCGGCGCGCGATTCCATCAAGGCGTGGATGGCCGCCCAGCCCACCGGCATCGAAGGCCGCCGCCAGATGCCACAGTTCAATCTCACCGAACAGGAACTCGATGATCTCGTCGACTTCCTCGAATGGACGAGCCGGATCAAGACGCAGAACTGGCCGCCGAACGATGCGGGTTGAGGCTGACGGCAAGGAGATGACGAGATGAAATACCAGACGCAAAAAGTCGCCATGCTGTATTTTTACGGCGCAATCGGGTTGTTCGTGGCGCAGATCCTGTTCGGCGTCGTCGCCGCCACGATCTACGTGCTTCCCAATACGCTTTCAGAGCTTCTGCCCTTCAACATCGTGCGCATGATCCACACCAATGCGCTGGTCGTGTGGCTGTTGATGGGCTTCATGGGGTCGACCTTCTACCTGCTGCCGGAAGAGACGGAAACCGAGCTTTACAGCCCCAAACTCGCCATCGCGCAGTTCTGGATCTTCCTGGTGGCCGCAGCCGTTGCCGTGGTCGGATATATGTTCCGTATCCATGAAGGCCGCGAGTTCCTCGAACAGCCCTTCGCCATCAAGGTCGGCATAGTGCTTGTCGTTTTGATGTTCCTGTTCAACATCACCATGACAGCGCTGAAGGGCCGCAAAACCACCGTCATCAACATCCTGCTCTTCGGACTCTGGGGGCTGGCGATCTTCTTCCTCTTCGCCTTCTACAACCCCATGAACCTGGCGCTCGACAAGATGTACTGGTGGTACGTCATCCATCTGTGGGTGGAAGGCGTGTGGGAACTGATCATGGCGTCAATCCTCGCCTTCCTTATGATCAAGCTCAACGGCATCGACCGCGAAGTGGTGGAAAAATGGCTCTATGTCATCGTCGGCCTTGCCCTCTTTTCGGGCATTCTCGGCACCGGCCACCATTATTACTGGATCGGCGCGCCCGGTTATTGGCAATGGATCGGTTCGCTGTTCTCGACGCTGGAAGTGGCCCCCTTCTTCACCATGGTCATCTTCACCTTCGTCATGACCTGGAAGGCCGGCCGCAAGCATGAGAACCGCGCAGCGCTTCTGTGGTCGATCGGCTGCTCGGTCATGGCCTTCTTCGGCGCCGGCGTCTGGGGTTTCCTGCACACGTTGTCTTCGGTGAACTATTACAGCCACGGCACGCAGCTTACCGCCGCCCACGGCCACCTCGCCTTCTTCGGCGCCTATGTGATGCTGAACCTTGCGATGATGGCCTACGCCATCCCCGAAATGAAGAAACGCGCGCCCTACAATCAGTGGCTTTCGATGACGAGCTTCTGGGTGATGTGCACGGCCATGTCGGTCATGACCTTCGCGCTGACCTTTGCCGGCGTGGTGCAGATCCAGCTTCAGCGCGTCATGGGCGAAAGCTTCATGGATGTGCAGGACCAGCTGGCGATCTTCTACTGGATCCGTCTCGGCTCCGGTTTCGCAGTTCTCATTTCGGCGGTCATGTTCATCTGGGCAGTCCTGGTGCCGGGCAAGCAGAAACAGGGCGACGTCGCCCGCCTCGTGCAGCCCGCCGAATGAGAAACGGACCGGCTCTCCTTTTCCCCCGAGAGCCGGTCCTTACCACCAACCATGGAGATGACCATGAATACGATTTTCCGCCCCCCGCCGCAGCCTTTGCCGGACACGCCGTTCTATACCGCGCTTGGCAATGAATGCACGCTGTTCGAAAGCGCCTGGGTGCGGCAATTGCCGCTGCTGCTGAAAGGCCCGACAGGTTGCGGCAAGACCCGTTTCGTCAGCCATATGGCGGCAAAACTCGGCCTGCCGCTTTCGACCGTTTCATGTCACGACGATCTTGCCGCCGCCGATCTGACCGGTCGTTACCTGCTGAAAGGCGGTGAAACCGTGTGGATGGACGGCCCGCTGACACGATCCGTGCGTCAGGGCGGCATATGTTACCTCGACGAGATTGTGGAAGCGCGCAAGGATGTGGCCGTTGTGCTGCATCCGCTCACCGACGACCGTCGTATCCTGCCGCTGGAGCGCACCGGCGAGGTGCTGGAAGCGCCCTCGGGTTTCATGCTCGTCGTATCCTACAATCCCGGCTACCAGAACCTGCTGAAAAGCCTGAAACCCAGCACCCGCCAGCGCTTCGTCGCCATTGAATTCGATTTTCTGCCCAAAGAGCAGGAGATTGCCGTCGTGTCGCATGAAAGCGGGCTCGATGCGCGCGATGTCGAGCCGCTCGTCGATCTCGCCCACCGGCTGCGCGGCCTGAAAGGCCACGATCTGGAAGAAGGCGTCTCCACCCGCCTGCTCGTTTATTGCGCCAGCCTCATCGATACCGGCCTTCCCGCCCGTCAGGCCGTGCGCGCGGCGATGATCGAACCGCTGTCCGACGAGCCGGATGTGAAGGCCGCGCTGCATGAAGTCGCGGATGCGGTCATACGATAAGGCACATTTATATCAATATCTGAATGCGCGGTATTACCCGCGCATTCCGGCTCGATGCCATGAGGATAAACCATGCTGGACTTTCTGGAACTGGAAGAAACCGTCGGCCGCGCCTGGCACAGGCTGATCGGCGAAACCGGCACATGGCTGCGCTTTCCCGATCACGCCGTCAGGCTGGAAGACATGCAGGCCGTGCTGGCCATATGTTTCCGCGGTTTTGGCGGTGAACACGCGGTGCAGATCGCCCCGGCGCGCGCCCGCACCTCCACACACCGGCTGAGGCTTCGCCAGCGCATGGGCCTTGGCGAAGAAAAGCTTGCCCAGCCCGGACGCGATCATGCCACGCTGATGCTGCCGCCAGTGCTCGATCTATTTCCCGACCGCCACCTCAATCGCGATCTTTATTTCTGGCTCGCCGCCGCCATGGCGATGATGCCGCTTGAACCAGTCATGGCCGCCGACCCGTTGCGCAACGATCTTGCCCGGCTCGACCGCGCCACGGAACTGGCAGAGACCGTAACCCATGCTTTTCCCGGCATGAAGACCCGTTATCGCCGGCTTTGCGCCGCCATGCTCGCGGTGCGGCAGAAGCGGCCGCTGCCGCAGGCGGAACAGCAGGTGGAACAGCGGGTGCTTTCCATGCTGGCCGATGCGGCAGGGATCGAAGGCTATCCGCCGCCCGTCGGTCTTCTAGCCAAAGCGCCGCCGCGTTATCTGCCGATGCTGCCTGTTCCGCTGTGGCCGGACACGCTGCTGCGCGAAACATCCGAGGCCAGGCAAAGCGAAGACCAGCCGGCGGCGAGCGCAGCACCACAGGGGGCGGAAGCGGCCCGTCATATCGCCGTGCGTGAAAAGGCGGAGAACCGGCAGACGGAACGCAGCCCCTTCATCCTCAACCGTTTCGAAAAAATCCTCGCCATGGCGGAGATGGTCAATGTCGATCGTCCCGGTGACGATAGCGACGATGCCGACGACAGTGCGGCCGACGAGCTCGACGACATGACGCTGGGAGAAAGAAAAGGGCGGCCTTCCGCCCGCTTCCGCTTCGATCTGGACCTGCCGCCCGAAGCACTGAACCATACCGCGCTGACGGCGGAACTGACCTATCCCGAATGGGATTATCGCAGCGGCACCTATCTCGCCGATCATTGCCGGGTCATCGCCGGTCCGGCGAAAGACGCGGAGACGGCACCGGAACCCGACCCGGACACCAAAAGCCTCATCCGCCGGGTCAGGAGGCAATTCGAGGTGCTGAGACCGCGCCACGAGATGCTGCGCGCCCAGCTTGACGGCAACGATCTCGATCTTGACGCCGTGGTGCGCGCCAGAAGTGATATCGCCTCCGGAGGACAGGGCAGCGACCGCATTCATATGGCCAGTCGCCCGCAGGCGCATGATCTCGCCGTAACGATCCTCGTCGATGTGTCCTTGTCCACCGATGCCTGGTTCGACAATCGCCGGGTGCTCGATGTGGAGAAGGAAGCCCTGCTGGTGCTTGCGCACGGGCTTTCCGCCTGTGGTGACAGTCACTCCATCCTGACCTTCACCTCCCGCCGCCGTTCCTGGGTGCGGGTGGAAACGGTGAAGGATTTCGAGGAGCCAATGGGCCACGCTGTCGAGCGTCGTATTGCGGCGCTAAAACCCGGTTTCTATACCCGCATCGGCCCCGCCATCCGCCACGCCAGCGCCAAGCTGCATGAGAGGCCGGAGCGGCGCAAGCTGCTTCTGTTGCTGACGGACGGGAAACCGAACGATGTCGACCATTATGAAGGCCGCTTCGCCATCGAGGACAGCCGCCGTGCGGTTTCCGAGGCGCGGCGCTCGGGCGTCAGCGTCTTCGGCGTGACCGTCGACAGCAAGGCGCAATCCTATATTCCGGCCATGTTCGGCCAGAACGGTTATGCCATCGTCAACAGGATCGCCAAGCTGCCATCTGCGCTGCCGGCAATCTATCGCAGCCTTGCCGGCTGACGCATGTCACGCAGACGGACCTGACGAATCTCAGGTTTATTTGCGCGGCGACAATGTCTCCCGACCGCCGGGCGGATAGGTTTTTCCAGTCCGCCGGCCGGCCGCACCGCCGGGCATCATTCCATACGCGGCCGTGGAGCCAGCCTATGTCCGAAGCCCAAACCGCAACCAATATCGATGTGCGCATCATTCCGCATGGCGAACGTCATCCGCGCATTTTCGGTGCGCTCGGCGCGTTGACCGAGGGTCAATCGCTGCAGATCACCAGCGATCACGATCCCCGTCCGCTGCTTTACCAGCTTGCCACAAATTTCCCCGGCCAGTTCGGCTGGGAATATCTCGAACAGGGCCCGGACGTCTGGCGCCTCGATATCGGCCGCCTGGAAGAACAGGCCGAAGGTTCCGAGGACGATATGTCCGGCTGCGAATGCTGCTGCGGATCCGAACATTGACCCCTGCCCTGGCGATGTGGTGAAAAGACCTCTGGCGGACGGCCCTTGCCGCCGCCAGCCGACCGATGAGGTGATGCAATGACGGAAATGATCAGCGAACTCGATGTCCGGCCGCTTTTGCTCAGCGGCGGCGAGCCTTTTCCGGCCATCATGGAAGCCGTGGCAGGGCTTGCGCCCGGTGAGGCGCTGCGATTATACGCCACCTTCCGGCCCAGTCCACTGTTCAAGGTGATGGCCGAACGCGGTTTCAACCATCAGGTCCGGGAAATCGGTGGCGGCGACTGGGAGGTGCTGTTCACGCCGCGATCCAGTGAAGCCGAGCAGATTTCCGTGTCGCCCGCGCTTGCGGGGAACGCGGAGGAGCCGCAGATATGGCCCGACCCGGTCGTCTATCTCGATCTGAGCGATGAGGCGACCGAGGGTCAAACGACCCGTACGCTTGCCACACTTGACCGTCTTCCCCTAGGTTCCGTGATCTTCTTGCTGATGCCGCAGGAACCGACCTTCCTCTACCCGGAGCTACTGGCCCGGGGTCATCAATGGGCCGGAAATTTCGACGAGGCGCGCACGGCGTTTCGCATCTTCATCCGCGCCGGTGCCGGCGCGCATTAAACCAGAAGTCAAACTCCCGGAAAACAAAACGCCCCTGAAATTGCTTCCGGGGCGTTTTGTTTTGGCGGTATGGCAAGCAGGCCTTCTAGGCTTTGAGCGGTTTGCGCTCGTGCATCAGGATCGGCCCGTACTCGAAGCAGAACAGACCGAAACCCACGATCCAGAGAAGCGCCGAGCAGGCGTAGAGACGCATCATCGCGCCGGGGAAGAACTCGGCTGCCGGCCTCAGCAGTGCGCAGGCGATCAGCGCCACATAAGCGGCAATAGTAACTTTGCTAGCCGCGAGCTTTCGTCCGGTATGGCCGAGACTCGCTCTGGTCATCACCGCAAGCATCATGCAGCCGATGACGCCGACGGTGAAGACATGCAGGACCGAGCGTGTATCCATGACATCGAGAGCCGCCAGCGCGATGGCGATGAAACCGGCGGGGATGAAGGCATAGGCCGCATGCAGCACCACCAGCACCTGGTCCGGCCATGTCGTCCAGCCGCGCCAGCGGATGAGCCGCATCGCATGCATGAAAGCCGCCAGAAGCGCCGTTGTCACGGCCACGATGCTCTCGGGCTCTATTGTCCAGACGGCCAGCGCCGCAATGCCGGTGAGGATGGCGGCGGTGTCGAAGCCGTTATAGGGCACAGGAAAATCCGTGCGGCCGAAACGGTTCAGCCAGTTGCGAGTGAAACTCGGCACGATCCGGCCGCCGACGATAATGACGAGCACGGTGTAGGCTGAGACGGCAAGACGGGTCGCCATCTGGCTCAGGTCGCCTTCAATCGCCGCCAAATGGAAAACGATATTGGCGACGGAAAGCGCCAATAGCCCACCCAGCACTTTGAGGTCCTTCCACTTGCGCCCTGCAATGACCTCGCGCGCGCAGATCGTGAGAAGTGCCGGCAGGAAAAGTCCGTCAACGGTTGCGGCGGTGACCACACCCACCGTGTCTGGCACGAGCAGGAAGATCCGGCCCGCGCACCAGAGCGCAAACAGCCAGACCAGCGGTTTGCCCGATACGGGCAGCCGCCCCGTCCAGTTGGGCACAGCCGTCAAAAGAAAGCCGGCCAGCACCGCTGAAGCGAAACCGAACAGCATCTCATGGGCATGCCAGTTCGGCGCGCCGTAATCTCCGCCAAGGTCAATGAAGCCGGAAAGTGCTGCTATCCACAACACCATCGCCACAATGGCCCAAAGGGCGCCACCGAGAAAAAACGGCCGGAAGCCGTAGGAGAAGATAACCGGGCCGCTGCGTGCCAGCCCCCTTGGAATGCCGCCTTTTGGCCGGCTGCGCCCCTGGGTGGGAACGGTTTGGCTGCCACTCATTGTAATGCTCCTCATTTGGTCTTGACATATGTCTAGACGCAATCCCGTCTCGCTTCTTTGCGAACAGGCAAAGAGGAGGTGCTACCCGTCCGCATGAAGCCGTAACCGCCTGCCAAAATGTCGCAGGTGGCCCGACGTGCAGTTTGCTCCATCTCAAATTGTATTTCCGTACCTCCAATACAAATGCTGTGACAGAGCAAAGCATGCTCTGCCCCAAGAGGGACAGGAGAAATATGATGACGGAAACCTTCCACATCACACGGCGTAACATTCTCGCAGGCGCGGCATTTGCAGGGGCTTTGGCTCCCGTCATCATGCCATCGACAGCGAGCGCGGCAGAGGAAAAAAAGGCTGCGGCCAAGCCATTGACGAAGGCGGAGATTGGAGTACTACCTCGCGTAAAAGTTGATCTCGTCAAGCCGCCCTTCGTGCATGCTCACACGCAGAAAGCCGAAGGCGGGCCGAAGATCGTCGAGTTCACGCTCACGATCAAAGAGCAGAAGATGATCCTCGACGACAAGGGCACCGAGGTCCACGCCATGACCTTCAACGGTTCGGTTCCGGGGCCTCTGATGGTGGTGCACCAGGACGACTATGTCGAACTGACCCTCATCAACCCCGATACCAATGAGCTACAGCACAATATCGATTTCCACTCGGCCACCGGCGCGCTCGGCGGCGGCGGGCTCACCATCGTCAACCCCGGTGAAAAGGCGATCCTGCGCTTCAAGGCCACCAAGGCCGGCGTCTTCGTCTATCACTGCGCACCTCCCGGCATGGTGCCGTGGCACGTCACCTCGGGCATGAATGGCGCGATCATGGTACTGCCGCGTGAGGGCCTGACGGATGGCCACGGCAAGGAGCTTGTTTATGACAAGATCTATTATGTCGGCGAGCAGGACTTCTACATCCCGCGCGACGAGAACGGCAATTTCAAAAAATATGAAAGCGCCGGCGACGCCATGGCCGACACGCTGGAGGTGATGCGCAAGCTGACACCGAGTCACATCGTCTTCAACGGTGCAGTCGGCGCGCTAACGGGAGAACACGCCCTTCAGGCCGCCGTGGGTGAAAAGGTGCTGATCGTGCATTCGCAGGCGAACCGTGATACCCGCCCGCACCTTATCGGCGGCCATGGCGATTATGTCTGGGCAACGGGTAAATTCCGCAACCCGCCGGATCTCGACCAGGAAACATGGTTCATCCCCGGCGGCACGGCGGGCGCGGCCTTCTATACCTTCGAGCAGCCCGGCATCTACGCCTATGTCAATCACAACCTTATCGAAGCCTTCGAATTGGGCGCGGCCGCCCATTTCAAGGTGACGGGCGAGTGGAATAACAGCCTGATGCAGGCGGTGCTCGCCCCGTCGAGCATCTGACACAAGCGGAAGCGCGCCGCCGCCAGCGGTCGCGGCGCGCTCCCCTTCTGCTATACGGCCTGAAAGCAGGCCCGAACTTTGGCGTCTTCTCGACGCAGGCAGGTTCCCATGGGCATTCCCGGCAACAGCCACTTCCCAAACGCCGTCTCGCTTCTTCTCCCGCTCTCGATTGCAACGCTGCTGGCAACGGCCATCGGTTTCCAGTCCGGGATCATCCGCAGCGGCATTGATGACCGTGCGGCCATGATGGCTCCACAGGTCGTTACAGTGCCCGCAGGACATTTCACCTACCGGGCGGAGGGCGAATATTTCCGCAATGGTTATGCCGTCGATGGCCCGATGGTCGACGTGGCGATGCGGCAAAGTCTCACGATCATGAAATATCAGGTATCGAGCGCCGATTATGCGCGCTGCGTGGCGGAAGGCGGCTGTCAGCAGCCGGAACCCGGTTTTGCCGCTCCGGTCGGCGGCGAGATACCGGCAACCGGTATCAGCCAGGATGACGCCCGCGCCTATGCGACGTGGCTGAGCGAGCGGACAGGCGAGGTCTGGCGCCTGCCGAGCGACGCTGAACTGGCTTTCGCCGCCGGGTCGCATTTCCCGGATGAGACGCTGGGTGTCGGCGCGGACAGCGAAAACCCGGCCTTGCGTTGGCTGGCCGATTACGAGCGGCAGACCAGCCGCAAAGCCTCGGGCAACCCCGTTCCGCAATCCTATGGGAGTTTTGGCGAAAACGAATATGGCTTTGCCGATTTCGGAGGCAATGTGTGGGAATGGACATCGAGCTGCAGCCACCGTGTGACGCTCGGCAAGGATGGTGAGACAATCGATAGCGTCGCCTCCTGCGGTATCCCGGTCGCGTCGGGAAAACACCGGGCGGCCATGAGCGCCTTCGTCAAAAACCCGAAGAGCGGAGGCTGCGCTGTCGGCGTGCCGCCTGACAATCTCGGCTTCCGGCTGGTGAAGGATACGCGCTGGTATGCTCCGCTTGTCGAAAAGCTTCGGGCAGCCGGTCTGGCTACGTGATAGTCGTCACTTAGAACATCCAGTTGATTTATATCATTTGTTCTTCTTCGCCCGATGGGTAGAGTTGTATCGTAAGAATACAGAAGGCTCGCACCATGTTTCTCCGGGCGGGGAGCGCGCGGTGCCAGATAACCGGAGAGGGTGCAAGTGAAGATTGACCGAAGCGTCATCCGGTCGCTGGCCTTGTTCGCCAGGATGGCCGACGATGAGCTGGACGGATTGCTGACCCACGCCACATCTCGGCTGGTGCCGCCGGGCGAAGCCATCTTCGAGCAGGGCCAACCGGCCAAGCATTTCTTCCTGCTTATTCACGGCCGGCTGAAGGTGACGCAGGTCACGCACGATGGCCAGCAGATCATCGTGCGTGTGGTGCATCCCGGTGATCTCTTCGGTTTCGCCCGGGCGCTGCAACGGTCGGATTATCCCGGTACCGCAACCACGGCCGCCGAAAGCGTGATCCTTTCCTGGCAGACGGACCTCTGGCCGCACTTCGTCGAACAGAATCCGCACCTTGCCGTCTCCGCCATGCAGACGATTGGCCAACGTCTCGAGGAAGCCCATACGCGCATCCGCGAAATGTCGACGCAAGAGGTAGAGCGTCGGGTGGCGCACGCCGTACTGCGCCTTTCGCAGCAGGCAGGGCGCAAGGAGGTGGACGGTATTCGAATCGACTTCCCGATCTCGCGTCAGGATATAGCGGAAATGACCGGCACCACGCTCCACACCGTTTCCCGCATCCTGTCCAGCTGGGAGAGCAAGGGCCTGGTACAGGGCGGCCGGCAGAAACTTCTCGTATGCGATCTGCCGGGCCTTGCCCAACTGGCGGACGGCGATACCAGTCAAGTCTAGGGCGGAGCCGTGGCCCCGCTCATTGCCTCGACATCTCAGGCTTTGTCCGGGCCTGCCGGGCCATGAGCATGTCGCGGAAGAGCTTGAAGCCTTTCCGCGACAAGTTTTTGTAACTGCCAGAGGTTTCGGTCGAAAATGTTGCGCTCCGTCAGATCAAGAACCGTGCGATGCAGATATTCCGCGCAGGACCCTGCCGGTCCGCACGCTTGGGCAATCAGCGCGGCGGCCTCATTGAGAGGCACCTTGTCTGTCAGCGGCGACTGCTTCGGGCTAGCCCAGAACGTCAGCGCGCGACGGGCGCCCGCCGGCGTCTTGACCGTGACCCAACGTACCATGTCAGACACCTCAGCATACCGGATTTCGCGCGCCAGAAGGTTCCGGAGATCTCGTTTCTTTGTAGCGCATGGAAGCTTGAGAACCACGCCGGAACAGCTTCCCCCTGGCTGAAGGGCGAGCATCAGTCCCGGCGCGTCCGAGGTGGCGCGAAGTCGTTCGATCCTCAGCGAGAACGCACGATGCCATCCGAATGCGACGGCGTTTTCCATGCCCGCCACTTCAAATCCCGGGTTCCACATCAGTGAGCCGTAGGCAAATATCCAGATCTCCTCTTCGCCAGCTTGCTTCTCTACCCGCCGGACAAGTTCGTCGAGTTGTTCGGGGGAGATTGGCGTCCAGTCTGGCTCCGGGCCTTGCTCTTCGACAACCCTGAGCGTCCTGGCAACGAGTTCCGAGGTCAGATGCAGGGTCGTTGCCGATCGTGTTTTGACGGAAGATGTTCTCGGCATTCGGAAAACCTGTTCTAATATGTTCGCCGCCGAAGCATTTTCTCACCGGCGGTGTTTCAGAGCGGCTACTGTCTTTATGAGGCGGCCGGAACGTCAACGACTGCGCGGAACGTGATCTCCACGATCTGTTCAGGGAAGGCCAGCGCGCCCACTCCAATCAGGTTGCTTGCTACCGGCGGCGTGTCTTTCCCGTACATCTCCTTGCGAACTTTGGCTCCAGCTGCGAATGCGCTCGGGATGTCGAGAACAAAAAGTGTCTCTTCCACAACGTCATCGAGAGAGGCGCCGAATTCTGCGAGCAGTTTCGTGGCATTGATGTAAGTCTGACGGATCTGGTCTTCCATCTGCGTGAAGTCGACGGGCCGGCCTCCGGCGTCAAGGGTGGCGGGCGCCACGAGCTTGCCACCGCCATCGTGGCTGAGCTGTCCCGAGATATAGATCGTGTCCTTGATCTGGACAGCCTGCGCATATCCGAACGCCTGCTCCCAGGCAACGCCGTGGTTTACGATTTTCCTGACAGAGTTGGTCGTCGACATGATTAGTTTCCAATCGTGAAATAGCGCTTTCCGCGCAGGTGGATATATGGATTTGGGAGATGGGGGTATGCGGGAACGGCAACTTCCCGCGATATCGATCAGGACCGGATGAAGGTCAGGAGATCGGCGTTCAGCACATCGGCATTGACGGTGAGCATGCCATGCGAGAAACCGGGATAGGTCTTCAGTGTGCCGTTTTTCAGCAGCTTCACCGATTTCAGGGCGGAGTCGGCGATCGGAACGATCTGGTCGTCTTCACCGTGCAGAACAAGCGTCGGAACGCTGATATTCTTCAGGTCCTCGGTCTGGTCGGTTTCCGAGAAGGCCTTGATG
The DNA here is from genome assembly GCF_055382365.1 of Agrobacterium sp. 5Ca39. Lineage (NCBI taxonomy): Bacteria > Pseudomonadati > Pseudomonadota > Alphaproteobacteria > Hyphomicrobiales > Rhizobiaceae > Agrobacterium > Agrobacterium sp. 5Ca39. Next base: position 416,789 of record NZ_AP026437.1, on the reverse strand, counting down.
CCATCGTAATGGGCCTTTGCACCACCCATCATGCCCTGACGCCACCAGTTCTGGATCACGCCTTCATGCACGGTCGCACCATCGCGGTTGAAACCGTAGAACGGGCCTGCCGGCACGTCGCGGAAGAACTGCGCACGGTTTGCGGCAAGCGCTGAGCGGAAGCCGTCAAAAACCTCCATCGCCACGCCTTCCGGATTGGCTTCGGTCTTGACCATGATCGGCGGTACGGCGGAAACGAGAACCGCCTTGGCGACACGGCCGGCGGGTTCGCCATGCTTGGCGACATAACGGGCAACTTCGCCGCCGCCGGTGGAATGGCCGATATGCACGGCATTCTTCAGATCGAGCGCTTCGACGACCGCAAAGGCGTCGGCGGCGTAGTGGTCCATGTCGTGACCATCGGCAACCTGGGCGGAACGGCCGTGACCACGGCGGTCATGGGCGACAACACGAAAACCCTTGGAGACGAAGAACCGCATCTGCGCATCCCAGTCATCGGACGACAGCGGCCAGCCATGGTGGAAAACGATCGGCTGGGCATCCTTCGGGCCCCAGTCCTTGTAGAAGATTTCGGTTCCGTCTCTGGTTGTTACAGTACTCATGGACTTGGTTCCTTCGGTGGCGGTAGTGGCGGAATCACTATTGGCTGCGAAGCCGAAAACGGGAGACATCGCTGTAACGGCAACGGCCGTACCTGCGGTCAGCAACATGTTCCGGCGTGTGAAAGATGTGAAATACGTGGTCATCTCGCGTCCTGCGATTTCGTTGTGAAAACTTCAGGCGACGCTGTGTTCGTCTGACAGCAGCGATATTGCCGTCAGAGCCGCCCATCAACAATTGATTGAATAGTGTCGAGTTTATTTCACAATTTGCAACAATGCTCGCAAACCTGAATGCGCAGTCTCATTCGCATTGAGGAATATGATATCGGGGCTGCGGAATTTGGGTAATGCGCTTACCTCTGCCGATGGCCCCGGGAACAGGCAGATGCGAAGTCTCTTCGTCGCCGTTTTACGGGAGCACGAATGCTTGGAGGCTCAATAAAAAATGGCCGGTTGCACCACCGCGATCAGAAAATGACTGGAGTTTGCCTGGGTCCACGGACGACAGTGCGAAGCGAAAGACAGATTTTGTCCGCGCACAGAATTGAGAACTCTTGATCATAGCCGGAGAGGACACCGCGCGATGCAAGCGTGTTGTCACGGCGGCCGACGGATCAACGACAAGGGAGGAAACGAAGCAACTGCCTGCCGTCATCAGTCTTCAGTGTGCCGGACGGATTGATCCGGGTTAATTCAACCGGGCTGCCGCCCAAGGCACTCATGAATCTGAGAGACTACAGCGGCACCTTCGCCCACGGCGGCGGCGACACGCTTGGTGGACCCTGCCCTGACGTCACCAATCGCAAACACGTTTTGAAGACTCGTCTCGAGCGGAAGAACGGATGTGCGCACAGAAGAAGCTCTCCCCGTCAGAATGAATCCTTTGTCGTCGACGTCCACACCGGAGCGTAACCATGACGTTTTCGGATCAGCGCCAATGAACAGGAAAAGATGCCGGACCCTGAAGGTTCGCTCACCACCGGATTGACGGTGACGCATCACGGCCCCGCTCAGACCAGTCGAGCGGTCTCCCTCAAGGCCAACAATCTCGCTGTCGACATGGATTTCGACATTGGACAGCGCCCCGATACGGTCAATAAGATAGCTGGACATCGTATCTTTGAGGGGTCTTCGGACAACAACATGGAGCTGCCGGACCTTGGGAGCAAGGAAGACAATCGCCTGCCCCGCCGAGTTCCCCCCTCCGACGAGTACGACCTCTTCACCTTCGCATAGTTTTGCCTCGATAGGAGACGCCCAATAGGAGACACCGGACCCTTCGAATTCGGCGAGATTTGCCAACTGCGGGCGGCGATAACGCGCCCCGCACGCGATCACCACGGTTCGCGCATCGACGCTCCGTTCGCCATCGAGACCCAGCCGCAATATCGAACCGGTTCCCCATGATGATTGAACAACCCGCAGGTCAATAACGGGGATGGGCAAAGCAACCTCGACCCCGAATTTTATCGCCTGGTTGAAGGCACGCGCCGCAAGATCTTGACCGGAAATCCCCGCAGGGAAGCCAAGGTAGTTTTCGATCCGTGCGGACGCTCCCGCCTGGCCGCCTGCGGATCGTTCGTCAATCGCCAGGACACTCAAACCTTCGGGGGCCGCGTAGACGGCGGCCGCCAGGCCGGCCGGGCCGGCGCCGATGATCGCAACGTCATAGACGGCACCGGAAACAATCTCCTGTGCGACGCCCAGACAAACTGCGGCCTCGTTGTCTGTCGGATTCTTCAGAATGGCTCCGCCAGGGCACACCATCAGTGGCAGTTCTTCTCTCAAGATACCCAGTCGATGGACAAGATCGCGGCCTTGTCCGTCGGCGTCAGCGTCAAGCGCGACATACGGATATCCGCTTCGCGCCAGAAAGCCTTGAAGGCGGATAAGGTCGGCACTGCCCGGTTGACCTATCAGTACAGAACCGGCACCGCCCTGATCTATCAGGGCGACGCGCCGAAGTATAAAGGCCCGCATCACGATCTCTCCGATGTCGGCCGTGCCGATGATCAGAGCTCTAAGATGCGGGGCGTCGAATGAAACGGCCATGCACCCTTCCGTACCGGCACGCCCACTCGCCAGGGATGGCCTGCCCGACAGCTGGCTGACCTCTCCGGAAAATTGACCCGTCGTATGTCGGGTCACGGGAACGCTGGATGACAGGCCGTCCTGCCGCAAAACCTCAATCGATCCTTCGAGCACCAGCCAGGCGGGTGCGTGCCTCTCGCCGACATTGAAAATCACCTCGCCGGGCAGAAAGTATCTCGGTTCGTCATCAGCGAAACGTCTTGCAGTCGCGATCTGTTGAGGATCGAGTGCCGGAAACATCTGGTGTTCACGTGAGCCTGCGACGGTCAAACCTGTTCCAATCTCAGTAGTAGCGGGGAATCGGGCCGCGTTGGGGCGTCTGGTCCGGCAGATCCACGAATATCTCGTCGATATAGCACCAGCCCCAGCCTTCAGGAGGATCGTAACCTTCTATGATGGGATGGCCGGTCTCATGAAAGTGCAAGGTCGCATGCTTGCCGACCGATTGATCACAGCAGCCGACGTGGCCGCATTGACGGCAGATCCGCAAGTGGAACCACTCCATGTTCTCCTTGAGGCACTCCTCGCAACCGAGCGTCCTCGGAGTGACGGACCGGACTGTGACATTGTGGTTGCATCCGCTCATGCTCGCTCTCCATCAACATACCAATGAGAGTATCCCAGTTGTTGAGAACGCTTTTCTCGTCCTTCAACGCGCTGCGACGGGGATCCGGGTTCAATGCAAAGCTGCGCGATGCAATCGATCGCTCATTGGGCCAGCCGTTGCTCATCGATGAAGAGGTTATGCCCCGCTGAGCGGGAGTGCGATACCAGACTATGGTGTAGGTGGCTGATGGTCTGATCAGCGTACCGGAGCGAAAGGCTGGCTCCATCGGCGTCCACGGAGCCACTCCCGTTGTCGCCATCTTTCCTCATCGACAGCCGATGTTCGCGACTTTGCAAATACGACCGCGCCAAAGCCGCACTCCGGCGGCAAGTAGTTCGCGCTTCTAAGCCGGACTGGCATTGTCTCCTCTCTGATCAAACCGCGCAATGTTGCTGGAGAAGTGTACGACTGTTCGCCTTGAGGGTAGCGCCGGCGTTATAAGTTTCTGGCAAACACTTATAACCTTAACACGCGTCCGTGTCGTTATAAGTTTTTGGCAAATCCTTATAACTGCATTTCCGGGCACGAGAGGAAATAATGCTGAGAGAGATTGATATCAGCTACCGCACAATGTTTGCGGAGTTGACCCAACGAACGCTCGACGCCCAATTTGTGGCGGACTTTCCCTTAGAGGGATGGTTCGTGGCTGTAACCGTCAAAGATCGCGACTACTGGTATTTCGATCTCCCGACTCCTGAAGGCAAGGACGAAGATATGTCGGCCCGCACTCCGACGAGGCGATTACAGCACGGGTGAAGGCCCACAAGGAGATCAAGGACAACATTCGGGAGCGCAGACGCATGGTCAGCACTCTGCGTCGTTCCGGCCTGCCCGGACCAGACCCGTTTGCGGGCGCTGTCACGCGGGCCTTGGCCGATGCTGGATTGTTCCGGTTGCGCGCTGTTCTTATCGGGTCGGTGGCATTCAGCACCTATGCCGGGATGCTCGGCGTTCGCCTGCCATCGGCGGTTATGCAGACAGGCGACGCTGATTTCGCGCAGGACTTCGCCATTTCGGCCGAGGTAAAAGACAGCCTGCCGCCAATCCTGGAGGTTCTTCAGTCAGTCGATCCCGATTTTCGAGCAGTGCCGCACCAGGCGGACCGGGCCAAAATCGTAGCCTTCCAGAATGCCAGGGGCTACCGCGTTGAGTTCCTGACTGGAAATCGGAGATCGGAGGAATACACAGGCAAGCCGTCGCCTATGCCTGCACTCGGTGGCGCTTCGGCGGAAAACCTGCGATTCCTTGATTACCTGATCTACGAGCCCGTCCGCACGGTGCTTCTCTTCCGCGAAGGCGTGAACGTACTTGTCCCAGCCCCGGAGAGGTACGCTGTCCCTAAGCTGATCATATCGTCTCGAAGGCGATCGGACGCTCTTGGACGCCTAAAGGCAGACAAAGACCTCTCACAGGCCGCCTTGCTCTTCCAAGCCTTGGTGGAGACGCGCCATAATGACGAACTGGCCGATGCATGGGAGGAAGCGTGGGATCGGGGAGATGCCTGGAAAGAGGGCATGGTCAACGGCCTTCTGAGGTTACCCAAGAAAGCCCTCGAAAATGCCCTCGGACCCGAGACGTTAGAAATTGCGCTGCAAAGGTAGTGTATCGACAAACCGGGAGATGGTCGTGTCGATATTTTTCTATGACGGGCCGAACCGCCCGGTTGGAGTTGACTTTCGGGGTGTCGTGACTGAAGCACCGCATGATCGCTTCGGGAGCCATTGGTTTTCGTCGTCGCCGCAGCAATATTCCCTGCAGTGCCGTTCTGATCTTCCCTGTGCGCGTGTCAGCGGCATCATTCATCGCGAAACAACAAGCCTTCCTTATCGTCCGAGGAAAAGGTTCACGTCAGAATGCCGGCGCGATCGGCGGGATAAAGCGAGTCCCTTTAAGCGTCTTGCCCCACCGGGACCTAGCCCACTTGGTTTGCGGTAGACGATCGCGGGAAGCACGCACTGCGCAGCGTAACCATCTCCCTGCCCTGTCGTACATACATCACGACTACATCACTCTAACCTTCGGGCTAATTACCAGACCGTGGCGGGCACAATAATCTCCGAGGTCCAGGAGCGGCCAAACCAGTTTGAGAGTCGATCCTTTTAACATCGAAGAGGAGTGTTCGCTTGAAACTATACTACTATCCCGGGGCATGCAGCCTTTCAGACCATATAGCTCTCCGAGAAGCGGGTGCCGATTTCCAGATCGAGCGCGTTGATCTTCAAACCAAAATGACGTCGTCTGGTGAAAACTTCAGGCAGATCAACGCGAAAGGGTACGTACCAGCGCTGGTCTTGGACAGCGGAGACGTTATCAGCGAGAATGTCGCAATTCTCGACTGGGTCGCCGCAATGTATCCAAGCGTGGGCGTTGGCGGACCGCTTGGAAGAACAAGGCTGCTCGAGACCCTCGCGTTCATCTCGTCGGAGTTGCATCAGGGCTTTGAATCCCTCTGGTCTCATCGAGGTGCCGAGGAGGTTGCGCGTGCCGAGGCATCGTTGCGACCGAAGTTCCGTTTCCTGTCGCGGAACTTCAAAGGCGAGTTTCTTTTTGGAGACAATCCCACTGTCGCGGACTTCTATCTGTTTGTGATGCTGTTGTGGGCAGAACGTTATTCGCTCAATGTGGAGACGCATCTCGTCGAGTACCGGGACATGCTAAAGAGGCGTCCCAACGTTGGTGCAGCTATGGCTGCAGAGGGCCTCATCTGACAAAACTGCTGGCGCGAGAACCATCAGCGACAGTTAGTGCCAGGGACGATCTTCAGTGCCACCGCACCAGCGACGTTTCTGCCGGACCGCAACCGGCGTTCTTTCGCCTTCAGACCCGATGGTAGCGGTCTGATGTCGACCTGTGGTTCAGCGGCAGGAACGGGCAGACGCGCACAGAGTGCCGCGGTATACGCGGTTTTCAATGTCCTCAATAGCTGTCGGTGGCGGCCCGACATGTCTCTGGCGGGGAAGCCCGTGACAAACCAGACCATCCGCCGCGAGAGGTTGTGTTACGGCGGGTTGGCGGACGAAAGCCTTAAGTGCGCGAACGCCATAACTCCCGACGCAGGTTGACGGGCCGGGCATCGCATTCTACTGAACTGCAATTTGCGTAGACACCAAAGGCCGATCCCCTCCCGCCGGCTGTCTAACAGGGGACGTCAGAAGCACACAGTAAGCACGGTTTTTCTCCTTGAAAAATGCCGGACAGCATCGCCAAGCTTGAAACCGAGTAGCGCTTTGGTGGTAGGCAACGATACCCATGTCGAGCTCACACGTTCCTTTGGGGAAGACTAAAATGACGGCGGCTTGCAGAGTCCAGAACGCGACGCAAGCCTTCCATTTACCTTCCCGTTACCGGAGCAAAGAATGAATTCCAAACTCAACAAGAACCTTAGGACCGCGCGAGACGAGATAGTCCCGTCCAGGTATGTTGTTAACGTTGGCGACATCGAGGTGATCATCATAAGCGACGGCATTCTGACGCCGCCTGCAGAGTCCATGGCCACGAACGCGGACCCAAAAACCCGTAATGCCTGGCTTGATGAGCGGTTTCTCGATCACGACGCTTTCGACTGGGCCTTGAACGCCGTTGTCGTCCGTAGCGGCGATCAGACAATACTCATCGATAGCGGTTTAGGCGAAGAGTACCCCAGCTTTCCTCGGGCAGGCCAGTTTGTCGCGCGACTTGAAGCGGCGGGCGTCGATCTGGCATCGGTGACCGATGTGGTGCTGACGCACATGCACTTCGACCACGTTGGCGGCCTTCTCGTACAAGGTGTGAGGGATCGCCTTGCACGAGACGTTCGCGTTCATCTGTCCGCGGCGGAAGCCGCGTTTTGGACGAACCCTGACTTTTCGCGCACTGCGATGCCGCCGGATCTTGCGGAGCTTGCGCGCAGTGCCTCAAGAGAATTTCTTTCGGTCTACGCAGATAACCTGATGACCTTCGAACACGAGACAATGATCGCGCCTGGTGTCGTGGCCACGAAAACCGGCGGCCACACTCCGGGCCACAGCGTGGTGCGTATCTCTTCGAATGGCGAAAAACTAATGTTTGGAGGAGACGCATTGTTCCCTGTCTCCTTTGACCATCCTGAATGGCATAATGGATTTGAGCATGACCCCGAGGAGGCTACAAATGTCCGCCTTCGGCTTATGGCGGAACTGGCCGGAACGGGTTCCTGGCTTGTGTCGACACACTTGCCATTTCCATCCCTGGGACGGGTCGCACCTTCTGAAAAGCTGTATCGTTGGGTGCCGGCACCCTGGGACTACTGATCAACAGCTGTCATAACGATTCCCTGCCGTCCTGCCGCATCGCAGGGCGGCGTTTTTTTGAATGCACGGCCGACCGTTTGTGAGCGCGCGCCTGCTTTCACACCCCGCGGGATATCTACAAGAAGCAAGTTAAGAGCCATCGGCCCGCTAAGGCGTCGCCGGTGAGTTCTGATTCCAGCTCTTGCTGTAGTGCACATGCGAGCGACCCGTATGAATGCCTATACGCGTTTAGCCGAACGTCAGGCTGGAAACCTGCCCTGTTCCTTTGCCTAAAGATTGTCATTCATACCGCGCCACGCGGCATCCCGCCTTGACTGATGATGAAGGTCCACCAATTCGTCAAAAGCCGAGTCGTCAACCGGTCCCTACCCGAATCTTGGGCAATTTTGCCAAGTTCCCTTACAGCCGTGGAACGAAACCTGGGCAGCGAGGGCCGTAGGCGATCGGATGCTGGAGTGTTTTCGCCGCAAATTCCGCAATCAAGCAACACACACAGCAATCCGGCAAGGTCGCGTCCTTCTTATTTCGCCTAAAAACGTCTCCGTAAACAGCCTCACAAAATGGAGATGGCCATGCATGACACCCTTCGCACCACTCGAACACCCTGCCACGACGCTCTTGTTGCGCCTCCGGTACCTTTTCGTCGTAACTTGCTGCTGCTGGGCCTGTCCGCGCCGCTGGTTGCAACCGCGCCGGCCCGGGCAATTGCAAAGACAGTTGACGTGGCAGCCGCCGCAATCGAAGGCAGAAATCGTCAAATGAATTATGTGACCACAGCCGATGGCGTCGAGATTTTTTATAAGGACTGGGGTCCCAGGGACGGTCAGCCGCTGGTCTTCCACCACGGGTGGCCGCTTTCCGCTGACGATTGGGATGCGCAGATGCTGTTCTTCCTCGGCAAGGGATATCGTGTGATTGCACATGACCGGCGTGGCCACGGACGATCGAGCCAAACCGGCGCCGGCCACGACATGGACCATTACGCTGCGGACGTCGCCGCGCTCGCAATGCATCTCGATCTTCGCAACGCGATCCACATCGGTCACTCCACAGGCGGCGGCGAAGCCGCCCATTACGTCGCCAGACATGGACAGCCTCAGGGTCGGGTGGCGAAGTTGGCTCTCATCGGTGCTGTACCGCCGATAATGGTCAAGACGAGCAACAACCCCGGAGGCCTTCCGATAGAGGCTTTCGACGACCTTCGTGCCCAGCTTGCCGCCAATCGGTCCCAGTTCTACTTTAATCTGTCGAGTGGCCCGTTTTATGGATTCAACAGAGACGGCGTTAAACCCGTTGATGCTATCATCCAAAACTGGTGGCGGCAGGGGATGATGGGCGCCGCGAATGCGCACTACCTCGGCATCAAGGCATTTTCGGAAACCGACTTCACGCAGGATCTGAAAACAATCACTGTCCCGACAATTGTTATGCATGGAGGCGACGACCAGATCGTTCCTCTCGCCAACTCCGCTCCGCTGTCCGCGAAATTGCTGAAGCGCTCTACCCTGAGGGTTTACGAAGGTCTCCCCCACGGCATGTGCACAACGCACTCGCAACTGATTAACACGGACCTCCTCGCTTTTGTCAAAAGCTGAACTGTCGGGAGGCGGTGCGCGATCTGACACCGCCTCCCCGCGCCAGACAGTCATCTCACAGGGATATCGCTGTTCATATAGCAAACGCCAATTCTGACACCATTGGACATGGGACACCTCGTGCAATGGGGGAAGCTCTCTTCGTATCCGGATAGCCTCGCTCCACGATCGCCGAGATGAACCTAGGCTGTTGGATGATACCTCATCGGCGCGCTGTCCCGTATCGTTCTTTCTCGTTCTCGACATGGAGCCGATAGAAGGACGCGCACGTGGTTCGCCTAAGGACAAATTTCCGTCAATCAGAGACTGGTGAGGCGACGAGCAGTTTCGCCGGCCAATCTGTGTCGGGAGTTCCAGCGGACAAGGAAATGGAGCGAGTGCTGCGAACCCCGCCGATTGAATCCCTTAATATTCATGACCCTTTCGAGACCCGTTTAGCCCGCTGGAAACATCAACCGTTTCACGATGTCGTAAAGCCGATGTCCGACCATGTCGTAATGACCTATCTCGGCGCGATGCAACGCCTCGAACGCGTCTCCGGGAGAGACCACCGCTCCGCCATGGGGCGTAGAGGAACCATCACCGTCATACCCGCTGGCTCCAGTTCCCGTTGGGACATCCATGGTCCGATGGATATCGTCCAGCTCTATATGGCACCCCAACTGCTCGATCATATCGCGCAGGAGTGTCCGGGATCTACTCGCTCGCTGATCGAGATCACGGCCCGGCCCGACGCGTTCCTGGCGGCGCTCCTGGAAAAATCGCTGGGATCGCCGGACAATCCCTCCTTCCTGGAGGCGCTTTATCGCCAGCAGATCACGTCACTGATCGCGGTTCATCTTCTAAAGGGTCCCGATCATGCGGCCGAAGATCCGGGGAGAGCCTCGGGCGGCCTTGCTCCGCACGTGTTACGAACAGTCCTGGAACGGCTGGCGTCGGACGACGAACTCGACTTCTCACTCGGGGCGCTCGCCGCCGAAGCGAACCTGTCGCGGTTCCATTTTTGCCGGGCATTCAAGAAAAGTACGGGGGTGAGCCCGCATGAGTGGCTGCGGGAGAGGCGGCTGGAGCAAGCGATGGGAATGCTTCGGGACCCGCGCGTGCTGATAACAGACGTTGCGGGACAACTGGGCTATGCGACGCTGACCGCATTCAGCGTCGCATTTAAACGTCACACGGGACTAACGCCGAGCGAATGGCGAAATGCAATTCTTTGAGTCAGTCCGCCTCATACGAGCGTCATGCCTCCGTCAACGTGAAGTTCGATGCCGTTGACGAAGCTTCCCGCGTCCGACGCAAGAAAAAGAGCCGCACGCGCTAGTTCTTCCGGTCGCCCCATGCGACCGGCAGGAATAAGAGACGCCATCTGCTCCTCGAAAGCCGGGAGCAGGGTTTCGGGAACGCCCAACTTCTCCAGGATTGCTGTCTCCACGGGCCCCGGGCTCAGGATATTGACCCGGATCCTCCTCGGTTTCAGCTCGATTGCCCAGTTCCGCGCAAATGCTGCGACAGCCGCCTTGGAGCCGGCATAGACCGTGTGATCGGGCAGCACCTTGGTCGCGGCAAGGGAGCTGGTCACGATGATGCTTCCACCATCCCGTATTAACGGCGACATGGCCTGTACTCCGAAAAACACCCCTCGCGTGTTGATGGCAAAATGCCGATCATAGTCCTCCGGCGTGACGTCAACTGACGTCGTCAGATTGATGATACCGGCGTTGGCCATGTAGACATCCAACCGGCCAAATTTTCCGGCGACGAAGTCGGCAAGTCTCCTGTGATGGTCGAGATCAGCACTGTCAGCGACGAAGCCCACCGCACCGTGGCCGATTTCATCAACGGCCTGTTCTAACACGTCCGCTCGCCGTCCCGTGATAATCACCTCGGCGCCTTCCTCCGCGAAGAGTTGAGCGGTCGCCCTGCCGATCCCGCTATTACCGCCGGTTATTACAACGACTTTGCCACTCAGATGCTGCATGTCTCTGTTTCCCATTAAAATAGAAGTGAGTTCACCGGCGGCGAAAGGCACGCGCCGGATGGCGGCCGCGGAAGCAACTTCCCGCTCCCGCGGCCCGTCGGTCGGTCAGTGACACCGCTCGGTGGCTGAGCGACTGGCTGAACAGCAAAAGGCCGCACGCGACGGCGCCCAGGTCGATCGCATGCGGCCCTCTCATTCCGGTTTATTTGTTCAGTAATCCCAGAACACCGGGACCCAGCGGAACGCGTCGCCGTCTGTCGCCACTCGTCCGACCGAAGGAAATGGAAGATGCGTGGCGACCAGCTGCTCGCCACTGTCGGCTAACTCCCTCAGGAGTTTGAGCCGAACGCGCGCAGCCTCCTCCGGATCGTGCTCGAAACCGTTGTACCAGTTGGGATGATCAAAGCCGACGGCGAAAATCGCGTCACCCGCAAAGGTCAACCGGTCACCTCCCGACGAAACACGCACCACACTGTGTCCCGGCGTGTGCCCGCCCGTGCGGTGAATTACGACACCTGGCGCGACCTCATATTCGTCGACGAAAGTCTGGATGAATCCCCGATACTCCGAGGCGAACTTCTTCGCTGTCGCACGGAGTGCGTCAGGGAAACCCTGGGGCATGTTCACGTGCGTGAAATCGGGATTTTCCCAGAAGCTGAGTTCAGCAGCAGCGAGATGGATGCGCAGGTCCGGCCGGAGCCGTTCTTTAACACCTTCGACGAGAAGGCCGCCGACATGATCCATATGCATATGCGTGATAACGACGTCGGTGACGGATCGAAGGTCCACTCCCGCCGCTTCGAGCCGTCTGATCACCTGTCCTGCTCTTGGCAGGTTAAGATCGGGGTCGAGCCCAAGACCTGCATCGATCAGTATTGTTTGCTCACCGTGACGAACAAGGACGACGTTCAGCGACCAGTCGAAAGCGTCTGGTGGCAGAAACATCTCGTCCAGCCAGGCGGCGCGCTCGGAAGCGTCGGCGTTGTGACCGAGCATCTTCGTCGGAAGCGGAAGAACGCCATCGCTGATGACCAGGACTTCAATTTCACCGATTTGAACGGCATAGCGCGACGGAACCAGTTCTTCTGTCCCAACTTTCGCGCGTAAAGCGGTACTTGCGTTCATGCTTGTCTCCTGTTTGGTTGGAATAAGCGGAATTTTGCGGCAGTCAGCTGTTGTGGCCGGAACCCCTGTTTCGGAACAGGAAACGTATGGACACGAGACTGCGCGCCCAGTTTATGAGGCTGTCAGGGGGCGGTCGACTGGACGGTCTATGAGGTCAGCCTAGCCTTTTGCGTATTGCACCGCGCGATCCGCGTAGGACACCGCACATAATTGCAGGCCATGCCATCTATGAACGGATCGAACTGCGGTCCCGTTTCGCAAGAGCTTGCCGGATTGCCTCCAGCAACGCATTTCCGTCGAACGGCTTTCGCAGAACAGGCCTCTCAGGCCCGAATGATTTCCGATAGAGTTTCTCGTGTCGCCCGCTGATCAGGAATACCGGAATATGAGGGTAGTTGCCCTCCACACAGGCCTGCAACTCAAAACCGTCCATATCTTGCAGCCCGATGTCGGTTATCAGGACGTCTATGTCTGCCATTCCTTCGGCCAAAAGCGCTGCGCCCGACGAAAAGGTTCTTGGGATGAACTCAGCGGATTCGAGCAGTTCCTGAAGGGATTCCAGGACCTGGGGATCATCGTCGACGACTGCAATCACTGCCGCGCCTAGGTTCATTCTCTCCTCCATAGACCGCGGCACTCCCGAATTCGCTATCTTTCGATCTTTCAGCCAACGTCCCTCGCCCGGGTAACGTTCGCTTGCACGCCTCACCGCCACGACTAACCGAGGTCGATCTGTGCAGCAGGCAAGCTGAAAATGAAGTTCGCCCCGTGCGGTTCATTTCTTTCAGCCCATAGCTGGCCGCCATGCGCTTCCACAATCGAGCGGGAGATTGAAAGGCCCATACCCATTCCCTGATCTTTTGTTGTGAAAAAGGGTTCGAAGATTTTGGCCGGAAACTGAACGCCCCGGCCCCGATCGATGACGGAAACCCGCACCTCGTCACCCGTTCCGTAGACCTTGACCGTCACAGTTTTCCTCGTCGAGACGGGCGCCATTGCGTCCATCGCGTTGCGGACGAGGTTCATGACGACCTGCTGTATCTGGACGCGGTCGAAGGGCTTGAGCATCAAACCGATCTCGAGATCAAGCTCGATGCGAATACCCCGTCGTGCGGCTTCGAACGAAACAAGATCGCGCATCTCGAACACAATTTCGTCGAGAGAAGTGCAGTCGCGCGTGTTTCTGTCCTGCTTAAACAGGGCACGAATACGGCTGACGACATCGGCGGCCGCGTTAGCGCTGTGAATAATGCGATCAACCGCTTTTTTTGCCCTGTCGATGTTCGGAGGGTTCATCGTCATCCAGCGCTGGCACGCATTTGAGTAATTCATTACGGCCGCAAGTGGCTGGTTAACCTCATGTGCTATCGATGCAGAGAGTTCAGCGAGACTGGCCGCCTGGCTGGCGCGTGCCAGACTGTCCTGCGCCATGCGAAGGTTTTCCTGGGCGCGAACCTCTCCGTCGATATCGAGACAGATGACATTCCACTGAACAATTTCTCCCGTCTCGGTCCTCATCGGAGCGGCGCGGGTTTCTACCCAGCGATACTCACCATCGTGGCGGCGCAACCGATGCCGACGGGCATAGGGCTCGCCTGTCAACAGGCAATGGTGGTATTGCTCTTTAACCCCTGCCACATCGTCGGGATGGACACCTGCGTCAAGCGTACCGTCCAGACGGGATTTTCCGCTGCCATCCAGCGCATCCAGATTATATCCCAGGAACTCCCTGAGTTGCTGGCTGCGGTAGAGCGGCTCTCCGTTCGGCGCCGCGCAGTCAATCATCGCCGGTAACGTTTCCACCAGTTGCCACAAGAAGCGTTCACGCTCGCGCAGCGCCTCCTGGGCCTTCATCTCCTCTTCAATGTCGATCGACGCTATATACCATTGAAGGACAGTCCCCTCTTTGTCCTTCAACGGCTGTGCGCGAGCCTCGATCCAGCGGTAGGATCCATCCCTGAGAATCCGGCGAAATCGATTTGTGAAGGGCTCGCCCGTTGCAAACCCATGCTTGGCCCTGTCAAACATCACGAGGAAGTCCTCGGGATGGACGACCTCCAGAGCAAGGGCGTCAAAGTCCTTAACGTGAGAAGATGGCGTCCCCGCCTGGTTCAGGTATCTCTGACTGGCGTAGGTCATCTGTCCGGTCGGGGAGAAGCTCAATACGTTGAATGGCACCGCTTCGAGCATTTGCTCCAGCTGCTGTTTGCTTTGATGGAGAGCCGCCTCCGACCGGACCTGATCTTCGATATCCTGCGAAAGCCCATACCACTGGATAATCTCGCCGTCGTCGTCGCGCAGGGGTTCGGCTCGCCCCAGGACCCAACGGTAATTGCCGTCGGCCCCGCGCAGACGGTACTTAAGTGAGAACGGCTCGCCCGTTTCAATCGAGTGTTGCAACGCACCCGCAAACGAGTCCTTGTCGTCTTGATGAACCAGAGCGTCGATAAAGGCCGCCAGGCCCTTTTTCTCTGCGGTGTCGTAATCACCAACCTGCACGCCAAGGAAATCGACAACTCTTTTGCTGAAAAATACGGGGTCACCTCGCGCACTGAGCCGCCACAGGTAACTCGGCACCAGATCAACCAGCTGTGAAAAATCCCGCTCCCTGCTCCTTAGTGCATTAAGACTTTCCTCGAGTGTACGCGAAGCGCGTTTTTGCTGCATTGAAACGACTGCAACCACGACGGTCGAAAAAGAAGAAACTGCCAGAAACAGCTGCAAGACTAACTGTCGATGCTCTTCTGCAAAATGACTGGCAGAGGCCGGACCGGCTGCCGGCGCCGCAGACAGGGCAGCGAGCGCAACAAGTACAGCAACGGCCATCGCCGCACCTTGCAACGCAAATCGCAACGCTGCCCAGAGTAACAACGGCACTATGATGAAGGCGAATGGCAGATAACCCTTCACGAGAAATGCTGTCAGGCCGAACAGGACCAGTCCAAGCGCGCCCGCCTCACAAAAACGTCGGGTCGAGATGACGCCGTCCCCCTGCCAGCTCTGGAATACCGCTATCACGAGCGGCGCGGCCGTAAGCACGCCTGTCGCATTGCCGAGCCACCGGAACGCCCACGCGGTAGCGAAGGATTGCGGCGGGATGCCAAGCCGGGCAAGGGCGAAACTCCCGACCGTTGCACTGATAACCGGCGCCAATCCCCCGCCGAGGAAGAGCAGGGCCAGGACGCCTTTCAACGTATCAAACCGGGGGGCAGGTCCGAGAACGCGCTTGACAACTAGTGCTCCGGCCACCGCCGTCAGCGCATTGCCGAAATATATCAGCAGGGCTGCGGAGGACGGGCTGCGAAACCAAAGAATGTTCGCTGTCATTTCAGCGCCCAATCCGGTTGCGATCCACCATAACCAGGTGAACTTGCGCGTGAAGAGAAGGGTTACAATAAAAAGGCCTCCCGGCGGCCAGACTGAAATTCCCGTGCCCTGTACGGTTGCAAGCAGGTGGGCTAAGCCACAACCAGCGAGATAGGAAAGAAAGAAAAATCCAAGATAACGCGCGTCGGGCGGTCGAACCGGAACAGACTGCAACCGGTCGCTCAGCCCGCGAAGGCCCGCTGCATCAAATAAGTGCCTACCGATATTCAAGACCAACGCTCCGTTTCGCCCGAACATCTCCGTCCGAACCCAGGACCGGACGTGCGTTCAACACCTGACGCCCGATAATAACTGGAAAAATCAGGCGGCGAACCTCGTCTGAAGGCTAGGTTTTATCAGTTAGTGAAGATTGTCCGGATCGACCTTAAAAGTGCGTGCGAGGTATGGTCGTTTCTAACACTGGGATTAATAGCATGACGGGCGTTCTCTTCATGCAGCGACAGCTTTATCGAAAGCTCCCTGGCAAGTTCGGGCTGGTTTCTGAGCAGGTTTGAGAGAGGTTCGTGGCCGATCTCCCAGATTTTCACGGCGGACACCGCCTTCAGGGAGCTGTTCTTCCAAAATTGAGACGAAAAATCCGACCCGCCATAGAGATCGCCGGGCGAGAGGCGCCTTTGCTCCAATCCATCCTGCATCACTGCGACAACGCCGGAGTCGATGACGATGACAGACGAGACTTGAGAGTCATCTGGTGCAATTGTGGCGCCCTCCGGGTAGGCCCGCAATGTGGCTGCATCGGCAAATCGCTCCTTCGCAGCCTCATCCAGGTTTCCAAAAATGCTGTTCTGGCGCAGGATTTCGACCAGCCTTCTTTCGCGATAATGCGAGGAATCCGGCGTCGTGGACTGCTCCGCAAGAAGAAGTGACGATGCCGACGGAGCAAGTTCCAGGTTGGCGGCTTTGCAGTGGCGGTGAAGCAAGTCAATAATTTCGTTTCTCGCTCCTATCATATGCATGGGGTCCTTCACCCGTGCATAAAGATCGGCATCGATCGCATTGGCATCGATCCCTTTGAGAGCAACCACGGGGCCGGGATTCCTGATGATCAGGTTGCAGCCTTCAAGGGCGGTCGTGATAACCTCTTCAATTGCAGACGGTGTCCTCGTTGGCTTCAATCTAATGGTCAGCTGCAGCAAGTGCGTTTCTTCCGGCCGGCTGACATTGGTGAGCCCCAACTTGGCCAATGCACTGTTGGGTAGGACTACGACGTTGTTGGCTATCGTCAGTATCTGCGTCGAGCGCCACGTGCTGGCGACCACACGCCCCTCCACGCCATCATTGAGGCGTATCCAGTCTCCAAGCGTGAAGGTCCGGCCAAGCGTCAGGGCGATACCGGAGAAGACATCACCCAGCGTGTTTTGGAGGGCGAGGCCCAGCGCTATTGCAATCACGCCCGAGGTCGCAATCAAAGTCCCGACCGGCAGCCGGAAAACGAATGCAAGAG
This sequence comes from Agrobacterium sp. 5Ca39, assembly GCF_055382365.1. Taxonomy (NCBI): domain Bacteria; kingdom Pseudomonadati; phylum Pseudomonadota; class Alphaproteobacteria; order Hyphomicrobiales; family Rhizobiaceae; genus Agrobacterium; species Agrobacterium sp. 5Ca39. The sequence goes on along the minus strand of NZ_AP026437.1, from coordinate 399,692 downwards.
CCGAGAGCGCGACGCACAAGTACACGCCACCGACCACAATGTCTTGAAGGAGGCGCGCTTCTCGCGGTCTGCCTTCGAGGACAAGATAAATACGTACAAAGCCGATCACAGCCCAGGCGAGATGCAACCACCATAACATCTGCCCAAGGATCACGACGAGCGTTCGGTCGTCATCTGTAGGCGCGCCGCTTGACTGGCCGAGCGGCACTTGCCCAAAGACGATGACGGCGGTCATGGCGAGGAAGAAAGCAATCTGGACGACAAGCCGGAGATTGGATCTTACCGGACCGATGAGCTTCCAAACGATCATTCCCGTTATTCCGAGAAAGACCAGCCAGGCAATTGGATCGGTCGCCAAATCGGCAGAGAAATCTTGCATCATGTAGATGTCCTCAGACAGGAACTGACTGGTGCTTTGACTGCTTGTATGCACATTGTGAGGCTGTCAGTAGCCAAACCCGGCGATGTAGTTCTCCATCATGTGTTCCTGCAGTTGCTCCTGTTCGTAGAGCACCTTCAGGGCATCCCGTATATCGAGAACGCCGAGCGGTTTTGCCTGGTCTCCAAGAACCGGCATGTTCTGGAGGCGGTTATCGACCATCACCTGCCACGCTGTTTGCAAATCATCCGTCGGGCGACAACCAACGATCTTCGGGCTCATCAACCCCTCAATCGAACCCGGTCCGGAGCGATGGGCGATATGTCGAATAAGATCGGACTTGCTGAGGACGCCTCTTGCCACGCCGTCATCAGAGCAGACGACCGCGAGCCCAACGCCAGGTTTTGAGAGTGTCGCCGCCGCGCGCGCCACCGTATCCGTCAGATTGACAATCATCAAACGAGCGGAGACCATGGGGTAAAGCTTTTCGATGCGCATCGCGTTCTCCTGCATCAAGGGTCAATTGTCGGACCTGCCCTTTATTGCGACATACAAACCGGAGTGGCGTTGCGGCGGCGCCACTCCGGTATACTGGCCGTGACCTGATGGATCATGGCCAATGGTGAGCCTCTACAACTGGCCAGGCAGGCCCCGCCGAACAGCCGTTGACGAAATGCCAGCGGCCTTATTTCTCGTAATTTGTGAGATTGGTTTCTGACGTGTCGACCACGAACACGGCAAGCAGACGCGCGCGCTCGGTTTTACTTGCGTTTTCGCTCACCGCGTGATGATCCCCGGGGTATTCGGAAAAGTTTTCGCCAGCACGGTAGACAGTGACTGGACCGCCGTTGACCTGGCTGGTGATGGCGCCTTCCAGGACGGTCGCGTAAATAAATGCCGAGGCCGGATGCGTGTGCGCAGGAGAGTGGCCGCCCGGTGCATATTCGACGAGCACGCCCCGCATGCTTTTTCCAGGAACGTTCGGAAGTGGTTGATCGTACACGATCTTCACGTTCTCGCCTTCGGCCTCATGTGCCGCGACGGATGTGACGAGCGACATGGCGCAGGCGGCGCCGCAAAAGAGTAATTTCATCATCATAATTCTCCTTGTCGAAGAGGCCTGCCTGGCCAATTCGACGCCAGACAGCACCGTGTTGAGTGAGAGCCGCTTATTTCTGCTGCGCCGAATAGGCCTTCAGCCATTCGTCAAAGCCGATAGCGCCCAGATGTGCGCCTGCGTCAGGAACCAGCGTCCGGTCATTGATGCTGACTTCGAAGTAGCGTGCTTTCGGATCGGGCATGACGGTGCGCGGATCGTTGGTTGCCTTCAGGAACCGACCGATGAACTCGTTCATGGGAGCTCGGTCCGGACCGGCGATTTCGATCGTTCCATTCAAAGGCTCGCCGACCGCAACTTTCGCCACGGCGTCGGCAACATTATCGGCCGCGATGGGCTGGAATGCTCCCGTCGGCGAGCGGACGATCGAGCCTTTAGTTGCCGATTGCGCGATCGCACCGACAAACTCGAAGAACTGGGTGGCATGGACAATCGTGTAAGGGATGCCGGACTTGCGGATGTGTTCTTCCTGGGTCAACTTTGCGCGAAAGTAGCCCATGGCCTGCATCCTGTCCGTGCCAACGACCGACAGCGCAACATGATGGCGCACTCCGGCGTTCTTTTCGGCCGCGAAGAGATTGCGCCCTGCCGCTTCGAAAAAGTCCATGGCCGCCTTTTCCTCGAATGAAGGAGAGTTCGCCAGATCGATGACAACCTCTGCCCCCGCGAGAGCATCATCCACCCCCTCGCCTGTAACGGTGTTCACACCGGAATTTGGCGAGGCAGCAAGAACGTCGTGCCCCTGCATTTTCAGCCTCGCGACCGTTTTTGAGCCGATCAACCCGGTACCCCCGATGACGACGATTTTCATGTCAGTTCTCCTTGTTTCAGTTGATTGATGCGGTGTTCATTTGGCGGCACGGGCGGCCAGGTCAGCTGCGCTCTCGCGCGCAGCTTCCTCGATGATCGTGGCGACCTCTTTCGGCCTAGAGACGATTAGGGCGTGGGATGCTCCTTTGAGGATGACCGTTTTGCGCGCCTGAGCGCGTTTCGCCATGAAACTCATGACTGCCGGTGGAATGCAGAGATCGCGCGAACCGAAAATTGAGTAGGAAGGCACCACCTTCCAGGATGGTCTTTTCGTCAGTTCTGCAAAAGCGGCTTTCGAAATGGGCCGCTGCGTGAACGCCATCTGACTGGCGGTTTTTTCCGGAACGTCCGCCGCGAATTGCTCGCGGAACATATCTGGCTGAATATAGAGGTCCTGACCTCCGTCCTGCAGCTCCACCGTGTTCAGCGTTTTCGATAGCGTACTGCCGGGGAATTTCGAAGACAGGCTGGTGCTCGACTCGCCAGTATCTGGTGCGAAAGCCGCAACATAAACGAGAGCCTTGACGTTGGGACTATCATTTGCAGCCTCGGTGATCACCGGACCTCCATAGGAGTGGCCGACAAGCACTACCGGTCCCGGCACCGAGTGGAGATAACTGGCGACTGCCGCACCGTCATTGGCCACGCCGCGCAGGGGATTGGCAACGGCGACAGCCTTGTATCCGTCTCTTCTCAGCTTGTCGATTACCCGGTTCCAGCTCGCCGATTCTGCAAAGGCGCCGTGGACGAGGACGATCGTCGGCTTGGGGGAAGGTGACATAGCGAAGCCGGCAGCGTCAGGTAAGACGCCGACCGCGGCCGCAATAACCAGAATTTTGAGTGCGCCTCGCACAAGTGTTCTCCGTCAGGCGTTTCCGTTGACATGAGATTGCGCGATTGCCGCCCTCGGGAATATCGAGCCTAGGACGAGGTCACATAGACCAAAGGCGAGGTTTAGTCCGCGGAAAGACTGGAGGTGTAGCAACCGAACAAGGCAACCACCCGCCTATCATGCAGGCGTGTCCGCTTGGCAGGAAATGTTCACGGGTATTGGCTGTGTCGATCGCCGACCTCGAAGCAGGAGGGGCGAACCGCATGATTGGATTGAATCTGTCGTCTGCCGAGCCCTTCAATCGGCAACGGCCTGCAAACCCCAATCAAGACGATAGCGACACCGGTGTGGCATCTCGCAGCGACGCTGGTAACGCATCCCAGACGCGGATCAGTTCCCCGACGGAGATCGTCTGCATCTTCCGCATGACGTTGCTGCGGTGCAGCTTGACCGTCGCCTCGCTGATACCAAGGTCGAAGGCAATTTGCTTGTTGAGGCGACCAAGTGCGACTTCGTGGAGAATCTGCCTCTCGCGTGGCGTTAGCGTTGCGAAACGGGACGCATGTTCATGGGTATACTCGGCACGCTTCCGCTGCTCGACGTCCCGCTTTATTCCTTCAATGACGGCGTCAAGGAGGGTCTGATCCCGCACAGGTTTAGTGAGGAAGTCGACTGCCCCCGCTTTCATCGCCTGCACCGACATCGGAATGTCACCGTATCCGGTGAGAAAGACAATCGGTTTGGTTCGTCGTTGCTCGCAAAGCTGGTGCTGGAGATCAAGACCGCTGGACCCCGGCATGCGTACATCCAGGACAAGGCAGCCTGGCCTGTCGGGAAGCCTTGCCTCCAGGAGATCGCGCGGTGATGCGAAGCATACCACGTCGAGGCCGACAGATTCGATAAGCTCCTGCAGCGAGTGCCGAACATCGGCATCGTCGTCAACAACAATCACGAGCGGACTGTCGGCAATGAGAGCAGCCGCCTTCATCGCCTTAGCCTCCTGCAAGCGACCAGGGCTGTGTTATTTTTATCAGGAACTGAAAAAGTGCTCATGACCCTTCTCCACAAACTTAATCCGAAACCCCTGTCGTAGATGTGGTGCGCCATATGCAATGGCCCCTGCCTCGATCAGGTACCAGGCTATTCATCCGCAGAACGTCCACGAGATTTGGAGTTGGTTCTGGTTTCGATCCATTTTTCGACATCTCCGTAGAATTCCGCAGGGGCCTTGCGGCCAAATTCCCCGGCTATATCAGCCAGTGACTGGCTCGCCAGAGATTCCCGCATTGCCTTCTCGGCATGCAACATCACCGCGTGGACCGCACAGACGCCTTTTGTTGCCCAACGCGGGGGCTTTCCGTCAAAAGCTGCGCAGCGACCACGAATTTCCTGGCAGTCGAAGAGAGGTTTCCTACCCTCGATGGCGTCCACCACTTCGAGTACGCTGATATTTTCCGGCTGCTTGGCCAGGCGATATCCGCCTTTCGCTCCTTCCCATGCGACGACCAGGCCAGCCCGCTCAAGTTTCGGAAATATCTTCGCCAGAAAACTTGGAGAAATGCCCTGCAGATCGGCAAGATCCCGGCTGCTGAGAGGCTTGTCCGGAGACCCCATCAACCACAACAGACAATGCAATCCGTATTCCACGCCGACCGTTATATGTGCCATAACGCCGACTATAATTGTCCGCGTTATCTTTGGCAAGCGCCAGTTATGGTTGGAGTGGTCTCGGTTCAGGAGATGCCGTAGGCCGGGAGGACGATGGTCACCCGCGTGCCGACGGTGGGCTCACTTTCCACCTTTATGTGGCCGCCGGCCGCCTGAACGAAGTTTTTTGCGGCGGAAAGTCCGTAGCCGCCAACGCCTGACGATCTTGTCGTGAACAAGGGTATGAACGCGTTTTCGAGAGTTTCGCGCGTCATGCCGTGACCGTCATCGGCGACCACGATTTCAACAGCCGGTGCGCCGTCAGGTACCAGTACCCGCGCAGCCAGCAAAATCGTACCACCGTCCGGCATCGCTTCGCGGGCGTTGACCATCAGATTCAGAAGGACTGCTTTGAATCCGACGGCGTTACAAACCAGGCGAGGCAAGTTCGGCTCTGCCTGAACTTCGACGTGTGTTTCCGGCTCCCATATGGCCAGAGAGTCTTTCACATCGAGGAGACAAGATTCAACATTGACGGTTTCAACGGGCGTATAGCCATTACTCTTGGCCCGGAGGGATTGACGAACGAGTCCGCCAGCACAGTCCAGCGACATTCGGGCGCTGCGAATGACATCTAAAGCCCGGACGTCGGCAGAGACCAAGGGATTGCGTGACAGGACATTTATGGCAGACGTCGCAACCTGGATAAGATTACCGAGGTCGTGAACGACTATTGCCAAGGGTTCTTGAATAGGGGGCATGTCGGGCTTTAAACTGGCGCAAAACGGTGCATGCGACTTTCCAGACAGACTGTGTTCAGCATGTAGCATATTATCCTCCAGATCAGCTGATGTGGCGCAGTTCATAGGAAGCAATTGCGAACCTAGAGAAGTGCACGCTTAAGATCGACCTCACACTGGACCCAAATAACCTATCCGGAAGTTGAGACCTGCTATCGCTTTGGTGGCTGTGGGGCGCAAAAAACTAGCGCTCGCCCCGGGGGAATGAAACTAGCCCTACCGGCTGCAAAGGCTAGCGCGTTGGTGAGGTCGCCTCAATTTTTCGGTAACAGATATCAACGCTCGTCCAGGTGTGCGCTGACGTGAAAGGCACGCATCATTTCCCAACCGAACAATTGGCGCCTGTAACCTTTGCAGGTGCATGGGTTTGTTATGAGATGGCTGTCATTATTCCTCTGTGTGCTTGCCTCGATCGTCGCGGTGTTGGCCGTTTTGGGGGTCAGCAACAGCGGCGACGAGTCGCGAAATCCGCAGCAGCGACTGCCGATATTGGAGAAAGTGCCGGCAACTATTGGGCGCGCGTCCGATCCGGCAACTGACGGGACGACAGCAGCCGGGGTCCTGGATTGGGAGCAACACACGCGCGCCAGAATTCATGAGGTTCTATCCGCCGCTGCGCGGATTCCGGATGAGACACAACGGGCAATGCAGGCGCTTTTGGATGACCTGAACGCCAATGGTTATCTGCCGGTTTCTTCCGCTTTCGTCCTTATGGTTGTCGCCGGCACCACTGCGGAGCGATTTATCCGGCGAAATCGCCTGCATCACTGGGACGGCCCGGAACAATATCTTCCATCGCTGGTCTTTGCGGCGGTCGTCGCACCACTTTATTTCCTCGTCGATTTGCCACTGTCGGTACGCCTTTTTGCAGGCTGCTACTTGCTCTTGTTTGTGGCCTGGCGATTTGTCTCGGCTTTGGCGGAGAAGATCGCACCTTTATCTTTTCGCCGAAATTTAAGGTTGGTGATGGGTCTGTCGCTGTTTACCGCCAGCGTGACGATGTTGGGCGATGTTCTCGATTTCGATCCCGACACCGCTCTGGCAATCGAGGTCCTGGCGTCCTGCATGATATTGACGGTCATCATCGGTACGACATGGGTTTCGGTCGGTCGAGATGCCAGGATGAAGACGGCGATATCGCTCTATGCTGCCTTCGTCTGGATTCTCTGGTGCCTGAATGCCCGGGCGCTGTTCTGGTTGGGCATCTATCCTGCCATCCTGCCGCCGGTTCTTCGCGCAGTTTCTCAAATCGTCCGGGAGCTTGCTTTCAAAACGCTTCAAATACCTCAAACTAGTAATCGAACCATCCTTTTGGTGCGCGGTGCGAGGGCGTCGGTATTTTTATTGGCTCTCGCTTGGATAGCATTTGTCTGGGAAACTGACGTCACCTTCCCCGGTCGCGGGATCCCGTTGGTCCGGGACGCTCTCGCTGGCGTCTTACGGAGCGCACTTGTCCTTCTGGTCGCGGACATCATCTGGCATCTCTCGAGAGCCGCCATAGAGCGACTGCTTACCCGCCAAAACCCTTCGTCGGCTGCGCTCGAGACTGATTGGGAAGGAGAGCATTTCACGCGGCTGCAGACGTTGCTTCCGATCCTCCGTAATCTGCTTGCGGTCACCATTCTTGTTGTTGCAAGCCTGACAATCCTTGGTCAGATCGGGGTTGACATAGGTCCGCTCATAACAGGAGCGGGCATCGTTGGAGTGGCGATCGGCTTTGGCTCACAAGCGTTGGTGCGGGATATCATAAGCGGCTTTTTCTACCTGTTTGACGATGCTTTCCGCGTCGGAGAGTATATTCAGGCAAAGGACTACCGTGGAACCGTCGAAGGTTTCAGCCTTCGCTCGGTAAAGCTGAGACATCACAGGGGTCCAATTTTCACTGTCCCTTTCGGCGAACTGGGTGCAGTGGAAAACATGAGCCGTGACTGGTCCAAAACAAAGATACTCGTGACTGTCCCGTATGACACGGATCTCGAGAAAGTTCGCAAGATTGGCAAGGCGATAGGCCAGACTTTGCTTACGGACCCTGAACTGGGTCGCTTCTTCATTGAGCCGCTAAAGCTGAAGGGTGTCGAAGATTTTGCAGAGTACGGAATTGTGGTCAGTTTCGCGATGATCACCGTGCCCACCAGCCAGCAGAGCTTTATTCGACGTACCGCATACGCATCTCTTCGAAAATCATTTCAGGAGAACGGCGTCACCTTCGCTCAGCCAACCGTCAACATTGCCGGTAAAGACCCAGCTGATCTGGCCGCCGCGAACTTGCAGCGCCAGCGATCGGCCCCAAACCGGGTCAATAAGTGACGGCATCTCAAGCGATTGCCACTGAAGGGATTTGATCTTTCGGCGCCGGATCCCATCAAGAGAGCCCTGAAGCCTTTCGACTTGCTACTACCGATCACTCACCGTTCAAACGGCATCTCCGGCAAAAAGAAACAGTCGCCCTTGAGATATTCGACAGCGCGTCCCAGTTGCCGGGTTCCGTCACTCTCCGCGGGAAAGGGTATCTGGAGACGCCATTCCATATAAATGGGTCGAAATGAGCGCCCGCTTCAGCCGGCCTGGCGCAACCTACTGTCCATCCATCGGGCCGTCGCTGTCGCCGCCTTGCTCACGGTCGCCAGGCTGACCGATCGGCACGGGGGGCGCACCTTCGTCATTGTTGGTGATGATATCCTCATCCTTGGCTCTCGGCCGCCATGTTGAGCCGCGTGTGGCTTTCGGGTCGTCCGGCGCGCCTATCGTATTCGGGTTCAGGTCCCTCATGATGGTCTCCTTTCCCAAGGCGAACCATCGGGGCGCGCGGATGTTCCGATCCTGGGAACTCGAATCGAGGCGGTTGCATTTGAGCATCAGAAGGAGGGCGCTATGCCAGACTACGAACTAAAGCCGTACACCGTCGAGGAACTTCAACAGGAATACCCGGTCAACCTGCCTCAGGCAGTGGAGGTGCTGGATCGTTTCGGGGGAGACCGACGGACGATCAAAAAGCTTATGAAGCGGTGTCCGGTTCGCGGTGATGAGCACTAGCAATATTTGATACAAATATCCCCAAGAAGAGTTGCTCCTACCCGGCACACGCCCGTAATCTCTTGCTCGTGCGGTCCTCGGAGGCGCTCGTGGCACAGACATCTCTCAATGAATCCCAGGCTTCTGCTGGATAGGGAAAGTGTCTGTCAGCCGTTGGCGCTGTCGTTCCGTTTAAGTGACGTTCCGTAGATAGTAACATGAACGTCAACGAGACGTTTCATGTGATCGATGTCCGTCGCCGCATAGCGAAGGCCACGAAGGCCATAGGTGAGCGTCGCCGCAAACTCAGCCCGTGAAACGGGGAGCGTCCAGTTCGGGACGTGCTCTTCCAAAATCCGAACCAGAAAATGTTGAAACCGCTCGTAGACCTCCCGAACCGCCGGAAACCGGAAATCAAAAAGGTCTGCGGCGTCAGGATGGGCTGAAGCCAGCTCCACCCCGTGGAGGCCCCAAACGGTACAGGCATGCAACAATTTCCCATCAACAGACTCAATCCGGTCTACCGCCTGCTGGATCTTTGCGAGGGATCTCGCGTCCATCATCTCAATGACGCGGCTGAAAATCGCTTCTTTGTCCGGGAACAGGAGATAAAGGGCGGGGCGGGAGATACCTGCGGCTCTTGCTATGTCGCCCATCGTTGTGCGCGCGAAGCCGTAGCGCACAAAAACATCCTCGGCCGCGACAGCAACCTTCTCTTCCCGGTCTGAAAATCTTTCCATTTCCGATTCTTGACATAATAACAAAAACTGTCAATGTTTGACATATGAACGAATTTTGTCAGAAAGTCAGACCATGAAACTTTATACCCTCTCGCCCGAAATCCTGTCAGACGCGGCTGAACGCCTCGGCGGCAACCCCGTCGTGATGATAAATCTTCTCCGCTTCCGCGAAAGTCCTCACTATCCGGGCGGGTTCGTGGATATGAAAGAGACGTCACGGGCAGCATATTACGAAGGCTATGCTGGCGTTTTCCAGGAGATCGCATCAAAGCTCGGGATTATTTTCGAACGTCTTTACGTCGGATCGAGGACCATAACGTTAGTCTCGACCGAGGACGAACAGTGGGACGACATCGTGATGATACGCTACGACAGCTTTTCGGACCTGCTTTCAATTATCAGGCATCCGGACTACCTTTTGCGCGCCGAGCCCCACCGCCAGGCCGCAATCGCGAACTGGCGGTTCATTGCAAGCCAATGAACACCGCGAATCGGTGGCCGCGAGCATTCTGCCGACGTTCCCGTGGCCAATTTGCTATGATCGGCCAGTGAAGCTCCAGGCCTGATTGTTGTAATGCACCGCGATGGTCGCTCAGAGCGGGCGCCCGTCGAGCGCATCGTCATTCCAGTGACGTCCTGGATCAAGTTTTGCTCAGCAAACAAAAGCGCACGGACTACTTTGCTGGCATGCCGGGTTCAACGTGGACGCGAACGCAAGCTGCGACATGATTTCTAAAGGGATTTCGGGATCGGCAGCCAAGCGCCGACGTTGTCAGGATCGACCAGCGAGATCGCGCTGTGGAGCGCTTAAGGCCGGTTTTGCTGGACCTTGCATCGGAGAAAGCTGACGATGAAATTCAATCTCGAGCGCTTTGTGACGGCGCAGCAAAACATTTACGAGGTGGTCCTCAGCGAATTGCGGGCGGGGCTGAAGCGCTCACACTGGATGTGGTTTATCTTTCCGCAACTGCATGGCCTTGGTCGTTCGGAAACTGCGCGCTTTTACGCGATCTCGGGTCGTGCGGAAGCGGAGGCGTATTTGACGCATCCTATGCTTGGACCACGCCTGGTCGAGTGTACGACCGCCATGCTGCAGCACACCGATTTGAGCGCGCGTGACATTCTCGGGTCCCCGGATGATCTCAAATTTCGATCCAGCATGACGTTGTTTGGAGCTGTTGCTGAACGGGATTTACCTTTCCAAGCCGCACTGGACATGTTTTACGCAGGAGACCGTGATCAGAGCACGCTTTGGCTGCTGTAGAAGAAATAACGCTCGCCGACGCTGCCGGCATATTGGATGTAGCACGAGCCGGCGAAGGTCGTCATGACCAGTCGGACAGACTTTGACAGCCGTTTAGGTTCGTTGTTTCGGGCCCGTGCTACCGATGTCCGATCGCTTATTCCACGTTGGGCATGCAGTCACGCGCATTCGGCAGCTGGCTCCCCTTGTGGCATCGTTCGAGAATGCGTTTGGCTTTATAAAGAGCAAACGGTGCCGGTAGCGCACTCGTTCTTTGCGCATCGATCATCTTCTCTAGCTGCAGGATAGCCCGCTCCAACGGGTTAGCTGTAGTTCGTATGGGTCGCGGGAAATATCGAGCATGACCCGAGTTGATTGACATCATGTCACCTCATCGGTTGTTGTTATGGCCGGATACATTATGACAAAGACGACATATGCGCGGCGTGGAATTCGACAATACGCCTTGTGGTAAATGAAAGTTTGCAGTCGTTCCGATTTGAAGCTCTGTCTGATTTCGCTGTCAATTCCCGAGGGTAAATGCCGCAGAAGAGATGGAGGGGCACTTGTTCTCCGCTCGGCAGGAAATGGCCGTGATGGTTTTCTCAGACCTCAGGAATGAGTTCAGCCACATGCTCCATCCACTTCGACGTCCGCCTGCGGCGCCCAGTCAATGCGGTATCCCGACACCTAAGCGATCATTGGTTTTCATCCCGCTTTGATCACGGGCCCGGAATCCCGCTGCTGCTCTTTCCCGCCGTTTTTGAGTCAGCGCCGGGCTCTGTGGGCGATCTTTTTGGCGCGATTGCCGCAGCTGCCCATGTCGCACCAGCGCCTTGAAGCGTTCTTTGTCCGGTCGATAAACAGCCAGTGACAATCGTCGGGTGGGCATTGCTTCAGCCGGGAGATTTCGTCGCCCCGAAGCAGGTCGAGCGCGGACCACGCGATGGTGCCGGACACGCGATAGATGCCCTCAAGATGCCATGTGTACGGCGTTCCGGAAAGCGAAGCCTGGCGCATAGCCAGCGCAGCAACGTCGCGTATGACGTCCAGATCCAGCCGAGACGGATCGAGATCGTTAGCTATCGCCGATCCCGCGGCAAGGCTACCAGCGCCCGAAGCCCGCCGACGAGCAACGCGAAATCACTCTGATCTTTCACGATCAGGTCGATAGCGTGAGCTACGAGTTGCGGACGATGCTGCAGGACGGCATGCAGAAGGAGGCGCATCGACTAGGTCAAGCTGTACGGTTGCAGTGGACTCATGACGCCGGCAGGGTCGAGGCGATGGTGAAAGATAGCGCAGGTATCATTCTTGTTGGGCCGCACGAACAAAAGACGCTGGACATTGTCAAAGCGTCGGGCTTGCCTTCGGTTCGACTGGGGTGGATGCTTCCACTTGAACAGGCCGATCATGTCGGCGGCACGGACCACGAAGCAGGGATAGCGGTCGGCGATTATTTGTTTGGACTCGGGCATCGCGACATCGCTTTCGTGCAGGGACAGGAAGGCTATCGCGGTCGTATGGAGCGATATCACGGTCTGCGCGAAAGTTTAGACATGCCGATGCGCGACTGCATGTCCTGCGCTTTGACGAAGATGGAGGCTTTATCCCTGCACTGCAAACTCTTCAAACTGCCGGAATTGCACCAACAGCCCTGTTCTGCGCTCACGATGGGTTGGCGCTCACCGCTGTTTCCGAACTTTTAGCACGTGGCTACCGCATACCAGACGACATGTCCGTTGTCGGATTTGGTGATTTTTCCGCTGCGACCCAAATATCTCCTCCACTGACGACCATCAGGGTACAAGGCGGGGAGATGGGCGCTAAAGCGATGCGGCTATTGTTGGAACGCATTGAAACAAGAGGGCAGCCGGTCGTCGCAAAACGCATTCTTATCGCCTCGACCTTTATCGAGCGACGCTCATCGGGGCCTGCCCCTAGACATTCGAAATGGTTGACTCCCTTCGAGCGATGAAAACAACCCGCTCTTGAGCGGGATCGAACCGTCGACCCATTATTCTAACGAGTAAAATCCGATAAAACTCAGCAGCTTAATCCGCTGCGGATCGACTAGAAGCTCACGTTATCACTCAACGAGCATAGTTACGAGCAGCACCTTGATTCTTTGGCTGTCGGCACGCAGCAGGATGATTTGGCCTGCTCCTCCGCCAGCCACCGATCTCTCAGCTTGCAGCTCGCCGGCCGAGCGGAAAGCGACACTTCGAAGGTGCCGGCGACGAGCCGCGGCGCTGCCGCGCAGTAGAGGGCCATCGGCCGCTCTCCGTCACTGACCTCGAACGTGAGTTTCGCCGTTGGCTCAAGCTGCACATGGTCGGAGACTTTGCGGATGATCGCCGCGAGCTTGCCGGCCGGCATGTGTGTGCGGCCATCCTCGTCGATATCCCAGAGCTGCACGAAGATCTCTGCCCAGGCTTCCGGGTTGGCTCCGCAGTCGAGCGCCGAAAACATCCCGGCCTTGACCTCGGTAACGTGATAGCCAGACCGGACGGGACTGCCATCATAACTGAACACCAGCGGGGCATCCGGCGCCACCGCAAGCACATCGAGGAGATGGCCGAGACTGATGTCGGTCGAAACTGACTTGTCGATCGCGTTCATGTCGGTTATCCCTCTATCCAATAGTTCAAGGATTATTGAAATATGGATGAACGTCAAGCCCTTTCATCGTTCGCGGCGCTCTCTCAGGAGACGCGCCTTGCCATCGTCCGCGCGCTGGTTGTGGCAGGGCCAGAGGGACTGGCTGCGGGCGTGATCGCCGAGCGCATGGGCGTCTCCGCCACGAACGTGTCCTTTCACCTGAAGGAGCTGGAGCGGTCGGGATTGATCTCCCAGCGAAGAGAATCCCGCTCGATCATCTACAGCGCCAGCTATGACGCGCTTGCCGATCTCGTCAGATTCTTGATGGAGGATTGCTGCGCCGGTCATCCGGCAATCAGGGAGAACGTCGAGCGTGCCGACGACTGCTGTATCACGGCCGACAAGGGTGGCTTCGTTGCGTAGTTCGAAAATCCCGGCTGGGCTCGTCTCGGCTCTCGGCCTAACGCAGATCATCGGCTACGGAACGCTCTATTACAGCTTCAGCATCCTTGCGCCCGGCATGGCGGCGGATCTCGGCTTGTCGCTGGCCGAAGTGTTCGGGGTGTTCTCCGTATCCCTTTTTATCGGTGGCCTGTCGGCCACCTATATCGGCAAGCAGATGGACCGGATCGGCGCCGCGACGGTCATGACCGTCGGCTCGGCCCTCGCAGCGCTCACGCTTGCGCTCTGCGCTTGGTCACCCTCGGTCGCGATCTTCGCCACCGCCATCATCCTGCTCGAGGTGTCGTCCGGCATGGTTCAGTATCAGGCGGCATTCGCAGCGCTGGTCGAGAGCGACCCTCGCACAGCCTCTCGCAGCATCACCTATCTGACACTGATCGGCGGCTTTGCCTCGACGATCTTCTGGCCGATCTCGGCTACGCTCACCGGCTATCTGTCCTGGCGGGAAATCTATCTCGTCTTTGCGGCGCTTAACCTGTTCCTCTGCATGCCGCTGCACTTCTGGATCCGAAGCCTCGGAAAGAAGGCAGGCGAAGCATCCATCCGGCCGCGCGAGACGGTCATCGGCGCGATCCCGACGCACGCCCGGCGCCGCGCGATGGTGATCGTCTCCTTTGCCTTCGCGCTCCTTGGCTTCACGCTCGCCGCCATCCTTGCCCATATGGTGCCGATGCTGGGCTCGATCGGGCTGGGCGCTGCGGCCGTTGTGATCGGCTCGCTGTTCGGCCCGGCGCAGGTTCTGAGCCGTCTGATCAATATGGTTTTTGGGAAGAACCTGTCGCCGCCTGGGCTTGCGGTCCTCTCGGCGGTGCTCATCGTCTTCGGCGTCCTGATCCTTCTGATGACGGGCAACTGGCTTCCGGGTGCGGTCGCCTTCGCTATCTGCCTGGGGCTCGGTTCCGGCATCAACAGCATCGCACAGGGAAGCCTGCCCCTCTACCTGTTCGGATCGGACGGATATGGTGCGATCACCGGCAAGATGGCGGCCGCCCGTCTGGCGGTTGGCGCCGGGGCGCCCTTCGTGTTCGCGGCGGCCATGGAGAATATCGGGCTGAGCTTCGCCCTCGTCGCAAACGCTTGTCTCGGCGCGGTCAGCATCGCGGCATTCGTCGCGGTGGCCGCCTCCTGCCGGCAGCCTGCCACCGCAACGGCCTGATCCGTCAGATCGACTTCAGCGAGACCCGTTTCTCCAGCTCGGCCGCCTCCTCCTTCCGCTCGCTATATCGGTCGGTGAGGTAGGAAGATGCATCGCGGGTCATGATGGTGAACTTCACCAGTTCCTCGCAGACATCGACGACGCGGTCATAGTAGGAAGACGGCTTCATCCGGCCATCGGTGTCGAATTCCTGAAACGCCTTCGCGACGCTGCTCTGGTTGGGGATGGTGATCATCCTCATCCAGCGGCCGAGAATGCGCAACTGGTTCACAGCGTTGAAGGACTGACTACCGCCGGAGACTTCCATCACCGCCAGCGTCTTGCCCTGGGTGGGGCGGACGGAGCCGAGCGACAGCGGGATCCAGTCGATCTGAGCCTTCATGATTCCTGTCATCGCGCCGTGGCGCTCCGGGCTGATCCAGACCTGGCCTTCCGACCATTGCGTGAGGTCGCGCAGTTCCTGAACCTTGGGATGGCTGACGGGTGCCTCGTCCGGGAGCGGCAATCCGGCCGGATCGAATATCCGCACCTCGCATCCGAGGCGCTCGAGCAGCCGACGGACTTCGAAGGCAAGCAGACGGCTATACGACACTTCCCGGAGCGATCCATAGAGGATCAGGATCCGTGGCTTGTGGGTGGAGAACGCCGGGCGAAGGGATTCTGGCGCAATCGGCTGAAGATGGCCGTCATGCAATGCGGGGAAGGTCTCAGACAATGCGCTTTCCTTCCTGGTCGAGGACCTGTTCGCCGTCTTCCTTGGTGAACGGTCCTTTGAAGGCGTCTGCCGGCAGAATGTCGAGCACGACCTCCGAGGGGCGGGCAAGTCTGGTGCCAAGCGGGGTGACTACAAACGGTCGGTTGATCAGGATCGGAGTCGCGAGCATTGCATCCAGCAACTGGTCATCGGTCAGATCAGGGTTGTCGAGGCCGAGTTCCGCATAGGGTGTGCCCTTCTCGCGGATCGCTTCGCGGACCGTCAGATCGGCATCTGCGATCATCTTCGAGAGCTGCGCACGCGATGGCGGGTTCTGCAGGTATTCGATGACGGTGGGCTCGATCCCCGCGGCGCGGATCAGCGCCAGCGTATTGCGAGACGTGCCGCAGGCGGGATTGTGATAGATGATGGCGTCCATGGTCAGGGCCTTTCGGTGATTGTGTTGCGGGAAACGGCGGGCGATGCCTCGTACCAACGCTTCGACCGGTTTACGATCCAGACCACCGAGAGCATCACTGGCACCTCGATCAGGACACCGACGACGGTGGCGAGTGCCGCGCCCGACTGAAACCCGAACAGGCTAATGGCGGCGGCAACGGCAAGCTCGAAGAAGTTGCTGGCGCCGATGAGGGCGGACGGTCCCGCTACGCAATGGCGCTCTCCCGCCATTCGGTTCAGGAGGTACGCGAGACCGGAGTTGAAGTAGACCTGGATCAGGATCGGGACCGCGAGCAGAGCGATGATGGTCGGCTGCGCGATGATCTGCTCGCCCTGGAATGCAAACAGGAGAACGAGCGTGGCAAGCAGCGCGACCAGCGACAACGGCTGGAGCTTGGCAAGGAGGCTATCGAGGGCCCGAGTGGTCCCGTCGGCGGTCAGCCGGCTCCGGAGAACCTGCGCGATGATAACGGGCACGACAATGTAGAGAGCGACGGACAGGGCAAGCGTCGCCCATGGCACCGTAATCGCGGAAAGACCAAGCAACAAACCAACGATCGGAGCGAATGCGACGACCATGATCGCGTCGTTTAAAGCCACTTGCGAGAGCGTGAACAGCGGCTCGCCCCGTGTCAGGTTCGACCAGACGAAGACCATGGCCGTGCAAGGTGCCGCGGCAAGGATGATCAGGCCTGCAATATAGGAGTCGATCTGATCCGCGGGCAGATATGGCCGGAAGAGCCAGCCGACAAACAGCCATCCCAGCACTGCCATGGAGAACGGTTTGATCGCCCAGTTGATGATCAGGGTGACGCCGATCCCACGCCAGTAGGAGCCGACCTTCGCCAGTGAGCGGAAATCGATCTTCAGCAGCATCGGGATGATCATCAGCCAGATCAGGATCGCCACGGGGATGTTGACCTTGGCGATCTCGGCGCCGCCGATGACCTGGAAGACACCGGGCATCAGGTGGCCGAGGGCAACGCCGAGGGCTATACAGACAAAGACCCAGATGGTCAGGTATCGTTCGAAGGTCGACATCAGGCGGACTTTCCTTGCAGTGACGTCGAACCCTCCATCGCCCCGATCTGGCGGAGCTTGGTCTCCAGCGCCAGCCGATCGATGGACGCCAGCGGCAGGTTCACAAATGCCCGTATCCGGTTCTTGAGGAAGCGGGCCGCCTGCGCGAAGGCGCGCCGCTTGTCTATATCGAGGCCGGAAACCGCGGCCGGATCCTCGACGCCCCAGTGGGCGGTCATCGGATGGCCGATCCAGACGGGACAGGCCTCGCCGGCGGCGCTGTCGCAGACCGTGAAGATGAAATCCATCTCCGGCGCTCCGGGTGCGGCGAACACGTCCCAGCTCTTCGAGGAGAAACCGGTCGATTGATAGCCCAGCGTCTCCAATTCCTTCAGGGCATAAGGGTTGACCTCGCCCTTCGGCTGGCTGCCGGCGGAAAAGGCTTTGAACAGGCCGCCGCCCTCCTTGTTGAGGATGGATTCGGCGAGAATAGAGCGCGCGGAATTGCCCGTGCAGAGGAACAGCACGTTGTAGGTCTTGTCAGTCATGGTCGTGGTCCGTGTTAGGCCGGAGGCCTGTTGAGCTTCATGATGGTCGCCGACGAGGGGCAGATGGAAGAAAGCTGGCGGGTTGAGAGAACGGCCACCGGCACTTTGGTCCGCGGCACCTCTGAAAACCCTATGCTCGAAAAGAACGATTTGGCGCTCGTTGTCGCCAGAAAGATATCGCCGCCAATGCCAACGTTCCGCAGGGTCGCCTCGACAATCGCTTGTCCCAGGCCATGACCCCGATACGTCGGAAGCACGACAACAGATCGCAGCAGGTAGTCGCCGTCACAGCGTTCGAGGCCGGAATATCCGATCGTTTGGCCGTCGCCTGAGACTGCTTCGAAGAAGGCGCGTCCATCGTCTTCGATGTCATCGGTCCGAAGATCCGCGGCACGAAGCGCCGCACAGAAATGGGTGTCGCTACCAGCCACTTCGTGCAATGCGATCGCGCTCAACATGGTTTCGCCCCCGGCGCGCAGCATGGCGTCAGTTCTGCGATCAGGGGAGCGCAAAGCTCCGTCGAACCGCCGCAGCAGTCCTTCAGCAGGAATAGTGTCAGGTCGCGCAGGCCGTCGAGGTCGGCCCGATAGATGATCGATCGGCTCTGGCGTTCGCTCTTGACCAATCCGGCTCGGGACAGCGTCGCGAGGTGCGCCGACATCGTGTTCTGCGGGACATCGAGCAGCCGGGCGAGTTCGCCAGCCGGAATGCCATCCGGCTCGTGCCGCATCAAGAGCCGAAACGTCTCGAGGCGGGTGTTTTGTGCCAAGGCCGCGAGGGCCGTTATCGCGCTGTTACTTTCCATATATCCAGATTAATGGATATGTTAGATTTGTCAATGCTTCAACTTTTGGCCGTTATTCGCCTCGATGGGATTTGAACCCATCACCCCCGCCCTCCGTCTTCTAAACTATTGACGCCATGAACTTTTTATCTAATCGACTTTCGACCTGTCATCCTGCGGGCGGGTAGCCATCGTCTGGTAGATGGAATAATAAATCTTGGTGAATTCGGACCGGTACCTGTCTCACACGATGGCCGCGCGCAGGAGGGATGTGTAGTGCTTTTCAAGGCAGATCAGGGCTTGCGGCATTACGTCGAACTTGGCCAAGCGAACATCCGTGCAGAGATTGCGCAGCCTTCTCCGCTTGTTGCTGGCGTCGAAAAACTCTCAGACTTTCTGCAGAGGGATTTATTGGCCGGAGACCAGAATGTCACCCCGACCGCCGCATTTCTCTTGATGCACAGTTACATGCTGTACGAATGCAGCATCTCGGTAGCCCTGACAGGCCATGCTTCAGCAATATTTCCACTTCTGCGGACAGCGCTCGAAGCCGCATGCTATGGCCACATGATGAAATCAGATCCCGATATTGAGAGGGTTTGACTTAATCGGCACGATAACGAAGCCGCGATGAAAGCGGCACGCAGATTATTCACATCAGCGGTGAAGGATGTTGCCATATCTATCGGAAAAGCAGAAGGCGAACCCTCAAAAGCTGACTTGATCCAGAAGGCCTACCAGGGCGCGATCGATTGGGGCGCACATCCAAACCCCAAGTCGGTCTACCGTCATGTCGAGGATCCCAAGGACATGGGTAACCACATCCAGGTCGAGCTAATCGGCCTCCATGGAAGAGGCACACTCGAGTACGAGCGGTCCATGCTTGCCTGCCTAGATTTTGGAATAATACTCGGCATCGTGATAGCGCATTCGCTGAGCTATGTACCCGTTGAGACCATACAGAAACTTCAGGCGCTTAACGATATGAAAGAAGCGCTTTTGGAAAGTGAATTTCCAGAAACATATGCAGCGATGGGGTCGTTGAGGCCGTGAACGCGCCTATTCGTATGCCCTACCCACCTCAGACTGCAGCAGCCGATCTTGTTCAGCCTCGAGCACGGCTCGCTCGACTTTCTTCTCCCTCATATCGAGCGCATAAAGCGGCATCTGTCATCGTGCATACAAAATCTGGATGTGGTCGTCAGTTGCCAATTCGGAAGGCAAGTTTGCATCGATCAGCGTCCGCAGGGTCGCTTCGATCAGGCGATCACTTTCGTGGCAGGTGGTTTCATCGTGGAAATCTACGTCGCTCCACACCTGTGAGATGATGTGGAGCCCTTCTTTACTGAAAGCGCCGATGGTGCTGAGCGCCTCCGCCACCAATAACGCGTCCGGCGTGCGCTCATAGAAACTTTTGTATCCGCTCGGCGCAACCCACTGGAGAGTGCCGTCGTCGAGAGCTTCGATGTCCGCATAAAGGCGCGATTCTCGTTGATAGATGAGGCTATTTGGCGCAATAAACTCACCCATTTCTCCTTCAAGATAGTATGCGACACGGCGCTGATCGATAATCCCACGGAGCTCTTTCAGATTGATAGGGCGCCATCCACATGCTTCTGCATAAAGAAGCCGCGCCAAATGATCATAGAACCAGCCCATCATGGCACCTATCCGTCCACCCACGAGTTTTCTCGGGCATCGCATGATATCTATCAGGATAAGGATTTTGGCAGCCTCTTCCTCCGCGAGCCCCTTAAGTACGTTTGCTTCACGCGTCATCTCGGAAACCGTCTGCGATGCTGCGTAAAGGCTGCGAGAGCTTTCCAGCAAAATCGGTAATCCGGCAGCGATGAACCCTAAACGCTCCTCGTAAGACAGGTTGGCTAGTCTCCGCACCTGGCGCAGGCCAATATCAATCTTCGCCATTGCAAAGTCTCCCGGGCTTAAAAGCTGACAGTAATAGTGGATTACCAGAGGAACCCGTCTTTGCCGATATCAACTCAAGCCATGAATAGAATATAAATGAACATGAATCGCGTGAACGAGGAGCACCGATATTTCAACCGTTCCAGTAATGTCAGCAGCAGAATTCTCGACGGCGTTTGCGTTGAGACCAAATCTCATAGCATGGTTTTTGGGCGCTGGAGCATCAGCTGCCTCTGGCATTCCTACTGGCTATGCCATGATCCGTGATTTTAAGGCCCAGATCTTCTGTCGTGAGAACAAGCTCTCTAAGCGAGAAATTGATGCCGCTGATCAGGTATGGATTGAGCGTATTGACGAGTTTTTCCGGCGCACGGCGATCCTACCACCTGACGGCGACCCCACTGAGTATGCTGCCGCATTTGAAGCGGTGTATCCACAACCTCGACACCGCAGGCAGTATATCGATGACGCAATCTCGAAAGGGACACCTTGTTTCGGGCATAAAGTGCTGGGAAGCCTCATCGCTGCCGGCAAAACCGACTGCATATTTACCACCAACTTCGATCCGTTGATCGAGGAAGCAGCGCAATCTGCCAACGCACTCCTTTCAGCAACAGAGCAACATCGCCTTACGGTCGCGGGAATCGACTCCGGCGAGAGAGCGATGAGGAGCTTAAATGAGGCCGATTGGCCAATGGTTGCCAAACTGCACGGAGACTATCAAGAGACAACTATCAAGAATACCGGCACAGAGCTCGAAAAACAGGACGAGCGCATGCGACATGTGCTGGTTGAGGCGGGCAAGCGCTTCGGGATGCTGTTCGTGGGATATAGCGGGCGCGACGCGTCAATAATGGAGGCGTTGACGTCGGTTCTCGCCGAAAAATCGCCATTTCCTAACGGGCTCTACTGGGTCACCTCGTCTGCTTCGCGGCTGCTTCCTGCTGTCGCAAAATTTTTATCCGACGCAAAGGCAAAGGGCGTGGATGTGGCCATCGTGGAATGCGCGACATTCGACGAACTCACGGCTGATATAATGAAGTGTGTCGATCTTCCAACGGCATTGACTGCTCACGTGTTGCAGGGGCGAGCAAATTCCCGGCTCATTCCCGTTAATCTGCCGACCGTGGAAGCACGTAAGTTTCCGGTGCTGAGATATTCGGCCCTTTTAGTTGAGCAGCTACCGACACACGCACGACGAATAACCCTCAAGCAAGCGACTACATCTCCGGCAGTCCGAGATCTTCTCAGAGCGAGCAAGTGCAGAGCCGTCATCGCAGCGAACGGCCGTGAGATCGCTGCTTTCGGGAATGATCATGAGATCGTCGCAGCCCTCGCCCCGCTTGGCGCGCAGGTCGCCGGGACAATCAAGCTTGATCCTGGTATCGATAGCTGGGCGCTGGGTTTGATCTATGACGCGCTGGTCCGAGCCCTCTCAAGGCGCAAGCCACTACTACCTCGTTTGAAGCGCTCCGGTCATTCTCTGACCGTCACGTCGCCTCAACCAGGCGAAGATGAAGGTCGCACTCGACGGAGAACCGACGATCTTCGTCAACTCCGTGAGGCTTATGGCGGCGCGCTTACCGGCAAAGTACCGGACCTCGGTTTTCTCTTCCAAGAGGGTGTGTTTCTGAAGCTGGAACAAGTCGAAGGGCGCTGGTGGTGTGCCTTCGACCCCTATACATTTATCGATATCCCCAAAACCGAGCCAGCTGCGGGCGTAAACCAAGCCGACGCGATAGGTGAGACCGACTTGGTTCTCGAACGACGAGGCGGCGATCCAGCAGGTGATTGGCGCAGAGAGCGGTGGGCCAGAAAATATAACATGCAGTGGGCCGGGATCGTGAACGCTTGGGCACAATTGCTCACGCGGGCCCCAGATGGTGAGGCAAAGACCTTCAATCTGGAAGCCAATGCTGGTGTCGATGCTGTGTTCCGGATTTCTCCTGTCACCGCGTGGAGCCGGCCAAGCCATCACCACCGCTACTTTGACCGGAAGAAGTGAGGAGATCGCCAATGGATTCCAAGCTTCCTCCGTTCTCCCTTCTCGATGAGCCGCTGCTGTCTTTTTCTCCATCGGACAGTAAGCAAGTCGATGTCCATCCATTGAGGGGATTGCTGAATTTCGGACCGTACTCAAAAGGTTCCTTTGGCGGCTATGTATCGTCACTGAGGGTCGCAACGGTCGGCCCAGCGAGTACATTTCGTCGACGGGGAGAGTTGATGGCATCCCTGCAAGGATCGCATCAGCCAAGCGATCGCCTCGAGTATGTGCCGCCTTACCCCGGCTTTGAATCTTTGTTTGGCATCGCGTTGCAGTCCGCACCAGCCGAAGCTCACGTGAAATGGCCGGACGCTATTCGCGATCTTCCCGGCGAAGGGAATGATCAGGTTCGCCTATTCTTAGCGATGGACGCAGCGTTGCGACGTCTTGACACGATGCGAAATGAGTTTGACGTCGTTCTTTTCCATTTTCCAGATAGCTGGGACGCGACTACGAGAACCAAGTTTTTCGATGCTCACGACACACTCAAGGCATTGGGCGCGAAATATAATATACCAACGCAGGTGCTCAATGACCGTGTCTTTGCGTTTTCACACCCTGCGTCGCGATCCTGGCGGCTGGCGATAGCGCTTTATGTTAAGGCAGCGGGCACACCTTGGAAGCTTGCGCCCCTGAAAGGTGTACCTGAGGACACGGCTTACATCGGCCTCGCCTACGCCTTACGGGGCGACCAGCGGGATGCGCACTATGTGACGTGCTGTTCCCAGGTGTTTGATATGGATGGCGGAGGAATGCAGTTCGTTGCCTTCGAGGCCAAGGATCCTATCGCCGATGTCGCAGAAGCGCGTCGAAATCCATTTCTCAGTCGAGATGATATGCGCGCGGTTCTTGCTCGCAGCCTCGAGCTCTATCAAGGAAGAAATGGAGGAACACTGCCGAAGCGGCTTGTCATTCATAAGACCACAGCATTCAAACCGGATGAGATCGAGGGTGCGTTTGATGCACTTGCCGGGGTGCAAGAAATCGAGTGCATTGAAGTTAGCCCAGCTTCCGGTTGGCGTGGGGTATGGCTGGTACCGAGCGGACAGCCGAAGCCGCCGACCAAGCCTGCGGGCTACCCTGTTCCGAGAGGCACCGTTGTCGTCCGGTCCGGGACCTCGGCGCTTGTTTGGGTCGCGGGCAATGCTCCCGAAGTGTCTAATAAGGGCGACTATTATCAGGGAAAGAAGAGCATTCCAAAGCCGTTGCAGCTGATCAGGCACGCAGGCAGTGGACCGTTGGAGCTATCGGCTCACGAGGCCTTGGCTCTCACCAAGATGGATTGGAACAATGATGCTCTCTACGATCCTGTGCCTGTTAGCATCCGATACTCGCAACGCTTAGCCAAGACGATCGCGAACGTCCCAGATTTGCCCAGAAACGTCTATCCATATCGGCTCTTCATGTGACTCCTCAGCGAAAGAAAAATGGATCCGCAGGCATGGAGGGATATAAGGAAACTGGCATGGACGAGTTCGATATTTTTCCAATCTCAATTACCCGATTCAACGCGTTAGGCGGCTACGCCCGGCAGCCGATGACCCTACTATACCTCGACGAAATGGGACATTTCGAAATCGAAGGTGGCGCGGTCATCGGTATTCTGGGCAAAGATATCACAGATGGCGACTATGGCGGAGTCGTGATGGCTCGTGATCGGAACCTTCGCTTCCGCGGAACGACAGTCACACATTTCGATGTAAGTTTGGAAAAGGCAAAAGAAAAGCTGTTTTCGGCAATGCGCGAGGCAGCACTAGCCTCGTCCGAGGAACATTATCAGGGTGACGAAAAGGGAAATCCCGTTGACTTTTTCACTCATGTCCACCCGCCCTCACAACTAAACCCATCCTTCGTCCAACTCACGACCAGTGAGGGGTACTCACCTGCTCGCTCGATTATAGAGCCAATGATGCGCTGGCACGAGGACGCCGACGGCAATTTTATTGAACAATTCCAAACGACTGGATTCGATCAGCGTATCTGGGAATTGTATCTATTTGCTATGCTTATCGAAGCCGGATACTTGCTTGACCGCGACCATAATGTTCCTGATTTTTGCTGTTCCGGATTGCTCGGCGAACTTTTCGTAGAGGCCGTAACTGTGGGGCCAACCAAAAACAATGGGAAAATCGAACCTCCTCCTTCAATCGACACGCAGGAGGAACTGCAGGCATACCTGCATGAATATATGCCGATAAAGTTCGGCAGCCCTCTCTATTCAAAATTAAACAAAGAATACTGGAAGCATTCACACGTTGCGGGCAAACCCTTGGTCCTTGCCGTAGCTGACTTCTCATCACCGATGTCGATGGTCCATTCCCAGCCCGCACTTGAAAGGTACCTTTGGGGCTTCGAACATAAGGCTGAGTTCGATGCGAATGGGAATCTGACCATAATTGCGACGCGCGTCGAAACGCATCAATGGGGTGAGAAGAAACCCATCCCGTCTGGATTCTTCCGCCAACCGGGCTCTGAGCACATAAGTGCTGTGATCAGCAGCAACGCGGGCACGATTGCCAAATTCAATCGAATGGGAGTTCTAACTAAATTCGGTTCGGATCGAGTGCTGCTGGTCCGTGAGGGACGGATGGTTGATCACGACCCTAACGCAGCATTAGCGAAATTTTTTCGTGTTCTTGTCAACTCTGCCGGCTATGAGGAAAGCTGGATAGAAGGGCTAAACGTTTACCACAATCCTAACGCAGCAACTCCCATAGCAATGGAACTATTGCCTGGGGCCGCCCATCATTTCTGCGACGAGAACGGGCAAGTTACGAGTCATACGCCGGAGTTCCATCCGATGTCATCGATTACCAAACATCAATTCCCAGTCGACGTTCCTGCGATACTGGCAGAAGTCGGAAACAAGACCCACATGGTCTGGAGAATTAAGCCTGAAAAACTAGAGAGCCGCAAACGAGATATGTCCGCTACGTGAAGGCACTTTTGGGATTTGACCCGTAGCGCAACGCTTATCACGACGCCTCCCGGCGGAAACGAAGTGAAATAGCAATTTTGCAGGGATGCTCATTCAAATCACCCCCCACGTCCGAAACCTCCCCCTGCCCGTCATCTCCCTGAGGCCGAGATCCAAAACGATCCGCCGCGCCGCCTGCGGCGTCACCTCGAGCGTCTTCGCGACCATGCCGGCCGACAACAGCGGTTTCGCTATCACCAGCTCAATCAGCTCCGGCAGCTTTGAAGAGGTCCGCCTCCCCTCCAGTTTCCGGTCCATCATCGTCTTTGCCAATGTCAGCCGATCATGTTCCTTCATGCCGATCTCGACGGCCGCCAAAATGCCGTGAGCGATGGCGAGCAGCCGGGTCTCTCGATCGCGGCTTCGGCGCCGATCAACGGGAATGGTTTTGAGGCCGAGATTGATCGCTGCGAGATGTGCCCCCGTGGTGATGCCGGCCTGCCGCAGGATCGACGCCGCAAACAGCCGGCCAAGCCAGGGCGCGTGCTGCAGCACCGCCAACTCGTTCCAGGCATCGAGGGCAATGATCGCCTGCAGCACCGCCGGAAAGTTTTCGGCCTGACGCAACACGCCACGCCATTCATCAAGCCGGGCATCCTCGTCCCAGTCGAGATCATAGACCAGCGGATCGGCCGGAGCCCGGCCGGGCTTTTTGACTCGTTCGATCGCAGCGTCAGAGCGCGCGAGCAGCGCATCGATAGCAGCATAATCGACGCCGGGGAGATCTTGGGCGTCGTCGGTGTCATCCCCCTCCCCTTCCGCGTCGATCGCGATCGCCGGCCGAATAACTCCGGTCGTCGTAGCCTCGTCCGCGCCGCCCGCCCCGATCTCCGAGGTTTTCCGCAGCGAGCGGATGCCGTCGGCAGAGAACGCCCAATCCGGGGATTGGCCGGCGATGCGCCGACGGGTTCGAAGCACGTCGCCGGCGATTGTCAGCTCATGCGTTGGTGTGCGAATATCCCGCGTGGCGTCATGGAGCACGAGGTCTTCGACATGGACGAGTTCGCCGTCGATCCACAGCGAAGCGCAGGCATCGGTGAACTGGGATCGTTCGATCCAGCCCGCGCCAACCGGTGAACGGGCGATCCGCTCGTCCAAACGCGCGAGCGCGATACCGGCGTCGAAAGCAGGCCGCATCAGAGCTGTGATACTGATTTTCGCTAGATCGTAAGCCATTGAAATCATGGTAAATGATTTTCGAAAGGAACTCTATGTAAATATTAAAGTTCGCCACAGGGTATGATTGTCGGTTGGGTTTTAAACCATCGATAAGTACCTCTTATCAATAATTAAATTGATTATATTTTCAGGTTGCATTTCCGGATATACTAAAAAATATCTCTCACGGCTCTCCCATCCAACGCCCGTTCCTCAAACAGAGCTTTCGCCAAGTCATTCAGCTTGCTACGGTGCTTACCGATGATCGCACCCGCCCTCTCAACCGCCTTCTCAAGCCGCACATGAATGCGCGCTGCCAACTCCGGATTAGCATCCAGAACCGTGGTTGGATCTTTGTCATTGCGGTAGAGAAGCGGATGGACGGCACCAAAACCAAGCGATCTTTCAATGGCAAGCGCAAGGATGGTTGCTCGGGCAAGATCGCTATCATCGGCCCCGGCAGAGCCCGCGGAGACGTTGCCGATAACGATTTGCTCGGCGGCGCGCCCCGCCATCATCATGGCCAGGATTTTTTCCCGGTAGCTGAGGGTGTCGCTTCCTGATGCGGAGAAGCCAAGCTCGCTGTAGCCGCCGCCATTGGCCGTGTCGATGTTGATACCGTGGATGGACCCCAGCTTCAGAACATGATGGACGAGTGCGTGACCTGCCTCATGAACAGCAAAGCGCCAGCGGAGATCTTGCGGCAGTTGCGGTCTGTCTCTAAGGATGGCTGCCTCAAGGTCCTCGTAACGGATTGCGCGCTTGTCGCGGCGCGCCTTCAATCGCGCCTCCCGGACGATGCGTTCGATATCAGCACCCGTCAGCCCCATCGCCCGCGTGGCGAGACGCCGCAGAATAGCATAAGCAGAATTGGCGTGTTGCGCGGCTGCCGACCATTCCGACGCGTTGCTGTTCTGTGGATCAGTCATCGGCTGGCTCCCTTCCATTCACTTTCTGCGTCTTCCTCCAGATAGTCGGCAACGATCCTCTTCAGCGAGAATCCGTCCTCGGCTCCCGACCGACTTTCTGGTACTGGCTCCGGGATCAGCGACATCGCATCGTCACCGAGATGATGGGCCAGGATCTCCGCCAGCGTCGGCACATCTGGCTTCGTGATTTCGATATGTGTCTCCAACCGTCCGGAGCGCTTGATGGCCTCGTCGATATGATCGGGCCGGTTTGTGGCGCCAACGACGATCAGCCCCTCGTTTTTGATCGCGCCATCGAGCAATTCGAGCGCCTTGTTGACGACGGTATTCCAATAGTCGGCATATTCCCGCTCCGCCGGCTGCCTTTTGCCGATACCATCGATCTCGTCGATGAACAGGATCGCCGGTGCCATGGCCCGCGCCTCGAAAAACGTCTTGCTCATCCTGTCGATCACGTCGTTGAGGTGACCGCCCTGCAGCCAGGTCGATACTGATGTAACGACCAGCGGGATTTGCAGGCTGTTGCACAGCGCCCGGGCAAAGGTGGTCTTGCCGGTTCCGGGCGGGCCGGACAGTAGCAGCTTGGTGCTCATCTCCGACCAAGCCAGAATGCTGGCGCGGTAATCATCCAGATCTGCCTTGAGATCGAGAGCCCAGTCTTTCGCTCGGCCGTATCCAGAGAGCGTTTCGACGGTCATTGGCGGCTTGTGGCCGATCTCGCCCTCCGTCGGCATTGGCTCCGGCCGGATCACTTCGGCGCCCGACGGCTTGTCCTTCTTCCAGCGGCCGTTGCTATCAGTGTCGGTCGATTTCGGCTTTTCGTGCGAGCCATGGGGTTTCTCGGTGGATGTGCTCGACGATGCCGATCCGGATGCCTTGTCGTCGCTTCCGTCACCACCGTCCTCCTCTTCCTCGAAGTCACTGCGATTGCGCTCAATGAGCGTGGCAAGGACATGCAGCACGTCTCTGATATGCCGCCCAGGACGAAACGCAAGGACCAGATCCTCCAGCGACAGCCAGCGCGCATCGGCATCCGACGGCAGGCCCAGCGTCTCGATTGCCTCGTCAGGGTAAAGCACGTCGACCAGATCGGCGACGAACCTGCGATCGAGCTTTCCCGTTTCCAGCGACAGGTCGGCGGAGATCTGTAGCAGCGAGGGAATGTCCGATCGCTTTTCCGCGATGGCAAGGACGGCCAAGTCGCGCGACAGTGCGCTGAGCATCCGCCGGCGCAGGGCATTGCCTGTGACACGATGCACGCCGGCACCCGAGAAGGTCATCAGGCGCCTGCGTGCCTCACCTTCGAGGACATCGAAGTGATCGTCGTTGAACATGTGGTCCGCATCAACGATCGCAAACGGGCCGCCCGCCACCAGCCGGGATTTCTCAAGGAGCCGCAGCACTTGCCCCTCGAAGCCCGCGAGTGGCGCATGGAGGGTAACGACCGGTGTCACACGGGTCAGCGTATAAACGATCTCCCGAAGCGACCGTCCGCTCCTTTGCACCGCGCGCGCCAGAACCAGGGTTGCAACGATGTGACTGACCAGTGGCATCGCCGTTGCCCGATCCACAAGACCGACGGCGTAAGCTCGCCGATCGACTCCGTTACCCAGCACCGCGTCTTGCGCGATTGTGCCGCGGCGCGCCTGAGGGAGGGCCACGAGTTGCGAGGCGAACGGCGGATGAACGATCCCGGCGGTCACGACACTATCGCCAGCAGAGCCGGCCGTCGGATTGCCGGTCTCCTTCGGTGCGACAAGCCAGTCACCAAAATTCCGCCGGAACCAGGTATCGTCACGGATCGGATCGCCGGTCAGTCGTGTCGTGTCGAAAGCCGGACTGTAGCGGCAGGTGAGATGACCATCGACATCGACGATCTTGCTTTCCAGCAGACCGTTGCGCAGGGCGATCCGGCGCGCCTCGCGGCGCGCAAGGTGCCGAAGACGGCGAACAAGCAGTCGGGCGAGCTTATCCATCAGTCCGGCCTCCCGTCTGCGCGGCAATAATTGCCGTGTAGGCGTCCTGCACCGG
Organism: Agrobacterium sp. 5Ca39; assembly: GCF_055382365.1. Lineage (NCBI taxonomy): Bacteria > Pseudomonadati > Pseudomonadota > Alphaproteobacteria > Hyphomicrobiales > Rhizobiaceae > Agrobacterium > Agrobacterium sp. 5Ca39. The sequence continues at coordinate 370,323 of NZ_AP026437.1, read as the reverse complement.
ATCCCGCGGACACGTTCGACCACGCCGCCGCCCGTCAGTGACACCGGGCTGCGAGACCCGCGTCAACACACGCTCGCGCGGCGAACGACGTGGCGGCAGAGGGTCGCTCGGAGGAGTGACCGAAGCCAAACCAGTCGCAGCAGACAGGCTCAGGTGTTCGTTCCCGAACGGAACGAGGTCTCGATTGCGGTTGCGCAGCCAGTCGAGCAGCAGGCGGCATGCCGCATTGCCGCTGTCGGCAGTCGCGCGCAGCCGCAACATCAGAGGCTCCGGCACAACGCCGCCCAGAAGAGGACCTTGCCGAACGAAGGCGAGCGCCAACCCGATCAGTACGGCGGGATCATCGCGATCGCTCGAACCATGGCGAAGGTCGGCGGATTGGATATGAGAGAGATTTGCAGACTTGCTCCGAAGGCAAGGCGACGCGACGGTATCGGTTGTGACCGCTTCGCAACGGAAGCCGGCCACAGACGGGCTGTGGGTATCGGTGGACATGACTGTCTCCTCGCCGGAGCGCATCGGCATCCGGCGTTGGTGGAATGGAAAGGACGGGAGAAGCCGGCCACGCGCTTCAGGCGCGGCCGCGATCAGGGTCGTTAGGCTAGCGGCTCGTCAGTGCCGGCGCGGACGGCGGGCGAAGCCGACCCGGATACGGGCGGGTTCCGGATGGTCGTCCTGATCGTCGAAGCAGCCGAGATCGCAATGGCCATCATCCTCGTCCGGCGCGGCCATCGCCTGCTCTTCCTCGAAAGTGCGGGCCGGACCGTTCAGAGCGATCAGCCGGTTTGCGATAATGGCAGCGGCGGGCGCCGTATCCGGTTTGGCCATTGCCACCACATCCAGTGCCTTGCGGGCTTCCGCCTCAAGAAGCTGCTGCACGCGGCGGCCGAAGCGCAGACGCAGTTCTGCCATGCAGGCCGCAACTCCGTCGATCTCGAGCAGATCGTCGATCTCCGACAGAGCCCAGATGCCGGTGGCATGATCGCTCGGGCGGCTGGCGCCATCGACGATGGCAACCTCGACCGTATCGATCATGAGCCGCTTGTGGTTCTTGTAGAGCCAGTCCGGCAAAACCATCGCCGAGGTCATCATCTTCATCTTCAGCTCTTCGAGACGGCTGGTGTCGCCGTAAGAGGCGAGCGAGCGTTTGAGGTCGAGGATGTAGGCCAGGTGCTTTGTCCGGTTCACCACGATCAGGTCGGGCGTGTAGCTGCCTTTGGCCGGCGCCTCGCAGTCGAGCTTCACGCCGTCAAGGGACGACCAGTCGTTTCCGGCGACGGCTTCGAGCGCCGCCTTGACCAACGGCAGTTTCAGCGACTGGGTCAGCACGGTGATGTTTGGATTGGCTTTCGCCAGATGCTCGACCGCCTGCTCAAGCAGCTTGCCTTCGCGGAACGACACGGCGCGCACGAGCGAGGCGATGTGAACGTAGTGGCCGAGGATTTCGTCCTCGACCGGTTCGCCCTCGGCGATGGCCGCGATGGCGCGATCGATCAGCAGATCGAGATCAGCCTCGACTTCGGCGAAGCGAACGATGTGGGGATGGCGGCGCAACGCGGCCGGTTCGCTGATGCTGTAGGCACCAGTACCGAATGAGCGATGGGAGAACATCGATGCCGCGGCGACAGTCGAACGAAGAACTTCCCCGGCAGGGGTAGAGAGAGTATGCGTGGTCATAGCCCGATTCCTTTTTCGAGAAGGCTGAGGGTCAGGCCCTTGGTAGCGTTGGCGCGCTGCCTTGGGCCGTTTTGTGTCCGGTCTTCCGAACGACCCCAACCTGGCAGGACCGGGAGCCGGGCTCAAGGACCCGGAACAACAAAAAAGAACAAAGCCGGTACATAGTTAACGGTGGGCTCACGAAGTCCGGACCGACGAACGCGCCCAGTGATCGCAACGGTCGACCTCAGCGTTTCGCTCGTCATCATCAGGCAAAAGGAAAAGGGCCGACATGCGGCCCCTTCCGAGTTTGGCGGGCCGGTCGCCCGGCCCTCGTGCAACTTGCATCTTACCCCGTGACGGCTGGCGCGAGTTCAACATCGGCGACGCTGTCATCGGCAAGCGCCGGCACCTTGGCAAACTGCTTGCGGTTTCGCGGCGCCTCACGGCTGACCGTCATGAAGCCGCCGGACGCCTCCTCCAGCGCCGCGCCAAACCGGTCGATCACCTCATCCGGGACATCGGCATCATCAGAGACCTCGTCCGACATAACCGGCTCGGCATCGTGACGATCGCCGACGGTGTCCGCCTCTGCCGGAACCGCCGGTTCGGAAGCCGGAGCAGTTGGCGCCGCGAGCGGCCATTCCGGCTTCCGCTCCTTTGACACCGCCCAGCCGAGCACCGGAAGCACATGCAGCGCAAGCCAGTCACGCATGTCTTTCGACTTCGGCCAGCCATCGACACCACCCAATGTATAGAGCGTATCGTTGACCTCAGACCAGCCGGTCTTCTTCGGGAACTTGGTCGGCCGGGTGTTGCGGCCATAATCGAGCTCCGGCTCGAGGAACAAGGCCAGGCTTTCAAGCTCCTGACGCGCGACGCGGGCGATATCCTGGATTTCCTTCGCCAACGCCTCCTTGATCACGCGGCTTCTGCTGAGCGCAGCCTCGACCGCCTTGCAGATCGTCACGACGTGCTCGATGAACGCCTTCACTCCATCGCGGATCTTGGCCGCAATCAACACTTTCAGTCCAGCCACACCGCCGACCCAGAACTGATCGTCCTTCTCGGCCTTATCACCGTCCTCCTCGCCACCGGCGATAATGGTCTTGACGTCGGCAACCTGAAGGCGCCCGTTCTCCTCGGCAAAGGCAATGGCCGCTTTGACCTGATCGTCGGTTGCCGAACTCAGATGGAACAACACCGTCGCGCCGACCGACAGATCGACCAGTTCATCACGAACATGGCCGAGGTTGCGGAACACCGCCATATAGTTGCGACCGCTGCGCGCGGAGAGGCCGCAGCGCATCTTTACCCACTTGTCGAACCGGCCGTCGGCCAGCAGGTCGGCAGCCCGGCTCAGGTGGTCGCCGAGCTCGAAAGTCTGCTCGGTGGTGCGGCGCCCCAGGTCGAAGATATGGGCCGCGCTGCTTTCGAGCAGATCGCGCGTTGTGTGCCCGATCCCCTCTTCTTCATAGTTATAGGAGAGGGCGGCGGTCGCAGTGGGCTTGGTATTTCTGGTGCGCATGGAAGTCTCCGTGTGACGCGTTTACAATGTATCCGACGAACAACGCATCGGATGACTATATGATCGCGCCAATACGGCTTTAATGCAAATTCAAGTAAAATATATTTATAGTATATCTTCGATCGCAATCTTTATTTCTCCGCGGTTATCATCGATAATATTTAAATATAAACGACAAATTAATCAATTTATATCGATATATGCGATAATTATAAAATTTTTTCACTTCGTGATCGATCGGTATTATTTCACCACAAAATCCAGAATCCGAAGCCGGATAGCCGAGCTCCCACATTCAAGGCCTTCACGAAGTAGTTTTTCCGTCACGGGAACACGCGACGAAGTAAACACGCAGCCAACGTCTCGCCGCCTGAGAGCGATGCTCGATTTCCACCCGAAGATGACACATTCCGCGCGAACGGCTGGGACATATGACATGCGACTTCGCGGATGAACCGAACGGGAAGATTTCGGTTCGCCGCCTCATGCTTCAGAATGGAGATGGGTCTGCAGGCGCAAGCGCGACAGGAAGTCCTCGGCGATTTCCGTCAGCTTGCCCACAGGTCATTTCAACGTGTCCGCACGTCGAGACAAATTGCGCTCATTTGATTCAAGGTCCGATATTTTTGATTCCAAACGCTGGTCATTTGATTCACGACCGCCGTTTGTCCTTTGCCAGCTTATCTCGACCTGTCTCAACGTGCCCGCAATTGATCTCAAATTGCGCTCATGTGATTCAGAACCCCAAAAAAACGATTCATAAACCGGGATTTCCGATTCCATGCAAACGGCGTTGCCGCATTGACAACGGTCTGGCATCGATAGCCGGAGACCTGACGGGGAAGAGTGCATGCCAGCAAAGTCCGAGGAGATCCGCAACAGCAAACAGCGCGAGCGACAGCGGAAGCTGCGTGATGCTGATCGAAAGGCCAAGCGCCCCGGACGAGACGATGTGGCCCGCACGGCGCTGTTCATGACGATCTCCGCCATGGCCGCCGAGGGAGCGACGGAAACGCTGGGAAAGTTTAAAAAACGGGTGGTCAGGATGCTGGTCAAGCAGGGCTTCGACGAGCATGAATCCCACACCGTCTTCGATGGGCTGGTTGAGAAGTACCGGGATGGCGACTGGCCCTTCCGCCGCAAGCCCCATCTGCTCTATCCTGGCGGTGCCGACGAGGGCGCCTGAGCGGTTTCGTCTACCTGCCTACGGTCCCGGGTCTGCTCACCTTGCGCTGCCACTGGAACACCTAACGGCGTTTGCAATCTCTACGACATCTCCCCCCATTACTCGGTTAAACGCCGTTTATCCTGAATCGGATTTCCAGAGTGCTGGGGGGGGGGGCCGATCATCTAAGATCAACTCATCAGCATCCATCCGATTCGCTAAAATGCTATCGATCTGATTAAGCCCTGGTCAGCCAGGTTTTCAAATAATTCTAAATCCTGCAAGGTCACTGCATTGATTTCGCAAGGGATATGGATAATGTCGCCGACGGCTGAGGTGAACGCCTCGGCCGGAATGCGCACCAGCGGAAGCCCTTGCATGGCGGAAACTGGTTTTCTGATTGGCTTTTTGCTAACCGGGACAATCTTGCAAGGGAGGACTCCCGGCGCGCTCGTGACACCGATGATCGAGTGACGTACCGATTTTTACAGAGGCTCTGGCCGGTGCGGACCGTCCTGCAGAGCATTGCCCAGCCTGGGTCACCTTATCCGTGTGGTGGCTTTCAGGCACAAAGAGATGGGATCGAGGGCGAACGGACGCCTGAGGGATCCAGAGTGGTGAGCGCATTCCTTCAACTCCACCCTGGATACGAAGGATCCGAACGTGCCCAACATCATCGACCTCCCGTCCGCACTCGGTGCGATCAAGACCCACCATCTCCACGACGTCGACAACGACACCAAATCCCGGCTGTATTCCGGCACAGTAGCCATGGCCTCCATCACGGACGCATCGATGTCCCGCGTCCGGGATGCCGTGCGGCTCGTCCGTCATGGCGCAGGCTGGGTAGACCGCCCCCGCCCTCCCGCGATCACAACGACAAGTGACGACGAGATCGAGAGCACCTTGCGACTGCTCGGCTATGCGGGAGAATGGCACGACTTCCAACGTCGTCCGACCCTTGCTGCGTACCTCAAAGCCCGCACGGGAATTCAGCAATGCCATCCCTGCATCGTTTTTCTGGGGAGCCACCGTGTCGCGATCAGTGGTGAGCTGTTTTGCGACGTGACCAATAACGGCCTGATGGTCGATATCGACCGAGCACCCTGGCGGCGCAAGCAGGTGCACCGTGTGTTCGTCCTCACCCACCGTATCCCCGCGACGCATATCCCGTCGAAGACCCCGTCCCGCGTCCAGCCGGCGCACCTGACGGCCGAACAGAAGCAGCGGATCAAGGAATTGGATCGCTTGTTTCGCGAAGCCGTCAAGGCGGAGACCGGCGCAACGCGGATCAAGGTGACCTCCACCGAAGTCTTCATTATCCGCCCCGCCGATACCGGCTGGACCTGGTGCGGCGCGCGCGATGGCGTCGCCGACAGCTTGCTCAAGCTTCAGCAGCATGGCTGGATTCGCGGGAACACCGATGAGGCCACGGCCTATCGCGCCATGATGGGTTACTGACCAGCGCTCAGGAGCGGCTCCTTATTGCGGCAATTATTGCCGCCAACACCTGCCAACCGCCAGACCATGATGATCTGGCATCGCTGCGGGGCTCTCAACTCCCCCGCCGCCGGTTACCATGTCCCCCGACTTCGCCCATTCGAACGGAGATCACTCCATGACCAAGAACGTCCTGTTCTATGCACGCCATTCCGCCGGCGACCACGTCCATGCCTGCCTCGAAACGCAGCTCTACTATGGGCACCGCTTCATCAAGGAGAATGGCTGGACCTTCGCAAAGTCCTATACTGACGAGGATATCGGCGAAGTCGTCTTCATGGCGCAGCCCGGCGTGCGCAAGCTTTTCGCCCATATCGAGCGCGAGACGGTCGATATCGTCCTCTGCCATACACTGGACCGGTTGTGCTCGCGATTTGATATCGCCAGCCGGCTGTTGAGCGAACTCGCTCGCAAGGGAATCGAACTCTGGGTCGCCGATCCTGGCGAGCGGATCACCGCCCGGAACCTGTCCGATCACTATATCGATGACCGCAGCAAGATGTTTGCCATCGGCAGCCACGTTGCCCAAGTGCCCGACGACCTGCGCGAGGAGAAACACTTCGCGCCCCTTCCATTTGGCTACCGCTATTCCGGCGCCTGCAATGCGGACGGCCAGCGCATCTTCGGTTTCAAGATCGTCGATCCGGTCGCCGCCGACGTCATCAGGCGTATTTTCGGTATGTATGCCGAGGGGATGGCACCGACAAAGATCGCTGCTCTTCTTAATGTGGAAGGCGTGGCCGGTCCCCGTGGCAGTTTCTGGCGCGACGCTGCGATCCGCGGCAACCGCGCTCGCGGAACCGGCATCCTCAACAACCTGGCTTACGTCGGCGCGTGTAAACAGGCGGGCGACGACGACTACCATTACGTATCGGCACTGCGCATCGTCAGCGATGAACTCTGGGACCGCGTGAAGGATCGCCAGGATGGCGCAGCCGAGCGTGCTGCAGGATTGGCAGGGCGCCGCAAGCAGCAGAGTTGAGCACCTAGTAAACGAACTGGCCGGCGGATGCCGGCCGGTGTTCATGAAGAGATTAATGGATATGGAATTCCGTAAATGACCAAGAATGTCCTGTTTTATGCCCGCTACTCCACCGACCGCCAGCACGAGGTATCGATCGAAACGCAGATCGAACTCGGCAAATCCTTTGTCGCACGACAGGGCTGGAAGCTGGTCGAGGTCTATTCCGATGCCGCCATCAGCGGCACCAGCTACCAGCTCCGCCCCGGCATCCAAAGCCTCATCGCGCATGTAAAGCGCCAACCCGTCGACGTCGTTCTCTGTGTCACCGTCGACCGCCTGTCGCGCGACATCGAGCACAGCGCCAAAATCCTCAAGGAGCTTCGCTACCGCGACGTAGAACTGTGGACCGTCCATGCCGGAACTCCGGTCAATGACCTGGAGATGGCGCTCCGTGCCGCCCTCAGTCATGAACTGGTCGAGCAAATTCGCTACCGCACTCGCGAGGGCATGAAGACTGCCGTTCAGAAAGGCAAGGCATCGACCTGCCTCGCATACGGCTACATGCTCTCCCAGCAGCGTGATGCCAACGGTGATCGCATCAAGGGTTTGCGCGAGATCGATCCTGCAAAGGCCGAGGTGGTGCGCCGCATCTTCACGCTTTATGCCGACGGCATGTCGCCTCGCGACATCGCCCAGCTTTTGAACAACGAAGGCGTCCCGGGCTCGCGCGGCCGTAAGTGGCGCGATACCGCCATCCGCGGCCACGTCAGCCGTGGCACTGGCATCCTCAACAACGAGAGTTACATCGGCCGCATGGTCTGGAACAAGCGTAACTACCGCAAGAACCCGGAAACCGAACGCCGTACTGCGCGCGCAAACGACGCGAGCGAATGGGTGCTGGCTGATGTGCCCGAGATGCGCATCGTCAGCGACAAACTGTGGCAGCGGGTAAAGGAACGCCAGAAAGAAGTCGGCGAGCTTTTTGATTTTGGGCAGAGCAACCGGCTGAATGCAACGCACCGCCCGGGATACCTGCTCAGTCACCTGCTCGAATGCGCGGAATGTGGCGGCCCCTACGCCATCAGCAGCAAGGACCGCTATAGCTGCACCAACCGCAAGAAGCGCCTGCCGATCGACGAGCTCGGCGGAACTTGCTGCAGCAACAGCAAGACCATTACCCGCCAGGAGCTGGAGAGCCGCGTTCTCGATTGCCTGCCGGCCGCATTTTTCTCTCTGGGGATGTTCGACACCATGTCCGCAAAGGTGATCGAACAGGAGACATCCAGGCTTCGCCGCCCGAAAGCCGAGCGCGAGCAGATGATGCGCGAGCTGAACGAGTTGGAGCGCAAGCAGAAGAGCATCATCCAGCAGATCTCCGACCGCGCCATGCAAGCCCGCCCTCCTCTCGCTGCGCTCGACGATACGCTCGATCAGATCGAGCTCCAGCGTGTCGCCCTGGCAAGCGAGATCGACGCCTTCACCACATCCGAGCCAGACATGCGGGCGAAGATCGAAGAATTGAAGCAGCGTCACAATCCCGCCCAGACGGAACTGCGTATGCGTCATTTCTTCCTGCAGGCGCGCCGCGGCAAAAACGACGATGCCAAGCGTCAGGTGATGCCGATCGTGCGCTCATTGGTGCAGAAGGTCGTGATCGGCAAGACACCCGGACATCAGCCGGCAACCCTCGAAGTCCACGGCCTGATCTCCTCCATCCTCGCGCAGATGGACGTTCTCGATCTGATGGAGCGCCGCTTCGTCGCCGAAGTGCATGCGGATTTCATCGAGAAGCTGGAAGCCGGGGAGATTGCAACGAAGGAGAAACAAAAAAAGCTCCTCGACTCGTATGAGGAGGAGCTTCGTCGCAAATACCCCGAGTGGGCGAATTTGCAAGTCTCAGTGGTTGCGGGGGCAGGATTTGAACCTGCGGCCTTCAGGTTATGAGCCTGACGAGCTACCGGGCTGCTCCACCCCGCGTCCAGCGCATTCGGCAAGGCCGAATGTCGCGGTTACGTCGTTGCTTTAGCGACGACGGATCTTTTCCGGAGTAAATTGCGGAGCAATTTATCTCCTGTAAGGGACGCACTTGGCGTTTTCCTTAAGTTTTGTCTTAAACTGCAAAAGGCCGCTTTTGGCGGCCCTTTTTTGTCGGCTGGGCCGAGGGATGTGATGAGAAGATTTTTGATGCGTTTTGCAGACCTGGCAGCGACCTACTCTCCCGCGTCTTGAGACGAAGTACCATTGGCGCTGGGGCGTTTCACGGCCGTGTTCGGAATGGGAACGGGTGCAGCCGCCCCGCGATAACCACCAGGTCGGCAAAACGCAACATTGTTCATGTTTTCACATGAACGTTGTTTTCGAGAAGCTGGAGAGCTCAAGGCTCTATTTAATTTACACGTCGTTTCTGTGACTTATCCGTATGTTGCCTTGCTCGAGGTCGAGCGTGGCGCCCATACAGGACGCTAGTCCGTCGCCAATCGTTTGGCGCGCCGTCTGCAGCGTAGTGGCCGAAGGCCACGTCAGCGTGAAGACAGAACAGATCATCAAGCTTCGCTTGATGAGCATGAACAATGGGAACGAAGAAGTCGATCGAGCTATTAGTAACGGTAAGCTTCACACATTGCTGTGCTTCCACACCCGTCCTATCAACGTGGTCGTCTTCCACGGCTCTGATAGGGAACACTCGTTTTCAGGTTGGTTTCCCGCTTAGATGCCTTCAGCGGTTATCCATTCCGTATATAGCTACTCTGCTATGCCCTTGGCAGGACAACAGATCCACCAGAGATACGTCCATCCCGGTCCTCTCGTACTAGGGACAGATCCTGTCAATATTCCTACACCCACGGCAGATAGGGACCGAACTGTCTCACGACGTTCTGAACCCAACTCACGTACCGCTTTAAATGGCGAACAGCCATACCCTTGGGACCTGCTCCAGCCCCAGGATGCGATGAGTCGACATCGAGGTGCCAAACAACCCCGTCGATATGGACTCTTGGGGGTCATCAGCCTGTTATCCCCGGCGTACCTTTTATCCGTTGAGCGATGGCCCTTCCACACGGGACCACCGGATCACTATGACCGACTTTCGTCTCTGCTCGACTTGTCAGTCTCGCAGTCAGGCTAGCTTATGCCATTGCACTCGACGACCGATTTCCGACCGGTCTGAGCTAACCATCGCGCGCCTCCGTTACTCTTTCGGAGGCGACCGCCCCAGTCAAACTACCCACCATACACTGTCCCGGATCCGGATAACGGACCGCGGTTAGACATCCACGAAGATAAGGGTGGTATTTCAAGGATGGCTCCACAGAAACTGGCGTCCCTGCTTCAAAGCCTACCACCTATCCTACACATGCCTTGGCGAATGCCAGTGTAAAGCTATAGTAAAGGTGCACGGGGTCTTTCCGTCTGACCGCAGGAACCCCGCATCTTCACGGGGAATTCAATTTCACTGAGTCTATGTTGGAGACAGCGGGGAAGTCGTTACGCCATTCGTGCAGGTCGGAA